>NZ_CP019687.1:1326250-2652500 GCF_002003265.1 Paenibacillus larvae subsp. larvae
AATTGGTTCTCCATTAATTCGCCACGCTTGTGCTCTGCTTCGCCAGCTTGAATTTGTTCTGCATTTAGACCGAAGATATTCGCTGACGTAATACCGACAACTGCAGAGATCATCGTTGTAAAGATAAGAATACCGATAATGATCGCTGACATTTTACCTAGGCCCTTCGAGGACTTCAAGTTCGCAATCGCGGAGATAATCGATACCATAATGAGCGGCATGATGATCATTTTTAGAAAACTAACGTAACCGTTACCAATGATGTTGAACCAATCGGTTGACATCTTGATAACCTCGGAAGATGGATCATAGACAAATTGTAGGATGAGTCCGAACATAATCCCCATTCCAAGCCCTGTAAATACGCGCTTCGAGAATGAGACGAATTTCGATTGCATGTAGTAGAGTACTCCTACCATAACAAGCATTACGACAATGTTCAAAATAATTAGTAACATGGTATCCATTACAATTCCTCCTGATTTCTTGGTATTCCCTGGTCTTGCTGAACTGTTCCGTTATTGACTCTTCTTGTTCATCATTATGTCTAGTACCAGTTCATCCAACTTCAATGATCCTTCATTACCAAGACGGCAGAAATTATCGATTGTCTCCTCGAGATCTTCCTTGATAATACCGTTCGTACCGGGTACCCGGAGTCCCGATGAAGCGAGTAATGCGGATTGTACCGCAGCTCCTGTACAGGTCGACACCTTCATCGCACAGCCCGCCTTAGCGCCATCACATAACATACCCGTGACATTCCCTATCGAATTCTGCATCGCATAAGAGATCTGTTGCAGGTCGCCATCGAATAGATACGTAATAGCTGCTGCTGCACTAGCCCCGGCTACCGTCACACCACATAAGGCTGACAACCTTCCAAACTTGGTTTTAATCCAGATTGCCAGTAAATGGCTGAATGTTACCGCTCGGACTAGCTTCTCTTCCGTAATGCCTAATCTCTCCGCCACAGCAACGGCCGGCATCGTAACTGCGATCCCTTGATTGCCGCTGCCCGAGTTCAATATGACCGGCATCATAATGCCTGCCATTCGAGCATCGGAACCTGCCGATGTAAGCGCCATCGCATGGGTAATGAGATCATCTGATAATAGACCTTTGCCCACGTTTTCCTTTAAAATTTTGCCCACTTGTAACCCGTAGCTATTTTTTAGTCCCTCCGAGCAAATCGCACTATTCAGAGTAATACTTTGCTTGACCGGCTCCAACTCATCAAGTGGAACCTCTTGAATGAATTGATAGATGTCTGCCAGCGATAACTTAACTTGTTCACTATCATCTTCTTCCGTTTTATCGTGATTTTTTTCACAATATTTTTCAAAAAAAACAGTATTGTTTACTTCAATTCGAGTAATGTTCGTATGTACGTCCTCAATGATCACTTTGGCAATCTCATCCTTACTGTGTACGGTGAGTTCAATGTATAGTTTCTTCGGTGTATCTGCCAATGTGATCTTGACATGGCCCGCGTCTACAAAAGCTGCTGCGTCCTGTTCTGCCCCTCGAGGTACTTGTTTCAGCACTTCCAATTTGCCGTCCGCATCCCCTGCAATCGCTCCCAAAGCAGCGACAAAGTCAATTCCCGTTTGCTTCATCCCAGGGATTCCAACAGCCATCGCATTCTTCATGACATTCGGGCTGATATTGACCTCAAGGGCTGTCATCTTGCCTTTCACATGCCTTCTTCCTACTGCAGCAGCCCATGCAATCGCTACTGGTTCAGTACATCCAAGTGAAATAATAAGTTCTTGTTGTAACATATTCATCATATGCTTATTCAAAGTTGACATCGGTTGCCTCCTTTTATTAATTGAAATTGTACTAATAAATCTCTGGTAGGCAGGTTCACCGTAGAGGTCGACTGACTCAAAAAAATCTGGCCTTAAATGGAACCCGTGGAAGCCCAAATATCCATGGTAAAAATAACAAGTTCCGTCGCAAAAAACCTCTCCATACAATACATAAGCGGCTCTCCCAGTGCACGACACCCATTGGTTTTTCCTCTCACTATAATTTAATGTTTTCTCACCCATTCTTGATTTCCAACTCTTGTTTTTTCCCCTCCCTTACAAGCTGTTCAGGAATCAGATATGTTGCTTTAGAAATAAATCCCCTCAAAAGAAAACGCTTCCACAAAGACTTTTAGAAATTTAACCAGGAAAATATCTTAATTTCTCTTAATTCATTATGTAATAATAATATATTATTACATAATACTTTATCTACACATTAACATAGTTTTTTTCCGTTAGCAATGGAAAAGACATCCATTCATAACTTTAGATTTCTACCCAACGGGTACAAGATATAGATAAATCTGAAGCGTATTTAACTATGCCCGCCAGTTATTTTATGAAATTGATTTGTTTAATGTTTAATATATATTTTTAATTTTTACTCCTTAATTGGTGCTTCCCTTGTATGCGATTCTGGCATGGACCTGTGGTTTAAAGGTTATATTAGAAAAAACGGTTTCCCATTCATCCTTCACTTTGTTCCAAAGTTCCGGATGATAAGCGATAAGTTCTCTGGCAATGCCAAAGATGTCACAGCGCGATTTCTGGAGTTTCTTTATAACTTTCTCAGCCCTCTTTGTTAATTCCTCGTTTAATTGTTCATCTAACATCTTTCTAACCTCGGGGTTGTCCAACCTGTCCTTCGGATATTCCCATACTTTTACGTCCAGTTCAAGATCAAGCTTTACCTGAAGAGGATACTCTCCTTCAACAGGCTGGATACGAATTTTGCGGTGTAACCGGTCCACATTGACAGTAAGATAGTTTCGCAGCGGGAGTCTATTGTCTTCATCCGACACTTTAATGGTTAGCGCGTTGATTTTACCTTTCTTATTGTACATCAGCATGCACATATTGGATTCATCGATATCCAATACAGTACCGCTAAACTTTCTGCCATCCATCAAAGCGAGGCCATCCAGCTTTACTTCATTTTTCTTCTTGTTATAAGCAACATGGGGCAAAAACAAACTGACACTCGGGTCAATGGTATATTTAAAAATCATCATCATATTTGTGTGCGGAACCATGACGTTTTTTTCAGCAGTCTTGATTAACTTAAACAAGTACTCACTAACGAGCATAGTTCCGATGCGGCGCATTTTAATAATATCATGAGCTTCCCCTTTTACGATGGCTACTTTGGCATTCAAAGGGCTGTCCGCCATCCGGTAATATTGGCTAAATAAAGAATAGATATCTTTCTTGGCCAATTCATCCCCAATTAAGAACACCTGTGCCTTGGTAGCCTTGTAGTTTCCTGCCACTTGATGGTCCAATTGGGCACGTCCATCCAGAACATTCTTGCCCTCCACTGTTTTGACATCGCTCTCCGGTGTTACCGGACCTTGCGTGGAAGGCGGATTTTCCCGGATAGCCGCTCCGATTTTCAATAACCCGTCTTTTCCGGCATCGAACGAGAAGCCATATACTAGCCGTACGTCCCTAAGAAGCTTTTGATCCCAGCACCCTGCCAGTAATATGGCCGATACCGTCAAAAGACCGACTATCCGAATATATTTCATATTGTACCATCCCCCTTTCCCCTTTTTTTCCCAACCAGGGTTCCTATAAGGAGAAGCAGCGGGATGACCGCGATGAAAACAAAATTTTCTGTGATCAGAACCGAGTTTAAAATGTCCTGTTTTTGTTCATTGTCCAAATACAGGCTAAACAAAAAGGCAATGGCTGAGGTGTATAGCACATAATCCTGGGTTCGATTCCCGGCGTTAAAAATATGCTGAAGTCCCCTGGAAGCGCCGTATATATAGCTGATTATGGTACTTGCCAAGGAAATTAACCATATGGACATGAAGATCAAGTCAATTCTTTCAATAATCATCGTACCCAAAGATTTGAGAAGGAATAAAACCGGGGTAGTTACCTGCAAGCTTTGGTTAGGTGTCAGAGACAGCGAGCAAACCAAGACCACAAAGGTATAGAACAAGGTAACTAACACATTTTCGAAGGTTAAAAATTTGTATACCCCTTTTTTGTCATCAACAAGCATATAACTGAGCAAGAAGATCTCCATACCGGTAAAAGCAAACCATGCAGGTTTAATCCCTTTAAAAATCTTGGTCCAGCCTGAATCAAACAATGGAAAGATATATCTTATATCTGAATCTTCCAATCCCCAAATCAAAAGAACAACTAATAGTACAAATAAAATGGAAACCAGACCGTCGAACTGCGCAATTACCCGCAGATTCTGACCGCAAAAATATAACATAATGATCAAAAATAGCAGTCCGATTGCCCATGGCGGTGTTAAAGGATAAGCCCAGGCTTGTAAGCGCATAATGCCTCCTGACAGAACCGATGTCGCATTAAGAGTAAAGTGGGCTACGTAAGCGAATGCCAGTAGGATGGCAATCTTTTTTCCCACAATGTGAACCATAAATTCGTACAAGGATTCTTTCGGGAACCGGATGCAAAGAAAATACATAACCGTTAGGATCAGCTGTACGGCAATACCTGTCAAAATAACGGAAATCCAGCCGCTGATCCCTACTTTCTTATGCAGATCATAAGACAGCTCAAGCACTCTGATGCCAATTTGCGTTTGAAAAAGCAGAAATACCAATTGAATTTTCGTTATCGTAAGCTTATCGGTCATAAGGAGCCACCACTTTATTCTCTCTCATTTAATCTTTCTTGAGGAAGGGCATCGTTTGAACGTTTTTTCATTGTCCATTGGGGAAATCGGACCAGGGCATCTTTCAGCCTTGCTATGCGTAAAGGCGCCAGCGGATAGAAGTAAGGAGATCCATAATTTTGCATTTTGCAAAGATGCATAATGAGAATTATAAAGCAGAAGGCAATCCCCAAAAATCCGAAGAGCGTAGCTCCCAGCATCATAGGAAAAGAAATAAGCCGGAGTGAGCTGCCCATTTCAGCCATGGGAACACAAAACGAAGATATCGCAGTGAGTGCAATGACGATAATCATCGCATTGGATACAAAGCTCGCTTGCACTACGGCCGTACCAATGACCAAACCTCCAACAATACCGATTGTTTGGGCAATAGATTTCGGCAGCCTGATCGCCGCTTCTTTTAGCAATTCCAGTACAACTACCATAAACAAGGCTTCTATAATGGGGGGGAAAGGAATGTTTTCCAGTGAACTTTTGATGATATACGTCAAATCGATGGGAATAATTTCATACTGATAAGAAACTACCGAAATATAAAAAGCGGGAAGCGTTGTCGCCAGCCAGAAGCTGATAAATCTTAAAATCCGAAAAAAAGAACCCTGCATCCAACGGCTGTTGTAATCATCCGGAGATTGAAAAAAAGTAAAAAAGGTAACGGGAAGAATCAGAGCCGATGCACTTCCCTGCATAAGCAGGGCAACCCTTCCCTCCATCAAATGGGCCGCAACCCTATCCGGTCTCTCCGTTAAAATAAACTGTGGAAACAAAGAGGCGGGATTTTCGTCCAGGTAATCCTGAAGGGTTCCTGGAGCAGCAGCAAAATCGACTCGAATCGTCTTCAGTTTTTGTTCCACTAGCTGTACAATCTTTGGATTTGTTAAGCCATTGATATATAGAAGGCTGACATTTCTGGGTGCTGTTTCGGATACGCTGTGATACTTTACTACCAGATTAGGGTTTTGAATGCGAAGGCGCACCAGGTACAGATTTAGGTCTACATTTTCAACAAATCCTTCATGAGACCCCCGGATAATTTGCTCATTTCCCGGTTCCTCAATTGTCCGTCCCTTGGTTTTACTAACGTTGGAACAATAAATGGCGGCTTCCTGATCAATCAAAAGAAGGGCATAGCCTCGAATCAGCTTCGTTACCGCATCCTTAAAATCGGTCACTCGAACCAGTACAGCGACAGGGACGGCCTCGGGCAAAGAAGTGGCTTGTGACGTCTGAAGGGGCTCAAGAACTTTGTCCTGAAGCATTTTTTTCTCTACCAGGTTGTCCACATAAATCAAAACGGCTTTCTTCTGATTCCATATTGTATCTCTCGTCCGTACATCATCGCTGCGGCATACCGCATCCAAAATAAAATCCCTGTTAAATATAATATCCGTGGTAATTGGAGAAGAAGGAATAGAGCCGGAAAAATATTCCGGACTACTTTGCACCCTTTTCTTTTTCTTTTTCTTTTTCAGTAACATATCCCACATCTTGGTTCCCCCAAATTAAAGGATCTTTTCTTTATTGTGGTAGAATTGGTCCTTTTTATTCATTACTAAAAACAAGAGGATAAGATTTTGGCTTAACAACAAAACAAAATACAAAAAAGCTTCTGCTGATATACCGGCAGAAGCTGCTAACCTATGGGCAAATGCCTTGCCCCATGCGTTTATTCTTTACTGTCAAAATATACATGCCAGGCTTCCATGGTGCTGCCCAGTTCCATGATTCCAAACGAATACCTGGGCTGGCGCCGTTTGTCCGTCGGTGATCCGGGATTGAACAACAGGATTCCTTCCCTCTTCTCCATATAAGGAATGTGTGAATGGCCAAATATCACTGCATCAGGCTTGTCTTGGGAAAAAGCTTGAAACGCCCGCTGTTCCGTAGTCCCCCGGTAGCCGTCCCCATGGATAAGACCGATTCTGTATCCGGCCAGTTCCAGCATTTTTTGGCGTCCGAACCTTTCAATAATGTCCAAACCGTCATTGTTTCCTGCAACAGATTCCACCGGAGCGATCTTCTCCATAGCCTCTACAATCTCTACAGATATCCAGTCCCCCGCATGAAGAATCAGTTCCACTCCCTGAAGACCTTCAATGAGAGCACCTGGAAGGCCTGTCCTTTTCCCGTATAAATGTGTATCTGAAACGATGCCTACACGCACGCCGCATTCCTCCTTAAGTATGAATTACCCTGGATGTATCATGGCTTTTTATAACGGATCATTTGGTGACCCCTGGCATTTCTACTTATTATAACAAGCCGCAATAGATGAAAGCCAACTACTTTCTCCTTGATTCCATGACTCGATCTGTGATATATTTTTTATTTGTCACCTTATTTGGCTTACATAAATTTATTCTTAGTAGGTAACTGGTCAGGCTAAAAAACCGTTTTTCACTAATAAAATCAAGGAGAGGATTCCGGATAAACTGAGCGGCTGGCCGTTCCCGTATTCCGAAGCGGGGATAAGATACGTATAGCCAGACTGACAGAAGATAATCAAATTCAATCCCTTATTAAGACTATTGCAGGGGCTCAGGCAAGGACACATTCAGACGTTAGCCCTGCTGACAAGAACAGCGGATCAGGCTTCTTACCTTCATGAACAGCTGGAAAGCCAAACAGTCCTTTGTTCATTAGTTGTGTAAAGTTCATACATACCCCTTCTTACTTCAAGACATGTTGAATGGAAGTGCTTGAAAGAATAGCCTGTTTCAGCTCGGCGCGGTCCGCAACATGAGCTAATGAAATCAGCTCAGCTTCCGTCCGGCCCCGGATGGAATCCACAACAGAGTCGTCACCGATAATAACTTCCGGCTGGTATAAATGCACAGAGGATACATCGGTATGCTCAATATCCTCCGGCAGGCCTATTTCAGCCAAAACAGTTTGAAGATTGAGACGAATCATCAGGCTTGTCCCCAACCCGTTGGTACAAACAACAAGAAAACGGATCATGGATGTCCCTCCTTTCCTTTCATCCATTGCCACAATAGTTCGGCCTGGTTAACCGTTTTCACTTTAGCTACAAGCTCTGGATCATTCAGAATATCCAGCAAGGTAGATAAAGCTTTAATATGTCTTTGTTTATCGGCAGCCGCCAATGTTATCATAAGCCATACAGGATGCCCCGAGGGGCCGAAAGGCAAGAGCTCCTTAAACGTAATCAGGCTAAGCCCCGTTTGATATACGCCATCTTCCATTGAAGCATGAGGAAATACAGCACCTTCGCTGATAATAAAGTGATGTTTTTGTGTGCGCACCATTTCAATTAATTTTTCTTCATATTGCATGCTTGTCAGCCCTCGTTCTCTTAGCAGGGCATTCCCTTTACGCATGGCATCTTCCCAGCTTCCGGGATTAGCTGCAAGGCAGATGGAACGAAGAGGAAGCAATTCCGTAAGAGCAGGTACATTATCTTCATGTGAGTTTCCTCCTTCAAACAGCAGAAGGAGTTCCTCAAGAAGACGGTTCCGGTCCTGGATAACGGCATGCTGATCTACCACCCGCATAATCCGGTTTACCGTCTGGATCGTATCCGCTCCTGTATCCTGGGAAATAACAGGCTGGCCAAGAAAAGCTGCGATCTTCTCCTGATCTTCGGCTGAAAGCAAAGGTGATACCCGGATAACCGGGATCGGAATGGGTACTGTCAGTTCAATAGCGGTTAGCAGCAAGTCTGCTTGATTGAAATGTTAAAGCTTTCAACTCTTTAAACGAATACTTTCCTATCACTTGAACACCAGGAAATAACGTTTCCATTCTCCGCTGCAGCAGTGCTGATGTTCCAAGACCCGAGCTGCATACAAGAGCTACCCGCTTTTTCTTTCACTGTACCGTCGGACTTAGCCCTGCACAAATATGAAGGACGATATAACCAACCTCTTCCCGGCTAAAGGATACCCCTTTCGGTTTCATTATACGCTCCACTACGCCGGCCACTAGTTCAAACAAGTCTCCGTACTCTTCTTCCAGCTGATGCAGCAATGGATTGTCTGTCTGGATGTTAAATTTTGCCCTATACATCGCCGGTTTCAAATGTACCCCAAGCCCGTGCATAACCTGCTCCGTTAGCTGCAAAGGATGCCCCAGTTCCTTTTCAACCCGGTAGATCGGTTCTTTGGACAGCCTCATCCAGTTTGTATTTTCTTCATCGGATTCATGCTCTCTTTGAGCCCCCAAAATGTGCCGGGTGATATATCCGGTTTCTTCTTCCGGCACCTGAATATGGAAGTAAGTGTTCTACCGAGGGATTGCAACCGTTTTCACAATGTTATACTCTTTGGTCTTTCGTAATTCAAGAAGACTATCTCTGTCCATCTGTATGGCAAACTGCCGCTTAAGTCTCTCCATCGCCATGAGAATATGCAATATCAGTGCAGAGTGCGAGCCGCCCGAAAATTCAATATGAAGGTTTGTTTCAAGGCATCTCACAACATCAATAACAAAATAAATATCTTCATTTGGAAACCACTGGTTCCACCCTTTCATGTCAATAGACCGACCGCTTGGCTCCAGTAATAAAAATTGAAGCATCCGTTCTTCCGATAAGTCCTTCCGGGCGAGTTCCAGATAAGCCGTTCGTTTATCCAGCTCATTTCCCAGGATGCTAAGTTCTCCCCGCGATTTCTTCATCTGCAGCTTTCTCTGCTCCATCCAGCCTTGTACTTCTTGAATGTCCTGGAGTAATGTATTCCGGCTGATTTTAATTCATCCATCCAGGCAAGCATATTGGTTTTGTTTTGCTGGAGAAGCTGCTTGCACATCAGATGCACTCTTTGTTCCCCGTTCAAATACTCAGGCCTCTTGGCAATCTGTTCTAGCAAAAGCCTTTTCTGAAGCGGTTTCAAAATTAAGCGGACCCTTCTTTTTTGCTGCGTTCCCACGAAATATCAAATTGTCTCAGCCACTCCTCAATCACCAGGAGATCATGCCTCACCGTTCTGGATGAAATCTGATATTTGTCTGTGAAAGTCTCGATGGGCAGGTAACTGGCAGTTTCTATAAGCTGCTGAAGAATTTGCTGCTGTCTGCTGCTTAACATGTACAATCCTCCACTGGTGCCTGGCATGACAATACTTTTATAATAAGATTTATAGTTTTACTAAGTATAGCAAATGTTTAGATTATAGAAAAACCCCTGGAACAAGTTGTCCCGGGGGCTATATGTCGAAGCTTGCTGAATCTAATAACTGATCACAATACCGCCTTCTCCGGCATAAGTGCCAATAACAGGACCCATATCGGAGATGATAACCTTGCGGAACGGGGCTTTTTGAACAATTTGCTCTATTATGGATTTAGCCCGTTCCTCACAATTGCTATGGGCAATACCGAGAATCGCTTTCTCGAAATCATGCGTTTTTTCCGTCACTTTTTCGATCAGCCTTTTCATAGCATTCTGACGGCCCCGTACTTTCTCGATAATCTCAAGTGTGCCTTCCGTACTTCCCTTCATCAAAAGCTTAATATTCAACACTGAAGCAACAGCACCACGTACCCGATCGAGTCTTCCTCCCTTTACAACATTTTCAAGCGTATCCAGACAGAAATAAGTAGGGATAGTATCGGAAATCATCTCGCCAGCCTTGCCTACAATCTGGTCAAAACTCATTCCGTCTTTGATCATCTTGGCGACGCGGTAAACAAGGAGGCCGAGGCCGACGGAAGTCGTTCTCGTATCCATGACAACTATACGGTTTTTATGCCCCTCTTCTTCAAACATTTGTTTGGCCATCTTAGCATGCTGATACGTACTGCTGAGTGAAGAGGAAAGCGCAAGTACAAGAATGTCCCGATCACCTGCCTGTACATATTCTTGAACGAATTGATAAGGAGATGGGCTGGATGTTTTGGGCAGTTCTTTTTCCGTTTTCATTTTATGGTAGAACAGCTCCATGTCCATGTCGGATGTAAACTCTTCTCCGGAAAAATGTACGGAAAGCGGAACAACCGTAATCCCCATTTCTTCGACCAGTTTTTTTGGCAAATCGGAACTTCCGTCCGTAATCAGTTTAATTGTCATGAATAAAATCACTCGCTTTTTTTTAACATGTTCACATAATTCCTGAACGGATTTGCCTGCTCGGAAAATTATGCGGGTATGTTTTATTTTTTAATATACAAAATACCAACGGTATTAGGACCGCAATGACTGGAAATCACACAGCCCGCTTTGGAAAGCAGAATTTCTTTGGCGTTTGTTTTCTCCGCCAGTTTTTCTTTCAGCATCTTGGCATCTTCTTCGGACATAGAGTGGGTCACACCTATGATCTCGGTATCCATATTAGGGACTTCCTTAAGTGCATTCTGGAGCATTTGATCCAATGCCTTTTCTCTTTTCCCCCTCACTTTGTAGGCCATAATCATGCCGCCATCTACTACCTTGATAACCGGACGGATTTTCAGCAGACTTCCAATAAAATTTTGCATTCCCGAGCAGCGGCCGCCCATATAAAGATAATCCAGTGTATCAATGACAAATTCCGTCTCCACTTTAGGGACCAGTTCCCTGATTTGCTGCTCAATATCGTGCGCCGAAAGCCCGGCTTCCGCCAATCTGGCTGCTTTGAGTACCAGTAAACCGATACCGGTGGACAAATTAAGGGAATCCACTACGGTAACTCTGCCCTCCGGAAACAGACCGGCTGCAATAACCGCATTTTGCATGGTGGAAGAAAGCTTCGACGACAGGGAGATGTACACAATGTGGTCTCCTTGTTCAATGTAAGGCTTAAAGCTCGCTTCAAAATCTGCCGGCGAAGGCGCTGCCGTCTTGGGAAGCTTCTTCGTCCGATCCACTAGCTTATACAGTTCCGGAGTAGTCAAATCCACTCCATCTTTGTAAGATTGATCATCAAATACCACATAAAGCGGAATAATTCCGATCCCGTATTTCTCTATAATCTCTGGTGGTAAATCACTTGTGCTGTCAGCGAAAATTTTAATCGCCATGAAAAATCCTCCTGACCTTATAATCTCTATGTAGCCCGTTCCGTAAGAATACGGGAACCTAAAGCAGTCTTTTTGTTCTAAAGGACTTTGCTCAGGAAGCTTTGGGTACGCTCATGTTTCGGATGCGAAAAGATCTCTTCCGGTGTTCCCTCTTCCACAATAAAACCGCCGTCCATAAAAAGTACACGGTCTCCTACTTCTTTGGCGAAACCCATCTCGTGCGTAACCACGACCATTGTCATTCCGCTTCTGGCCAAATCTTTCATAACCTCCAAAACTTCCCCAACCATTTCAGGGTCAAGTGCGGAAGTTGGTTCATCGAACAGCATAACGTCAGGGGACATGGCCAGGGCACGGGCAATCGCAATCCGCTGTTTCTGACCGCCTGACAACTGGTCGGGATAACTGTTTGCTTTATCCTCCAGCCCTACTTTACGTAATAAATCATAGGCGGTTTCATTTGCTTCATCAATGGGAATATTTTTCAGCTTGCGCGGGGCGAGCGTAATATTTTGCAGAATGAACAAATGGGGGAACAGGTTAAACTGCTGAAATACCATGCCCATCTTTTGTCTCAGTTTATTGATATTTGTCTCTTTGCTTGTTATGGGGATGCCTTCAAAAATAATTTCCCCGTCGGTCGGGGTTTCAAGCATATTCAAACACCGGAGAAATGTGCTTTTACCGGATCCGCTCGGCCCGATCACAACCACGACTTCCCCTTGCCTGATCTCGGTATGGACACCTTTTAAAACCTCAAGCTTGCCAAAATATTTATGAAGATTGTTTATTTTAAGCACGTTTTATTCTCCTTTCAAACTTACCCAGCAGCTTCGACAGCGTAAATGTCATAATAAAGTAAACAACCGCTGCGACGATAAGTGGTTCGAAAGCTTTGTAAGTAACCCCTCTGACGGTATCGGCATTGAACATCAGGTCGGTTATGCCGACAATGGATACGATGGAGGATTCCTTAATGATCACAATGAATTCATTTCCGAGGGCAGGCAAAATGTTGCGGATCGCTTGCGGAATTATAATTAATTTCATAGCCATATTATGAGTCATTCCCAGAGAACGGGCCGCTTCCATTTGTCCTTTATCTATGGATTCAATTCCCGCACGGAAAATTTCTGCCACATAAGCCGCACTATTCAATGTCAAAGCGGCAATCCCCGAAACCATGCCCGGAAGGCTTATACCAAATTGAGGCAGTGCGAAGTAAATAATATATAGCTGGACAAGAAGAGGTGTACCCCGCAGAAATTCAATATAAGCAGCAGCAATTCCTTTCACGATCTTAATCTTGGAAATCCGCATCAAACATATGAAAATGCCAAGAATCGTACCGCAAATAACGGTGAAGAACGCCAGAACCAGTGTGTATCCGGCACCTTTCAGGAACATCGGCCAATATGTGGCCAAAAACGAAAAATCCAAATCCATTATACAACTTCCTTTCTTCAGCTTAGGAATTTTATCCTTATATTCCTTTATTCTCTAAGATACCGCAAAAACAGAAAATAGCGGAGGATATCCGCTATTTTCTGCTCACATACAGGAAACAAATTACTCAGACTGTTTGGTCGCTTCTTCAATAAACTGATCCATCTTCTTCTCGTCTTTCAGGCGTTTTAACGTTTTGTTCACCTGGTCCACTAATTCCTTATTCCCTTTTTTGATGGCGACAGCTGATCCCGTATCTTCAGCCTGTAAGGTTAAATCGGTAATAGCAAGACCCTTGTTCGCTTTTACATAATTGGCAGCCACCGGTTTTTCAATAATGGACGCATCGGCTCTTTTATTTTTCAACTCTTGAATCAAGTCACCGATTTTGCCCAGTTCCTGGAGATCAGCACCCTCAATTCGTTTAGCAATTTCTTCCTGAATCGATCCTTTTTGGATCACAATTTTCTTTCCTTTTAAATCCTCAGGATTTTTATATTTATCTTTGTTTTCTTCCAAAGTTACTACCGCATGTTGAGCAGTATAGTAAATATCGGAGAAATCCACATTTTTCTGGCGTTCCGGAGTTGGTGTCATCCCTGCAATGACAATATCCGCAGTCCCGGATTGAAGAGCGGCGAGAAGCGCATCATATCTCATATCTTTTACTTCCAGCTCTTTTCCCATATCTTTGGCTATTTCTTTTGCTATTTCAATATCAAACCCAATAATGGAATCTTTACCGTCTACCAGCTTATGAAATTCATAAGGAGGATAATCCGCACTTGTAGCAAGCACTAATTTTCCGTTTGGAGCGGCAGTAGAAGCGGCATCACCCGCATTTTTGTCCTTTTGTCCGCAGCCTGCGATGAGACTTCCTGCTAGTACTAGTGATAACACGGACGCAGCAAGTTTTTTCATAATGAGACCTTCCCCTCTATTTTTTCTTTTCTATAATTAGGTTGCTATTCGAAAGTTCCCCCCGGGTGAATCCATTTTCTCTATCAGGAACACCCATGATTGTTGAATCCATTTCATAACTTGGATTTCCATCCGAACTGGTGCAAGATATAAATCTGCAGCGTATTTATCTACATCTTCTCCATTAAACGCTCACCAGTTGTTTTATGAATTTGATTCAGTTTATAAAAGAACTTGTATTATCATAAACGAAACTCTAATAATATGCAATCATATTCAAAGGAAAAAGTTTTTTATACAACGAATTCTATGAATATGCGCATAATTATGCAAATATACAATGGATAAGTCTTTCAGCGTCAATTCTGAATCCATTTTTTACTCCTCCCAAGCTCTCAAAAAAGAAGACGAATTTTGAAGGGATTATACGCCCGGTTACGTCTCATGTATTAGAAACAGGAAAAGATGATTTCACTGTTCTTTTAACCGGCGGCCTTTTCGCTGAATTAAGGTAACCCTCAGCCCATTAAGCTGCATACGTTGTTGTAAGTAGAAAGGAGATTGATTATGGAGTACAGCATCCGTGAAGAAATTGCCAATGCCATCAGTCATGGTATCGGTGTTTTGCTAAGTATCGGCGCATTAGCCGCTCTCCTTTTTTATTCCGTCCAGTACGGGGATGCCTGGCATATTGTCAGTGTCAGCATATTCGGAGCTTCATTAATTTTATTATATCTATGCTCCACACTAGTCCACAGCATTACTTACAAGCCGGCTAAAGACATTTTTGAGATTATGGACCACTCAGCCATATACGTCCTGATTGCAGGTACATATACTCCTTTTCTGCTTGTCAGCCTTAGAGGAACAATCGGCTGGACCCTGTTCAGCATAATTTGGGCCCTTGCGCTTGCCGGTATTGTATTTAAGATTTTTTATTGCAAAAAGTTTATTGTACTTTCTACTCTTCTGTACATTGCCATGGGATGGCTCATCATTTTTGCAATAAAACCGCTGGCTCAGCAATTAACCGCAGGAGGTATGATCTGGCTTGTTTCCGGTGGTATCCTCTATACAGTAGGAACTATTTTCTATGTATGGAGGCGTGTCCCCTTCCACCATGCTATCTGGCATCTTTTTGTTCTGGCAGGCAGTGTGTGCCACTTTTTCGCCGTCTTATTTTATGTAGTACCTTTTCCCCGCTGAAATACACTTTTTTTATCTGACAAGTTTCGCACGCTTGTTTTATATTTAACCGGATACCGGATTATTGCAAAAACTAAATCTTATTAAAAAGCTTGCTATCCCCGGGAAGCCCCAAACAATCAGTAGTTTTAAGGATAGGCAAGCTTTTTTCTATTTAGCAAACTTCTTTTTCCGGACGTGCCTTGTTCCATTCTTTTACGCAGCTAGAAGGTATGACTATACTTCCAAATTCATCTTTCTCCGCCAACTTTCCATATCCTGGAGTTTAAACTTCTCATTCTGCTCCTCTTTCACTTGATTTTTCCAACTCCATTGTATCCCAACCGGTTATGCCGTTACAATTATAGATAAATTGAGGATAGAAATCATGATAACGAATAAAAAAGGAGATCAGGCCTTTATGAAAACCAGGATTTTCGAGACTATTAATGCAAATGCGAAAAACTTCATCCAAATTTCCAAATATATCGGAGAGAACCCTGAACTTGGACATGAAGAGTTTAAAGCAGCTGCCGTACTGACCAAAGAATTGGAAGCACAAGGTTTTCAAGTAGAAAGGGGAATTCTGGACATTCCTACCTCATTCCTGGCCAACTATTCCTCCAGTAAGCCGGGGCCCACAGTCGCCCTTATAGCTGAGTATGATGCCCTTCCCGAAGTCGGCCACGCATGCGGGCATCATCTGATTTGCATGATGAGCATTGGGGCTGCGGTCGGACTAAAAGCAGTCATTGACGATATTGGAGGTACGATCCGGGTCTATGGTACACCTGCTGAAGAAACTAAAGGCGCCAAAGTCCCAATGGCCGCTGCCGGCCTTTTTGACGATGCAGATTTCGCCATGATGGCACACCCTTATTACGCTTATGAAAAATCAGGTGAATCCCTCGCAATGGACGCCCTTCAGTTTGCATATCGGGGACGGGCTGCCCATGCCGCAGCATCTCCTTATGACGGCATTAATGCGCTTGATGCGGTTATTCAATTATTCAATTCCATTAATGCCCTGCGCCAGCAGCTAAAAAGTGATGTCCGCATCCATGGGGTTATCACGGAAGGGGGAACAGCAGCCAATATTATTCCTGACTATGCAGTCGCACAGTTCTATATTCGTTCCGGAAGCCGCCCTTATACCGATGAAGTCGTCCAGAAGGTGATCCGCTGCGCGGAGGGAGCTGCTCTGCAAACAGGCTGTTCTCTGGAAGTCGCCAATTATGAATACTCGTATGATGAACTAAGAACCAACTATACGCTGTCCGATATTTTCACCAACAACTTGATTGAAATGGGGATCCCGGAAGAGTCCATTCAGGTTGGCAAGGATCATGGTTCTTTGGATCTCGGGAATGTATCTACGCGATGTCCGGCCATTCATCCTTATGTAAAAGTGATCGATGAAAAGCACCTGCTTCATTCCAAAGAATTCCGGGATCTGGCCATGCATGACCGGGCCTTCGAGGGGATGATCTTCTCTGCAAAAGTTTTGGCCGCAACTGCCTGTGACGTACTCACCAATCCGGAATTGCTTAAGAGGATAAAAGAAGAATTTGAAAACGCCAAGACACAAGGATCGTAACCGGATTTTAAATGGGAAGCCTCTCCCGGCCGGAAAACGGGTATCTGTTTTCCTCCTCCGGAGAGGCTTTTTTTACGAACCGGCAATCAATGGACCCTGCGCAATTCGAAGCGCTTGGCCATAACCGACAGTATATAATTGACAACAAAATACAGAATAGCTGCAAAAACAAAGACCGGTATAACATAATTGCTGTTTTGTGCCGTTACAATCTCGACATTCCGCATTAAGTCCGGTGCCGAGATGATGACGGCCAGAGAAGTATCCTTAAGCAATGAAATGAACTGGCTGACTGTTGGAGGTACCATCCTTTTGACCGCTTGGGGAAAAATGATGTGCCAGAGAGTCTGGATATAGGTCAGACCGGAAGAACGTGCCGCTTCAATCTGCCCTTTTTCTATGGAATTGAGTCCGCCACGGATAATTTCTGAAATCATCGCAGATTCAAATACAGTAAGGGCAATGATGGCCGATGTAATAACATCAAATTTAATCCCGACTTCGGGTAGGGCAAAGCGGACAAAGAAAATAATCAGCAGCAGCGGCAAATTCCGGATCATCTCGACCCATAGGAGTACAAGTTGGGAGACAACCGGGATCCGGGTATATCTCAAAATGCCCAGGATACTGCCGATGATAAAGCTGAGTACAATGGAAACCGCAGCCATCCATAGGGTAATGCCGAATCCTTCCATCAAAAAAGAGAAGTTGCCACTTGCAAAAACACCCTCAAAATTCAAGTACAATCACCCCTAAGCTTCCTCTTAATAATTCCGAGCTAATCTCCGTTCCAAAATGCTTATGATTAGGCTCAAAGGAATGGTCAGCAGAAGATAAAACATCGCCACGAAAATATAAGTTCCAAAAACTTTAAATGTTTCAGAGTTTATCAAATCCCCAAAATACATCAAATCCAAGCCGGCAACCACCCCAAGAACGGAAGAATTCTTAATCAGATTCAAAAACTGGTTGCCGAGAGGAGGGATTACAATCTTAATGGCTTGAAGCAGCACAATATACTGCATTGTTTGCAAATAGGTGAGCCCGGAAGATCTTCCTGCTTCTACTTGTCCTTTAGGAACGGCCAGAATACCGGCACGTATGGCTTCTGCTATAAAAGCAGAGGTGTAAATGGCAAGTCCTATAGTTCCAGCCTCAAAACCATCCAAATTCAAGCCCAAATTGCCTGAACCGAGATAAAAGAACATGACAATTAGAAGCAGGGGAATATTCCGGAAAAATTCCACATAAGCCGTTCCTATAATACGAAGCAGCCGAAAAGTAGAAATACGCATAACGGCAAAGATCACGCCAAGAACAAAACTGCCGGCAAGAGCGAGCAAACTGGCCTTGACGGTGTTTCCAAACCCTTCCATGTACAAATCCAGATGATCTGTCAAGATATTTATATCCAGCATTTTGTCATTCTCGCCTCTTTTCTGTATGAACTGAACGGGATGAGCAAAACCAGACGCTCATCCCGATTTCAGACTATTTTTTCGGCTTTTCTCCAATCCATTTCTCATAAATTTTGTCTGCTTCCCCGTTGGATTGCATTTCTTTGAGCAGGCCATTCACTTCTTTGAGAAATTCGGCTTCCCCTTTCTTGACTGCAATACCGTAAGGTTCGTCCGTGAATGGCTCTCCAACTACCTCGAAATTCGGGTCTTGCTTGACCATGCCATACAAAATGGAGTTATCTGTAGTCAGTGCATCCCCCTTACCCGCTTTCAATGCATTGAAAGCCTCCTGATAGTTTTCATACTCCAGCACCTGCACGCCTTCCGCCTTTTCTTTGATATTCTTTCCGGAAGTGGCTCCCTTCGCAGTCAAAACCTTGGTTCCTTTCCTGATGTCGCCGATGCCTTTAATCGGACTGCCCTTCTTCACAAGTAAGGATTGGCCCGCCTTAAAATATACATCAGAAAAATCTACCTGCTTCTTTCTCTCCTCCGAGATGGTCATTGTAGCAATAATGGCATCAATCTCCCCGTTGTCTAACATCGGGATACGGGTTTTGGAGTTCACTTCTTCTAACTCCAGTTTATTTTCATCACCCAGAAATTTTTTTGCCAAGGCCTTGGCAAAATCAACATCATAACCGGTGACTTCACCTGAAGCCGGGTCTTTTAATCCGAATAAGTTCGTGTCATATTTGACACCTACAATCAGTTTTCCGCGTTCCTTGATTTTTTGGAACGTTCCTCCGGCAGCGGTTTCTCCCCCGCTTTTGCCCGACGGTGAACTGCTCGCCCCGGCTTCCCCTTCCTTCTTGCCTCCACAGCCAACAAGGGCTAAAGCCACCAGCAGAAAAAGTACCATAATCTTGAATGATTTCTTCTTCATATAAGAATCCCCTTTCTCTCTATTAATGATTAAGTAAACGGCTGAGAAAAACGCGGGCACGCTCTTCACGCGGCTTCGCAAAAAAATCAGCCGGCAAGGCATCTTCTACAATCTGGCCCTGATCCATAAAAATGACCCGGTCTGCCACTTCCTTGGCAAATCCCATCTCGTGCGTAACGACAACCATTGTCATCCCTTCTTTTGCAAGGGCTTTCATGACATCAAGAACTTCTCCAATCATCTCCGGGTCCAACGCGGATGTTGGTTCGTCAAACAACATGATTTTCGGCTTCATAGCAAGACCTCTGGCAATGGCTACGCGCTGCTGCTGACCACCGGAAAGCTGGGAAGGATAGCTGTCGGCTTTCTCTGGTATCCCCACCTTTTCCAGATACATCCTGGCTGTTTTTTTAGCCTCCGCTTCGGAAATTCCCAAGACTTTGCGCGGAGCTAACGTAATGTTATCAATGACTTTTTTATGAGGATACAGGTTAAAATGTTGGAACACCATCCCTACGTGTTTGCGCAGTTCGTTAATGTTGGTTTTTCGATCATTCACTTTGATTCCGTCTACAATCAATTCTCCATCGTTTATGGTTTCGAGACGATTGATGCAGCGCAGCATCGTACTCTTTCCGGAACCCGAAGGCCCGATGACCACAACAACCTCCCCTTGCTTAATCTCCAGGTTTATGTCTTTCAGTACATGGAATTGGCCAAAATATTTATTGACCCTGGCAAATTTAATCATAGAATCCCCCTTGTTGCCGTATAAAGTAGAAAACTGAACACTCATTCATATTTTATAAAGAAATCATACATGGGTTAAAACTCCTTGACAATATTTTTGTAATTTAAGCCATTTTTTCATAAAAAGTCTATTTTCGGAAATCGGGAATGGATTTATTATAGAATTCTGATTTTCTTTTTTATCCATGATCCCTGATAAATTCAGCCTAACAATTCCATATATCCCCATGGTTTTATTTTCAAGTATATCTTATTTCATCCTGATCTTCTACTTATTTTTATAAAAAAAGTACCGGTAACTGTGGTTACCGGTACTTAAAAATCGTTGAGCTGTCAATGGCTTTAACCTGGTTTAATCCAAAACAGCCGCCATATGTTTTTTGGTAATAGACCAGTGGGAAGTGTTCCAATAAGAAGCCTTATCTTTTACATAAATAATCTGCGGGGATTCGTGCTTCACCTTTAGATCCCCGGCAATCTGATTGGAGACAGGACGTGATTCAATCACCTTTACCAGATAATACTTCACTTGCTCATTGGGTCTTCCGGACAGATACTCCTCATATTCTTCAAGAGCGCTGGCACTCACGGGACATGTAGTGCTATGCTTGAGAATGACAAAAGGTTGCTCATCTGAATGGGCAAACAGATCATTCCATTCCTGGATTTCGCTAATCTCCTTCCACGCTGTCATGGTTCAACTCTCCTTTTCACTTTTTCCGTATTTCTTCCGGACATGAATTTACTAGATTTATTATAGGAAAGTGACCCGGGAATGTCCATCAGTCGATGATGCGAAAGCTGCCCATCCCCATAGTTCCCAGATCCCCGTACTCATCCGTTACCCGCCCTGTTGCGGTGATTATTTTACGGGATTCATGAACCACCTCGGCCGTTACAAACAGAGGGCCTTCTTTTAAGGGTGAAACAAAATGCGCATTCAAGTTTGTCGTGACTACCTTATCCTTCGGCCTTGCCAGCATCACAGCCATTCCCATGGCATTATCCAGCAGGGAGGAAGTCACTCCTCCATGGACGATGCCAATCAGATTCAAATGCTTTTTTTTGGCGTCCAACCGTATTTTTACGCCTTCGGAATTGACTTCCACAAGTTCGCAGCCTAGGTGATCCCAGAATGTACCTTCCGCTGCTTTCATCATTCTCTGCATGATCGCTTCCGGGATGTGAATTCCGCCCGGATTCCCGTTTTCCATCCGTCAACTCTCCTTCCTGCTGAAATCTGGTGCTTCTGTTAGGTTTGTTACTATTCTATCACAGTCCGGAAAAAAAGCCCCTTTCGGGGCTTATTTCAAAAATGGACTTATGATAGATCCATCAACCCATTTTTTGATTTTCCATTTCTTCCTCCAGGAGCCTGCGACGGAGTACTTTTCCAACCAGTGTCTTTGGCAGGGAGTCCCTGAATTCGTACATTCGGGGAACTTTATAGGCAGCCAGCCGTTCCCGGCACCATTTGTTCAGCTCCTCCTTGCTGATAGGAGCTCCCTCACGCGGCACGATGAAGGCTTTGACTGTTTCTCCCCTGTAAGGATCCGGAACTCCTGCCACGATAGCCTCTTTCACATGCGGATGTTCATACAGGACCTCTTCAATCTCTCTGGGATAAATATTGAATCCGCTTGCGATTATCATATCTTTCTTCCTGTCCACGATGAAGAAATATCCATCCTCATCCATGGTTCCCATGTCTCCTGTAAACAGCCAGCCGTCCCGTAATGTCTGACGGGTCTCCTCATCGCGGTTCCAGTACCCCTTCATTACCTGAGGACCCTTGATAATAAGTTCCCCGATTTCACCGACCGGAAGTTCTTCCGCCGTAACAGGGTCAACGATTTTGGCGTCGGTATCAGGTACTGGAATGCCAATGGACCCAAGCTTCCTTTTTTCCCAGATCGGGTTCACATGAGCGACCGGAGAAGACTCCGTCAACCCGTACCCTTCAATAAGCCGTCCCCCGCTCAGCTGCTCAAAGCGTTCCTGGACCTCAAGGGGAAGTGCAGCTGAACCGCTGACACATACATTGATGGATGACAGATCATAATCTTCAATCTTTGCATGGTTGATCAAGGAAATGTACATAGTTGGTGCCCCGGGAAAGAGCGTGGGACGCATCTTCGTAATCGTTTTCAAAACAAGATCAACATCAAACTTGGGCACAATTACCAGCTTGCCTGCGATGGACACAGACTGGTTCATCAGAACGGTCATGCCAAACACATGGAAAAAAGGCAAAGCCGCCAGAAAGACTTCCTCTCCCGGAACTGCCCTGTAAAACCAATTGTTGATTTGGACAGCGTTTGCCAGTAGGTTATAATGCGTCAGCATAACCCCTTTGGATAAACCGGTTGTTCCACCTGTATATTGAAGAAGAGCCAAATCATTCTCCGCATCCACTTCCTCATAGACGGCTATATTCGGTGAAGCCGCAATCAGTTCTTTAAAAGAAAAAATGCCTTCTCCCTGGGGCACCTTTGCTAAGGTGCCCTCCTTTTTGGCTTTCAGGGTGAATAACAGATTTTTGGGAAAAGGCAGGTAATCTTTCACTCCCGTGACAATCACATGCTTGAGTTTGGTCTTGGGCCATACATTCTGTACACGCTCCAGTACCATATCCAATACCACGATAGCTACCGATCCGGAGTCCACTAGCTGGTGCTCCAGCTCACGCTCCATATACAGAGGATTGGTCTGAACCACAATGGCACCAATCAGCAGAGCACCGTAGTAAGCGATGATGGACTGCGGACTGTTCGGAAGCATAATGGCAATGCGTTCCCCTTTGCGTATACCAAGACCGATTAATCCGTTTGCAAACCGGTAACATTCTTCCAGCAGTTCCTCGTAGGTCATTTTCTTTCCCATGAAATATAGAGCATCCTTCTTGGGGAATTCCTCCGCCGAGGAAATCAATAACTTTGCCAAATTATGTTTGGGATACTCGTAAGTCGTGGCAGTCTCACTCGGGTAATGTGAATGCCAAGGCCTTTCCGTATTCATACACGATCATCCCTTCCAGGGTTTACAAACCGCTTAGACCACATATTTTTCCGCTTGAATGACTCGCTGTGCAATCTCCCTTTTCAGGCTTATCGTGTTGATCGGAGAAGTGCGCGTCAATCTCTTCACCATAGACAGCCCGGTCCGCAGCATATCCCCTTCTTCTACCATGACAAGGCATTGCTTGGCAATTGCTTCAATTTTGGCAAATGCCTCGTGCAAATAAACTTCCGTCATTTGAATCGCATTCTTCGCTTTGTCTTCCCCTTGGCGTGCAATCAGTTTCTTCGTACGGAGCAGGACACTTTCCATCGCATAAATTTCAATCATCAAATCGGCCAGGTTGCTCAGCATCTCCTGTTCCTTCTCAATATTCGCCTGTAACTTCTGCACTGCCATTCCGCCAACCATGAGGAACAGCTTTTTCGCCTGGGCAAGCAGATGGGATTCCTGCTCCAGTGTTCCTTCGAAAGATTGAGACCCCGGAGTCATGCTCATCATTTCGCTTTGCAGACTCTGTACCTTCTGCAGAAGAGGAAGTTCCCCTTTCATTGCTTTCTTGAGTAGAGTACCCGGAATTAGCATACGGTTAATCTCATTGGTTCCTTCAAAAATACGGTTGATTCTGGAATCCCTATAGATACGTTCCACCTTATATTCCTGGGTAAAACCGTATCCTCCATGAATTTGTACCGCTTCATCCGCAACAAAATCCAGTACTTCGGAAGCAAATACCTTATTAATAGAACATTCCAAGGCATATTCAGCAATTCCTTTGGCGGACTGCTTGCCGGCGTCAGGGCTGCTGTGGTCAAGGTCCTTGAGAATGTGGTCAATAAGCCCGGAGGTCCGATAAACCATACTTTCCGCCACGAAGGTACGGATATTCATATCCGCCAGCTTTTTGCCGATGAGAGGGAAAGAAGATATTTCGGTTCCAAATTGCTTGCGGGTATTTGCATACTTTACGCTATGCTCGATAGCCTCTTTTGCTCCGCCCAAGCAGCCCGCACCGAGTTTGAATCTCCCAATGTTCAAAATGTTGAACGCAATAATATGGCCCCGGCCCACTTCACCGAGCAAATTCTCAACAGGTACTTTGCAGTCCTCGAAATAAAGAGGGCGAGTGGAAGAACCCTTAATTCCCATCTTCTTCTCTTCAGGTCCCAGTGAAAAACCGGGCATCTCTTTTTCTACGATAAACGCACTGAAGTCTTTACCGTCCACTTTCGCATATACGATGAAGATGTCCGCAAACCCTGCATTGGTAATAAAGATTTTAGAACCGTTCAAAATGTAATGCTGGCCGTCTTCCGACAGCTTAGCCGTTGTTTTCGCACCAAGGGCGTCTGAACCCGAAGCTGGTTCCGTCAGGCAGTAGGCTGCGATTTTCTCGCCTGTAGCCAGCTGGGGAAGATATTTTTTCTTTTGTTCAGGTGTACCGAAAAAGACAATAGGAAGAGTACCGATTCCAACGTGTGCACCTACGGATAATCCGAATGAAGCGGCTCTTGCCAATGTTTCACTGATAATGGTGGAGCTCACCTTATCCAGGCCAAGACCGTCATACTCTTCCGGCACATCCGCACTCAGCAATCCGAGTTCTCCTGCTTTTTTCAACAGGTCCAGCGTTAATTCATAATCGAGCTTTTCAATTTCCTCATCTTTCGGAAGAACTTCCCCTTCCAGAAAATCAACCGTCGTCTGCAAAATCATACGCTGTTCTTCATTGAAATCCTCCGGCGTTACAACAAGTTCCGAATCAATGTCATCCAAAACAAAGCTTCCGCCAGCAATTTTCGTTTCGATCATGGCAAACCCTCTCCTTATTGTTTGATAAAGTTATATGAACGGAATGAACCAGACAATGCCTTTATTCCGAAAACACTTCTAAAACACCTGCTGCTCCCATGCCACCGCCGATACACATCGATACGACGCCCAGTCCGCCTCCCCGGCGGCGCAGCTCATGGACGAGGCTGACCGTCAATTTCGCCCCTGTACAGCCTAGCGGATGACCCAGCGCAATCGCGCCTCCATTGACGTTGACCAGATCCTCGTTCAGCTTCAATTCCCGGATAACCTGAAGGCACTGGGAGGCAAAAGCTTCATTCAGCTCGAAAAGCTTGATGTCCTCCAGACTTACCCCTGCCAGGCGAAGTGCTTTCGGGATTGCTTCAATGGGACCGACTCCCATAATGGCCGGGTCCACGCCACCGAGAGCAAAGGAGCGGAAAGCAGCCAGCGGTTTTAGACCAAGCTCTTCGGCCTTCTCCCTGCTCATCAATACGGCAGCCGCCGCACCATCACTTGTCTGGGAGGAATTTCCCGCTGTAACGCTTCCCTTCAGAGAGAAGGATGGTTTCAGGCGGCCAAGCACCTCCATGCTGGTATTTTTGCGCACTCCTTCATCCGTATCAAAAACAATTTCCTTGCTCCATACTTTGCCGTTTTCGTCCATTCCGCTAAGTGTTGTAAGCAGCGGAACAATCTCTTCCTTAAAACGGCCTGCTTCTATAGCAGCCGCCGCTTTTTGATGGCTTCGTAAGGCAAAGGTGTCCTGATCTTCCCTGCTAATGCCAAAACGGTTGGCCACTTGTTCCGCAGTATGCCCCATTGACATGTATACTTCCGGCATTTTTTCTACCAGGACGGGATGAGGGGCTATCTTGAACCCGGTCATGGGCACATGGCTCATGCTTTCCACACCCCCGGCGATCATCACATCGGCATGACCGAGCATAACGCGTTCGGCAGCAAAAGCGATGGCCTGTAAACCGGAAGAGCAAAACCGGTTCACGGTAAGCGCAGGCACTGTGACAGGGAATCCCGCATACAGGGACATAGTACGGGCGAAATTGAGCCCCTGTTCCCCTTCCGGCATGGCGCAGCCAATGATAATGTCTTCCACATCCCCTTTCTGCAAGCCAGGGGCTCTCCGAACGACTTCCTCCAACACTACCTTACCCATATCTTCCGCGCGGGTTTGGGACAGGCTTCCTTTCTTCGCCTTCCCTACCGCTGTTCTTGCTAAAGACACGATAACGGCTTCTCTCATCTTGGTCACCTCTTCGAATGAATAATCAAATTCGTCTTTCAACCTATATTAATAGTTGTCTCATCCATCTAATTGCGGAGCGCTTTTCCTTTGGAAAGCATATGCTGCATCCGCTGTTGGGTCTTCGGCTCTCCGCAGAGACTGAGGAAAGCTTCACGTTCCAGATCAAGCAAAAACTGCTCTGTAACAAAAGTACCCGCCGGGAGATCCCCGCCTGCCAGAATGTGGGCTAATTTATTGGCAATCTTCTGATCGTGTTCCGAGATGTATCCGCCCTCTCTCATTCCGTTGATTCCGGCTTGCAGGACGGCCTTGCCGTCACGTCCGACGATACGGATCTTTTCTTTCAACGGCGGAGTATACCCCGATTGATCCATAGCCAGTACCGCTTGTTTAGCTTCGTAAATTCGGAACTCTTCATTCAGAATTACCGCATCCGTCTCCCTCATGTAACCGAGCCGCTTTGTGTCAAAACCGCTGGTTGAAACTTTAGCCATACCAATCGTTTCAAAATAGTGGTTAATCATGGGCTGGAGGTCAATTTCAGGGCTGATTGCCCGGCTGCTTGTTCGCAGGGCCATCTCCTTACAGCCTCCCCCTGCCGGAATCAGACCGACACCCACTTCAACAAGTCCAAAGTAAGTTTCAGCGGAGAATAAAATGCGGTCAGCCGGAATGCAAGCTTCCACTCCGCCTCCGAGCGTCATCCGGTGAGGTGCCGCAACTACCGGTTTTTCCAGCCACTTTAGATTCATCATTGTATTTTGGAACGACCGGATGATAAAGTCGAGCTCATCCCATTCCTTGTCCTGTGCTTCCATCAGCATCAGCATCAGGTTCGCACCCACACAGAAATGTTTCCCTTCGTTGGCAACGACAAGACCTCTATAATTTTGGCGGACTTCCTCCACGCTTTTATTGATCATGCTGAGAATGTCTTCCCCAATGGCATTATTTGGAGAGTGGAATTCCAGGCAAGCCACCCCATCACCAAGATCAATGAGACTGGCACCGCTGTTGGACAGAATCGTTTTGTTTCTCTCCTTCAGCGCCTTGAGGGAGATGATTTCGGGTTTTGTCTCTATTCCTTTAAATTCATTTTTGTGATAGTAGAACAGTCCACTTTCCTTTTTCTCATAAAACGAGGTATGACCGGAAGCTATCCATTCCTTAACCCAGTCCGGGACGGTTTCACCTTCCTTCTCCATCCGTTCCACCGATTTGACTAACCCGATGGCATCCCACGTTTCAAACGGTCCTAAATCCCAGTTGAATCCCCATTTCATTGCATTATCGATGTCCACGACCGTATCTGCGATCTCGCCCAACTTCTCGGCAGAATAAATCAAAACCGGTTTTAAAATATCCCAGGCCAAATCCGAGTATTTGTCGCCCGTTTGGACTAACGCTTTGATCTTTTTGGCTGCGCCCTTTACCTGTTTGGCTGCTTGCAGGGAACCTGAGGATACTTTTCCTGCTTTGGCATACTCCATCGTGTTCAGTTCTATGGCCTGTATTTCTTTGCCCTGTTCGTTCTTGACCTTTTTATAAAACCCTTGTCCCTGCTTCTCCCCGATCCAGCCTTTTTGTACCATTTCTTTCAGGATGTCCGGAACGGCGAATACAGCTTTTTCCTTCTCACCCTCCACATTTTCATATACATTGTTGGCCACATGTACAAACGTATCGAGTCCTACTAGATCCAGCGTGCGGAAGGTCGCGCTCTTGGGGCGTCCCATAGCCGGCCCCGTCACCGCATCGATTTCTTCTACGGTAAATTCTCCTTCCTTCATGGCCTGCAAGGTCACCAATAGTCCGTATGTGCCAATCCGGTTGGCGATAAAGTTAGGAGTATCCTTCGCTGTTACAACCCCTTTGCCCAGTTTGCGTTCACAGAAATCGCCCATAAATCCGACTATTTCAGGATCTGTATGTTTGCCTGGGATTATTTCCAGGAGTTTCATATAGCGGGGCGGATTAAAGAAATGAGTCCCCAGGAAGTGAGACTGAAACTCCTCTGAACGATCCTTGACCATATCATTGATAGATATGCCGGATGTATTGGAGCTGACAATCGTCCCTGCCTTCCAGACTTTTTCGATGTTGGCAAAAAGCTGCTGCTTCACGGCCAGATTTTCAACAATAACTTCGATAATCCAGTCCACTTCAGACAGCTTCCCGAGATCATCTTCCAAATTTCCCGGTGTGATCCGGCTGGCAAAAGCCTCGCTGTAGAGCGGTGCCGGATTCGTTTTTTTCAGCCGGGCAATGGCCTCTGTAGCCAAGCGGTTTCTTACTTGCGGATGCTGGAGTGTAAGGCCTTTTGCCGCCTCCTGGTCCGTAGGGGCCTTGGGTACGATGTCCAAAAGCAGGCTTGGTATGCCTGCTCCCGCCAAATGGGCGGAAATGGCAGAGCCCATAACTCCGGAACCGATGATAGCCGCTTTTCGAATTGTTTTCACCATGTCGTATAACCTCCTATTTATTCCATCATCAATAGTTTAAGTTGGGAATCCCTTTCTTCTGCTTTCAAAAAAATATATGGCACATTTGTCAGTGGACAACAGCCACTTCTTTTTTGACTGTGCCGAAGACAGCCTGCTCCAACAGTTCAGCAATGTCTTTCGTCTGAATCTGCTCTTCCAATTCCTTCATCTTCGTGCCGTCTTCCATCATGGTAAGACAGTATGGGCAGGCTGAACTGATTACAGTTGGATTTACGGCAAGAGCCTGTTCGGTCCGGGCCAGATTTACCCTTTTTCCGGCTGTTTCCTCCATCCACATCATGCCGCCTCCGGCTCCGCAGCACATGCCGTTTTCCCGGGTCCTTTCCATTTCCACAAGCTCCACCCCAGGGATCGACCGGAGAACGTTGCGTGGCTGTTCGTAAATGCCGTTATATCTGCCAAGATAACAGGAATCGTGGTAAGTAATGCGTTCCTTCACCTCATATCGGGGCACCAGTTTCCCCTGCTCCACAAGCTTATCCAAAAGCTCTGTATGGTGAATCACTTTGGCCTCCAAGCCAAAATCGGGATACTCGTTTTTGAGTGTGTTATACGTATGCGGGCATGCTGTGACGATTTTTTTCACTCCATACTTTTCAAATACGGAGATATTCTCCATACACAGCTGCTGGAATAAAAATTCATTGCCCATCCGGCGGGGAGTATCCCCGGAGTTCTTTTCCTCATTGCCGAGAATAGCGAAATTAACGCCTGCTTGGTTCATCAGCCTGACGAAGGCTTTGGAAACCTTCCGGCTGCGGTTGTCGAAAGAACCCATGGAACCGACAAAATACAAATATTCAAAATCAGGATTTTCTTTCACTGCCGGCACCCGAAGTTCGCCATCCGGGTCTACTTCTTTCACCCACTTGTCACGCTCTCTGCGGTTTATGCCCCAAGGGTTGCTCTGACGTTCGATATTCTGCAAAGCCCGCTGTCCGTCGTTCGGCATGCTGCCTTGCATCAATACCAGATGTCGGCGCAGATCAATTATTTTATCCACGTGCTCATTCCCTACCGGACATTGATCCTCACAGTTCCGGCATGTCGTACATGACCAAATCTCATCATCAGTCATTACATCGCCCAGCAATTCCACGTCTTCAGCATTCTTATCTGAAACCGTCCAGGAATGTTTTTGAGTGTTCATCGTGTGGGCAATATTCGTCACTTCAGAATCCTGCCAAATATCCGGGAGCTGATGCTCCTCCCCTACTTTCATCACATGGGAACCCTTATCTGAAAAAGCAAAGGCAGGAACCCATGGGGACTTCTTCGTTATGGAAGACCCTTTGTCAATCAGGTGATCGCGAAGCTTGACAATAAGATGCATCGGAGATAACAACTTGCCGGTATTCGATGCAGGACAAACATTGGTACAGCGTCCGCACTCTACGCACGAATAAAAATCAAGCATTTGTTTCTGTGTAAAATCTTCAATCCTGCCGATACCGAATGATTCTGCCTCCTCATCTTCCAGATCCAGTTTGGACAGACGTCCAACAGGTTCTGTTTTACGAAGTAAAATGTTAATCGGTGCGGTTATTATATGAAAATGCTTGGATTGAGGCACATACACAAGAAAAGAGAGCAGAATAATCAAGTGTGCCCACCAGGAAATCATAAAGGCTATATGTACACCTTCCGGAGACATCCAGCCAAATCCCGCTGCAAATAAGGAGGAAATCGGTGCCCATACGGATGCGGCAAGCCCGTGTTCGACTCTTTCAAAGCCGAGACTGAACACAACAGACAACATCAGAAAGAAAATAAAAAATACTACGATACTGGGCTTCCACCCGCGTTTGAGACGCTTCAGCTTCTCCCCGTACCTCCGGTAAGTGGCGTAACCCATAGCTGCAACAATCAGCAATACCGTCAATTCCTGAAAAAAGCCGAAAGCTTCATAACCCGGAAACGGAATCGCATTGCCCGTAAGCCCCTTCCAAATCAAATCCAGTGCGCCAAACTGCAAAATAATAAAGCCATAAAAAATCACCACGTGCATAATTCCGCTTTTGCGGTCCTTCAGCAGCTTTGTCTGGCCGAACACCTGGACCAAAAATACCTTCAGCCGGTCTTTTGCTTCTTTACGCAGATCAGCCGGCTTCCCCAGCTTCAAGTACAGATATCTGTGGTAAACCGCCTTGTAGAAGAAATACAGCCCGGAACCGGTCAGAAGGAAAAATACAAGAAAGGTAAGAGTCGGCCCCAGCATTTGTATCAGCTCCTTTCCATCCCTATAAAACATTGCCCTTTTGAAAATGATATGAAGCGCTTTCGCACAGTGTATACAAAAAAGCATATTCCATTCGAACCTTATGCCGATACATGAAAGATGCTTTACCCTGGTGCCTGACGCAAGCTGCTTCACTTAAGAATGGATTCTTCCTCATTCCAAATGTTGACAATGCGTAGGATGTATTTTATGATATCTGTAGAAAAAATGAATGAGTATTCATTCATGTATAATCGTATTTTAACACCGAGGTGATTCCATGACAAGTAAAAAAAGGGAAAAATATCAATTAATTCTGGACGCTGCGCTCAAAGTCTTTGCCGAGCATGGATTTCACCGATCCCAAGTTTCGAAGATTGCAAAGGCAGCCGGCGTTGCAGACGGTACCATTTATTTATATTTCAAAAGAAAGGAGGATATCCTTATCAGTCTCTTCCGGGAAAAACTAGGTGAGCTGGTAAGCAAATTCAACCAGTCGATCGAAACCTCGACGGATATGAAGCAGGCCCTTTATCATATATGCCGCATTCATTATACCGAGCTGGAACAAGACGTCGATCTGGCTTTTGTAACTCAAATTGAGCTTCGCCAAAGCTCTCTGGAGCTTCGCAGGGAAATCGGAAAAGCAGTAAAGCCATATATAGTACTAATCGAGCAATTGCTTCTTAAAGGTATTGAGGAAGAGGTATTCCGTCCCGATCTGGATGTCAAGCTAACCCGCTCCCTCATCTTCGGAGCCATGGATGAAGTCGTCACTTCCTGGCTTGTCTCAGGGCGCAAATATTCTTTGTCCGATCAGGTAGAGGGCACTGTACAGTTTTTCCTGCGGGGTATTGAAAAATCGGCTTCCTAATTTCACAGTACCTGCTTAACTTCCAGAATCTGCATAAGATCAATCAAAACAATATCAGATTAAGGAAAGGGGATAGTATGGATGAATATTTATGTTCTGCTTAAACAAACTTTTGACACGGAGGAAAAAGTGATCATAAGCGGAGGCAGCATTGATGAAGAAGGGGCAAAATTCGTTATCAACCCTTATGATGAATATGCTGTGGAAGAAGCGATCACACTTCGGGATGAGCATGGAGGAAAAGTAACACTTGTCTCTGTCGGCCCGGACCGGACGATTGAAGCGCTTCGTACGGGATTGGCCATGGGTGCTGATGAAGCCGTTCTGATCAATGACGAACGTATCCCCGCCGATGAGAATGCCGTTTCCAAAGTACTTCACGGTTATCTGTCCAGTCAACAAGCCGACCTCATTATCGGAGGTAACTTCTCTGTTGATAATGGAGCTGGGCAAGTAGCTATTCGGGTTGCTAATTTACTGGGCATTCCCCATGTCTCTTCCATTACTAAGATAACGGTTTCGGGTTCCCATGCGACAGCTGAAAGAGATGCCGAGGGCGATTTGGAAGTAGTTCAGGTAGCCCTGCCGGCTGTTTTCACTGCCCAGCAAGGATTGAATGAGCCCCGTTATCCTTCCCTGCAGGGAATTATGAAGGCAAAAAAGAAACCGCTAACGGAGCTGAATCTGGACGATCTGGAGCTTGATCCACCTGCTGCTAAAACAGAACGAACCGAACTTACCCTTCCCCCTGAGAGAAAAGCCGGCAGAATACTAAGTGGAGAAACGCCGGATCAGGTTAAAGAACTTGTGCAGCTTCTTCGCAGCGAAGCGAAAGTTATATAAAGGAGGCGTATGGATCATGGCAAAAACCTTTTTAGTAATTGCAGAGGCAAAAGACGGTAAACTTCGCCAGGTTTCCCTGGAAACGATCAAGGCTGCCAAGGAATCGGCGGTCGAAGGGGACACAGTAACAGCAGCCCTTTTGGGCAACGGCATCACCAGTTTGGCCGACGAGTTGTCCCGCTATGGGGCTAACAAAGTCTATGCACTGGATGATGCAAGCCTGGAGCATTACAATCCGGAAGCTTATTTGACAGCCATACAGACTGTGCTTGATCAGGTACAGCCGGATGCCATTTATACGGGACATACTGCAATCGGGAAAGATCTGGCCCCAATGATAGCCGCATTGCTGGATGCAGGACAACTATCGGATGTAACATCCATCCGCTGGGAAGGGGATCAGGTTTTCTATACCCGCCCGATTTACGCCGGAAAAGCCTTTGAAACAAAAGTATTCCAGAACGGTCCATACGTGGTAACGGTACGCCCTAATAATATACCGGCAGCTGAACCGGCAGATGCTAAAGGGGAACTTGTGGAAACCTCCTACTCCGCACCTTCCCTGAAGACAGTTATTCAGGACGTGATCAAAAAGACATCCGGAAAAATTGACCTTTCAGAAGCTAAAGTGGTAGTCTCAGGCGGTCGGGGCGTTAAAAGTGCAGACGGTTTCAAACCATTGGAGGAACTGGCAGATATTCTTGGAGGGGCCGTAGGAGCTTCCCGTGGGGCCTGCGATGCGGGATATTGTGATTATTCACTGCAAATCGGGCAAACCGGTAAAGTAGTAACACCGGAACTTTACATCGCCTGCGGAATCAGTGGAGCCATCCAGCATTTGGCCGGCATGAGCCAGTCCAAGGTTATCATTGCAATTAATAAAGATCCGGAGGCACCGATTTTTAAAGTAGCTGACTATGGTATTGTAGGAGACCTGTTTGAAGTAGTCCCCCTCCTGATTGAGGAATTTAAACAAGCCAGCCCGTCGAACTAACCCTTTTATAGAATTAGGTAAATACCCAACCGACTTGATGAGTAACGCAAAATGTATATTGCGTTACTCATCTTTTTTTGTTCATTTCTTCAGTAAAGTTTACCGGTTTACCCAAGATTTCAAGAACCAATACCTATTTCATCTTTATTGCCAATACACAGAACTAGAGGCCGGCCACTAAAAATTGTCTCTTACATTGCGGGTTGTCGTACAATATCGTATAGAAGTATAGAAAAAAAGCTATAAGAAGCGTTAGAATCATTACCTGTATTGCTGTCGATAATGCAATCTTTCTAGCCAAGCTATATATCCAAAAAGTACAATAATTAAAGCTAATTGTAAATATGGATTTTTAAACAATGTTAAAGGAAAAAAACTGATAACCATCCCCCTAGAAATAATAAAAAACGTTCTGCCGTCATGTACTTTCCCCTTTGTTTATTTTCCCTAAATTATAACATATGCATTTGCATTCAGCATTTATTGACTTATTCCCTTTAGGAAGTTGCCTGTTATCTCTTGATAGCAGGCTTCTTTATCTTAAGTGGGACTATTAGTCCAGACCAATCCCTTGTATAATAAGATAACAATAGCAACACATCAATCCTTCACCGAAGTAAACAATGGAGTTGATAACAATGGCCACCTTGAAGGATATTGCCGAACTGGCACACGTTTCCATATCAACTGTATCCCGGGTTCTTAATAATGACCAGGGCGATTCAGGATGCGGGACTTAAAGTGCCGGATGATATTAGCGTCATCGGTTTTAATGACATCACGATTGCCAGATATGTTTCCCCTTCCTTAACTACCATTAAACTTTACAGCGAATTTATTGGCGAAACTGCGCTTGACCTGCTGCTCGAACGGATCATCAAAAAACGGACCATCACCAAAAAAGTCATCATCCCCTCCGAATTAATTATCCGCGAAAGCTGCAGCTCAGCCAAATAACCGCCTGTTAGTTTATACCAAACAAAAAAAGTTACCGCTTTCAAAAAAATCCTTCTTCAAAAAAGCCTTGTCCTTTTTCTTTAACTTGTCAGCCTGATGGCAAGTTTCGGGGCGAACCTGCGTAAAATGTACCATACAGGTAGCAAGTCTAGAAAGGAGAACAAGGCTAAAATGAACTTTGATGTCATGGAAAACATGTTCTCTATCATGTTACCGTAGTTGCCGTCATTATTGCCATAACCGGGTTCCGCATGTACCGGGAATGGTCCTATACCAATAAACAGCCCCTGCTGACGGTGGATGCTTACGTTGTATCCAAACGTCACCATACTACAAGCCAAACACACAACCAGGACGGCCACATGCACCATAACACGGATACGTCCTATTTCGTCACCTTTGAGGTGGAGAGCGGAGACCGGATTGAGATGCGTATCCAAGGTACGGAGTTCGGCCAGCTTGCGGAAGGAGACTGGGGAAGACTTACCTTCCAGGGGAACCGGTTCCACCGTTTTGAACGGTCGAGCCAAGTCTCGGCTTCCATCTGAACATGCTTCATTATGAATGGATAAATCCAAGCTGAATAAAGAAAAACAAGGCGAAGAAGTACAGGGCGGGATGTACTTCTTTTGCTTTTCCCCTGAAAAGTTTCAACAGTACATATACGATAAATCCGATGCCGATTGCCGAGGACACACTATAAGTTAGAGGCATAGTAACCATGACCAAAAAAGAAGGGAAAGCTTCTTCGAAACTCTTCCATTCCACGTGAACCATCTCCTCCAACATACTGAACCCGACAATAACCAAAGCCGGAGCCGTTACAAAAGGAGTGCTTGCCAGTGTCTCGGCTACCGGGGCAAAAAACATCGTAATGACCAGCAGGATGCAGGTTACAATCGGAGTAAGGCCTGTTCTTCCGCCTGCGGCAATACCCGATCCGGATTCTACAAGAGTTGTGATAGGACTGGTCCCGAGTAAAGCCCCGCTTGTCACTCCTACAGCGTTGGCCAGCAGTGCGCTTCGGGAATGCGGAAATCTGCCTTCCTTCATCAATCCCGCCTGCTCAGCCAGGCTGACCATTGTTCCGGTCGTTTCAAAAACGGAAATAAGAAGAAAGGTAAAGGTAACCGCAAGCATGTCATAATTAAATACGCCGTCTATATCTAATTGCAAAGCCGTATGAGCTAATCCGCTGGGAATAGACAGAAAATGCGAAGGAAGCTGCATCAGCCCCATTATCCACGCTAAGACAGAGGTAACGATCATCCCAGAAACAGCGCCCCTCTTATCCGGTAGGTCATCAGCAGTAAAGTCACGGCAAGTCCAATTATGGAAAGCAGGGTTCCCGGTTCCCGAAGATTGCCTAAAGTTACAAGTGTATCAGGTGAAGATATGACCAGCTTGGCGTTCTGCAGTCCCACAAAACAGATAAACAAGCCGGTTCCGGCCGTTATGGCATATTTCAAGCTTTGCGGAATCGCATCCAGCAGAAAACGGCGATAGCGGGTTAAGGCAAGCACCAAAAAAACCGTTCCCGCCAGAAATACCGAACCCAGGGCAGTTTGCCATGGGATGCCTTGAGCTTTGACCACACTATAGGCAAAAAAAGCATTGATTCCCATACCAGGGGCAATAACAAAAGGAAAATTCCCGAAAAGGGCGATAATCAAAGTTGAAATCAGAGTTACCAGGACCGTAGCCACGTAGACCCCGTTGAAATCCATTCCGGCATCACTTAAAATTGCCGGGTTGACTACCAGAATAAATACCATGGTCATAAAGGTTGTACATCCGGCAAGTATCTCTGTAGTCCAAGTTGTACCGCGTTCTTTCAATTGAAACCATGTTTCCCATCTGCTCACATCAAAAGTTCCTTTCACTTGGGCGTACCTTGACATTCAATCCCGGATGCGCCCTCATTCGTTATCTTTAACAAGTTTGTCCAACAATTGATTGTAGCATAATCGAAAGCCGGTTTCAGCATAAAAGCCGGCATCCAGCAGATTACCGGCCCAAAACAAATCAGCATGAAATTGATTGTATTATGATTTTTTACGATCCTTGTCCGCAAGTCTAAGCTGCTTGGCAGTTTGCTGCTCAGGATTATCGAATCTTCTTCTCTCAGTTCGTTCAATCTGGGTTACCCTGCCATCATGTACGATGATATGCACCGTACCATACTCCAATCCGTTAACGCTTTGAATGATGCGATTTATCCAAAGATCATCCAGCTGCAACGGCTTTGCCATTGTTTTTCCCCTCCCCAAACTTATTAAGCGGCATCCTTAGACGGAAGCTGCAATTGCAGTATTATGTTTTGATCCATGCTCCAGTACGGTCATGCCCTCTCCCTGCTGAACATACATACGGTGAATGAAAACCCGGACAGGGTCTCCTTTAAGCAACTCTTTCTTCTCTTGGGAGCGGTAAGCAAACAACTGCTGACCCTGTACTTCAAGTTCAATAAGCCAGGCTGTTCCCCTGAAATAACTGTTTTTCACCGTTCCTATATCCATACCGGATGCAGAAAGCGTCTCTTGCGTAGTAAAAATCTCCACGAATTCAGGGCGGATGATTGCGGAATCGGCGGCTGAAGCTTCCTCATAACCCAGGAATGCCGCAGGTTCAGAAATCTTGGTAGATTCTCCAATAAAGCCGGCTACAAATTCGGTTGCAGGCTGTGAATAAATTTCCCGGGGCGTTCCCTGCTGCTCCAGCTTCCCTTGATGAAGAATCAGCAATTCATCTGCAACCTCGACTGCTTCCTCCTGATCATGAGTAACAAATAGAGTGGTTATGCCGATACGGTTAATCATATCCCTTAACCATGCTCTAAGTTCTTTCCGAACCTTGGCGTCGATAGCGGCAAACGGCTCATCCAGCAAAAGCAGCTTAGGCTCAGGCGCAATAGCTCTTGCAAAAGCCACCCTCTGCCTTTGTCCCCCGGAAAGTTCATGCGGATACCGCCTGCCCAGATCGGTTAAGCCTGTTTGCTCCAACAGTTCTTGGACACGGGATTCAACAAAGGGCTTTTTCTTTTTAAGCACCTTTAGCCCAAAAGCTACATTTTCAAATACTGTCATATGTTTAAATAAGGCATATTGCTGAAAAACAAAGCCAATTTGCCTCTTTTGCGGCGGCAAATCATTCACCTGCTGTCCGACAAATGCGATGCTTCCCCCATCCGGAGTCTCTAGCCCGGCAATAAGCCTAAGCAGGGTAGTCTTCCCACTGCCGCTTGGTCCCAGCAGTCCTACGAGACGTCCCGCTTCCACTTGAAAGCTGACATCATGAACTGCCGCATAGGTACCGAATTGCTTATAAATATGTTCAACAGATAGCGCCCTCATGTCTGCCTCCTCCTTTCACCATTCACTCGGACCCTTTTTTAAACTTCCATTCAGCCACGGCCTTGACAATAAGAGTGATCACAGCCAAAAAAACAAGCAGGGAAGCTACCGCAAAAGCGGCAGAAAATTTATACTCGTTATATAAAATCTGAACATGCAGAGGAATCGTATTCGTTATCCCCCTGATATGCCCGGATACTACGGAAACAGCCCCAAACTCCCCCATTGCCCTTGCGTTGCAGAGTATAATACCGTAAAGAAGTCCCCATTTTATATTCGGAAGAGTTACGCTCCAGAACATTTTCCAGCCTCTGGCCCCTAAAGTCGCAGCAGCTTCTTCTTCGGCGGTTCCCTGGGACTGCATCAAGGGAATCAGTTCCCTCGCAACAAAAGGAAATGTCACAAACAAGGTCGCCAGTACAATTCCCGGAAAAGCAAATACTATCTTCATATCATGATCAAGCAGCCAATTGCCAAGCAGGCCGCTTGTGCCAAATAGCAAAATAAATACAAACCCGGCTATAACGGGAGAAACGGCAAATGGAAGATCAATCAGAGTGAGCAGCAGCTGTTTGCCCCGGAATCTGTGTTTGCTGATCAGCCATGCTGCCGATACCCCAAACAAGGTATTCAGCGGCACCGATGCTAAAGCGGCAAGCAGGGTCAACCTTATGGCAGCTGCCGCATCGGAGTCCCGAAGGGAGGCCCAATATACAGAAGCCCCCTGTTGAAAAGCTTCAGCAAATACAGTGATGAGAGGAAGAACGATCATAAGTACCACAAAACAAACCGCTATACTAATAAGCAAACATTTGATTATCCAGCCTTCCTGTCTAGCCCGGGATTTCGGTTTTGCTGGAGAGGTGGAAGACTGAACGGAAATAGAACCTGCCATATCTTGCCTCCTATTCCGCTGCAAGCGGACGCCGGATCCGCCACTGCAAATAATTAGTCAGAAGAAGCAATACGAAAGAAATGACCAGCATTACCAGGGCGATAGCCGTTGCACCCTGATAGTCAAACTGCTCCAGTTTGGTCATAATCAGAAGTGGTGCAATCTCTGTCTTCATCGGCATGTTGCCGGAAATGAAGACCACTGATCCGTATTCCCCGATTGCCCTGGCAAAAGCCAAAGTAAATCCGGTCAGAAGAGCCGGGAGAACCTGAGGAAAGATCACCTTGATAAATGTCCTTAACCGATACGCCCCCAGAAGAGCAGCAGCTTCTTCCGTATCCTGCTCCAATTCCTGTAATACGGGCTGTACTGTCCTTACTACAAAGGGGATGCCGATAAAAACAAGGGCAATCATGATCCCAATGGGTGTATAGGCCGCCTTGATTCCTGCTGACTGAAGAATCGAACCGATCCAGCCGTTAGGAGCATACAGAGTAGTCAGGGCAATACCGGCAACGGCCGTCGGAAGAGCGAATGGGAGATCTACCAGTGAATCAATGATCCGTTTGCCGGGAAAATTGTACCTTACGAGCACCCAGGCTACAATAAACCCAAAAACCGTATTGATCAGACCTGCAGCCAGGGAAGCGCCAAAACTAAGTTTGTAGGAGGCGATCACCCGCTCATTAGTAACGGTTGACCAGAACTCCGGCCACCCCATCCCCGCCGTTTTCCAAATTAGCATCGAGAGGGGAATGAGCACAAGAATAGCCAGATATATCCATGTGTATCCCAATGTGAGGGAAAACCCGGGTAAAACCCGCTTCGGTCGTTTCGCTGCCATATATCCAGTCTCCTTCGGTTGGAACCGTAGTCTGCCGGGAAGCTTCGTGGCTCTAGTTATTTCCCGGATGGTTGATAAATTTGATCAAACAGGCCGCCATCCGCAAAATGTTTCTTCTGTGTTTCCTGCCATCCGCCGAACATTGGATCGTCTATGGTGAACATCTCGATTTTTTGGAATTGATCGGCAAATTTCTGTGCCACTGATTCCAGGCGGGGCCGGTAATAATTCTCTGCGGCAATGGTTTGGCCTTCTTCACTGTACAAATAATCCAGATAAGCTTTCGCTGCCTCCCTGGTACCTTTTTTGTCTATGATTTTATCGACGATGGCAACGGGAGGTTCCGCGAGAACACTAATCGAAGGGGTAATAATCTCGAATTTCTCTTTGCCCAGTTCTTTTAAGGACAGATAAGCTTCATTTTCCCAGGCAATCAGGACGTCCCCGAGCTGTCGTTGGGCAAAAGTATTCGTAGCATCACGGGCACCTGAATCCAATACGGGGACATTTTTGTACAGGCTGGTAACAAATTGCTTTGCTTTTGCCTCGTCATTGTTGTTCTTTTTCAGGGCATAGCCCCAAGCGGCCAAATAGTTCCATCTGGCTCCTCCGGATGTTTTCGGGTTAGGTGTGATTACTTCTATGCCGGGCTTGACAAGGTCATCCCAATCCTTGATCCCTTTCGGATTCCCCTTGTGGACCAAGAACACGATTGTAGATGTATAGGGCGTGCTGTTATTCTCCAGTTTTGTCTGCCATTTATCCTGAATCAGTCCGGCCTTTTGCAGAGAATCTATGTCATAAGCCAGAGCCAATGTCACCACATCAGCCTGCAGACCATCCACAACGGAACGGGCTTGTTTGCCTGAACCTCCATGTGACTGTTTGATCGTGACGGTTTGGCCCGTTTTTTCTTTGTAATACTTGGTAAAGGCATCGTTATATTTTTGGTATAGTTCGCGGGTAGGATCATAAGAGACATTTAAAAGTTCGATAGATTTTCCCTTGTCTGCCGAAGCGCTGTTCCCGGAAGAATCAGAGCCCCCGCATCCCGCCAATACAGCGGTCAAAGAGACGGTAAGAATAAGAAACAAGACGGACCGGAAAGATATGCGCTTTCGCTTGTTTTTAGAAAAATGATCATGCGGGTTTGAAGAATCGGACATTTCTGAAGTACCCCTTTCAAGTGGTTATTTCAAGGTTCTCAAAGATCCTGCAAGGTCTCCGGATATCCGGCGGACTAAACCCATTATTACTATATAATTACTATGTTTTGAACTTAGAGATAGTTTAGCACTGTCATCCGGGGGTGTCAATTCTGTTTTTGGGTTGTTTTGTAAAAAGGAAAATTTTGAAAAAAACAGAGCAAGCCTGCTCTGTTCTTCTATTGCCCGCTTTTATTCTATTCAGCAAACTGGGATTGTGCCCTACAACATTGAAGATTTTTTTGGGTCTTTATCACCGGCTGACCCTATCATGTACAAGATGCCGTTTATGTTCCCGCTTGTACTTTACGGCGTTTCCTGGCCTCATACCGTACCGGGGCCGTTTCATGCAGGCGCTTCTCTTCCTCCGTTTCCGGGATAATCGGGGGTACAGGCACAGGCCGTCCGTCCTCGTCCACTGCAACAAAAGTCAAGAAGGAGGTAGCGGTATTGCGGATTTCGCCGGTGAGCAGATTTTCTGCAGTCGCTTTAACATAGACCTCCATCGAGCTGCGATGAGTCCAGGTGACAAAAGCTTCAATCTGCAAGGATTCTCCTAACCGGACCGGAGCGAGAAAATCAAGGCTGTCGCTCGAAGCCGTGACTACTCCTTTCCGGCAGTGTCTCATGCAGGCTATCGTAGCGATCTTGTCAATGCACTGCATCATCATTCCGCCAAAGACGGTTCCATGGTAATTCGTATCCTTAGGAAAAATAATTTCCGTCATGATGGATCTGGATTGACTTACTGTTTTTGCTTCCATCTGTATAAACCTCCTAATGAATTGCCTTCAGAAGCAGCCTGCGTATCAGCGGAGTCAAATAATCCGCCAGCTGTTCCACGTGCGGGACAACTACGCTTTGGCGCCCGTAGATGTTAGTCAACGTATTCCGCTGGGTCTCATGTACTTCACCGCTGGCAAGGAATACGCCAATCACCTCGATACCTTGGCGCCGTACCTCCTGCACGGCCTGATATGTATCGTGAATCCCTCCCTCATGGTAATCGGAGGCAGACGGCTCTCCGTCGGTGAATACGAGGAGAATGCGCTGCTGCGGCTCCAACTGCAGCAGAGTAGGGCCGCTGCGCGGAGCCGTCTTCTTCTGCTCCATCACAAGCTGAATCGTTTTTTTTCAGCTTGCGTAGTAAAAAAGGGTTCACGCGTTGTTCCATGGCGCGGTACTTTTCTTTTTCGGCCGAAGATGGCCGGCGGACCGGCAAATATTCAACCGTGCCCAGACTATTGATCGTACCGGTTTCCTCTTTGGCTGCGAAGCCTCCTTGGACCAGCCGGAGAACTTCTTCGGCGGAAGGAATCTCTGGCCTTTTGTTGGAAGAGAAGACCTTCCTTGTACGATGGAAAGTGCTGGTCTGCCGAATCCGATTCACGGAGTACACCACCCAAAGCTTCCGTACGCGTACCTCGTTCCAGTTCAAAACGCAACATTCCGGGGTCTGTATCCTAAGTCTCCCGGTGCCAGGTTACCATCCGTTCGGATGGTCCCGACTTCTTCTGAACCTGCTCTGGTTCCGCCCCGGATGTCACTTTTCATGCCCGCCACTTGATCCGTTTTTTTCAAATCCCGCCAAAATTGACTGATGGTTATTTTATTTTCCCTGCGCAAATATACGGAATAATACCAGACCGGAGTCTCGGGTTAGGGTTCGCGCCAGATCCAAAAGCTGCATGCGGACAAAAGAATCGACCCGCTCCCCGCAGGGTTTCCGGCTTGGCCATATTAATTTCATCGATATATAGGAAATCCATGATTTCTCTAATCATTTGTTCCGGCAACTGCCAGTATTCAAGTTCTTATTTGAATGTTAGTGACATGATGACCTGTTTCCTTTCTACCATCCTTTGCAAAAAGAAAGCTCCGAGCAGCAATCAGCACCCGGAGTTTGCTTTCTTTTATTATACCACAGCCGTTTCCCTTGCGGCATAGAAGCATAGTGAAGCCGGTGTCCATAATCCTGACAAAAGTTACTCTGATTTAGCCCGTTAAGGTATTGCAACCATATCCGCAGAGACAACATCGTTACTTCCTTGTGTAATCACGTTTTGTTGTGCCTAATAATAATTGTAATAATGAAATTGGTAATTTTAAAAACATTCATAATCCGAATTTGCTCCCATTGCCGTACGGTCAAGATCATGCTCCTGGCCTTGTGTATAGGCGATCAGGGTTACTTCCTTTCCTGTTTCGTCCTTCAACCGTTTTTCCAGGTCTTGCATTTCAAGCAGGGCTTCACGAGGAAGTTTGGCAAATCCGTAATCTTCTCTGTTCATGCATATCACCTCATTTTACCAATGGTCTTTGATTAGTTTATCCCCTCCTTCCCCGTTCTTATGCTAAAGCCGCATGAACGTATAAAAAAACCTTTATCCGTCCGCAAGAACAAGTAAAGGAGCCAGTTAAGCCATGGCTTGTATTTTTCCTGCCAATTAATAAGTTTCAGTGCGGTTATTGTGCTTTTTCTTGTTCATTGATCTTTTGGGGAGCCTCCATTGATAAAAAACGGACAGCATACGAAAAGTCACAATGGGTACAAATAAGAGAAGGATGGCTAGCCTGGATTGTCCCAAGCCGAGTCCCACTTCTAGTCCACCCAGCATCACCCGCACGGCATATATCTCGGAACGGAGTACAAGCGGTTTCCTTCCCGCCAGTATATCCCGGATCATACCCCTCCTTTCCCTGTTACCGCAACTATTACGGCACTCAGCGGCAGGCCCGCATTCACCGCCCTGTTCCCATAAAGTTGTTACCGGTACTCCAATAAGCAGATTCCGAATCACCCACCGCCGAAGGCGGTAACCAGCCCCATCACATAGCCCCCAAAATATCATAATCTTCCTCCATCACAACAATAGCTCCACTGATGGCGAAAGAAAACGTTCCAATAATATTCAGCCATTCCCAGTTCACGGATGCAACCCCATTTTTTCATGTATAGATCCTAAATCATCCAATCCAGCTTAATTTCTTGTCCGGTCCGGATGATTCATAAATCGCTTCCAAAATCAGATTGTTTGTATATCCCGTCATTACGGAGGTGATAGGCTGGCTTCCACTTTGGATACAATCCAGAAAATGACGGCTCATTATTCATATCGGTATGGGCAGCCCAGCTCACTTCCAGCGTCAAAGTACTGCCGTCTTCCATCTTGATCATGGCTGAAGCCAGATCCTCAACATTATAAAAACCGCTCCAGTCCAGAGTTCCCCAGGTTCCGATCCCTTTACGCTTTGGCCCGAATTCGGCATAGGTAGAACCATATACAGATACTGGTTTTGGATTGCCCATCAAATACAAGCTTAAATCCAGCATATGAACGCCGATATCAATAATAGGCCGCCTCCGGATTTATTTTTTTGGTAAACCATGTTCCCCAGTCCCCCTTATCAAGCTGCTCTTTGACCTGAAGGGCATGCGGTTCCCAGCGCATGGTATGCGGTATCATCAGGACCTTTCCCGCTTTCCGTTCCGCTCTTACAATCTCTTTGGCGGCTTCCGCATTCAGGGCCATCGGTTTTTCCAGCAGAACATGCTTTCCTGCCTGCAAAGCTTTCACCGCCTTTTACACAAAAAAATCAAGGTATATGTATTTTTGGTGTTCGCCCTATTTTTGTCTATACTATAAGTAAACACATCCAAAGGAGCTAAGTATTATGTTTCAACTCCCCAAATTACTTATTACGCTTGGCATTATCCTGATTGTGATCGGCGGAATCTGGCTGCTGGCCGGGCGATGGCTGCCTATTGGCAAATTACCCGGGGATATTGTGGTAAAGAAGGAAAACTTTACATTTTATTTTCCCATCGTTACCTGTATAGTGCTAAGCGTGATTATTTCTCTAATCCTGTATGTTATTCGGCTGTTCAGGTAAGTTATTTTTATTTGTTTCCTTTTGTCCTGTGCCTTAATATGAAAGAGTCAGATCTGGTACTTAAGAAAGGAGTTCTTCATGACTGAATGTACCCATTGTGCTTATAAATGGAGTTGGGGCAAGCTGCTGGCAAACATGCTCATTCCAAAGATGTATCTCCATTGTCCTGACTACGGGAAAAAGCAATACTTTACTGCAAAGTCAAGGAAAAAAACGACCTATTTAACGGCAATTATTCCAGCTGCTCTGGTCCTTGTTACATACTTGAAAGTCCCAACCCTTCTATATGTATTGATTTTATCCGCAGCGGCTTTTCTTGTTGCCTGTCTCCTGCCTTTTCTGGCTGAATTTACAGACAAGGAAGATCCATTTAGATGAAGAAAGCTAAAACAAGTCTGCCTTGACCGGCAGACTTGTTAAGCAGATTTATTATTTCAAAATCTATGAATTTCAATATACTGCACAAACCGGTAGGCTAAATCTTGCGGTTTGTGGAAATTACTTGTCGTTCCTGTTGTTCTACCTTAGCCTTTAAATCCTTGATTTCCTTGTTCATATACGCATTTTCCTGAACCAGAATTTTAATGATCTCCTGGTGTTTGGATAATACCGTCGTCGTATGCACCAATAAGCTAAGCGCCACAATGATCACGATGAGGAACACAAGTGCGGGCATATAGGCCACGCCGATCTTGGAAGCCAGTTTGTTAAGCAAAGGGATCGCAATAGCCGTGGCAAGGCCCAAGAGGCCGATCATCATCCATAAGAAGGCATAACGGTCCCTTAGCCTGTGTTTGCTTGTGTAGTAAAAAATTTGGAGCAGAAAAATGACAGCTACTCCAATGCTGATAGCTCGAATCAATGTATAAACCCCTTCCTAGAAACTTCTCCGTATAATGGAAAATAAGGTAACCTTCAGCATGTAGTAAACCGATCTCATGAAATTAATAGAGGAGACCCCGCCCTGCCGGTTTTTCATCTCGACACTGATTTCTTTGATACGGTATTTTTTGCGGGCCATGCTGACCAAAATCTCTACTTCCGGGTAATCAATGGGATAATACTGGGAGAATTCCTTAATGATCTTGCGGTTTACAATCCGGTATCCTGACGTCGGATCTGTAATTTTATTCCCTGTCAAAAGCCGGATCAGCAAATAAAAATAATAAATGCCGATGCGGCGGGAAACACTGCCCTTGTAAGAGCTCTTCTCTACAAACCAGGAACCGATGACCAAGTCATACTGGGACTTCTTTATTTCTGCAACCAGCTTATCCAGATCCTTTGGATCATGCTGTCCGTCTGCATCAAGCTGAATAGCGTAATCATAATGATGCCGGTAAGCATATTTGTATCCGGTCTGCATGCTGGCCCCGATCCCCATGTTTACAGGAAGATGAAGACAGTTGAACTGGCGTTCATTTAAAATTTGGGGTGTCCTGTCCTTCGAGCCGTCATTGATGACAATATAATCGTAGGAAGAGTTCTGAATGACGCTCTCAACCGTTTTTTCAATCGAATCCTCTTCATTATAAGCCGGTATAATGATGAGCACTTTACTTTCTTCTGGCATGTTCAATCTCCTTTACACTATAAAAGCAATGATTCCTAGGATGACCTTTGTCATTTTTACCGTAAAAATAATGTCTACATGCTCACAACACCTGTTCCCCAAACAAAGGAGCAGGTGTTCTTTTTTGCATATTTTATTTATTGATAACTTACCCCGACCATTTGGTTTCTTCGAGCTCTCCTTCTTGTAAAACGTCCTGTTGCCCATCGTCCTGCCCAGACAATCACGGACGCTGTAGTAATCATCAGATAAAGCATCATTGGAACCGTATAACGAGCCTTTGAAATAAAGAGCAGCGCCATACCCAGCATAATCAGAAAGCTGACAGCCAGGAAACGGACCGATTTATTGATGAACATGCCGATCATACTAAAAGAAATTCCTGCATATACAAGGAAGAGATGGATATATTTCAGAAAGATTCCATAAACTTTCCCCATAAAATTCGGATACGGACCGAGGTAAATACGATGAATGAACATATCTTTAAACTTACCTACCGTGAACCAGCGGATCCATAGCCACGGGTTTTCCTTAAATCCCTGCTTGATTCTTCTCAGGCCTTCCCCAAACTCGTCATCGTAGTTCACTTTGCTCCAGTCAATAGTTCCCATATGAACGTACCTGCATATACACCAGTCCCATAAAGCAGGTCAGAAAGAGAGTCTCCGTTAAAATTAGGGAAGTCATACATACGTGCCGTAAAAAGCGGCGAACAAAGCGGCTATCCATCCAGTAGGACGATTGAACAGCCTTTTTCCTATTAAATAGATAAAAGCAATGGCACCCAAACTGATAAAGGTCTGAATGACCCTTACGATCATATGAGTATAGAGAATATTGCTGTAACCAAAGATTTTAAACACAACATACAAAAACATCGGAAAACCAGGGGTTACATGTGTGTCCGGTTTCGTATCCATATAACCGTAAACCCCATCTTCAATAGTTGAGTCCGTATAATTGTGTAAAAAGCTAGGTTCCAAAAAATGAAAGGAGCCATATTCATAGCCCTCAGTTAGAATAATGTTGGGACACAAAATTCTAAATATACGAGGTGTTATGAAATGGCTCAATACCAGATTAACGTAGATTCGCAGCTTTTGCATCAACTATTTTTGGGAAATTCTCAGGATGCGGGTGTAGCCAAGCTGCTCGAGTCTGTACTGAACCAAGTCTTACAAGCACAGGTGAGTGAACAAGTGGAAGCAGATCGTTATGAACGAACAGAGAATCGAAAAGCGTACCGGAATGGATCGTATCCACATGGGCTACATACGCGGGTGGGAACCATTACACTAAGTGTTCCGCGCATCCGTGGCGGGAAGTTCACGACAGAGCTCTTTAGTCGTTACCAGAGAAGTGAACAAGCGTTAATCTTAGCGATGATGGAAATGGTCGTAAACGGCGTCTCTACGCGTAAAGTCTCGCAAGTAACCGAAGAACTCTGCGGAACCGAGTTTTCTAAATCCACTGTTTCAGACCTTTGTAAGCGGCTGGATCCCATCGTAACTGCTTGGAATAATCGAAGCCTGGCAGACAGCCTCTTTCCGTTTGTTCTCGTAGATGCGATGTATCTCAAGGTCCGTGAAGACGGTCGTGTACGCTCACGAGGCATCATGATTGCCATTGGTGTAAACACCGAGGGCTATCGTGAAGTCCTTGGCCTGATGCTGGGTGACACAGAATCTGAAGCAAGCTGGAGTGAGTTTTTCAGCTCTCTAAAAGGACGTGGATTACGAGGTGTGGATCTCATTACCTCCGACGATCATGGCGGCCTTGTACGCGCGGTACGGCAGCAGCTGCAAGGGGTAACATGGCAGCGATGCCAGACTCACTTCACGCGAAATGTATTAGAAGCCTCACCCAAAGCCTTGAAGGATGAGATCCATGGCCGTCTACGGTCGATTCTAGATGCTCCTGATACTGGAACGGCAAGGTTTTTATTAAAACAGACCTTAGCGGCTTATGAAGATAAGGCGGGTAAGGCGATGGGCGTGCTGGAAAGCGGATTTGACGATGCTACCGCCGTCTTAATGCTGCCAGAGCGTTACCGAAAACGGCTGCGCACGACAAATAGCGTTGAGCGTCTCAACGAAGAGGTTAGACGCCGGGAACGTGTCATTCGCATCTTCCCAAACCGTGAATCCGTGATTCGTCTTATTGGTGCTCTATTGATGGAACAGGATGAAAAATGGGCAGCCGGCAAGAAATATCTCGACATGACCGAGTACATGGAATGGCGGAAGGATCGGCCAAAGTCCGATGCCAAAGTGACTCGCATTATGTAGCACAGTCTAGCTGAGGGAATTTACACACAAATTTGGACTTGATCATCTTCAATCATCCGGACGGTCATGGTCGTATAGTTTTTTTGATCCCCTGTAACGGGCTGATACGTTTCATTCAAGACATAATACAGCGGTCATAATCTCCTTCTTCATGTTCTTTCACAAAACTAAATTAATGTTTAATTCGGATAAACGGATCAACTCGTACAAAATAGAAATCCGATTCAAAATTGGATTAATAAAAGTGGAATTATTTTCCGAGAAAATCCTATTATCCGTAAACTGGATGCAATACGGTTTAAAGCAAGTTCCGGAAACTATTAAAAGCCGCGAATAGCCCGTAACTGCTTTCTTTAACTTGGTATCTCTCCCCTTAACTAATTCTACTTAATTTTACTAAAGTTATCAAACCATATTTCTACTTTATTTTTTTCTCTTCCCTATAATCAAAAAAGCCATAAGTTCTACTGTTCCCAATGGATATATGCAACCTGTCTTCTCACAGGTTTATACATAAAAAGTTATCCAATCCTAAAAAGCAGCTCTGATACAGGAAATGGGATTGCATATATGATGCAACATTATTACAGTAACAAACGTAACATTGTTACATTATCTTGATATTAATGAAACGAAGGTGATTATTATGGGTAAATATGAGGCTATCGGCTTATTTTATGCAGCATTTTTATTTTTAGGAGTATCGGTGGGTTTGGGAATAGGTTTTCTCACTAGCCACCTTATCCTCGGCGGGATCCTTAGTGCAACAATCGGGATTGGTCTAGGACTGCTTTCAAATGCTTTTATTGCCTTGAAACATGATATTTAATCCTAAAACATCATCAAACCCCTTCTAACATGAAACACTGTTACATATAGTAATGGTGTTTCTTTTTTTGTCAATCCGGATCAGTTTTTGGGAAAACAGGAGCGGATAGCTGATATAATCCAGGGATTCAGGTACCATCATCCGCGAATAACATAGTTTTTCTTCTTGCCTTTATCTGTTTCTCTTAACCATCTGCTCATCTCTTCCATCTCCTTTTTTTATCTCATAAATGGGTCATGATGTTTTAAGACCATTTATTTTGGTTAAACTTATGCTCTCCCTAACACTCTTATGAGTGTAAATATAATCATAATATGTGAATTATTTCACATAATTCTATTTTATTGTTTTTCTTCGGATTCGGGGCATCTTGTTATTTCTATGGAATTGTTTTATACTACTAATTGTGCATGGTGTGTATGGTGTGTATTACATAACATAACAGTTATTAAAAAGAGGTTGTTTATGAAAATAATCTTGGATTCTGTATCAGATCAGCCTTTATATCAGCAGATAAAAGATCAGATTAAGACTTCCATTTTTAACCGTGAATTGAAAGAAGGTGATCAATTATCTTCCATTCGTTCATTAGCTAATGATCTGCATGTGAGTGTGCTGACCACTAAAAGAGTATATGCCGAATTGGAAGCCGAGGGATTTATCATCACTAAAGTCGGCAAAGGATCTTATGTCGCGCCGGAAAACTTCGAGTTACTTCTGGAGTCCAAGCGAAACATGGTGGAGGTCAAACTAGCAGAAGTCTGCCAAATGGCTCGTCTTTTGGGAATACAAATAGAGGATCTTCATTCGATGCTGGATTTACTTTTTGAAGAGGAGGATGGAACATGAACCTAATTTTAGAAGCAAAGGGTTTGCATAAGACTTTCGACCATTTTTGTTTAAATGATGTCACTTTTTCATTAAAGGAAGGTTGTATTACGGGCTTTATTGGTATTAACGGTTCCGGGAAAACGACCACGATCAAAGCAATCCTCGGCCTCATTTTGAAGGAATCCGGGAGCATCAGATTTTTAGGCAAGGATATGGATCATCATGAAAGAAAATTGAAAAACCGGATCGGTTTCGTTATGGATGAAGGCTATTTCTACGAGGAGATGACATTGAAAGAGATGAAAAGTGTGATCGCCCCCGCCTATACCGACTGGGACGATTCTATTTTTTTGCAATATATAAAACGGTTTGATTTAAAATTGGATCAGAAAATTGCCACCTTATCAAAAGGCATGCGGATGAAATACGCCGTCGCTTTAGCCCTCTCCCATCATGCGGATCTGTTGATTATGGATGAGCCGACAAGCGGCCTCGATCCATTAGTGAGGAGTGAACTAATGGATATTCTACTCGATTTTATGAATGAGGAGGGGAGAAGTGTATTTTTTTCCACTCATATCACCTCGGATTTGGACAAAATCGCCGATATGCTCATCTTAATTGATAATGGGAGAATCTTATTTAATGCAGAAAAAGATGAACTGCTGGATACACACGCACTGGTAAAAGGGGATAATCAGTTTATTAATGAAAAAACAAAAAAATTATTTATAACATTACGCCAGTCCCAATACGGTTTTGAAGGAATCACCAATAAAAAAACGGAATTGCGCCAATTAATACCCGATATATTGACGGAAAGGCCTACGATTGAGGATGTTATACTGGCCTATGTCAGGGGGAATATAAATGCTAATTAACCTTGTAAAAAAAGATTTGATCCTGGTGAAAAAGTATTTGTTCATTATGCTCATTTTTACTACCGCGGCCCCTCTGTACCTCTCTTCAAAATTGGAATTTAGCAGCAGTGGATTTATCGGCTTTCTTTTAACGGTAATCATTATGGAGTATATTTTGTTCATGTATGTTTCCAAATTTGAAGATAAATATAAAGGGGCCGCCCTGATTTGTGCGACTCCATATACACGAAACGCATTTGTAAAAGCAAAATATCTTTTTATTTTTGTGCTTTTCATTTGCAGCGTTATTATCCATATCATTACAGTGTCTATCGCTCCGTCGTCCATGGAGAGGCTAAACATTCATACTTTCGGGATAACCTTTTTAGTTCTCAGTATATTTTTCGGAATACTAATTCCGGTTCAATTTAAATTCGGTTATGACAAAACAAGACTGATATCATTTGTTTTCGTCTTTTTAACACCCTTCATTCTTCCTGTTCTTATAAAATGGTTACAGTCTCATCCTGTCAGTCTTAACACCACATTACCGTTTCCGCAGGCCATTCGGGCATGGGTTCCTTGTTTAATTTCGTTCGTTATCGGTTTTATTTCCATGTTTGTATCCCTGAAAATTTATGCAAAAAAGGACCTTAGCTGATGTCTTTTCAATAAGAACATCAGCTTTTTTTATGCGATTCTAAATACTATTACAATGGCTGGTGACTTATGAATATTGTTATTGTAAATTCGGACACGCCTATATATGCCCAAATTGCGGAACAAATCCGCAAAGCCATTATGAACGGAAACTTAGTCCCGGACAACCCCTGCCTTCTATCCGTCAGCTGGCTAAGGATCTTCAGGTTAGCGTCATTACAACAAAACGGGCTTACGAAGAACTGGAAAAATCGGGATTCATAGAGTCCATGGTAGGCAAAGGTTCTTTTGTTTCCGGAAACAACAGGGAAATGATCCGCAGCAAGACGTTTCATGACTTTGCTTTTAAACCTGTTTCTTTTCAAGTCAGTCAAGGATTCGTTACAGGGCTCATCGGACCTAATGGAGCAGGAAAAAGCACCCTGATTAAGCTTATTTTGGACATGGTAAAGCCGGACTCGGGAAGCATCAGCTTTTTTGGAAAACCGCTTGAACAGCACGGCAAGGAAATCAAACAAAGGATCGGGTATGTAGCAGATGCAAGCCGTTATTATGATCATTTGAGCTTGAAAAAAATGAAACAAATTATCGCACCCTTTTATGATAATTGGGACGAGGATACGTATCATATCTCCGATCGTTTGAACTGCCGGAGAAAAAAATCATTATGAAATTATCCAAAGGGATGAAAATGAAGTTTAGTCTGGCCATTGCCCTCTCCCATCATGCCGATCTGCTTATCATGGACGAACCGACGGCAGGACTCGATCCTATCTTCCGGCGTGAGCTTTTGGATTTGCTTTCAAACCTTATTCAGGATGAGAGTAAGACCGTATTATTTTCCACTCACATTACCGCAGACCTGGACAGGATAGCTGATTATATTACGTTTATTCATCAGGGAAATTTAGTTTTTAGTGAAGAGAGGAACATTATTGAAGAAAATTATGCCCTCATTAAAGGGCCTGCCCATCTGCTTGATCGGGATGTAGTAATCGGGGTTGCCATGAGCAGTCTTGGAATGCTGGGAGAATTCATTGTTTCGCTTCTGAGTGAAGAAAGCCATGTTTTTAAGATCAGCCCTTCGCTTCTTTTGACCAAAAGAAGCGTCAGATTTTAAACGAATCAGCAGGTTATTCAGCTTGGACACTGCCGACCCTTTTATTTGCTCTCCTCGTTTAAGGTTTGTCTTGTACCATTTCTATACGTATCTTCGCAAAACAAGATGTTTCATGAATAAACACAAAATAACGGCACCGTGCCATTCTTGTTAAAACAGGATGGATACGGTGCCGCTTTGTTTTACAGGAGCCGGTCCGGTTTTATTTAGGTCCCAAAGTATTCTTTCTTTAATTCGCTTAATTCGGTAAGAGCCTGCCTTGCATAGGCATCCTGCTTTCCTTCCAGTTTTGTAATTTCTTTATTCAGAGCAGCTTCGAGTGACTCTTCATAGTCCGGAATATCGCCATCAAAGGGTTGGATAACCTGAGGAGGTACAGCCGCTATTTCTTGATAAGCCAAAGCTTTTCTTTGATGGAACATGGAAACATCCACCTGGCCCGGATAGTGAATATCTCCCTGGGCAGGATGCTTCAAAACAGCAAGCACCCGAACCGGAAGTTTTGTCAGTCCCGGCTGATCCGCAATTTCTCCAATATATTTACCGCTCTTATAGAAAAAGACGACCCGATCACCTATTGAGAATGACATTTTTATTCCTCCTCCAATTTTTGCGATAGCAAAAATACTTCGTAAGCACCAGCTTTATTTTTTGTTTAAAATGGTTCGTTATCCTGTGCTCTGCTGTTCTTTCCATTTTTTAAATTCCCGGAATAACAAATCCACTGATTCCATTCTTGTTATTCTATGGCCTGTTTTGTTCCGGCTGTAAAAAACAAGGCAAGGAATAGTTTCAATATGCCAATCCTGGCATAAATCAGGTGCAAGCAATACATCACATTTGAAGACAGGGAGCGAGGCCGATGTTTGAATCACGATATTTAGCATTTGGGAAGCCAATGAGCAGGTACCGCATAAAGGTGAATACAGATATAACACAAAGGGGCCTTCCGTCTCTTGAAGCAACCGGGGAATATCCTCCGCTCTTACCTCTATCATTCCTGCCATAAGATCCTACCTCAGCCTTACATCAGCGGGGCAGCTGACCTTTCCAATCCGTGAACCATTCCAGAGAAAGGCACGTATAGGAAAGAACCGCGGACACGTCTTCGATATTGGACTCATCAATTTTACGGTTAAACTCAAGGGTCACCAGAATGTTATACCCCTTATTCCCCCCATGCAGATAGGAAACCCGTTGAGAAATTTGCGGACGGTTTTCCCACAAATGTTTCAACCGATTCTCTATGATAGGGCAAGCGATTTCCGGTTCGGGCACGTCCAATTCAAAAGTCACGTGAAGTTCGCAGCCCGGCGTTACTCCATCACGTTCCAACAGTTCGGCAGCCAGATCAGCAATGGGGGCATGGAGGGTAAGTCCTGCCAAGGGAGCACCTTCTTCCGCTCCGGCTTGTTGGAAGTAAATAGAATAAGTGCGGGACATAACGGCTATATCAATCACATCTTTGCGGTCTGCGATCTGAATCTGCCCCTTAAGGTCATATTCATATACCGCTCCTTCCAGCACGACTTTCAAGTTGTCGTAAATGGTAGGGTCAAACATGCCTGCTGTCTCCTTTCTGCCTTGGAAGAGGTACCAGAATATATCCCGTACCTCTCATGTTTTCCTTTATCTTTTGATGGTTTTATTCAGCATAAAGCTGCTGACGAAGCTGCTTGATTTCCTCATTATCCAGGTATTCATCATAAGACATCATCCGGTCAATCATTCCATTCGGAGTAATTTCAATAATCCGGTTGGCAATGGTCTGAATAAATTGATGGTCATGAGAAACGAATAGCAGGGTCCCGTCAAAGTCTACCAAACCGTTATTCAATGCAGTGATGGATTCCAGGTCCAAATGGTTGGTGGGTTCATCCATTACCAATACATTTGCAGCTTCCAGCATCATTTTAGCCAGCATACAGCGAACTTTTTCTCCCCCCGAAAGAACACTGGCTTTTTTAAGCGCTTCTTCACCTGAAAACAGCATGCGTCCAAGAAATCCGCGGAGGAAAGTCTCATCCTGATCCTTGGAATATTGCCGGAGCCATCCTACCAGATTTAAATCGACTCCTTCAAAATAAGCAGAGTTATCTTTTGGAAAATAGGCTTGTGAAGTAGTTACTCCCCATGTGTAAGTGCCTTCATCCGCTTCCTGTTCACCCATTACAATATCGAAAAGAGTCGATTTGGCATGTCCGTAAGGACCAACAAAAGCGATCTTGTCCCCTTTATTGACGGTAAAACTGATATTGTTCAGCACTTTTTCACCTTCAATGGTTTTGCTGATGCTCTCCACAGCCAGCAACTGTTTCCCGGCTTCACGTTCAGGCTTGAAATTAATGTAAGGGTACTTCCGGTTGGACGGCCTAATATCTTCTAATGTAAGCTTCTCCAGCTGCTTCTTACGGGAAGTCGCCTGCTTGGATTTGGAAGCATTAGCACTAAAACGCGCAATGAAGGTTTCCAATTCCTTCCGCTTCTCTTCTGTTTTTTTGTTTTGCTCTCTCGCCAGTTTAAGGGCCAGCTGACTGGATTCGTACCAGAAATCATAGTTGCCAACGTAAAGCTGTATTTTTCCAAAGTCAATATCAGCAATATGTGTGCAAACCTGGTTCAGGAAGTGACGATCGTGAGATACCACAATCACAGTGCCTTCAAATTTGGCCAGGAAGTTCTCCAGCCATCGGATTGATTCAATATCCAAATGGTTCGTAGGCTCGTCAAGCAGAAGAATGTTCGGTGTTCCAAACAAAGCCTGGGCCAATAGTACACGCACTTTTTCGTTACCGCTCAAATCTTTCATTTTCTGTTCGTGAAGCTCTTTAGGAATGCCAAGCCCGATTAACAATTCTGCGGCATCAGACTCCGCCTGCCAGCCATCCAACTCGGCAAATTCCCCCTCCAACTCGCCGGCACGGATTCCGTCCTCCTCAGAGAAATCCGGTTTGCTATAGAGAACGTCTTTTTCTACCATGATTTCGTACAGGCGCGTATGGCCCATTATAACAGTTTTCAATACTTCACATTCATCGAATTCAAAATGATTCTGCCTGAGTACGGCCAGACGTTCACCGGGAGCAATACTCACTTCACCTTTATTAGGTTCAATTTCGCCGGATAAGATTTTGAGAAATGTGGATTTACCCGCTCCATTTGCTCCAATCAAACCATAGCAGTTGCCGGGCGTGAATTTAATGTTCACGTCTTCAAATAAAGCCCGCTTTCCGTATCTTAAAGTTACACCCGTTACTGTAATCATTGTACGCATCCATACCCTTTCTATATTCATTCAACGTTTATTGCGCTCGATTTCTTCCACCAGTTCGGACAAATACGTCCACCTTTCAAGTGCTGTCTCCAACTCCGAAGCCACCTCCTGCTGCTCTTCAAACAGCTGCTGTACCTTGGCAAAATCACTTCCGGCCGCTTCAATTTCACTTTTCAGCTTGTCGGCCCGTTCCTCCAGCTCCGTAATGCGCTCTTCAATACTGTCCCATTCTTTCTGCTCATTGTAAGACAACTTCTTTGGTTTGGATTTTTCAGAAACCGGTTTGCCTGCCGGAGCTTCTTTGGAAGATTTTGACCCCTGGATTAATAGAGCATCTTGCATTTTTTTATGTTCCATATAATCGGAATAAGTGCCGTAGAAGTGGTTTACTTCCCCATTTCCCTCCAAGGCAAACAGATGATTTGCCGTACGGTCCAGGAAATAACGGTCGTGCGAGACCGTGATCACAGCTCCCGGAAAATGCTCCAGATAATCTTCCAGAATAGCCAGCGTCTGAATGTCCAGGTCATTCGTCGGTTCATCAAGCAATAATACGTTCGGCTCTCCCATCAAAGTACGCAGCAGGTATAAACGGCGTTTTTCTCCTCCGGAAAGCTTGCCGATCGGAGTCCACTGTAGATGTCCGGGAAACAGAAATCTCTCCAGCATTTGGGCAGCTGTTACCGTACTTCCATCAGTCGTGCGGATAACTTCCGCCGCTTCTTTAATGTAATCAATTACGCGCTGTGTATCATCCATTTCGGCAATTTCCTGCCGATAATAGGCTATCTTTACCGTTTGTCCTACTTCTATGGAACCATTATCCGGCCCAATCTCCCCGGCCAACATATTGAGAAGGGTTGATTTGCCTGCACCATTACGGCCAATAATCCCAATGCGGTCTCCCCTTACAACAGCATAATTCAAGCCTTCAAATAGCGTTTTCCCGTTTATAGCTTTGCTTACATCATGAAGCTCAATAATCATTCTACCAAGCCTGCTGCCTGCCAGGGCCATGTCCAGCTTATCGGTTGGTCCCTGCGTCTTCTGGTCCCGCAAAGTTTCGGCACGTTCCACACGGGCTTTTTGTTTTGTAGTCCGTGCTTTCGCCCCCCGGCGCAGCCAGGTCAGTTCCCGGCGGAGGAGATTTTGCCGCTTCAGTTCGCTGGCCGCTTCCCTCTCCAGCCGTTCCGCTTTCTTCTCCAGAAACACCTCATAATTGCCATCGTAACTGTATATCTGTCCGTGATCCAGCTCAAAAATCTTGTTCGTTACCCTGTCCAGAAAATATCGGTCATGTGTAACCAGCAGCAAAGCGCCCTTCCACTTGCCGAGATACTCTTCCAGCCACAAGGCCGTTTCATTATCAATGTGGTTCGTCGGCTCATCAAGGATCAGCAGATCAGCGGGCTGAATGAGAACTCGGGCCATGGCCACTCGTTTACGCTGACCGCCGGACAGCTTGGCTACGGGTTTAGTGAAATCGGTAATGCCAAGTTTGGTCAATACCGTCTTCGCCACCGTACCGGCCTCCCATGCACCGACCACGTCCATTTGCTGCTGGACCCGGAACAGGCGGGCCTGATTGCTTTCATCGCTTGGGTCCGCTTCCAGTTCCGAGAGCGCCTGCTCATATTCCCTCAGCGTCTGCATAATAGGTGAATTACAGTAAAACACCTGCTCCAGCACCGTGGAAGTCTCGTCAAACTCAGGCTGCTGGGGTAAATAATCCACCCGGAAATCTCCCGCGTGATTCAGCTTTCCCGCATCAGCCGTTTCAAGGCCGGCCAGCAGTTTAAGCAGTGTGGACTTCCCGGTACCGTTCACGCCGATGAGTCCGATCCGTTCCTTTTCATTGATCACAAAGAATATATCTTTGAACAGCACTTTTTCGCCGTATGTTTTCGTGATATGTTCTGCAGTTAACAGACTCATGGTTGTTTTCTCCTTCACATGGCGGTCCGGCCGCTTAAGCCGGATCGGTTAAGTAAGCAGCCAGCAATATGGCGGTGTTCACTACAGCCTCTTTATGCGTGCGCTCCATGCCGTGAGAGGCGTGAACCCCCGGTCCAATCAGAGCCGCCCGTATATTCTGGCCTCCCCTCAAAGCCGCGGAAGCGTCCGAGTTGTAATGCGGGTAAATATCAACGGCAAATCGGATACCGAGCCCTTCCGCAAGTTCTATCATCTTGGAAGTCATATGATAGTCATAAGGTCCGGATGAGTCTTTGGCGCAGATCGAAACATCCTGTTCCGTACAGTTTAAATCATCCCCCACGGCTCCCATGTCCACAGCGATTAGTTCATTGACATCTGAAGGCAGGTAAGAAGCACCATGACCGACTTCCTCATACGTAGTTATAATAACTTTAACGGTGTAAGCTGGCTTGATATCTTGCCGCTTAAACAGCTCCAGCAGTCCAAAAATTGCAGCCATACTGGCTTTATCATCCAGATGGCGGGATTTGATAAAGCCGTTCTCCCTGATCACCACACGCGGGTCAAAAGAGATAAAGTCCCCGGTACGAATGCCCAGGGTTTCTACATCTTCCTTGGAATGAACAAGTTCATCCAGCCGGACTTCCATGTTTTTCTCAACCCGTTCCAGTTCCCTGGATTTTGGAAACACGTGCACTGAAGGTTCTATAGTCAAAATTGTACCCTCATAGATTTGTCCGCCCCGCGTATGGATTTTACAGTATTCATTCTCGATAGCCCCCATCATGAACCCGCCTACGGAAGTCAATTTTAATCTTCCAGAGGATGTTACGGAACGTACCATGGCACCAAGCGTATCCACATGACCCGAAACTCCAATCGTTCTGGAGCCGGATTGGCCCGGAATCGTAATGATTCCGCATCCCTTATTAGTCAATACAAAGGTATAACCCAGATTCTCGGCTTCCTCCTGGACTGTTTTCATGATCTTTTGGCAGTAACCGCTTGGACTTGGGGTATTCAGCAGCTTACCGAGAATATCCAATATATAAGATTCATTCATTGAAAATGTCAAGGTAATCCTTCCTTTCTCGTTCCAACCGCAAGTTGCACAAAAAAAGCCACCCATCATAACATGAGGCGAATCTTAAAAAACTGCCTTATTCCTTTTTTGAGGATCCGCAAAAATTTTTCGCCTGCATTGCTGATTTATTACTTAATACACAAAAACAGTGCAGCCTCTCTCCTTTGGATACTACACTGTTTTCCTGTGTTTTTCAAACCTGAATCCAATTCTAATCTAATCCTTTCAAGGTGAAGCGGGTTTCTCAAGCATATTTCCAAACCCTTTGGGAGAAGCTCCACTCAGAAGAATGGTTATGCCGGATAGCTTATCCCTCATAGTCCACACAAACGGAAGGGCTGTCCAGTACTTCTCTCATATGGGCTAGAACGCCCTGATGAACAGGATGAGCCTGGTAAGCATTCATATCGGATAAGGACTTAAACTTTGTAACAAGCGCGAGATCATATGAGCGTTCGGAATGAACAATGTCCTTCCCTACTTCAATGTCCAGCAGTTCGGGAATACGTCCTTTCATATTTCTCAGTACTTCTGCTGTCCGTTCCACAGCTTCCGGACTGCGGTCTTTCAATTTGAAAAATACAATGTGAGTCAGCAGATTCAACACTCTCCTTCGGTTAAATTTACTTCACGGTTTGGGAGGACCATTGCTCTACATCCCAGACTTTGGTCACCCAGTCCTCGTAAAACTCCGGTTCGTGGCAAACCAGAACAACCGTCCCTTTGTATTGTTTCAACGCACGCCGCAATTCTTCCTTCGCCGCCACATCAAGATGGTTAGTCGGCTCGTCAAACAAAATCCAGTTGCTTTCATTCATTAGAAGCTTACACAGGCGGACTTTTGCCTGTTCTCCCCCGCTCAGCATGTTCATCTGCCGGGTGATGTGCTCGTTCTTAAGGCCGCAGCGGGCTAATGCTGCCCGAACCTCGTGCTGATTCATATGCGGAAATTCATCCCATACTTCGTCAATTGGTGTTCGGTTTCCCGCCTTGACTTCCTGTTCAAAATAGGCCGGATACAAAAAATCCCCTCTATAAACCGTGCCGCTATAAGGTTTGATTTTACCCAGCATCGTTTTTAGCAAAGTAGATTTACCTACCCCGTTACAGCCTACTACTGCAATCTTGTCCCCGCGTTCAATAGTGACATTCAATTTGGGAAGAAGTGGATAATCATATCCGATCTCCAGGTCCTTCGCCTCAAAGACACTCTTACCGCTGGCGCGTGATTCCTTGAATACGAAGATAGGTTTTGCCGCTGTTTCCGGACGATCGATTCGTTCAATCCGGTCCAGCTGTTTCTGCCTGCTCTTTGCCCGCCCGGAAGTGGAATATCGTGCTTTGTTACGCTGGATGAAGTCTTCCTGCTTCTTGATATATTCCTGCTGTTTTTCAAAAGCTTCAATATGCTGGTTTTTATTGATCTCAGCCATTTGCAGGAACTTCTCGTAGTTAGCTGAATAGCGTGTCAGCCTGGTGAATTCCAGATGGTAAATCACATTTACCACCTTGTTCATAAATTCGGTATCATGGGAAATCAAAATAAACGCATGCGGGTACTCTTTCAAATAATTGGTGAGCCAGGCGATATGCTCAACATCCAAATAGTTGGTAGGCTCATCCAGCAGCAGCACCTTCGGCTTTTGCAGCAGCAGCTTGGCAAGCAGCACCTTCGTACGCTGCCCGCCGCTTAATGCTTCTACATTTCGGTCAAGACCTATTGCATTCAGCCCGAGACCGTTGGCCATCTCTTCCACTTTCACATCAATCATATAGAAACCGCCGTTATCCAGCTGTTCCTGAATGTCCCCCATTTGTTCCAGCAATACTTCCAATTCTTCCGGAGAAGCATCTGCCATTTTATTCGTAATCTCTATCAATTCCCGTTCTTGTTCAAACAAAGGAAGAAAAGCATCCTTTAAAACATCCCGGATTGTTTTGCCTGGAGTCAGCCTGGTATGCTGGTCCAAATAGCCGTATTCCACTCTTGGTGTCCATTCGACCTTTCCCTGATCCTTCAGAAGCTGGCCTGTTAAAATGTTCATTAATGTGGATTTCCCCACTCCGTTGGCACCTACTAAACCTACGTGCTCACCCGCAAGCAGACGGAACGATACATTCTTGAATAAAACCCTGTCACCGAACGAATGGCTCAGGTCTTCAACCGTCAACAGACTCATGTCAGTTCAAATACCCCTTTATCCATAAATCAAGCTATCATAAGAATACATTATAGCATTGGAAGGAGGTACAGAAAACAGAAAAAATAAACATAATTTTCATTCCCGTTTTGAAAAGTAACCAAAGTGTTACCCCACATCAAACAAAAAAAATGTATTCCATTTGAAGGACCCGGATTTTGTCGCCTTCCTTCAGCGGGTAACTTTGATAAGGAATCAGGGGCTCTCCGTTCAGGAAGGTCCCGTTACTTGAACCTGTATCCTTGATCATGAATCGTTCTGCTTCCCTGGTGATTTCGAAATGGATGCGTGAGATTCCAGGCTGATCTTCCCGATAGTCCACCCCTTTTTCTCCCCTTCCGACCGTCAAGGAGTCCTTTTCCATAAAAATAACCGACCTTTGTCCATCTTTATAAACCTCTAAGAAAGGCGGCTTATCTGCAGGGCCTGCCATATGGGAGCCGGCTAAATGAAAAGGATTGGAGGCCGGCTGGAAGGGAACAGTAGCGTCATCCTTTGACGCGGTTAATAAAGTTGTCTTTTGACTTAGAAAGGCGTAATGTTCCTTCAGGGTTTGAGGCGGCAAATTACTTTCGCTCATGGCCGGTTCAGTTTCCTTCGCTTTTCTGGAGACAGATAACTTCATTTTTGAAAAAAAGTTTCTCCTCTCATCCTCTGTACTGTCTTGAACAGCATAACCCGTCGGACTCTGTACAATTTCCGGATGATTAGTGAATAATCCTTTCTCCGGCTTCCGGTTTCCCCATGGTTGCATCTCTGTTGGCCAGGCATCCCCTGCTTCATCGGGCTCCCGCTCGGCCAGCCAAAGCAATAAAGCATAGATGGCAGCGGGTAAAAATAAGGTCACGCCCCCGGCAATATACAATAGCGCCTCTTCCTGACGGTCCAGGTATATTTTCCAAAAAAGGATAATGATAACTGATGCTGCCGTATAAATAATAAAAACGGTTCTTTTAGAAAAATGAACGGAATCTTCCTCAAGGAGCTTATCTGCATCCTGCCAGGATATAGAGTCTTCACCAGGGTCCCGCTGCCCCCAGGGGTCTGGTATGGAATTACGCTCAATTTCCCGGTTATGGGAGACTGCGGCCTCTGCATAACTTTGTCCACTATCATCTCTTTCTTCCCCGTCCCCCGTTCCTCCGATCCATCTAAAGACAGGGGTGCCGTCTTCTTTGATTTGCGGGATAGATTTCTCCTCGCTCATTACCTGTTCGAAATCGGGGGATAACCTTCTTCCCCCCTGATTTTCTCCGCCTTTTAGTACATTAGGACTGTTTCCTGCCTGTTCAAGCAAATGTCCGGCCAACTCTTTGAATCCTTTTAAGTAAAAATCTTCCGCTGTACAGTAATGGAGCAATGGGGTAAAAAGGGAATGATTGTCAAGAATACATTTTTGCAGCAATGATTCAAGAAACAGCTGGATCTGGCGCTTCACCGGAACGGGTGAATGTTGCCTGACAGGCACATAGGTTAAAAACAATTCTTTGAATTGTTTACCTATAAACATAAACCGGTCTTCCAGCAAAAAAGACTCTTCCCTTAACATGTAATTGCCGCTCTCTATGAGGATGGATGTTAATCGGGAAAGAAATTCCAGCAATTCCTCTGCTTTTAAAGGCTCTGTCTTTAGCGTATGGGAAAGCATTCTTTTGGAAGTCACATCGTATACCAGCTTGGCAACTCCATCTGTCTCCTCCAGACGGAAAGGCAGCAGATGGGGAATGGTCTGCTTGTTCGCCATATACAGTTCCACTTGTATAACATCCTCTTTCTTCAATCCTGCTGTCTTGCTTAGAACCATAAAATGGCCCCGCTGTTGAATAAATTCATAATGCAGGCCGTACACCTTCCGGATCAAATCATCCCCTCCTTACAGCCATTTCAGCTCCACAAAAGCCGTTAAAATGCCCGGAAGCACCGCATACATGAAAGGAAACCGGATATGTAACATTTCTCCCCTAATTAAATAAGAGTAAATCTTAAAAACCCTTGATTTATAAGGGTTTTTCTTGTTCGTATCTGTTCTCATCCGAGTGAATTATGGTGAATCCGAGTAGATTTTGTCCCCAATTCGTCCCCAACGGGGACAAAATGATTGCCAGATGATTATTTCTAAAACGCAGTGTATAATATAGAGAACAAACGTTCCATCCGAAAGGAGCCGCCGCCATGCCCGCCGCAACACACGACGAACTAACGCTGATCAAAAAGTACCTCGTCCTCCCTCTCGTCATGTCCGTATTTGAGCGCGACGCAAAGACCTTGCGCGAGGTACTTAAAACACCCGATCCATATGTCGAAAGGATCAATCGGGGAATCGAATACATTAACGATGACCTAACAAAAGTCCGCAAGTATTTCCGGGCTAACGGAATAAAGGTTTATGACGTAGAGAGGTCGGCATCCGATCTTAGTTGCGGCTATACTTGTCGGGGATATACCGGGTCCATGCGTCTGCTCATGAGCCATCTGCGGAGCGAGGTCGAAGTCGAAATGCGGAAATATCTCGGAGAGGATATACAGGAGCTGCGAAAGGGACCGAGTAATATTGTGTAAAAAGCATGGGAATCTATGGATATTTGTGCTAATATAGTATATGTTCAAATGGATATATATGGAGGAGATGGAATTGAAGGAAGAAATAAAGGTTAACCGTTTCACTAAAAAACAAGCTGGGATCGTGGGGTTTGCTTTACTCTTTATAGTGATTGGTCTTGTCTTTTTTTACATAGGAAGGTCCAGCGCAAGCCACGAATTAAACGGCAAGGCCTTAACGATTGCGAACGTCCAAAAAGAAACCGAAGATGCAAACGCCAAACTTAAACAAGCATCAGATGAATACAAAAAGATCGAAGATAAGTTTAAAGGAGCACAGATCGTAATCGATCAAGCTAATACACGGAAAAGCGATGCGGATAGGTACCAGAAAGAAGCCGAAAAATACGAAAAGTTAGCCGGCGAAAAGAAAGCCGAATTAGACAAAATAGAGTCCGCGATTAAGGAGAAGAAAGATGCCCCTATCGTTTTACCCGCTGGCAAGTTAACCGGAGGTAAGGATATCCCGGCAGGTCGTTATAAGGTGACGAAAGCAGGCCGTGAGGGAAGTAATTTTATCGTAACGTCAGCGTCAGGGGAGCTTAAAGCTAATACCATAGTAGCCGGCGGTAACCACGGCGTCGCAGAGTACGTAACGAGTATCGATAACGGCGACACCTTAGACTGTCACGCATCGTTTAAGTTCACGCCGGTTGAGTGATGCATAGTAAAGCCCTTCGGGGCTTTTTATTTTGCACAAAAATAAGTATTGTCATAAGTATTTCCATAAGTATTGCCATAAGTACGTAGTTATGATACAATAGAATCAAGGTAAGGGAATAACTTACCAAACTGAGATCGCTGGCATAGCGCAGCGACAAGGAGGAAAAAACAATGAATATTGTTGAGATGTACCGAAAAGTAAAAGAGATTTATGAAGCAAATGTAAGAACTCCAGACAATTGGGAAACGGGTTACGAGTTCATCGGTCTTCGATTTGAAGACAAGGAACGTGAGATCGGCGAAATTTGCGAATGCAGCCGCCATAACGCCGATCGCGAGGATGAGCGGGAATTCCCGGACTATGGGACAGACGAATACTGGGAAATGGAGAAGTTGGATGGAACGTCTGCGTGGGACATGGCCCACGAAAACACCTACGAATATTCTGCTTGGGACGCGGAGCAAGAAGACTGTAGAAGATGCTTTTTAACGGAGCATTGCTACGTAATTGCAGGCAACAACGTCCGCAACCATTCGGACGCCGATTACGGCGAAATCGTTATCGAGGACGCTGTAGTAATTGCAAAGATATTCTAAAATCCGGAGGGCTTCGGCTCTCCTTAAAAATAAGGAGGAAATTGAAATGGCAAGAAAAACAGTTTGGATGAACCAGCCGCTGGAGAAGTTGGCGAAAGAATGTGGAAAAGCTAACGGCAGAGAAGGAAAGTTTTCGGCTCGTTTAGGAGATATAGTCGAAAGATTCGACATTATCATGAAACTGACGCCCGTCCCAGAACTCTCCGATATTGAAAAAATGATTTTGGGTGAGGTAGTTTGCGGATCAACGCTATCACCAGTGACCGTAAAATATATGCCAAAATCCATTGTGGATGCCGCTACAGGGACACCGGAAGAGCGAGAAACATTGTCTCGCAAAGTCGAAGGCTGGAGCGCGGCTGAGAGAATCGCAGTGATAGAATCGCTAGGAGTGTAGGCGATGCTCCAAGATCGAACATGCAGACAGTGCCAAGCCTCTTTTCAAGGCGGACCACGCGCGTACTACTGTCCGACGTGCCGGGCAGAACGTACTAGGAAAACCTACGTAGAATACAAGCGCCGGAAACGCCAAGGAGCAACCAGAGCGTTAGGGAGTACAGACACATGCGAGCGTTGCGGCAAGTCGTACGTAGTTAATGCGGGACTCCAACGCTTCTGCCCAGACTGCCAGCCTATTCACGCGGCTGAGCATGATAGGCGGACAAGCCTAGAGTATTACACTGCTAACAAGGATACTATCAATCCGGCGCGGAATCAGAAACGCCGGGAGTGGCGCAGAAGAAAACAAGCAAAGAACGCACCGCAACAGTAAAAAACTTGCGGATTGTTCCCGCACCATGATTAAGACCACGTTATTCCCCCGTGGTCTTTTCATTTTCGGTTTCCGCGTCCACCAGCTCCAGTACATCGGTTATTCCGACACCCAGAACCTCGCAAATGGCCGCCAGATTTTCTAACGGTAGCCGTTGCGTTTTATTCAGACACATTTCGTTCACGGACGGGTGTCGTATCCCCGTCAGGCGGCTTAATTCCCGGTTAGACATGCCATGCTCTTTTAATAAATCAGCTAGTTTTATACGTACGGTTAGCTTTCTCATTACGCACCTCCTCCCCATTAATATAACATAAAACCCGGTACGTAAAAAGTTCCAAAAAACATTTGACACGTCCTGCGTACCATGTTATTATAGTTATAGTCGGAACGTTAAGCGTACCAATAACAAGGAGGAATTGAAAATGAAAAAAATTATGGATTTAAAAGTAGGGGAATTAATCGAATTAGGGGATGGGGCCGTTTACAAGGTCCTCGATAAAGAAATGGTGAAACAAGAAATAAAAAACCTAGATTCATTTTGGATGATTCTAGATGACAACCCAGAAAAAGCGTATTCCATATATAGCGTCGAGTTTGACGACGAGGGTAATCTAGATTACTTCTCGTTATATGGAGAAGATTTCTATGACCTTTACGACGAAAGAATTACTTTTGTCATGAAGCTAGATGATAAATACCCCGGCGCGCTAGAGTTTATGATCTTCAACAGGCAATGCGAGATCGATCGCATCGTTAAGGAGATGGATGAAATCTATGATTATCAGCGTCGTAGTGTATTACAGCTGACAATCGAGGGCTTAAAAGCCCAAATTAATTATTTAGAAAAGAGGCTCGAAAGAGCCAGATGGCAGAAAGTAGGGGCATATGCCCGGACTACTGTCGAGTATGAAGATTCTGATGTAAAACTGCCAGCAGGCAGTACCGTTAAATTAAACTCATACACGGATTATACCTGTAAGGGTAGCGATGGATTCCATGATGGACCAGAGCGATGGGATTGTTACATCCTAGACAGGGCAGACGAATTTGAGCATTGGAGGGATGTGAAGAAGATTGAGTTTAATTCTGATCACCTAGAGCCGGTAGGCATAGACGATCAGGAACGCATAGAAGAATATAGAAATGTGATTGCAAACAAATTCCTAGAAATCTTATCTAAAATAGAAACATCAGAGGCAGAAAGATTTGAACGTTTCTCGAAAGAGGAACGGTGTAAAATAAAAATAGGTACAGAGTGGGGTTCATCTGTGTACCTATCGGGAGGCCCCTACAGATACGACCTCGAATACTTCGAGGCGGACAAAAAGGGTATGATTGAGTTTCTCAAAGCCCTTGCGCGTAATGCGTCAGAAGAAACTCACAAAAAATCCATAGAAAAAGCCCTAGAAGAAGCGCAAGATATAGAGATAACCTAAAAAGAGAGGATGAATGAGATGTCATCTAATACTATTTACAAAGCAAACCAAAACCGGAGGATGTCAGCGTTACAAATTGCTGACATCCTGAACACCGGTGAAATGCTTCTGCGGCTGGAAATTGAAATTCGGGGGAGCAATTTAGCTTTACTTGTAACAACCGACACTGCAACTGTGGTGTACGGAGAAGCAACTAAGGAAGGCATGTTAAAGTTCTTAAGTAAACTTAAGGAGCATGCCGTGAATAAAGAAGATATAGATGAACTGCTGGAAGAAGTGCAGCACATGGATTGATATCCCTGAAAAAAGAGCGAAACCTATCTTCGTCCTAAAGGTAGGTTTCGCTCTTTCCAAATGGAAATGTATGTTTCAAACCACGCTCACCAAGTGGTGTGCGACAATTGAATTATAACACAGGCTCTGAGTGTGGTGCAAGAGTTTTTCCAAAGCAACGAAGGATACGGAAATGTGCAAATAAAGAGGACTCGCAAGCCCCGTCGCCTGCGGGTCCACCCGTCAATCCTCCGTCGGCAACCCCGACGCCTTCCGCAGCTCATTCGCACAGTGATGAATCCAGTCGCGCGACTCCGTATTTCCCGCCTCGTCCGCGTCCTTCCAACCCGGTCCCAGAAACGAATTAATCACGTTTTGAGCAATATCCGGGTTAAGCGGTCTGCCCGGTCCTGCCGGGTGCAAGCCCGCAGATGCCCGAAGTTCGTCCTCGCAAAGACGAATCCAGTCACGGGATTGCGTATTTCCTGCGGCGTGGGCATCGTACCGCCCCTTGACCAGAAACGAATTAATCACGTTCTCGGCAATCCCCGCGTCAACCGGCCGCCCTGCCCCCTGATGACTAACCGTTCCCATACCGAATGCTTTCAAGATTCCGTTTGCAATAGCCACGGCCAGTTTGTCTCGGAAGTCATCCCGCGCCAAGTCGGCTGCATCTTCGGCATTATCGATAAACCCAAGTTCCAGTAGACACGCCGGCATCCTTGTTTCCCGCAATACAGCTAGGTTTGCTTGTTTCATGCCTCGGTCACGTCGGAACAGCGGAGCTACTTCGCTATGGACTGCCGCCCGAATTGTTGTGGAGAGAGACGAATAAATCTGCGCCCCAGCTGTTCGCTTTTCTGGCCCGGTCAGACAGCCCAACGAAGGTATCATCTGAGCGCGTGAGCAGGACGTCAATCCCGGCGTTAGTTAATATCTTATGCGTTCTTAGACCAACGTCCAGCACGATGTCCTTCTCCTTCATCCCGTGCCCAACTGCTCCAGAATCCTTCCCTCCGTGACCAAAATCTAAGCATAGTTTACTCATTCTTGTTTCCCCCTTCTGTTTTTCCTTTTAATACGCCCACCGCCTGCTTGATTACGTCAGGCAGCGGTACGCCGAGCCTACCACCATTCTCAATTATCGACAGCAGTTCATTGGCCACGTAGAAAAACAGCGTAGCATCCCGGATCATGTGCTGATTGCCGAGAATGAGATCGATCTGATGCGCAACGGCCACGATAAAAAAGATAAATACCTTGCGGGCAATCCCCTTTAGGCCGACCTCGCTTTTGAGACCTCCCTGCGTTCCGGCGGCCATTAAGCCGGTCGCATAATCCACGATAACCATTACGAGTAATACTTGTAGTAACATCGGCCAGCCCCAAACAAAAAAGATGTGAGGCCGCCTACACTTGCAACCCCTGTTTTTAATGCGGTGTCTATACGTTCCACAATCCATCCTCCTCTATAAATTTCGAAACCACTTCACGCAGATTATAAAAGTCCGGTACATCCTCGATCGTTGCCGTTTCTTGCTTTATCTGCCGGAGCCACGTACCGACGACACTGGACTCCTTCGTAAATGCATCCCGCGTATTTCCCGCCAGCGCCCGAGTAATCTCCACGATTGCGAGGTCTTTTTCTAATCGGAGCTCCTTTAGGCTCGCCGGCCTTGGTTTCTTCGCTTCCGCCTCGAGGTATTTTTTGTACCCTTCCCGCAACTCTTCTTTTGTTGGAATCGGAGCGTCCAGATGCCACTCGGCAATCCATTGATTCCCATACCCATCATCCATAACGATAAAATCACGCGATGAATCCGCTTCGGGGAAAAGTCCCGTGATAGCCAAAGCTATGTTAAATCGTTCTATCTTCCTCACCCCAATCGCCATATTTTCATTGCGGATATTTTTGAATCTGCCGAGATATACGCGCTCAGGCTAGTGGTATACGCATGTCCCTCGATGTAGTCGCCGCGCTTGGCTCCGTATATAATACAGGTACCCGTAGCTATCAAAATGTCATTTGCGTAGGTGGTGTAAAATACCTGAGAGTATTCTGTTCCGTTTTTATATACGGCCATGGATACCCGATGCGGCCCGTTATGTGTATCCTCAAGATTGAACCCGAGTGACAACTGTACGAGGTAAGTACCGTCCATACCTACGACAAACCGGTTTGCGGACCGGTTAAACTCGTTCCAGTTATCCGCATACGCTTCGTTGAAATTTACCCTCGTCCATGACTTTGGTCCGAGTCGCTGCCTTGAGCTCAAAACCGCAGATGCCTGCGAGTTGTTCCGGAGCGTGAACCGGTCCTGCGTATACTCCGTTTTTGCATTGCGTCCGAAAAACACACGATCTACACGGAGGTTTAAGCCGTTTCCCTGTAAGGATATATCCGAGCCATATTGTCCGCCGCCTCCGTATATCCCAACGCCTCGGTTCTCGTTAAAAACTAGGCTCTTTTCGCCGCCTCCCGCAGTGCCGAGGTAAATCCTGTTGCCGACGCGGATGTCCTTGGATGTGGTTAGGTTTACGCCGGACAGCGTGACTCCCGAGATTACGTTTCCGACAATCCGCTCGGCCACGACTCCAGCACCGGTCATGGCCGTTTGGTACGATGCCCCGCCGTTGGTACTTACGCCGATGCCACCGGATGACAGCCGCACACGCTCGTTAGCATTCTTCGGATTGACCATGACGAGGCCACCTGAATCCCAGTACATATTCGAGCCTTGCCGGATTTTTGTCCGGGCAACGTCCATGATCCCTTTTAGGGAGTCCGCAGGAATGCTGATCCTCCCGTTAGCTACGTCGTCCTTGACTTTGTTCGCCTTGTCTTGCGCGCCCTGCGGCGTTTCAGCCCCGATATCTCCCGGCTTGGTCGGACTTGTCGCAACCCAAGTTTTACCGTCATAGCGTCTGAATACGTTCGGCTCTACTGATGTATCCAACCAAATCGTATCTTTCGCGGGGTTGGCGGGCGGTGTCGGACCCTTGTAAATTTGCTCACCGTCGCCAATAGCTTCCCACTTGCCGGAATTCCGCGAAATGATATCGGAAAGCCTCCGTATTAACTCGTTACTCTGAATGTCGAGAGGCTTAAACTCGCCCAATGTCACCTTGTCTTGCGACGGATCGGCGTAGCTGCGGACCAGCTCGATAACGCGAGCTTCGACGGCCAGATACGGGACAAAGCTCATATCCTTTACGACGATGGTATCCCCGAGCCTTACCTTTGTATGCTCATACCCGGTCAGGGATTCGAGTAGGACAGCGTCAAGTTCGTAGGTGAGGCGCGGCCGGTTCCGTTTCTTAAGCTCCTCCCACGTATTACGCATAAGAGCAAGTGGATTATCTGCGTTGTTATCCTCAAACACACCGATTATGTGGCGGCCATCCGCACGCCCCCACTTTTGCAACGCGTCTGGGTCTGCGATAAAGTCCTACCCAATCGGCTTTGCCGGATGTTCGTCGGTTTCGTCCCACTTTTGCGTGGTAAACGTCATCCGAACCCCGTTTTCGTCGGCTTTTCCAATACCGATAAGCGCAGTCACCATATCGGAGCTGTCCTCGGTCCGCTTGATCCCGCGCATATTCCGGCCGTAGTCAAAACGGGCGCCCGTCACTCGCCCGCGCTTGGTCAGATCGACGTACCGATTGCCAACCGCACCATTCGCAAACTCGACGCGAAATCTAAGCTCGCCCGAAAACTTACGGCCAATATCTTGGATGGCGGCGAGTGCCGTCGGGTAATCCTGCCAGTCAAACGTCGCGATTCCTTGCCAGTCGATTTGGCCCGGTAGCCATCCGCTTGCTTGCAGCGCATATGTCAGCGCCTGCCGGGCGGTGATACCGTTTTGTACAGTCGGGCGAATGATGGTACCGTATAAATCGCCGACTGCTGCGTTTTCGGCCTGCACTCTTTTCGTATGCTGGCCATTGTCTATAGCGTCCTCTACGGTTTTAATCTGGAATAGGATATAGATGCCGTCAAGGTCCCGTATCAAGACATGATTCTCGGGACGCAAAAACTCCGCCGTCAGATGATCGGCGGGACATCGGAATGAATAGCTTAGATATCCGGTATCGAGTTGCTCGACGTGTGCATCGTCCCAGTATGGGCACGCCTTCGGGCTTGAATTCGTCAGTACCGCGACGACGTTTCGGGCAAACCTGTCTAAGATGTATATCACGTCTACAACCACCTTTCACGATGTGTTAATGTTACCTGAGCCGTTGGGTCCGTCGTGGTATATGCAAGATTGTTCTGGCCGTGCTTGAGTGGGAAAAAGTCGCTGGCTGGGTCAAGGAGCCAAAACGCGGGTAGTCCGTTTTTCGTCACGGAGCCCTTTTCGCAGTCTATCTCGATCACATCATCTTTTTCCGCGATAATTGGCGTTTGCTTCTCGGGATCGACTTTATTTTCTTTGTACACAGTCGCGTAGTGGATAAACTGCCCGTATACCGGTTCGTACAGTTGGTACTGGTATGCGGCAAGCTGGAGCGCAGCAAGCTTAAACTTGCTAAACTTACCCTCTACGTCAACCCACGTTTTTGTCAGCCCCCAGTACGTTTTGCCCGTCTTTAAGTCTTTTTGAGTTACGTACATGGTCCACGTTTGACCAATCCGGGAAAGGCTCAGATACATAGATTTGTTGGTATAGGCGTGCCAACCCGGCTCATCGTAATACAAGCCGACACCCCCGCCGTTTGGCCCAATCCGACAATGACAAATGCCGTTCATGACCGACTGGCTATTATCGTTCATAAACATCAAGCCGAAGTTCGCACCGTTTTGATCGATGAGGTTAAATCCGACACGCCCGATCTGGTGGTTTTCCGTCGAATCCTGCTCCACGATGGCAGTTACCGTAAAATCCTGCAACGGCTCGGGTAGCGCCCTTCGTATTGCCGGTCCGTGCCAAGCCGGAGAGTCCTTCGATCCGTATTCCACCGCTTTTAATGCGTAACCACCAAATACGATAAACTTACCGGCGATCCGGTTGTCCCCGTCAAAATCATCCGTGCTATTTCCCGTCTGCCATCCGTCCAACGTTGTACCATCCGCATGTAAAACCACTTCCTGCTGCGGTACTGTCGGCTTGCCAATCGTCGGAGCCGTACCGAGAATCACGTTTTGTTTCCCGTTTCCAATGGCAAAATACGGAGTCGATTTCGTAAATTTTGCGGTAATAACCGGATACGTATCGGCTAGCCCTGCGTTTGTAACAGCGCTTGATGGTCCGGGAAGTAGTAGCGTCTTTCTAGCGCCATATGCATATGGGTCCGGGCAGACGAATTTGATTGTACCGGTACCCATCGAGACAAGCGTATCGATCTGTGTATCCCCGGAAATCTTGGCGTAATACGTTTTGCCGGGTTCATCGTCAAACATGAGTGGAGCCGCCTTATCCGTACATAACCAATCCGAAATGATGCGGAGCATGGAGACGAGCAATCCCGGCGATGTTTGTATAATCGTAACGTCTACGCTAAACTCCCGCATTCCGATCTCGCTCCCGAAGTCATACGCTCCAGGCCTGTTTGGGATCGTGAGCAGCTTCGGGGATATATTCGGGAGCATCGTTCTGCCCACTCGGTTGACAATAAAATACCCCGAGGAATGGTTCCCGTTAAAAGTAAATCCGGACATGTCAGCGCACCCCCTTACTTCGGTCTTTTTGACGCTTAATTCGGTCTAACTTTTCGGCAACCCGGTAAATGTCCATTTCCTCCCTGACGACGAGCTGACCGATTTGTATAGTCGTTTGATCATGCCTTGGCTCGTCTTCTCCTTCGCGGATCGTTGCCGAAGCTTTCCGCGCAAGCGAATCGAAGTTTTTAATAAGCGCAAAAAGGTTCGCCTGCTGCGCTTCAGTCAAGACCATCTCATTCCGCAGAAGTCGAACGTCTATTTCGTGGGCTTTCGGTGCGTTCCCGAAGGAAAACATTGGCGAGCCTCCGGCATGGAGTTTCGGGAGCGTTCCGCCTTCGTGACGGCTAACATTACTCGGCTTAAATTGTGTCGGCATAGTTGCCTCTAGGATATTGTCGTACCGTACAAGTACTTTCTTATGAATTTCCTTTAGTAGCTCGCTGTTTAACGCTTTAGCATCCTCTATGCCGTTTCCGGTAAATTGGATTTTCTTTATCGCAGTCTCTGACAGGACTTTCGTCATGTTTTGTCCGTAGCTGGTTGCTTCGGATATTTTCGAGTTGACGGTATTTTGTTTGGATATGATCCCCTCAAGCTCGCTCTTGACGTTTTTGTGCTTTTCGATATCTTTGTCTAGGTTCTCTAGTTGTTTTTGCTGTGAATCGGTTAACTTCCCTTGTTTTTCTTTATTTCATCGAGTTGTTTCCGCTCTTCTTGGAGTTTTTTAAGCTTTTCGTCTATTTGCTTTACGCCCTCTTCAGCCTTACCATTTAGTCCGACTTGTGCCAACGTAGCTTTAACAAGCTCGTCGTATGCCTTTCGGTCTAAATCCAACGCTTCACGTTTAGGACCAACAGCGTCGAGTGATTTCTTCAGCTTTTCGTTTTCTCTGTCGATCTGCTTCTCGGCGAGCCCCAGTTCGTCTTTCTTACGTTTTATGAGCTGGTCGTAACTCCGTACGGCGGATTCGTTTCCTTGCTCCCGTAATCTTTGCTGAGTCTCTTCTAGCGTTTTGATGTCGTATTCGAGCCCTGCCCTCTTGATTAACGCATCATTCAGACTTGTGACAGACTTATTTGCATCGTCAATTGCAGCCTTGTATTCTTTGGCGTGCTTTTTATAGTTCGTGTCCGCCTTGATTGTTTCTTGGCGGAGAGCGTTCCTGACTGCCTCGTCCAGTTCTTCGGCATATTTTTTGGCCGACTTGCTCGACTCTAGCATCGCATCTCCGTGTTTGGTAATCGCTACCTCTGCGTTAGACAAGAGCTGGATTAAATCGTCGTTGATCTTAAAAAATTTCTCCAACTCTTCCCTTGAAAGTCCGCTCTTCTTCTCTAAGTCTTCCATGCGATCCGTGTAATGCTTAATTTTTTCCGGGTCTGTGTTCATCTGCGCATCCCGCATCAAGTCCCGGTAAAGCATAAGCTCAGGATTAGTGAGATTAATAAGGTTACGCATAGAGTCGTATTCGGTAGTTAAATCCCGCACAGTCTTAGCTTTGTCTTGTAGCTCTTTTGCGTGAGTTAAATCAACTTTTGCCGCCTGTTCCGATGCCGTCTTATAGCCGACAAAAGCAGCCCCAAGTGCAGATACCCCGCAATTACCCACCCGATCGGGCCCATGCCCAACACTAAAGCACGGAACGCCCCTGCTAGTTTAGTAACGGCCCCTGCAACCGCGAGAATTCCGACCGCAGTACCGGCAACCTTTACGAATATCTCAACCTTGTTTGGATCGATTTTTCCGAGGCCCTCTACAAACTTGGTCAGCGCGTCAACGCCCTTACGGATAGACGGTATAAAGTGGTTACCGAGTTTGATCGCAACCTCGCTCACGCCCGATTTAAAGATTTCTATGGACCCGTAGAGGTTATCGATCATTGTTTTGGACATTTGCTCCGCGGTTCCGTCGCAGTTCTGTAGATTTTTCGTCATATCCTTGAGTTTTCCGGAACCAGTGTCGAGGAGAATTGCCCAGTGTTTATACGCCTCAGCCCCGAAGAGTATCGACAGTGCCGCCGATCGTTGCTGTTCCGTCATGCCCTTAGTTCCCTTTTCTATCTCTGCAACGAGTTCCGGCATACTTTTCATCTTGCCTTGCGCATCAAAAAACTCCATACCCGTCTTTTTCATGAGGCCGGCCATTCGCTTCGTCGGTTTCGCCAAACGAGTAAGTGACGACGCAAACGCCTGACCAGCAATTGATCCTTTTAGTCCGCTGTTCGCTAGACTCATCGTAGCCGCCGAAGATTCCTCCAATGACCAGCCCAGCGCATGAGCAATCGGGCTCAATTATTTCATCGCCTCTCCCATTTGCTCTACGTTCGTATTTGCGTTGGCCTGTGCGTAAGCAAATACGTCAGCTGCATGTGTTGCCGTACTCGCATCGAGCCCGAACGCCTGCATGGTATCGGACACGATATCCGCAGCACGGCCGAGGTCTAGCGCACCGGCCGCCGCAAGGTCCAGCATTCCGGGCATGGCGGAGATAATATCATTCGTCTTCCAGCCGGCAAGGGCGAGATATTCCATCCCTTCCCCAGCTTGTGTTGCCGTAAACTTCGTGACCGCCCCAAGATGCCGCGCAGTTTCGTTCAGACGTTGAAAGTCATCACCCGTTGCGCCAGATATCGCTTTTACCTTTGACATCTGCTGTTCGAAATCAGCCGCCTGCTTGACGACTGCTACGAATCCGCCGACCATAGCCGCACCGGCCACAGTCGCGCCCTTGCCCATCTTCTCTATCGATTCCTTCGTTTTCTTCGACTTTTCTTTCGTATCTTTCATTTCTTTTCGCGCACGTTCCATTTTCTGCGAAAAGTCCTTCATGTCGAGTAGCATTCGAGCCCGAATTTCCCCACCGTTTGCAGCCCCACCGACTGCCATCGCCATGCGTTCAGCTCCTTTCAAAAAAGAGCCCTACCGCATGTATTTGTCGGTAAAGGCTCGTAGTTCATCCATTCTTTCGCGGCTAAATCGTTGTTCTTCGTCAGCTTCATTGATGCCGGCCGCCTTTTGCATCGCAATAATATATCGTTTGTATTCCTCCTCCGGGAGCTGACGCCCACTTGCAGCAAGTAACATCTGCATCCGCCGTAGCTCTTCCGCCGCCCGATATTCCCGTGTTTTGGCGAGTATGTCGGGCAGATCGAGGATGTAGTATTCGTCTTCGACGACCTTCTGCGGGACGCCGAGCGTGACCGCACAATCCCGGAGAAAATCATCGATTGTGTATATCGGATCGCCTCCGCCATCTTCGATTTCCGTGCTTACTCGATCGGCATCGGCAGGAGGCATTTCACGTTTTTTACTAGGTCGTCAATATTGTTGTGCTCGTATACATGGACGATGTAGTCTACGATCTCATCAATCCCGGCTTCATTTTCGAGCTCTTCCACGTCAATTCCGCTTAGGATTGAGACGGTGAGTAGCAGATCGTCAAGCGCCACCTCAGATGCCTGTAGCGCATAGACGGCGAAATCATCGGGCGGTGCAAATGCTACGTTTGCAATCAGTTGCGGTAATACTTGGATACTCTCGACCAATGGCCGCCACTTTGCCGGTGTAATCTTTGCGATTTTTACCTGATGCTTGCCGAGCTTGACAACGTCAGTCCGCCGCATCGCTTTTTTAATCAATTCGCGCATGTCTACCTCCGTTCATATTTGAGGTGGTACGTAAGGATTTTATCTAATATTTCGCTTTCCTTTTCGGCATCAGATTTCCATTCGTTAAGGATTTCGGAGATTTGATTTTTCAAATGAAATAGCGGGTCTCTTTCCATCTTTCTTTTTGGTATTACGTGGCGTGCTTCAGTAACCCAACTCCTAAACTCACTGTGCAAGTCCATTTCAATTAATTCAGGTAAGGTTGGTAAAAACGGTTCAAGTTCCCTCTCGTGTTCCATTTAATATGCTCCTCCTAACCTCTCATCTTTTTATGAAAGGGAGAGCAAGCGCCCTCCCGTTTTGTTTTACTTTCCTGATACTGCTTTGCCTGCCGCTGCTGGGGTTGCCGTTTCGTCCCCCATGACGTAGAGTTTACCGCCTTTGGAGAGGTATGCGAGACCCTCGAACTCAATCTTTACTATTCGCTCTTTGTCGCTATCGTAAGTGTATTCTGGGTCTGCGGTTGGTACCGCTCGAAAAATCGTAATCCAGTCGTTAGCCGTAGCGTTTGGATCAATCGGCTTAATCACTAGTGGTTTAGCTATGGATGAGAGGCTAAACCCTGTGGATACCGTTACCTCTATCTTTTTCTTGGCGTTTGGACCCTCCCCTGAAGAGACATAGGTTGCGTTTGGCATTACTTTAGCTAGTCTGTCTAGGTCGTATAGGGCGAAGGGTACTGTTACCTTTGCAGTCCGGCTCTCGATAATCTTGTCCGTCGGTGTTTTCCCGTACTGGTCAACGGTGACATCCTTAGTTTCCGTATTAGCCGTGAACACGATGCCGCCTTTTGTGATATCAAATATGACTTTGTCATCACCGGTGCCGAACTCTACAATTGCAGGACCGAGCGGGAGTTTAAACATTTTTTCCATATATTTGCCTCCTTATGGCCGAATGATTAAGTTAAAATTCATCGAGAAGATTGGCCGCTGGACCTCGTCAATCCCGATGAAAAAAGGAACGGAGCCGACGGGGTAGATCACGACCACCGATTCGGCTCCTATTCGTTGTTCCTTGCGATTTGCTATTGTGTTAAAAATGGCGTAAGCTCTTGCTTCGGTCTCTTCGAAGTCACGCGCAGCCCCGCGGACAAGGACCTGAAATGCTGGGAAACTTACGCCCGTGTCACGATCTTTCGCACCACCGGCTTGGAGCGTCACTACCGAACAGGCATCAGGCCCAGTAGTCGGAAACATAAACGGAAAGTAGGTGCCGGGCGCTCTCTGCTCGATCCACGCGATCAGTTCTTGTATCTTCACCGGCCGATCCTCCCCCGAATAGAGTCCGCAACCCATTTCCAGTATTTCGACTGCTCTCCGTACAAAGGACGCGACAGGTACTTGTTGCCGACGCTGTATCCGTCTACTCCCGGAGCCGCCTGCGATTGCTCCCCGAGTTTATATGTCATTTCGTGAGTCCAGAGAGCATAGTTAAACCGGCCACGCTTCGAGGTTTCCACCGCCGAGAACGATACCTCCCCGACGACACTGTCTTTAGATGCTTTCACTTTCGTATCAACCGTTCGTCTGAGCGTTCCCTTGTCGATCGGAGCGATGTCGGTACCGATCCGGGCCAGATCATCCACCGAGTCCTGCATCCCGGCCTTTCCAGCTTGCATGACGCTGGTTACGCTCGCTTGCGTCTTCGCGAGGAAATCACTGATATCAAAGTCGAGGCTCATAGCAGCACCTCCGTAAGCAGCGCCTTTCCGCCAATGTCCCGCAACACACGGACTTTTTTCGGACGCCCTTCATATTTCTTCCCGAGCTCGTTTACGTACTTGAGATGATCATCCGGCCGGATATCTGCGAGTCTATCGAGAAGAAACTTGACGTTAGCGACTTCGGATTTCCCGGTTACTCTCGCTTGCATGTCGTCAGTGACGAACAGCCCCTCGTCAGCCCGGCATTTGTACTCGGTGGATGCGCCCGGCTTCGGGTTACCCCATTTGTCCAACTCGCCGGAACCGCGTTCGACGTGCAGCGTCTGCCGCATCGGAATTAACGGCATCTATCGCACCCCCATTCCGACACGACGAAGCCGCAGGTCCACATCGTTCTCGTCGCCGATTAAGTCGAGTACTTTTTGCGTCACCATTTGGTTGACGTCTTTCTCCACCGGGTAAAAGGAAAACGTCGCTACTCCCGTAACTGAATAGGATTGGACACCGTTCGATGCGTGCCTGTACGTATCGTTAAACTTGACAGAAAGCACATTTGCAAACTCGTATACCGCATTGTCCGGTATAGTGAGGCGAGGGTACCGCCTAGAAAGCGTATCTGCCGAGACGGTTATTAATCTTTTTTTCCTCTCCGTATCGCTTTCTAGCCAGTCCTGCACGTCTATACAGTTCGCTGTGATATACTCGTCAGCAGCGTTTATATTTACGGTCATTACGACCTACCTCCTTATTTGGAGGCTTTTGCAGCGGGTTTAGGCGCCCCCGAACCTCCATCTTTTTTGATTACGCCAGACAACCGGGCAGCGGCGCGTGGGTGGAATACAGCCATCGCAGAATACCATTCGATACGAGTCCGGTAGCAGGGTTTCTCATTAAGTTCACCGAGGTCACGGACGTTGATCGTACCGTTTTGCAGTCCGGACACATACTGTTCAGGTCCAAATCTCACGGCATAAAGTGATGTGGCATTGCCTGTCTCGTCAAAACCGATAATCTCATTTCCTTGAGCGTCGGTTTCGATAAATCTAATTGGAATGCCGCCGTAGGATATAACTGGGCGACCATACTTATCGTACTCACTTTCCGTGTATCCGTGGTGATCTTGGATTACACGCTTAATTTCGCGTCTCATCGTTTTATTGCTGTAGATAACGTCGGGTTGACCCTCTACAGCATCGATTAATTCGTCTAGCATCGTAATTGTAAGCTCTCCTGATTTACCATCAATGACCTGTTTGCCGGTCAAACGTTTTTGTAGACCGTCAAAGCTTTTCGGGTCTTGTGCAACATCGCCCTTGAAAAACGTTTTGGTCCAAGTTAGTGCTAGTGCTTTCGTTTTCATTTGCGTTTGGATTGCGCGCTGGTCGTTGACATTACCGCGAGTTTGGACGATAAAACGGTCGACGTCCACATCACCACCGGCAATTACGAGTCCCTCGGATAATTGGTTAACTACACCAGTGGACTCTTGGTATCCCTCATTCACTCCACGGAAACCAACTCCGGGCAACACTGCCTCTTGGTTATAGCGGTAAGAGTTTCCAACGATGTCCATAAACGGCAGCATCTCTAACACTGCGGAGCTTCGGGCAAATGTTTCAATTACACCTTTCTGTAGCGTATCTGTTGATAATTTAGCTGCTTCTGGGAGAGTTAATGCCATGTGAAATTCCTCCTTGTTTTTGGGAAAATAAAAAGACGCTCTGGTTAAGCGTCTGTTAAGCCTTTGTTCCGTAGCCCATTTTGAGCAGTTGGAACGGGTTCATATCTTTTGTATCCACCTGTGCCGAGTCTCCGCTTGGATTCGTGCCGCCGCCAATCGGTTGCTGTGGTTTGTTCGCAAGAAACGGATTAGCCTTCAGCAAGCCGTCGACCACTTCGTCCATACCGGTTACTTTTCCGTCTTCCACCTTGACGGTAGACAGATCGACTAGTTTTAGCGCAGCGTCGACGTATGCTACTTTGCCGGTTGCGGCCTTAATAAACTCGTTGGTGATGCGTTCTTTCTCGATTTCGCCACGCACCTTCTCTAACTCTGACGCCAGTGCTTGTTTTTCTTCTTCGTGCTTCTTAGCCGCCTCGGCCAATCGTTCTTGCTCGGATAGATCGGCTAGACGTTTTTCCTCGGCAAGTCTTTCGTATTCAGTGAGTTTCGTTTTAATATCGTCGTAATCGCTGTATTTTTCAGCCTTTTTTCGCTCCCGTGCCAGCCGATCAGCTACGATTTTGTCTAGCTCTTCTTGCGTAAATGTTTTTGTCGTCTCCTCTCCCTTCGTTTGCTCTCCGCCACCTTCGCCACCTTCGCCACCTTCGCCGCCTTCGCCTTCTGCGAATAGTTGCAGGTTTAAAGGCAGTCTATACGTTTTCTCCATTGTTTACCTCCCGCGTTTTAGCACCGCGTAGTGCGTAGTTTCCGGAAGTTTAAAGCCGTTCCGTAAGGCATACGAAAAGACGAGCGTTTATGACTCGTCGGGATCATCTTCTCCGTCTTCGTACCGCCTAGCGCTTCGGATAGGCGTAAAAGTGTGCTTGCAATGCGGATGAAATATCTCTTTGGTTGCCCGAAGCTGATCATACGTCGGATAGGGACCGGGTGCCTCAGCCGTGAGCTTAATGATTTTTCCTTCCCAATTGCTACATGAGTCAGTTGCGCCGTGCCGGGATATGATTGCATACTGCACATCTCGCTCCAGTGCGGATATCGTCGTCGCTTCCCGGTACGTATTCATCATCTTGGTGCGCGTTAGCATCTCGACATAGGTATCGGGCCGCCATCTGCGCCCGGCTGCGTCGATGATACCGGAATCCAACGATTTCCCAAGCTCCTGCCGCATCCTGTCGAGTGCATCCCGGGATATCGTACGCCGGCCGTTGATTCCTGCGGCCATGTTCTCGCGGACTGAATCCGCATAGGCCTTTTTGATAGCCGATCTGACTTTTCTCTCAACGTTCTGGGTCACGGCCAAAACGTCTGCCTGCGTGTCAGCTATGGCTGCTGCGACCATGTTTTCGCTGATTTTGCTTAATTTTACGGCCTTGATCGCTTCCTCGACCGTCTCTACGATTTCAAGGGCAATAAGCGTTTTTATAACACCGTCAGCGGCCGCCTTCGGGATATTCTCCTCTATCCAACTGTCCGATTCGTCTACTAAATCAGCTAGAATACGCTCAATTTTTCGTATCGTCGTGAGTACGATAGCCCGCCGCATGCCGACGAGTTCCATTCCGTTCAGCTCATTTCGGACTTTCTGGAGCGCCCGTTTGTATGCGTTGACTAGTTCGTCGACGTCGTAATCGTAACTTGGTTCTGGTATGTGGCTCATTCAGTTTCTTCCTCGACATCTTTGGATTCGTTAAAAATACTGGAATCGACAGGCATTTCCTCCCTTTCCTCACGCCGGATACGCTCAAGCTCCGCCTCCGCCTGCTCCTCGGTCATGTCATCGAGCCTCATCAGTGCTGTTTTCTGCGACAGGGTCGGTTTTCCACCGGTCCGTATGCTCGTCAGGTTTGCCATTTCGAGTTCATCGTCCGGTAGGCCGTCCTTAAACTGGATTTTCGGTACGGTAGGCTCGTAGTTAAGCCGTCCCGGTGCCTGCGCATGTTCCAGTAGTTGCGCGATGTATAAGACTTTCGCAAGCCCTTCCGCATAGTACTGGCGCTTACGGTTGATCTTGGCAAGCAGCGAATTCATCCGAAACTTGACCGCAGCCCCTGACGTATGGCTCGTTCCCGAATTATCCCGGCCAAGCGCAACAGGCGGGAGCTCTGCCGTTGTGAGTAGGAAATCGAGCAGCGTTTCAAGCTCTTTAAATGCGGCCATGAGCTGCCCGTCCCATGTGATGTATTTAGGGGTAAAGGTTTCGTCTTTATCTACCTCAAAAATTTTATCTCGCCCGGCGCGAAATATTGGCTGGCCGTCGTCATCTTCTTCTAGTGAGCCGGTTGGTATTGCCATCGCCGGGTCCGCGTGCTTGTCGAGGATATTTGCGATTTGAGACAGCCGATTATCGATCTCGTCAAATATAGCTTTATGCTCCGAGAGATCGTCAATTCCTTCCCAAGATTCGTCAGTCCCATAGTTTGGGACGTGAACAACAAGTGGAAACGGCACTCCCGTTGTTACTTCTCGCTTTTCGCCTTCTTTTGGCGGTATCTCGGCATATATGCGCCACTGCTTGACTTTGTTATCCACGTTATACGTGATAGGCTCCATACGGAGTTTGCGGTATTTAATCAGTCCCGGGTAGTGACTCTCGACGAATAATTGCCAGTCGTCCTTTCCATCACGCTCGAACAAGACGGGATAAGCAATATGGTACGCAAAGATTAGATTTTCATTGGTCGGTAGCGGCTCCGGGAATACATATTCGGCTTTTTGTTGCTCGATGATAACCCGATACGGATCGATGGATTCGTCTAAAAATCCGTCATAATGCTGGCTGTAACGGACTTTGTAAAATGCGTCACCTCGGTATGCATTGCCTAAAGCACTCTCGTAGTTGATAATGTGCAATCGGTTCTCTTGTACCAGCCGTTCAATCGTCTCCTGCTCTGGCGAGTGGTCCTTTCCGTTGCCGGCCGAAAATGTCGGCGTTTCTCCAAACAGAAAATCCGCTGACTTTTTGCAGATGAGCCCAGGAAAGTTTGCGGTAATATATACGGTATCCCTCTGGGACTGAGTCAGCCGCTGATGCACGCGCTCGAATACATCGTAGTGAGCGCCTTTAAACAGTTTCTGGTTCTCTTTGTATCGTTCGATCCGTTTCTTATGCCTCTTTTGTTCCGTCGGGAAGTACTCGCCAACGGCGAATATATCTTTCAGTCTCACTCACCTCCTTATAGTCCCGGTGGTTTTTTATAATAGGACTTCTTACGCCGCCTCTTTCCACCTGCAATATCGACAGCTCCGGCCAGTGCGTCCGGCAGGTCATCGTGTGTACCTCCCGGAAACTGTTCCATCTGTTCGAGCAGCAATCGGTGGGACCGGTTGAAACGTAAAAAACCACTCTCAATGAGCGGCTCCAGTGATTCGATGCGTTCTTCTTTTTTCGTTTTGGACGAGAAAGATTTTATTCTTGTCCGGTATATCTTGAGCCGCGATAACTCCTCTTGAATCTGTCGATACATGTCGAATTGAGCCCCGACAGTCTCGACGACAAAGACCCGATGCTCATATTCGATGATCTTCTCTACCGCCACCTTGAGCGCAACGTGCGCCTGACACTTCTGGGCCCACGCATCAAGGACGTAGAGGACACCGGTCCGCCGGCATCGGCCAATCGTAACAATTGCATTGTAGTCGCTGCGCCTGTTTTTGCCTTGCGCAATGTCCCAAAATGCGTATAGGTCCATCGGGATCGTGCGGCCGTACTGATCGTAGATGTCGGATTCGTCGTAATAACGAAATTTCTCCGGCACGAATATCGCGCTTTCTTCGTCGATCGGGTTGTTTTGGTACTCCGTGTTAAAGGCGCGCGATCCGTTATCCCACTACCAACGCATCAATTTCCACAGCGGCTGAACTTCCGGCCATAGTACGACGGCTCCCTCGTCCATTTCGGATTTGTGTTCGAGGTAAAAAGCTTCCGCCGCCTCTGCTCGCTCGTCTTCCGGCCTTTCGGGGTCAAGATAAATCGACCGGCATTTCTCCCACAGGTCAGTTTGATTAGGTTCCTCAATAAGCGCCTTGTACCGCTTTGTCTTAAAGTCAGTACGCTTCATAACCTTGATTAAGAGAGCGTCCACGTGCACGACGGTACCCATATAGATAATCGCTGTCTTCTTGCCGGCAGGGTCTCCGAGAGGCACGACAACCTTCGTAAACCAGTCAAACAGTTCTTGCCGTAATTGCTCTGTGTTCGTATTCCGTTTATCTTCGAGATCGTCACAGATAACCAAGTCTGGGCGCACTCCGTTCCAGTTTCGTCCACGAAGAGCTTGCCCCGTTGAGGCCGCCTCAACCTTGCATATTTGATGCTGTCTATCATCCTCCATCGGCTCCCACGCAACAAACTCGGACGTATTATCCCTCGGGTTCATCTGCTGTTTAGGGTGGAGCAACGGACCAAAGTCCTTCCGTAGCTTCTCGTTATGCTTTAGCTGGTTCGCGATCCATTCTAGGTTCGCGCTGGAAACTGTCGGGGTCTCCGAGATGACGATGATATACTTTCGTAGCCGGTAGACGATCTCATGCAAAGGGTTCGCCTTTGATAGATACGTTGATTTAGCATGGGATCGCGGCGCGGCTACCGCTACCTTGCCGTTCCTCTTGACATACGAGATACGATTCATTTCATCGCAGATTTCTTTGTGAAATTGCGGAGCATCCGCTACATCTTCCAGCTCAAAGCTATCCCAGTTGCCCGGATTGCCCGGGTTTCTCGTTTCCGAAAAGTATTCCCACGCAAAATAGAGTAGATTACGCTCGCCCCGGTGGATACGCTCCAACCGCTCAAGCTCCGTTAGATACTCGTCAAGTTCAGCGAGCTCACTTTCAGTAAGCCGATTCTGATTCGCGGCCATAGCGTCGATCAGCTCGGTGTACTTGCGTATGAGTTCCTCGCGTTTCTCTCGTTTTAGCCACTCGGTGCCGGTCCACGTCACGGCATCGCCTCCAATCATTGATTTTTAACGGAAAAATCACGGGAAATTACCGTGTTTCACGCTCAGGTCGACCGTTTGGTCTTCCGCAAGGGAAAACGGCTAATTTCCCGTTGATTTATCGTAACCACCGCAGCCCCCGTATTGCCGACAAAATAGTCAAGGCATAGACGATGATTAATAATGCGGTGTCTCCCGGCGATAAGCCCGCTAAACGGATAGCGAAAATAAGTACCGCCGCAAACGCAATTATAAAAATGCCGATGAGCACCGATGCAGCTACATGTAATTTATTCATCGCTGAAATGTTCCCCGATAAAATCTAAGTAAACTTGAGTTTTAGAGTCTCCGTACCATTTATCTATCAGTTCTCCATCAATCTGGTGTTCGAGAATTCCGCAGTACTTATACGCGTTCCCTTCCTCAACCCTAAAACGCTGCCCTTCTCGCAGAAGTGAATATGCGATTGCTTCGATATCTTTCCGAATCTTCTCTTCTAGCGCTCTTTTGATATACGCCTGTGCACTTTCTACCTGTTCCACGATAACCCGACCTCCAAACGTCAATTATTTACGGGAAATTTACGAGAAATTATCGATTTTCAAGCCTAGGTAATATATTTGGTCGTTTCGATGGCTAATCGTCTAATTTCTCGGTGATTTTTCGTTATGCAAGGATATGCCGACGACCATAAGCGCATCGGTTTCGTCCATGCGGCCGTCCTCCCCGCCTAGTTTTCGTTAGCCAAGCAACAGCGATCTGATACCGCATATTATATTAGTGCCACCTCGTTTTCACTCCTTTAAGCGGTGGGGTAGCTGTCGTTGCGTGGTTGGTTCGTCCGCACAGACTTCGCTTATGTATCGGAACAGGGCCCGGTGCATAAGCGTTGCCGTGACGGGCAAACCCAAACGTTATTTTTGATGCGCGGATTTTTCCGGCACGAGACGCAGCCCCTCGATAGGGGCCCTTGGGGGTGGGTGCCCTCCTTGTCGGATTGGGTTCACGCAGCCCCCGTTTCATGCATCGTTTATGCATCGAAAGCCTTACGAAATAAGAACGCAAAACACAAAATCTTGTGTTTAACGAAATATTCAATCGACAAATGAACGATGATACGTTCGCACGACAGCCGCAATGCCGCGTCAGCACTGGCTTTATACTATCGTTCGCTGAAGATAAACATCTGTACAAAAGCCGAATTATGTGCGGCAGTATATACCCGGCACTGTATGCGGGTGAATAAGTATACGGGGACTGAATCGGGTCCGCGCGGTTGGTTTCTGAAAAGTTTCGGAGGACCTTCCGTCAGGACTGCGCAAGGGATGTAATCGACCCGGTTACGATTGGTCAACGAAAGCCGATCGTCTCAATCCCACTGTAACACACATAGTTACAACGCAGCCCTACATATTACTGCCCGTCTAATCCCCCTACTGTGTACGGCGGTCTTTGAACGCAGCCAGCCGCTGGTTCAACGCCTCCACATCGACTTGGTCCGGCCCGGTCGTTTCAACCTCGATCCGGTCGGTCAGCATACCGTTAATCTGTAGCGCAAGCTTAGCCATTGCTGCGTTACCATCCCGGATAGCAATCTCCGTCAGGCTATCGATTAACTCCGGCAACTTCTCCTGACTGTTGCGGACCATCTGACGCTTAAGCTCCGCCTCGAACATCTGATCCTTACGCCAGTTGCCTATTGTGTTCGGATGCACCCCGCATATCTCGGCAATCTCTGCGTATGTCTTTCCGCCTTTCTTTGGCAACGCTAAATAGCCGATTGCCGTATATTGCTCCGTGCTTAACAATTTTTTAAACGTCATGATTACCGTCCTCCTTTCGTATAACTCCGCCTCTGTGGTACAGTTCTTTTTCTATCTCTCGTATTTCGCGTTTTGCATCAGCCAGATCACGCTGTATATAAAAGCCCGTAAACCCGCTCATATCATCGACCCATCTTTGTAAGTACCGTAATCTATCTAAAAGCCGGCACTTACGGATAAACTCATCCGCATCTCGGGTAACAAGTACATCGGCAAAATACGAGTCCCTATCCACAACTGACTGCCAAGATGTAGAGTCGGTTTGGATTTTATGAATACCGCCAGTCATACCTTTAGCTTTCGCCACAAACGCCCTAAGCGTCTCCTTATCAAGCTTCCCCTCGGATGCATAATGCCAAGCGATACGGCGGTCGCCAACACCCTCTAATGCGATAAAATGGTACGCCATATTAATGCTCCTCCTCGTAATCTATATCGACCTGAACATAGCCCTTTAGCGTAAACATCGGCTCTTGTAGTCCCCGTTTAACAAGCGCAATTGCCCCTTGTTTGTAGAGGATGTCATCGCCACATACAATCAGATCATCGTTTTCCAAGTAGGATAGTCTAACGGTCATATAATCGTTTCCCCCGTTTCATTCCCTCTCGTCCTTCCGCAATACGATCGGATACTTCTTCGTACTCATCGTCAAATTCCCGCATCCTGCGTTCTGATTCCGTCATCACCTTCATGAATTGCCGGTAATTGCGAGTATCATAGTAAAGTGCATATATGACTATACCACCGGCAATTGCGGTAATGATTGCGAATATAGTTACGTACATGGTAAAGACCTCCTTATCGCTACGTCGCTTCGCTCCTTGCGACCTTCGACCCGTCGCTAGCGCTCCGTGTCTTGGTAATAGTTATCCTTCCTCGTCTATTACTTATCTTTTAAAGATCGATGATAAGGGTATTATCGATCAAGTCCAAATTTGTGTGTAAATTCCCTCAGCTAGACTGTGCTACATAATGCGAGTCACTTTGGCATCGGACTTTGGCCGATCCTTCCGCCATTCCATGTACTCGGTCATGTCGAGATATTTCTTGCCGGCTGCCCATTTTTCATCCTGTTCCATCAATAGAGCACCAATAAGACGAATCACGGATTCACGGTTTGGGAAGATGCGAATGACACGTTCCCGGCGTCTAACCTCTTCGTTGAGACGCTCAACGCTATTTGTCGTGCGCAGCCGTTTTCGGTAACGCTCTGGCAGCATTAAGACGGCGGTAGCATCGTCAAATCCGCTTTCCAGCACGCCCATCGCCTTACCCGCCTTATCTTCATAAGCCGCTAAGGTCTGTTTTAATAAAAACCTTGCCGTTCCAGTATCAGGAGCATCTAGAATCGACCGTAGACGGCCATGGATCTCATCCTTCAAGGCTTTGGGTGAGGCTTCTAATACATTTCGCGTGAAGTGAGTCTGGCATCGCTGCCATGTTACCCCTTGCAGCTGCTGCCGTACCGCGCGTACAAGGCCGCCATGATCGTCGGAGGTAATGAGATCCACACCTCGTAATCCACGTCCTTTTAGAGAGCTGAAAAACTCACTCCAGCTTGCTTCAGATTCTGTGTCACCCAGCATCAGGCCAAGGACTTCACGATAGCCCTCGGTGTTTACACCAATGGCAATCATGATGCCTCGTGAGCGTACACGACCGTCTTCACGGACCTTGAGATACATCGCATCTACGAGAACAAACGGAAAGAGGCTGTCTGCCAGGCTTCGATTATTCCAAGCAGTTACGATGGGATCCAGCCGCTTACAAAGGTCTGAAACAGTGGATTTAGAAAACTCGGTTCCGCAGAGTTCTTCGGTTACTTGCGAGACTTTACGCGTAGAGACGCCGTTTACGACCATTTCCATCATCGCTAAGATTAACGCTTGTTCACTTCTCTGGTAACGACTAAAGAGCTCTGTCGTGAACTTCCCGCCACGGATGCGCGGAACACTTAGTGTAATGGTTCCCACCCGCGTATGCAGCCCATGTGGATACGATCCATTCCGGTACGCTTTTCGATTCTCTGTTCGTTCATAACGATCTGCTTCCACTTGTTCACTCACCTGTGCTTGTAAGACTTGGTTCAGTACAGACTCGAGCAGCTTGGCTACACCCGCATCCTGAGAATTTCCCAAAAATAGTTGATGCAAAAGCTGCGAATCTACGTTAATCTGGTATTGAGCCATTTCATAACACCTCGTATATTTAGAATTTTGTGTCCCAACATTATTCTAACTGAGGGCTATGAATATGGCTCCTTTCATTTTTTGGAACCTAGCTTTTTACACAATTATACGGACTCAACTGGTATTATCTATTTACACAAGTAAGGAACGAAGAGACTTACGCAGTGTTAATGTTTTTATAAGTCTTTATTTATAAATCTTTATAATATAAATCTTTATAGTACACGATTTCCGTGGGTAATAATCACGATTTCCGTGAATATGAGCCACGAATTTCGTGAATAAGCTTTACTATACTAAAGCCATGCGGTTAAATCCTCCGAGTCAGAACCGGAATTACCTCGATTAGCCTCGGGATATTTACGGTAAAACTCCTCTTGGTCTGTAACCGGTGCCTTAACGTAGTAAACGTAATTAGCTCCGAGTGCTGGTCGTTTATAGTCAATGAGTCCGTATTTCTTTAGCGTTTTAGCTAATTGTCCCGGCATATTAACGCCTATTCCCATGTCCTCGCACATTTGCGCTTGAGTTGGATACGCATATCCGTATTGGACGTTATACCTGTCACAGAGATACATGTACATCAAAACGTGCTGAGCCTTGAAGTCGGGTAACCGGGTGTATAACGTAAAAAGCGCCCGATGTACTTCGACATAATTGTCGACGGGCGCGAAAGGTTTCTTAGTCATATACTCCACACTCCACTCCATGGGATTAAACGTTACTTCGGTTGCTTAGACTCGTCGTACAGATCGAGGGATCGACTCACCACGTCGGCTTTTTCAAATAGCCAGAACTTACCGCCTGTCTTCTCGTTTATCCCGACGCAGATATACCGATGTCCGCGGGATCGCAAGAAATGAAACATTGACGGCGAGTAGCAGTATAGGTAATCGTTTTTCACTTCAATCCGACTCCTTTATCGTTGGTATTATCTGGCGTAGGCAGCATAGGACTAATGACGCAAGCTGTTTCGGAGTACCTGCGATCGTGTCCGAGCTTACGCTACGCATAGAGCGCTGATTAATGGGTTTAGCGGCACGAAACCTTTGTAGGCTCAGACTATAAGTAAGAGCAACGCAAAAAGACGCCGCAATGGGCGTCTATTTCTTCCGTCATATACTATGACCAGCTAACGGGCTATTTTGGAGGTATCACACGTAAATTATTTTTATTTTATTTATAGACATTGGACTTGTATTTGGCGTTTTCCTTAAGCTCTTTCCGGAGTCGTTCGACATCTTGACGTAGATACAAACCGGCCTTACCGATATTTTTTATCGGAGAAATACGGCCGGCCTTATTTAAATCGTTCAATCTTTGTCTAGATATGTTGCACTCTTCGCGCACGTCATCTGGAGACATGACGTTGGAGAGGATAAAATTCACTAATTGTTCTCTATCCACCGTTTCACTTCACTTTCTGGTTTTTGCTATCGTTATTATAGTCATAATAACAAAATACGCAGTAAGTGCAAGCACTCCACAAGTTAGTAACTCGACTATATCCACGTCGGTTCCTCCTTCCGAGAAAACTTGACTATATACATAATAGAGGGTACGATAAGCATATAATACGGTTGGAGGTAGGAAGGGCCGAAGCCCTCCGCTTACCTTCGATTTCTGACCCGCCTGTTCCGTCTTGCCCACGGAGCAGGTTTTCTTATTGCCGTCCTATGATTTATCTTAGCTGTTTGGTAGTTTAAGTAAGCACCGATGCAGGCAAGACCTGTGGCAATAAGGGGTAAGTATTTTTCTAAGTTGACCAACCGTACATCCTCCTTTCTGGAGTACGTTTCCCGTACCCTCTACAAATATAATAACAAATGAACATACATTTGTCAACACATATAGATAAAAACCACCGCATAGGGTGGCTTTTGTTTTATATATAATAAGTAGATATAGGACCGGGTGCCGTGTCTTTTCGATATTGTGCCTTACGTTCCGCATTGAGTATTTTTGCATTCTTGTCTATGAAAGATGTTTCCCACTTGTTACGTTTTCGGCGCTTGCCTGCCTTGTGGTTCCGCCCATCCATACCAATATACTCCTCAGCTTTTACCGTAGTTTCTTTTTTGTGTCTGCGGTCTAGTTGACGTTCTGAGAAGAACGGGTACTCAGTTTGCGTTACTTTGTCGGAATAGTTATTGTTTAGCTCTTCCAGCAGCAAGTAATCGGCCAATCTCTCTAACTGCAAAGGCTCTGGCGTCCCTCCCGTAGAATCTACATACGCATCGGTCAGCGCTTCTACCTCACTAATTCTCTCTGATCTATCGGAAATATTCTTCTCGATTATGTCCGTTACTGCCTCGCAGAATGTTATTCTATCGTTCAATATCTCGTTCCCCTTCCGTCTCGGTGTATTCTACGATGATCTCTCCGTAATTCCATCGCTTATAAATTGCCGCTAATTTGCCGTAAACCTCGTTCACAAACTGAGTGACTGACCGCCTGCCTACACCCATAACTTTTGCGGCCTCTTGATGTGTAAGCTGCCATTTCCCGTGGACCAACGCAAGGGCCTCCGCTTGCCTTTGCGTCAGTCCTGCCGACTCAATCGCGCTGGATAAATCGATAAGTATATCGGATGCCGCCGTGTCGCCTTTAAACCTGCGCTCAGCAATCCGGTACCTGTCCCGCAGGAGCCTTGCGACTCCCTTAGGCGTGTTTAGTGCGTAGGTTTGCGTGTACTTACGGTCTTTCTCGTGGATATCGATTTTTACACTACCCATTCGGTTACCTCCTCTTGGCTTTTAATCATCGGTACTAATCGTTGAGCTATTGCATGTGTAACATTGACGGTTACAGCATTGCCTGCTTGTTTATATAACTGCGAGTCACTAACGCCTGCGGACCGGGCTTTGTCTAATTGATCGTCTGTAAATCCTTGGAGCCGCCAGCACTCGCGCGGTGTGAGCTTGCGGATTCGATACCGAGAAGTTGATTCCGTAACTACTTGTGGCACCTTGTCTAGCCTCGCTGCCTGTAAGGTCCCAGTCTCGTCGTATTTTACGGTTGTAGTTGTACTGTGCGTTTTCTGAATAACAGTAAATTTCTCAAGAACATAGTTGTTGTGTTCGTATGCGCTTGTTGTAAGCGTAGGGGCAACGTCGTAAACTCTACCAGATGAGTTTCTGCCCCGAGGTCGCTGTAGAATTTTCGGCGTTGTATTCCCACTGGAGCCGGTCGGAATTGTTGGAGCTACACTTTCCGCCGAGTACACACGTTTACAGATATCATGACCGTTAACCTCGGCTAGACGGCCGACTACACGTACCGAATCTGATTTGGAGCTAATTTCCTCCGACAGTTTCAATGTTTTATCAGGGCTTAGGTAATACTTCTCGTCTACTTCCGGCTCTAGGATGTCCCTAAGTCTGGTCATGACCTCGCCGTTCTTCGGCCAATCAAAATTAAATGTACGTGCCCCCATCGCTTGCAGTCTCCGTTTTGCCTTCGCAAGAACCCCGTTACCTTCTATACTCCATGCCTCGGGCTCAACATCGCGGGAGCATACGATAAATACTCGTTCACGGCTCTGCGGGACTCCGTAAAATTTACTATTTAGTATCGAAAAGTCAACTGCGTACCCGATGTCATTTAACGTTTGAACCATGATGTCGAGCGTCCGCCCCTTATCGTGTGACAACAAACCTTTTACGTTTTCAAGAAACATTAATTTCGGCCTTTTCGCTCGAGCTATACGAGCTATTTCGAAAAATAAAGTCCCTCTAGTATCCCCAAACCCTTTACGTTGCCCGGCCACCGAAAACGCTTGACACGGGAACCCTCCGACAAGCAGATCGTGCTCTGGCACGTCCTTTGCGTCAATCTTCGTAATGTCACCGTGCAACTCGGGCGCACCATCGTACATTGCTCGATACGAGATTGTCGCGAATTTATCAATCTCTGATGCAAATGTGCAAATTCCGCCTAATTGATCGAGTGCTGATCGAAATCCTCCGATGCCCGCGAATAGCTCAACGTATGTGAACAATTAACCGCCTCCTTTAGCTCGCCCAATTTTCTACAATTGCGTCTTGCCAACTGAAATCACTCGTCGACCATTCTACGCCGCCTACGACGGTCTCCTCACCGGCTCCTAGCGTGAGCTCATTCCAGTGATATGGCCCTTCGGGATATGTCCTTTCAGCATCACTCAAGCCATCGCACGTATCATTCCCGTGCGAAAAGAAAAAGCCTTCGCAGTCCTTTGTCGTGTGCCATGATGGCATATGCGGGTATAGATTATCGCGTATCAACGTTCCTTTGAAATCGCCTAACAAATCGTCGAGCTGCGTCTTGCCGTCGCCCCATTTATCTGTCGTTTTGCCTTTCGCATCCCAGCCGATATCAGTTATTTTTGCGAAATATGCAGGAGTCTGGCCGGCCAGAAACCTACCGCCGTACCCTGAAATATCCTCTAGACCACCTCGACGAAAATTACTTGCCCAACGCTTGGTGACCGTCTCAATTAACGGCGTGCCCGGCGGCGCCTTACGTAGGATGATAATTTGCGTCGGGATTGTCGTGCCCGTGTGCATAAACGTTTCTCCCGGCAGCATGATAGTAGCGACCTGCCAGCACGTTTCGTACATTAATTTACGGACTTTTTTGGCGTGACCGGCGAACGAAATTCCCGTAGGAAGAATAAACGCAATGTATCCGCCCGGCCTAGCTGCTCTAATAGCCAACTCTATAAACGCAGCCTCCGATTTCCCCCGATATATTCCCTTCTTTTTTGATAGCGTTAGGTACTCTTTTTCCGTTTCGACCGTTTCCCCGTATGGCGGATTACCGATGACGAGATCGTAGTAATCGCGCCGGTCGTGATCGAGTGCATTACCGAGGATAACATCAGCGTGTGGGTAGATTAGCTGCGTAACCCTTGCGCTTGTCTCGTCTATCTCAAGCGCCGTTATTTCGGCGTCGGGCGGCAAGTGCTCTAGAAATACGCCTGAACCTACGGACGGCTCTAAAACACGCATATTTTCCGGGAATCCTTCGTATAAATTTCGTATGACTCCGACCATAAATCGGGCTACATGGGTCGGCGTAAAGAACGCACCTCCGTTAAATCCTTTCGGTAACAGACCGCCCATTGAAGTATAATTCTGACGTAAAAAATCGATATCTTCCGGCGTAACGTCCTCGGGGTTTTTGGCAACGATCTCCATCGATTTAACGTTAGCTGCCCAGCGTTTTCTGTCGGCTTTTCCTACGGTAATCTCCCCTTTCGTTTACATCGCTTGTATTTACGTGTTATAATCGTTGTAAAATCGTTTATTAATGGGGTGTTCAAAATGCCAAAGGTTGAAATCGAAGTGTGGGCGAATGATGGCGCCCGCAGCGGTGAGCCATACGTCAGCACAGATGTACACGGCCGCCTGCGCCTGAGTGCCGGCTTAATCGACATGCTAAGTTGCCGGGACATGCCGATTAAGCTTTACGTCGGGTACGACAAAGCGAATAAACGCATCGCACTCGGTAAGGAAGACGTGATCAAAGCGCCCGACGCTAACCCAGTTTTGTTCGATCGTACACGTCATTACGGCTGGGCCCGTAGGTTTTATGATAAGTTCGGCATTCCCGCCGATACCGCCCGGTACTATTACGACGGCAAGTACCAAGGCTGGTTGATGTTTAAACGAGATGGTTACGATGCTCCCGACGGGCGCGGACAATGATATCGTCGATCTGTTCGTATAAGTCGAACAGATCGCCATTGTTGTCGATCTCGTAATCAACGGCGAAGCTGTCGATATGCTTCTCCGTTTCGTGCATCAAGTCCGCATAGTGAAAGTGGTCTCTTGACTCGACAGCCCGCAGGATTCGCAGGCCATCCGTTGCATTGACGCGAATTACGACGTACCCCGACGATTTGACCCAGATTAGCTCATTTGGCTGCCTCACGTCCGTAATGACGATAGGCCTGCCGTCTTTTCTGGCGGCGATCTGGCTCATTGTGCGGACGACCCATACGTCATGCCCGTATCTCTCCCGCATCGTCTGGCCGTGCTCTTGATACGCAGCGCGCGGCTTCGGATGGCGGGGAACAGCGGGATTATCGCGGTGGAAATCGTCCTTTACACCGTCGCCGAAAGCATAACGGGCGTATCCGCATCTCTCGATTAGGTATTCGGCGACGGTGTCCTTTCCTGCGCGAAGCTTGCCGGTGAGGGCAATGTTAGGCAAGGTAGGCATCAAGCGCGCCCTCCTCGCGTGAGTCGTCGATTATCCGTCTTCCCCTCGCATAGTCTACACCTAGATACATACGACTACCGCTAATAAACCACGAGTTGTGATCTACCACCTCGGCTGCGTATACTAGTGGTATTAACGGATGGGTATACCCAACGATATCCCCTTCACGTATCTCCGTAGGATTCGGCACGCTCAGATATTCCGCAGGCACCTCTAGCCCCAGTGCACGCCTGAGTGCAATGGCTCGACCGATGTGCGAGTTGAATACGTCTCCGGGTGCGCATTTTGCAATGCCTCTTGCGTAAATCTCCTTTTTAAAGGCACTACGAAGCAGGCATACTACCGTCTTCTTTCTGCGATTAACAATATACTCTGCGAATGAAGCGCCGAAGTGTCTTACTCTATAAAACGGAGGGTTACTATCCGTAAAATGTCTTATAAAGTGAACATACCCGTATTCGTTTATCGCAAGTCCCTCAATATCAGTCTTCGCCTTTGCGACGATCTCATCACGGATTTCCTGCGGCGATTTCGGCTCCTCCAGTTTTGATACGCGGAGGGCCAACGTTGCTAGCTCGCCAGTGAGACGCTCCATTTCGTTCTTGATGTCGGAAATTTCATCGGGTTCTTCGATTGGCTCAAGGACTACGTATTCACTACTCCAGAGAGTGTACAACCGCCCCTCCTCGTCCTCGTCGCCGATACGCCTACACAAGACACCATTAGCACAAGTTTTAATAACTTCAAACTTATCCCCATTCTCGTAGTAACGCCCCCAGTACGGCTTCGCATCAACTGCCCGAATCTTTTCTCCTACCTTAGCAGCTCGTTTAACCTTCCGGTATTTTACGTTCTCCATGCCCTATTCCTCCTTAATTTTTCCTCTATAAAACGACATCATATCGTCTTTCACGATGATTGCAGGTGAATATGGGTCATTTTCCAACAACATTCGTGCTTTCTTCCAAGGGTCTTCGCCGTGGGTTAAAGCTTCTAACACCTTCACATCAAGTCGACCATACCTCTCCCAAACTTGGTCTAAAACGTGTAGCTGGTTATCATCAAAGATGGAATCTTCCTGAAAACCTTCTGTGTTCTCTTTAATTGGGCTCCAACCAAATTTCTTATAATCAAGGTAAAGTTTGTAGTTTACTGGACCGTGAACCCAGGCTTCAAATTCATCATCAAACATAGATTCACCAAAGAAAGCCAAGTACCATGCTTGTGCATAGTAACATAGTTTCTGCAATTTAAGATGACATAGGAGTTCACGCCTAGAGTTTGCATATTTGATGAAGTACTTTGCTACTTCGTATATAGTTACCATATTTCCTCCCCGACAGGCTCACCGAAATCAATCCCCTCATGGCGGTTTTCGTCGTTGATACTTGCGCAGAGTTCGTCGAGTGTCGGAGCCGATTTACGCCTAAGTAGCTGTAACATATCCTCGCCAGTTAACTCGATAATTACATAATCCTCACGGTTTCGCTTAAGCCGGTTGCTCCAGTAAGACAGTGCCCACTTTGCAGTTCCTTCGGTTCGATATGCAGACTTGCCTGCTGCCATACAACCACCAGTCTTTCGGTTTACGATAACCCAAATATTCCAATCTTCCCCGTGTGTAAACGTAATTTTCATACTAAGATTCCTCCGTATATTTTTTATATTGGTACGCTGCACGTTGCGCCTCTCTTGTACCACTAATCGGAGCCCCCACGCGCAGGGCCTCTTTGACAAAATCTTCGTCTCCGTCCCCACACGGTAGGCCTTGCGTAAATAGGTACCAGTGTACAAGCTCGTGTAATAACGTATCAAGGACTTCCGATATCGGCAGACTTGCGTTTACTTTTCTGCTAAATCGTAGTACAGTCGTTCCGTCGTCGTAACCTGTAAAGTAGCCAATGCGACGTTTCCAGTCTCGGTTAACCAATTCGATTTTCCCCGTATACTCGGTCGCCCAGTGTTTACGGCACAGTCTATTTGCATGATCGTAAAGCTCTTCTAGAGTCATATCGCCAGCGTCCGACATCTATTCGACCTCCTCTATTCCCTTTCCCACACTACTTCCATTTTTAACCCGGCATCAAAATCATCTATGTGTACAACCTCTATATCACCTGTATCCAATACTACTGTCATAGTGTCTTCACTTACTTTTTTTACTAAAGCAAGTGCGTCCCATTCATATCCATCTTTGTCATAACCGGAGATATAAACGGCATTTCCGATTAAAGACTGTTCAAACTCTTTTTTCGCTGAAAACATCCGTTCTCATTCCTCCTTATCGCTGCGTCACTTCCTAGTGCGACGCTATATTAATGCCCCTTCCCCCAGCAAGTTTCACATCTCCAGCTTTTACATGATTCTTCACTGGTCAACCATAAATATTCATATCCAAACTTAGCTGCTTCATACGCTTCTTCAGGTGTATCGTACGTTGCCAAAATATAATCATCTACCTTAATTCCGTATATCATTTCGCTACCTCCATTTGGTTTATTAAGACTTACTGTACCCCCGTATGTCCGAATCCGCCTGCTCCGCGCGTTGTATCGCTAAGCTCATCAACAACGGTAAACTTCGCACGCTCTACCGGGGCAATGATACCTTGCGCCAGACGATCGCCTTTTTGGATTAGATAACTAGCCAACTTTACATTTAAATGGGCAAGCTTTGTTAATGTGTTCTCAAACATAAGCTGTACTTCCCCGCGATAGTCTGAGTCAGGTAGGCCGACGTTGTCTAAAGCTTTAAGGATCGCTTCGTGCGTGATCTTTTCGGCCGGGAACTCTTGCTTTGACGTAATGGTTTCGATGAGACTTTCGGTATATTCCGCCGTATCCAAATGAGGATATCGACGGGTTGCCGACTGGATAAACGCAAGTAACCTCGGCTCGTCAAAAGGGAGTTGCCTACTTCCGTTGTTTTTCGTGATTACGGTATTTATATCTGATCTCCTCCAATTCCAGCCTATACTCGTCAAGCCTTTTACGATACAGATCAAGATCACGCTCTTTTATGTCGATGCACCTCTGCAAATCTGCGATTAGGTACTCAAGGGTATGAACGTAATCCTCCAGCGTCATGTGTCGATCACTCCGTTTTGTATGAGCCACGCAAGCACAACGGCGCAGGCATCACTCTCATCGTCACTAGCGAAAACGTGGTCTAGAGGAAGGCCGAGCAGCTTGCGCACTTCTTCGGCTACGTCCTCCTTTTCGGCTTTTCCGTTCCCGGCCACAATTCGCTTTACTGTGGACGGAGAGAGATGGTCGGTGACGTGTTGGCCAAATCGCTCGAGGGCCCGGTCCACTGCCGACCATGCTCCGTGAACCTTGTCGTTGTTTTCGTAGTTTCTCGCAGGGGGCCATGCCTCCCGGATTATGCTGGCATATGGGGCCGCACCTGACTTCGTCTGCTCCCGGACAAAGAGATATGCGAATGATTCGATCGCCTCATATGACTGGACGCGCGTCTCACCGGTCGTCGTTTTAAAGTGTGCGGATCGTATTAAGGTAGGCTTCCGGTCTTTGATGGCAATGTCCGCAAATCCCGGACCACGAAGCGATAAGTCTAGACCGAGATAACGTTCAGCTTGCTGTCTCTTCTTGGGCAGTCTCAGTCACCTCCGATCTGACAGTCGTGATATACTCGACACAATCCCGATAAACCGACTTTTTCCAGTCCGGCAGAGAGCTGCGGAGCATACGGTCAGACTTTCGTTTTATGTCGTCTACTTCTTCGTCGGTAAGAGAGAGTGCGCATGCTCGCTTATAGTTGTTAAATGTCCATTTTTCGATGTCCAGAGCCGGGGGTATTCCTTTACTTATGTGCTCAAGTACACCTGCGAATGTATCTAAAACGTCACTTCTCATGGTGTCGGTAATGTAAATCCCAAACGCCCGTATATCAGGGCTTTTTGCGTAATCTTCATCCGACATGTTCCAGCCTTTCTTTGAGGCGTTGACGTAGAAAAGGATGTAATAATCTACGTCATACATGATGGAGTAACAAACCGTCTGCTTGACGTGGTCATCTTTCGGCTCCCGCATGGAGTAAAGCGATGTTTGCGAGTATGTCGTCTGTTTTGATTTAATTTCGAGCCCGACTCGGACGGTCTCACCGTCTTTGGATGTATAAAGCAAGATACCGTCGCAGGTTCCGTATAAGGCAAACTTCTTATTTAGGTGAGTAATAACGTGAGATTTCTTCGCAAACTCCTCAAACATGGGCGTTCTATCTACATTTTTTTCAAACCTGAATACCGGGTTGTCGAGGTGTCTTTCTGCGATGAGTATATCGCGTTGAATTACGTCCCCAATCGCAGTTCCAATTCGTTGCCAACGGCCTTGATACGGAGGCTTTTGTACAACGTCTCTTTTAGCTCCGTTTATCTTCTGGTATAGTTCCCTCGGGTCCGAGTTTGAGCTAGAAGGGGAGAAATACGGCACGTCTCTCGGTGGCCACACTTTTTTATACTTGAGATCGTTGGCATACCATTCATGGAGCTGTGCATCGAGCTCATCGTCAAATACCTCGGGCCTTGCGTGCCAACCGTCCATATACGTTACAAAATCCTTTGCGATCTGGTCTGCTATTGCTTGCGAGATACGATCTCCCCCTTTGTTTTATCAATGACTTTCGCGAGCTTTGGAATGTAAGTCAGCGGCCGTTTCTCGTCGTTGATGAGGACGTTGTAATATCGTATTCCCAGCGCATCGGCTTCTGCCTTAAGTTGCTGGAATATTTTCACCGTTGCCTCCACGTCAGCCATAGCGCGGTGGTGCCCGGTTAACTCTATACCTCTACGCTCAGCAACTGCGGCAAGACTCGCTGATTCACCCGGCTCTACCAACTTCGAAAGCACCCGAGTACAAACAAAAGAACTTGGCTCAACTAGATACCGTGCAAGAAACGATAAGTCAAAAGGTGCATGGTGGGCGACCACTATAGAGCCACTCATAAAGCACGCAAGCAGTGGAATTGCGAGTTCTTCGGGAATACCTCCTCGCATCATGCTTTCGTTGATTCCGGTCAGATTTATAATTTCCGGTGTCAACTTAGTGCCGGAATTTTTCGTGATACGAACGTCAAGCCGGCCATACTCCCGGATTAGATCAGTGCGGATTGCGGCTATCTCCGTAATCTGATCTTTCGTCGGGTCGAGTCCGGTTGTTTCTAGGTCAAACACCGTGTATATTTCTCTCATTTGCGCAGCCCCTCACTAACTGTCGTAATAGGCTTAAAGGTAGCCCGAGTGACTTCGATCTTGCTATTCCGGTAGCCCCCAAATGTCGACAACTTCCTCGCCCATTTTTCCGCAGCATCCACCGTTTCATATGTCGGGATATAGCAACCTTCTTTCATATACGGAATATCATCGATCATAATTACGTAGTACATCTATGCAACTCCTTTCGCGGCCTGTAGCCGTTCGTCATAATCGTCATACACTCGGCCCTTTTCGTCGTATTTCTCTATGATCGGCCGGCAGCCTGCGAAGTCCCATTCTTCCGGCTTGTAGGTCTGCATCCAGCAGGGCTCAATAACCGTATCCGTTACGAGTGGAACACTTAGCTCGACCGTTTTCATCATAATCTCGTTGATTAGATCGATCGTTTCCGCCGTGAACTGATCGTTCGGAATTGAGTTTTTGATCTCGTCGTGGATCGATGCATTCATTTCCCATCCACGTTCCCGGCACACTGCCGCATTTCGAATGCCGATCAGTTTTAGGATATCGGCACCGGTACCTTGGATGACCGCGTTAAAGGCGGCTCTGATCCAGTACCCGACAAGCCCTCGCTTTGCAGAAAGGATGTCGATCTCGTCTTGCACTGCGGTCAATCTCTTTCGGTCAGCATCCCTCGGGTTGGTAATATTTTGTAGCCTTTTACGTTCCGAGTAAAGCCGGTACAACCGTTGCTCATTTCGTTTTACAAACGCGGCGACTTCGTTAAAATCGGGAAAACGCCGTTTTCGACCGAACAGAGTCTCGACATAACCATCCCGTTTCATCATCTCTCGATAGTCCTTAACCATCGGTTTAAATGACGGAAAAGTCTCGTCGAAGTTTTCGAAAAACATGTGCGCAACGTCCTCAGTAACGTTCATCTTTTTCGCAAACGCCCGCGGTGATTGGTCGTAACTCACCGCTAGTTGTCCCGTTTTCATCATTTTACGAGGGTAATATGCGGTCGCCGGCGGCTCTCCCCCAAACCCACCTTGACCACTAACGGGATCGTACCATGCCTTATCGAGGCACACTTGCTCAGGCAGCCCGAAGGTCATCATCGCCATTTTTGTATACAAGTCCACGCCGTCCACGAAAATCTGGCGCATGGAGTTATCTCCGTACTTTACGTACATGATGTGCGCCATGATGCGCGGCTGGATCTGACCGAGGTCTGCGCCTATAAACGTAAAGCCCTTGCGTGGAATAAAGCAATTACGTACACGGACACCAGCGCCCTTTGCCGGGAGGTTTTGGAGATTCGTGCCTTTCGGAACTTTTTCGTTGCTGGTGATGAGTTTTCGGACTACTGTGTGGTAATTGTCGTCAGTTATCACGGAAATTTACGACCTCTTTCGTCCCGTCTAGATGATAGATGTACGCCTGACTACGGAAAAGACCACTCTTAACCTCGTACACGGGTACCCCGTATAATTCCGGTTCTTCTGTTCCTTTGTCGTCACTGTATTGTGCATCCCACCTGTCTCCACAACAAGGGCAGTCATTCCCAGTAGAACACCCATCAAAATAAATACCAATTTCCTCGGCTTTTTTGTTTGCTTGATCTGCCGTATCAGTTTCAATTATTACAACGTCACATACAGAATCATTTACAATAGTAAAGCCTCCGGGATTACTTTGATAAAAGGTAAAGTACATTTTATCCCTCCTTGAACTCGTCTAAAACGTCGATTGGCCTCCCTTTATACCCGCTAGAACTATACCTACCCGTTGCAGTTCCCCCGGCCTTAAATTCCGAGTGCAGCCGTCCGTCCGCCTCAAGTGCATGTGGTATCTTCCGGATATACGTATTTAATAGCTTTTCGTAGACTGCAACGGTCGCTAGTGGCTTTAACGCAGTCTCCGTCTCGTAATACTCCTCCATCACTTCTGATGCGGTTGACCGCTCTTTGCCACGTTTAAACTTAGGAGTTACATCCTCAATGCCAAGGTGATCGTAGATTAGATACGCGAGGTGATTGCCGTTAGTGATCGAAAACTCGGTAACGTACCTGGGCGCGTGCTCCTCGACGGCAGGGGCCGGCTTTTCTGCGTATAATTTCAGAAGCCTTTCCTTTGCGTCCCGATACTTCTTCAGTCCCGTTTTGCCCACAGACTCGCACTCCTCGATAATCCTTTGCTGCTTTTTGACGCTGTCCTCCCATCGTTTAATTCGCGCTTTCTGAGCTTCAGTCCACTTTGCAATCTTTTTAGCGCTGAGCGTCCGATCCATCTTACAGATAAACTCGTCGTTTATGCCGTATGTCTCTATCACGTCACGTTTAGCCTGCTCAAGTGCTGGTTCAAACTCGGCTTCCAGCGCCTTTAGACCGTCCAAATCGATCTCAAAGCCGCATCGAGCCATAAATACGTCAACTTCGGGGAGTTTAGAGTCGATCTCGGCGTAACACTCGAGCAGCCGGCCGGGTGACTTACGCATCATCTCCATTTGCCACTCGCAGAGTTTCCAGCTGTACAGGACGTCCTTGATAGCATAGATGCCGACAAGCTCCACACTAAAAGGCGCAGGTGATCCGTTGCCAAACAAATCCTCAAACGTATAAATGGGACCGGGGATGCCAAAATATTTGCCGTATTTTTCTACGAGTATTTTTAACCCGTACTTTTCCTCGTGCTCGTTGAGGAGGTGCATCGCATCCAACGTATCCCACACGCATCCACGGATTTCGTAACCGTCGTTTTGAGCAACGTGCAAATCATACCGGGCGGACCCCATATGAAACGTTTTGCCGTGGATTGGCTGTCATAGATACGGCTTGATTGCGCCCAGCACCTTCGAGCGCGTGAGTTGTGGGTCACCGATCTTGAAAGCGAAAGTATCATTTAAAAACTCGAAGCCCTCGACTCCCCGCATATCTACATGCCCATACGGAAGGTAATAGCCCTCGCCCAGCAACGGCAGCCAGATCGAAAACCCGATACTTAAGTCAATATACGAATCGACCCCAGTACCCTCAAAGTCGCCTGCCGTCATCGATTTCACGCCGAGAAAGTCGTATTTTCCAGCCCATTCCGTCATCTGCCGTTTACACTCCGTTCGAAGCCGCTCAACAAACGCTGGCAGCTCCGAATCATGCGTGAGGATGTGGAAATTCTCAGGCTTTGATGCAAGCACCTCTTCGATCCGCCGCTCCCTCTCGGCCTCCTTACGCTTTTGCAAAATCCGCGCCCCTGCCGCGAGCATATCGCCCTTGGTCCACCGCTTGCCGTCGGTCCGAAGACTGCCTATCTCTCCGGACCTGAATGCGACAAATGCGGCGTCAAGTTGCATACGTTGCTTGGGCGTAAGGGCCATCGCGCCGATTCGCTCGAATGCTTCTTCGGGTGTTTCAGCGACCCCAGCGGCTTTGCGTTTTTGTACCGCCTCTTTTATTCGGGAGGTGTCCGTCGGAGAGCGTGTGTTGAGCGTAAGTTTGAATTTCGTGGTTACCGCCTCCTATTGGTCAATGCGGTTTTCGACGGTCACAACGAGGGCAACGTCCCCAAGCTTCGCCCAAGTGTCGTGATCATCGTCTACAAACGATGGTTTTACCAGATGTACAAGGTCAATCTTACGCTTGAAACCAAGCCTAGTATCGTCGATCTCCGCGAGAATTCCGGAAAATCCACTCCTTCCTATCGCGTTATTATTTTTCGATTTATATTCATATCGTACGATGTCCCCAACCTTAAACTCGTTGACCTTCCGACCGATCTTCGCCCACTTTTCTTCCTGCTTGGCTGCCGCTACCTCTTCGTCTGTGGCTCGCTTTAGTTGCCGGGTGCAAAACCAACACTCATATTTAGGTCCCTTACATTTATATGGCACATCGCTATAATCAGTATGGGTTACCTGTACGATATCTCCGACAGCAGCCCCGTAGGAAGAATCGCAGGGGTATACCTCTATGATTTTCGCGTAATCACCGACCTTTAGTCGTCGACCAACCTCTTCTTCTAGCCTCTTCTCAAGCTCGGTGACCTCGGCTTTGCGTTGGTCTAGTAAATACTGAAGAGCCCCCGCTTGGCTTACCCGTTTCAAGACAGTGAAGTCATCATTAATTGCGTTATACTCCTCGTTTTCGTCATCTTCGATTAAGACATAGTTCCCATCGTGATAACCAGTCTCTATGACCTCATACGGTTTACCCGCAGTGAGGTAGTAACTATGTGCGGGGACTTCGTCGTAAACTATAAAGTCTCCTACGTCAGGTGATCCATCAACTTCGCGAAACACTCCACCGTTAATCTCACGTAATTTACCCATACGAACCCTCCTCAAATTATCCGCCCATTGGCGTCAATCGTTCCGCTAGCACTCCGGTAAGTCTCCCTTGCGAATGCCGCAAAGCACTCATCGTGGACGAAATCTCCCTCAGTCGTTAACACAACGCTGTCTCCCTCGTAAATCTCGCCATCACAGCTCGCACATGATGCAACGATTGGGTCCGTGTCGTCGGGGTTAAACCGATCTAGCTCGGGCACGCGACCAGCTCCCGGTCAAATGCCAGTGGCAACTCTTGCCAGCGTGCTGCTGCCCGTGCTTCTGACGCCCAGTACTCACCGATCCCGCGGTTCACAAAGTAAAATACGCGCGGCGACTCGTCTTCTTCCCCCAGTACGCCAACGATATAGTCAGCGTCGGACTTCGAATATGGCTCGCCGTTATTCTTTTTTGCATAGACGACGAGGTCACCCCCGCGGTCATACCGTTTGCGAATCGTCTTGACTTGGAATGTGTACCACTCGCCGTTGACCGGATCGCGCCCGATGAGGTCATACGGCTCTTCTGTTTCCGGCTCAGCTACGACCCAGCCGGATGATACTAGCGCGAGTTTTGCGGCTAGCTGTGATGCCTTTCCCCGTTGTTCGCTGTAATGCGCCAAGTTGTTATCGCCTCCTTATTGCTTTTTGTTAGGATATAACTACCTTAAGCCAAGATAGCAATAGTATCCAAGCGGCAGATATAGCCATCATCGTACCCCCAACAACTGTTGCAAACAGGGCGGCTTCCCACATTTCTCGAAAGTTCATTCAGACACCTCATTCCTTGCGATAGAAGCGTTTGCCCACATAACAACTTGCTCCAAATTCGTTATGGCTAACGATTTTTCCCGGCTGTTCGGGCAAATTTCATTAATCAGGTATGCGAGTTCTTTCGCCTCTTCTCGTAATTCTGTATATTTTTCGGGCTGTCCCGGCTTTGGTGAATGATATTTAAAACTATTTTCAATTTGTTGATGCATTCAATGTCCCCCTTATAATCTCTCTGCTTTATGAGCAATAACTGCTACTACTGCTATGGCAGCTATCTTCCAAATCCCGAAAGAAATAGCTAAGAAAAACCCAAAAAACAAAGACAACACTAAGAATGTGAAAACGAACTCCGCTACGTAAAGTTTCAAAAAATCCAACATCCTAAAACTTCGGATCAACATCGTCAGGCTCAGTGAACCGCTCACGTAAAACGTACACGTCGACCTTACTGTCATCGAATTCAGCAGCCTCTTCAAGGATTTTCCGAATGTCTTCTTCATCTCGGAAATTAGCTAGCTCCGCATACTTTATTTCATCTGTTCCGATAAACTTTTGTGCTTCCACCAGAATCTCTTCATCGATATCTGCCGAGGTGAGCGAGTAGGATTTTCCATCGGATGTTTTCTGGATGAGTACGACGTCCCCGACAAGTGTATAATCCTTCGCAAACTTCTTGGCTGCCTTCTCCAGCTTGTCGTAGTCATCGATTAGGTTCATCGCGTGAAATTCCTTAAGGTCGAGGATTCGCCACGTCCTATACTCGAAGTCATAGACCGGGACCATAAAGTACAATTTACGTTTAGCATTGGCCCTACACGACAGACAAACACTCGGATTTCTTTTCGCAAACTCTCCGAAGTCTGCTCCGACATCTTTCGGGGAGTGTAGGCATGTATGCTTTTTGACGAAAGTTGTTCGTGTTGCAAAATCCCCGTCTTCATGGACATGATAGAAATACCAATCGTCAGGGCCGGCAAGCAACGCAAACACCTTGCCGTCAGCCAGCTCAGAACCAAGACGTACATACCTTGTTACACCTTCCGGCAGGCCGTCGTTGCCGCCGTTAGCCCGTTTCTTGCGTTCTTCTTCACGCTCTTTAAGCCATTCACGTACTCCCATTCAATCGCTCCTTTTCGTTAATTATCGTCGGACTTCGCGTTTGCGCGTCCGCAACCGGGCACCTGCCGAGATGCCCAGCGGCTGAAACGCAAACTATATCATGTAGGCAGCAACGGCCTTGGCCACGCGGCGCTTTTCGGCCTGAACCTCCGCAAGATCGTGGTCAAGTTGCTCAATGTATTGGTCGATCGCGGCCACCCGGGCGGCCATCGCGAGTTTCACAGACTGGCTACGGGTCTTTTCAGCCCGGAGCAAGCACGCGGCTCGCTCGACGGCCAGTTCGAGTTTAGCGATTTTAGCTTCTCGTTGATGCCTTCGTTCTTTTCGTTCAACTTTGCGTAGTTCTTTTTGCGTCACAGATTCGACTTTTTGTCGTATGATATTTATGGGATTGTCTCCGGGGTAAAGCGTTATGACAATGTCGTTGTCCTGCGCAAGGATGAATAGTACCCCTCCGCCTGCAAATAATCTCGATGGGGTGCCGTCTTCTGCGATGATATCGGCGATGTACCGGGCCTTCTTGACGTTGGATCGTACCCACTCATTGGCAATTTTCCGGTTGATTCGTAGAGATGTCACCGCCTTTTCGACCGCATGATGCGTAACCTCGATTTTCATCCGAATCACCTCAAACGTTGACAAATCTTTTAATATGGAATATAATTACAATGAATTGATACTTACGCTAGTGCCTTTCGACATCTAGCCCTGAAGCGATGGGTGTACGTCCGGTTTGATGAAATCTTACCTCCGCAATTTTTGGCTATCACCCTTGCGATGTACTTCGTCTCATCAATACCACTTGCCCATAGCTTTAGTATCATCTCCTTTCGAGGATCGCCTTCCGCTAAGAGGGCGATTTTCTCGTTAACCATCAATCCATCATCGATAACTGCTGAGTCATCTATTACCGTCGACTCAAGCTCAATCTCTGAGCGTTTTTCGGATAAAGAGATAACTACAGGAGTCTCACTAAATCTCTTACGCGATTCCTTCAAACAACTATTTATCTTAAACATTGCTAGGTTATAGAAATTTCCTTTTCTAGGATCAAAAGCCCTAACCGCACTGTCTATCCTCGTGAAGCATGATTCTTCGAATTTGGCTTCGTTTCGTATGCTGTGCCAATTGTGGTTTGACATTTTATGAATTTCGCCAATTAATTCCGCCTTTATTTTCCAGAGAGATTCTTCACATCCGAGTTTTGCCTTAAGTGCCAAAGTATTCAGTTTGCTCTTATCCAACCCGTTTTTCCCTCCTATTTATATACCATCATAAAATCGCTAAAGTGTAACATTAACTTAAAAATTTTTTACATAATTTTCTTCGCTCGAAATATTCCCTTAATTTCTGCAATCCCTCAGCCTGAGCCACCTCGTTCACGTCCTTATAACGTTTGGGAAACCCCGCAACTCCGACGCGCAAGTCCCCGCCTAGCATACGGATAACCTCTCGCTTAAGCGCCTGCCCAACGTCGTCATGATCGGACATAACGAAAATTTCCTCAATTGGGCTTCGTATAATTACAGCCGCCTTCTCCTTGTTAATCACACCTCCACCGGCAGCAACCGCAGGAACGCCCGCACTCATAAGCGTCAGCGCATCGATCTCGGCCTCCACGATCGCAGCCCGCCGGCAACGATGCCGGTAGATATAGTCGATGCCGTATACGAGCTCCTTAATGGGACGCCCACCTTTCACGTACCAAAATTTCTTTCCGGTTACGCTGCGGTACTTGATATTGAGTAACTGCCCGTTTGGACCAAACCACGGAATGGTAACGGCATTTTTGCTTGGACAGTACCCCGTCTGCATTTCCCGTTGGACACCTGCGGTGATACAACGGGATGCTAAATACGGATGGTCATGGCGGTATTCCTCAAGTAGACCGACGTGGAGTACCGGCTTTCTCGGCCTTTCTGCCGATAATCTAACGCGCCTAAGGACGGGTGTTTCTTGTTGTTCGTCATTTTCGTATTTACGCCGCAAATATTCGTCTGCTTCTCTGTAAGAAACGTCCATCAGAAACGATAGAAGCTTCGTAAAATTTCCGCTGGTCCATTCCGGGTCAGTGCCGCCAAAGTCATGCCAGCAACCGTAATAATCGGAGTCCTCCCGAAGGTCTACGAAGAATGACGGAGTATCATCATCCGTGCGAAACGGCGAACTTGCGATAAAGCTATCGACTGCTGGCCGGACGTTTCGCCAGTCAAATTGCTCTAATTCGTATAGCACATCGATATACAATCCGGCCACCTCCTAGAAAACTCCTGTAAACTGCTCCGCGGCCTCCTCGGCTTTTGGGTACTCCCGCAGGACTCCGTAATCTAGTAGTGCCACAAGGTCCAGCCGGAAGTCCTCGCCGCCATTTCGCCCCTTCTCTATGCCCAATGCGGCTATACCCTCTTTTTCTATAGAGTCAAACCCGAGCAGAACCGTTGCAATGTCTAAGAGTCGTTTGGTCGTCTTAACCTGATCGCGTTTGGGAGTCTTTAGCTCCCGCTGCTCCTCCTCGTCAAGCCGTTTCTTTTCCACGGTCACCTGGATACTGTAGAATCCGACGACATCATTTTCCCCGACAATCCTCTCGAACCGGGAGGCCGCATACTCAGCCGCACCACCTGCCGTTTTGTTTGCGTTTCGTCCGTATACGTCGGACAAACCGTAGAATGGGTCTAGAATTACTACGTCAACTTTAGTCGTTTGTAACTCACGCTCGAGATCATCGAGGGTTCGCGTAAGCTCGGAGCCACCTTTCCCCTGAAAGTAGAGCTTCCCGGGATAGTAGTCGGCCAGCTTGGATACGACGTCCTCAAAGTTCTCCCGGACGAAATCCTCTAGCTTTCCCGATAGAATGGCTTTGTTCGGAATCCCCAGTGGTGTCTGTGTCTCCTCGTCCTTAAAGAGCCCATCTACCGCAGTCGCAACTGAGATAAGCCGAGCCAGCCAAACGTATTCTTTGACTTCGTAGGACTTGACGAGGACACTCGCGCCCTGCCGGAGCAGCTTATCTACAATCGCGATGAGTAGATACGTCTTCCCCCGGCCAGACTCCGCCATGATTCCGTAGATATCCCCGCTGTAAAACCCGCCAATTTCCCGGTCTAACGCCTCAAAAGGGGTTTTCCATAGCCGGAACGATTTACCGGCTTCTCTGCGCTTATATTCCCGTAGAAAGTCCGCGGACATTTCGTCCAGCGTACGGCCTATTTTTGTGCCGGTTCCGACGTTAAGCGTCTCCTTTATGCGGTCGGACTCCTTTGTAAACCATGCAACAAACTCATCAAACGATAGCTCCGAGAATTTCTCCTCGACTTCAGAGGTTCGCTTACCCTTTGTCGGATTGAACAAGTCGGCTACCATTTTCTTTCCGGCACGATCCTTTAGCTCCCAAGTTAGGTACTCGTAGCTGTCCGACACGTCCGGTATATACGTCACATCAGGGCAAGCAGAGACATACGTCGCATAGCTCGGCGCGTTCCCTCCATTTTTGCTCGCATACCTGACGATAAAGTCATAGGCGGCCCACTCTGGTTCTGTTGCAAAGTGGTAACGTTCGATCCCGTACTTCTTAAGAGCCAGAACGTCGTTTGTATCCACTATTTTTGAAAGCAGTTGCTCACCGTGTACACTCACCGTCTTAACCCCCTTTTGCTTTCGCCGACAAATATTAGTTCTGCGCACCTATCCCGTATGCGGTCGACAAGCCGAGGTGATGGCTCCCGGAATACCTCGTTTAGATCGGCCAGCGGAATATTTGAGGTATATACAGTCGGAAGGCCGGCCGTTACCCGCGTATTGATCAGCCGATGGAGGTCCCCGCGGAATGCCTCCGTAGAGTCCCGGACTCCGATATCGTCTAATACAGCAAGCGGTACCTCCATTGCGTGCTTTTGAGCGGCGTAATACCGGGCAGATGCGGCCTCCCCGATGTGTTCAGGTATATTCCTCCGGTTGAACTCGTTGTAGTCGTTTTGCCATGCGTTTACATCGAGGAAATAGACTGGCCTTTCCAGTGGCTGCCGTCCCCGACGGAGGCTCCCGATGTAGTGACAGATAAGGTATTCCGTTGCGATTGCGCAGGCTGTCGTTGTCTTTCCGGTCCCTGTCGTATGGGAGCGCAGATACAGCGATTTGATCGGCTCGGCATCAGCCTCAAACTGACGGGGAAAGGTGCCTACGTAACTCTTCAGGAAATCGTATATCTTCGCTTGAACCTCGCGGGCCGGAGACGAGGTAAGCGTAATGAATTGGTACTCTGTCGGTATGTTCGCTGCTCCGTACCGGCCGCCCAAGCCATTATAACCATGGAGCCCGACGTAATAGGAACACATACGATTGCACAAGTCGGTGTCAGCGTTTTTGCAATGTTGCCGCAGGATGCAGTTTTTTGAATGAGACAACTTAAGATCACCCTCCTTCTAATTCGAGCAAAAAATTATTCAACTCGACTAATCTAAGCCGGGTGTCCTCCGTCCAAAGCGATTTTATCGTCTTTTTGTAGAGGGCCGATGCATCGTACACCATCACTATCGGGTCGAATATTCCCATCTCTCGCAGACGCTCCATGAAATTCGTTAGCTCATCATCTGACATTGGCAAGGAGGTCCATATGCCGCCTTTGCAAAATCCAATTTTAAATTGCCAAGCGTCTACGACATAGGCTTTAGTTTTCATACAGCGCCTCCTATATGCGGATTAATTCCGAGTTAAATACACGTGCCTTTGATCGTACGAAGGACAGAAACTCCGGACCTTTTCCTTCTCGGATAAGCGTATTCAGTACCAAACTTCTCGGATCAACCCTGCCTAACGTCATTTTCCGTTTGGCTCTGTATCCCGTGACTTCTTCGAACTCGTCGAACAGTTCTTTGTAGACTCGGCTTTTTGACTCCTGCTTCCGGTTAGTCCGACATAGCTTCCAGAAATACTCAACTGCCGACCTTATGTCTAACCAAAGGGTTTCTAATTCCCTCTCTTGCCTCGGAGTTAGCCTTAATTGCGGTGTTTTCGGCTGGGCAAGACGCAATTGTATATTATCTGTTTTGGGTACGGTTCCCCTCTTGATGGCCCGTAATTTGCTTGTGTCAGCCAGTTGTTGAGTAGAAAAAATTTGTGAAACAATCGGCGCGAGTACGTTAAGCACCTCTTGATTCGTATCAAATTCGATTGCAAATTTCCCATTCCGATTTAAGACTAGCTTTGCAATTTCCACATTTAAACCCTCCTAATGATATTGAGTAGTACTTCTGCTTCTTTTATGTTGTTTTCAATTATTTCTTGAAGTTCGTCCATTTCCAATTTCATTAGTTCCTCCACCGTCAGTTGCTTCTTCTCCACGCCATAACCTCCTTACATCACCCTAACGTCATTAATATCAATCACTTCCGCTTTGCCCCTAGGCGCCCCGTCCAAGACTCGCTGCATCCCGTTAATAAACTCTTTTAGCGCGTCGAGGCTTGTTACGTAATTCTCGTAAGCTTCATCGGAAATTCCCGTAAATGATGCCTTAAACGTGGTCAGGTGGGCGTAGTTCAGGAGAAACGTCTGGACATCGTCAGCAAATTGTGCAGCTGCACCGTCAACCTCGGTATGATTCGATATCCTATCGGTGACGATACCGTCAATGTCTCCGTATTTTGCCTCATACCGTTTTAGCCGGTCGCTAACCCTAGGGTCGGGCACGTATTCCGTTTTAGGCGGCTGCTGCCGGATCGCCTCTAGCGTATCCCGGATTGCTTCGGTTCGTTCATCGGCCTCTTTCCGTGCTTTCTCCTCGGCTTTAAGTGCCGCCTTGACTTCTCGGAGTTCACGCACGGTCATGTCCTCGACCGTTTTCGTCTGACCGGTTGATGGGATTGTGTGCGGCTTGGTGCGCTCCTCTGGCGGGAGTGTTGCGATTTGATACAACATTTCAACTCCCAAATGGGAAGACGTCTTCCCACTTTCGGATAATTCGTCGGTAACTCTCACAAACATATTTGCATAACGTCGAGACATCCCCAAGTCGTTTTCACACCAAGTATTCCAACCGCCACGTTCTTCGGCGAGTTTTTCCCTTCTTACATGCTTTAATCGTCGACCAATTTCGAATATGGCCTCACCCGCAACTCGTTTATAAGCGTTTATCTCTGCCGTCAGGGTTGCGAGGTCCGACGATAACTCCCCGGTCTGTTTTTCCGCTACCTTTGTCATTTGTCTACGCCTCCTTCTAGAGCCACGATGATAGCTCCGATATATCCGTTTCCTGCTCCTCAGTCTTCTTCTCCGCCGCCAGCACCTGCGGGAGTATCCGCCCGGCCATATACGATAGTACAAACCCTGCCGTCAGGATCGGGTACTTCCGGGATGGCCGGTACTCCCGGAATGCCCGATCGAATACCTTCTGTAAGACTTCTGGTCCGTATGATTTCAGATTCCGCTTGATCACGCCCTGCTCAAATTTCCAGTTTCGCATAGGTACGTATTCCGCGTCGTATAGTTCGCGGTTCATCTCGATAAAATAAGCATGAACGGTGCGGACGTTCCATTTCTCGATTGGAAGGTTCCGCCAGTCATCTGACTTAATTTTCGCTACCAAAATACCGAGGCACCCCCAACTCATGCCAATTAGTCCCGATAGTGTCGCGAACTTCGTCAGCAATTCTCTGGTATTCCGCAAGCAACTGGCCCAAGCTACCTACGGCACTACCTCGGTTATTACCCTCTCGGATAATGACGTCTTCTATCGCTGCCATTAGTCCGAATTGGCCTAACTTGTAGTAACCGGAATCCCGCCAAGTCTCCCGCGGTTCGGGTGACTTTCCGTTTTTCTTAAGGCCCTCCCAGTTCGGGGACCTCGTTGGATCAGTGAATCTTCGTTCCATGATAATAAAGTTCCGATCGTCCGCTCGAAGGCGGAAGTTTTCGGTCAGGCGGATGTCGATCTTTTTACTCGCCATTTTAACGGCCTCCTTTCGGGAAATTATCGATTTTCTCGCTGAGGTGGACGGATAATACTAACGGTTAGTAAATCGTCTAATTCCTCGGTAATTTTCGTTCTGTTTCTGTACCCAGTTGATATACTCGGGTCTGATTTTAAAAAACACGTAAATCAACTCGGGAGTAACTTCGTATACGTGCTCACCACACGCACATGTCGGGTCAGCGGCCAGTATCTCGAGGTCTACGGGTGTCGCCGAAAAACAGATTGGGCAGCGTACTTCGAAATGTGAGGTGACTTTTCCACGGTTGACAAGTTGAAATAATCTTTCAGCAGTAACGTGCAGAGGAAGTCCTAAAGCGGTCGCAACATCCTTAGGAGAAAACGTATAAACCTTCTGTATAGTCGCTTCTTCTACCCAGTCGTCAATGTCCCAGATATCTTCCAAGCCGTACGCCTCCTTTAGGCCGCCCGTCGCGTCCGTTTGTTTTGCCTTCTTCGAATAACCTTTCAGGTTCTTCTCAAATCGATGCATCAATATATGTTTAGGTATATATTTTGGCATCGACCGCGAGGAACGAAGTGACGCAGCGTAATGTTTATGGTTCTAGTTAATATAGTTCTTGTTTATATAGTTCTTCTTAGTGTGACGTCGGCCACGTGACGCCCGCTACGTGACGTTTGCGTCACTTACGGTCGCCATCGAAGATTCCGAGGTTACTAACGGGCAGAATCGTATATATCGTATTTGCCCACGCTTGCGTCTGCGGGTCCCTCGTTCTCTTTACCTCGATCAAGTTCCGCCCCTTCCATTTGTATTTTCGAAGGGAACGTATCCTACGGGTTGCACTCTCCCGGGAAATCCCGAGTGACTTTGCGATCATCTCCTGCGTGGGGTAGCATTCGCCCTTTTCGTTCATATATGACGCCAGTACGATTAGCGTTTGCAGCCGTTCGGGACCGATATCTGCGACCATGCCCGAACGCACCGCCTCCACATAAAACTTTATGAAAATCCGCGTTTCCGTCTGGCCGGATGTAATCGAGTATTCCGTCTGACTTTCGACCGACATTAAATTGTTGTTCAAAGCCTTATCGCCTCCCTTCGCTAAGGATTCGGGATGTCGTTTCGCGGATCGTTTCCTGCGCCCGGCAGTCCGCGACCATGCGTAGTACTTCGCGGCCTTTCATTATGCCGGTTGCGTAGACTACGCCGGATGTCTTTCCGGCGGATTCCCGGAGCATTGTCGATAGATTCATTCGGAATACCTCCCGTCTAGTTCTTCGTTAAGAGCGAGTAAAATCTTTTTAATTTCGTTAATTTTAGTGTTGTCGTCGGCTAGTTGTGATTCGACGATGCCCTCGATCCTGCCGACTATATACGGAAACAAATTTATAAGGTCCATTTCCGCTAACCTTTGCCATCGACTCATGCGATTACTCCTTTCTTCTTTTTAGTTATCGAACCAGAAAACGATACGAACACTTTCCAAATCACCGTCAGCCAACTCTATTAACTTTGGGATAGACCAAGTGTAAAAGGTATCAACGCAGTCCTTAAGCGTCTCTGTCCACTGTATGTGTTTGTATGGCTTTCCCCAACTACGCTGTTCAAAGTGCCACCACGTCGGAACGCCGTTTTCCAAAAACTCCGAGTATTGCTCGTCATCAACAAAGCCTTCAAACTTAATCTTTTGATTCCAATCAAACTCGGATAGCTCCTTTGCGGTTAACCAAGAATGATCATGACCCCAGTACCATTCATTTTCTTGTTCGTATACTACCCTTGACATATCGGAAGGGAGTCCCCGCGGTGTTGATATCGGCGTTATCCTGTCATAGTTTCGGACATTAGCAAGAGCGGCATAGAGGCGATAGTTTCTAGGAATGTTGACAAAATCACACGTTCCCTCTTTCTCTTCTTTAATCCAATCCTCTAGCCATAATGTATCCGCCCCACGTTCTTTGGCTTTCTGCAACGTTGAGCAAAGATCTTGGATTCTCGGTTCATTAATCCCCTTTAACACCTTCCAAGCCCCGTTGACCTTCTTCTCAACAAACAGATGAATATCGCATCCCATTTACATTCCTCCAATTTTTAATTTTATTTACTTGTGCCAGCCGGCTGTTCCCTACACCTCTTCCAATAAATCCCGTTTCCTGATAATATAGGTTTATAATCTTTATATAGAAAGGAGGCCACTGTATGATTGAGATAGCGTCTAAGGTATTGGCCGCATTAGATGAAATAAAGAACGCCAGTATCGCCGATCCCGAACAAGCGATAACGATTTGTTACAAACTCTAAATAGTCATTTTAGGATTAAGATTGATAAGGAAGAATTCAGTCGTTTAATACCCGCGCTCAGTGATTTACATAAAATTACTTGCGAACCTTTAACTATATCTTATAACCCTGACCTTCCTACTTCCGATACTTATCTAATTACCCTGTAAAGCACTCCTTCACGTTTGATTAACGGGCCATACCCGGCGGCTGTAATTTTATTCATTTTCGTGATCATCCTTTCATAAACGATAATTCCGTTCCTCTTGCTCGCGGACCCATCGATCCAGACTGACGGTACTAAACAGGTACCGCGGTTTCTTGCTGCCTTCCGAGCCGATTATCCGATGTGGGATTCGTTTTTCTCGGCATAGTTGGCGTAGAGTGTATTCAGATATTCGTAGATACTCACACGCTTCCGTAAAAGTCAGTGTGCGACCTGTTGCGGCGGATAGTCGTTCGAGAATACGTTTCTCGGCTTCCGCTACTTGAGCCGCTATAATGTCGACGATTGCTTTTTCTACAGCGGTCATGATGCCTCAAACTCCTTTCCCTAAGCGTTTATGATTATAAATCATGTCACATACATTTTTTAACCATTAAATCAATTCCCAGTAAGTCATCGGCACTCACATTAAAAAACAAGCACAATCTTCTAAGATGCGGAGCTGAAATGACACTTATGTCTTTTTCCCAAGCACTGATTGTTGTCTGAGAAGTTCCAATCTTCTTTGCCAGCTCAGTTTGAGTCATCTTTCCATTTCTAGCTCTTAATTCTGCAATTGTTACCATATATCCACCGCCTTTTTCGTACTATGGTTATATTTTACATGATAATAAATCATGTTTCAACCCTTTTTATGATTTATTATCACTTTTTTATGTTATACAATAGATGCCTCTGAGTTCTGTTGATTTATTATCATATATTAAGTATACTTAGTTAAAGGAGGTGAGACGATGAGTACTACTGGTGAGATTATTAAGTTGTTAAGAGAACAAAGGGGACTAACCCAGCAGCAACTAGCCAACATTTTAGGGTTAAAGACCTACACTACTATTACTAAATGGGAAAGCGGGGACAATTTCCCGAAAGGAAAAGACATCAAACGACTTAGTGAATTTTTTAAAGTCAGTTCTGATTATATCCTTGGGCTTGAGAAATCCAATTCATGTATGCTGAAAACATCCGATTATCCCTTTTACCCAATATCTATATCGGCTGGTCAACCGATAGAGGTCAATACCATCACGGAAGACAACGTGGAGACGATAACCTTGCCGGATGACATGATGGGAAAATGGGCTGGATCAGAAGACATTTACATCATGAGAGTAAACGGGGAATCCATGAATAAGGTGATTCCTCATAACTCGTTGATAGTTGTCAAAAACATCGAACTTTCTGAACTTAACAACGGTGACATAGTTATATACAGTAATGGGAACGAATACTCTGTTAAACGATTTTATAACGATAAAGTGAACAGTAGGGTAATTTTCAGACCGGATTCTACAGACCCAAGTTTCACGGATTACCTAGTATCGTATGGAAACATATCGGAAATTAAGATTCATGGTAAAGTTGTCGTGTATGTGGTTGATTCAGATTGAGATGAAAAGAGCGATTTATAATAGTCGCTCTTTTCTATAGAAGAAAATATTACGCAAGGCCGTTTTTCGAAAGGAGTAAAAAGAAATGGCATCTATAGAGAAACGTGGTAACAACTCATGGCGACTTATTGTTGAAGCAGGACATAGCCCTAACGGTAAGCGTATTAAAAGAACTAAAACTGTAAGAGTGGAAGATCAATCCTTGCTGAGGACAACTAAGAAATTGCGGGACTTTCTTGAGACGGAATTACACAAGTTTAAAATTGAAGTTGAATCGGGCGCATATATATCCCCTGAAAAGATGACGTTCGCGACGTTTGTAGAAGAATGGAGGGAAAAATATGCGACCAAGCACTTATCCCACCGCACGCTGCATGTATATGAACAAAATCTAAAAAATAGAATCATACCAACATTTGGCCATTTGCGGCTGAACGAGATCAGGCCGATTCACATTGTAAATTATATACACTCTCTGGAAAAGGATGGGGTAAGAGGGGATAGGAAAAAAGGCGGGCTTTCGTCTAGCACTATCCAATACGATCATAAAATTATTACAAATGTTCTTACACGAGCTGTGGAGTGAAACCTGATAAAGAGCAACCCCTCAGCCAGCGTCAAAAAACCAAAAGTTCAGTCTAAAATAAACATGCCATACGATGAGCTTGAGGTAGAACAACTTCTTGGAGCGTTACAGAAGGAACCATACCACTGGCGCATAATGATTACGCTCGCTCTGACAACAGGAATGCGGCGAGGTGAGTTGCTCGGGTTAGAGTGGAAGCATGTCGACTGGAAAAACGGTGTTGTCAGTATTGAACAAAGCCTCACTCATTCGGAGAAAGGAAAGGTAATAATTAAAAGTCCCAAGACCGAGAGGTCTAGGCGAAACGTTGCGCTCCCCTCTTCTGTTTTAGATGAATTGAAAGATTATTACTATTACTGTATTAGGGAAAAGGAGAATCTTGGGGAATCTTGGAAGGGGTGCGTAGACGTAGAAGGTAACCAGCGTAACTTTATATTTTCCCACCTTGACGGGAGACCGTTCCACCATGAACGACCTTCTTTCTGGTTCCGTCTATTTGTTAAAAGGCACGGTCTGAGGTATATACGTTTTCACGATCTACGCCATACCTCAGCTACTTTGCTAATCAATCAGGGCGTCCATGCCAAAGTCATCTCTGAGCGGCTCGGTCACGGAAATATTACAACAACCATGAACACTTACGGTCACTTACTCAGAACAGCAGACAAAGCTGCGGCCGATAAGTTTGAGAGTATCATATCTCTCAAGAAACAAGAAAATTAATTTTTCGTCCCCAATTCGTCCCCAAGTCCGCCAATGTCCTTTTTAAATCCTTAATAAATCAAGGATTTTAAGGAGTGATTTGTACCCGGATATGCTGCAACTGTTTCAGGCCTTTTATTACATATTTGTCTCTTAACAAAATCGCCCGGAAAAACCACATTACTAATCCGAAAAAACGCCGGGTTAATTCCCGTCTCCATAGTAAGATACCAAGACCTATAAAACCCGCATAAAGCAGGGAATACATCATACTCGACAGGACAAACGGAATGCTCGACCAAGCCCCGACCGCAGCAAACAGCTTCACGTCCCCTGCCCCTAAAGCGCCGAACATATAAAGCAAGAGAAGAAGTAAAAAACCAGTTGCCGTAGCAGTGATCGCCTGGAAAAGGCCGGTCATGCCATATACCGCCGCCTGGAAAATAACGCCTGTTGCCAGGCCACCTATTGTAATATAGTTAGGAATGGCTGAAGTCCTTATGTCTGAAACAAAAGCTGTACAAATAATCACAAGTAAACACGCTTCTTGTATCATATTCCTCCTATGCTCCCAGCCAAGCCCGTTCACTGGCTTTTCGTTTCAATACAATTTCTTTTTGAATAAACGGCAGAGAAAGATAGTAAATATATTCCGCTTCGATTTCCATAAGCGAATCTGAACGATCCCCAAAATCCGGAAAGTTCACACCGGTTACGGTTAACCGGTCTTTCTGAAGTACGCTTTGATCTGCCATGTCGTATAAGACTGAAGTAAAAACAGTTTGTACGGCAGGATCAATTATCTTATCCCGAATAGCCTCTTTTCCGTCTTTCTTAAGTCGATCAGCTTGTTCCCGGATTTGTTTGACATATCCCAAAACCGCGACCAAAGGATCGGGTATATAAGCTTCGAACTGCCCGATAAATTCTTCCGCACCATCCAGCTTGTCCTTCGCCTCTTCAATTTTCCTTTTGATATCTTCCCAATTTGCTGCTGCATTGCTGTTTTCCACCTTACCCTTCACGCCTTTATAGATGAGCTCAACGGGGTACATATGTGCCGCAAACTGTTTCGTTGTTTCAGAGACGGCTGTTTGCAGGGCCATTTCGGCAATATGAATACGGACCAGTGTAATTAAAAGAAAAACAAATACCAAGAAAAAAGGCAGAAGAAGTGAAGCCTCAACTACCATGCTTCCCTCCGCTCTTTTTCTCCATGCCCATAATAGTCTTAGCGTTAATACGATAGTTCTGCGGTTTGTTTCCATTCGCATCTAGTCCCCTTTACTTCACAAGAAGTGAGACCTGTAACCTCAAAGACTTTCATCAGACCCGGCATAAACCACAATTTTAATGAAGAGGCTGTGTTCCCCTGGACATATGTAGTTAATTTAGCAAGATCCTACTTCGTATTCATTTCAATCAGACTCTGCATGCGGGACATCAGCTTTATGTCATTGCTATGAATAAAGAAAAAGAGCCGCAAATAGTCTTTATAAGTAAAAGTGAAGAAAGAGCCTGTAATTTTGGATGAGATTTCAACTTCTTTTCCTTCAATCAGCTGTTTCATATCTTCAAACGCCTTAACTGCGCCCTGAGCCGCACTGACCAATAATACGAGTAAGGGAGAACCAAGCTGAAATAATTCGTTCTTAGCCTCCATTAGAGCCTCCAGTGTCCGGATGGCCATACGGATAGAGAACATTTCCGCGTAAGCAGTCGAAATATTTGCTTTGCAGGATGAAAATCCGTACAGCAGATATTCTGCTTCCTGGCCTGCTAGTACGTGCCTTGAGGGATCAGTTAGAGCATGTTTGGATTTCGTTTCCAGGTCTAAAGTACGGTAGTTAAACCTAGTAAGGGCAAATTCATTCACAAACCATTCATCGCGCCCGCTTTGTAAAACATCCGCCAATTTGCCAAGCAAGTCCATGGACTTATGGCCGGATATAACGGGATTGTCCAGTTCATAGGCTACCCCATTCCCGGATAATGCTTCCGTCCCGTTTAGATTCATGTACTTTCTGAACAATCCATTCTCACCCTCCAGCTGTTTGTATGCCCCGTCATTATGAAAAGGCCCCTTTTCTCCCGGATCGGTACATCCTCCGTTCATAACGGATTTTAGCTGTGCCAGTACCTCGCTTATCTTTTCTTTTTGCTCTTTTTTCTGACTGTTTACTTCCTCCCGTTTCTTTTGCCTTGTACCCTCTACTTTATTCTGTTGTTTATGTACGTGTTCAGCTTGCTTCAAAACAGCCTGATTCTTCTCATGAACATCAGCCGCTTCTGATGAACGGTAAACGTCCGTATCCAAAACCTTGGTCTGAAATCCGCTGAAAAGAGCATCGATAGAAGCTACACCTGTCTGGTAGCTGTGAAAATCTTCTTCGCTCAAAATCAAAATATGCCCAAACACCTGGCTCACCGGAAGCTCTTCAGAACTTCCCTTATAGGCATCTTTCACTTTTTGCAACTCTCCATTTAATTCGTCGTTGGCTTTCTTTGCATCAGTCAGAATAGGCTGGAGCTCTTCTTGAAGTTCATGGATTTGCTTTTCGTCTTGCTTCACCTCCCCTTTAATAATCTGAATCGCAGCAAAGTATTGGACGGCAACCTCGAATAAATGTTCAAAGCTGCTTAATTTCTGCTGTGCTTCTGTAAGATCTTTTGAAATCTGTTCTTTGCTTTTGTCTAAATGCTCCCACTCTTCCTTGGCCGTTTCCGCAGCATCCCGGATCGATTCCATTCGCCCGTCGATTTTGTCCGCTTCCTCTTGCAGTCTCCGGATGCTATCACGGACGCTTTGTACCTCTTGCTTCAAGCTGTCTACAGTATGGATCCCAAGCTCATCCGCCATGCTGCCAAGTTCATTCATCCGTTTTTTATAATAAGCGTGTCTTTCCTTGATTTTCTCATACAGCTTGATGAATTTTTTCCGGGTTTTATCCATCAGTTCTTCACGCTTTTCCAGCAGCTTTTCTATTTTTCCGGCTTCTTTGGAAAAGACCGAGCCTTGTTTCATCAACTTGTCCGCTCCTGTCTTGATCCACTTCTCCTTGATTTCCAATCCAAACTCGATAGGAGCCCGAATTTTCATCTCCTCTAAAATCTGTCTTTTTAAAACAGTGTGATTCACCAGCGTGTACATCGGGAGCAAAGAAGTCGCGTTTTCCGTTCTGGTATCCAAAATACGGAAACCTTCCGCCTTCAAGTTTCCGGATAAATTATTGTCCAGGACGTTTCGGTAAAGTTTGAGAGAGTCCTCTTGAGAGATGCCAATCCCATAAAGCCCATAGGTTTGCACATCAGGCTGAAAGGCGGAAAGGACAGAACGTAAACCCGCCTTCAAAGCCTGTTCGGATTCTTTCTGTGCCGCTTTCACTCTGGCAAAATCAATCAGAACAGCCTGAAAGAAAAAGACGGGTACCAGTAAAAGAATGATGTACACCGAAACTGAGCCCCTGCGGTTTTGCCAAAATGACCCCACTGCCCGCCTCCTTAATCGTAAAATCTCAGGACAATTCCGTTATTTTCAAGTTCCTGCCTTAAAGCTGGAGTTAGTCCTGCCGTGTCTTTTTTGAATATGTGCCATACGACTCCTTTTATTTGGCCTGTTTGCAAAAGTTCCACATCTTTCTTCATTTGCTCCGGTAGATTCGTTTTGTTCGTTGTATAAAAGGCTTGGTGTGCTATGCCATTCGCATCCAAAGCGTCAATATACCTGATCTGGCCGGAGGGAGTTTTGAAATCCTTTCTTTCTTTTCCGCTGACCAAAGTCCGTACATAGGTCGCAGCATCATTGGCGCTGGTAATTGTTTTTGTATCAGGAATGTCCACATCGGCAGGTTCTTTTAGTAGGGACCTGGCTTCGCTTTTTGACACTTTATTTTTGATATCCGGAATATAATTTCTCGTAGTATCAATAGTTCGTATGAATTCTACCGGGTCAACCATCCGGTTTACTGCTTTCCCTTCCGCTTCTTCCAATGTAAGCCAGGCAGATAAAAAAACCGGGGACTTAAGAGGCTTTTGCAGTTCGACCTGAACTTCCTTTGTAAATAATGACTGCCTGTATGATAAAGACCCCCTCAGCCCCTCCGGAACCTGTGTAGCTGCTTGGATGAGCTTTCCTGAAGGACCACTGCCACCCTTTGTGCTCGCTTCCCGGACATCAACCTTCGCATTTTCCCTGCCCGTCAACCAATCAAATAAAAAGGAGGCCCCCTCTTTGATTCTCCAGTACAGTCCGTCATGCTGGCCTAATCCATAATGACCGGAGCGGGGATCTTTATGGCTGTTATCCCATACGAAAGCTGCCCTTTCAGCAGCCACCTCAGCAGCCTGCCTTACATATACGTTTTGATAACTAAAGACTCCAAAAAACAATAAACAGACTATAGAGAGAAGGATAAGCGGAAATAAGAGTGCAGCTTCCATGGTGAAGCTCCCGGTTTCCTCCTTAATAAGGGTATTTCCTCTTCTGTTCTGTCTTTTTTTATATAGAACTAACATTTCTGATGGGCGGACGGCGTGCAGGGTGAAGTGGGGGAATCATTCAAGCGGTCATTCGCATTACCAAGCAGCTTGTTTACCCAACTTATGATCCAACCCCGAAACAGGAAGGCAATAAGGATCAAAACCGCTACGATCAGAATGATTTCCAGGGTACCTATTCCCGATTCATCCTTCCAGAATTTTTTCCATGCCGGTTTCCACTTTGTCATTTGCTTCATCCTTTCCAATTATTCTTTTCTCATCCCATCATCATCATGGCAGGGGCAGCGACAATCACAATAACGATCAAAAAAATAAGTGCCATGGGGAACACCAGCTTAGAAGAAGCTTCCTCCCCCAGAATGCGGGATACAGCTTTTCTCCTTTCCCATAAATCCTTGGACAAATTTCTTAATGCAACTGTTAAATCGTGACCGCCTCGTTTATAGTTCAGCAAAACTGTAGTCGTGAACATGGAGATTTCCTGCATTGAGCATCTTCTGGTTAATTCCCCTAATGATTTATTTAGAGAAACATTCATCAGTAATTCCCGCTTGCATTTTATAAGCTCTGCCTGCAGCGGACTTAATGGTTTCTCTGCCCGGTCATCAATACAACGAATAAAAGAAGCTTGAACTGTCTCACCCGCATCCACAAGCAGAATGATCTTGTTTAGAAATTCCGGAAGCTCAATCAGAATGGAGTGTTTCTTTTTCTTCAGTTTTTGATCAAGAGTACGAAAGAGAAGGGCAGGGGTGATTCCTGCTCCCGCCAAACCGAATATAACTAGCACAGGTCCTTCTCCCGAAACTAATCCAAGTAAGATAAATCCCGCCAATACAATAAATGAGAGAGACAGCATTTCTACCGCATAATATTTGGTTCGGATAGCCTGCTGTCTGGGACCGTATACACCGGATATCAACTGCATCAAACGGACATGTAAATAGGAAAATCTGTCTAATAGCTTTCCTTTCTCAACAATAATTAAAAATGCGGGGGCAGTTAATCTGCATCTAAGGGATAGGCCAATTCCCGCTCCAGCTCCGTAAATCTCGGTTTTCCGTATGAATGAAAAGAGATAAAGCCGATACCCAAACCAATGAAACAAACCATCAGAATCCACATGCTCTTATACCTTGATATCCATGATTTTTTTCGTAATCCATAAGCAAAGGAACAGTACAGTCAGCCCAATCGTCATAATAAGACGGCCAGCGCCCTCGTATAAAGGCTTCATATAATCCGGCGAGCTAAAACATAAAATCCCTATAATGGCGACTGGTGCGGTCAGCATAATTTTGGATTCAAATTTTTTTTGTGCTACCATTACAGAGATTTCCTGAACAATTTGAAGTTTTTCACTTATTAAATGCGAAGTTCTGCGGATAACCTCAATCAGATTTCCTCCCGTGCGTTTGCATGTGATAAATACATCCGCAAAATTCGTAATATCCTCCAGTCCTGCCCGTTCTGCAAATCCAAGAATGCATGCTTCAATCGGCTCTCCGTTATCAAGCCTTCTTACCATAACCCCGAATTCCTGAACAATCATGGCAGATGGATCAGGATAAAGGAGCTCCAAATCCTGTAATGTGTCTCGAAATGCATTCTCAACGGATTTCCCTGCGCTCAGCGAGGTGGACAAACATTGAAGGGCCTGTTTAAATTGCTGGTTCATTTCCTCTTTGCGTCTTCTCATTAATGTGATGTTACGGTACTTGGGTGTCAAGCATCCCCGGCAGCAAATAAAAAGGCCATGATGATTTGGTTATAAAAGATAAAACCCACAATGCCCAGTATCGTTCCTGCTACCAAAATAGTAAGAATCTTTTGTTTTGAGCTCATTGCATAATGATTATAGTCAGTGAGACCAGAAAAGACGTCTTTTGGCTTCTTTTCTGATTTTTCCCCTAGCTGTCCGTGATAATAAGGTTTAGCAGGGACAGCCCGTTCTTTTCCAATTTGTTTACGTTTATTTTCGGCGATTAGCGAGGCCACAAAGATCATCCCCCCTATTCCAAGAGCCAGCAGGATGGTATTCATGTTTATTCATTCCCCTCCTTTCCCCATCATGCAAGCTGGAAGCTTGAGTCCGGCAGCCTTCAGCTTTTCCGTTTAAATAAACTTGCAGCCGGTGGAAACAAGATTCCCTACAACCCGCCCATCCTCTGTTTCCCCCTTCTCTTCAAAACGAAATAAAGGATTCATCTCAATTTCTCCGTTGCGCATACCAGCTATTTCATTGACCTCGGTAACTCTTCTAGAGCCATCCCTTAATCTGGACAAGTGGATCAGAATATCAAGAGCAGAACAGATCTGCTTGCGGATAACCTCAATTGGAAGAGAAGCTCCGCTCAGTACCATCGTCTCCAATCTGCTCAGCATGTCCCTGCCTGAGTTCGCGTGTCCTGTTGATAATGAATCGTAAGTTACAAAATGCATATAATTTTTATAACAAACCAATCGAAACAAAAAAAGAACCTCAGTTAGAGAGAATAAACGAGGTTCTTTTTGCTTAATCATTTCATCTCATCAGTTCCATTCCATCATCTAAACCAAACTTATATGCAAAAGAACAAGCCAACATACTTTGTTTAATATATAGGTCCTCTAGCTCAACTAATAAATACCGGTCACCCTCATTGGTCTGAGCCTTTAAATTAATAATAATTTTTAAAAACTTTTCATATTCCTCTTCGAATTCTTTTTCGTATGTACTAACCACATATTCCACTCTGTTTTCAATAGCCGGTTCTAACCATTTATCCATCAAGTTAATCAACTCCCCAAGTTGTATGATGTAATACGTTTAACAAACAAAACATAGATAGTTTTGTTTCATTCACCTCTTTCGGAAAATTACTTACAAAATAACTATAACTCATCCAAAATTAGGATTTTGTCGATACATGTCGAACAAAGAACAAAAATCGATACTAGTATCGATTTTTCTTGACATTTGGGAGATTTTATTGTATGACTAAAAAAAAGAAGACCCTTATTTAGGTCTCCTATCGCGATCAAGTATATGAGTGATTATGTGCTTCTTATTCCTTGAAACATTCGCGCTCTCCTTGCAATTCTTGAAATGAACTGTAGTAGCGTATGCTGTCTCAACCACTCGCTCTATTTGTTTTATATTTACCAAATTGCCATTATCCAATTGAACAAAATGAGAAAAACAAGAAAAACCTTTCTTAAACGCTTCCAATGTTAACGGAACAGTATAAGTCCCGTCTTTTGTATGAATACGAGGAACATGGTAGTTCTTCTTGGGAGACCAAATGTCTATGAAATAGATATCTTCAATAGAAAAAAATTCATGCTCCCCATACTCTTTTTCACCTACAACTTTCACTCCAAAGATTTCATAATTTTCTTTCATGATAATTACTTCTCTTCTTTTAGTTGCTCTGGTAATGGTTTGGCACCAATAACGGATTTCCTACTTACTGATAATTTCTTAGCGCTGGACTCGAGATATTTAGAGATTTTTCTTGCTATATAAGTTGAATCAATATTCTTAGCAAACCTTGGCAAGGAAAAAGGAACCATTTGTCGAATAAGAAACAGATCAAGAATAGACAAGTGGGGATGACAATGGATAAACATACCGAACTGGCAAAAGTAACGGCAGCCATGCAACAAACCAAAGAGCGCCGAATGTATGAACGCTACCAAGCGATCTATTTGCATTTGAAAGGCACATCCATGAAGGCGATCGCTGACATTTTGAATCGAAACCGAATGACGGTGAGCAGTTACATTCATACGTACGAGAACGGTGGACTGGGAGCCTTGCAAATCAAGCATTCCTCAGGTGCTCCTACTCGGTTGACGAAGCAGCAGCAGGATCGCTTGAAACAAACCGTCGCCTATTCGGTTCCCCATGAGGTCGGCTTTACGGCAAAGCACAACTGGACGCTTGAACTGATTGCCACGTACGTGGAACGCGACTGGGGCCATTGCTATTCGCTCCGAGGCATTTCCAAGGTCATGGAGCGGCTAGGGCTCAGCTATACGAAACCGACCTACACGCTCGCAGCAGCAGATCCCAAGAAACAACGCCATTTCACCGAAACGACCTTTCCTGAACTGAAAAAAAGCTACTGAACGAGGAGATTGATCACTTGCTGTTCGAGGATGAGTCGATGATCCGGGACTACCAGGCGATTCAGAAGACCTGGTTCCTTCGCGGGAAGCAACGCATCATTCCAACCACGGGCAAGCATCGTGGGGTCAAACTGCTGGCCACGGTTGACTATGAAACGGGACACATCGTTTGGCAAGAAGATGAACAGTACACCGCTGAAACGTTTCTTTCCTTTCTTCAAAAGGTCATGGCGACTTATCCAACAGGGAAACTGGCTCTGGTTTTGGACAATGCCCGGATTCATCATGCAAAGCTGCTTCGGCCGTTTCTGGAAGCGCAAAAAAATCGGCTTGAGCTTGTGTACTTGCCTCCATACAGCCCTCAGTTAAATATCGTAGAAGGACTCTGGAAATGGCTCAAGTCCAGTGTGATCAATAACGTATTCTATTCGGCCGTTTCCGAAATCCGTCTGCGTGTCGGGCAATTTATGGATGAAATCATGAAGCATCCTCATGCCATTATTGACCGGCTGTGCGTGCGACTTTGATTGCTATTTTCTTTCGTTCAACTTATATAGTAATTGTTTCATTAATGTTCACCCCCTTTATGAAATGGTAAAATCAATATCCCTTGTGCTACAAAAGCAAGGGTAACCGTCGATGACATCAAAATTAGACTAGATAAAACTATAAGTGTAGAAATTAGTTTCAAGTATGGGTCCAACTTTGAAGGATTTACTTCTTCAATTGTGTTTGGAGAAAACAGCAAGAATATTACAGTATTTATAGCGGTTAATATTATAATCGCCATGTTATTTATATGAATATGTGCAATCATTATAAAAAGCAAAGAAGAAGCAACAGCGCACATTGTCAAAGATTTCATATGTAAGCCGCCAGAAAACCTTCTCAGTATAGCGAATGACGTCAGAGCTAATAAAGAATTATAAAGCTCGTTCGTCATCAAACCCAACAATGAAGTCAACAGAATTGTAAGGAACAAATTCAATTTAACTCCTATTGCATACTCCATAACCTCAACGCTTACGTTACCTTCTGGGTCACTCTGCTTTATCTTTCTTGATATACTCCTGGATATACTTTCTATCATCCCACCTCTCCCTTCTATAAGAAAAGTAATAAGATATACAAAAACTTGCTACCGCTACTATAATCAGCGTTAATGCCTTTGCTCTATATAACAAAAAAACAGTTAATGATATTGTGAATATTGAAACAATAACACTTATAAGTAGCTGCCGATTTTCTTCCGAAAGATAGTCTTCTCTTATTGAGAATTCATGAGGCGGCATAATAACAATAGAAAATCCTAAATTAAATAGCTTTAAAATATAAGAAATCAAGTAAGTAGTTAAAATTGAAGTTAATTGAATCATAAGTACTGCCATCCCGGAATTCTGATAAAGGACTGATATATCAATCATTCCTATATGGGTATATATATAATAGATCACAAGTTGCAAGCTGGTATATGCCGTTATCCCGGTTCCTGCAATAAAAGCAGAGTAGTGGATCTTAATCTGAATTGAATACCTCAAAAATAAAACAAAAAGTACATATTGTAACGGTAAATCAAATTGGGCAACTCCAAATACAACCCGCATGAAGTAAGAGAAGATAGATATGAAAAAAGCGAACACAAGTATCTTAAAGCCGTATCTCATAATAGGAATCCTATACAACTTTAAAATTAGAACTAGCATTGCTAAAGCATCAAATATCCCTATCACTAGATAAACCAAAGAGGCCAAACCCACACCTTCCTAACATGTAACCGTTTTATTTATAATTATACCCGCAAGTCTCTGTATCGTAAATCGCTTTTTATTTTTAGGCTAGGTTCTATATTGACCAATACTTAAAAAATTTCGCCGGAAAGCTGAATACACTCCCAAATTTGTAATTTTTTATTACTTGTACCCTCTTTAAGATGTAAACTAGATCTTGGTTATATTTGGATCATTAAAAAGGAGATGAAGTGGTGAGGAAGTTTTTAAGTATACTCATAGTTATTTTATTGGTGGGGGTATTGTCCGCTTGTAATGGAAAGACATTAAACGCTAAAGAACAGCTTGTTCTTGACTACATAAACATATTTAATAACGGTACTGACAAAGAAGCTAAAAACAAATTCGTAGAAGAAAACTGTCTTCCTGAAAGCAAACCATTATTTTTACTAGCTTTGAAAGTTAATAATCAGAAAGAAAGAATTTTGAAAGATCCTGAGGTTCTGGAATCGATTGATCTTGAGGATTCTGAAAAGAAAGGAACCGCAGTTCTTGTGAAAGGGAAAAATTCTGATGGCATTGATAGTGAAAGGATTGTTGTGTTTATCGGTGATAAAATGGGAATGGAACTTTTCCCTAATGCGAAAGACGAAAATAAAAACTACGAGAAATTAAGGTCTGCTTTTAAAACACCAATTGAACAAACATAATAAGTAGTAGACAGTAAAGCCCTTCGGGGCTTTTTATTTTGCACAAAACACATAAACTTGTTAAATAAAATAAACATGTGTTAAAATAATGGTATTAGACATACACTAAAAAAGACCGCAGACGCTGGTATCGTCCACGGTCTGGCAATAGCCGCGCTACTAGGCGGTCGGCTTAATAAGGTTTACAAACGAAATAGATCGTTTCCTTAGCGTGGGCGATCTATTTCATTTTCTGGATAAACGTTAAAAGCGCTAGAATAAACATTCCAAATAAGAACATTAATTGAAGAGCCTGAAACGTCTCCATAGCATCACCTCCTTTCCGAGGTGATGCCGACCGCCCACGTAAGCCACTATTGCTTGTACCATTGTACTACATATTACCTTTTATTAAAATTGTCCGCAGCCCAGCCCTTCGGGGCTTTTTATTTTGCACAAAAATAACCTGCCCCATAGACAGGTTATTCGTCATCTTCTTTTAAAACCAAAAGCTCCCCAATTTCACAGTTGAAGTAATTACATAGCTTTGTTAATAGTTCTTTCGGATAATGCTTTGACTCATTATTATATAGCTGTCTTATAGACTCAAAACGATAATCAATATCCTTCGCTATTTGCCTTATTGATCTTCCATTTTTATCTGCAATACTCTTTAGATTTGAATGTATCTCTTTCATATAACCACCTCTAATTCAAATATATATCGACGCGAAAAATGTGTCAAATAACTATTGACTCTAATATAGAGTCATGGTATATTATAAATGTGGATGACACGAATTTAGTGTCAAAAACAGAATGGAGGTGAAAATGTTTGGAAGCAAGAGATTGGGTACTTCTCCTGACGGCTATAATACAACTTTACACAGCACTTATCATTAACCGCCGGGAGAAAAAGAAAAAAGGAACCAAAAAACGCCGCGACCCACGCAAACGTAAATAGGTTCCCTGGAGGGGATGCTTTCCCCTCCACCCCAATCTTAACACAATAGCGGTAAAAAATAAATGGAGGTAATATGCATGGACACAATTACATGGATCGTTGCCTTATTAGCTTTACTTCTCAGTTTAATCGGATTAGTTCGGACACTTCGGAATAAATAAGCCGGTTTAAATGGAGGGAATAAGGGAATGGGAGATTACCTGGGATCGGTACGTAACTATTACGACCATCTGTCGGAATGTAAGGGTTCACCTGAAAACATGTTTGTAATCATTTTGCGTTTACTTTTATGGTCAGACCATTCGGATGTAGTGATTGTACAAAGAGTAAAAAATCTGGTTAAAGCATATGACCTGGTTAAGGGGGGACAAGATAAATGAACACCATTTTAAAAGTGAACCAAAGCCGTGGAAAGTCAGTGGCGCAGATCGCGGAGATCTTGAACACATGTGAAATGCTTCTAAACCTCGAAATTGAAAATCAGATGAACAAGGTAGTATTACACGTAATTACTGACAGCGCGACAGTCCAATATACAGAAATCACTAGGGACGGCATGTTGAGTTTTCTAACAAAACTCAGAGAGTATGTCACAAACAAAGAAGATATAGATGAACTGCTGGAAGAAGTTCAGGGGGAGGAATAAGGAATGGAGAAAATTGATCCATATGAAGTATTTACACCCACCCAGGTAATGTAATTAGCTGTGCACTTATCGGACGGGTTGTAGAAATCAAAAATAGGATAGAGTTTTTTGAAAATACCCACGACGAGGCGCAAGTGGGCGCATGCCTCGAACTTTTGAAGGATACTCTGGAAACCTGCGAATTATTTAACTTACCAGTAGATATAGCAAGTAAAAAATAACAAAAGAGTACCTGGGAAATTAATCCTGGGTACTCTTTATTTGTATTACCGCTTAAAGTCTGGTTGCAAAAACAAGGGTTTTTGGGTGAGATGGTTGCAAAGAGCTTTTGTCAAGAGTTTTTTTAATTTTTTTGACAATCTTGCCTACAACCATTTCACTAAAAAAACGCGAAAATCACAACCAACAATTTGAACAAGTATTGCAGTAGCTAGCACAAAAGAGAGCCATAAAAAAATAACCTGACATAAAGACAGTTTTTAGGCTGCCGAAAAAGTATCGACAGCCTGGCAAAAGAAAGTAAACCCTCATTTTTTATAAAACAATAAATTGTTTTAGTACTTGCTCTTATTTTTTTACGATCTCCGGAACTACTTCGAAAGTATAGCCATTATCCATTAATTTTCCATTATGACTAACAAATTCTACATTCACCTCAGCTATTGTACCATATTTTACTTTGTATGAACCTTCCCCTTTTAATAAAATATTTTTAGTGTTATCTTCAAGAGCTAAATATTTGTTCAAACCTGGAATATTCTTTTTTACATAGTACGTCCATGTATTTAATGGAATCCTCTCCATATCCCATTTAACCCCTATTCTCGCACCCTCAAAGACCATATCGCCGCTATATCTGGTAGCTAGATCAACTTTACCGGTAGTCTCCACAGTCTTTAAATGTACAGAAACCACTGCAGTAGTGTTCCCTGGGACTTTAATCTTCTGCTGAGGAATTGAATATGTTACAGTTTCACTATGTGTATCACTCCCTGTTTTAGAGAAATTATATTTTGTATTTATTTCTATACCTGCTTCAGCAATCAAAGATCAAGTCCAAATTTGTGTGTAAATTCCCTCAGCTAGACTGTGCTACATAATGCGAGTCACTTTGGCATCGGACTTTGGCCGATCCTTCCGCCATTCCATGTACTCGGTCATGTCGAGATATTTCTTGCCGGCTGCCCATTTTTCATCCTGTTCCATCAATAGAGCACCAATAAGACGAATCACGGATTCACGGTTTGGGAAGATGCGAATGACACGTTCCCGGCGTCTAACCTCTTCGTTGAGACGCTCAACGCTATTTGTCGTGCGCAGCCGTTTTCGGTAACGCTCTGGCAGCATTAAGACGGCGGTAGCATCGTCAAATCCGCTTTCCAGCACGCCCATCGCCTTACCCGCCTTATCTTCATAAGCCGCTAAGGTCTGTTTTAATAAAAACCTTGCCGTTCCAGTATCAGGAGCATCTAGAATCGACCGTAGACGGCCATGGATCTCATCCTTCAAGGCTTTGGGTGAGGCTTCTAATACATTTCGCGTGAAGTGAGTCTGGCATCGCTGCCATGTTACCCCTTGCAGCTGCTGCCGTACCGCGCGTACAAGGCCGCCATGATCGTCGGAGGTAATGAGATCCACACCTCGTAATCCACGTCCTTTTAGAGAGCTGAAAAACTCACTCCAGCTTGCTTCAGATTCTGTGTCACCCAGCATCAGGCCAAGGACTTCACGATAGCCCTCGGTGTTTACACCAATGGCAATCATGATGCCTCGTGAGCGTACACGACCGTCTTCACGGACCTTGAGATACATCGCATCTACGAGAACAAACGGAAAGAGGCTGTCTGCCAGGCTTCGATTATTCCAAGCAGTTACGATGGGATCCAGCCGCTTACAAAGGTCTGAAACAGTGGATTTAGAAAACTCGGTTCCGCAGAGTTCTTCGGTTACTTGCGAGACTTTACGCGTAGAGACGCCGTTTACGACCATTTCCATCATCGCTAAGATTAACGCTTGTTCACTTCTCTGGTAACGACTAAAGAGCTCTGTCGTGAACTTCCCGCCACGGATGCGCGGAACACTTAGTGTAATGGTTCCCACCCGCGTATGCAGCCCATGTGGATACGATCCATTCCGGTACGCTTTTCGATTCTCTGTTCGTTCATAACGATCTGCTTCCACTTGTTCACTCACCTGTGCTTGTAAGACTTGGTTCAGTACAGACTCGAGCAGCTTGGCTACACCCGCATCCTGAGAATTTCCCAAAAATAGTTGATGCAAAAGCTGCGAATCTACGTTAATCTGGTATTGAGCCATTTCATAACACCTCGTATATTTAGAATTTTGTGTCCCAACATTATTCTAACTGAGGGCTATGAATATGGCTCCTTTCATTTTTTGGAACCTAGCTTTTTACACAATTATACGGACTCAACTTTCGGATGGAAATCTACATTATAAAATTGATTTATGTTTTTATTTTAATCTTAATGGAAGAATGAAAAATGTCAAAAATAAATGTTCAAGAAATGGCAATCTGATTTATAAGATGGATGTGAAGGCATGTTTTCTCTTTGACACACTGCAAAAGTCATGTTAATTTTATTCTAAACATTAAATTTTTATTTAACAATCTTTACATTGAGTGAGGAGGTTGTTTTTAAATGAAACCAACACTTTTCATTGATGGAAAGTGGAAGAATGCTAAGCATGGCCGAACCCGTTCCATTATCAACCCCTTCAATCAAGAAATCATCCAAAGCATTTGTGAAGGGGACCGGGAAGACGCTCTTGCGGCCATTGCAGCTGCAAGGCGGGCATTTGAGGATGGCAAGTGGTCTTCTATGTCCGGACTTGACCGAGGTAAACTGGTATTGAGAATCGCTGAATTGATTAGGCGGGACCATAATGAGCTAGCCAAACTGGAATCGCTGAATACGGGTAAAACACTTGCAGAAAGTAAGGCTGATATGGATGATATCGCGAATGTATTCCAGTATTATGCCGGTCTTGCAGACAAAGATGGAGGCGAGGTTCTTTCCTCACCGATTCCAAACTCAAAAAGTATTCTGGTCAGGGAACCGATTGGCGTATGCGGACAAATTACACCCTGGAACTATCCGCTACTGCAGGCGAGCTGGAAAATTGCCCCCGCCTTGGCTGCCGGAAATACAATTGTTGTAAAGCCAAGTGAAATCACTCCGCTCACAACCATCAAGTTATTCGAGCTTATGGAAGAAGCGGGAATACCGGCAGGAGTCGCAAACCTTGTACTTGGACCTGGTTCAACTGTTGGAGACGAATTAGCAAGAAATAAGAACGTCGATTTCATTTCTTTCACCGGCGGGATAGAAACAGGGAAGCAAATCATGAAAGCGGCAAGTGAAAATGTAAAAAAAATCTCCCTGGAGCTTGGCGGAAAAAACCCCAATATTGTTTTTCAAGACGCCGACCTGGAAGTTGCGGTCGATCAAGCGTTAAATGCCGTCTTCTTCCATGCGGGGCAGGTTTGCTCTGCAGGCTCACGCCTACTTCTTGAGGAATCCATACATGATCAATTTCTGGCTGAACTTATAAATCGTACTAAGAAAATCAAGCTGGGCAACGGATTCCACGAGGATACTCAAAGCGGTCCGCTAATTTCTGCAGAACACCGGGAAAAAGTAGAAAAGTATGTGGAAGTCGGTATTCAAGAAGGGGCTAAACTGGAAATTGGAGGAAAGCGGCCTGAAGATCCGGATTTGCAAAACGGATTTTTTTACCTCCCTACCATTTTCTCCAGATGTACATCGGATATGAGAATTGTACAGGAAGAAATATTCGGACCTGTCATAACTGTGGAAAAATTCCGTTCAGAGGAAGAAGCTGCAGCCCTAGCCAACGATTCGATCTATGGCTTAGCCGGAGCAGTATGGTCCCGGCATATAGACAAAGCTGAACGGGTCGCAGCCAAATTGAGACTTGGCACCGTTTGGATTAATGATTTTCATCCATACTTCGCACAGGCCCCCTGGGGAGGATACAAGCAATCCGGCATTGGCCGTGAGTTAGGTCGAATTGGCCTTGAGGAATATACGGAAGTCAAACATATTTACCGAAATACAAAGCCTGAAGCTGTGAATTGGTTTAAACCTTAAATATAAGGAGGATATCTTCATGACACTAAATATGAAAGTGGAGACGATGACCAAATTGCATACATTTGAAATCCCTACTGTCATTAAGCATGGAATAGGAGCCGTGCACTATGTTGGCAATGAAGCAAAAACGCTTGGAATAACAAAAGTGCTTCTTGTCACAGACCCCGGGATTTACAACGCAGGTGTGGTAAATCCTGTTGTCGAATCACTGCAAAAAGCCGGCATTCAAGTTATCCTCTTTCAAAAAGTGGAACCTAATCCCCCTGTACGTTTAGTCGCAGAAGGTTCTAAACTCTATGCTGAAGAAGGCTGTAATGGCCTTGTGGCAGTTGGAGGAGGAAGCTCCATGGATACGGCAAAAGCTATCGGAGTAGAAGTGGTTCATGAGGGGTCAGTACTTGATTACGAAGCGGCAGAAGGTAAGAAGCCGCTTGTGAACCGAATTCCCCCATTAGTTACAATTCCAACGACAGCCGGTACCGGCTCGGAGGTTACACAATGGGCAGTCATCACGGACGAAGAGCGCAAGTATAAATTTAATACTGGCGGCCCTCTGATTGCTGCCCATTTGACGATCATTGATCCTGAATTACATATATCCATGCCCCCCCATGTAACCGCTATGACAGGAGTTGATGCTCTGGCTCACGCAATCGAGTGTTATACAATGAAATTTGCCCAGCCGATAACCGACGCTGTGGCACTTTTGGCAATCGAATACGGCGCGCATTATATCCGCCGGGCCTTTGCGGATGGTCAAGACTTGGAGGCGAGATATGGAATGGCTCAGGCTGCGATGCTTGCCGGTCTTTCTTACGGCAGTGAATCTGCAGGCGCTGCCCATGCGATGAGCCAGACGTTGGGCGGAATCATTCCTGTTGCCCACGGTCAGTGTGTTGCCGCCATGATGGGACCGGTTATGGAGTATAACTGGAAAGGATACCCTGAAAAATTTGCCCGGATTGCAAAAGCATTTGGTATTGACACAAACGGTATGACAGTAGAAGAAGCCGCTAAAGATTCGGTTAACTGGATGTATGAGCTTGTCGAAGACTTAGAAATTCCCAACCTCGAAGAACAGGGAGTCTCTCCTGACATGATTGACCGCTTATCAAAAGAAGCCATGAAGGATCCGCAAACGGTCGGAAATCCAAGAGATTTAAATGAGAAAGCGTACAATTGGATTTATAAACGCTGCTTCAATTTAATACCTAAAACAGTGTAAAATGAAAAAAGCTCCTGCTGCAAAACAGCGGAGCTTTCTTTGGATATTTGGGGAAAATTTGCGTTATCCCCTGTTTGGAGAAGCACGCTATTGATATTCATCTACATCTCCAGCAGCAGCATTTCCTGCCGCAGCAGCTCAAGCTTTTCTTTGCTGGCGGCTGCACCTTTCTCATCCCCGTTTTGCATTGCTTCGAAAAGACTGGCAAGTTCATAGTCGAGTTCCAGCCTCAGCATGGGAATGCGTTCCTCAGCCCGGCTGGAACGAAAAGCCTGTATCATTTCCTCGACGGTGACGAACGGTTCTTTCTCATACAGCACCTTGTGTTCGATTCCGCAAATCTCCACCGTACGGATGATCTCTCCAAACATAATATTCTCTATAAGAATCTGTCTATCCTTAAATCTTTTTACAATAGCATGGCCCCTCGTATCTTCAATCAACTTCTCCATCATCTCGGCCAGCTTCTCATCTTTAAACGAATAGTTGCCGACAATTTTAAATTTTTGGCCAATGCGCTCAAACTTCAGCTTGACAAGTTTACGACCTGACCGGATAGATACAATGAACTGGTGATCATTTTCGTTCCAATATAGAGAGTACCCTTCCTGTATGAGAGTTTTGATGAAATTGCGAATGAGCCGACGGTCAAATCGCAATTCCAAATTGCAGTATTCCACCTCATGATTTTTACTCACGGCCCTCGCCTCCATGAAGAATCTACATCTTTTACAGAATGTTCAGACAACTTATTCGTTTATTTTATCTTATTATGAATAATATGAATTAGCAACTTGGATATTGCCATTTTTTTGAACCTGAAGCTAAAAAAGGCGGATGCTTCCCTCCTTTTCAGAAGAGGAAACACCCGTATTCAAAGATACCGGATCAAGCCGCCCTTGTATCCCCCGGTTTTAAAATGACAGACCCGAAGGAAATCAGAATGACAGCAAATAAACCAAGAATAGCAAGGTTTAGGCCAACATCGCCGAGTCTCTGGCCTTCAGATAAGCGTGTGAAGGCATCGATTGCCCAATATTGGGGGATGAAGTTGGCTACCTTTTGCATAAAGTCCGGCATAATGCTCACCGGCTAGAAACACCCCCCAGCATAAAGCTAGGAATAATAATCAGCATATTTGCGACTCCCACATTATTCATATTCCGGATTAGCCCGGCAACGGTGCTTGCAAGCCCTAGTGCTGTCAATAGAAAGCATTCCATTACGATAAACTGATCCAGGAACGAGATGTTCAAATCAACCTTTAAGACGTACATGGTCATAACTAATATAAGTGCAATTTGCAAAGTGCCTACCAGCCAGCCTCCTAGAAAATTGCCCAAGGCAATCTCGGAAGACCGTACCGGGGCTGTAAACATCCGGGCCATCGTTTTTTGCTTGCGGTCATCCAAAATAAGAGATACGGTACTGTTACCTAAAAGCAAATCCCTGTTTCAATGATAATTCTTTAACAAGCAATTGGGAACTGGCTGTACCGTCTTGGTCCACGTAGTAAGCAGCAGCTGCACAGCAATATGCCAACTATTCATGATAACCCCCCTCCGGTATGCAAGCATGGACAGCAGAATAAGCACCAGACTGACCAGCCCGACCCTCATAATCTGTGATAAATATAGAAAACTATAAAGACCCGAAACTGTACACGTTTCAAGTACTTTTACTGCTCGCTATAGCTGTCCTGTATAGATATGTTAAGCCACTTTCCTTGGCGATTCTATACTTATCAGTCGAAATGGTCTATTCGGCCATACTGTTTTATTCTTATGGGGGTTTATTTTTGCATGATAACCAGTCTTTTCATGTATGGATTAAAACCTTCCGAAATAAGCAGGCCCTTATTTCTTTTGCATATGGCCATTGCTAACATTGCCGCGCTGGATCAGTCCTTACCCGTAATCCTTACGGTCAATTTTTTGTTTTTGCTGACCTTCATGCTGATTCATCAGCTAAGTACAACCTCCCAAATAAAAAAAGACGGATTCTCTCTATGATGAACTGCGCCGTAAACATTACGAATTGGATGAAGCACGCAGGCAGCTTGTCGATTACGCTAAAATGGTTGAAAAAACAGCCCAGGCAGAGGAAAGGAGACGCATCTCCCGGGCTCTGCATGACAGGGAAAGCCTGAGGATGCTTTTGGGGATGCAGGAAGAACTGAACGTGATGGGCACCTGCGAAAATGGTGCAGAAGCGCTAAAATGGCTGATGGAAGGTAATGAAGCGGACGTAATTCTGATGGATAACAGAATGCCTGAATGCGACGGTGTTGAGGGAACCAAACGGATTCATGAACAATTCCCTTCCATCAAAATTCTGGTACTGGCTACTTTTGATGATGATGAATTTATTATCGAAGCCCTGCGGAACGGTGCCTGCGGCTATCTCCTCAAAAATGTTCCGCCAGAACAGATTGTACATGGTATAAAAACCGTATATCAGGGAAACTGGCTGATTCATCCGGATATTTCCAAAAAATTAACCGGGTACATACAAGCGCCTACCCCTTTTTTGCAAACCTTGGACCAATATGGGCTTACAAAGGCGGAGCAGGCTATTGTTGAGAAAATCTCCGAGGGTCTTTCCAACAAGGAAATTGCCGGGACTTTATTTCTGAGTGAAGAAACAGTAAAAAATTATATATCCGGGATCTTAGACAAATTCTCCCTGCGGGACCGTACGCAAATTGCATTATTTCACTTGAAACAGCAGGCCTCTTTTCCTCATAATTCAGACAGGGAGTTCATATAATTCACTTTCAGATAATATGAACGGCCGTCTTTTGCTGCTGTGTTAATTGTAAAAGTAACGGATTGTCCGGAGCTATGCTCACTGATTGATATGGCGGGATTGGAATCCGATACAGTTATACCCGTGTATCCATGTAATGTAAAGACTAATTGGGATTGCTCACGCATTGGATCAGAAAATGTCAACTCCAAACCACCGTCTTTGTTCTTGACCATGATTGCCCCGCGTGTCATCGCTTCGACCTGTCCAAGCCGCCCTTTTTCATGGAAGTTGCCGATCCATAAATTTGCGGAATGATCCTTGACCGCCTGCTGCTTCGGTGTATTCGCGATGATTGTGATATCAGGCGAGTTGGCGTATTTTTCTGTTTCCTCTGCACTTTTGTTGGGCAAAAGAATATAGGAATAGGCAGCCCCGCTTGGTTGTGTGCCGTGTGGAATGGCAAACGTTGCGAAGTAATTGCTTACTCTACTGGAAGAGCTGCCATCCCTTAAATCTGACCATTTCCCTTGCCGTTTTTCTTTTTCCGCCTGTATGGTTGTCTCTTCCGGAAAAACATAACCGATCTCTCCGTAATGTTTTGGACTTCCTAGATGGGCCCATTTCACCGCGGATAACGTCTTGCTATCACCAGATAGAAGGGGGGTACCGTTAACTTGAACCAAATTACCCCCATCTTTTTCAAGTTTGCGGTTATCCACGATCGTTTCGGTATTCCGGGCTTCCTTCGAATTTATTCCCGCTCCCAGTGCCACGATCTTATCATCGAGCAAAAACCACGATTTCTTCGCTTCAAGTGAGCTGCCCGTTACACCAGACATGGAGTAGTACATACTGGCAGAGCCATTTTTTCCATCGGAGACTCCTCCGGTCCATGATTTTGTATTGGCATAATTTTTCCAACCTGTGAGCGTACCTTCTTTATGATCTGTTGTTATTCCCGGCAAACGCATCATATCAACGGTTGGCCAGTAATCTTCGCTAAATTGGGTTTGATCGCCATTGTAGAGATAAAGCGCCCCTGCTCCGGTATACCAGCCCTTTTTGTTTTCACCGTTTCCATACTCAAATGCACTGATTTTCTTCGAGAACATGCTGATTCCTACGGCAAAATCGCTTTTTTGATGAAACATTTGCGACATTGCACTCATCATTACATTTTGATCACGGTTGTCGGGTAGTGGTTCAATTGAACGATCCGCTACAAGCGACTTTAATATTTGGGCTTTATGAATGGATAAACCTTCATAATAATTGGCAAAAGCTGTATCGGAAAGAATGGCATTTTTAACAAAGCCGGCATAGGTCTGGCGGAAGTTTATATTACTGTGTTGTCTTGAAATGATATAGATTTCGTAAAGCAAATTGCGCCCGGTTAAACGATCGTTGGTAAACTCTCTGGAAATGCCCCGTCCTTTTGTCATGTCCATGCTTGCCCCACCGTACAAAGACGGCATATAAGTCACCGGGATATAATCATAAATGAGATCCACACCGGATAGCTGTGAGAGAAAGGCCGTTCCTTCAAGCAGCTCAAACAAGTCCGCAGTTCTCGAAAGCAGCACTTCCCCGTACCCGCCTGTATAGGGCACGTAGTTATGCTGGATAAAAGAGCCGTCCTCGTAAAAACCGTCTCCACTGGTCACTTTATTGTAGGCACTTCCGGCAGAACTTGTCCCGAGTGTGATTTTAGCTGTATTATTTTCCAGCAGGCCGCGGATTGTAACAACCAGACATTTGTCCAATAAGTTGGCCCCTGTTTCTTTAATGCCGTTAAGCCGGTAATTCGGATTAGGAACAAACCAGTCTACAGCGCGAAGGTATTTTCCTACTGTATCTGACGTTAATACGTTTTTCATCAGGACTAAAGTGTTATTGTAACTTTGCGGAGCGCCGATTTCCCAATCCCACCAGTTTCCGTATGTTTTGGATACGCTTTCATTAAACATGTTGCTGTAAAACCACTCCAACGCATATAAAATATCTTGTTTGAGTGCCGCATCATGATAGTATTTGGAGTCCTGAGTGTTGTACAGTACAGCCATTTTTTCGATCGCCTGAATCGTTCCCGTTATATCCGCAGAGTTGGTTTTCCAGTTTTGATACTTACCCCATAAGTAAGAATTTGCTTCACCTTTGACTATCGTATCCCAAATTCCTGTCCCTTCTTTGTTTTGAAGTTCTTCCTCCTTCTGCCCGATTAATGCGGATAAATCCGTGTCCTGCGGTCCCAATTTTTCACCGGTTAAATATACGTGCCAGTTCAATAAAGCTTTTTCGTTGTCCGGAATTGGTTCTGCCTTAGTCCATTTCCCCTGATACGAACCGGAGAAAATCACCAGTATAAGCAATACGGAGATGCCCAGTTTTTTCATACACTCACCCCCTTATATTTCCATGTTTTCCGTAAGCAAAGGGATTTTTTCGGAGAATTGTTCCAGCAAGCGACTGTTATAATCATCTGCCCCGGTTACATTCCCGCTTTTAAATACTGGAATGTCAGCATTGTTAGCAGATAGTTTGGAAATGCATTCAGCCAGCATTCCTTGAATCATGGCAATACCGACAATGGATGAGACTGAAGCGAACTTGATTAACGTTTCCGGCAGTCCCAATACAGCATCCCCCTCAGGCACATGATTATCCAGCACAATATCTGCGGCATCTTTTAAGAATAAGCCTGCTTTGTGGCGGGAGTGTTGGGTGGCAGCATAAACCGTACTGGTTATAGCTATTACAATTGCTCCCCGTTCCCGGGCAAACAAGGCTACATCAACCGGGACCGGATTGAGCCCTGACGTTGATATGACGATCAAAGCATCTCTATCCGAAATCGGATAGCCCTCAAGGTGAGAACGGACATAATCATTCTTTCGCTCATTTTGTGAAGATGCGGCTGCTCCGAGGTGCAGCATAAGCGGCTCAATTAAGATCGGATAAACAGGTGCAAGTCCTCCGGCCCGATAAAATACTTCTTCTGTTAAAATATGGGAATGCCCGCTGCCAAACATATATATTACACCATCATTTTCGATAGTTTTTGCCAGCAGATCGCCAGTCTTCTTCATCTGCTGCTGTTCTTCTGCCAGCACAACATCCAACAATTCCTGAACTTTTGTAAAATATTGCTGCAGCATATCACTTTCCTCCTCACCAATACGTTTTCCACGCCGGATTGTACAGCCTGTACAAAGCTTCCATATAGAAATAGTCGCCCCATAAATTTGGTTCGTCCATACCTTTTCCTTCCGCATAAGCATAGATGCCATGAAGCAATATTCCCTCCATGTCAGGATGTTCTTTGGAAGTCCATCCATTCCGTAAAACAGAAAGCATTCCGATACTTACTCTCACCAGTTTTTCACGATACGCCCCCTTAGAGAACGCCGCTGTTTCCAAAAGCCCGCATACCGCAATTGCAAGTGCTGAAGTATCGCGCGGTTCATTACTGCCCGCATCAAAAGACAGATCCCAATAAGGCACAATATCGTCAGGTAAATGAGTTAAAAAATAGTTGGCGATGTCTTCGTAAAGTACAGCAAATTGATCATAGGGACTGTAGCGGTAAACCAGCGGCAGACCTGCTACCGCCCAGGCTTGTCCCCGCGCCCAGCACGAATTGTCGCTATATCCCTGGTGCGTTGCCCCATAAGCAGGCATCCCGTTTTCAGGATGAAAGAAAAAGGTATGATATGTAGACGCATCTTCCCGGACAATCGTGCTGATAAGTGTGCGGAAATGACTCTCCGCAATTTCGCGATATTTGGGGACTCCCGTCTTATCACTGGTATAGAACAATAGCGGCAGGTTCATCAATGAATCTACAATTAGCCGGTATTCATTGGGATCGTCCAGCCTGCCCCATGCCTGAATAAAACGGCCTTTTTCCTGATAGCGGGCAGCCAGCTTTTCAGCAGCGGCTACCAGTACCTTCAAAAGCATAGGATCCTGCATTATTTTGTGCCCGGCACCAACGGAAAGGGTATAAAGGAAACCGATGTCATGATGATCCAGTACAAGATTGAGCTCCAGGCGTTGCTGAAAACTTTGGATATTCTGCAATGCCCTATCGCGAAACGTATTGTCTTTTGAATATTCATACGCCATCCATAGCATGCCTGTCCAAAACCCGTTCGTCCAGTCATCATTGTCCTTTAGGCGGTATTTCCCGTTAGTGGCACATGAGGATGGAAAACGGTTTCCGAATTTTTCAAGCTGCCGCCCCAGCTTTCCGCAAATCCAGTCAAGCTCCTCCCGAATAGCTATTTGACCGAGATGGTTATGCCGAAACGTTTCTTCCCAAGCGGCTTTTGTATATATCATCCTGTTTGCCCCCTTACACACGTTGCAGACGATCTTTGTATTTTTCCATCAACTGGTCATTATAGGTTCTGCCGTACTCTACGTTAGCACTTTTCATGATCGGCGGTTCGATTCCTTTGTCCACCAAAATCTCGATGGCCTGCAATATCACGCTGTCAAGCAAATACGCCGCTGCGATGGCAGATGTCGGACCAACCTTGATGCCATATTTTTCAATGTTAATGGAACAATCGCCGGGTTCCCCGCAGTTATCCAGGACGACATCGGCTAATTCGTACAGCTTTTTTCCGCTTGAATGCAAACTTTTCGCCTGACTGGATTCGTTCAAATTGGTCACCGCAATCAATTTGTTCCCTTTCTCTTTTACATATTGGGCCATATCTATGTGCAAAGGATTTTTGCCTGAATTGGAGATGAAAATAAAGCAATCCTCTTTCCTCCGGTCTACAAGCCGGATAAACGTTTCCCCGACGCCTTCAATTACCTCAAACCAGCCGTTAATTCCATAAAACTCTTTTATTGCTTTGGAGTTTACGAATCCCCCTGCTCTTCCAGCCACTTCTATAGCAGCCGAAAAGGAATGGCCGGAACCGAAAGATTGGATAATGCCCCCTTTCTCTACAGTTTCAGCAACAATCTCAGCAGCCTGCCCGATTGTTTCCTGCTGTGTGGTGCGAATTTGTTTTAAAATGGTATCTATATTCTCATAAAACGTTTCAACATACCTCATGGTTATACTCTTATATTCCTTAAATTTTCCTTAAAAATACTTCGATGTCTGTGTCCGGTTCGTCCGGTACCATCTTAGCGGTGACTTTAACACCTTGACTCATCAGTAATTCGATGGATGAAACTTCTGATGAAGTCATGCTGACGGATTTTTTTATTTGTTTGGTTCCGGGACGGTTGGACATATTTCCAATATTGACCTGTGGGAATTTCAGGCCACGCTCCATCATATTTGCTAAAATTTCTGGTGTTTTCACAATCAGTAAGACACGCTGCCCTCTGTAATTGCCGTTTTGGAGATTAGCAACCGCTTTTTCAAATCCAAGAATGGAAGTGTTGACACTGGACGGTGCGGCCATTCGTAAAATGGCTTTCTCATTCTCATTTGCCGCTACCTCATCGTCAATAACCATGATGCGGTTTACTTTAAGGCCGGTAGCCCAACGTGTTGCAACCTGTCCATGGATAAGCCTGTCATCAATACGAATGTGAACGATTCCTTCCATTATTTCACACCTCTTATGCTAGAATTTTTAAATTATAAGCGATAATTCCAAATAAAATCAGAATAAAAATGACCCGGGTAGAATTCATTTTCTTCCTTCCAAGCAGCCAGTAGGTAAGAAACACGATTAATACGGGTGCAAAAGCAGGCATAATCTGATCCGCTAAATCCTGAACCTTTAGCTTCACATCTCCATTTTGGAACTCATAAGCAAAATTCGCTTTAATGACCGTAGGAATCAAGGCACCAACAACGGTAATCCCGAGGATATTTGCCGCTTTGGTGATTTTCTTCAGTTTGCCTCCGAACTCGCTAACCAGTTTAACTCCTTCCCGGTACCCCCCCAGGCGAAGATTCGCATAAATATGAGTCTGAATATTCCGAATAATATCCACAGAACAAGTCCCGCAGGATTTCCCTTTAGTGCCAAATATGAAGCGATCGATCCGATAATCGTGGTCGGAATAACAAAAAACAATGTATCCCCGATGCCGGCAAGCGGTCCCATCATCCCAGTCTTCAGCGAAGTGATTGTATCCTTTGCAGCGATTCCTTTTTCTTTTTCCAGTGCTGTGTTAACTCCAAGGATAACCGGTGCGGTTGAGTTATTTGTATTAAAAAACTGAAGGTGATTCATTGCCGCCTCTTTCTTTTCTTCCTCGTCCTTATAAACCGATTCCAACATGGGGTACATACTGTAATAATAGCCGAGACCCTGCATTTTCTCGTAGTTCCAGCCGGCCTGCCCGAAAAAATACCAGCGCCAGAAAGATTTATTCAGACCCCGGTCCAACACTTTACTCATCGCCCATACCTCCGCTTCCTGTCAGTGCTTCTTCTTTCTCCTTACTGAACATTTGGAAGAAAATCATCGCCAGTGCAAGCCCGACCAGTGCCGCCCCCAATACAGATACTTTTAAATAAGCAGCGATGAAAAAACCGATAATCAGAAACGCGAAATTCGCTTTCACAGGCAAATAGCGAAGCAGGATGGCAATACCAAGTGCCGGCAAAATCTTACCCGCCGTCTGCAAACCGCTCATTAACCAGGCCGGAATACCCTCCACAATTTGCTGGACAAATGCCGATCCGAATACCAGTGCAAGGAATACGGGAATCATTCTGGAAAGGGAGGTCGGAACCAGTCCCCACAAGTTCATCCGGGACGCTTTTTTCAAATTGCCGCTTTCCACTAATTTCTCGGCACGATGCTGGAAAAAGGTATTGGTGAAACGTGCAAAAACATCAAGCTGTACCATCAGCAATCCGATTGGGATCGCCAGTGTTGCCCCAAACTCGGCCCCCTTACCGCTTAAAACCGCAAAGGTAGTTCCAAGCAACGCTCCGGTCATATAATCCGGAATGGATGCTCCGCCAAAATTTCCTACGCCAAGAACCAGCAAGTTTAAAGTACCTCCGACAATCATTCCTGTTTGGATATCCCCTAAAACAAGTCCTGCAAAAAAACCTGCCATCGTCGGTTTAACAAATCCAAACGTTGTATTATTGCCGTCATAAATCGCAAATGCTGAATAGAGAGTCAAAAGAAGAATTTGCCACCATTCAATCGTTGTCATGTTCACAGCTCCTATTCATCTAAATCATGTGCCAATGAAGCCCCCGGTTCAGGGTATGCAATTCCTTGTTTTCCTGCTTCCAACAACTGGTTTATATCCACATTTTCAAACGAAGTATCCTCTATAGATAGCGCTTCCAAAACTATTGCTAAATTATATCCGCTTATAATTTTGACCTTCTTAGTAAGGTCCAGTTTTGTAGTTACCGCCATAGCCTGGTTCATAGGAGTTCCCCCAAGCAGGTCGGTAAATAGAAGTCCGGATTGTCCTGACTTCTGCCAGCTATTTAATCTGGCTTCTAATTCAGCAGCAAAAGGCAGTACCCCCCCTTCTTCTGTCAATTCCAGCCAAAAAAGCTGTTCTTGCGGGCCAATGATCATCCGAACCGCTTTTACAAGACCGCTTGCCATGCCTTCATGTGAAACAACTAAAACATTCATGTCTCCACCACTCTTCATACAGATTCAATTTTGACGCTGAAATAATCCCACCGCTTATAGCTTTCTATATATTCAGCAACTCTGCCGTCAAAAAGATAAGTATGCCGCCTTACAAAAGCGGAAGGTTCGTTAATGCCGATCTGAAGCAATTCACTTTCTTCCTTCGGTGTAGGGAAACAAATCTCCGTCAATTCTTCGGAATTAGCCTGAAACAAATTAATGCCCGTATATTCTCGGATTTTCTCATACACAGAAGTAAAAGCAGACGGGTCAAGCGTGTCTTCTTCTTTAATAAACTCAAGCGGCACATAGGAATGCTGAAGGATAAACGGCATGCCGTCAATAAGCCGAAGCCGCTTAATCAGATAAAAAGGGGTTTTTGCCGGAAGCTTTAGTTCCTTGGATATTCTTGGATCCGCTATCTTTTCAAGCTGCAATACTTGAACGGACTCTGATTTGTCGCTATATTTTTCCCGTTCTGTAAACTTAACGATTTTCCCTATTCTGGCCTTTGAAACATAAGTTCCTTTTCCCTGATAGCGGACGAGGTAACCCTCATTTGTCAGTTCCTGAACAGCCCTAATAACCGTAATTGCGCTGACGTTATATTCCTTTCTCAATTCAGCTTCACTGTAAAATTTATCTCCAGGCTGAAACTGGCCATTTTTAATCTTATAGAGAAGGCTTTGCTTGATTTGCTGATACTTGGGAATCGTCACTTTATCACCCCTTTATATGTTAATAGGTTAATATATTAAGTTGATAAAAAAATAGTAGCATATCATTTTTGATTGTGCAAGCGTTTTTTTAATCGTATTGCCTCCTCTCTTTCCAAATTCGGCTGGAGATATGTTATGATAAATATTACATAAAGTTTAGTAAGACTCCTGTCTTGGACAACTTCAATTTAGATATGCAAAGGATGAGGAATATGACATTTTCCGGGTTTACCCCTTCCGATTTTGATACATTCACCATAGAAGGTTTAGATGAAAGAATGAAGGCCATCCGGGAGAGGATTCAGCCTAAATTCAAGGAGCTTGGGGAACTGCTTTGTGATGACCTGGCCATGATGGCAGGAAATGAAATGTTTGTTCATATTGCCAAGCATGCAAGGCGTACGGTCAATCCGCCCAAAGATACCTGGATGGCCTTTTGCCATAACAAACGGGGATATAAACAGCACCCCCACTTTCAGATCGGGCTTTTTGACGATCATGTTTTTGTCTGGCTTGCCTTTATTTATGAGCTCCCTGATAAGAAAAAAATAGCTTCATCATTCCTTCAACATTTGGATGACGTACGCCGCCAGATACCGGAGGATTATGTTTTGTCTTTCGACCATATGAAGAAAGATGCAGTACGCGCCGGAGACCTTGATCAGGAAGCATATGAACAGGCGCTTGTCCGTTTCCGGGATGTAAAGAAAGCGGAATTACTTATTGGCCGCCATTTTGCTGTTCATGATCCTGTACTTCAGGACGGTGAGCGTTTTATGGAAACAGCAAAGATGATTTTTGAACAGCTCATGCCGCTGTATAAACTTGCTTTTTAGCCCATTTTCCCTTCCTATTGGGCTTAGTCTTCAGAAAAAATTTAGGTTATCCTAAGGTTATTTTAAAGTTTGAATCAGAATTTGGTTGTACAATGAGCTTGTCAATGAATAACCCGTCATTGATCAATAGGAATAATCTGAAGGGAGGGCTGCCAATCTGACTATGATACCTGCTTGCGCGGTAAGACTTCACTGCAGCTGCGCAGCCATATCTTGATGATGAATTTGAGTCATGTGTATGAAATTGAATGTTTAGAGCATAGCGCCTTGACGTCCTGTTGGAACCGTCAATCAGATACGTCATGTTTATTCTAAGGGAATTCATTCATGCAATAACCATCGTAAACTTCCGTATGAACGCTGCTCGATAGGGGCAGCTTTTTTTTGGCCAAAACGGGATTCAAGAAATCCCTTTTCAGCCTGAATTGAAAAAAACGTTTGTTCATCATGGAGCTTCACGGATTTTTGTCCAGATGGAACACTTAGTTGTTAATTATCAACAAAAAGGGTATTATGCCGCAGAAAGCCTTGTCTGTTTGGAGGAAATCCTCCACCCCAGGATTAAAAGAACAAGCAGTGAAAACCCGCTGGTAATGAAAGGGACATGATAGTTAAACAGATCCCATAACTTACCGGAAATAATCGGGCCGACAATCATCCCTAATCCTTCAATCGTAAGAAAAAACCCCCAAACTACCCCTCTTTTCTCGGGAGGAACTGCACTTGCTATCAGGGCATTCCACGACGGAATAATCATTGCGTAGCCAAGGCCTAGTGCAATGACAAGAACATAAATCAGAGTCATGTTTGGCATAAACGTAATAGCCATTAATGAAGCGGAGCTGATGATTAAACCGGCAGTTAAGAACCATGTTGTACCAAATTTGTCCACAAGCTTTCCGACAGGCATCAGCAGCAAAACAATGACCCCTCCTCCCACTACCAGAAAAAGACTATACTGGTTCGGTGACAGATGCAAGATTTCTCTGGCATAAATCGTGAGAATAGGTGTAAGAATCCCCAAAGCAAATGTTTGAATAAACATGGCGGGAAATAACAAGCGGCTTACTGCCATCTTGTTCATATCTCTTTTTACTTCTCCCAGGTATTGCCGTACTCGCTCCCATCTTTTACCGGTACCTGTTTTTGGAGCACTCTGGGTGAGACTTTCTGCAAACTCTACATCATTTTTCGAGATCACGTTTTTCCTGATCTGGTTCGGCAGGAAGAATGCAATCAAGACTACAAGCCCCATGCTGATGAGCAGGAGCCAAAAAGCCTTTGTATAAGAGTTATCCGAAATGAAAAAGTTGATAATAACCGGCCCAAGACCTGTTCCTGAGAGCCAAGCCATATAGACCACGCTCATTACTACACCTTTGGCTTTCTCCCCCGCTACTTCAGTAGTCCCTGAAATAACAGCGGGCCAAAGAGGAGCCGTCCCGATACCCAACAGAGCACAAGCCAGAATAATCCATCCATATTGGGTAAGAGTAGCCATCATCACCACAGATCCGAATGTACATATGACCCCCGTAAGCATGCTAATACGGTATCCGAATTTATCGATAAACCAACCGACAGGGGTCCGGAACGCATTATCCCCTATATATTGGGCAGCCAGTGTCCACCCTACAATAAAAGCGGAAGCTCCAAGAATTGTTTTCATATAAATCGGCAAAATAGTGAGCAAAAGGGCCCCTTTAACGAATTCCACAATAAACATAATCATCAAAAGCTGAATCACAAATGGGGAAAATACTTTTCTTCTTCCCTCCATTGTTTCTGTCTGCACTTAAGGTCCTCCTCTATATCCCTGTTTTTAGCCTTACTTTTTTATCTTTTACGAAAATGGAACAAACTATTTTTCAAAAACGCTTGCATGTCTGTGCTAATTTGATATACTCTTCTTTGTTTTAATTTTTTGAATCCAAATAGAAGGGAAGAGATGTTCAGATGGATCATCATCGCACTCCCCTGTTTTCCGCATTAAAACGGCATGCGGAGAAGAGACCGATACAATTCCACATCCCCGGCCATAAGACAGGAGTAGGCATGGACCCGGAATTTCGGGCTTTTATGGGCAAGCAAGCCTTGTCCATAGATCTCATTAATATAGCACCCCTTGATGACTTGCATCAACCGTCCGGTGTTATAGAGGAAGCTCAGAAGTTGGCAGCGGACGCATTCGGCGCTGATCATACCTACTTCTCAGTACAGGGGACAAGCGGTGCTATTATGACCATGATTATGTCCGTCTGCAATGAAGGCGATAAGATTATCGTCCCCCGTAATGTTCATAAATCCATTATGGCAGCAATTATTTTTGCCGGGGTAAAACCGATCTTTATTCAGCCGGTCCGTGATGAAAATCTTGGTATTGACCATGGAATAACAACCCGTTCACTCAAGCGGGCTCTTGAAAAACATCCGGATGCAAAAGCCGTGCTGGTTATCAATCCAACTTATTATGGAGTAGTCACTCATTTGGAGGAAATTGTAGAACTTGTCCACAGCTACGATATACCTGTTCTTGTAGACGAGGCCCATGGTGTGCTAATTCATTTTCACGACCAGTTGCCGATGTCCGCTATGCAAGCGGGGGCTGATATGGCTGCTACCAGTGTTCATAAGCTCGGCGGTTCTTTAACCCAAAGTTCAGTATTGAATGTGCAAGGCCCAAGAGTAAATCACAAACGCATTCAGACTATTATGAGCATGCTAACTACCACCTCGACTTCTTATATCCTTCTGGCTTCCCTGGATACAGCAAGGCGGCAGCTGGCTCTTCACGGTCATAACTTAGCAGAACGTACCACTAAGCTGGCTCAAAAAGCAAGACAAGCCATAAATGAAATACCGGGTTTGTACTGTTTCGGAGAAGAAATTCTCGGCTCGGAAGCTACCTTTTATTACGACCCTACGAAAGTTACCATTCACGTCCGCCATCTTGGATTAACCGGATATGACGTCGAGAATTGGCTGCGTGATCATTACAATATAGAGGTCGAGCTCAGCGATATGTATAACATTCTTTGCTTAATTACCCCCGGTGATACCGATGAGAACATTGACATACTGCTTAAAGCATTGACTGAACTGGCGGAAAGTTACTATAAGAAAAATACAGCTAACGAGTTGATTATTAAGATCCCGGAGATCCCTCAGCTTTCCCTTACACCCCGGAATGCTTTTTATGGAGATACGGAAATTGTCCCCTTCAAGGAATCCGCGGGACGTATTATCGCCGAATTCATCTATGTATATCCCCCAGGAATCCCTATTCTTCTACCGGGGGAGGTCATATCCCAGGAAAATATCGATTATATCACCGAACATGTCGATGTGGGTCTGCCCGTTAAGGGACCGGAAGACAGGAGCTGCAGAAACGTAAAAGTAATCGTCGAAACTGAAGCGATTTTCTAAAAGAAATCCGTAAGGAACCGGAAACTACCGGTTTCTCTTCTTTTTAATAATCCTGAAAGCGGTTGCCAATCAAGACGGCGTAGTGGTATCATAATCTACATAAAATGGTAATCACAACCACAGATGGAGGCGGTGTATTCGACATGAGTCAAAGCGCTTTTATCTATTTTGCCCCGACTTCTGCGGTCTCTTCCCTTTCGCCGGAGGAGCTTAAGGAAAAACTGCTTTATTACCTGGACCAACTCACCAAAACAGCCCAGCAGTTGAACTGGGACTATGCGGATGCTGGTTTCCCATATACGATTGAAACTAAGCAGGAAGCCAAAGATCAGTGGTTTTATTTAAAAGGAACGAACTTTTTGTACAAGCATATCGTATTTGGAGTAGGCCGCGAACAGGCGGATGGGGAGGATCGCTCCTTTGTACAGATTGTCCTTCCTGATGATTGCACTCCCGGGGACAAATCTAAGGGAAACGAATTCGGCAAGTTTTTGGCCCGCCATCTAAAAGCACAATTAAAGCTGTTTAATGGACGCACTATGCACTTTCAACCACGTAAATAACAGTCTTGATTCAGATGCTTTACATGCTTGAAACGCCCTTCCTTTTCGGGAAGGGCGTTTGAAATGGCAAAATCTCACTCCGCATTCTCTTCTTCAAGAATTTGGTTATAAATGGTTACTACACGGTCCCATTCTTCCTGGCTTTCAATCCCGGTAAGGAAGGATTCGTCCCCTTCTTCATCATAGCGGAAAATAACCGCTCCTTCTTCCGGATTGTTTCGTTCTAATAAAACGGCGTATTGCTGATTTCCGTCCTCAAACATGTAGATCAGTTCCATCTCACGTTCTACATCATTCTCATCCGTAAAGATGATTACACCGTCTTCATGATCATGGTCATGGTTGTGATCGTGGCCACAGCCGCAGTTGTCGTGATTATGTTCGCTCATGACTCGAACCTCATTTCATGTAGGTTTATTACTTATTACCCATGTATCGTACCATGTTCATCCAGGCAGGTCAAACTCAGTCCTGTAAGGAATTTCAGTTTCTTTAGCTGTTTTATCATGGCAAGGGGTAATCGGTCCTCTTCGATTATTCTTTTCATTTTCTTCCAAAATATGATTAAAAAAACGTTTAACTTTGCCGACATATAACTGTGGGGACTTAGCATAGGACCCAACATGCTGAGCTCCGGAGGTCTGCCAGTATGAAAACATATCAGAATGGCATTCGAACATTCTTTTACTTTCCGTGTACGGAATTGCCTCATCATGTTCACTGTGTATAAACAATATGGGTCTAGGGTAAATACGCTCGGCAGCCGCTTGCACATCCACATCATCAGGGCTGACCTTCATGATAGGCGGCAGAAGCCTGAGAATGAGCGCTGTAAAAGGAAAATGGGGAAGCCCCGACCAAACAGGAAGATTATCCCTGACATAAGGGGTTAACCTGTGAAACGGGCTGTCAGCAACGACTCCCATTACATCAGGCTCTTCTCCGGCAGCCAGAATAGAAGTGGCTGCACCCATCGAATATCCAATAAGTCCGATAGGCTGTGAAGGCTCCTTCTCCTTTACCCAATCTATGGCTCCCAGCAGATCCTGTTTCTCATGGTACCCCACGGTTGTCATGGTTCCTTCGGATTCACCGCAATTCCGGAAATCGAACATCACCACCTGGAATTCTTCAGAGATCAGATCTTTGGCAAATGCAAGCATAGGAAGCCCTAATTCCAACCTCGTTCCGGCATATCCGTGAGCCAGGATCAAAGTCATCTTGGCGGGCGGAGTCAAAGCTGGGATAAACCATCCTTGCAAACGTACATCTTTAGACCTGCTTGCAAATGAAATGGGTTCATATGTAAGACCGTAACGGTCCGGGGAATCGTCCACCGTTTTCCGTTTCGGATGAGTAAGCTGCCAGCCGACATAAAGAGTAATTCCTGAACAGCAGGCTATTAAAACAATTAGAACAAATAAGAATAACCACAACCACCACAACCACCACCACATAGACCTATTGACTCCTTTAGCAAGGATAATGGAAATTTGTAATTCCTTTCTTGGACATGTAAACTAATAGACAAGCTAGTAATCTTTAGGAGGTGTAATGCTTGACTGGCTCGTGCGAGTTGGATAGGGAGATTGAACAGCTAAAAGTACAGTTAAAGCACGCTGCTGAAGAGAACCAGTATAATTTTCACCATCCCAAGGTATTGGAACTCAGCGAAAAACTGGATAAGCTGATCGTAAAAATGATGAAAGAAGAGCCGTCCTACTTCGGACAGCCTTCCTAATTCCTCTTATGCGGACTCTTGTTTCAATAGTTTCCGGTATTGCAGATACATGACCAACCGCCAAGGGAGCAGCATACCGAAGGCAAGCAGGAAGAAAATGGCCCCTGTTTGCGGTAAAGTCACGAATTCTTCAATATAGGTATGCATCGCCATGCGGATGGCAAGCAGTATCAATAAGATGAAGATAAAGGCTTTGGACCGGTGCAGGTATACCTCATCGTTTATTTTATAGAATCGGGATGTCCGGATCAGCGGGTAAGAGAAAAATATGGCCCCTACTGCAAAAGCAAGCAGCCCCCATGTTACTGGTATTCTCGTAAAGGGAGCTATAAACATCAAGAATCCTGTGCTCATCCCTACGGGTGGCATAATAATTTTCTTTGCGTTCGTCGGTTTTTTGGTAGCCCGGACCCTAATCAAAATTACCATCAAGGCCGCTCCCAAGGAACCGAGCAAAGAAGCTACATGTAGATACGATGTCACGGTAGCTCCTCCTATCTCTTGTTTGCTAGTAATCAATTTCACCGCCAACTTATGGTATTATGAAATTGATTTTACTTTATATTGATTATTATAGCATTGCTTAGCATACATACAAGAGTAAACCTGCTAAGCTGTTAAGTATATTTTAACATGTCAGGAAAGTGAGGCCGACATCTGTGAAGCTGTATATGTTAGGCACTGGCAGCGCATTTGCCAAACGTTACTACAACAATAATGCCCTTTTTACTGCCCCCTCCGGATTTACACTTCTCGTCGACTGCGGAAACTCCGCACTGCGAGCTATGCACGAGGTAGGAGTCTTTATTGATCAGATCAATGCTATTTTGATCACCCACCTCCATTCGGACCATGCGGGAGGACTGGAGGAATTCGGTTTCCGGATGCGTTTCGAAAATGCCCGAAAGCCCCATCTGTATATCGCCTCTTCTTTGCGCGAAGCTGTATGGGAACATGTGCTCAAAGGCGGTATGGAAAATATCGGTGACGGATTAACACAGCTTGAGGATTACTTCCATGTCCATGTCCTGGAAGAGAGAAAGCCGTTTCAACTGGCGCCAGACCTTCAAATCGAACTGATTCGTACCCGGCATATCCCGCATAAGCCAAGTTATTCCCTTGTAATAAATAATCAGATGTTCTACAGTGCTGATATGGTATTCACACCTGAATTGCTGATCAAGGAAATGGTCAAGGAAAGAAATATCCGTTATATTCTGCATGACTGCCAATTTACCCCTCCTGGAGCCGTACATGCTACACTCGAAGAACTGCTCACTCTTCCGGAAGAAATACAGTCCCGGGTTTATTTAATGCACTATGGAGATAATAAACAAGATTATGTTGGCCGGACAGGCAGAATGACCTTCATAGAGCAGCATCAAACTTATGAATTTGATATTTGAAATTGTAAGGATCAGGAAAAACGATTCATTGTCTTTTTAGAAGGCGCCAAACATTCCGGATCCTGCGAAAGATTACTTCAGCATGTTCGCAAAAAAAGCCGGACTTCGAGAGTCCGGCTTTGGGTATCATTCAAAACATCGGGAGATTATCCAAATTGTTCGTCGGGTCTCCATCAGCATCACCACGAAGATAAGTTCCCCATCTCTTCCTTTAAACGCATTTACACCGGCAATATTTCCATTCTGCACTTCAGCCAGAGCCTGGCTGTAATCGAGCACGCGTCCGGTTGAAGTTTTAAATGCAGTCAAATCACCGTCTCCATTTTTTTGCACAGCAACGATTGTTTCACGTTCCACAGAGTTTCCTCCCTTTTCCAAGATTAGCTATAGTATGTTCGGCAGTTGGAAAACTATTCGGTAAAAGGTTTATCACAATGAAATTACGGAATTTTTTTCTTGCAAGAAAGGATTTGGCTTTTGTACAGAGAAATGTAATTTTTGTGATAAAGTGTATGAAACGGAGGATTTGAACTGATGCCCTTCCAAGCAGTTTGCTCCCTTTACGCCCTCGTTATGACATTCATCTCCCTGATCTATGGATACTCAGAGTCTCCCCTTCTAATGATTAGTTCCCTTTTCATTTTTCTTTACACCCTGGTTGTTAAGTCTCCGTATGAACCGCTTTATGCTCTTATCAGACTTACTGCTTTGTGCGGGCTTCATTATGCCAGTCAGTTGGATTGGAGCCTGACCTTGTATTTATTGACGATCGCCCAAGATTACTATACCTACCGAAACCGGAAATTCAGAATTGTATTATATACGGCCTACTTGAATAGTTATATTATGATCTGCATGCAAACTTCAGATCTTCTTTCGCTTCAACTTCCTGTCACTATCGTCTTCTATATTCTTAATTTTATCTGTGTTATTACCATTTCAAAAAAAATAGTGAGGTTGGCACAGTCTGCCGAGACGCTTAACCGGGAGCGCAATATGTTGATTACCCACGATACCTTGACTGGTCTTTGGAATTACGAGGAATGCCATAAGCGGCTCTCACAGCTGCTGGAAAATACAAAAAGTGCCCTTCTTGTTATTATTGATTGTACAGATCTAAAGACGATGAACAACACAAAGGGATTCCAGGCTGTAGATACAATGCTGAAACAAATTGCCGATTTGCTGAACATTTTATTTAGTGAAGCAGAAATTATTGCCAGGTATGGAGGGGACGAGTTTGCGGTTGCATTTACCTATGACAACAAGGAAACAGCAGTCTCCTCTGTACAGCAGTATCTTGATTACATTTTACCTAATTTGACCGGAATCGGTGTGACCTATGGTATTGCCTGCTACCCGGATGACGGCTCTACTAAGGATGATCTGGTATTGGAGGCGGAACATCAGTTATATCAAAGAAAGAGGGATAAATGGCTGAAAAAGGAAGAGCATCTCCTAAGAACAGAAAAACTAAGAGTTGTGGGGGAGCTTGCTTCCGGGATGGCTCATGAAATCCGCAATCCCCTTACGACTGTTAAAGGTTTTCTTCAGATTGCCAAGGAAAATGAGTACAACATCAGGAACTGGTATGAGCTGATCATGGATGAAATCAAAAGGATGAGTGAGCTGACATCAGAATTTCTCCAGTTTTCCAAGCCCCATGCTATCCAATTCCGTATTCATTCTCTACACAGCTGTATATTGAGGGTCATCTGGCTAACTAGTGCAGAAGGAACAAAACTCGGTCATGAAGTCGTATATCAGGCTCCCGCTGAAGATGCTTATGTTTTGATGGACGAGGATAAAATCGTTCAGATGCTGATGAATTTAATTAAAAATGCCTATGAAGCCATGCAAAAAAAGGGAAAAGTTACGCTTCGCCTTTCCCGTCTGAAAGAAGATGTCGTTTTGGAGGTGGAAGATACGGGAACAGGCATTCCCCAAGATAGAGTGGAAAAAATCTTTACTCCTTTTTATACAACAAAAGAAACAGGTACCGGTCTCGGCCTTTCTATCTGCCATAAGATCGTTCAGGATCACGGAGGAACGATGGAAGTAGAGAGCTTCCCCGAAAACGGTACCAAATTTATCATTACATTTCCGATTGCAGAAGGGCATCCCTCATCTCTGCTTCCTCTCGGATCTGGTTCATCAAGTTAATGAATTCATAGGGCTTTTGCCATGCGAACGTGCAGAATCCCCGCGTCATAAAAAGGTTCAATAGGAAGAGTCTCATAACCCAGTTTTTGATAAAATTTTTCTGCTTGGCACTGAGCATCCAGCACCGCATACTCATAGCCTGCATCATGGGCCTGATCCTCCATTCCAAGAACAAGAACACGGCCCAGTCCCTGTCCTCTGTATTTCTTCCTAACAGCGATACGCTGAAGCTTGGCGGTACTGGAATCATAGGCTCTCCATCTTGCCGCTCCCGCATAGTCTCCGTCTATCTCAATCAGCACATGATGGCAAGACTCGGGTGTATGATCAAAATCGTCAAATTCTTCTTCAAGCAGGACCTGTTGTTCGCTTACAAAAACTTCCCGTCTGATCACGAGGCAGGCCTCTAATTGTTCCATGGATTCAACACGTATAAATTTCATGCAGATTGTCTCCCTTCGAGCTTAATATACAAGCATACATGATAGCGCATTACGCAAAGATTGTCTATTTTGCCGGAACCTGAATCCGGAACAAAAGAGTCCTATATGCATTAGGGAGCTTGATACAAGGATTTCACCGTTCCGATTTAATAAATTTGAGCATAAAATAAAGCAGAAATGCTTTTGGAGTTGTTACCATTTTATCCTATAACGGCACGCCTCTCCCTTTTGCCCAATATCGTTTTATTAAAATCCATGCAATGCACAATAGTTTTTCGATACTTTGATTTCATCCATGGAAACGCTTAAAAACGAAGGGCATACAAAAGGAGAAACCTCTATGGTTCCTCCTTTTCTTTCGGCCTAATCAAGCTTGTGGCTGATCCAGCCAATAAGGATACCAAGAAGGCTTCCTCCAAGCACTTCAACAGGTAAATGTCCAATCCGTTCCCTTAATTGCTTATCTCTTCTTAAATGGTACTGGCCCGGATGAAGACCTGCAAGCTTTTCCACCTGAACATCCAGTGCATTGACTTCTTTAGCAATTTCACCTGCTTCAAGTCGTACGCCCATGGCATCATACATGACGATAAGTCCAAAAATGGCCCCGAGTGCAAATTCGGAGGAAGTCACCCCATTCCGGAGCGCCAAGTAAGTCGCGAGTGAAGCAACACCGGCCGAGTGGGAACTTGGCATGCCGCCCGGACGAACCAACTCCGACAAATCCCAATCGCCTGTCTGTGCAAATTTCCAAGGTATCTTTAGAAGTTGTGCTGTTCCAAAGCCAGTTAAGGCCGTAAGCAAAGATTTATTCATATCCTCACCTCTAGGTTATCATCCTCCCGCCCATTCGTTTCTATGCAAAAGATATTGTATAATAGCAGGTAGGGTGACTTACTTATTTAGATGCGAACATAGCCCTGAGAAGCTGTCCGCATCCCATCAACTTGTATACAAAAGGAGTTTGATGTATGAATATCGCATTTTTTTTACTGCCTAAGCAGGAAGTAGTTACTACCAACGTAAATGCCACCCTTAGACAAACCTTAGAACGCATGGAATACCACCGTTATACAGCAGTGCCTGTATTGAGCGATGACGGCAAGTATATGGGAACGGTGACAGAAGGAGATCTTTTATGGTTCCTTAAAAATTCTAAAGATATCACGTTCGAGAACGCTCACAGACACCAATTATCTGAAGTGCCGCTACGCATAAAAAACAGGCCCGTCCACATTTTTTCCAATATGGAAGACCTGATCGATCTTGCCAAAACTCAAAACTTTGTACCTATTGTGGATGACGCAGATAAATTTATCGGAATCGTAAGAAGAAGTGACATTATAGAATACTGCTCCAAGCAGATGTTTCAGTCTTCCGGCATTTCCGGAAAATAAAAGCCTTCTTATAGCCCAAAATCAAATCATATAACATACTTGCCAGCCCTCCGCTTCCTGTATGAAGCTGGGAGGGCCTTAATATTTTCGGGATCATTTCATATGCACTCCCCCTTTGATTAGCCGCCAGAAAATTGGGAACCCGCGTAGGCGGAGACTCTTTCTGGAAAATTTTTGTTTACAGAATCCCCATTCGAAATTATAATAAAATCAGTTCTTAATTCCTACTTAACAAATAGGTTTTATGTGTAATGGAATGTTTATATTTATTTTCCTACATGTTAAAAGGGAGGTTCCTATGAAGAAACATTGGATAAAAGGCAGTACATTTATTCTGGCAGGGGCCCTGGTGTTAGCAGGTTGCAGTACGGATAATAAAAACAATGCGGTATCCCGGGCAAGCGGAAGCCCCGAACAAAAACAGAATTTTCCGGTTGTCCCTGACGGACGGACTCCTGCCGCGAACGTATCCAAGAGTCCCGCTGCAGCTCAAAACCGTAAGGATACAGTTGTTTCCGGGTTAACTACTCCGGAAGGTGTCTTTAATCCTTATTTCTATCACAACGGCTATGATGGAAATGCCTCAGACCCTATATTTGCATCCCTTGTAGATTTGGATAAAGACGGGAAGCCTTACCCGAGACTGGCCGAGAAATGGGACATCTCGGATTGCATACGATCTTTGAATCGGAAGCAGGAACGGTAAAAGCCGTGAATGATGTCAGCTTTCATATACAAAAAGGCGAAACCGTTTGTATTGTGGGGGAATCCGGTTGCGGGAAAAGTGTAACTGCCCTGTCGTTGATGAGACTTGTACAAAGTCCCGGTAAAATTACCGGCGGAACCATCAAGTTTAAAGGCCAGGACCTTTTGCAAGCGACGGAAAAGGATATGCAGCGTCTTCGCGGCAATGACATAGCGATGATTTTTCAGGAACCCATGTCGTCTCTCAATCCGGTTCTGACCATAGGCGAACAGATTATGGAGCCTTTGATTGAGCACCAATTGATAAGTAAAAAACAAGCCTTGGCCAAAGCCGTCGAACTAATTAAGCAAGTAGGAATACCTGGGGGCCGGGAAATCGCCGCCTCCTATCCCCATGAACTAAGCGGAGGAATGCTGCAGCGGATTATGATTGCCATCGCTCTAAGCAACGAACCCCAGCTTTTGATTGCGGATGAGCCAACTACTGCTTTGGATGTAACAATTCAGGCCCAGATTCTTGATCTTCTCCGCCAAATTAAGGAGAAATCAAGCACTTCCATTCTGCTTATAACCCACGATCTTGGAGTTGTTGCAGAAATGGCCGACTATGTCATCGTCATGTATGCAGGAAAAATTGTAGAACAAGCCTCTGTATACGAATTGTTCCGTTCTCCTCAACATCCTTATACCAAAGGACTGTTGAAATCCAAACCAGTTATCCGGCAGAACTTGAGAAGGCTCTACTCTATACCCGGCCAGGTTCCGAATCTGGTCAACCTTAGGGACTCCTGCCATTTTCATGACCGTTATTAACACTGTTTCCAATTGTGCCGGCAACAGCAGCCTCCGCTTAAAGAGATTACCGAAGGACATCAGGCAGCCTGCTGGCTGTATGAGGAGGAACATGTACATGCCTGATTCAGAAACATTAGTGGCAGTTGAGCACCTAAAAAAATATTTCCCGGTCCGCGGAGGAGTTTTTGGAAGAAAAATCGGGGATATCAAAGCGGTAGATGATGTTTCGTTCATGATCCGTAAAGGGGAGACCTTCGGTCTTGTAGGCGAATCAGGTAGCGGAAAGAGTACAATCGGACGCACAATAGTGCGATTATATAATCCAACCGGGGGAACGGTCTTCTACAAAGGAATGAATATCCATCAGCTGTCCAAAAAAAAGCTGCGGCAGTATAGGCCCGGTATGCAGCTTATCTTCCAAGACCCGTACAATTCATTAAACCCGAGAATTCCTGTCGGGGATGCTATCGGAGAAGCACTGGTGGACCATGGTCTGGCCACGAAAAAAGAAGCACGAGAAGGCGTTATGGAAGTTCTTGATATATGCGGTCTTGCTTCCCACCATATTGACCGTTATCCTCATGAGTTTTCCGGCGGCCAACGGCAGAGGATATGTATTGCCAGAGCAATGATTCTGAACCCTGATTTTATAGTAGCAGACGAACCTGTTTCTGCCCTTGATGTCTCTATCCAGGCCCAGATTATCAATCTATTCAGTGAACTGCAGGAACAACAGGATCTAACGTATTTATTTATATCCCATGATCTGAGTGTAGTAGAGCACCTCTGTTCTACCATAATGCATTGTACTTACCGGGGATATTCCCAGCCCCTCTAATCCTCCTAAGGGCTGCAAGTTTCATACCCGGTGCCCGTTCGCCATGGATATATGCAAGCAGGAGGTACCCTCCTTCCGCGATGTGGGAGGACGCCATTTTGTAGCTTGTCATCTTGTTTAATCACGGGTATGTTAAAAGACATAAAGGAGGAATTCATAGATCATGACTATAACCGTTCAACTTCCCCAGCCTGTTGGAATCTTAGTACTATTACTGAGAGAAGGGGGTTTATCATCCGAAGAAAGTATGACCGCCTTGGCAGAAGGATGGTCTGCCGATCAGGGAAGTACTTACCAGTAAAGACAATCACACCGCCCATGGAACAAAAAGCAGCGGCCTGGTTTTGGGAACAGGCATTAGCTATTTCCATCCGGCATCAGTCAGAATCCTGACAAAACGTAAAAGAGCCGTAACATAGTTGTCTAGCTAAGTACGGCTCTTTCCTGTTTTTACAATGATATAACCGTTTTTATTGGGAGTTTCCGTTTGAATTGTTCCCAGCCCCATTCTGCTGACAGGCTTGCTCTACATACTCGCTAGCCCAGTCAATCATTCCATTCATCAGAGTTAATACCAAATTCACCACATCTTCCTTACTAAGAGATCCGCTGCTGTTTGACTGGCTGGAAACATATTGAGTTGTTTTCTGCTCCAGACAGTTTACCATATCCTTAATTTTAAGGAGTTCGTTGGCAAGATCCGACACGGAGTTATTAGATGAATCCTGATTTTGCCCCTGCTGTGACTTCTGCTGGTTCTGGTTCTGATTTTGGTTTTGTCCCTGACATTGAGAGTCGCCGGAACTTTGCCCGTTTCCCTGGCTGTTTCCCCCGGAGTTGGAAGGACCGGAATTGCTTCCCTGCCCATTTTTCATACCATGCCGACGGTCCTCAATTATCATTCTTTTTACTTGTTCTAGTTCATTTAGCAACATATCGTTTTGCTGAGTAAGTTCCTCAATTTGCTGTTTTACTTCCTGTGTTTTAATCATGTGGTCCCTCCGCTTTTCATCTTGTTTTTAGGATGAACTACAAAGGGATAAATTACTCATGCTCACCTGTATCATTATTCCACTGTAAGAAACATATCCACATGAGGAATTCCGTCTTCCAAATATTCTTCGGTTATTTCCTTAAATCCGTAAGATCCGTAAAAGTGCTTTACATAAACTTGGGCTTGAATTTTAATACGTTTTTCTTCCCACTCCCTAATGAGAATCTCTAAAGATTTACTGACTAAATCCCGTCCAATTCCCCCTTTTCTTTCAGCAGGATCTACGATTATCCGGCCAAATGCAGCTTCCTTCTCAAAATCATATCCATCCAAATCCTGGTAAACGCATTTTTGCTCAACTACAAATACAGCTGACCGAAGCTGAAGAATCCTATAAAGTTCGATCTTGGTTAGCTCTCCAAATGGTTTCAATTTCCATTCCATCTCTATGTCTCTATCTCCTATCCACTCTTAATTAGCCTATTTATTACAGCTCCAGTCTAAACCCAAACACGCTTTCATCTAAAAAATCACAATACTTCATAATCTAACATAACTTAAAATTAGTGAGGGAGGTGATCGTGCGATGTCAAAACATCATCATCATCATAAAGTTATTAAAGTTGTCCTTAAACCAGGCCAGAAAGTTTTAGTTGAATGCAAAAAACATCATAAAAGACGCGTAGTCTAATGGTTAAACTATGAAGAAGGAGGCTCATTCCTTCTTCATTTTTCATCTATACAATTCCCCTTTTGCCATACAGCCAATAATACTGTTCTTACTATCATCAAAACCATCTATCTATTTTTATATCTACTTCCCAATGATCTGCTGATAGATCAGAATTAAATAAATCTTCCAATCCAAATAAATAAAAAAATTCAGCTTACTGTTACTCTTCTCACTGCCGGTTACATTGAAGTTACGTAACATTAAGGAAGAGTTTAGTATTACAGCTTATTTGCAAGGAGAGATAAAATGAGTTGCCCTTCTGCTGCCCATGACGGCCCCCGAATCCTAAGAGAAAAAAGGACTGTAAGGTATATGGTGGAGCTGTTTTGTAAAGGTCATTACCATGATATCTATGCAGGCGGAGAACTTTGTAACGAATGCCGGGAACTGCTGGCTTATGCCCATCAACGTCTTTCTTATTGCAGGTTCGGTGAAGGTAAGACCACCTGCACCAAATGCCCTATTCATTGCTATAAACCTGATAAGCGTAAACAAATTAAACTCGTCATGGCTTACTCAGGTCCGCGCCTAATCCTTAAGCATCCTCTTCTTGTTTTGTTTCATGCTGTTGATGGATTACAAACGAAACCAAAAATAAATGACAAATACTAAACCCTCAATATTGAAAATATCCAAGTTAATCAGCTTCCATTTTTTTAGATTTTTTAAACTGGTCCTTCCGTTATTTCTCCGGCTATTTTTTATCTGGTTGATCCGCTATTTCTTCCACCTTCCCTGCAAAAAATAAGTGGTAAGCACGTACGATAATAATTTTGGCCACCATATATCCGGGGATCGCTAGAATAACACCTAAGATCCCTCCAATGTCTCCTGCCACAAGCAATAAAACAATAGTTGTTAAAGGATGAATATCTAATCGTTTTCCGTAGATGTGCGGAGACAGCAAATTACTTTCAATTTGTTGGGCAATGATGACTACAATCATAGACCATAAGGCCATGGATGGAGAATGAATAAAAGCGACAATGAGAACGGGAATTGCTCCCAGGATTGATCCTATATAAGGGATTAGATTCAATACAGTAGAGACCACTGTAAGAAGAAGCGAATAAGGCAGGCCAATCAGCAAAAATCCGATATACAACATAACGCCAAGGAGCCCTGTGATTATAACCCGGCCCACGATAAATCCGCTTAAGGCAGAGTCGATTTCTTCCAGGGTTTGCTCTCCGTCTCGCCGATATTTCTGGGGAATAGCAGCAAGAATAGAATCAGGAATGTGGTCACTTTCTTTCAGCATGTAATATAAAATAATCGGAACCGTTGCAACGATCATTACAAAGTTGGTAACCACGGATACCAAACCGGTTACATAATTTGAAGCCGCTGTTATTCCTTTATCCAAATAGTCGGACATTTTGGTTGAAATGTCGGATTCATTTTGGGCAAACATAGAAAATACCCGGTTTTGCTGCAACTGTCTAATCTGTTCTTTAAAGGCTTCTACCATCTGGGGCACGCTATGCACAAAATGTTCCATCTGAGTCCGGAGTGTTGGCCAACCCACCATGGAAAACAGTACTGTCAATATAGCCAAAATCAGATAGATCAGCAGAATGGATGCCGTCCTGTTTACATGCTTCTTCGTCAAATAATTTACTAGAGGGCGCAGCAGATAATAGAAGAATCCGGCAATGATAAAAGGGACGACCAGAATATTGAACATTTTGATTAAAGGATTAAATAAAAAACTGACCTTGGAGACCAGAAAAATAATCAGCAGTAGGGCTATAATCCCATAGCAGGTTCGAAAAAATCTACTTTGAGGCAAATCAGCCACCATCTTCCCTTTTAAAATGACTTTTTGTGTTTATAAATTCTGGATTTTCAAGAAAAGATCCCTTTAGTAACATATCATAAAGTGCCTTTGTTCTTCTAGAAAAGAATTTCTCTATTGAATTGTTAGAATAAATATTTAAAAGAATTGAAGATCTTAAAGTTTCTTATTCTACCTATTTAATGGGTTCGTCATGGCGCCTTGTTTCTGGAGCTGGTATAGTATCCCTCGATTCTTACGGTAGAGTTACCGGACTAAAACCAGGGGATGCAACTATCTATGCTTATGACCAAAACGGAAACCATTACTGGACACATTATTTTCATGTAATACTAACAGCTGAATCACTCTTTGTATGATTTTTTCACTAATTCGGTTCCTATCGTTCCTTTTTGTTCCTCTTCCTTCCATATGTAATAATCTTCTATATCCCATTCTTTTAGTCCAGACAGCTCACAGTTATCATAAACAATATTCCTTCCCATGAAACGGTTTTTTTCCGGGTGCAGTTTCCGTACTTATATACTTTACTCATAATGCATACGTTTATTTACCCTCTGTATATGCTCACTCCTTTATTTTATTTAAATTTTAGGACTGTACTTTGTATACTCATGCGCAGACGGCCTGTTTCTGCTAATCGTTTGTATCAATATCACGCAGGTGATAAGGATTTAAAGAAATTTTTAGAAGACATCATTTACCAGGCTGAACTGGAGGTTAGTGAATGTGACTCAATACTTTCCCAAAAACGGAATTGATGCAACACCTGTGTTACCTCAAATACCAGAGGCTAAGCTTGAAGATATTCCTGTTGGAGCGAGTTCACTGATCAAGAAGTCGCCGCAATTTCGTCCGCAGATTCGGACTCTAAATCTGATTATCCCAAACCGGTCTCAAGTCAACCAAGTTACATACGCCCCACGGCATAACTAAAACCCAGCCCTTAAATGAAGGCTGGGTCTATAGCAATTTCTTTACATAGATTTAATCCAATATTTTTTCAATTGTAGGTGTAATTGCAATGGGGGGAAGTGACGCAGTCATAGCCATGAAATAGACATTTACTTTTCTCTCCTATTATGTATATTTCATTTTCTGGAACAGGGACTGTTAATATCTTACCCTGATCCACTAGATCTCTCCAGTTTCCTTCCAAAGCTTCTTCTTTTGTGGGGGCATCTGCAACTTTCATATACTTGTCACAAACAGAAATGATATACCCGGTGAAAGGTGATTGTTTCTGTTTGCTGGCAGATGAGATAGAAGTACTCTTCAGCGAAGATTCATTTTGAATGTGCAAAAGCGGGTGTGAGCCTCTATATAATAATCTTAACTCCCTTTATATGTACCAAAGTTAACATTGTTGTCGAAATAATATACTGATAGACATCCCCTGTTGTTCCATTTGCTTCTCTTTTTTGTATCTTTAATCTTTAAGCTCTCAACCAACGTTTCCCCTTTTCCGTGATTAATCCTTTGGTGGCTAGAAAATACTTTAATCGATACATACAACCCTTCTATGACACCCATCTCTTATGGTTTGCTCTAAATATACTTTGACATCATCCAGTTTATAAATTAAAATTGTAAATATATTACATAAAAGGAGGTGTGAATATGTTTAGAAAAAAATTATCCATATTACTTCTGGCAGTTGTTATGGTACTATCTATTTCCTCAAGTGCTTTTGCCCATAGTGTCCAAGCAAGTAGTAATGCAAATTCTGAAACTCCAAAAAAATGGGCCAGTGTCGTTAAAAGGTACACCTATGGTTATTATCCAACGGAAATTTATTACGACAATGGTTTTGGTTGGACTGGAAACTTAGTAGCAAAAAGAGTTAATTGTGACAAACTTAGTTGTGCGGTTACTTATGAAGGTTTCATTTACAATAATTACTAATGCCCCGTTCCCCGGTCATTTGACTGGGGAATTTTCTTTTTCTCCCCTAGTCGGATATACTTCAAGACGGACTTTATGTAGCACTTTCGGGGCCCCAAAGGCGAAAATAACAAAAGTTTAAAAACAGTCCTGGATGTTCTTTTGTCCAAGCATAAAAGAAGTCCCCTGCATACTATATAACGAATACTATAAAAGGAGGTAGATGCCCATGAGTAACGAATTTGGTCCTTTTTTTGGAGGAAATTGCTGCCCTCCGGCAAAAGAGATTTACGATCCGCCGCAGTATTTCTTTAAAAATTTCTATCATCCCCAAGAAGTACCAATCGTTCACACTATTGAAATCATAAACCAGCACCATTGCATTCCCATCCCCAAGCATATAGTCAGGTACGAAACCAAAGACGTATGCTGTTCAGGAAGCAAGAAGTCAAAAAGAAAATGATTATAAAAGGGCCCTGAGGTGTTCCTCAAGGCCTTTTATTAGGACGTGAAGTTTGATTCATTTGCTCCTTAAAAATTCCGTCCCCAATCCATCCCCCAGTCATGTACTCGTGGCCTTTACCAAACACATCCAAGTCGTATTGGTTCATAGCTATGCTCCGTGCATTTTTTAGTATGTTTGCCTATTCGTTTGTCCATCGAAAAGCCCTTCCGAATATTGGAGATTGTACATATTTTTCGGAGGCTCTTCCCAAGCCTTTATAATCTGAATTGATTGTACGTTTCCTCCTTACTCTTTCTTTACGCTTCTGAATCATACGAAAGTTTTATATTTCATTTCCAAATGTGTTACAATAAAGCGCATAACGGCTTTATGCCGTCTATATTTCAACAATTGAAAGGGTTGGGTGAGGGGCTGCAATGGAAAGTAGGTATTTCATTGGACCACCAAGAGAAACAGACATCATCACATGAAAAGGAAATGACTTCACCTAATTCGGCTACCCGCCTCATCCCAAGCGATTGGCGGCGGGAGCTGTTAGCTGGTACTGTATCTTTTTTTGCGGCAGTCTACATTATTATTGTCAATTCATCGATATTGGCGGATGCCGGTATTCCCCAGGAAGCTGGTATTATCGCAACGATCCTCGCGTCAGCAATTGGCTGCTTTATTATGGGCTTGTGGGGCAATGCCCCCTTGGTAATTGTGCCGGGGATGGGGATTAATGCGATGTTCACGTACACGCTCGTCCAGGGCATGGGCTTGACATGGCAACAAGCGTTGGCCGCCGTCATGATGTCCGGTATTTGTTTTTTTGCCATCAGCATGACCTCTCTCGTCGAGAAACTGCGGACGGCCATCCCCGCCTCCCTTCAAGAAGCAATCTCGGTCGGTATCGGTCTGATGCTGGTTCTCATCGGCTTGCATAAAGGCGGCGTTATTGCATCGGACCGATCTTCGGTGATTGCCGTGCAATCGTTCGCCGATCCGGGTGTGCTTGTGACGCTTGCCACTTTGGCACTAACGTGCATCCTGTACATCCGTAAGGTTCCAGGCAACTTGCTGCTGGCCATTATCGGAGGATCGGCACTTGCCTATCTGTTCAAAGCTGTGCCTTCGAAGGCAGCAACAGGCGTCGGGGGCTCCTCCTGGTCCTCCTATGGGGATTTGTTCGGCCAGTTATCGGTGAAAGGTGCATCAATTACGACCTTGGTTATCGCGGTCTTCTCGCTGACGCTCGTCATCGTGTTCGAGAATGTCGGACTTATTAATGCCCAATTGAAAATGAGCGGAAGGACGGAGCGCTTCAAACGTGTAACTCAGGCCACTTCGCTCACCGTCATTCTGAGTGGAATCTTCGGCACGAGTCCAACTGTATCGACCGTAGAAGCGGCTGCCGGCATCTCTGCCGGAGGAAGAACAGGTTGGGCCTCAATCGCAACGGGAACACTATTCTTGCTTTCATTTATTGCAATGCCTGTCATCACGCTCGTCCCGGATCAGGCTGTAGCGCCGATCCTAATTTTCATTGGCGGCTTGATGATGCCCGCAGTTCGCCACATTTCCTTCGAACGGATGGAAGAAGGTCTTCCCGCCTTCTTTATCATCGCGTTCATTCCGCTCATGCACAGCATTGTGGACGGCATCGCGATCGGCTTCATCAGCTATGCGCTATTCCATATCGCGGTTGGTAAATGGCGAGAAGTGAAGCCCCTGTTCTATATCATTTCGCTTTTGTTCGTCATGCACTTTGTGCTTCAGACGATGTAAGTAAGACAACCATGTAAACCCGCCTTGGACGCACTGGCGTTCGGGCGGGCTTTTTGGTATTTCTTCCGAACCGTTACATCTGCGATAAGCGATTCGCTTTTCATCCATTGGCAATACAGTTTAGTAAAGTTAACTAATCCTTTTTTGGTTGCCAAAGATTCGGTGCCTTTTTCACGATGACAACTTATGAGTTTGAGATCTAAAACTATATCAGAAATCAACGGATTACGATAAATGAGATCGCCTATGTAAGGCTGGACTCTTGAATTTTATTACATGAATTACTCAGATATTTTTTCGATAGTAATAGGTGAAGCAATTGGTGGAATTGACATAGTCGCTACTTGATAAAAGACATTTACTTTATCCCCAACCATCAATTTTTCGTTTTGTGGAACAGGAACAAGTAATACTTTATTTTGATTGACTAAATCTACCCAATTTCCTTGCATAGCTTCTTCTTTTGTTGAGGCATTTACAACCGTTGCATACACATCATCAATGGAAGTGATGTATCCCGTAAATTGAATTTGATCCTGTTTTTCAATAGAAGATATCGGACTTTGAGAGTCGTCTGATTGTGCAAAAGTGGGAGTAACTCCTGCCGTAAATCCTAAACCTAATGTAAGAGAGGTTGCTACAACTACTAACGTCTTCTTTGTGATCATAGTTATGATCCTCCTTGTATTTTTTAGGTACTCTACTATACTTCTATATAATATTATAAATCTCCTCTATATTTACTAATAGTTGACATTATTGTAACAAATAATATACTAAAAGATCTCCCCTGTTCCATTTTGTTTCTCCTTTTTGTATCTTAACTCTTAAGCTCCCAAAACAACATTTTCTTGCCAAGGATCAATCATTTAGCAAAATCAAGAACCCTCAAAAACAAGAAACAAAAGTTTGAAAACAGTCTGGGTGTTCTTTTGTCCAAGCAAAAAAGAAGTCCCCCTCCCCGCATACTATATAATGAATACTATAAAAGGAGGTAGATGCCCATGAGTAAACTTGGACACTTAAAAAAGAAACTTTGGTCCTTTTAATGGAGGACATTGCTGCCCTCCGGCAAAAGAGATTTTCGATCCGCCGCAGTATAGAAGTGCCAATCGTTCACACTATTGAAATCATAAACCAACACCATTGCGTCCCAATTCCCAAGCATATAGTCAGGTACGAAACCAAAGACGTCTATTATTCAACCACCAAGAAGTTAAGAGGAAAATAATTATAAAAGGGTAGGTGATACCCCGGATAACGGAAAGAACCGGAACCAGCCGAACTGGCAGTCTGATTCCTTTTGCTATTTCAACAAGATCACATCTATCACAGCAATAATACACACCAGTATATTGACCTCCTACAGGCTATTCACCAAAATGTGGTTATTCAGCCATGCGAATTCGTCAACGGTAAGGGTATGGTTTTCAATCTTGACCATCCAGCCCCAATCGGTAAACTTTCCTGCATTCCAGGCTTCCCCCATATTGTCATAGAGCTGTTTCCACTGCCAGTCTGTTAATTGTAATGTTCTGTTCATGGTTTCAATCCAAGGCATGGCAGGTATAAGTGCAGGACAACGGTAAAGATCCTGGATTAGGCGGTCCCGGATGCCAAGCCGGTTGCTTTTCAGATCTTTGTAGCTGAAGAACACGCTTACTTTCACTTGATTAAACCGTTCCGTATTGTACTTGATCTGGTTTGGTATTTCATCCGGATTGTTCCACGCCGGATCTTTATCATCACCGACCTTATAAGCAGCGTGACCTATATACAGATGCACATTTTTCCCTTGTGTTTGCTCGATCCACCAGTCGGTCACTTTGTTGTATTGGGCAGCGGAGAAATCAAAGCTCCAGTATACCTGCGGAGCAATATAGTCGAGCCATTCTTCCTTCACCCATTTGCGTGTATCGGCAAACTGGGCCTCGTAACTGCTTAGCGCTCTTGTATCTGAACCGTTCGGGTCGGATGACTTGTTGCGCCATACCCCAAAGGGGCTGATGCCGAATTTGACATATGTTTTCGCCCATTTAATCTCATGGGACAAATCTTTTACCAATTGGTTCACATTGTCCCTGCGCCAATCCGCTTTGCTGCCGAACCCGTTTCCGTATGTACGGAATGCGGCATCATCGGGGAATTCTTCCCCGCTGACCGGGTAAGGATAGAAGTAATCGTCCAAATGAACAGAATCAATATCATAATTGCGGACAACTTCCAGCACGCTATTCGTTATGTATTGTTTCACTTCAGGCAGACCGGGGTTAAAGTAAAGCCTGCCCCCGTATGTAACAACCCAATCGGGATGCTGGCGTGCAGGATGATTCGCAGATAGCTTGTCCAGACTGGACTGGGTACTGATCCGGTAAGGGTTAAACCAGGCATGGAATTCCAGATTACGCTTGTGTGCCTCTTCTACCATAAAGGCCAGAGGATCATATCCGGGTGATTTCCCTTGTGTACCAGTCAAATATTCCGACCAGGGTGCATATTCTGAAGGATAAAATGCATCGGCCATCGGTCTAACCTGTACAACAACCGCATTCATCCCCATCTGTTTCACGTCATCCAGAATTTGAATAAATTCTTGTTTCTGCTGTTCGGAAGGCAATCCTTTACGGGAAGGCCAGTCAATATTAAAAACTGTGGAAATCCACGTACCTCGAAGCTGCCGTATCCAGTTTTGCTCTCCCTCATTTCCGTTTAAACTAGATTCTATTGCTCTATTCATGTTTTTCTCCTTTCAAGTTTTACTTTAAATATAGCTTTAAATATGCCTAAAAAAGCATACATATTTTCACCTATCAATGAAATTCAATCCTCCTTCAATAAAACCAGTTACCCTTCCCGTAAGGTAATTAAGAATAACTGCCAACGGAATATATCCAGCGCAGCCCCCCACCCTCCGAAAAAGTACGAAACGGTTATACCCCCTGCCGCCACAGCCCATTTTCCTACTTGCGCCATATGTCCCCTCCTGTTTTTGAGCATAAAAATAACGCCTTATTATTTGGCGTTGACTGATTCTTCTTTCATTTTCCCAAGCTTTTTGCCGATTATTCCCGGAGATTGTGCAGGTCAGGGACTTCACTGTATGGATACACCCCAGTAACTACCGCTCTACACCAAACGTCTACACAAATACTGTCCTTGTTAAACATCTTTCTTACCTCCCAATGCTAGTGTCAAGCATTATTGAAAACAACTAAAAGCCAAGAGAATATCTTAACGAACAGCTCTATAATTTCAAAATTGAAGTTGAGTCAGAGTATATATCGCCCCTCAAAAAATGACATTAAACCAATTTATTCAAAATGAATGGGTCCCTAAGTATGCGTCAAAAACGGAAATTTGTGTCTCCCCTGGCATACAAAACATATATGCATCATATTGAAAATCATATTAGCCCATCAATTTGCTCCTCCAAAATTTCCGTCCCCAAGTCATGATTTGGCTAGATGAATCCATTATCAAGAAAATAAAAAAAGCCCTTGATATACAGGGACTTCTATGACCTGAGCGGGGATCGAACCCACGACCTCTACCCTGTCAATTTAGTTCATTGATGATTTTATAGTCTTTTGTGTTTAATCAGTCTAAAAAATGGCGATTTTGGGCTAATTTAGGTTCGATACCTCCGTTGTTTTTTTTAAGTTCGTGAGCAATAAAAAGAGCCTTGAGGTACTTCCTCAAAGGCTCTTCTTTGGGCTGCTCTTCCCAGGCGGTTATGATTTTTATGGATTGTGTATCTCGCCGCTGCCATTCGATATAACCCTGTTTTTGCAAACCATCTAAGGCATTGAATATATTAACCTCTCGGGCGCCTGTCTTCTTTTCCAGTTCCTTGATGTTAGGCATCCTGCGGTTCAATTTTGAGAAGTTATACAAAATGCGGAGTGTCTTTCTTTCTAAGTCAGACAGCATTCAGATCAGACCTTTCACAAGAACATTTGTTCTTATTATAAAACAAATAACTTGCGTACTACAAGTTGAAACAAATTTAATGCTTGTCCCGTATATTAATTTTAAGTTAAACTGGTTACTTCTGGATATTTTTAAAAGGAGATGAAGTAATGAAAAAGTTTTTAAGCATGGTCATGATTATTTCATTAATGGGGGTATTAGCAGCCTGTGGAGATAAATCTACGGAAGCAAGCAAAAAAGAACCGGCTGCAACAGGGGCACCATCAAAAGATAAGAAAGATATCTGGACATACTATGAAAACGCAAAGTGGACTGATGATTTTAAAGGGCTTAAAACTGAAATAGAAAAAGTTGTTGTAAGCGATAAGGCACCCCAGAAAGATGACCCATCAAAAATGGATGCTTCGGCTGTTGGAATTAAAATAAATCTACATAACACTACGGACGGAAAATTTACAACATACCCAGATCAAGCTCGGCTTGTTACATCAACGGGCGAACAAATTGAGACACCTTTTTTGGTGGCACGGACCACATAGGCGGCGAGCTTGATAAGGGCGTAAAAAAAAGTGGTAATGTAGTCTGGTATTTAAAAAATAGTAAAGCTTCGGACGTCGAATGGATAAAGCTTGAATGGAGAGGCCATGTCGGCGGTGACGTTGATCTGGACGGCGAATCAAAAACGTACGAAGTAGAACTTAAGCTCAAGTAAAAGGACGGGCTGCTAAATGAAATTTGGAATGAGAAAACCAAGTGTCAAAAAGAGCATAGCAGCCAGAACGAGCATAAAGAGACAGATTGTCCACCGAGCTGGTATAAAAATGCCGCGGGGATATGGGGCAATACGCAATCTTAAAAGAGCTTTAAAAAACAAAGTATACAATAAAACTACAGTAAGCTTCTGGAATATGATTAAAAGGTTGTTTAAATAAGCCCTTTAGGGGCTTTTTATTTTGCACAAAAATAACCTGCCATAAAGACAGGTTATCCTATTTCTCCCACACTTGTTTAATACAAAAAGGTCCGAGAAACAATAACCAATAAAATAAACAGGACTAAAATGGTTCCCGTATTCGTGAACAACCCTCCGTAACATGAACCGCCGTATCCTCCACAAGATGAACTCATATAAGAACACTCCTCCCTTTAAGCTCAATATATCTTATGACAGAGATCAAACGACGCTTGGACTGTTGGAGCCTGTTTTAGAAACGGGCTTCATGGGCTTGGAAGGTGGCGTTAAGAGTGCTACTCTTATATAGGAATTGTTGATTTCCTCACCGAACATTTTCATGATAGCTCCCTGCTTTGGGAGCTATTTTTTTGCACATTAAGCCGCGAGCGCCTAGGAAGTTAATTCTGAGCGCTCTTTTTGTATTGCGATTCAAGAATAATCCGCGGCTTTCACGGATCTTCTTTGTTAGATAGGAGCATTATCAAGAATTCTTATGGGGTAACTGTCCTACTATCAGGAAAATGACATTTACATACAAATAATTACTTATTTTTGAAGGAAAAACCTCTTTGTTGTCGAACTTTGATGTAGAGGTGAGAAAATGGATTGGTCGACATTAAAAGAAGGATTAGAAATCGGATATTATTTCTGTGGCATATTGTTGTCCCTTAGTATAATTATAGGGGTTAAGCAATTGAAATTGTTAAAAAAAGACATGGTGGATAAAAATCGTAGAGCATCTGTGGAAAAAAGCATCGAAGTTTTAGCTTACTTTGCAAGGAAATTTATTCCTGCTTATGACGAATACTTGAGAAAATTTAGAGCCGAAATTCCTAAAAGAAAAGATACTTCTTATTTAATTAATGGAGAGTTCAATATTTCAATTGAGAACTTAGACAAAGAATCAAGAATAGAAGTCATTGTACAGCAAGATTCAGGTTTAATCCAGTTATTTAATGAACTTGAATTTTTTAGTCTTGGCATATTAGAAGGATTGGCAGTTGACAAATTGGTTTATACCCCAATAGCTAAAGAGTACTGTAAAATGATTGAACGCGAGCATTTATTGCTATCTGCATTAAGGAACAAGGGGCACCTTACAAAAACGTTGTCGGCTTATACATGAAGTGGAAAGATCGTTTGGAATTAGAACAAATGGAGTTGCAAAAAACGCAATTAGAGCATAAGATAAATATGAATGGCGACAACCACAAGGATATTCCACCAATCGGCACTTCTTTATAAGGGCCCTTCATATTAGTAATAAGGAGGTAATCGAGATGGTTGAAGAATTAATGAAACTAGAAATGGACGAACTTCAAGAAATTATTGAAAGGAAGATAGAGGAAGCGAAGGAAAATTTTTCATTACCTGACCTTATGGAGAATAAATAATTTTCTAAATTTTTTGTATCACTATAGAATCATTGAAAGTATCATCAGCGAATCTTTGGGTAGGTATATTTAGAACTTTTGTTTTTAGCCGCTGAACCCATTAATCATCGGCCATACGAACCAGTCATTTGGCTGGTTTTTTTCTTGACATAAAAAGTTCGGTTGCAAAAATTAGATGGTTGCAAAATAATAAAGGGATGCTTGTAGTCGGCAGAAAAGGTGCCTTTCTCGAAAAGCCACACCCTTTAGACAAATTGGCATGGTTAATAACATATTTACGGCAATAGCCTGTATAATTGAAAATAGGCCGTCACGGCTTCGCTTTTGTGTCCAATCCGGATGCTAAGCGAAAAACCGTGCGGCCTATTTCCTGCTTGCCAGAAGTACCACCCCACGACGCAGAATTCCGTTCATCACTCAAAGGGAAGTTTAGGGGTGGTGATAACCACAATATGCTGACAATGTATGGTTGAGCATGAGAACATAAAAAACAACGGATTTTCTTTGGCAACTACTCGGTTGCAAAAACAAGGGTTTTTGGGTGAGATGGTTGCAAAGAGCTTTTGTAAGAGCTTTTTTTAATTTTTTCCTCAGTACCCCTTGACAATCTTGCCTACAACCAAAAACGCGAAAATCAAAACCAACAAAAAACCGCCACAGCATTTTGATATGCTCCCATCATAGTAGACAGTAGAAAAACAAAAAACTTCTATTCTACAATGATGGGAGCATATCATTAGCCCTCTGTGGTCTTTTCCTCGTCTATATAGATCAAAATGTCTTCTAACGGACATCCCAAAGCCTTGCAAAGCTTGTCCAACGTTTCAAGATCCACCCTCTTTGCTCTCCCATGATAAAGCTCAGTCACAGTGTTACGAGCAAGCCCTGTTTTTTCCACCACATCAGATATCTTTAATCGCTTACGACCCATTACCTCACTTAATTTATTGACGATCAAACTAACACCCCCTTTTTCAAACCCAATAATAACAAAGTTAATAAATTTGTTCAATATCTTGGTTATTTCTATTGATATGTTAATCAAAAAGGTTTATATTATGTATAGGAAGTTGATCATATTGATTAACAAATTGATCATACACCTACTTCCAGAAAGGGTGAAAATGTTTGGATGCAAGAGATTGGGTACTTTTCCTGACGGCATTAGTTCAACTTAGCACGGCAATAATACTTAACCTTAACAGCCGACAGGAGAAAAAGAAAAAAGGAACCCGCAAACGACGCTTCGCACGCAAACGTTAAAAGGTTCCTCGGAGGGGATGCTTTCCCCTCCACCCCAATCTTAACACAATAGCGGTAAAAAATAAATGGAGGTAATAGACATGAACATAATTACATGGATCGTTGCCTTATCAGCTTTTGTACTTAGTATTGTTACGCTGATTAGAGTAGTTCGGAATAAATAAGCCGGTTGTAAGTGGAGGGGATAAGGAATGGGAGATTACCTGGGATCGGTACGTAACTATTACGACCATCTGTCGGAATGTAAGGGTTCACCTGAAAACATGTTTGTAATCATTTTGCGTTTACTTTTATGGTCAGACCATTCGGATGTAGTGATTGTACAAAGAGTAAAAAACCTGGTTAAAGCATATGACCTGGTTAAGGGGGGACAAGATAAATGAACACCATTTTAAAAGTGAACCAAAGCCGTGGAAAGTCAGTGGCGCAGATCGCGGAGATCTTGAACACATGTGAAATGCTTCTAAACCTCGAAATTGAAAATCAGATGAACAAGGTAGTATTACACGTAATTACTGACAGCGCGACAGTCCAATATACAGAAATCACTAGGGACGGCATGTTGAGTTTTCTAACAAAACTCAGAGAGTATGTCACAAACAAAGAAGATATAGATGAACTGCTGGAAGAAGTTCAGGGGGAGGAATAAGGAATGGAGAAAATTGATCCATATGAAGTATTTACACCCACCCAGGTAAATGTAATTAGCTGTGCACTTATCGGACGGGTTGTAGAAATCAAAAGTAGGATAGAGTTTTTTGAAAATACTCACGACGAGGCGCAAGTGGGCGTATGCCGCAGTCTTTTGAAGGATATTCTGGAAACCTGCAAATTATTTAACTTACCAGTAGATGGTAAAAAGTAACAAAAGAGCGCCTAGGAAAATCATCCTGAGTGCTCTTTCTATTGCGTGCTTCAAGTTTGGTTCCTTACTAACCAAGATAAATCATATACAAAAGTACAATGCAAAAATTAAACGGAAATGTTGCAAGGAACCAAACTGCTTTTTGTTCCCGCGTGTGTCTTTTGTTTAACAAGGTTTCCATGTAAACATTAAGAGCAGTAATGAATAAAACAACTGAAACATAAATAGGAATACTTCTGCTAAAATTTGATGTTATTGGGGAAGACAAAATGATCAACGGTACTAATTGCAAGATAGTTAATTCGTATTTTTTAAAAATCTTCATTTGCAACCACTTTATTTTGGACAAGCTAAACTACCCAGATAGTATGCAGCTCCAATGCCCGCTGAGACTCCTAAACCAAGAGGACTAGGTACCTTTAATAAAACTCCAAATACTCCATTTGCAAATGAATGTGCCCAACCTATTCCTCCTAATACGTCAGAACACCCAAGTGTCCTTACGCCTGCAGCACGTTCCGCTTTTATAATCTCATTTTCAACTTCTTGTAATGCTTTAAGTAATTGCTCTTTTTTATCCTGTCCTTGCAATCCGAGTAACATGGTATTGAAATTATCTACTTGTGATTGAATATCTTGTACAGAAAGTTCTAAATTGTTTGCTTCTAAAGCTTGCTTAAGTTTTTGCTTGTCTTTTATCTTCAATAAATCTCCGGTTCTTTCCAAGTTATCTTTTACCACCAGAGCAACCAACTCTGTTTGTGAATCACTCTTTTCAGCTGCTGCAACAGGTTTTAAGCCTATACTCACAAAAGAGGTCAAGGCCATGAGAAATGCCATAGATAGAATAACGCTCTTTCTTTTTCCCCAATTTAACAAATACATGTTTACCATCTCCTCAATATAAGATAACGCGAAGGACCGCTTCTATATATTACTATTTAAGGTTATTTAAGTCAATTTAATTTTTTCTAGTTATTTTACAAGCACCTCATTATTGCCTTCTTGTTTGAATGTCTTTTAATTCTTGTCAGCAGGGATAAAGTATGTTACCATTCTATTGATGTGTGCAAATGAACATTTTTCCAATTCGCAGAAAAGAAGATCACGATGGCTAATTAATGTCTTCGTGATCTTCTTTTTTATGGGTGTAGGAAGTTTAGAGTATGTTATTTTTGTGCATTACCTTAGAAAAAGAGTATTGCTGATTAAATTGATGCTTTAATCAATTTGTTCAACTACAAAACCTTGTAAAGAAACCTCTGGGATACCCCTTAAAGCGAAGGCAACTGTGGATTCTTTAGCTGTAAAAACATGAGTGATGTTATTTCCTTGATTATTTTTATCTTCCCATTCATTTAAATAGTCTAGTCCCATTGCAGCAACCAACACATTACCTTCAACATTCTTTAACGTTATTTTATATTTTTTCCCAGCTTCAACTTTTACATAATCAGTATAAACCTCAGTAAGCAGCTCATAGTTCGGGTATTTAAGTGTCAAGGTTCCATTATTTATGATGGATGTTTCTGGAATAAGCCGATTAAAAATACTACTTTCCCAACTTGTAAAATTATCTTCTACGACTATCTTTGAAGTATAGTGGTTACTTTCAACCGGGATTTTCTCCGTTTGATTTAACGGGTTTGCATGAATCGCCCCTGCTGCACTACTACCAGCTAACATTCCCACCAGCGCCATTGATGCTATTATCTTTTTCATAGAACAACCTCCAATATTTATTAGGAGAAAATTTAATTATCTCCCTTTAATTCCATATTGTAGTATATATTCCTTTTAAATGAAAGTGTTTTTTAGTCTATTAATTTTTAATAGGTAATTCTGAGCACTTAATGCTTTTTTTAAATTTATTTGCTTAGTTGTGACACTGTACACCTTTCATTAATTATAATGTGTGTTAAAATCATCTTCGAACAAGCCGTCTATTCTTCGACGCTTTTCGCATCTCTTTCCCGACGCTTATAAGCACCTCTTAGGCGGGAGACACAATTCTAGAGGGAACAACTGATGGCAAACTAAAAATCAGACATGAGAAAGCCTGAATTCATTTATCCGTTCTAGAGAATATAGTGAATCTACTACCATTTGAAGTTAAAGGGTTAAGCAGGAGCCATAATAGAAACAGACCCGCAGACTTATGCTTGCGAGTTTAATGTGCAAATACTTTTTTTGGATAATATTGCATATATCGAAAGTCGTGCTATATAAGTTGAATCAATATTCTTAGCAAACCTTGGCAAGGAAAAAGGAACCATTTGTCGAATAAGAAACAGATCAAGAATAGACAAGTGGGGATGACAATGGATAAACATACCGAACTGGCAAAAGTAACGGCAGCCATGCAACAAACCAAAGAGCGCCGAATGTATGAACGCTACCAAGCGATCTATTTGCATTTGAAAGGCACATCCATGAAGGCGATCGCTGACATTTTGAATCGAAACCGAATGACGGTGAGCAGTTACATTCATACGTACGAGAACGGTGGACTGGGAGCCTTGCAAATCAAGCATTCCTCAGGTGCTCCTACTCGGTTGACGAAGCAGCAGCAGGATCGCTTGAAACAAACCGTCGCCTATTCGGTTCCCCATGAGGTCGGCTTTACGGCAAAGCACAACTGGACGCTTGAACTGATTGCCACGTACGTGGAACGCGACTGGGGCCATTGCTATTCGCTCCGAGGCATTTCCAAGGTCATGGAGCGGCTAGGGCTCAGCTATACGAAACCGACCTACACGCTCGCAGCAGCAGATCCCAAGAAACAACGCCATTTCACCGAAACGACCTTTCCTGAACTGAAAAAAAGCTACTGAACGAGGAGATTGATCACTTGCTGTTCGAGGATGAGTCGATGATCCGGGACTACCAGGCGATTCAGAAGACCTGGTTCCTTCGCGGGAAGCAACGCATCATTCCAACCACGGGCAAGCATCGTGGGGTCAAACTGCTGGCCACGGTTGACTATGAAACGGGACACATCGTTTGGCAAGAAGATGAACAGTACACCGCTGAAACGTTTCTTTCCTTTCTTCAAAAGGTCATGGCGACTTATCCAACAGGGAAACTGGCTCTGGTTTTGGACAATGCCCGGATTCATCATGCAAAGCTGCTTCGGCCGTTTCTGGAAGCGCAAAAAAATCGGCTTGAGCTTGTGTACTTGCCTCCATACAGCCCTCAGTTAAATATCGTAGAAGGACTCTGGAAATGGCTCAAGTCCAGTGTGATCAATAACGTATTCTATTCGGCCGTTTCCGAAATCCGTCTGCGTGTCGGGCAATTTATGGATGAAATCATGAAGCATCCTCATGCCATTATTGACCGGCTGTGCGTGCGACTTTGATTGCTATTTTCTTTCGTTCAACTTATATAGAATAGAAGTAACAATCAGTTGTAGGCGTCTATCATTTTCTTTCTATTCTTAAAAGGTTAGAAAGGAGGTGAACGCGTGGGCGATTTTTTTAAGCTCTTTATTGAATGGGTTTTCAAAACCATTGTAGTGGAGTTTATACAAAAATAGCGGTAACAAAAACAGTCGCTTTAATCCCGGCCAAGGATATTTTAAAGCGACTGTTTCTAAAAAATGAATTTGACTATCAAAAGGCAACTGATTGTATCAAAGAAAAAGCGTGAGGCAACACGTTTTGTCTTTTTGCTATAGAATATAGATAGTATAAACACTTTGTGCGCACAATATGCGCAGGCTTTATATACATAGTATATCCGTAAAAAGTAAAAGAGTAAACGGACATGACTGTCAATAATTCCTCTGGAGTCATTTCACAAAGGCGGTCAACAGCTCTTGGATAGCTTTGTGATCGGATAATTTAATTATCCGTCAAGGGGGTAATGGATAATTTTTTGGAGGTTATTTTATGAGCTTTGGTAAAACGCTTATTCAACTTAGAGAATCAAAGGGTTTAAGTCAATATGAGGTGGCTGAAAAACTTGGCATAAAAAGAGCTCGGTACAATTCTTGGGAAAATGAAATAGCCAAACCGCGGCATGACATGCTTCATAAACTTGCAGAGTTTTATAATGTAAGTCCTGATTATCTGCTGGGTTATGAAAAAGAAAAAGAAGCGGTGCCATCCTGGGCAACTACAAAAGATAAACGCGACCTCAAGAAAATGTTAGAAGATCCGGATGTGCTTTATTATGATGGAATTGAATTTTCCCCTGAAGATCGAGCTAAGATGATCGGCATAGTTGAAGCGGTATTCTGGGAAGCAAAACAAATGAACAAAGAAGCATACAAAAATAGAAAAAAGAAAAAAACTGATTAACGCGGGTTCCTACAACTAGGAGGGCAGACGAGTGAGAATTCGAAAAAAAATCAATTATCTGTACCGCAAACATAAAACAAATTGTCCATTCGAATTAGCGAGCCTATTAAACGTCCATATCAGATATGTTGATCTTCCTGAAGGTGTCAAAGGATATTGTCTGAGGGTTTTACGAAGAAAATTCATACTCCTAGATTATAATCTGAAAGGTACACAGGAAGAGAAATTTATCTGCACTCATGAACTTGGCCACATTGTTCTTCACAAAGAAATAAGTCACTACTTTATTATAAGGCATACTTTCTTTGTGGCAAATAAGTATGAGCGGGAAGCTCATCATTTTGCGATCTACCTAATCCTTTCTAACTATGAGTTTGAAAATGGTGAAACTTTAAGTTCTGTTTTTCAGAAAAACGGAATCCCTGAAAAAATGAAAATTTACTACTAACATGTCTATACATAAATTTATTGGGATCATCATGTCTTTATATCGAACATATGTTCCCATTTCATAAAACTTCATGCTCTTCAAGCATGTTTATATAAATAATTAATTACGGAAGGAGAAAAAGAGTGAAAGGTTCAATTAAAAAACGTGGAACTAAATGGTCTTATATTGTTGATGTGGGTTTCGATGAAAATGGAAAGAGAAAACAGAAAACAAAATCAGGCTTCCGGACAAAAGCAGAAGCACAAGCTGCCTGTAATGAGTTAATTAATCAAATTAATAAAGGGCAATACGTTGAAGAAAAGAGAATGACATTAGAAGAGTATTTACTTTTGTGGCTAAAAGACTATGCTAAACCGAATATGCGTCAAACAAGTTACGATTTGAGAGAAGTTCTTATCACAAAGAGAATCATTCCGGCCCTAGGTAAATATGAAATCCAAAAAATAACACCGCATCAAATTTCGAAATTTTATGTAGAACTGAATGAAAAAGGCTTATCACAGGAGTATAACACAGTTTTCATTCACTTCTACGCTCTGCTTTTAAAAGAGCGGTGAAGTGGCAATTCATTTCTAAAAATGTAATGGAAAACGTTGACGCCCCAAAATTTGAGAGAAGGGATATTGTAACATGGAGTATGGATGAAGTAAGGAAATTTCTTGACAATGTACCCGCGGATCAGTATAGAATTGCATTCATTTTGGCCCTATATACAGGGATGAGACGGGGAGAAATCCTAGGATTACGTTGGAAGGATGTAGATTTAAAAACAGGAAAGGCAAGTATTAGACAAGCACTTACGAAGACTAAGATGGGTCTAATATTCCAGGAACCAAAAACAAAAAATGCCAAACGGCAAATAGCGCTCTCACAAGAAGTGATAAGCGCCCTCAAGAAACATAAACACTGGGTTAATAAAAATATGGTCCAACACGGTCCTGAATACCAAAATCATGATCTAGTATGTTGTCATGAGGACGGTAGACCAATAGCCCCAAGGACACTTCAAAACGTTTTTCATAAACGATGTGAAGCGCTGGAGCTACCTAATATCCGCTTTCATGACTTACGCCATACTCATGCCACAATTATGTTACAACTTGGGCAGCACCCCAAAGTTGTTTCTGAACGACTCGGTCATGGTCGAGTAGGAATCACAATGGATATCTACTCATACGTACTTCCTGATATGCAAAAAGATGCTGCGGATATTTTTGAATCTGCCCTTAAAAAAGGACTTTAGCTGACTAAAGGTGAGCAATTTGTGAGCAATGGGCTTTTGCAGAAGACCATTGTTCTAAAAAACCCTTATAGAATAAGGGTTTAAACAATGACCTGAGCGGGGATCGAACCCACGACCTCTACCCTGTCAAGATAGCGCTCTCCCGGCTGAGCTATCAGGTCAAATTATTAGAGACAATTTGTATCTTATCAAGAAATAGCCTGTTTGTCAACGATTCATTTTTATAAAAAGGCTTTCCACTTTGGAAAGCCTTCAGCATCATGCCTATTTCTTCTCCACATTCATAACTATGAAGGTATCACCCTTCTTTTTCATTACATAGGTCAGGTTATCCTTTGTAGTGAAGGTTACTTCATCGGCATTGGATTTATCATCAAACTTGATGTCTTCTTTCTTGTTTTCGATGATCGAAGGTTGGAAAAACTTATCTGTTTTTACCACAATCGCTTCGCCTTGTTTTTGGTCAGTCAGATAATGATCCACAATTTGATTTGCAAGTGCGGTATCATAGTATTTGCCGAGGAAATCCACCGCTCTTTGCTTATCTCCATAAGCCGGGTTCAATACTGGATTGTTATCCACTTTTTTCTCATGGAACAAAGTATTGACTTTCTCTTCCGCCAAGCGGGCATCCAAATACGCTTTATTGTTTACTTTTCCCTGATTATCTTTGGCTGCCGCCTGAGTAGATTGAGGACTGCTTGTTGCAGACGAGTCGTTAGCTTTGGAACAAGCTGCACCCGTCACTAATAAAGCTGCGATCATAACTCCTGCCGTCGCTTTCTTTAACATAGTGCCTCTCCTTTTGTTTACTTAATCATGATACAATTTTCGTTAACATAACAGACACTAATATATAAGATATTGTAAAAATTAGCAAACCAATATTTGGTTATTTCGCTGGATACCAGTTAACCGGTATCGGTTTTAGATTCAGATTTTGCTTGTATCTTCCAATCTTCCAGCTTCTTCCGGATAAAAGCCAAGGTTTCGTCAATGGCCTTTTCCAGAGGCTTAGTCGTCCCTTTAAAAGGGTGGACCGTATTAAAAGTATGATTCCCCTCTTCGATTTGGACCCAGTTAACCGCCCGATTTAATTTAACCAAACGTTCGGAGCCTTCCCGCAAATGCAGTGCATCTTTCGTCCCTTGTATTAATAGCAAAGGTACTTGAATGTCTCGAATTCTGGAGTAGATATCAAATCGCTCCTTGTTTCTTTCCATATCATGGAGAATCTCTACATCCAGCGGCAGTTCCTGACGGGTTCTTGCATTTTGTACAGATGAACGCCCTTTAGTCCTCATCTCCTCTTTGATCTTGGGGCTAAATAGATCCACATTCGTAATTCCGTTCCAACTGATCACCCCTGCGATCTCCGTACCATGATCCAGTGCATAAATAATACTGACTCCGCCTCCTCTGCTGTGTCCCAAAAGAAATAGAGGAAGGCTTGAAGAACCCGCAACGGGAGCATGAAGGCCTGATTCACAGGAATGGAATACAACAGGCTCGCCTCTCCCTGCGGATTGCTGATCCAGCAGTGTATTTTTTACATCCTCGTGATTGGAAAATAATGTTACTACCGAGTTGATATCTTCAAGTTCACGGGTGTATGTATTATGCGCGAACTTCTCAAGTTCTGTAAATTCCGTCAAGTTCTCTCCCACACCATTGTAGGAAAAATTGAAAGTAACCACATCGACTTCCTGTGCGATCTTCCTTGCGGCATAAGGAAACATGCCCCAATCTTTAAACCCTTTGAAACCATGGCAAATGATTAGAATACCTCGGGTTAAATTAGCAGATGGAAAAAAATCTCCGCGAATTATCCGTTCTTCCTCAAGCAGAATTTGAAATGAAATAGACATGTTTAATCCCTCCCGGCCTTTTTTGCCCAAAACCATATATTCCCATTCTAACACAGTAAATAGAGCTATTATGTGAAGATTCCCAAAAATACCTGTCTATATGTTATGACCATAGGCCGGAACTGTGATGATTTTTATTGCTTATATCTCCTGTGCCGTATGTCCCATTTTCATACACCCATGCCCCGGACTTACAAACAAATGTTCCTGTTTTATTATATCAAATACTTCGCTTGCCAACAATCTCCTAGAAAGATTCTAGCAAAAAAGGTTTGCTATTACTTTTCAAATGAAAAATAATAACAAACCTTTTTTTAGATAACTGCCGAGGACGGGACTTGAACCCGTACGATGGTCACCCATCCCAGGATTTTAAGTCCTGTGCGTCTGCCAATTCCGCCACCCCGGCTTGTTTTAGTGGTGGGCCCTGAGGGACTCGAACCCCCGACCAATCGGTTATGAGCCGACTGCTCTAACCAACTGAGCTAAGGGCCCCTATGTACATGAATTGCGGGGACAGGATTTGAACCTGCGACCTTCGGGTTATGAGCCCGACGAGCTACCGAACTGCTCCACCCCGCGTTATTATTAAGTTGCTGTATTCGCAGCGACAAAAATAACTATACATCATGTACATAGGTTAAGTCAATACCTAAATCACAGGAAATATCTTACACCGAATCTTCCTCTGCGTGAACGGAACACTTCAATTTCTCTCGGACATGTATACCCGTATATCCACCAGTCTTCTTCCATACGTTTAGCCAGACACCCAGCCTGGAATTTAGTATTGTATAATTTCGCACAATAAATCCAATTCATGTTGGGCTCACTCCATGAACTCAGCATTTTCTTACATAATTAGTATATCCATAAATCCGCCCTATTAAGGCTCATCTTCCATGGAATTGTCCTCCATGTCTCTCATGATAGGCGTTTTTGCTCAGCGAGGCGGTCTAATTCTATTCCTACCAGCAAGGCGTGCTGAAGTTCCCGCTTTTCCAAAACCGCATTGACGGAACTTAAACAGGCTTCCATCGAAATATCAGGATAAAAGGGAGACTGCATAGCGTATACAATTTCAGCGATTTGCTCCAACTCCACTCCTCTTTGCTGCAATAAAGCCTAAAACAGCTTTCTGTATTTCTACACCGTGAACCCGTCTTTTCATGCCAATCACTCCCCTTGTGATCCTTACGCCGCAGCTCTGGTGTTAGCAGTATATGAACAAGCTGAGGGTTTGGTTTCGGGCAGCAAGAAAAAAGCGGTTCTTGTGACTTGCCCCTGAAAAAAGATATAATACAGACAAAAGGAATAATCTATAAGGGAGGGATCTTTTGTATGCAGTTTGGAATCGCCATTCATCCATCCAAAGAAGTCCGTGATTTTGTAAACAGCTATCGAAAGCGCTTTGATCCATACTACAGTGTTATTGCGCCTCATCTAACCATTCGTGAGAAAGAGGACTGGAGTTCGGACAAACTGGAGCAGGCCTCCCTGCATTTAGAAGAAGTAACAAAAAACTGGGCACCTTTCTCTATTCACTTCAATCGTTTTTCTTCCTTTTACCCGGTAAACAACGTGATCTACTTAGCCTTATCCGATCCGAAACCGGTAACCGATTTACACATGGCCATTAACTCGGGAGTACTTGGGGAACAACAGCGGCCTTACGTTTACAACCCTCATATCACCATTGGACAGAAAATGGATAGTGATGAATTGCATGACGTACTGGCAAGTTTGCGCAAGAAACCGGTTGATTATACTTCCCCTGTGGATGAAATTCATCTGTTTGTCCGTGAAGGAGAGGCCTCATGGAACATTCATCAAACCTTTATACTTAGAGGTTAAACGGATCAACAGAAAACGATCACCATCTTAAGAGAAGGTGATCGTTTTCTGTTAAAATAGAAGGAACCCGGCCTATTTTTATAGGTGTATGTCAGCCAGTTGAAATAATCAAATGTAAATTCAAACAAATAAGTCAACAGTTTCTTTTACTTTACTTCGTTAGCTTCATGCACAGCTTTCGGATCGTTTTTCAGTTTTTGCAGAAAGGCATTGCCGGAAGCCTGCCATTCCTTCAGGGCCTCCCTTGTCCCAATGTTGCCTTGAAGAACTTCCAGAAATTGTTTTCGTCCCATTCCCTGAACCATATTAATGTTAGGTTTTTCCTGTTGCAGTTTATAATCTGAAGGTGGTACCGGAACTCCTTGAATAAATGCATCTATGTTATAATTCAGCCCGTCTTTGGGTTTATTATATTTCTTTTGGGCCATTAAGTTATAGCTGTTTTTGGATCTCAACCTAGCCCATTCTTCTCCGTTGACAAACTCCAGATATTGAAGCGCGAGTTTTTGTTTAGAACTTCTGTTATTTATTCCCATAACGCCGTTTAAATTCAAGTTGGGCGTCCATTTAGATGTACCCGGATGAACAGGCAGAGAAACCACATCCCATTCAATCGGTGATACAGATTTTGCTTTATTTCCGGTTGTTTTTTGATTATTGGACTGCTGGCCGATAACTTGCTTATTTGCCTGGGCAATCTGGTTGATTTGGCTGTAGGTGACTATTCCCATAGCTAACTTACCGGAAATAAAATCATAAAACGCCATATTTTTTTGATCTTGCGTCATATTTAAAGGATTTGGCAAAACTCCTGCTTTATTTAATTCCAGAATGGTGTTCCACGATTTTTCCCATTCATCCGTATCTACTGTCATCTTCGTTCCTTGCTCATCATACATTCTCATTTGCAGCGGAGCTGTATATAAAAGCATACCGCTGAACAAGTCAGTTTGCGACTGTGTGCTGAAGAAAAAGCCATACTTTTTGTCCTCCCCTTCTCCTGTTGTTACCTTTTTTGCAAGCTCAAAAGTCTCTTCCCAGTTCATATTATTTTTGGGATAAGGTATACCAGCTTCATCGAATATTTTTTATTATATATCAGGGCGCTTGAAGAAAAAGTAGGCGCTAGGGCAAACAAGCTTCCATTACCAACTTGTCTTATCCCCTTAACTACCGGGTCAGCCAGCCCTGAGAGGCTGAACTTATCTTTTTTCAACTTGGCATCAAGCTCCAAAAGACGGTTTTCCTTAATTAATTCAGGGAGCTGGTCGTAATTGACCATCACCACATCGGGAGGATGATCCCCTTGCATGAGCTCTTTTAATTTCAACAGGGAATCCTGACGGTTTTTTTCCAGTTCTGATTCAGCAGCAAGCTGCCCGCCGCTTCGTTCTTCTCCTATTGGGATCAGCTCAATCCGCGTATTCGGATGGGCATATTCAAAGAGTTCTGTATACTGCAGACGGAAAATTTCTGCATCGGCACCAAAACCAAGTGTAGTGGCTATACGCAGCGTCTGCTCATCCTCACTTGAAGAGTCCGACTTGAAACATCCGCTCAATACCGGGACCATCAGGGAGAAAGTCAGGGCAGCAGCCAAAATTTTATTTTTCCATTTCCTCATTCGTGTGTACCTCCAACGATTTAGGTGCTGATTTCCGCAAGATGTATATGCTTTTCTCTGTTTTAACACCTGTTTTTGTGCTGTTTTGGAATAGTCTCAAGTAATCAGTATACTATGAGGAAGTTAAATGATCCATAAGCGATATTATTGTTTTTTCTAGGAACAAACTCCTTTTTTCCTACTATATATTTATGAATGAGGTCCTATATTGCCCTTAAAAGTTTTGCCTAAATAGTTCGCTTACATTTGTAAAAAGTCCTGCAAGAAAGGTTCAGCCAATGTATACCATTTGTTCATGTGAAAATAGGACATGACCTTGATCCTGTGGTAAAATCTTAATTAAAACGAATAAAAGGAGAATTTCCATAATGAATGAACACCTTCACCAATATATGGTGCAGCATCAGGAGCGTCATCTGGAGGAACTTAAACAATTCCTTCGAATTCCGAGTATCAGTGCCGTTTCCCTGCATAAGCCTGATATTGAGGCCTGCGCACAATGGCTGGCCTCCTCACTTAAAACCGCGGGAATGGAACATGTACAAATAATGCCGACAGAGGGCCACCCGATTGTCTATGCGGACTGGCTGCATGCACCCGGACAACCAACGGTTTTGGTGTATGGACATTATGATGTGCAGCCGGCAGAGCCGCTGGAAGCCTGGCTTAATCCTCCATTTGAACCTGAAGTTCGCGGTGGCAAGCTGTATGCACGGGGGGCAACTGATGACAAGGGGCAGGTTTTTATTTATGTAAAAGCCGTGGAAGCTCTGATCAATATCTTGGGTCAATTGCCAATAAACGTAAAATTTTGTATTGAGGGCGAAGAGGAAGTGGCAAGCCCCTCCCTGGCTCCGTTCGTTCAGGCAAATAAAGAATTGCTGGCAGCCGACTTTATCATGGTTTCTGACAACGCCATGCTGGATAAAGGCAAGCCATCTCTGGAATACGCAATGAGAGGTTTGGCAGCGTTTGAGATCGAGGTGCGTGGAGCCAATACGGACCTGCACTCCGGCCTATATGGCGGCGGAGTTCCCAATGCGATTCATGCACTCACTGAACTTATGGCTTCCTTCCATACTCCTGATGGAAAAATCGCAGTAGAAGGCATGTACAAGGATGTATTGGAGCTTTCCGCAAAAGAGAAGGAGGCACTTTCCCGCCTTCCCCACAGTGATGAGCAAGTCAGGAAAGAACTGGACCTGGAAGCGCTAACCGGTGAACAGGGATTTACCTACATAGAGCGGACAACCGCCCGTCCTACTTTTGAAATCACCTCCATTACAGGGGGCTTTCAGGGAGAAGGCATTAAGCCTATTATTCCGGCTGAAGCTAAAGCTAAAGTAGCTTGCCGCCTCGTACCCGATCAGAACCCCGAACAGGTCATGAATTGCATAGAAGAGCATATTCGGAAGAACCAACCCAAAGGCGTTAAAGTGAATATGATTCGGAAGCTCAAAGGAAACCCGTTCCTAAGTCCGATCGATCACCCGCTGATGGTAAAAGCTGCTGAAGCCCTGGAAGAAGTATTCGGTGAAAAAACTTCCTACACTCGCAGCGGAGGCTCTATCCCGATTGTTGATGTATTCAGCAAAACATTAAGTGCCCCGGTCGTTTTAATGGGATTTGGCCTCCCCGGAGAAAACCTGCATGCCCCTAATGAAAATTTCGATTTGGAAAACTTCCGCCTGGGTGCCGAATCCATCTTTACCTATTGGGAAAAAATCCGGAACGCGGAGTAAGACTGCTCGGTTTCATTTTTGGGCACAATGTTCCCAGTATCAAGCTTTTTAAACGGTTCGGATTTGAAGAATTCATAATGGGACGCAGGGTCACAGAGTAAGAATATAATGTACCAAGAGAAAAGGCTTCGCCTCCTTATGGATGGCCAAGCCTTTTCTCTTGGTCGGGGTTATCGATCTCAGGCTTGCCTTATGCCATAAGAAGACGGATTCTTCCGCCAAGCCTGTAATTGTTCCAGGTCCTGTTCCTGAATATATCCTTTTTTAACCGCCACATCAAGCAGGATGGTGTAATTGGTTAGTGTGTATAAAGGAAGATTTGCTTGTGCAAAAGCTTGAACAGCCCTCTCCAGCTGATATGAAAAAATAGCCGTAACTCCAAGGGATTCTCCTCCGGAAGCTCGGATGGCTTCTCCAGCCTTAATACTGCTTCCGCCCGTTGAGATTAAATCCTCGATAACAACAACTTTCTGCCCCGGCTTAAGCATGCCTTCGATTTGATTTTCTTTCCCGTGGCCTTTCGCCTTATCCCGCACATAAATCATGGGAAGATTCAGCCGCTCCGATACCCAGGCCGCATGCGGAATGCCTGCCGTTGCTGTCCCGGCAATAGCCTCTACTTCCGGGAACTTTTCTGAAATGAGCGCAGTAAATCCATCCGCTATAGCTCCCCTGATCTCAGGATGGGACATAGTCAGCCTATTGTCGCAATAAATAGGGGACTGGATGCCTGAGGTCCAGGTGAATGGATTGTGCGGACGGAGCGTTACCGCTTCAATGTCTAATAAAGAAGTTGCAATATGTTCGGCGATTTTGTCTAAAGTTTTCATGTTTCAAATCACTCCTAATTCATTGTTCCCGCTCTCTGATGAAAGTAAATCAGTCCAAGAGGGAATCCAAGATGTTCTCCATTGCTGCTCTTGGCTCTGGTGCTGCTGTTATCGGCCTTCCGATAACCATATAATCCGTCCCGGCATGTATTGCCTCTTCCGGTGTCATGATACGCGTCTGGTCACCAATTGCAGTTCCCCTGGGGCGAATGCCTGGGGTTACGGTAAGAATCGAGGGGCCGAACGTTTCTTTGAGGTAGGCCACTTCCAGCGGTGAAGCCACAACACCATCTAACCCGGCTTTTCTTGCCAGCCCAGCATAATGAATTACCGCTTCCTCGACCGTTCCCTCAATTCCGATTTCCTTATTTAAAACTTCACGGCTGGTACTTGTTAACTGAGTGACCCCAATGAACCAAGGCCTCGTTTGACCGCTTCCCAGAGCCCGCTCCATTCCTTCCCTGGCCGCTTCCATCATAGCACGTCCGCCGCCGGCATGCACATTAAACATGTCAATTCCCAGCCGGGTAAGACTTTCCGCCGTACCTTTTACCGTATTTGGAATGTCATGAAGCTTTAGATCCAAAAATACTTTGTATCCCTGCTCTTTTAACTGTACCACAATACCGGGACCTTCTGCATAAAACAGCTGCATTCCTACTTTCATGTAGCAAGGAATTCCTTTAAGCTGCTGAATGAGCTGTTCCGCCTTTTCGGCCGTTGGATAATCCAAAGCGACCATTATCTTTTCAGCCAACTGTTCCCGTGAGCTCATAAGTTCTCCCCCTTATTATCTCTTAAAAAGGCACCGGGTTGGCGAAAATAACAGCCTAACCGATGCCTTTTTTCAGCTTAAGCTTTTACAGGCATAGCCCTCGATGAGAAATGGATAGCCTCCAGCATGTGCAGAAGAGCGGATACGGTATCCAGCGACGTCATACACACAATTCCGTTCTCCACCGCTTCTCTCCGGATACGGAATCCGTCACGCTGAGGCTCCTTTCCCTTGGTCAGCGTGTTGACGACAATATGTGCTTCACCGTTTCTGATCAAGTCCAGGATGTTTGGAGAACCTTCACTTAGCTTATTAACGGTTCTTACAGGTAGTCCTGCTTCTTCTAAGGCTTGCGCTGTTCCGCCAATAGCGATGATCTTGTAACCTAAACGATAGAACCCGCTGAAGATTCGGACCGCTTCCTCTTTATCTTTATCCGCTACTGTGGCGATGATGGTGCCTGCTGACGGAATCTTCATTCCGGAACCAATCAGGCCTTTATATAACGCCTTTTCAAAATTCACATCACGCCCCATTACTTCTCCGGTGGATTTCATTTCCGGGCCAAGAGTTGTATCTACCCGTCTCAGTTTGGCAAAGGAGAAGACCGGAACTTTGACCGAGACAAACTTGTCTTCCGGATAAAGTCCGCTTTCATAGCCTAGGTCAGCCAATTTTTCACCCAGGATCACCCGTGTCGCCACATTGGCCATTGGAATATTGGTCACTTTGCTCAGGAAAGGTACCGTCCGAGAGGAGCGCGGGTTCACTTCGATGACGTACACTTTATCTTGGAATATAACGAATTGAATGTTTACCAGCCCGACAATTTCAAGGCCTTTGGCTATTTTCGTCGTAATCTCCACAATTTTACGCTTAATGTCATCTGATAAGGTTTGTGGAGGATAAACCGCAATGGAGTCACCCGAGTGTACTCCGGCTCTTTCTACATGTTCCATGATTCCCGGAATTAGAACCGTTTCTTTGTCACAGATGGCATCCACTTCCACTTCCTTGCCGAGCATATAACGGTCAATTAGGACGGGGTGTTCCGGATTTATTTTCACAGCATATTCCATATAGCTCAAGAGTTCTTCATCCGAATAAACAATTTCCATCGCACGTCCGCCAAGTACATAGGAAGGCCGGACCAGAACCGGATAACCAAATTGGGAAGCTGTTCCGACTGCCTCGTCTACATTGGTTACTGTTCCACCCGGAGGCTGTGCAATATCCAAGGCCGTCAGGAGAGCCTCGAACTCCTTACGGTTTTCTGCCCGATCGATGTTTTTCAGATCGGTCCCAAGTATGCGAACTCCGGCTTTGGCCAAAGGTTCTGCCAGATTAATAGCTGTCTGGCCGCCGAACTGAACGATTACACCAATGGGCTTTTCCCTTTCGATAACATTCAGAACATCTTCCAGATATAAAGGCTCAAAATATAGCCGGTCTGAAGTACTGAAGTCTGTGGATACCGTCTCCGGGTTGTTGTTTATGATGACCGCTTCATAACCAGCAGATTGTATAGCCCAGACCGCGTGAACTGTGGAATAGTCGAACTCGATTCCCTGCCCGATACGAATCGGTCCGGAACCGAGCACAATCACTTTTTCTTTCCCGTTATCCAGAACCTCATCCTCGGTTTCATAGGTTGAATAATAGTAAGGAGTGGCCACTTCAAACTCGGCAGCACAAGTATCCACCATCTTATAGACAGGCTTTAGGTTTAATTCCTGCCGGTATGCCCTTACTTCTGATTCAGCTGTATAAGAGGTTAACCCCTTTAGACTGCGGATTTCAGCAATAGCCCGGTCTGTGAAACCCAAACGTTTGGCTTCATAGAGGAGTTTCTGACTCAACTCACCCGATGCTATCCGTTCTTCAAAACGGATCATGCCCTCCAGCTTATGCAGAAACCACCAGTCGATTTTTGTAAGGTTCTGAAGCTGTTGAATGGTATATCCTCTACGGAAAGCTTCAGCCAGAAGGAAAAGACGTTCATCATCCGGTTTCTGGAGTTTTTGTTCCAAATCTTCCCTAGATTGCTGGTCTGTTTCCTTGAGCGATAGACGATGCACACCAATTTCCAGGGAACGAACAGCTTTATGGATGGATTCCTCAAAGGAACGGCCAATCGCCATAACTTCCCCTGTTGCTTTCATCTGTGTTCCCAGTTTCCGGTTGGCTGATGTAAACTTATCAAACGGCCAGCGCGGGATTTTGGACACAACGTAATCCAGCGTCGGCTCAAAACAGGCATAGGTTTGTCCGGTCACCGGGTTCATAAGTTCATCAAGCGTATACCCGATGGCAATCTTGGCCGCCATTTTGGCGATTGGATATCCGGTCGCTTTGGAAGCCAGGGCAGATGACCGGCTAACCCGGGGATTCACTTCAATAACATAATATTGATAACTTTGCGGGTCCAGAGCAAACTGTACGTTACACCCGCCCTCAATATTCAAAGCTCGGATAATTTTCAGGGATGCCGATCTCAGCATTTGATATTCCCGGTCGGATAAAGTCTGACTTGGGGCGACTACGATGCTGTCCCCTGTATGAACGCCGACAGGGTCAAGGTTCTCCATATTACAAACGACAATGCAGTTATCGTGTTTATCCCTCATTACTTCATATTCAACTTCCTTCATACCGGCGATGCTCTTTTCAACGAGACATTGCCCAATAGGACTGTACCGGATACCGGAAGATACTACTTCCATTAATTCTTCCTCAGTACCGCATATACCTCCACCTGTTCCTCCCAATGTGTAAGCGGGACGGACGATAATCGGATAGCCGATTTCTCCTGCAAAGTTAACGGCTTCTTCCACGGTAGTCACGATTGTACTTTCCGGTACCGGCTGCTCCAATTCTTTCATCAGTTCCCGGAACAAATCCCGGTCCTCAGCCCTTTCAATTGCATCCAGCTGTGTGCCCAGAAGCCTGACATTTTCTCTTTCAAGCACGCCCATTTTAGCCAATTCTACCGCCATATTAAGACCAGTCTGCCCTCCCAGTGTCGGAAGGAGGCCGTCAGGCTGTTCCTGGCGGATAATTTGTGTAATGAACTCTGGCGTGATCGGTTCAATATATACCTTGTCGGCCATATTCGTATCTGTCATAATGGTGGCCGGATTACTGTTGATGAGAACGACTTCCATGCCTTCTTCTTTTAATGCTTCGCAAGCCTGTGTGCCGGCGTAATCAAATTCTGCCGCCTGGCCAATGACGATCGGTCCGGAACCGATCACCAAAATTTTTTTAAAACCTTTATTTTTGGGCATAGTGAAGTTATCCTTTCGCAGATGTTTCTGTTATCCGGTTTTTCTTTTCCCATTCCGCAAGCATCCGGGCTTGTCTGGATTCCCCGGGACGGGATTCCTGAAAGGTATGGATCATGTCGATAAATTGGTCAAACAGGTATCCTGAGTCAAACGGCCCCGGTGCCGCTTCCGGATGATATTGAACAGAGAAGGCATCAAACTTGCTGTGCTTCAGTCCCTCGATTGTGCGGTCATTGTTATTGATGTGTGTAACAATGAGTCCAGTCCCTTGAATACTGTCCTCTTTGACCGAATATCCATGGTTCTGCGAAGTAATATAGCAGCGCCCCGTTTCCAGTTCCTTAACCGGATGATTGCCGCCACGATGGCCGAATTTCAGCTTTTCCGTGTCTGCCCCACAGGCAAGGGCAAACAATTGATGACCGAGACAGATGCCGAACAGAGGGTAATCACCCAGTAGCTGGCTCACAGCTTCTACGGCATAAGGAACATCTTTCGGATCCCCGGGCCCGTTGGACAGGAGGATTCCGTCCGGGTTTAATCTCCGTATTTGATCTGCTGTTGTATCATGAGGAACCACCACGACTTCACATCCGCGCTTGGTCAGTTCTTTGACAATATTATTTTTGGCTCCAAAATCCATTAATACGACCCGTTCTTTAGACCCGGGAGCGTGGTAAATATGAGAGGTAGATACTCTGGATAATTGATCCCGCATAAGCCGGGCCCCGTGAAGGCGTTCAAACAGCTCTGCATTCGAAGTATCGGATGTTGTAAGCAGGGCCTTCATCACACCATGATGCCGGATTTTTCTTGTCAGCATCCGTGTGTCAATTTCACTGATACCGATAATTCCGTATTCTTTTAAAAGCTGGTCTAGTGTATATTCCGCTCTCCAGTTACTGGGGACCTCTTCATGATGTCTAACGACAAATCCATGAATGTAAGGGCGGATTGATTCAAAGTCATCCCGATTTATACCATAATTGCCAATCAGCGGGTAAGTCATAGTTACGATTTGTCCACAGTACGACGGATCTGAAAGAACTTCCTGGTAACCGGTGATTCCTGTATTAAAAACGACCTCGCCAACGGACTCGCCTTCACTGCCGAAGGCTTTGCCTGTAAAGATCGTGCCATCTTCAAGTAGTAGTCTTGCTTTCATGTCTTCTCCTCCTCCGCTTTCCTTAGAGATTGCCATCAGACCAAACGGTGGTGCCTCCCACCATAGTAAGTACCGGCCATCCTTTTAGCTTCCAACCTGCAAAAGGAGTATTTTTGCTTTTTGACAAAAATTGTTCCGGATTAACTGGATGTTCACTCTCCAGATCAATAATGGTTATATCCGCATCTTGACCTATTTCAATTTTGCCGGATTTCAGCCCAAACACTTCTGCGGGTTTTGCCGTCATTTTGTCCAGGAGGAAGGATAAGCTCCATCTGCCGGTTTCCACAAACCTGGTGTACATTAAAGGAAAAGCTGTTTCGAGTCCCACGATACCAAAGGGTGCATGCTGCATACCCTTTGCTTTTTCTTCCTGACTGTGAGGAGCATGGTCCGTTACAATAATGTCGATCGTACCGTCCTCCACCGCCTCAAGCAAAGCCTCCACATCTCTTGGAGAACGAAGCGGCGGGTTCATTTTCCAATTTGCATCTAGTCCTGGGATGTCTTCTTCTGATAAGATCAGGTGGTGAGGGCAAACCTCAGCCGTAACATGAATGCCGAGCTGCTTTGCCTGGCGGATAAGCCGGACGGATTGTTCAGTACTTACATGACAGACGTGATAGTGTACGCCGGTTGCCTCCGCAAGCAGAATATCACGTCCCACATGAATGGCTTCGGATTCATTAGGTATCCCTTTCAATCCGTGCTTTTTCGCAAAGGATCCTTCTGTCACGGGTGCTCCTACTACCAGGGTATCGTCTTCACAGTGGGCAATTACAGGCATATCCAGTGATTTAGCCAAGTTCATGGCATCTTTCATCATCTGCGCGCTTTGGATACCCACACCATCATCGGTGAAGCCAATGACCCCCGCTTTTTTTAAATCCTCAAACTCCGTCAATTCCCGGCAAAGCTCCCTCACCGTGATGGATCCATACGGAAGGACGCGGACACCGCTGCCCTCTTGTTCGGCCTTATCATAAATCAAACGGACGGTTTCAGCCGTATCGATAACGGGCTTAGTGTTGGGCATGCAGGCGATGGTTGTAAAACCGCCTTTTGCCGCAGAACGGGTACCCGTTGCAATGGTTTCTTTATGTTCAAAACCAGGCTCTCGGAGGTGTACATGCATGTCGATCAATCCGGGAGCAACTAGTTTTCCTGCGGCATCAATGACGTTGTGGCCCGACAATTCAGGAAGACCCTCAGAGGCCAGCATAATACCAGCAAGCTTGCCATTTTCAATGTAAAGGTGTTCGTTCACCGGTTTTTCTCCGGATATATGCGGTACTTCCGTCCCTTGTGCAATTAATCCGTTGATGATCCATGTACCCATGTTTCTCCTCCTAAAAGTAGTCTGTAATGAATAAATCTGCTTCTTTCTTTGTTTAGTTTAATGCCCTTTCGATTACCGCCATCCGGATGGGAACTCCATGGACAATTTGGGTGAAAATCTTGGATTTGGGACATTCGACCAGTTCATCATCCAATTCCACGTTCCGATTAACCGGGGCAGGATGCATGATGATCGAGTGGCTGCTCATCTGTTCCATTCTTTCCTTTGTGAGTCCATAATGCTTCCGGTAATCTTCGCTTGAGCCAAACAGCTGGGAAGGATGCCGTTCCAGCTGGACACGCAGCAGCATCACCACATCCGCTTTCAGGGCTTCCTCCATACTGACGTAAGGTGCGTACCCGCTAAGCTCGAGCGACTGCATCATCTCGGGTGCGCAGAATTGGACACGGGCACCCAGCTCCCGCAGAGCCCAAAGATTAGAACGGGCTACCCGGCTGTATTTGATATCACCGATAATTGAGACCGTCAACCCCCGCAAAGTTCCAAAATGCTTTCGCATTGTGTAAAGATCAAGCAGCGCCTGAGTAGGGTGTTCATTATTGCCGTCACCCGCATTAATGAGAGGGATATGCATCTTTTCCGCCAATTCCGGCAGCAGTCCGACTGGCGTCAGCCGAATGATTCCAACGTCGCTGCCTATGGATTCAAGTGTGCGTAGGGTGTCATAGATGCTCTCTCCCTTTTGCACGCTGGATTGGGAGGATGAAAAGTTGAGGACCTGCATACCCAGTCTTTTTTCGGCTACTTCGAAGGAAAAACGGGTTCTCGTACTATTTTCAAAAAACAGGTTGGCCGCAAATTTCCCTTCCAACTGCTTGCTTACTTTAACCGGATGGTCCTCCCAGTAAGCAGCCCGGTCCAAAATGCTTGTGAGTTCCCCGCGACTCATTCCTCTAAGTCCAATCAAATGCTTTGCGGATAAAGTTTGCACAGCGCTCACGTTAATTCCCCCTCTGTTGAATGATGACGACCTCGTCTTGGTTGTCAATCTCGCTTAAATTTACAACGACTTTTTCATGTCTGGATGTAGGTACGTTTTTGCCAACATAATCGGGGCGGATGGGCAGCTCCCGGTGTCCTCTGTCAAGCAGTACGGCAAGTTGAATCATCCGTGGTCTGCCATGATCAATTAGTGCATCCATCGCTGCTCTTACAGTTCGTCCCGTAAACAGGACATCATCAAAAAGAATGACGGTTTTATCTTGAATTCGGAGCGTTTCCCCCTTCATCATCGTTTCCATCGATTCTACCTTCATCCGGTCATCCCGGTAGGAAGTGATATCCAGTTCTCCAACTGGAACCGGCACACCCTCTATTTCCTGAATGCGGAGGGCTACACGTTCCGCCAGATAAATGCCGCGGGTACGGATACCGATGATAATGCAATCTTCTACTCCTTTGTTTTTTTCCAGAATTTCATGGGCGATCCTGGTCAGTGCCCTTCTGATTCCCATTTCATCCATAATGGTATGCTTATTTTCCAACATCTTGGCGAGTGCCTCCTTTTCCCTTTGTCGCAGAGAACGGACATAAGCAGAAACGGCTTTGTCGAACTCGTAGGAACGATACCGTTTTTAGATCATTTGTTTCCTTAACAAAAAAACTCCTTGCCCTGGCGGCAAGGAGTTTTACACTCTTATGTGCACACGAAAATATATGGAGCAGCTCCCCTGATAGGCACAGCGTGCCCTTCAGGGTATTCACCAGCACGCATGCTGATGAGTACTCTTATCGTCGTTTACCTTGCCAGCCTCTCTGGACTGTCTGTTAAAGGTACTTATTCACTTGACGATTATTATGACTTTACACGTTTTTAAAGTCAAGCTTTTTATTTCCATTCAAATTGTACATCAGTTAAACGGCGCTTGATCTCCTTAATGACTCTTTTTTCTTCCTCCACTCCATCAGCGGCGAAGGTAACGGAAAACCGGACGAAATGTCCCGCATCATCCCACGGAACAGTGGAAATCAATTTCTCGCGAATCAGGTACTGGGAAAAATCCTCGGCTGTTTCAAACCGCCCCTCCCCTTTGATTCCTTTCGGAGCCTCAACATAGAGGAAGAAGGAACCTTGAGGTTTTTCAGCTGAAAAACCGACTTCATTTAAAGCAGCAACCAGCATGTCATGGCGCCGGGAATATTTTTCAGCAATTTTTTCTGTAATTTCAGGATGATCCAACCCGTAGGCAGCAGCCTTCTGAATGGCAATAAACTGGCCGGAATCATTGTTATCTTTCACATCACCGAATACTTTGACAATAAGCGGATTCCCGGCAACAAATCCGATTCTCCATCCCGTCATGTTGTATGATTTGGATAAAGAATGAAGTTCAACACCCACTTCTTTCGCCCCGGGAACGGACATGAAACTTAACGGCTTTCTTCCGTCATAAGTCAATGCCGCATAAGGGGCATCATGAATGATGACAATATCATACTTTTTGGCAAAAGCCACCACATCTTCGAAAAACTCTCTCGTTGCACTCGCTCCCGTAGGATTATTGGGATAGTTTAAGTAAAATAATTTTGCCCTTCTGCAAATTGACTCGGGAATAGCCGATAAATCCGGCAGGAACTGATTTTCCTTAGTCAGCGTAACATTGTATACTTCCCCGCCTAGATATTTGGTATGGGTACCCAAAACAGGATAGCCAGGAACTGTCATAATGGTAACATCCCCAGGATTGATGAAGCAGGAAGGAAGCATAGCCAAGGCCGGTTTGGTACCGATGGAGTGCAGTACTTCCGTTTCAGGATCAATTCCATCCACACTAAATACATTCTTTAGATATCGGGCGGCGGCATCTTTGAAATCTTGAATTCCATTATCTGCATAGCCGCGATTTTCCGGCTTCGCAGCTTCTTCCGCAAGTTTCGCTACGATGCCGGATTCGGCCATCTCATCAGGCTCACCGACCCCCATATCAATGAGTTCCGTATCCGGATGTTCCTGACGTGCAGCTGCTTTAGCCCGTTTTATCTTCTCAAATTTATAAATAGCCGTGCCTTTTCCATAGTTGGCACCGCCGATTCGTTCTGCAAAAAGTTGTTGAATATAGCTTTCATTATGTTCCGTCATACGATTTTTACTCCTTTTTAAAAATAGGAAAGCCCAATCTGCAGGCTGGAGTATCGATCAGGCTTCCTATCTTTAGGATAAAAAATTATCCGGGACGGGAGAATGGAGTTTTCGGTTAAACTTTTGCATGATTTGACTGATACTTGTTCAAAAACTACCGATTTCGGAGAGAATGAATCAGTTGCTTCATGTCCTCAGGAAGGGGTGCTTCGAATTCCAGATACTCCCTTGTCATCGGATGTTTGAATCCGAGTACTGCCGCATGAAGAGCTTGTCCCCTTATCCATTCTTTTTTGCTTTTTCCATACGCAGGATCTCCGACAAGAGGATGACCAATGAATTTCATATGAACGCGAATCTGATGTGTTCTGCCGGTCTCCAGTTTCAGCTCGGTCAGTGTATAGTCCCCAAATCGTTCCATGACAACAAAGTGGGTAACGGCTTCTTTACTGTTCTTCTCCGTAACAGTATAAAGCTTACGGTCTTTAGGGTCCCGGCCAATTGGCGCCTCAACGGTACCTTGTTCATGAGCTAGGTTGCCCTGAACGAGAGCCAAATATTTGCGTGTTACCGAATGTTCCTTTAGCTGGTCAGCAAGACTAGCATGGGCTTTGTCATGTTTGGCTGCCATAATAAGCCCGGATGTATCCTTATCAATCCGGTGTACAATCCCCGGCCGCATTTCCCCATTAATTCCTGATAAATCCTTGCAATGGTACATCAAGGCATTGACGAGTGTGCCGGATGAATGCCCGGGAGCCGGGTGGACAACCATCCCCCTTGGTTTATTGACGACAATAACGTCTTTGTCTTCATAATAAATATCGAGCGGAATAGGTTCGGGCCGGATATCTACTTGTTCCGGATCAGGAATATTCAGTTTTATTCTGTCCCCTTCCGCCAATTTATAATTTGGTTTGACTTGCTTTTCATTGACGGATATATGCCCTTCCTTGATCCACTGCTGAATTTGAGTTCTTGATACGCCATCCAGACATTCAGAAACAAATTTATCAATCCGTTCGCCCGCATGCTCTTCACCAGCTATCCAATCCTCAAAGCCATCCAGTTCTATATGTTCATTCTTCATGTTGAGCAACCTTTTGTCCCTTTCGTTCTTTTAACCAGGATAAAATGGCATCCAGGAAAATCAACGCCACTCCTATAACAATGGTACAATCTGCCACATTGAAAATGGGGTAAATATAGTCGATTTCTTGCCCGAACAGGGAAAATTGGAAATGTACCTGAAAAAAGTCCACAACTTCACCCGAAACGGCACGGTCAATAAAATTGCCCAGTGCACCTCCAAGCAGCAGAGAAAGGGCAAATGATAAAAGTTTCTTGTTTTCGCGGATTGTACTTCTGAGATAAATTACGATTCCAACTACAATAATGATTGTAATTACGATAAAAAACCACCGCTGATTTTCCAGAATGCCAAACGCCGCTCCTGTATTTCTATGGGAAGTGAACCCGAAAAATTCACCCAAAACGGGCACATAATCCTGTAGAGGAATTGTTTTTACTACCCATAGTTTTGTCAACTGGTCAATAATAAACACAGCCAGTGCAACTACAGCATATTTTACTGCCTTCATCCTCATCCCCCCTAAAGGTTTTGCATAGCAAAAACACTTCGTAAGCATCTGCTTACGATATCGGCCTACAAGGATTTACCTAGTTAAAAAAGCCGCCCCTTGCAAACCCTACAAACAGGAATTGCGGAAGGGAGTGATTTGTTCATGAATCATTTAACTGCTGATCAGATCGGCAAGATCAGGCAGCAGCTTCTTTTAGAAAAAAAAGACTTAACCAAACATTTAGAATCCGATAACCGTTTTGGCCTCGCTTCATCATTAGGTGAAAATACCGGTGAACTTTCTTCTTATGATAATCATCCAGGCGACCTTGCCACCGAGCTGTACGAACGGGAAAAGGATGTCGCCCTCCTTGAAAGTGCCGAACACCAGCTGGATCAGATTCAAATTGCCCTGGAAAGAATAGAAAAAGGCAAATACGGCCTCTGTTTTTATTGCCATGAGCCTATTCCTTATGAACGTCTTGAAGCGATTCCGACTACGATGTACTGCATTAATCACGTTCCCGATCCTAATGTCTCGGCCCGCAGGCCGGTAGAGGAACAAGTACTGGCTCCTCCATTTGGCCGTACGAGCCTGGACGAAAGGGATGACCAAAATCAGTTTGACGGGGAAGACGCCTGGCAAATTGTTGAAAGCTGGGGTAATTCCAATACTCCGGCCATGGCGGAAGACAGGGAAGTGACCAGCTATGATGACATGTATGTGGAAGCCGATGAAAACGACGGTTATGTTGAAACCTTTGAAAGTTTTCTGGCAACAGATATGTTCGGTTCACATGTATCGGTTGTCCGCAACAAGGCCTACAAAGAATATATCCAGGGAGGAGAAGGGGAAGCGCTTCTTGAACCTGAATATCTCGAGGATTTGGAGTAATTGTTTTACTTTTAAAACCGGTGTCCCTCCAGCTGAAATTGGACATATCTGACAATCTCGGCAATATAATCGCCAATGATAGGAAGATTCAAGGCCCCGAGTAATTGAAGCAAATACAAAATAGTACCGGCAAAAAAAGTAAAGCCGATGGCAATACCTACTCCTCTGGAGATACCGGCAATAATATTTCTTTTTATCAATTTTCGCGGACTATTCAGAAGTTCCATGTAATCGGCAATTTGGGTCCGTTCGATGTTTTTTGCAAGTTCCGTTATTTTTTCATCGATGTTCTGTAGAAGCTTGCGATTTTGGTCCTCTTGATCCGGTTTCACAGGCAACCCTCCTGGGCAGGACAAACGAGCTTGACTGATTTCCGCAAAAGAAACAGAAAAGCTCGTTTTTCCTTATTACTCTACTCCACTTTGTTCAATCACGTAACTGCATCGCTTGCAGAGGGTAGGATGCTTCTCATTTTCCCCCACTTCGGGTGTAACTATCCAGCATCGTTCACATTTTTCCCCTTCCGCGACAATCACTTGTACCGACAATTTATTAAAGGAATGAGCTTCTTCCGGTGTTTCCGTTCCCGGCTGATGGAGAGTAACAGCCGAAACGATGAAAAGCTGATCCAGATCCTTCAGATTTGTTAACAATTCATACGTTTTCTGATCCGGATATAGATGTACTGCTGCACTCAGAGAATTTCCAATCACTTTTTGTTTCCGGGCGTCTTCCAGAGCTTTCAGTACATCGTCACGAATTCCCAGGAATTCAGACCATTTTTCCTCCAAACCGTTTGAATATACCGATGAATTAACCTCCGGCAGAATTGCAAGCTGTACACTTTCCTCCGATACTTCTGGAATATAACTCCATACCTCATCAGCTGTATGCGGAAGGATTGGAGCGATCAGTTTTGTGATGGCAAGCAGGGTTTCATACATAACAGTTTGTGAAGCTTTCCTTGCCGGATCGTCCGGACTGTTTGCATATAAACGGTCTTTGATAATATCCAGATAGAAGGAGCTCATCTCTACCGCACAGAAATGATGGATCGTCTGATAAACCAGGTGGAATTCGTATGCATCATAGGCCCGCACCACTTTTTCGATCATTCTGTTCAATCGGATATAGGCATAACGGTCCAATTCCTCCATCTGTTCCACAGGCACTTTATCAGTCACAGGATTAAAATAGCTCAAATTCCCCAGTAAAAAGCGTAAGGTGTTACGGATTTTCCGGTACACTTCGGTTATTTGATTCAAAATTTTATCCGAAACCCGGTGATCCTGTTGATAATCTACAGAAGCTACCCACAAGCGCAAAATATCTGCTCCAAGTTTCTCACAGACTTGGTTCGGATCGATCGTATTCCCGATGGATTTGGACATTTTACGGCCTTCTCCGTCCAAAGTAAAGCCATGGCTTAGGACTCCCTTGTAAGGGGCCTCCTCTTTAACCGCCACTCCGGTAATCAGAGAAGAGTTAAACCAACCGCGGTACTGGTCCGATCCTTCCAGATACAGATCAGCCGGCCAACTCAGTTCATTGCGTTGACCCAGGACAGCCGCATGGCTGGAACCGGAGTCAAACCAAACATCCATAATGTCTTTTTCTTTGGTAAATTCCTCATGTCCGCAATTCGGGCAAACCGTTCCTTCTGGAAGGAGTTCCTTTGCACCCTTGATAAACCAGGCATTGGAGCCTTCCTTGGCGAAAATATCCGCTACATGCTGGGTAGTGGCTTCATTAACCAGATGGTGATTACAGCTGCGGCAATAAAAAATCGGAATCGGAACACCCCATGCCCGTTGACGGGAAATACACCAGTCCCCGCGGTCAGCAATCATGTTATGAAGACGGACTTCCCCCCATGATGGCGTCCATTTGACTTCCTTGATTTCCTCCAGCATTTTTTCACGGAATTTATCAACTGAAGCAAACCATTGCTCTGTGGCACGGAATATAACCGGTTTTTTGGTCCGCCAGTCATGCGGATATTGGTGCCGGATACTGTTAACTGCAAGCAAGTGCCCGTTTTGTTTCAGTTCTTCCACAATCAGCTTGTTGGCTTTTTCATAAAACAGGCCCTCATAACCAGGGGCTTCGGCTGTCATATGGCCCCTGTCATCGACCGGGCTAAGCACTCCAATGCCGTATTTTTGTCCGATAATAAAATCGTCTTCCCCGTGTCCGGGAGCTGTATGAACACAACCGGTTCCGGATTCCAGTGTTACATGCTCACCATTCATGACCAGTGAATCCCGGTCATAGAATGGATGTTTGCATACGGCATATTCCAGTTCTTTCCCTTTAACTGTGGATAGCACCTGGTAATCCGTCCATTCCATTTCTTTAGCTGCCGCTTCAAGCAGTCCTTGAGCAAGAACATATTTTCTGCCTTGTACTTGTATCACAGCGTAATCAAAATCCGGATGGACACTTATTCCCAGGTTAGCCGGAAGCGTCCAAGGTGTGGTCGTCCAGATGATTACCGCAGCATCTTCAGGAAGTTTTCCTTTACCGTCCTTCACATCAAAAGCCACATAAACAGATAGGGAGGTTTTTTCCCTATACTCAATCTCGGCCTCAGCCAGAGCACTCTCAGAAGATGGTGACCAATATACGGGTTTAAGCCCTTTATAGATATATCCTTTACGTACCATTTTCCCGAATAACCGGATTTGTTCAGCTTCATACTCAGGTTGAAGAGTAATATAAGGATGTTCCCAGTCTCCTCTTACTCCCAGACGAATGAATTGTTCTTTTTGTTTCTCTACCCATTTCATGGCATACTCTTTACAGTACTCACGGAATTCCGGTACACTCATTTGCTTACGGTCTACTTTACCACTGTTGGCAATTGCCTGCTCGATTGGCAGACCATGTGTATCCCATCCGGGAACATATGGAGCATCATAGCCCTGCATCGTTTTGAAACGGATAATGAAATCTTTCAGCAGTTTATTTAAAGCATGTCCGATATGGATATCTCCATTCGCATAGGGAGGCCCGTCATGCAGAATAAATTTCGGTTTTCCTTCTTGATGCTTCTTAACCTTATTATAGATGTCCATATCCTTCCAACGCTCCTGCATCTTTGGCTCGGCCGTCGGGAGGTTGCCTCTCATCGGAAAATCTGTTTTGAGAAGCTGTAGTGTTTTTCCATAATCCAACGTTGTTCACTCCTTCTATGAAAATAAAAAAAACTCCTCCATCCCTGAAGGGACGAGAAGTTGACTCGCGGTACCACCCTTGTTAGAACCTAAGAAGACAAAGTGCCCTTTGTTCAAAAGATAGCTGAAAATGCCCCTGATGAACTAAAGCCTGCCTTCCCTGATTCTCACTCATAACATCGATAACGGAATGACCCGATCATCTCTACTGTATGGTTCAAGAGATACTCCTGGGGGATTTTCATCCGATGCGGAGGTTGGGCTCACACCATCTCCCAACTCGCTGACTCCACAGAACCCGGATTACTCGGCCCAGTCATTGCTTTCACACGATTCAGTTAACAGGAGTATACCGAATTGAGCCTATATAGTCAATAAGCCTACTCATTGCGGAGGCTATACATTGGCCTTCTCCACGGGCAGTTCCAGCTTTGCAATTTCTGATTCCAGAGTGTCCCATCCGCCATCATTCAAAATTTCGAGTTGGGCCTCAAGCAAAGTCCGGAAACGTGTCCGGTAGATGGAAGCTTGTTTCTTTAATTCCTCCGTTTCCAAAGCAACTTTGCGTGCCTTGGCGAGAGACTCGTTGATAATACGGTCTGCATTTTTTTCCGCTTCCTTCAGAATAAGCTGTGCTTCCTTTTTGGAGTTGTTTTTCACTTCATCTGCAGTCTCCTGAGCTACAATAATCGTTTTGCTGAGCGTTTCCTCCAGATTGACAAAGTGGTCAAGCCTCTCCTGTAAGGCTAATACCTGATTTTGCAGTTCTTTATTGTCGCGGATCAGCAATTCATAGTCCTTGATGATCTGATCCAAAAATTCATTGACCTGATCTTCATCATAACCACGAAAGGACCGTGCAAATTCTTTATTATGAATATCCAACGGCGTAAGCGGCATACTGCACCTCCTAAAGTAATCGCACGAAACCAGATCATTTCCGGCTCTTCATGCTCATGTATTCGACATTCATCTTCTTAATCCTGCAACAATCATGAAAAAACGATCATTCAAGCATATTTCCCTACTCTGATCCGGATTCTCCCTTTCTTCGTTATCCCTTCCACTTCCAAGACCCGGAACCGTCCGAATCCTTTCAGCGAAACGACATCTCCCTTTTTCAAGAGAGTACTCGGATCTCCAGCCGGTTTCCAGTTAATTCTGCACCTGCCGGCTTGGATAGGAATCTGGGCTTTCGCCCGGCTCAAGCGGTACACATCACAGACAATGGCATCCAACCGTAAGGAAGCAACCGTGAAGGCATGCTCTTTCAGCTGCACGGGCATTGTCTTCAAAGCATCCGCCGTCAGAACCTCAGAATGAACCCGCACGCGATGGACCTGGTTGATATGCAGCCGGAGAAAATCCGCAACTTCTGAAGCTGCCAGACAGTGGCACCCTCCCGGGATGACAAAAATATCCCCGATTTTATCACGTTTTATGCCAAGTCCTAAAATAGCCCCCATGAAATCTCCATGGTCCAATTCATCCAATTTGTTATCCGGGGAAGACAAGGAAAGCACGGAAATCCCCATTTCTTCATCTTCCAACGGGCGGTAATCAGGTGCAATCATGGCCCTTTTTCTTTCGGCATCCTTATATCCTCCATCAAGTTTCATATGCACATCGCCGTTGCGATTGACCAAAGTAGACAGGATATAAGCTTGCCTTGGATCAAGGAAATCCGTTTTTTTCAATTTATGCTGATAAGCGGCCTGTTCCACCCTGTCTATTGCCTTATCCACAAAAGTCCGCTCGTCCGGGTGAAAATGGGCGTATACGTCATAATTCACAAGTCAACACCTCAGGTGAATAAATCAAACAAAAAGCGTACGACCACAATCAACCCGGATACTACAAAATTAAAAGCAATAATCGCAACAATTGGTGAAATATCCAAAATGCTGAGCGGCGGAATAAAACGGCGGAAAATGCTCAGGTAAGGTTCAACAATTTTACCCAACAGTTCCCCTATGTAGCTCTCCCGCGCATTGGGTACCCAGGAAAGCAGGACATAGAAAATAATCATATAAAAATAAATCCGTGATAGCAATCCTATTGTTGTAATAATCGAATATTCTAAATCCAAATCCTTCACCTCTGAGATTCCCTCACGCCACCCTTATCCCTCACTCATCAAGTCAGAAATAGAACCTTGAATCTCGACAGAATCAGGCGCGCAAAGAAAGATATTAGGGCCCAGCTTGGAGATGGAGCCATTTAAAGCATACACAGTTCCATTCAAAAAATCAAAGATACGCATGGCTTGCTCCGGTCGGACACGCTGCAAGTTAACGATGACGGATTTTCTGCTGCGAAGATGATCCGCAATTTCCTGTGAATCGTCAAAAGAACGGGGCTCCTGCAGGACAACTCTCGTATTTTTTTGCGAATGAATGCTGACTACATTACCTTTGTGCTGTTTATTAAGGGGTTCTTGCACGTGTGTTTCGCTCTCCTCAGTTCCATTTTTATCTTTGACAGGCTCACGCTCAATAACTTCTTCCTCTTCCTGCAGCCCAAGAAAATTCATGACTCTGTTCATAACACCCATGAATGCTTTCCTCCTTTGGTTTTTCTTATTCTTTTCCAACTAAAACCGAACCGAGGCGGACCCATGTAGCTCCTTCCTCAATAGCGACTTCAAAATCGTTCGACATTCCCATAGAAAGTTCTTTTACTTCATAGGGAAGCACTTTTCGCTCATTCAGCTCGTCTCTCAGGTTCCGGAGTCCGGTGAATACCGGTCTAGTTTGCTCCGGTTGTGTTTCGTAAGGTGCCATGGTCATTAAGCCCACAATGCGGATGTACTTCAGCGGTTTTACTTGTTCCGCAAAAGAAAACAGATCTTCAGGCTGCATGCCGTATTTGGACTCTTCCCCTGAAACGTTGATTTGTATAAAGCAGGGGACAACGATTTGCAACTTTTCGGCTTGCTTATTTATTTCCAGTGCAAGGGACATCCGGTCTAAGGAATGAATATAGGCAAACTTGCCAATAACATCCTTCACTTTATTCGTCTGTAAATGTCCGATAAAGTGCCATGTTCCTTGCGAACCGAGTTTCTCCCATTTTCCTTTTGCATCTTGCCAGCGGTTTTCCCCGATGTGGGTAAGACCATGCTCCAGGACTTGCTCAGTGGCAGAAAGTGATACGTATTTGGTTACAGCGATGACCTGCACATCTTCAGGATCTCTCCCGCTTCGTCTGCATGCATCTTCTATGCGTTTACCAACTTGACTTATTCTTGCTTGCAGCTGCATAGGGATCTCCTTTCACTCTTATTCCAATTTAGTTGGATCATCCGTTCTTAACGCGATCCAAGCTGCCATTCTTCCTGTTTTACCTTGTTCTTTACGGTGTGAAAAAAACCACTCATTAGAGCAACTGGTACATAACTGAGTTACTTCGATACGGGACGACAAAATTCCTGCTTTCTGCATAAAAAAACGATTGCATTCTTGCAAATTCAACTGATAAGTTCCTTTTTCCTGCTCTTGAATGATAAGTCCAACCGTTTCCGGTTTAGCCCGCTGTTCACCCAGTGCTTTTTTCACTTGATCGAGCACCGCATCGTTCACTTCATAGCAGCAGGCTCCAATAGAGGGTCCCACAGCCCCCAACAGATCCTCGGGTTTTGTGCCAAATTGTTCATTCATAGCTTTTACCGTTGCTGAAGCAATATTCAAAGCTGTACCTTTCCATCCGGCATGCGCAATGCCCATTGCTTTCTTTACAGGGTCAAAAAAGAAAAGAGGGACACAGTCCGCATATAATGCACACAAAACCAAATTAGATTCATTTGTGATAAACGCATCTTTGTCCTGGATAGCCTCTTTTCTGGAAAGACGTCCTTTTCCCCTATCTTCATCAGTAACCACGGCAACCTTGCTGCCATGAACCTGTTCGCCAAACGTAAGTGCATCGAATGGCATATTTATAGTCTTGGCGAGCAGCTGCCGGTTATGTATCACATCTTCAGGTCTGTCTTGGACATGAAGCCCGATATTAAATGATTCAAACGGATGATGGCTGACCCCACCTCTGCGGGAAGTAAAACCTGCTGTCAATTCGGGAAAATCCTTCATCCAGCGCTCCAGAAAAAATAAGGAGGGTTCCCCCTGCCGTTCATAAGCAACAAATGGTTCCATGCTTGTCCTCCTTCTGCCCAACACGAGTAGGTGAAATTTACCCCAGTTTATCATAAAAGACCTGTCAGGGGACAGTCCGGGCGTTCCTTGCAAAAAGGAACGCGGCTGTCTGCTGGCTTATGACCGATATGTTCGCCCGTAATCCACTGCGGTAGTTTCACTTTCATCATTGGTCCTGTATTGACGGGATTCCTCCAGCTTCACAAGAACTACATCTGCTCCGATTTTGACAATATTTTTCCACGGTATAACAACCTCCGCATTGCTGCCGAACAAGCCCAAAAACCGCCCCTGGCTTGGTACGACAAGTGAATCGATGCGCCCCTGCCGAAGGTCCAGCTCCAGATCGCTGACCTGCCCCAGCTTCTTTCCATCCACAATATTGATGACATCTTTGGTTTGAAAGTCGGAAATTTTCATGGAGGGATCACCACGCATCTTTAAATTTTCATCCTTGTTAGTTAGTATATGTGCAGCCTGGTCAAAATGTCCTGAAGGCATAAAAAAGTCCCCAAGGTACCCTAAGCGTATTTACTCTGTTTCTCTCAAAGACTATAACAAAAAAGCCGCCAAGCCAATTAGGCTTCGCGGCGGCCCGGTTGTTATTAAGTTTTTACATGCTTTTGCATCTGGTTAATAGCCGATTTTTCCAGCCTGGATACTTGAGCCTGAGAAATTCCGATTTCATCTGCTACTTCCATTTGGGTCTTTCCTTCAAAAAAGCGCATTGATAAGATCATTTTCTCTCTGGAACCAAGTTTTCTCATGGCTTCCCTCAAGGCAATTCCTTCAATCCAAAAAAGATCCTTATTCCGTTCATCGCTGATCTGGTCCATCACGTAAATCGGATCTCCCCCGTCATGATAGATGGGTTCAAACAAGGATACAGGGTCCTGAATGGCATCGAGCGCAAAAACCACGTCCTCTTTCGGCACATTTAACACTTCGGATATTTCATAAATTGTAGGTTCACGGGAATTGCGGTTAGTCAGTTGATCCCTGACTTGAAGTGCCTTGTAGGCAATATCCCGAAGCGAGCGCGATACCCTGATCGGATTATTGTCCCTTAAGTACCGCCTTATCTCCCCAATAATCATGGGAACAGCATAGGTGGAGAATTTCACGTTCTGGCTCAGGTCAAAATTGTCTATGGCTTTCATTAAGCCGATACAGCCAACTTGAAATAAATCATCCACAAATTCCCCACGGTTATTAAAGCGTTGAATAACGCTCAGGACTAGCCTGAGATTGCCATTCACCAATTTCTCTCTTGCCGCTCGTTCATTTTTCGTTTGCAGCAAAGCGAATAATTCGCGCATTTCCGTATTTGTCAGAACAGGCAGTTTGGCGGTATCAACACCACATATCTCGACTTTATTTCGGGTCACCGTGATTACCTCCCAAGGAGAAACATTAATGTTCATTATCTCCGGGAGAAGTTTTTTTATGCGTACTATTTCCTATTCCACAAACATGAAAAAAGACTCATATATATAGTATTATATACTCAATTTATATATCTTCTTTAATAGGACTTGTATATACTATTTGATATACGATATAATAGCCCTGTGAACGATCAGGTTCACAACTATTTTTCCCGCGCTGGGAGAAATTACGGATAACCTTTTCTTGGCCCATGTGGAGTGGATAACCACATGGGCCGTCCTCTTTTATACGGATATAATCACAATATTCGGCCTCCTTTATTCTTTTACGTGGGTTCTACGGAAAACAAAAAAGCGGAGAACTCCTCCGCGTTTTCAAAACTCTCACAGGGGCCTAAAACCGGTAAATCCCTTTCCTCTTATATAAAATTAGCTATACCATTTTATTGAATTCTTTGCGGAGGCGTTTGATGATTCTTTTCTCCAATCTTGAAATGTAAGATTGGGAGATTCCAAGGAGATCTGCCACGTCCTTTTGAGTTTTTTCTTCCCCATCCTGCAGGCCGAATCTAAGTTCCATGATAACCCGTTCCCGTTCCGTAAGCTTGTCAAGCGCTTTATGAAGCAATTTGCGGTCTACCTGCTCCTCAATATTCCGATAAATGGTATCATTCTCCGTCCCAAGCACGTCGGACAATAGAAGTTCATTTCCATCCCAGTCAATATTCAGAGGTTCATCAAAGGAAACCTCCGTACGGATCTTGCTGTTTCTGCGGAGATACATCAAAATTTCGTTTTCAATACACCTGGAGGCATATGTGGCCAGCTTAATTTTCTTTTCCGGATCAAACGTGTTTACGGCCTTGATTAGTCCTATAGCACCGATGGATACAAGATCTTCAATATTGATGCCCGTATTCTCGAACTTTCTTGCTATATAAACGACCAAGCGAAGATTACGCTCAATCAGCATGGCGCGTATAGCCGCATCTCCTGACGGGAGTTTGCCAAGAAGATATTCTTCTTCTTCACGGGTCAAAGGAGGCGGAAGAGCCTCACTTCCTCCTATGTAATAGATCTCCTGACCTTTAAGACCAAATAAAATCAACAGCCGGTAATAATAAATTTGCAGCATTAATTTCCACTTCAAGAGCATATCAGCTTCCTCCTAGTCATAACCTTTCCCTAGCTGGCCGCAACAAGCGCCGGATGGATAATGGCTTGGTACGACCCATCATTGCATAATGACCCTCCATCTAGTCCGACCAATACTTTTTTGCTCTCCCATACATTCTCGTTATAAGTGATCACCACCTTATCGGGTTTAATGGCCAGCATAAACTGGGTACTCCGGTTTACGCCACGGTAAGGCACCAGCCTAAGCCGGTCCTGCCAGGCGAAATCTTGTTCACCCATAGCAGAAACAATTTGCTCCACTTCCAAAGTTTGAATGAGCTTCAGCCAACCGGATGGCAACTGGTCCCCCCACTCACCTGCTTCCATAACCATAACAGGGGTCCGGGTTAACGGATCATAAAGTTGATTTCCTGTATCCACCAGGCCTGTACATACCATCACAGACTCTCCGATTCTTACTTCCACTTGAGCAAGGTGTACGGATATTTCCTCTTTTCGTTTTGCACCGTTAAAAACCGTTTTGAACAGCAGGAGCAATCCTCCAAAAACGGTCAGTACAAACAGAAGACCCATCTCTGAATAAACCCTGATTCCTCCAGTACGATTAAACCAGATGCCATTCCAAAATTCCGGGGCACTCTGCAAAAAATAATGAATCCCGTAAATGCCCCCTGCTGCTGCAAAAGAAATGAGGTAGAAGGTTCCGGCATTGCGCATATACTGCTCAAGAGAAATAAAACCAAATGCGATCCATAACATCAAAAGTGAAATTGCGCCCTTCATTAAAAAGGTAAACAAAAACGATAATGCCGGTACGAACAGCAGCAAAACATAACATGCGCCAATCCCTGCAGAAAAAAGCAATCGCCACCAAACGACCGGCAGCTTTCTTGTACGGGCTGTGCCGACTAAAATGGCCCCATCCAATAGGAAGTTCACAAGGAAAATGAGATCCATATAGACGATCATCTTCCCTCTCACCTCCCGTGATTGAGATTAGTATAAATAATCCCTTATCCAAAGTCTGTCTAATCCTGCAAGGGATGAGCTTCTTTTTTTGTCGCATACTGGTAGAATGTCTCTTTTGCAGAGAAATAGAAAAAAGAGAGTCCCTAAGGAACTCTCTTTACGGCCATATAAGATTGACCTATCTTATTTATCCGTATGTCTTCCACGATTACGGAGAAAAGTAGGAATATCCAATTGATCAGCACTTGGCGGATTATGGATTGAACGAGGCGGTGTACTTTTATGTTCAGCCGCTGGTTTCTCCGCTTGCTGCTGAGGAGCCGGACGGCGGTTTGCTGCTGGTCCCGATGAAGGACTATGGTCAAATCCCGTTGCGATGACGGTTACCGAAATCTCATCCTTGTATTCTTCATTGATTACAGCACCGAAGATCATATTTACTTCCAAGTCAGCTGCAGATGCTACGATATCCGCAGCTTCATTAACTTCATAGAGGCTAAGGCTTGTACCGCCTGTAATATTCATTAAAACACCGCGTGCGCCCTCGATGGAAGTTTCAAGAAGCGGACTGCTGATGGCTTTTCTTGCGGCTTCCGCAGCACGGTCTTCACCTGTGGCAACCCCAATTCCCATTAGGGCCGAACCGCGTTCCGTCATGATCGTCTTTACATCGGCAAAATCAAGGTTAATAAGTCCGGGAACGGCAATTAGATCGGAAATCCCCTGTACCCCTTGGCGAAGTACGTTATCCGCTTGGCTGAACGCTTCGAGCATCGGAGTCTTTTTGTCCACGATCTCCAGCAAACGGTCATTAGGGATAACGATTAAAGTATCGACTTTTTCTTTGAGCGAGGCAATCCCCTGCTCAGCCTGCATTGCTCGCTTGCGCCCTTCGAAGGTAAATGGCCGGGTTACGACACCGACCGTAAGAGCACCGCATTCCTTAGCGATCTCTGCAATAACTGGAGCAGCGCCGGTTCCTGTTCCTCCGCCCATCCCTGCGGTAACAAATACCATATCAGCACCACGGAGGGTATTCATAATTAATTCGCGGGATTCTTCCGCAGCTTTCTTTCCAACCTCAGGATTCGCTCCGGCTCCAAGGCCCCGGGTAAGCTTGTCCCCAATCTGCAATTTGTGTTCGGATTTGGCAAAGTGCAAAGCTTGAGCATCGGTGTTCACAGTAATAAATTCAACGCCCTGGACATTATTTTCAATCATCCGGTTAACAGCGTTGCTACCGCCACCTCCGACGCCAATGACTTTTATTTGTGCCAGCTGGTCCATTTCAAGATCAAATTCAAACATAGCGGTCATTATCCCCCTAACTTAACATTCCGTTAGCTGCTAACGGGAGCTTCCGTGCTCCAACTGTGATGTTAAATAAATTCCTTCAAGAAATTTTTAACCCTATCAAAAAAACCTTCGCCTTCTTTTTCCTGACTGCCCGATTTGGAGGCCGCAGCCTTAATTGGCTGTTTTTTATTCAGGGAAGCCGGTCGGTTACGGATATATTTGATAACAAATTGAATAATTCCAACCCCGCTTGTATAGGCAGGGTCCCGGACGCCGATATAATCCGGAGTGGCAATGCGCACAGTAGCTGCCAGCTCTTCCTGGGCAATTACCAATGTGGCCGGCAAATTAACTGTACCGCCTGTCAGCACGTATCCTCCGGCAAGGTCGGAATAGCCCATCCGGTGAACCTCCCCGCGAATCAGCTGAAAGATTTCCTGGACACGCGGTTCAACGATATTCGCAAGATCTACCTGGGAAAATTCCTTATCAACGTTGCTGCCAATACGGTTTACTTTAAACATTTGATCAGGGGCTGAATCTGCTATCGAAGCACAGCCGAATTTGAGCTTGATTTTTTCGGCAATATCCATTTGAGTTCGGAGACCTATGGAGATGTCAGTCGTAATAAAATCTCCTCCGATTGGAAGGGTCGAGGTAGCTACCAAGCTGCCTTGATCAAATACGGAGATGGTTGTTGTTCCGGCCCCCACATCCACGAGAACAGTTCCAATCTGCTTTTCATCTTTGGATAGGGCCAATTGTCCGGCTGCCAAAGACATCAGGATCAGTCCTGATACCTTTAACCCTGATTTCTCCACTACTCGGAGCAAATTATGTATACCTGTTTTTGCTCCCGTAATAATTGTTGCTTCTACTTCCAGACGGACACCAATCATTCCCCGGGGATCCTGAATCCCCTCTTGTCCGTCTACAATATATTGTTTAGGTACGATCCCAATAATCTCGCGCTCCGGAGGAAGGGCTATAACACGTGCAGCCTGATTCACGCGTTCAATGTCTTCCTCACCGATTTCACGGTCTTCATTGGATACAGCGACTACACCGTGACTAGTCTGCAGGGCAATATGATTGCCTGTAATTCCAACATAGACTTCGGATATTTGCAAGCCAACCATTCTTTCCGCATGATCAACCGCTGCCCGGATCGAGGATACGGTCTGATCAATGTCTACAATGGCTCCCTTTCGAATACCTTCAGAGTCGGCAGACCCAACTCCAATTATATTAATGGTGCCGTTATTTACTTCACCAATAATAGCGCGGACTTTGGATGTACCGATGTCCAAACTAACAATGATGTCACTGCTGCTCAACCTTGGCACCTCCTGTTACTCCTAACATTTTCATTTTCACTGATAACTGCTCCACTACATATTCAACAGAATTGCTAGTTTCCCTCTTTTTTCTACAACAAATTTGAGTGCCATAGTTTACCAGACGTGAAGCAAATGGAAGCCGCTTCGCTGTCTTAAAATGCTAGTGCTCAACGCTTGGAATAGAAGACAATAATCAAAGTCCAGCCATGGTATGAAATAGACACAGGTTAAAGGAAATTTGTGTTTTCTTTTATTGAAATAAAGATTCTCTATAAGAATACCATAAATTTGCCCGCAACACTATTTTTTATCGGTTACTAGACATTCATTTTTTCAGATGAGATTTCCTCTTTTTCATGTTCTAAACCGGCTTTTACATGATGACATTTTAAATTGCCTTCCCGGAATCGCTCTCCAGCATTTTAATCACACCGCTGCTTACATTATTTTCCTCTTTCCAACTTTTCACGAAAGGCCCAATATAGCTTGCCTTTTCGGGAAGAAACCCTATGGTTGTAATAATCTCAACTTTTGCTCCTAATTTCACGGCAGGGAATAATTTAATGCCGTCGGGGTAGGCGGTCATTGGATCAGGCCGGATTTCTGAAATATCCTCAAGATCACTTTCAGAGAGTCCCCCTAATACTTTACATAATTCCTGATAATGCGAATCCGTCTCCGACCACCCGGTCAAAATAGGCCTGTCCAACATCTGGTTGGTTTCTTCTGCGGGCAGCCTTACCCCGTTTTCCATCACCATTTGTTTATTACCGTCCTGATCAATAGTATAACCCACCTTGGAAAACTCTTTAATTTCTATCGTAAGTTCTCCGGGGAATCTTTTGGTAACTTTCACAGACGCCACTGTCGGAAGTTTAGCTACGTTCTCCTCCACTTTTTTGGACAGTGTCAAAAAGTAATGATCCCCCTTGCTGACTCCAGAAGCCTGTTCGATTTGTTCCAACGTCAAATTCCGGTTCCCCTTAATATGAACCTCGGTAATGCGGCTTAAAGACGACTGGAAGAATAAAACAACGAGTACCGTGATGAAAAATAAAAACAGAATCAGGAGCAGCTTTTTGCTGGATTTTTCTTTTTTGGTTTTTTGCTTAGGCAGAGCCGGAACTTTGGAATCCGTCATAACATACCACCTACCATCTATTCTCTTATAAGTTTGAACTACTAACCTTCTCCTTATTCGATAGTATCATTTTGCGGAATTGGATTGAAACACGAACAGCAACCTTATTTTTAAAAGAGCTGGGCCATTTTGATCCATATATGCTGTCCCTTTCATATTCTTGGGAATATATGAAAATTGCTTTAGTAAAAGCTTACATCCCCTCCTGAAGGACAGGAAGGGATATTTCTATAAGTATTTTATCCTTTTATTCCGAGATTCGGTAGATCTGGGCACCCAGCTTCTTCAGCATCAGCTCGATTCTATCATACCCCCGGTCTACATGGTGTACCTGTTCAACAACCGTAGTACCGTGTGCAGCTAATCCCGCAATAATGAGAGCAGCACCGGCACGTAAATCCGTAGCCTCTACCGTGGCTCCGTAGAGTCGCGGAACCCCGTGGATAAATGCCGAATTCAAGTCTACCCGGATATCAGCCCCCATCCGGCATAGCTCATCCACATGCTTGAACCTTCCCTCAAATATGGTTTCTTTTATAATGCTATGACCGTCCGTAAGGGAAAGCAGTACCATAATCTGCGATTGCAGATCTGTCGGAAAAGAAGGGTAAGGAGCTGTCACAATTCGTTCTACCGCCTTGGGGCGGTAAGGGGCACTCACTTGAATAAGGTCATCACGGACTGTGAGCTGGGCTCCGGTCCGTTTCAGTACATGCATTAATGAAGTAAGATGAACAGGGTTGGCTCCCTCGATTGAAACGGTTCCCTTAGTAGCTGCTGCTGCTACTAAAAAAGTGCCTGCTACAATACGGTCAGGAATAATCCTGTATGAGCACGCCCTGAGTTCCTGAACTCCCTTAATGGTGATGGTATCCGTGCCGGCTCCTATAATTTCTGCTCCCATTTTATTCAAGAAATGCTGTAAGTCCTGAATTTCAGGCTCTCTGGCCGCGTTAAATATAGTGGTTACCCCCTCAGCCATGGCAGCGGCCATCATGAGATTTTCCGTAGCCCCTACACTAGGGAAATCCAACATGATATCGGCTCCTTGCAATCTATCCGCTTTGCATATAATCCTATTTCCTGATTCTTCAATTTCGACTCCAAGCTCCTGTAATCCTCTTAAATGAAAATCAATTTTCCTTTCGCCAATCGCACAACCCCCCGGATGATAAAGCTGCACGCTGCCGAAGCGGGCAAGCAGAGGACCCATCAGAAAGATGGAAGAGCGCATCAATTTCATGAGATCATCAGGAATATGATAGGAATGGATAGACGTTGTATCCAAGGTAACGGTGTTTCCTCGCTGTTCCACCCGGCAACCGAGTGCCTCTACAATACTCAGCATGACCTCGATATCGAGCAGTTCCGGAACATTGTGAAGAGTGTGTACCCCACTTGCCATCAAACTTGCCGCAAGAATGGGCAGTGCAGCGTTCTTGGCCCCATGTATCTGGATGGCTCCCGAAAGAGGTCGGCCACCTTCGATAACCAACTTCTCCAATGTCTCACCTCCGATTTACCGTTCACCCACCACCAATACTTCAGGCTCCAAGCCAATTCCGTGATGATCCCATACGGTTTGCTGGATTTTTTGGATAAGGGTGAGAACGTCCTCGGCTGTCGCATTCCCGGTGTTCACAATGAAATTAGCATGCAGTGGAGATATCTCCGCTCCGCCCACACTCGTACCTTTAAGCCCTGACTCTTCAATCAGCTTGGCTGCATAATGTTTATCAGGATTGCGGAATACACTACCCGCACAGGCCAGCCCAAGAGGCTGAGTGCGCAGCCGGCGGTCTTTGTAGGCAGCAAGAGCAGCCGCAATTTCCTTGCGGTCACCAGGCTCCAGCTCAAATACCGCCTCCGTTACGATTCCAGGTAATGTATGGAGTATGGAATGGCGATAGGCATATTGCAAGTCTTCCTGTTGCATAGTTACTAATTCCCCTGTGTCCAAGATGACATCAGCCTGCTTAAGAATGCGTGACACATCAGACCCATGGGCTCCTGCGTTCATGTAAACGGCTCCTCCCACAGAACCGGGAATTCCTCCAGCGAACTCCAGTCCAGTCAATCCTGCCTTGCCGGCCATCACGGATAGCTTAATGATCGAATAAGCAGCATCTGCATATATCAGATGATTTTCAAGGCGCACTGTATCGAACGAATTGCCCAGTTTAATGACGGCACCCCGGATACCTTTGTCGCAGACCAGCAGATTCGACCCTCTCCCTAGAATCATCCATGGAGTTCGGTGCCGATGCAGTACTGCAATTGCCGCAGCCAGTTCCTCTTTACTTTCCGGAATGACCAGTACGTCTGCCGGGCCGCCAATTTTCCATGTTGTATAAGGCGCCAAGACTTCATCCGGGCAAATTTCGCCGGCATCCGCCTCCTGCAAGTCAGCGATGACTTGTTGCATGGGAAAACCTCCTTCACAGAACTAAAGGGAAAATTCTACACCCTTTGCGATGCATGAATTTTGGATTTGGGAACTTCCTCAGGAACAGTCCTTTTCATTCTTTTCCCCTCCACCTTAGGTATCTGTCACGGTTATAGTGTAGTCTATGTTTCAGGGAAAAAGAGTGTGACAATCGCCCAAAGCTTACACCTGGAAACGGGCTTCTTTGGGCGATTGGACTGGCTAAAATGAATTTTTCAATAAACGCTGCATTTCTTTGACAATCAGCATGGCTGATTCAGGTTCGCCTAATTTTTTGGCTTGAATAGACATGTGCTCGGCCCGGATCGGGTTTTGCATAATATCGGAGATTTTCTCAAAAAGGCTTGCACCGCTTAAATCTTTCTCAAGTATCAGTTCGGCTGCTCCTTGATCCGAAAGTTGGCGGGCATTATACTCCTGGTGATTGCCTGTTACATTTGGGGACGGAATAAGGATCGATGGCAGGCCAAGAGCCGTAATTTCGGCTATAGTGGACGCTCCCGCACGGTTGATGACCAGGGAAGTCGCGGCCAAAACCTCAGGCATATTGTGCACGTAAGGAAGCACGGCCAAATTCGGAATGTCGGGAGAGAACGCTGATATTGCGTCCCGAGTCTCTTCGTAATATGGAGCACCTGTAACAAAAATAAATTGTATATCGGAAAGCTTGTTTACGAGGGAGGCCATTTCGATCATGGCCCGGTTAATAGCTTTTGCCCCGCGGCTTCCCCCAACCACTAAAACAATCTGAGTTCCGGGGCGGATGCCGAGGGACTGGTACCCTTCTTCCGGATCCGCATTGACCACTGAAGTGGCGCGCGGATTACCCGAATATAGTACGTGCCCGGCTTTAGAAAAAATAGATTCAGTTCCTTTAAAGCTGACAAGTACTGAGTTTGCATACCTGCTTAAAAACTTGTTTGTAAGTCCTGCAATGGCGTTTTGTTCATGAATAAGGGTAGGAACGCCCAGTTTGGCAGCCGCATATAAAACCGGTCCGCATACATAGCCGCCTGTCCCGATTACAATATCCGGTTTAAAATTCCTTAACAGTTCTTTAGAACGGTTGACCCCTTTTAAGAACTTCATCACAGTTTTTATGTTATCAAGAGAAACCAGCTTTCTTCTGAACCCTCTGATATCAATGGCCTCAAAGGGCATTTCCAGCTTCGACTTCTCCACAATATCTCGTTCAAGACCTGAATTAGTCCCAATATAAAGAAACTGGGAGTCGGTATCCACCTGAAGGCACTGCTCGGCAACTGCCAAAGCAGGATATACATGTCCTCCGGTTCCTCCTCCGCTAAGAACGACACGCACTGATCAAGTCACCTCGCGTAACGGGAAATATTTAATAGTATACCTATGGAGGTTAGCATTAGCGTAAGAGAAGACCCGCCCGCACTAATTAAGGGAAGAGTAATTCCCGTAACCGGCATAAGACCAATAACTACACCGATATTAATGATAACCTGTACGGCGACCATCCCGACTATTCCTACAGCCACCAGGCTGCTGAACGTATCCGGTGCTGTTATGGCTGTTCTCATTCCTCTCCATACCAGAATTAAAAATAATAGCAAGACTACCATACCGCCTATAAAACCCAGTTCTTCGGCAATGATGGAAAAGATGAAGTCCGTCTGGGGCTCGGGCAGGTAGCTGTATTTTTGCCGGCTCATCCCAAGCCCTAACCCGACCAGGCCTCCAGGGCCTATGGCGTAAAGCGATTGAATTGCCTGGTAGCCTGCACCCAAAGGATCCTGCCAAGGATCCAGAAAAGCAGTGATTCGCTGCAGCCTGTAAGGAGCTGCAAGAATCAGGCCTACAAACCCGGCTATTCCGCCAATTGCCAGAAATGATAGATGAAGGATTCTGGCTCCTGCTGTAAAAATAACAAGCAGGGAAGCTCCTACCATCACCGCACCTGTACCGAGATCAGGCTGTAGCATAATAAGGCCGAAGGCAACGCCTACAAGGACCAGCGGCGGGAGCAACCCTTTCGTAAAAGACGTGATCTGCGATTGCTGATCAGATAATAATTTGGCCAGAAACAGGATCATCCCCATTTTCATAAATTCGGAAGGCTGGATCCCAAAGGAACCGATACCAAGCCAGCTTCTTGCCCCCCGCGGATTACTCCAATACCGGGAATCAGCACGATAATCAGCAGAGCGAAACAAATGATAAGGCCGATTTTCGCATACTTCTTCCATACATGATAATCCATATTCATTGTGAAGAACATGGCGATAATACCGAGAACGGCAAAAAGAAGCTGCCGCTTCAAATAATAAAAATAGTCACCAAATTCATGATAGGCAATAACGGCGCTTGCACTGTATACCATTACGACACCAATTGTAAGCAGAAGCAATGTGGAAATCAATATCCATACATCCGGGGCAGACCGTGCTTTTCCCATTTTAGACACCTCTTACCTAATGTTTAAGGGTGCAAACAGGCCTGTACGGTCCAATGCTTTGCTTCCTGACGATACTTGCTGAACGGCTCGTCCGTGCTTTTGCATGCAATTAAGCTTGGCAGGCTTACCTGCACCCTATTTAAAGGTTATGCACGGATTCTTTAAACATGCTCCCCCTCTCTTCAAAGGAGGAAAACATGTCCCAACTGGCACAGGCCGGTGAAAGCAAAACGGTGTCCCCAGGTTCAGCCAGCAGGGCAGCGAGTTCGACAGCCTCCGCTATGGCTTCTTGCACACCTTTAGCAGTATCGACGCTTTTTCTTCTTGTCAATCCTGCCTGTTCGGCAGCACGCTGAATTTTTTCACCGGTCTGGCCCAGTGTAACAAGAGCTTTCACCCGTTCCTGGAGTACAGGGATAAGCTCCCGATAATCTGAACCCCTGTCGAGCCCCCCTGCAATTAGCACAAGCGGCTGTTCAAAAGCTTCAATCGATTTGATGGTGGCAGCAGGATTGGTCGCTTTTGAATCATTGTAAAACTCCAGATTGTGGTAAGTCCCTACATATTCGAGACGGTGTTCCACTCCCCGAAAAAGTTTTAAAACACCGGCAATGTTAGAAATGTTTACCCCCGCACACAAAGCAATTGCCGACGCAGCAAGTGCATTTTCTATATTGTGGCTGCCTCTAATCCCCAGCTCTTTGGCAGGCAGTATCGTATGAGTAGCTCCACTGCGATCCGTAAATACAATCTTTTGATGCTCGTCCAGATAAACCCCGGGCAAAAGTTTTTCTTTCATGGAAAACGGCATAAGCCCGGCTTTGATCGTTGGAACAAGGGATCGGCAGACTGGGTCGTCCCAGTTGATGACTGCAGTATCTTCCTGCGTTTGGTTTGCAAACAGCTTGGCTTTAGAAGCGACATAATCTTCCATACTTCCGTGGTAATCCAGATGGGTTTCATATACGTTGAGCAGACAGGCAATATGTGGCCGAAAATCCGTGGTCCCTTTAAGCTGGAAGCTGCTAAGCTCCACTACAAGCCTATCCGTTTCGTTAGCGTCAAGGGCAGCTTCACTAAGTGCCCGGCCAATATTTCCCGCCACCACCGGTGATAGTTCAGCCTCCTCAAGCATTTTGCCCACCAAAGTGGTTGTCGTCGTTTTTCCATTGGAGCCCGTTATGCCTATAATTGGCGCCTTGCTCATGCGATAAGCCACTTCTACCTCGGTAACGATCTCTATGTGGCGATCAATCGCCCATTGAACCGGTAGAGCTGTATAGGGAATTCCGGGGTTTTTAACCACTAAAGATACCTGATCATGAATCAGGCTGGATGGATGTCCTCCGCAAACTACAGAAATACCCAAAGCCTCCAATTCTTCAGCTTCGGGACATTCCTCTCGTTCCTTTTTATCATTAACGGTGACCGTAGCACCCATTTCATGAAACAGCTTGGCAGCAGCCACCCCGCTTCTGGCTAAACCCAGGATAACAACTTCTTCTCCGGAATATTCCTGAGGAACTTTCATCTATAACACCTCGTTGATTATTAGTCCTAATGCGGCAAACACCAGACCTACGGTCCAAAAGGTAATGACCACCCGCCACTCTGACCAGCCAACCAGTTCAAAGTGATGATGAATCGGACTCATTTTAAACACCCTTTTGCCTCTTGTCTTAAACGAAACCACCTGGATAACTACCGATAGTATTTCAATCAAAAATATACCGCCAATAATAGCCAGCACCAGTTCCGCTTTGGTTAGCACAGCCACGGCCACCAGACCTCCGCCTATTCCAAGAGAGCCTGTATCTCCCATAAATACCTTGGCTGGATGCGCGTTAAAAACCAAAAATCCTAAAACGGCCCCCACCATAGCAGCAGAGAAGATGGCTACGTCCGGTTGGGTATTATTCATCGCGATGATGGTATATGCCCCAAAGGCGATGGCGCTTGTTCCGGCAAGAAGCCCATCCAGACCGTCCGTGAAATTGACAGCGTTGGAGGCCCCAAGCATAAGAATAACCATGCACGGGAAGTAAAACCAGCCGAGGTTAAATGAAATATCTGCAAAAGGAATGTGTATTTCCGTACTATACCCTGACTTCACCAGAAGCACACAAACAATAAGGGAGACCAGCAGTTGTCCTGCCAGTTTTTGTTTGGCTGTTAAACCAAGTGAACGTTTAAACACAATTTTGATGTAATCGTCCAGGAAACCGATAAGTCCGTAACCAAGAGTGGCAATCAGCAAAATGAGAAGCTGTATGTCAAACTCGGCAAAACGCAAGGAGGCCAGCGCCAAAGCAAGCATGATAATAATACCGCCCATAGTCGGTGTACCTTGCTTCTTCAAATGGGCTTTCGGCCCCTCTGTTCGGACTTGCTGGCCGAATTTCATTCTCCGTAAAATAGGAATAAAGAGAGGCCCCATAATCAGTGCAAGAACAAAGGCGACTCCCATGGTTAATAAAACTACTTTTAATTCCACTGTTCATTTCCTCCTAAAAGCTTCTCTCCAAGGGAAGCTTCTTCCCAGAGCAGCCTGTCGCTGCCAGAAGGCAGCAAGCCTCTATTCCCCGGATACCCCCGACCGCAGGGACACGGGGGAGGCATATACAAATCAGGTGGACAGCTTATCCCCACCTATTCTTATTGTATTAAGCCAATAAAAAATTTACTACATCTTCCAGTTTCATGCCCCGCGAAGCTTTAACCAGAACGACATCTTCCGGATGGATAACTTCCTTCAGAGCATTGGCCATGGCCTGTTTGTCCTCGAACCAGTAAGTATTCACCAGCGGAAATCTGGCCTTGGCTTCCTCTGCTATATACCGCCCCAGCGGACCATAAGTATAGATGCCGCTTAATTCGCCCTGCTCAGCCAGATTTGCTGCTATTCCTCCAATTTCCCGGTGGAACTGCTCCTCCAATTCTCCAAGCTCTAGCATATCCGCCAGGACCACATATTTGTGGCGATATCCTTTAAGCTGCTTCATTAGTGACAAGACCGCTTTTGTGGCTGCGGGACTTGCGTTATAGGCATCATTAAGGACCGTAAAACCTGATTCTGCCTTCCGCTTTTCAATTCGCATACCGGAAAGCTGAACATCTCTCAGCCCCTGTGCAATCTTTTCGTCAGATACTTCAAGTTCCCGGCCAGCTGTGACAGCAGCCAAAGCGTTCATCACATTATGCAGACCGAGCAGGGGGATATAAAACTCGGTATCAGAGTCCTGTAATCTAAAAGAAGATCCGTCATTCCCAATCTGAATGTCCACCGGATATATATTGTTCGTAGACTTTTGTCCAAATGAGACCCGGCGCATTTCTTCAGGCTTTTTTATTTCAGGCAGTACAAAATCTATCAGGGGTTCATCCCCGTTGGAAATAAATAAACCTCCATCTTGGAGACCTCCGAGTATTTCCGTTTTTGCACGGGCAATTTCTTCTCTGGACCCTAGCTGGAGCAAGTGGGCGTCGCCAATCATGGTGATAATGGCCATATCCGGCTGCGCTAATTCAGAAAGCAACTCAATCTCACCTCGCCCACTCATGCCCATCTCAATAACGGCTACTTCCGTGTCTTCACCGATTTGCAGGAGCGTTAAAGGCAACCCGATATGATTGTTCAGGTTTCCTTGTGTTTTATGCACCCGGTACGTAGTTCCCAGCACCGAGGCCACAAGGTCCTTGGTGGTCGTTTTCCCGTTGCTTCCTGTGATTCCAATAATTTTTGCCCCGCACTGCTCCCTATACTGCCGTGAAAGCCTCTGAAGAGCTTTAAGCGGATCATCAACAAAAATAAGAACCGCATCTTCGGGTGGATTGGGATAGCCCCTTTTCCAAAAAGCGGCAGCCGCCTCTTTGGACAGTGCGGCCGCTACATGTTCATGACCGTCTATATGATTTCCCGGCAGAGGGACGAAAAGATTACCGGGACGAAGACTCCTGGTATCTATGGAAACGCCTTGTATCGAAATGGCATCGGCATGCTCCTGGTTTACACGAAGAGTGCCCCCTGCCATTCTGGCTATTTGGGTTAGCGATCGATTCATCATTTTTGTTTGCTCCTTATTGCTTCCTTCGCCACCAGGCGGTCATCAAAATCATGTTTCACATTCATGATATCCTGGTAAGTTTCATGGCCTTTACCCGCTATCAATACTACATCTTTCGGGCTTGCCACTTCAATAGCTTTTTGTATAGCCAGGCGTCTGTCCACTATAAGCTCGAAACGGTCCTCGGATAGCCCGGCCTCTACGATTCCGGGAACAATATCTTCCAAAATAGCAGCTGGATCTTCAGTACGGGGATTATCGGATGTTACAAACAAATGATCGCTGTATTTGGCCGTTACCTTCCCCATAAGAGGGCGTTTGGTCCGGTCCCTGTCTCCTCCGCATCCAAAGACGCAATATACATGTCCTTCTGCGAATTCCTTTACCGTTGATAGGGCATTTTCAAGTCCATCCGGTGTATGGGCATAATCAACCAGTACAAGATAATCCTGGCCCTCACTTACCACTTCCATACGGCCCGGAACGGAATCAACCTCTGCCAGACTTTTCTTAATTGCTTCCAAGGAAATGCCTTCTGCAAGTGTTGCCGCAATCGCTCCCAAGGCGTTATATACGTTAAATTTGCCAACAAGCTTCATCCGGATGTTTTCCGTACCTTCAAAAGTAGTTAAAGTAAATTCTGTTCCCTCGGCCGTAATACGGATATTGGATGCTCTAACGTCACATTCCTTTTCTATGCCATATGTGATAACTTCGGCACTGGTTAACCTTTGAAAAGTTTCGCTGGCTTCATCATCCACGTTTAAAATGGCGTAACTGCGCTGTTTTTCATCTTGGACGAAATCATTTCCCATTCTGGAAAAAAGCTGGGCTTTGGCGAGCCGGTAGTTATCCATCGTTTTATGATAATCCAAATGGTCCTGGGTTAAGTTGGTAAACACGCCGGAACGGAAAGGAATCCCTTTTACACGACCGAAATCCAAGGCATGGCTGGATACTTCCATCACGCAATAATCCGTGTCTTTTTCGCGCATGGCAGCCAGATTTTTTTGTATATCCAACGCTTCCTGGGTAGTTCGTTCTACCCCGTAGTATTCGGATCCGATTTTCACCTGAATCGTTCCCATCAGCCCGGTTATAAAGCCTTGATCTCTAAGAATTTGTTCAATTAAATACGTAGTCGTCGTTTTGCCATTGGTTCCGGTTACTCCAATGATTTTCATATCATGAGCCGGATAGCCGTAAAAATGAGCAGCAAAGAGAGCCATCGCATGTCTGGTCTCCTTAACCAGGATTTGCGGAACATTCACATCGAGCCTTCGCTCAACAACTAAGGCAACTGCCCCATTGTCCACAGCCTTTCCAGCAAAATCATGCCCGTCACTTACAAGACCTGAAATACAAATAAATAAGTCTCCTCGTTTAATTTTCCGGGAATCGATCTGGACGCCGGATACCTCCACCGTTTCGTCCCCCACAATTTGGCTCGTTTTTAGCAGCGATGCAAATTCATTCAGTTGCATGCGTTTGTCGCCTCCCGTTTATTCTGCAATTCACTAAGATAGTATTGACAAAAGCGGATAGTCAAAAAGCAGTTCTCCGATTAGGGAGATTTATTTTCACTACCATCTGGTTTTGTCGGATTAGATAAGTATACACGAATCGTGGAGCCCCGGTCTACTCTCGTACCCGGTTTGGGTGCCTGGCTGACAACTACATTTCCAGATCCTGACTTTACCAGATTAAAATCGGAATTCAGGTCCTCGTAAATGTCCTGAACCGTTGCCCCAACCAGATTAGGCACCTCAACGACGGGTTTTTCACCAAGCCTGTAATCTTTGTTTAACTGATCCTTGCTAGGCTGCACTTTCATATAGTGAAGCGCATCCTCCATTATATTTTTGACAATCGGAGCTGCCACCAGACCTCCGAATTGAATTCCTTGCGGATCATCTACTGCCGCATAAACCACAATTTTCGGATTATTTGCCGGAGCAAATCCGATAAAGGAGACGATATGCTCATCCGGTGAATACCGGCCGTTTATAACCTTTTGTGCTGTCCCGGTCTTCCCGCCTACCCTGTAACCGTCAATAAAGGCATTCCGCCCGGTTCCTTTAGCTACAACACTTTCCAGAGCTTCTCTGACCTGCTTGGATGTCTCTTCCGAAATTACATTGCGGACAAGTTCAGGCTGGATGGTATCCACCACTTGCCCGGATTCGGGATTTATCCAGGCTTTAGCTACATGGGGTTTGAACAGCTTGCCCCCATTAACGGCTGCCGACACGGCCGTTATCTGCTGGATAGGGGTCACGGAAACCCCTTGGCCAAAAGCAGTGGTGGCCAGTTCGACGGGACCAACCCGGGAAGGCTTGAACAAAATACCATTTTCTTCCCCGGCCAGGTCAATGCCTGTCCGTTTACCAAAGCCAAAACGCTGAATGTAATCAAATAAGCTCTCTTTTCCCAGACGTTGTCCCAGCACAACAAACCCCGGGTTGCATGAATTCTCCACCACCTGCAGGAAGGTTTCACTGCCATGGCCCCCCTTCTTCCAGCATCGAAGACGTGCTCCCCCTACTTCAATGGCACCAGGGTCAAAGAATTGTTCGTTCTTCAAATCGACCTTTTTCTCCTGCAAAGCTGACGCAAGGGTAATGATTTTAAAGGTAGACCCCGGTTCGTAAGTTTTCCAAATCGGCAGATTACGGTTATAAATTTCACTGTCGTATTCCTTGTAACGGGCCGGCTCATATCCCGGCCTGCTGCCCATCGCCAGCACTTCCCCAGTATTCGGGTCCATCATAATAGCAAGAATGTTCTGAGCCTGATGTTTCACCATAGCTTGATCAAGTTCACGTTCCAGAACGGATTGCAAATGCTGGTCAATGGTTAGCTGGAGATTTAATCCGTCCTTTGGTTTGACATACTCATCCGTTGAACCGGGCATCTGCCTTCCTGCCGCATCAGCCAAATAGGAAACACTGCCTGGCAAGCCTGTCAACAGTTTGTCATACTTGGCTTCCACACCGGTTAGTCCCTGGTTATCAATACCCGTAAAGCCGAGAATATGCCCGGCGAGAGATCCGAACGGATAATAACGCTTGTTATCTTCAGCTACTACAATACCGGGTATGTTCAGATTTTTGATTTCAAGCGCCTTCTCCTGAGTAATTTTTCGCCCTGCAGGAGAAACCTTGTTAATGGATTGCCGTTTGGTAATTTGCTTGTAGATGGTCTCCTCTGAACCCTCCAGCACTTGGGCAAGCTTGGCTGCTGCTGCCTTCGGATCTTTCAGCTGAGCCGGTATGGCCATCACTGAAGGGGTACTGACATTATACGTAAGGCGCGTTCCATTGCGATCCCAGATTTCACCCCGGTTAGCCGCAAAAGGAATGTTCCGGCGCCAGGAGTCTTCGGCTCGTTCGGCCAGTTCCTGTCCTTTCCATAACTGGACGTATGCCAGCCTTACCAGTAAAGCAATAAAGGTTAGCGTCCCGAGAAGCAAGGCAACAAACAGCCTGTGCCTTACCATCACACTGGATACCCGTTTCATAGCTTGTTCCTCCTCCCAGACAAGTCAGACTCGTTCATAACAAGAGTATTCAACGTCTGAGAGAGATAGAACAAGCTATTGCTTGACCTGGGTAAGGGGCTGCAGCTTGAGTTTCAATATGCGGGTTGTTCCTTCGCCTTCCAAAGATTGCGATACGACAAACCCCTCTCCTTTCGGAATCACCTTCACATTCAAGAAGGAGGCAATTTCAGCTGCTTCCCGGAAAGACAAGCCTTTAAGATCGGGGACAGCTATGTTGTCTATAGGAGACAGAGCAGCATAAATGCGCTGGGAGGGCTGAACCTGTACACCCGGGTCCGGTAATTGCTTTTGTACCTTGTCACCCTCACCCAGGAACGTAACGTTCAATCCCTGTTCCTCTGTGATTTTCTTGGCTTCCGGAACGGTTTTGCCGTTAAGATCAGGCATGGTTACCGTAAGGGGCCCGTTCTGGTCCTCCGTGTTAGCTGGCTTGGAGTTAGAAGAAGGAACCTGCAAATATTTTAATGTCTGGTACATGATGCTTTTGAATGGCTTAGAGGTTACATCGCCAGCTTCCGTATAGTTTTGTAACTGTGGTTCGTCAGCTATGATAATGATAGCTACCTGCGGATTTTCTACAGGCGCATGACCGATAAAAGAAACGACATATTTATTCCCCCCGGCGTAGGAACCGTTGATTACTTTTTGCGCCGTTCCCGTTTTTCCGCCTACCCGGTAATCGTCCAGATATACGTGCCGGCCTGTTCCAATTTTTTGATCAGACACAACCTGCTCCAGGTATTCTCCCGCTTTTTTGGAAGTTTCCGCCGAAATGGGTTCTCCTTTTAGTACAGGTTCAAAGCTTTGCACCGGCTGTCCCGTTTTAGGGTCTACAATATCTTTAATGATGTGCGGCTGCATAAGCTTCCCGCCATTTACTATTGCAGCGTAAGCCGTTAACTGCTGAATTGCGGTTGTGGTAATAGGGCCTTGCCCGAAAGACATCGTAGCGTACTCAATGTCTCTTTCCGGAATGACTTTCCCCTTTTTTTCGCCGGCAAGATCGAGTCCTGTTTTTTCCCCGAATCCGAAGTTCTTGACATACTGGAGCTGTTTTTCCATCCCCAGTTGCTGACCGATTTTAACAAAGGCAACGTTACTGGAGCGCTTTAGACCCTCTAGATAGGTAATGTCCCCCAGCCTGCTCCATTATTGTGGTCCTTAATTAGAGTATCACCAATTTTGATGCTTCCCGAGTGATAGTAATCGCTAGGCTTAAACAGGTTCTCTTGAATTGAAGCCGCCAGGGTCACCGCCTTAAATGTAGAACCCGGTTCGTATACAGACTGAATGGCGTTGTTGACAAATTCACCTTTTTTTCCGTCCGTCTTGTAGAATTCGTTCGGGTTAAAATTCGGATAACTGGCCATGCCCAAAATTTCCATTGTGTTCACATCAGCAACAATGGCGGACAAACTCTTCGGCTTGTATTTTTTGTATGCCTCGCTCAGGGCGTCTTCCACATAGAACTGAATGTTATTGTCAATAGTCAGGCGGATGTTTTTACCATCCACCGGCTCCTGGAGGATCTTTTGACTGTTGCCCGGAGCCTCGACTCCCTTTAAATCCGTCTGGAGATTAAGCTTGCCCGGAATTCCCTTCAAAATTTCATCCTCCTGCTGTTCAAGCCCCATCTGTGGCGTACCTTCACGGTTAATATAACCGATAATGTGGGCAGCCAGGGATTTATTAGGGTAAAACCGTTTTGTGCTTTCCATCACGGTAATACCAACCGATTCCTTTTGAACTTTATTTTTCGGATAGGTCTTTGAATCACGTTCAGTCAAATGCTGCTTGATTGACGCGATTAGATCCTGAACTTGCTTGGCCTTGACGCTGTCAAGCTGCATTCCTTCCGGCCTGAGCTCCACCTGGGCTAGCAAGTAATCATAGTTTTCTCCGGCCGTCGACTTTGTATCGGTAGACGAATTGGCAGCCTGGGCATTTTCATCTTTTGGTTTCTCTTTCGTTGCCGTTTCCCGGATCTTTTTTTCCAAATTTTCGTTATTCCCATTTTCAGAGCCCAGAATCTTGGTCAAACCGCTTACGACTTCATCCAGAACATCCAGTTTTTTAATGTCCCTCGGATTGACGGCAATAGAATAGGCCAGCGTATCTTCAGCCAGAGTCTTATCATTCCGGTCCATAATCATTCCTCTATTGGCGGCAAGTGTTTCAGTGGAATTCCATTGGCCTGCTGCTTTAGCAGTCAGCCAATCCGCCTGGATCACCTGGACATAAAAAAGTCTGCCTATTAATACAAGAAAAAATAGGGTAAAAAAGCCCCCTATTATTAAAGAACGCATTCTAATTTTTTTTAGCATCTTTCCACCCCCAATCTAGTTATTCTTCTGATTATCAGTTGCCGATTTATCGACTGGGACATGCGTGGTCTGATTCGTATTTTGAGGACTGAATCCGCGTTTTTTCGCTTCAGCCTTCAGCCGTTCAGGACTAACGAGCACGAGATATTGCTGATTCAATCCGGTATTTTCCACTTCAATCTTCTTGATTTCACTCTGTTTGTTGACCATGGCCCGATTCAGTTGGTAAATCGATACATACTGCCATACGATGATAGATGCAATTGCGGCGCCAATTGTTACAATGGTCAGATAAAGGAGCTTTTCCTTCATAGGAAGTGGTTTTTTGCGGTATACGACTTTTTTGGTTTCGCGGTACTGAACCTTCTTTTCTTGCTGCTTGCGCTGCGGTTCAACGGCTAAATTTCCCTGAATGTATCTTGCCATGGTTCCCCTCCTTAACTTAACTTCTCTGCGATACGCAATTTGGCGGATCGGGCACGCGGATTGTATGCAAGCTCCTTTTCAGAAGCTGTTATTGGTTTTCGGTTTACTAATTTTAAGATACCTTTGTTATTACAAACACACATTGGAAAGTCCGGAGGACAGGTACATTTTCCGACAAATTTCGCAAACATTTGCTTGCAAATACGATCCTCCAAGGAGTGAAAGGTAATGACTGCTACTCTCCCTCCGGGAGCCAGACATTCTATAGCCTGTTCCAGGGCATTTTCAAAAGCTCCCAATTCATCATTCACAGCAATCCGAAGCGCTTGAAAACTCCTTTTGGCAGGGTGAGGACCGCTTCTTCTTGCCGCAGCCGGAATAGCTTGCTTAATAATCTCCACAAGTTCCCCGGTCGTCTCAATCGTTTTGTTCTCCCTTGCCTTTACAATCGAGGAAGCGATTTTTCTCGAAAATTTTTCTTCCCCGTATACAAACAAAATACGTGCGATTTCTTCGGGAGCCCATTCATTCACGATCGTTTTGGCTGTAAGCGGCGAGGAACGGTCCATCCGCATATCGAGTTCAGCATCATGATTGTAGCTGAATCCCCGCTCTGCCTCATCAAGTTGAGGGGAAGATACACCTAAATCAAATAAAATGCCATCCACCTGGGGAGTTCCGTTTTTCACAGTTCTTGGCTCTAACTGTAAAACATGTTTCAATTCCCGAAAGTTAGTCTTTACGATACGGACACGATCTTCATACTCTGCCAGCACGTTTTGGGCATTGGCAAGAGCAGAAGCATCCTGATCCAAGGCAAGAAGGAGCCCTTCCTTGCTTAATTGGGATGCAATCCTGACACTGTGGCCAGCTCCTCCCAGCGTGCAATCAACATAAAGTCCATCCGGTTTTATGTCCAGTCCTTCAACTGCTTCTTCTTTTAATACAGTGATATGGTGAAACAAAGCAATTTCCTCCTAAGTTCGTAGCGGGCACTATCCTGATGTTTTTACAAGTCAAAATCAAAATCGACCAACTTCTCGGCAATTTCATTAAAAGATTGCTCAGATGTTTGGAAGTAGTTTTCCCATATCTCCCTGCTCCAAATCTCAACGCGGTTGGAAACCCCGATGACTACGCAATCTTTTTCCAGCTTAGCATACTGGGCGAGATTTTTCGCAATATTGACCCTTCCTTGTTTATCCAATTCGCTTTCTGTAGCTCCTGAGAAAAAGAAACGTGTAAAAGCCCTGGCATCTGCTTTCATCAGAGGCAGTGACTTTAACTTTTGCTCCAGAACCGCCCATTCAGACTTAGGATAGACAAACAAACAGTTGTCGAGGCCGCGGGTAATGACAAAGGAAGCTCCAAGGGATTCACGAAACTTGGCGGGAATGATCAATCGGCCTTTCTCATCAATGCTATGTTGATATTCCCCCATGAACATGAATTGGTTCCCCCCTTTTCCCCACTTTCCTCCACATGACATTACATGTTCTCCACCCACACAAAAAATCCTGCTAAAGGAAGTAGGTTTTCTTCTTTTTTTTATTCCTGTCACAATTCAGACACAATTATCTCCTGCGATAAGCAGGATTACGAATCTGTGTTCAGAGGAGTACTTTTACCCGCCCCCTTCTTTAACCGTATTTTTAACTTGATCGGCCCCCTCCCCATAATCCCGGACTTCCAAATTCAAACTAGCTGTGTAAATCAGTTTCTGATTATATCCTTCTACAAACTCGGTTCCGGTCTCCCTATTCACCTGAGAACGTTCGTCTTTTTCTCCCGTTTAGGCACCTTCCTTGGGTCTTTCGGCGATTTCTTTCACCCCGGCGGCCCCTGCTTTGGTCTCCTCCGGCAATAATACAGGCTATCAGACTACAAACGGCCAAAGCCAATATCAGTACATATGGATATCAGCAAACCCAGCTATTTCTGCTGCAAGACCACGGAGTGTGGATCAACCATAAGAAGGTGCTGCGTCTCATGCAAGAAATGGGATTGCGTTCCCGCATTCGCCGTAAGCATCGCTGTAACTATAGTTCCTCTATAGGAGGCCGAGTTGCAGAGAATATGCTGCAGCGCGATTTTACAGCGGATGCACTTCATCAAAAATGGGTGACCGATGTCACCCAGTACCGTGTGGCAGATACCTGGCTGTACGTGTCGGCTATTAAGGACTTGTACAATAATGAGATTGTGGCTTACCACATGAGCCTTCGTAACGATAATCAGCTTGTCCTCCAAACGTTTACAAAAGCCTTTGAAACGGCGAAAGACGTGACTGGACTGATCGTTCACAGTGACCAAGGATTCCAGTACACGTCTTACCCTTACCACGATATGCTGCGAAAGGTCGGCGCTCAAATCAGCATGTCTCGCAGAGGCAATTGTTATGAAAACGCCTCGATGGAGAGCTTCTTCTCGCATCTCAAAACGGAAGGGCTCTACCTTTATGATACGAAGTTTGGATGAGGCACAAAGACGAATTGAGGAATATATTCATTTTTACAACCAAAGCCGACCACAACGAAAATTAAAGAAGCTGACGCCGGTTGAGTACCGACGCCAGCTTGCCGCCTAGGGTCTTTTTTCAATGTCTACAAAATGGGGTCTTGACCATTTCCAGCAGGGTTTTTATTGCCTCATCTATTCTTCTTTCCAGCTGTCCAAATACTGTTTTTGGGCTTCGCTTAAGCTATCGAGGGAGATGCCGAGGGATTCCAATTTCATCCGTGCAACTTTCTCGTCGATTTCATACGGCACGTTGATGACCTTGCCTCCGATCTCCTTATAGTGTTCATTGATGTACTTGAGTCCCATAGCCTGAAGGGCAAACGTCATATCCATGATCTCTGCGGGGTGCCCGTCTCCAGCGGCCAGATTCACCAGACGTCCTTCAGCCAGCAAGTAGACTTTCTTGCCATTTTTCAACTGATATTCCTCAATGTTTTTACGCACGGTTCGTTTAGAAGAGGCAAGAGCCTCCAGATCCTCTTTATTCACTTCTACATCGAAATGTCCGGCATTGGAGAGAATGGCCCCTTCTTTCATTACCTCGTAGTCTTCCCTGGTAATAATATCCCGGTTACCGGTTACGGTGATAAAGTAATCGCCAATCTTGGCGGCTTCTTTCATCGGCAGTACAGTGAATCCGTCCATGTAGGCCTCAACCGCTTTAATGGCATCCACTTCCGTAACCACCACTTGGGCGCCTAGGCCTTTGGCCCGCATAGCTACCCCTTTTCCGCACCAGCCATATCCTGCAACGACAACTGTTTTACCAGCTACCACCAGGTTAGTTGTCCGGTTAATTCCGTCAAATACCGATTGCCCGGTACCATAACGATTATCAAATAAGTACTTGCAGTAAGCATCATTCACAGCTACCATCGGAAATTGCAGCTGCCCTTCTTTTTCCATGGCTTTTAACCGGAGGATACCCGTTGTTGTCTCTTCCGCGCCTCCGCGGATACCTTCAAGCAGGTCTTGTCTTTCGGAATGCAGGATGGAAATAAGATCTCCGCCGTCGTCAATGATTAAATCCGGTTTGGTTTCCAGCGTTTTCATGAGCAGGGACTTATATTCTGCCGGTTCCGGATTATACTTGGCGTATACGGTAATGCCATCCTCAACCAAAGCTGCACAAACATCATCCTGTGTGGAAAGAGGGTTGCTTCCCGTTATTGCCACCTCTGCACCCCCAGCTTTAATTACCTTGGCAAGATAAGCCGTTTTGGCCTCCAGATGCAGGGAAATCACTACTTTCAGTCCTTGAAAAGGCAGTTCTTTCTCAAACTGCTCGCGGATTCGATTGAGTACAGGCATATGAGCCCTGACCCAATCAATTTTTAAATGCCCCTCCCGCGCCAATGACATGTCTTTGACAATACTTCTTTCCACAGTATTCATGGATGAATCTCCTCCCTATAGACTAAATATAGTAAACACTATGCTTGCCGCCAAGCGGCAATTGTGTTTCTACCAAATCGTTAAGCCAAGCGTTTCCATATTGATTCAGGAAGGCACAGGCATTCAACACACGCTCCTGCGGTTTACCCATGGGCGTCAAGCTTTGTGTGAGACGTTCCCATTGCCGAATTGCTTTATCGTATTTAGTCCGGTGGGCCTGCTCTGTCTTTTCCTCCAAGTAACGGACCTGCTTGAGAATATGATCCATATTGATTTCACCCAGCGTTTTTAATCCTTTATTAATAGCCGAAATCGAGTCCAGAAGAGGATCATATATCTCTTTGAACTGTCTTCTTACCTTTTCAAAATGACCTGGATAGTCCACAGGGCGTTGCTCTCTTAACCATTCTTCTTTACGCGCCTCCAATCCTGCCATGATGTCTTCTTTACGGATTGCATGGGTTTTCATCCATTTATGTACAGAATCGGTCACTAAAGTAACACCCGCACGCGGGATTAGTATGGGCAATTTCATACCAAACAAATGGAAGGCTTCCCTTGTTAATCCCCAGTAAGCAATTTCTGCCCCACCCAGCACAGTACACAGCACAGGAAATAAAAATTCCTGCATAAGCGGTCTTGTCATCACATTGTTGCTAAACCGCTCGGGTGAACAAAAGGCCAGGTCTCCCAGATGGTTCGGCGAATACTTCAGAAAACCGCGTTTATCGGTGAAAATTTCTCCGTCTTTAAATAAAAGCTGCCTTTCACCCGTATCTTCATGAAACAAAAACAAGTGGGCCTGATTTTCTTCAATGGAAACCTGGGGATGATATCCCAGGGCTTTCACCCGGTCCTCCCCGTTTTTCAGAGCGCTGCGAAGTTCCGTATTGCGGGATATCAGCTTCTCAAAAAAGGGACTTTCCAGCTTGCGCAAGTTCGGATCATCCGAGTCCGTAAGAACAAGCCCATATTTTCCGAACAGCTTTGACATCCAGCGCCCAAAAGCAAGGCTTAATGAAGGATCATCTTCCAGCGTGTTCGAGATCTCCAGCAGCAGTTCCCCTTTATGCGGGCTATCCATTAACGAGTGGTCAAGCTGGCGAAGTGCTTTCATCCAGTCACTGGAAGTAACAACAGTCCTGCTAACTGAGGTTCTTACATTTTTCCTCCCGTTAAGCCGGATTTTCTGCAGAGTAAGATTATGTCCAAAATAATACATATGATTCGCCTCATCCCAGTCATGATCTTCTCCGGCTATCCAAAAAACCGGAATAACCGGACAACTGAGCTGGTCTGCTGCCTGTTTTGCAACTTGCAAAATCGTGATGGCTTTATACAGAACGAGCAGTGGACCGCCGAAGAGCCCTGCCTGCTGACCTCCTACAACAGCCAACGCATCTGGAGACTCCAACGCTTCGACGGCTCTCAGGGCTTCCGGCGGCTGATTCAATCTGTGGTTGTATTCCTTAAGCGCCTGAATCAGTGCAGCACGGTCCGCTTGTGCGGTTCCGGAAGAGCGGACCCAGTCTGCCCGGCGCTGCAAGCTGCCTTCTTCCCATGGATTAAAATCATATAACTCCTGCACACGAGTAAAGTGATGGTTGTAATCCTCGGCTAAAGGCTGGCTTTGTGTCCAATGAAATGCTTCCCATTTCAAGATCCTAGCCGCCTCCTATTTAATATAAATAAATAAGTTTCTTCCTTTTAATTGTACACAGGATAAGGAAAATCGTCAAAGTTTCCGCTATGTACCCTATGCTGCTTAGTATCCTGATATTCGGGAAGTAGCCCACAGTTTTAAAAAAACCCGCCCTTGCGGACGGGTTTTCATTCAATTATGAAGATGACAAGCCACAAAATGGCCTGGTTCCACTTCTTTCATCGGCGGCATAGATAGAGCACATTCTTCCATCGCTTTCGGGCAGCGCGTCCGGAAGGGGCAGCCGCTTGGCGGATTTAATGGACTTGGCACTTCGCCTTCCAGAATAATTTTTTCTCTTGTCCGTTCAATTTCCGGGTCCGGAATCGGAATAGCCGAAAGAAGTGAGGCAGTATAAGGATGGAGCGGCTTCGCATAAAGAGCTTCCGAAGTTGTTACCTCTACCAGATGTCCGAGGTACATCACGCCAATCCGGTCAGAGATGTGTTTCACCATCGCCAGGTCATGGGCAATAAACAAATAAGTAAGCCCGTGTTCTCTTTGCAGATCCCGGAACAAGTTTACTACTTGGGCTTGTACCGACACATCAAGAGCGGAAATCGGTTCATCCGCAATAATAAACTGCGGATCGATGGCAAGCGCACGGGCAATTCCGATCCGCTGCCGCTGGCCACCGGAGAATTCATGCGGAAACCGGCTAGCATGTTCCTCATTCAAACCAACTGCATGCAGTAATTCGGCTACCCGCTGTTTACGCTTGGACCCGGAAGCCAGTCCATGAATGTCCAGTCCTTCCGCAATGATGTTGCCGACAGACATTCTCGGGTTCAAGGAAGCGTACGGATCCTGAAACACCATTTGCATATTACGGTTAAATTGTTTCAGTTTTTTTCCGGACAATGTATGAACGTTCTCTCCGTTGAAAAGAACTTCTCCGGAAGTGGCTTTATACAGATTAATAATAGTTCGTCCGGCTGTGGATTTACCGCAGCCCGACTCTCCAACAAGACCAAACGTTTCGCCGCGTTTAATGTCAATCGAGAAGTTGTCCACTGCTTTTAGGACTTTCCCCGACCCCACTACGAAGTGTTTTTTCATTTCACGGACTTGCAGAATCGGTTGTTCAGACATGGACCTTCCCTCCTAGTTCAATCGGACGTTCCACTTTTGGAGCATCAGGATGCAGCAGCCAGCAGGCAGCTGTATGATGATCTGAAAGCTCCGTATATTCAGGGAACTCGTTCACGCACACTTCCATGGCATAAGGGCATCTGGCCGCAAATGGGCATCCCTTGGGAGGAGCAAACAAATCCGGAGGGGTTCCCGGGATTGGAACAAGGTCTTCGTCATGCTGCGTATCCAGGCGAGGGACTGATTTGAGCAGCCCCCAAGTATACGGATGACGGGGGTCATAGAAAATTTCATCCAGTGTGCCTTGTTCTACAACCATTCCCGCATACATAACAAGAACACGCTGAGCCATCTCAGCCACAACACCCAGATCATGGGTGATCAGAATAATTGCAGAATCTACTGTTTCGGATAATTTCTTCATCAAATCGATGATCTGCGCCTGAATGGTCACATCAAGTGCCGTGGTCGGTTCATCAGCAATGAGAAGCTTTGGCGAGCAGGCAAGGGCAATTGCGATCATGACCCTTTGTCTCATCCCTCCGGATAATTCGTGCGGATATTGTTTCACACGGCCTTCCGGATTGGAGATGCCTACTAACTTCAGCATATCAACCGCTTTTTTCATCGCATCCAATTTTGACATATTCTGGTGCTTGATCAGTGTCTCGGCTATCTGTTTGCCTACAGTCATTGTCGGATTAAGAGAAGTCATCGGGTCCTGGAAGATCATACCGATCTCGGAACCCCTGATTTTCTGCATTTGCTTTTCACTTAATTCCGTAATCTCAGTATCACCATCGAACAAAATCGAACCGCTTTTGATGATCGTTGGCGGAGACGGGTTCAGCCTCATCAAGGTTTGAGCCCTTACGGACTTACCGCATCCTGATTCACCAACAATCGCCAGGACCTCTCCCTTATTCAAATGAAACGAAACACCGCGTACCGCTTGAATTTCGCCTGCATGATGTTGGAAGGATACCCGTAAATCTTTGACATCAAGAATGGTCTCTTTTTGTTTACTCATGTTGGTCCTCCCCCTTATTTTCTCATTCTTGGATCCAGCGCATCACGAAGACCGTCACCCAGCAGGTTAAAGCTTAAGAGTACTAAGCTGAAAATAGCTGTCGGGAAAAGCAGGCGGTGCGGGAAGTAGCGCATGGAGTTCGCACCGTCGGAAAGCAGCGAGCCGAGTGAAGCATCAGGCGGACGAAGTCCCAGTCCGATAAAGCTAAGGAAGGCCTCGGCAAAAATAGCGGACGGTACGACAAAAGTAATTTGTACGATAATGATGGCCATTGCATTGGGAATCAGGTTCTTCATTATAATACGCCAGGAGCTTGCACCTAGTGTTTTGGACGCAAGGACATACTCCTGCTCTTTCAGCGCCAGTACTTGACCACGGACAAGACGCGCCATTCCAACCCAGCCGGTAATGGAATAAGCGATGATAATCGTCCATATGCCGGCACCCATAACCATGATCATCAGTACAGTAATGAGAAGATAAGGAATAGAATAAATAATTTCAATGAAACGCTGCATAATGTTATCGATCTTGCCTCCGTAATATCCGGATATACCACCATAGATAACACCGATAATCAAATCAAGAATAGCAGCTACAATCCCAATAAATAAAGATACGCGGGTCCCCCACCAGACACGAGTCCATAAATCACGCCCGAAATCATCAGTTCCGAACCAGTGGTCTGAGCTTGGGGTTTGGTTTTTTGCCGTCAAATCTTGGATATCTGCCTCGTACCCGGAAATCATAGGAGCGATGATGGCAAATAATGTAAGAGTAATCAATATGATTAAGCCGGCCATAGCCAGTCTGTTTTTCTTAAGTCGTCGCCAAGCATCTTGCCAGAACGTTTGTGAAGGCCTGACAATTTGTTCACTTTCCAGCTTTTCTCTGGAAGCCGGGGCAAACCTGTTTGTTGAAGTTGTATCAGATGTTACTGGTGTTTGCATGCTTACTTCCCGCCTTTCCCGAGTCTGATTCCAGGATCTACCAAACCATAAAGCAAATCTGTTACAAGAATAACAACAATTAGTATGGCAGAATAAAAGATGGTCAAACCACAGATCATGGAATAATCATTAGTAGAGATGGAGTTCACAAAGTGTTTACCCAATCCGGGAATTGCAAAGATTTGTTCAACTACTAGAGTACCTGTAATAATGTTGACGAAAATGGGACCGATAATCGTAACTACCGGAAGAATTGCATTCCGGATTGCGTGTTTCACAATGACAGCCGGTTGAGCAAGTCCTTTGGCCTTGGCTGTTTTAATATAATCCATATTGAGCACGTCCAGCATGGAAGTCCTCATCATCCTGGCCAGGATAGCGATCGTACCGAAAGATAGCGCGATAGAAGGAAGGATTTTAAACTTGGGCCCGTTCCACAAGGCTACAGGCAGCCATTCCAGTTTCACACCGATGAAATAAGCAAGCAATGGCCCCAACACAAAAGATGGAATAGATATTCCCACCACTGCGAGGAACATGGCACTATAATCCTGCCACTTATTATGTCTCAAGGCGGCAATGATGCCTAGCAATAAACCGAAAAAAATCGAAATCACAATCGAATAAAGCCCAAGTTCCAAGGAATTAGGGAAAGCTTGTTTGATAATGTCAGTAACCGATTTGGCCGGGAACTGGTAGGATACGCCAAAGTCACCCTGGACCGCTTTTTTCATGTAGATGAGATATTGCTCCCACATTGGTTTGTCAAGCCCGTATTGCTTGAGCAACAGTTCCTTCTGCTGTTTAGGCAGCTTGTTGGCATTCTCACCAAATGGATCACCGGGCAGGTTGTGCATCAGGACGAACGTGAGTGAGATGATGAGCCATAATGTAATGAGCGCATAAATCAATCTGCGCAGAATATATCTGGACACATGGGCCCCTCCCTTAGTGTGTATAAAATCAGGAATCAGAAGGGGACGTTCTCACGAGGTGCGAGCGTCCCCTTCCAATCAATCATGTAATTTACTTATTACTTTACAGAAGTATACTTCAGATCCCACTCCATACCTAATCCCGGCAGCAGAAGGCCTTCAATGTTCTCTTTTACCGCATATGGCTGTGTACGGAAGTATAGTGGAGACAGAGGCATTTCTTCCATCAGAATTTTCTCTGCATCAACGAATTGCTGCGCACGCTCGGCTGGATCTAATTCAACACTAGCCTGCTTGATCAATTCGTCATATTTCGGATTGCTCCAACCGATTTCATTGAAATCACTTCCGGTAATCCACAGATCGAGGAAGGACATCGGATCATTGTAATCGGCACCCCACAGGGCTAGAACCATGTCAAAATCGTGGTTTTTGGACTTCTCCAGACGAAGTGCATGTGGAACCGGCTCAGTTTCAACCTTAATCCCCAAATTTTCGCTCCACTGTGCAACCAGGAATTCAAGCGATTTCTTCGCAGTTTCCGTATCGTCACCCATAAGTTTAAGTGTTGGCATGGAGGATAGCCCGGCCTCTTTCAAGCCTTCTTCAAGAAGTTGTTTTGCTTTTTCTTTGTCCGGTTTTGGCTGGGTATCGCCGGCCGTTTTACGGAATTCCTGACCATTACCATCGTTGGTTCCGAAAGGCACAAATCCGGTGGAAGGCTTGGACCCGTCCTTCAAAACCGTATCCACAAACGCCTGTCTGTCAATGGCCATATCCAGCGCTTGGCGAATTTTCTGATTTTTCAATGCCTCATTTTTAGTTTGGAACATGATGTATGCATTAGTCAGCTCTTTTTTCAGTTTCAGGTCAGGCTTGTCTTTATAACTTTCGTAAGCTTCGCCTTTAAGAATAGTTACATCTGCAGCATTTGTTTCATACATGTTCAAGCTGGAGTTCTGGTCTTTTACAATATTGACAGTTGCTTTGGTCAGCTTTACGTTGTTAGCATCCCAGTATTTGTCGTTCTTCTCCAGGATCAGCTTAGCTTCATGATCCCAGGCAGTCAGTTTGAACGGACCGGCTCCGATAATTTTGTCGAAATCGGCTCCGTACTTGTCGCCATATTTCTCAACATAATCTTGTCTTTGCGGGAAGAAGAGCGGGAATGCAAGCAGGTCCTTGAAGAAAACAACCGGTTTCTCCAGTGTAATTTCAAGCGTTTTGTCGTCAATAGCTTTCACGCCCATAGCTTCCTGTTTGGCTTTAACTTCTTCAGGAGTCTCCGCCTTCATGACATCGCTTCCGCCTTTGATCCAGGCCACCATGAACGCATACTGTGCTTTCGTGCTAGGTTCAACGGTCCGTCTGTAAGAATAAACAAAATCCTGTGCCTTCACAGGCTCACCGTCACTCCACTTAGCGTCGTCACGGATTTTGATTGTATAAGTGAGTTTATCTTCGGAAATTTCAGGCTCTCCCGCAGCCAGAGCAGGCTGCATCTTGCCATCTTTATCTGCACGGTACAAACCTTCATTAAAAGCATTGAGTATGGTAAAGGCCGCTTGCGCAGTCCCTTTGGAACTATCCAGTATAGGAGGTTCCGCAGAGTAGTTAATGTTGATTTCCTGAGGCTTGGAGCTTCCACTTCCATCGCCTGCCCCCTTGCTGTCATTTCCACTACCGCAACCTGCAGCCAGACCGCCTACAAGGGTAAGCACCATAGCTGACGATAGCCATTTTTTCGCTTTCATTTGAGCCCTCCTCTAAAATAGATGTTACTTTTTTCTATATGGTTAAGGCGTTTCGTATTGATCTCCACCATCAACCTCACACCACTAACCCTTTGTTACCTTTCCTGACACAAGTTCCAAAACAACTTTTTTATGTAAAGTATTATAACACAAGGCGGGATAATGTCTACAAAAAAATTAGTAAAAATTCTCTAATCTAGCGGGATAAGCTAATAGATTTATATTTATACGGTTATTTAATTTTTTATTATACAACCAGAGGTTAATAAAATCTATACGAATTTTTTGAAAAATACAAAAGAATTTTCCCCTTTTTCACCTTTATGTTATGAAAACCCTTACTTCACTTTATGAAAAGTCATATTTTTTATGTTATGAAACGGAGCCCGCCAATAGACTCTTGCCAATATTCCATATGAGAAGAGCCGCATACAAGACTGTGAAGCATAGAAAGCTGATTCTCCATGAAATACGGGCCACCTTGGAAAAATCCGCCTTCCCATGCTGCCTGTTCTGGTAGCCTCCAATAAGACCAAATGAGACTAAAACAAACAGCAGCGCCAGCCAAAGGCCAAATGAACTGTTAAAAAGACGATTCCACAGCGAATATACGGAGCCGATCAGCAGAAAAGTAGTTATATCTGCTGAAAGCTTCGTCGCCGTTTTTTTCTTTTTGGACACACCATACAAAATCAGCCAGAATACAAAAAAGGACAGGAACGGCAGCACTGCCATAACGGCATATAAGCTTGTCAGCCAGTCCCATAATGTTTCCACAGGGCCATCACCTACTTTGGTTCTAAAGCTCGTATAAGCTGATATATAGTTTCATTCACCGGCAAGTGAAAACCGTACTTTCTTCCGATGCGCAGCAAACTTCCGTTAATATACTCAATCTCTGTCTGCCTGGCACCAAGCCTGTCCTGCAGCATGGAAGATAAATTGGAAGAAGTATTCTGGCAAACCGAAAGAATTTGCTCCCACATATTCTCTTGAACAGGTATACGTTCAGCCTTCGCACACAGAAGACCTTCCTTATACAAAGAACTCATAAGCTTAAGGGCGGGTTCAGAATGAAGCAGATCGCCATTGGGAACACCAAGAATGGCAGTTACGGGGTTGATTACGGAATTGATCAGCAGTTTATTCCATATCTTTTCATAAATGTTGTTCGACACCAAAAGTTCAATTCCTTCTTTTTTCAAGATTTTTTGTAAACGCTTTATATTTTTTTCCTGATTTTGCTGATTCCCCTTGCGGGCTCCTCCGATATAGGTCCAGCCGTTCCCCGTATGCTCCACCATGGTATCGGAATGCTTTCTGGCCCCCTGGGCCGTTACAGCCAGCAGAAGTTGAGAGGAAGGAATTCCTGATAATAGGCGTTCCTCATGGCCTATTCCATTCTGGAAACAAACAACGGTTGTGTGCGGGGACAACCAGGCTGCTAAAAAAGAGATGAGTTCGTCCTGAATAGCCGTTTGTTTTACCGTAAGAAGCTGATAATCAAACGGCTTTTGGAGCCCCGTCCCTTTTTTCTTCTCCTCAAATGAGACGAAACGAAGATGCTCGCCCTCATAAACAGGTGCTTGCCCCTTTAACTGGAGCCCATCCTTTCGGAGAAGGGCAGCCTGCTCTTTTCTGCGTGTCACCAGTTCAACTGTGCAGCTTGCGGCAAGCTTTCCCGCAAATAAAAGTCCCAAAGAACCTGCTCCGACAATCTGTATCTTCACCATATTTGCACTCTGCCTTTGCAATGCTTTAAAGTTTTATTATATCAAGTTCTCGAAAATCCCGACGATGAAATTTGATTTTAATGATAAGAATAATTCGCTTATTTTACAAGACATGTTCTGGAAAATGCAAAAAATCCTAAAACAGCGAAAACCTTCATTCGCGTGATCTAGGATTTTCCGGATAACCTAATCTATTCTTTCTAAGTTACCATTCGCGTCCATTTTAAAACGCGGCTTGCTTTCCTCATCTTCTTCTACCAAGAAAGCCATTTTTCTCGCACGGTCCATAATCTGGATCAAAGCTTTGTAGTCATCGTTAACTACCCGATAATCGGTTTCCACTTCGTTTACCTGCTTGCTGAGCCTTTCGTTTTCTCTGCGGTACCGTTCAAGTTCCTCCTGCTTTTCCTGAAGCTGTCTTTCCATGTTTTTGAAACTTCGCATTAGCTCCTGTGAAGTATTTTTCCATTGCCGCAAAAACCGGATTACAGCTTCAATCGACATGGCTTCTTCCATCATTACATCATGTTTGCCCGCTGTTCCTTCTACAGGTTCGGCTGTTGCCATAGACATGCTAGAAATAGTAGACATGGCGGCATGCTTTTTGTAGTGGGACTTTTTCTGCCGCTGGGCTTTAGCTATCTGAATAGCCGCTTCGTATTTTTTGCGGACAAAGCTGTTCCAGCGGAATCCGCAGGCTGCGGCCGTACGGCCTATGCGTTCTCCTACTTCTTCAAATGCGGCTAACTGAGTACTTCCCTCCCTAATATGGCGCAGGGTAACCTCAGCTAACATTAAATCATCTTCTTCGCTCCAGGCGTCCTGTCTAATTGCAGACATCGTCAATCCTCCTAATCAGTTCCTACAAGGGCATTGTTACTTGTGTTCATTTGTGAAAATCCATCAGCCGTCTCCCGAGGGACAGGAGAACAGCCACGGAATGCGGATATAATCACACCATTACTGTTATTTCTATGCTCATACTAGATTTCATAGAATCTATTTGATACTATTTGGTATTTCCATTTTTTCGGCGGCTCATACCTCCCTGTACAAAGAAAAAGAAAGTCTTCCATCTTCAGCTAACATTTATTTATTTTCGTCACATTTTTCAGACCATATAGAGCTTCATTTGAAATATTTTATGAATATATGCAAAATGCTGGTTTACAATTTCATTTTAACAAGGGTATAATTGGGAATAGAAAAAATTTGCAGTTCGGTGAGAGAGAGGGGGGTGCAAAGATGGATCGTATGTTTCGGGTACTCGGTTTTTGGACTTTGGTTATTGCCCTGATGAGTTTGGCCGGAGATATGATGGCAATGTCCCTTATTTTCTTCTTCCAAACCGTGATATTTGTCCTTCTGGGCTACTTAAAACTGTCTGAACGCACCTACATACTGGTGTTTTGGGGATATATGGTCATCGCCTTCCTAGGCTTTACTTACTGGTCAGTCTTCAAAATGCCTCTTGCTTAAGCAAAATAGCCGTTACATCGGGAAATGAGATCCGGTTTTGAAAGCCGGATCTCATTTTGTGCTGAAATTCTACACTTTGGCAGCGGTTATTACTTTGAACAGTTCACCCATCCCGTTGCTAAGCAGCAGCTGCCGGATAGCACGGTTTTGCCGTGCTACCGGGCTGAACGGGTCCCGGTAGGTATGATTTTGCAGCCGGTCGAGAATTCCATGCTCGACCATAAACTCCCGCTGCGTCATCAGGCGGGTCCGGTAACCTGCCTCTTCTAGAGTACGAAGGCAGGCGGAAAAATCAACATGACTCGTGATGTCCTGTTCTCCGGGGAACAGGAAGAAGTTGTCATGTGCCTGGTGGCGGCGGTAGCACATCAGGCTCCCGCGCATACGGTGGGGGGCGTACAGTTCTTCGGCGGTATCGCCGTAGTCGATGAGCACCATCCGCCCCCGCAGCAATGCACCGGCGATGCGTTCCAGCCACGCCGGACCCGCCAGGTTGACTTCCGCAACCTGGCCCTCCGCAAGCTTCACGCCTGCCTGTTGCAGATAGGCGTGAAGCCGCGGGTCGCAAAGCGGCATCCACCGCTCTGCGAAAGCCTGCGCCTGCCTATCCCACGTGACCCAGCCCTCTTGGAGGGTACCCTGGTCACAGCGCAGGCGGTATACCGGGAACGCATCAAGCAGTTCGTTGGCAAGCACGATGCTTCCCGGATGCGGCGGTGCCGCAAGCCACTCCTCCTCCGTCATAAACCTGAGACGGTTTTCATGGGCAGCCAGCATGCTTTTCTGGATGGAACGGTGATAGCCGCTCGTCTCAATCATCGTATACCGGACACGATGATAAATCTGCTTATCCGCTCTCATCAGGGCATCCAGCGTATGGGCTGCAAGCTTTCCTTCTCCTCCCCCCACTCCACCACATGGAGCGGACCGGCGGAGCTGCCTGAACACTCGGACCAGTAAGAGAGCATATAAGCAGCCAGACATTCTCCCATGCTCGTCTCGACATAAGAACTTGTGTAAAAATCACCCTCCCGTCCGATTTTTTTGGTGCTGGTCCGATAGTAACCATAAGTCTCATGATATAAACATAGGGACATATAGGTTTCAAAGCGGATAGCCCGTTCCACCGTCTTTTCAATCATGTCACGAAGAATACCGGTTAACGGGGACGTTTCCGTCCCCGAATAAAGTGGACTCATTTGCACTCTCTCCAAATTTGATTTTTCATTTTTAAACCCCGATCTCCTTCCGGAGTGGTATTATAAAAGAAAATGCTGTTACCCAAAGTATCGGAATTCCAGCTTCCGTTTTTTTCCTTTCATCATCACCTTAACAAAAGAGAGGCCGGGTTGCCTAGTTTATTTTTATCAGGTATTGGTTTTGCTCCGGATCTGGTTGGACGTGCCGTTCATTTTTTTGCCCCTGTCTTAATACATATGAAATAGCGGGAATCGGACCGGGGGGGGGGACCGTGTACATATGAGATTGTGTTTACGAATTCGCTGGATCTGTATATTTTTGATTCTACCGTCTCTTTTTTCAGGATATTCAACAGCAGCAGCCAAAATGGGCTCTTCGGAAGTATTTCAAAAGGGGCTGACAATTTATGAAATCGACCGCGAGCTGGAACGGCTGGTTGAACAGGACGAAAAACTAGAGCAGGAAATTTCCGCCACTGACAACAAGATAGAACAAAAACAAAAGGATATCAAAATAACGAGAGAGAGGGCCAAAAAGGTAGTTAAGGCTTATTATATGGGAGGTCAGACTTCCCTATGGCAGGCGGTGCTTGAGGCTGATTCCTTCCAGAATGCTTTCATTCGGTACAGGTACATCCGGCAAATTTTCAAGCGTCAGGACAAAATATTGTCGGATTATGCGGATGATGTCCGAGAGCTTACCAATACCAGTAAAAATCAGCAGAAAGCCAAATTAAAACTGGAAGAAACCAGACAGCGGTACCTGGCGCAAAAAAAAGAACTTCTGGCCAAACAGCAGGAACTGGAATTACTGCTGAAAAACAGCGGTATGCAAAAAGAGTTGGAGGAACAAATCGGGCAGCTTAATAAGAAATGGGAGACAGAGGGACTTCCCCTGTTCAAGACTTATTTCAAAGAACTCGCAAGAACCATGAAAGACCTGCCTGAGCTGGTTACGCAAGACCGCAGTAAACATCTGAAACTAAATGGATTCAGTACTCAATTCGAGCTCACAGACAGTAATTTGAATAATTTTCTGCGCTCCAAAAACAATTTATTTTCCCATCTGACTTTCCGATTCAAGGAAAACCAAGTTGTAGCAGAAGGCAAAGATAAAGATGTCCAGATGACAATCAAGGGAACCTATAAGCTGGAAGAAGATTCGGGGGAATAGGTCATTGCCTTTCATCTGGAAGATTTGGTCTTCAACGGATACTCCCTTCCACTTTCCACCCGAAGAACGTTAGAGGAAGATTTTGATCTTGGATTTTATCCTAAGCTGATGGTTTCCTTCATCAAGGTTTCGGACGTGAAAGTATCGGATGGAATGCTGAATCTTAATTTCAAATTTTCTTTATAGACAGCAAAAAACCGGAGCTTTGGCTCCGGTGAGCGTATAGACAAAGTATGTCCGATATAAAAAGGTTTTTGCTTCCGGCGCTCTTATCTTGGGCAGCCTGAACCGGAGCTTTGAGCCCGGTTTTTGTTTGTTTAAAGTAAATCGGCAGCCAGCTGGGCCAGGCGGGATCTTTCTCCTTTTTCCAGGGTAACATGGCCACCTAACGGTTGCCCTTTAAATTTCTCAATCACATACGTAAGCCCGTTACTGAATGCATCCAGGTATGGATGATCGATCTGGTTCGGATCCCCTAAAAGAACGATCTTGCTTCCCTCCCCGGCTCGTGAAACAATGGTTTTCACTTCATGTTTGGATAAATTCTGCGCCTCATCAATGATGATAAATTGCCCTGGGATAGACCTTCCTCTAATATATGTTAATGCCTCTACCTGTATACTGCCAAGACCCGCCAGTACTTTCTCAATATCACCGGGTTTTTTGGTGTCAAAAAGATACTCCAGGTTATCGTAGATAGGCTGCATCCAAGGTCTTAATTTTTCCTCTTTTTCTCCCGGTAAATACCCGATGTCTTTTCCCATTGGCACAACAGGTCTTGCGATCAGCAGTTTTTTATATTTACGTTCATCTTCAACCTTTAGCAGCCCTGCCGCCAGAGTTAGCAAAGTTTTGCCTGTACCTGCTTTTCCAGCCAAAGTTACAAGAGGGATTTCATCATCAAGCAGAAGTTCAAGGGCCATTCTTTGATGGGCATTGCGTGCTCCAATTCCCCATATGGGGTCTCCGCTGATAAATAACGGTTCCAGCCGTTTGCCGTCATGGCTAATCTGGAGAAGAGCCGATTTGGAAGTACCTAACTCGTCCTTTAAAATGACAAACTGATTAGGAACAAACTGATAGCAGCCGGGTAAAGACTGAATGTTTAAAAAGCGGTACGTATAAAATTCATCAATAATAGAAGGATGCACATTCACATGCACGTAACCTCTGTACATATCCGTGTCCTTCACTACCCGGTCCGTCAAGTAGTCCTGCGCGGTAAGTCCCAAAACATCCGCTTTAATCCGGACAAGCGTATCTTTGCTGACCAGAATAACAGGCCTGGGATGTTCCCCGGATTCCTGTTCCCGTTGATAATTCAATGCAACAGCCAGAATCCGGTTATCATTAGTAATTTCCATAAAAGTATCCTGCATCTTGGAAAAGCTTCGGTGATTTAATTCCACTTTTATTATTCCGCCATGTTTAAGAGGAATTCCTTCGTATAATTTCCCCAGATTCCTTAATTCGTCTAATATACGGGATACATGTCTCGCATTTCGGCCAAGCTCGTCAGCGTTGCGCTTCTTACTGTCCACTTCTTCTAACACTATTGCGGGAATGATCACTTCATTATCTTCAAAAGCGTAAATCGCATTGGGATCCTGCAGCAGCACATTCGTATCCAGGACAAAGATTTTTTTCAATTCGCTATCCCTCCACAAATTTGTTCGCTAGATTCTGGTAATGCACATACGCTTGGAAAGCGGGGGTACACTACAAGTAAGATATCTGAAAAAATGGCAGGCAGAAAAGGTTATTGTCCTATTTGCAGGCAAATCTGTTGGTTAAGCTTAGGGAATCATTTGGAGATATTGAAAGTAACCCAAAAGCAAAGAAATGATTAGTTCTTATCTTTTGAAAAAATCACGGAATTAAACATCAAGGAAATCACCAATATTTTAAGAAAAAGAAAGGAATTAACTGCTTATGAAATCAATTTGGATCACAAGCATTCTCGGACTCAGTGTTCTCGTGGCAGGATGTGCGACTGCAAATAAGGGAGCCGCCCCCCGCCCCAATGTAAATCAGCAGCAGATAAAGGTTCAACAAACCGCTCCTCAGGACAAAGCGTCTTTGAATAATGCCCAAATTGCCACAAGACTGGAACAAATCGCTAAAAGTAATCCTAATGTTCAAAAAGCCCGCTGTGTTGTTTTTGGCCGGACCGCCATCGTTGGAATTGACATCAAGGAAGATATGAAGCGGTCGCAGGTAGGTTCCGTCAAGTTCTCCGTAGCGGAAGCATTAAAAAAAGATCCGTACGGAGCTAACTCTGTTGTTACAGCAGATGCCGATGTGAATAAGAGGATCAGTAATATTTTGGAAGAAACCCGAAAAGGGCGGCCTATTACGGGATTCACTACTGAACTGTCCGACATTGTCGGACGGATTATGCCGCAACTTCCAAGAGATACGCAAATTGCGCCAAATACCAATATGAATAGTACTCCACAAGACCCTGCATCCCCTGGCAGTGCTGCCCAGTAGCTCTCCTCGAAGGCAGATTTTGCACAATTCGATTGGAACTTTGAATATCCCTCTTACCGTTTTGAAGAATTATGCAAAATAATATTGAAAAAGCCTGAACAGCTTTATAGCTGTCAGGCTTTTTTTATCGCAGAAAATACTTGTCCGTCCAGCTTTTCAGCCGCACGTTTGTCATACGTTTTTTCATATTCCGGTTCCACTGAGATGCGGCCGCCATAATACATGACATTCCGCACCATTTCGACATGAAGGTCAACCGCGGCCAGCTTAAAGGGAACATCCTCCAAAGATTCTGAGACCATTTTTGCTTTCCCGTAAATCGCATATACCGTACCGCCTGCGATAACTGTCAGGGTTACCTGATCCTGCTTCTTGATATTGTCTATGAGGCGGGACCTCCCATCCAGGGCAAAGCGCACCAAAGTAGGGCTCATCGCATGAACCCAGGAGATGGCATTAGATGTGGGAGCACCGCTTTCATGATCAAGTGTATGTAAGAATACTACATTTTCTTTCTGCAAATGCTGTGTCAGTTGTTCATTAAGTTCTGTCATCGATTTATTCATGTTTCTGGTTCCTCCTTATTAGAAAATAGCCGGCCCTTTAGCCTCTATTGTATTGTACTGGCAAAAGGGGCCCGTTATGTCGCCCGATTTAGTCAATTGTTTCTTGTTATTCATCTGAGTATTTGGGATTGGAATTGATGTCTATAAGCAGCTGCTCGGAAAAAGCACGGTCAAACTGCTGTGAGAATAATTCCCCATCCCGCACATAATCCACTTGTATGTATTCTTCGTCTTTCAAAGCCACATGAAATTCCGTCAAATGATGGTCTTCCTGAAGAATCTGTTCAAAAAACTGCTTCGTTTGGACAGCTGCTCCATCATCCGGCCTTGCTTCAGCTACAATGTATATCTGAAGCCAATTGAGTAGAGCATCTTGCAATTTCACGTTTACCGTTCCCTCCCGGATTAAGACATCTGATCTTTCTGTTTTTTTCTTCGTTCTTCCACAAAATAACGGACCCGTACAAGAAACATGAGAAATATGGCTAAAGCAACGCACGGGATGATAGGAAGTTTGACTATTATTTGAAAGAAGAGTAAAATTGCTGTCCCTACCCCTAGTAAAACATAAACAATCAGTGCCTTCAACAGGGGAAGTCTTCGGGTACGGAACACTTTATTGTAAACAAACGCAATCATCACATAAATAAGCAGAAAAGACAGGTAAGGGTATTCAGCAAACCAGTCATACATGGATTCCGGCATAATAAGCAAGCCCCGCTTTCCAAATATTTGATCTAATTCAACATAATGTGGATTTAAAGGGTGAAAAAAAGGGAAATGCTTCGGTCATTCATCCACACTTCCCTTGTCCTTCTTTATTATACACTTTTTTCCGCATTTTTGCGGTGTTTCTCGGCGCGTTCACGTTCATTTTTATTTAAAATCTTTTTGCGGAGACGGATAGAACTCGGAGTAATTTCACAATATTCATCATCGTTCAAATATTCGAGAGCCTGCTCGAGGGAATACAGGCGCGGTGTTTTCATCTTCACGGTTTCTTCCTTGGTGGCAGAGCGCACATTCGTTAGTTGTTTCTCTTTGCAGATATTAACCACGATGTCATTATCCCGGTTATGTTCCCCGACAATCATTCCCTCATAGACCTCTGTACCTGGTGTAACGAAGAGTGTTCCACGGTCTTCAATGGACAGGATACCATAAGTGGTCGCAACCCCGTTCTCCATCGAGACCAGAACCCCATCATGTCTTCCGCCTACACCGGAACCTGCAAAAGGCCCATAGCTGTCAAAGGCGTGGTTCAGTACCCCGTATCCCCGGGTTAGTGTCAGGAAGGAAGTCCTGTATCCGATCAGGCCGCGTGCGGGAATTAGAAATTCCAGCCGTACATTACCGCTACCGTTGTTAATCATATTGACCATCTCGGCTTTACGGGTACCCAGGCTTTCCATTACTGCACCCATGCTATCCTCCGGAACGTCAATAATCAGACGTTCAATTGGCTCCATTTTTTTGCCGTCGACTTCCTTAATAATTACTTCCGGCTTTGAAACTTGAAGCTCAAAACCTTCGCGGCGCATGTTTTCGATCAAGATGCCAAGGTGAAGTTCTCCCCGTCCCGAAACGATAAAAGCGTCCGGCGAATCCGTATCTTCCACCCGGAGACTTACATCCGTCTCCAGTTCTTTCATAAGCCGTTCGCGAAGTTTGCGGGAGGTCACCCATTTTCCCTCTCGGCCGGCGAAAGGACTGTTATTCACAAGAAAAGTCATCTGTAAAGTGGGCTCGTCAATCTTAAGAACAGGAAGGGCTTCCGATTTTTCAGGATCTGCGATCGTTTCTCCGATATTGATATCTTTAATTCCGGAAATAGCTACAATATCTCCGGCCCCTGCCTCCTTGATTTCCACTCTTTTCAGGCCTTGGAAACCGAACAGTTTTTCGATACGTGCCTGCTTTATGCCGCCTTCACGAGTCATAACAGCAACGGATTGTCCTTGTCTGATAACTCCACGGTTAACACGGCCGATCCCGATGCGTCCTAAATATTCATTATAGTCCATTAGTGTGACCAAAAATTGTAAAGGCTGGTCTACGGGTTCTTTTGGGGATGGAATGTGATTTACTATGGTCTCGTACAAAGCAGACATATGCTCATCCTGCTTATTCGGATCCAGGCTGGCTGTTCCTTGAAGAGCAGATGCGTATACTACCGGAAAGTCAAGCTGCTCGTCACTGGCTTCGAGCTCAATAAACAGTTCCAATACCTCGTCAATAACTTCGAGGGGTCTGGCATTGGGACGGTCAATCTTATTGACTACAACAATCGGGGTTAAGTTTTGTTCAAGAGCCTTGCGGAGAACAAATTTAGTTTGCGGCATAGTCCCCTCAAAAGCATCCACTACAAGAAGGACACCATCCACCATTTTCATAATCCGTTCAACTTCTCCTCCGAAGTCAGCATGACCTGGTGTATCTACAATGTTAACCAGATAATCCTTGTAGTGAACAGCTGTATTTTTGGCCAAAATGGTAATTCCGCGTTCTCTTTCCAAGTCATTGGAGTCCATGGCGCGTTCCTGTACGGTTTCATTTTCACGGAAAGTACCAGATTGTTGGAGCAGTTTGTCCACCAGGGTAGTTTTTCCATGGTCAACGTGAGCAATAATAGCAATGTTTTTTATTTTATCTCTGGCATGCATAGCTGTGAGTCTCTCTCCTCTTCTTAGGCAAACTAGTCAAAAATATCCACAAAAGAAGCGCCGGGCTGAACGCCGACGCTTGACATGTATATTATTGTACTTGAATTTCAGCCGAAAAGCAAGAAATCTCTTCATAAAAGACAATATGCTTTTTTGAAAATGATCTCTTTTTACCAGGCTTTTGGTTTCCACAGCAGAAGGGCGACCCCTGCAATTAACAGCAGAAACACAATAAGATAAATGCTGAGGCTAAACAATAATGTAACGATAAGCAGTGCGGCACTCGCGAGTGCAAGAATAATCGCAATGCGAAATAATCCTTTATCCGCGTTCGGTTCAAAATAATAAAGCTCATAAATTCCTACGGCAAAACCGAAAATAAAAGCCGGCCAGAGCACCTGCAAGGTCTGGTAACCAAACAAATTGGTAATCAGAAACAGGAGGGAGTAAGTAATCAGAATCCCTCCAGGAACAAGCACCCCTGGCGGCAGTATTTTATTGAAGTACAGCAAGTGCAAAATAATCCCTGGAAGCAGCAGCGCCAGAACAGGCCAAAAGACCGATCCGATCCAGCCGATTACACCTACTTTTCCAAGCAGCAGCACAAGTGCGATTACAATTAGAATGAGTCCTGCAGATATGTTTCGTTTGTTCATTCTTTTCTTCACTCCCTTACCCTATCCGTCATTCTTTTTCCATGTATTCATCCGATAAAACGGCACCTACCGTTAGTTTAGCTTAAAAAAAAGAAAAATACTAGCTGAGCCTTTCCATCTTTCATGCCATTTCGCCATATTTCCATTAACCCCCTCAAATTTCTTCTTTTATCCTATGTGAATATTGTCATAATTTTCCTAAATAGACATAAGAAGCAACCCTTTTCCCATGGTTATTTTTGAGAGATTAACGTATGGGCGCTATTTTGTATAGAAATCACATGGTAGATTTTTTTGTAAGCTGAACCCAGACACGTTTGGTTAAACCGGCAGCTATAACGGAAATTGCAGCTAATACCGGGAGCACCCAGTGAGGTTTGCCTGGCGGTAGCCAAGCGGCAACTTTTACATCACTAATGAACATTTCTCCTGCCGTATAACCCAGAATACCAGACCCGATAAAGACAACTACAGGGAAGCGGGACAACAGCTTCATAACAAATGTGCTGCCCCATATAATGATTGGAATGCTGAGACCGATTCCCAGCATAATAATACCTACCTGATTATCTGCCATCGCCGCAATGGCCAGAACATTATCGAGGCTCATTATAAAATCGGCCACGATAATAGTCCAGATAGCTTTCATTAAAGTTGGCGCCTGACGGATTTCGGATATGCCATCTTGTACCAGCAGTAATTTAAAAGCAATCCAGAGCAGTAAGAATGATCCGACTGCCTGGATATACGGAATCTGTAACATGGTTACAGCTACAAGTATGAGCAGCAGCCTAAGGGCAATTGCACCGAAAGCTCCCCACCATACCGCCTGCTTCTGTTCCCTGGCAGGAAGATCTTTGCTGGCCATGGCTATAACAACGGCATTATCACCGCTCAGGACTAAATTGATCAGTAAGATCTCAATAAATAATACAATCTGATCCAGCATTCCCCCATCCCCCTTGTTTTATGAAATGGCATGCCCTGCTCATCTCCGGGTTCTTCTATCTGTCAAGGGTCTTATCCCGAAGTGAATACAACAGCCTTTTAACGGACCTTATTGATAATTCGATTTAATCATTAAATTGAACCATATATTGATTGTGAATCATTATGATCATTATACAGTACCATTTCAGCAAGTAAGGGAATTATCCAAGAATACTACATCCACTAAAACAATCAGTATCATACGAACTTGGAATTTCTATATTTAAAATAAATGATCCAATTGCTCCGTTTTTTCCGGTTTTAAAACGATCATTTCTGTCTCTTCCACAGCACGGTCGATCAATTCCGGCAGCCAAGGCATTCCCTTTTCGATTGTTTCTATTAATTTTAGATTAGGTTTTGTACTTGGTGATTTTGGCATGAAAATTGTACAGCAATCCTCATAGGGAAGAATTGAAGTCTCGAACGTGCCGATTTCCTGGGCTACCTTCACAATTTCTTTTTTATCCAATGTCACCAGAGGTTGAATAATTGGCATTTCTACTACCCTGCCGATAACATTCATACTTGTCAAGGTCTGACTGGCTACTTGTCCCAAGCTTTCTCCTGTAACTAATGCAAGTGCTTTCCGTTTCTCAGCCAGTTTTTCAGCAATCCGGTACATGCAGCGTCGATAAATGGTAATCAGCAAATTTTCTCTGTACTCCTGGTGTATTCGTGTTTGAATTTCCGTAAAAGGCACAAGATGAAGTTTAATAATGCCCCCATATCTGGAAAGGATACGTGCAAGCTCAATGACCTTCTGTTTTGCACGTTCACTAGTATATGGATAACTGTGAAAATGTACCGCTTCAATCTCCAGTCCCCGGCGCATCGCCATCCATCCGGCTACCGGACTATCAATGCCGCCCGAAAGCAGAAGCATTCCTTTTCCGCTCATGCCCAAAGGGAATCCCCCGGCAGCTTCCTCCATTTCAGAATACGTATACAGAAGAGCCCCCTGTTCTCTAATTTCTATCCGAAGTTCCAGCTCAGGATGATGAACATCTACTTTCAACCAGGGGCAAGCCTGTAGGACATATCCTCCTACCAAGTGATTCATCTCATGGGAACCGTAGGGAAACATTTTATTCACTCGGCGAACGTAAACCTTAAAAGTGGTAGGCACATGAGGCTGTCCCTTGGCAATAATCAAAGCCTTTTTCCGGATCGCTTCCAGGTCAAGTTCCGATTGATATGCCGGACAAAAAGATTCCACTCCAAAAACTTGTTTGACCTGGTTGGCAACTGAACGGTAGTCCGTAACGTGCAGGTGCACATATACCCGTCCGTATTCACGACTTATGACACAATCCGGATAATCCTGAAGTACATTTTGCAATTGAGACAATATTTTATTTTCAAATCTCATGCGATTTTTTCCTTTTAAAGTAAGCTCGCCGAGACGGACTACAATCAATTCTGGCTGCATGCTTATTCCCCCTTTTTCATGGTGCCAATTGCAGATATCAATTCAGCGGTAACTTCCTTCAATGCTTGCACAAAAGTCTTGACATCCTGTTCCGTCAGATTATCAGAAAAACTGACGCGGAGACCGCTTTGTGCCCTTTTCCGGTCAAGTCCCATAGCCATAAGTACCCTGCTTGGTTCCGCTTCCCCGGATGAGCAGGCAGACTTACTAGAAATGTATATGCGTCTTTCTTCCAAAGCATGTACAACTACCTCCGACTTCATTCCGGGAAAGCTGAAATGAACAATATGCGGAGCCATCCCGATTCTATCCGGATCATCCGGCCCGGTAAGCTGGAGGACAGGAATCGAAGCGATCCCTTTCCGGATTAAATCCCTCATCCGGCATTTATGAGCATGCTTTTGCTCCAACCCCTCCATTGACATTCGCAGGGCCCGGGCCATCCCAACTATCAGCGGCACATTCTCAGTGCCCGACCGGATTCCATGTTCCTGGCCCCCTCCGGCCAAGAGCGGCTTCAACCGGATTCCGGAACGGCAGTACAGAAATCCGGTACCTTTAGGCCCGCGGAATTTATGGGCCGAAGCACTGAGCATGTCGATGCCCATCGCCTTCGGGAAAATCGGCAGCTTTCCCATCCCCTGTACCGCGTCAACATGGAAAAGAATAGTCGGATACTTCTCAAGCATCCGGCCAATATCGGCAATGGGCTGAATCCGGCCCATCTCGTTGTTAACATGCATCACACTAACAAGAATCGTTTCCGGTGTAATAGCTTTGTGCAGTTCTTCAAGGTTAACTTGCCCCGTCCCATCTACAGGGAGATAAGTAACCTGGAACCCTTCACCTTCCAGCTGGGCAAAAGGCCCGGAAACAGAAGCGTGCTCAAGTTCTGTCGTAATCAGATGGCGCCCGCGGTTTTGATATTGGTAGGCCGTTCCTTTTATGGCCAAATTATTACTTTCTGTTCCGCCTGAGGTAAAAATAATGCTGCTTGGCTGTACCTGTAAGATACTGCCAATTACTTCTTTTGCTTTTTGTACCAGCCGCTCTGCCTCCATTCCGAAACGATGCAAAGAAGAAGGATTTCCATAATGATTAGTCATCACTTCCATAATAGTCTTAACCACTTCAGGATATGGAGGTGTTGTAGCGGCGTAATCCAGATAAAGCATGCCGGTCAGTTCCTTTCGTTACAAATTGCTAAAATGAAAATCAATTCTTGGTCAAACTCATTATCCCCAAATGTGGATGTAGAGACTCTTTCAATAAAAAAGAAAGCCCGGAGGCTTTCCTTTTGTGTCTATTATACCGTTTCATAATACTTTTTGGAATCCATAACCCGGCCAATATAGTTCTGAGTTTCTTTCGGCAGCTTATGCAAATTAGCCATTAGATCTTTATCCGTTTTAATACCGAGTCTGTTCACTCTTGTCGGCCCCGCATTATATGCAGCCAAGGCAACCAGCAAATTTCCGTTATAGGTTTTTAGAAAGTGGGACAGGTGACGTGTGCCGGCTAAAATATTCTGCTTCGGGTCAAAAGGATTGCTTACTCCCTCCGCTTTTGAGGTAAAGTCCATAAGCTGCATCAGGCCTTTAGCACCGGCGCTCGAGACAGTATTTGGATTAAAAGAAGATTCCCTGTATATTATGGCTTTAATCAAGCTTTCTTCCACTCCTGTCTCACGGCTGGCTTCCCTGATGATGGAATCATATGGAGTAGTCTTGCCCATTTTCCCTCCAGAAGGGTGAGGAGCATCGACTTTCCCATTCCACACCGTTGAAGTTCCAATGGCAGCAGAGGCTTTTTCCTGAGCCGGTTTGTACCGCAAACCTGACTCTGCCTTTGCAATAAGGGCATTCAGCTCCTTCATACTGCTTCCGCCTTGTGACGGCATTCCCCCTGTTAATAGGTATGCTTGCGCCGCTGAATCAGTATCTTCATTATTTTGAAGGGCGGATTCAAGGATCCTGGAAAATCCGGTATTATCTTTAGTTGGAATCAAACCATACCTATTATCAACAGAAGTTTCACTCTGCATTGTTTGCAGTTTCAGATATCCCCGTATTATTCTTGGATCAACGTTCATAGCTTTTCCTTCCCGATACTGTTTATATTTCCCTATTATTATCGGAAAATAAGCAGCAAATTGTTATAGGATTGAATCAATTTCATTATGTTGTTTTATGGAAATGGATTCGATTTAAATTCTACAGAATATCCCGTTTGTTAAAGATAAGAAAACCGGCAACAAGCAATCCAAGCATATAAGCTAACCATATACTAACAGAAAAATCTAGAGTCATCCCCGGAAACGGAGGCAAAGCATCCGGATTAATGGATTTATCATATACAGACCAATCCATATTGTTATAAATGACATATTTGGCCCATGTTTTCTTAGCAATCAGCATAGTTATTCCCGAACCCAGGAAATGGGCTACGACGGCTACGCTAATAGCAAGTGGAGTACTTTTAAATGCAACAGCCACAAAAAAAGCCAGAGTGGAAATAAAAAAGGTACCGGGCAAGGTATATATAATCATTTTTAAAACTGCAGACAATTCGGGACTATCCGAAACAGATTGAGTCTGGAAAAAAACGGCCCCGGTGAGTATAGCAAAAACCGTCATAAACAATACAGCCGCGAAAATCATAATCAAGACGGACAAATATTTGGATAGAAGTACACTTGTACGGGATGCCGGACGAATGAGAAGCTGCTTGATGGTTCCATCCTTATATTCCTCTGTAATAACCTGACATCCGAGCACAATCGCATAAATGATAATAAAAGAATCGCATATTTTGGAAACAAGAGTAGTAAAACCGAGATAATTCAGGCTATCAACAAACGTACCTCCCCAGATTTTAATCGGAATAGCCATCATCAAAGTAATAACAGCCAGGAAAATGAGAAAGGAGAGTGTCGTTTTCTTGCTGTTAATCTTCATCATTTCGTTGCGCATTAATGAAACAAATTTCATGATTGCTCTCCTCCTTTAGTCATGGCCAGGAATATATCTTCTAAGCTTTCTGTTTTTGTATGGACCTGATAGATTGATAACCCTGAATTTACTAATGTTGAAATAACGTTAGGAATTTGCTGTTTTTCCAGTTCCAGAACAAAATGATTAGGCCCTGTCTGGGTTACTTTGTATTTTCCCTCGAACAGACGGGCTGCCCGGCTGGCATCCTGCACTTCAAACTCAATAGGTAAGGCCGTTTGGATAAGGGCTTCTTCCCCCTTAATTGTTCTTTCCCCTACAAAGGAGCCCTTTTGAATAATTAACACGCGGTCGCACATCAGTTCAACTTCAGAAAGCAGATGACTGGAAACCACAATCGCAATATTGTGTTCTTTAGCTAAATTACGCAAGTAATCTCTTAACTCACGAATACCAGCCGGATCTAAACCGTTGGTAGGTTCATCAAGTATTAGGATGGAAGGATCATGCAGAAGTGCCTGTGCAATCCCAAGGCGTTGGCGCATACCCAAAGAATACGTTTTTACTTTGTTATGTATGGCATCCTTTAAATCCACTAATTCTATAATTTCCCTTATCCGTTCTTCCCTTACAGGACGGGCTGCCATTCTCGCAAAATGTAGAAGATTTTTCCAACCGCTCATATATCCATAGAGTTCGGGATTTTCTACAATGGCTCCTACATGCTCTAATGCTTTACTCCGTTCAGTTCGGATACTGTGCCCGCCAATATAAATTTTTCCTTTGGTCATGGAAATCAGTCCAACCATCATCCGGATGGTTGTGGTCTTACCGGAACCATTAGGTCCGAGGAATCCATATACTTCTCCCCGCTGAACGGAAAATGACAAATTATTGATAATCGGTTTGCCGCCGATAGTTTTTGAGACATTTTCTAAAACAACAATCGGATCTGACATTCATTCTCCTCCATTTCTGTTTCGTTGTTTTCTCCTCTTGCCCTGATTGAATTCTAGCCTTTTACGTAAAAACAAACAAGCAGTTTCACACATTAAGATAAGGCATACGACTGGGACGTTTCAAATTTAGGAAGTTTTGTTAGTCAGGACTGAATATAAGTCTTATACATAATATAACCAAGTAACGATATGATTCCAAGCAGCATGGTCCAAAATCCAAGTGCCCTTCTCCCTTGCAAGAACGACATAAAGCCGCAAAGAATAGTAAAGGGGCCGAGCACAGCCGGAAAACAAAACAAAGATATAATCCCAGTCAGAAAACCGATAATCCCAACTGAAGTCCCGGAATTAGACGCGGCGGTGGAATGCTCCCAATCGGGCGACAGCTCCGCTGAATTCTCCTCTTCTTTTTCACGCTGCCTACGAAGAAAATGGCTGGTCTTTTTCATGCAGAGCTGTTCCTCCCGCTTGGCTTTGTTTAGTTAAGATTTACGAGTAAAGGTATGACAGCAGGTATTTCTTACATTAAGAGCTTTGTCCTTATGTTCGGAATCAAATTCTTCCCCGCCAAACTCGGCATGAAAATCGGCATCAGCATGTTCATCAATTTCAATCATAATAGCATCCGCCTTACAATTATTTCCTTCTCCCCAATAAGTACAGTTAGAGACGGAACATTTAACTTCTGGCATGAATGAATCCCTCCTTTATTCTCAAGATTCCCGATGACGAAGAGGGTTATACCGCGGTTTTAGGACTAAATAATGGCTCATGAATGCATAAAAAAGATGCCTTCCCAGGCATCCAACAGACTGCCGGTACAAACTCTTTGATGTTCATCGTTATTGGTCGTAAACCAAAACCTTCCGCCTTTTTTATACCCGCTCTCCCTGCATGCGCCGTTGAGTTATATAGTCTGTCTCATAATAAGCAAGGTCTTCGCGAAGCTCTTCGAATATTTTGGATAATTCAATGGTTAGGTCACGTACATCACGTGAAGGTTTTTTGCGGAAACGGATCGCATCTTGCCCTGTATAAGCATATCTCCCGTCTTCGGAATAACATTCGTTTTTGGGATAATAAAAACCGTTTACACAGTTATGATATACCTCATATAAAACGCGTTCTGAGTATTCCACATTGAAATTAGGGCGGCGTAGGCTGACTCCGAGCTTCTCGTAAGCCACTTCACCAAAAACAAGCAATTGACGCATATCCTGCAAATAACCACGGTAAAATTCATCCATTGCGGGGTCATTTTCTGTATTTAGTTGGGATAGGGCATGCTGGTTCAAGAATAACTCCAGCTTTGCAATTGCTTCTTTTAATTTTGTACGGGCTGTTTCACAATTGTTTTTTACATCAAACATAGCCATAACCATAGACCTCCTCAAGATTGCGCACAAACACTTTTTCTCTTATCCCAATTATCTGGGAGCTTCATTTTCTTTCTCATGGTACCACAATTTCACAATAAAAGTAATATCCATCTATCTGTCCAAAAGCTTCATCTCATAAAACAACCTGCACCTTCCAAACATAAACGTATCACTTTACCAAAGGAGGGTTGCATATGCGCCGCTTCCTATCTCTTGCTGCCGCAGCTGTTCTTACAAGCTCTTTGCTCATGCAAGGCTGCTCTCCCGGAACGGACAAGGCGGCGACTCCCGCTAACGAGTTGAAGATGAAAGAACAGCTGCTTTCCCAGGACGTTCAGCTAACGGAACAACTGTGCCGCAACCAGTGCGCCATGCATTTGCAGCAAACAATGCCTTTACTTTCCGGAGCCAACCGTGATCAAGCCAAAACCCGGTTACAGGATATGGCCCGGTCTCTTCCGCAGATGGGAAAATTGCTTTGGACCCCGAAGGGAACCAGAACGGATCAGGCTATTACAGTTGGAAAGCTGGAACAGGACGCCGAGAAACAAACACGTCCTTTCATAGAAAAAGCTAAAAAGGCTGCCGAACAGGGAGAAACATTTTACTCTCCGCGGATTGATACGGCCCAAGGGCCTTATACCGTATTAGGAATTCCGTCCTCAGACAAGAGTCATATTCTGGTAGCAGTTGTTAAGCAAAATATTTTACAGCAGGTGGCTTCTCATCAAAGAAAAAATTTACGCCTTGAGCCTTTCCCTAATCAGCCTAAATGGAAGATAGAAACAGTCGAAAGCGAAACTTTACAGCAAAAACAGGTGGATCATCCCGAGAAAAATGCCGGGACCAGTCATTATGAACGTGACGAAGTGGTAGTAAAATTCAGACGGCCTCCTTCAGACAAAGAGATCAAACAAATTCAACAAGATCTCCATGCGAAAGTGATCCGGAAAATAGGTTATTCCTATATTTTTGAATCCGAACACAAGGAAGCCAAACAACTGATGGATTATTTTAAAGCCTGGAATGTAGAGTATGTTGAGCCGCATTATATTTATGTAACTAATGAGAAATTAAAACCGTCATCCTTCTCTTTATTCCCTTGGCCTTTCCGCCAGAATCCTAAAGAAATGACTGAGGAACCGGTTGCCGCTGAGAATATTCCAAACGATACTTTGTATAAGCAATATCAATGGAATCTTCCACTGATTGAAACAGAATCCTCCTGGTCCTATAATAAAGGGTCCAAGGATTTGATTGTAGCTGTTGTGGATACAGGAGTGGACTTAAATCATCCCGATTTAAAAGGACATCTCGTTCCGGGTACCAATATTGTGAATCCCGACCAGCCTCCGCAAGATGATGTAGGCCACGGCACCCATGTGGCCGGAGTTATATCAGCAGAAACAAACAATCAGCTTGGTGTTGCGGGCATGTCCTGGTATAACTGTATTATGCCTGTTAAAGTACTTGATTCTTCGGGGGCAGGAAGTACCTATGCCGTAGCCCAGGGAATTATTTGGGCAGCAGATCACGGTGCCAAGGTCATAAACCTGAGTCTTGGAAACTATGCGAGCTCCATGTTTCTCCATGACGCCATCCGGTACGCCTATGATAAGGATGTCGTGCTTATTGCCGCCAGCGGAAACGACAATACTGAACAACCCGGATATCCAGCGGCTTATCCTGAAGTACTAGCCGTATCTGCGACCGATTCCCAGAAATTAAAAGCCGCTTTCTCCAATTATGGCGATTATATTGATGTGGCTGCTCCTGGAGTAAGTATAGCCAGTACCTATCCTTCCAATCAGTATGCTGCTCTTTCCGGCACATCCATGGCTACTCCGCACGTTGCAGGTCTGGCTGGTTTAATCCGGGCCACTAATCCGAAACTGACTAATGTCCAGGTAATGAATATTATGCGAAAGACAGCGAAGGACATAGGAACACCAGGAAAAGACACTTACTTTGGCTATGGACTGATCGATGTGGGCAAGGCTGTACGGGCAGCATACGAAAGTAGTAAATAGACTAAAAAAGGAACCGCTTCTTTCGTTTTAAGCTGTTCCCTTTTTTAACACAAATATAAATTAATTTGAAACATCCAAAAACCGCCCTCTGCTTCTGCATAAGGCGGTCCGGTTTTCTTATTTTCGCTTGACGAAAGTTTGCCGTAAGCCGGGTTCTGTACTTCCAGTGGTATAACGGGAGCGACCCCTCCCACCGTTGAAGCGACAATCATCTATCTAGGCTGTACATTACTGCACAGCTCAAGCGACCAACCCAAACGCGTCTCGGGCAAAGACTACCGCTTCATGCGGTCTGCGTCCCTCTTAGGTCTTGCTCCAAGTGGGGTTTACCAGGAGTACAGTCACCTGCACCCCTCGTGGTCTCTTACACCACGGTTCCACCCTTGCCTGTGCAGGTTTAACAATCCTGCCATCGGCGGTCCATTTCTGTGGCACTATCCTTCAGCTCGCGCTGACTGGACGTTATCCAGCACCCTGCCCTATGGAGCCCGGACTTTCCTCTCGCGGCTGTAAAGCCGCCAGCGATTGTCTGTCAAACTTTCGATCTCATTTGCTAGTATACAAGGAATCCTTATGAAAAACAACAGCGAATCGTTACCAGGATTGCCGCTTCTTAAATAAATTGGAAAGGCTCTGTGTGAACTTCTGAAGCCGTAACGATAGTCTTATATTTGTTTGCTGCCATAATATCCGTTAAATATTTCGCTACAGGCTTCTTCATAATTTTCTCGACATTATGCCCGACATCAATCAAACATATTCCTGCCGCCTTGGCATCAATAGCGGTGTGATAATCAATGTCCCCTGTAATCAGAACGTCTGCACCAGCAAAACTCGCATGACGGACATACCTGCCGCCTGATCCGCCCAGTACAGCCGCTTTATATACTGTCTGGTTCAAATCTCCCACAACCCGGACGGCCGGAACCCCAAATGCAGCTTTAGTTTTCTCCGCAAGTTCCGCCAAAGTCACCTTCCCAGGCAGTTTGCCTGTTCGGCCAAGTCCAAACGTTCTTCCCTTAAGATCCATCGGGTATAAATCATAAGCCACTTCCTCGTAAGGATGGGCCTTCAACATAGCTTGAACAACTTTGCGCTGGATGGAAACCGGTACAACCGTTTCGATTCTTATTTCATCCGTCTCTTCCATTTTCCCCTGCTTTCCAATGAATGGATCAGCACCATCCTGGGGAAGAAACGTTCCGGTTCCCGGTATATTAAAACTGCAATGACTATATGCCCCTATCCATCCGGCACCGGCATGAAGAATAGCATCTCTGACCTGCTTATGATGGGAAACGGGAACAAATACAACCAGCTTTTTTAAATTATCTGTATGCACTTCCTCTAAATGTGTCGTATCCGTTAGACCAAGCGCATCCGCCATCATGTCGTTGATCCCGCCTTCGGCAACGTCCAGGTTTGTATGGGCAATATAAATGGCGATATCGTGTTTGATACACTTTTCATATATTCGTCCCGCAGGAGTATCGGTTTGCAGATGAGAAAGCGGTCTGAAAATAATGGCGTGGTGGGCGATAATAAGGTCTGCCTTGTTTCGGATTGCTTCATCAACTACTTCCTCCGTAACATCCAAGGCCACCAGAATATGTTTGATTTCCTTATTCAAAGTGCCCAGCTGCAGGCCGATTTTATCGTCAGGAACGGCAAAATGCTTGGGAGCAAATTGTTCAAATTTTTGAATTACAGTCTGTCCTTTTGCAAACATGCAAGTACCTCCTTGAGCTTGGCAATTTTTTTAACCATAGCTTGCTGTTTTTGTCTGGCTGCTTCGAGGTCTGATTGATTCACTTGTCCTGCGATTTTTTCCAGTTTGCTGATTTCCTTAGTCCATTTCTCAAACCAGACCGGAGAAGGATTCTCCACAAAATAAGGACCGAGGCAGAGAAGTTCCGGCTTGTTTAATACCAGGTCCGCCTTTAATCTCCTGCTCTTATATAAATTTTCCGGATGATCCCAAGCTTGAGGATGCCGGGCCGTTAATATTTCATATATTTTTCCATCCTCTTTGAGAATAGTTTCCTCTGCAAGGAACCAGCCTTCCGCATCGAGCCAGGCCCTCACCTTGTCTTCCGCAACGTTTGGCTGAAGAACTAGGGTTGAGACATTCAACAATTTCTCTTTTCCTGCATCCAGAATAGAGACAATCAAGCTGCCCCCCATGCCGGCTATTGTCACGGTATCGACTTCTCCAGGTGAAAGGACCTCAAGACCATCACCAAGCCGAACTTCAATCTGTGAAGATAATCCTGCTTCCTTTACTTGATTCTCAGCCGCCTCACGTGGACCTTGGTTCACTTCTCCAGCAACAGCAAAAGGCGTGATGCCTTGCTTAACCAGATAAGCAGGCAGCAAGGCATGATCGGAGCCTATGTCCGCCAGCTTGCTGCCAACAGGCACACGGTCTGCAATCATACGCAAACGATTCGATAATTTCACCATAATTTAAGCAATCCATTCTATCCATTTTTTTCTATACCCATAAAGTATTATAGTTGCCAAAACCATTTTAATCAGGAATATCATTGTTATTCCCAGTCTCCAATCTTCCGTTCCACCGGCTGCAGCTGTATACAGTTCAGGAATAAAAAACAAGGTTATACCGGCCCACCAAAAGGATCGTGCCCCAATTCTGTTCACACTATGAATGATCCACCCCAGCCAAATGAAAATAAGACTTGCCGGAATCCACGCCATTTCAAAAATACCAGCAGATATGCCCGGCTTCAGCCAAAGAAGAAACCGCCCATATATAATAGAAAAACCGATCCAGGCAGCATATTGAAACCAGATCCAGTGAAAAAACCATCCCACAAGCAGGACGAATACACAGCAGCCCAGCAGGTAAATTAGGTTAAACAAAAAAACGTCGCCTTCCATAAAGGAAAACAGGTAAGGGCCGAAGAGGACAAGTGTCAAGGTTGCCAGTAAGCAAAGCAGCCTAGCTGCCGAATCAGATCTCTTTCTTATGTAGATACCTGTTCCATACAAGCATACAATAAAAAATAAGGAAATACCAATTTGCAATGAAATGCCAAAAGGGTTAAAATTAAGAAGAATTGAACCGAACAGGCTTATGAGAAAGAAGGCTGCTGTCCAATAGAAGAACCGGCTGCAAGCCCAATTGTTTATAGAAAGTCCGAGCCATTTTTTATCCTGTACAGAATCTTCTTTATACAGATTCATCAGAAATCGGCAATATTTGTCCGGCAGCAAATTGCTTTTTTCCCAGTGCTCGATCTCTTCAGTTATCCATTGTCTTTTTTGTTCGTTCATCCGCTTCACCTTCCCATTATCTGTATCGGTTTATAACCGGGTTTTTATTAGAAAGTTTCGGTTTATCGGGTCATTTTGGGGAAGTCTCTGATAGTCAGAATCAACAAAAAAGAGCCCCGCTTTCCAGCGAGGCGGCAGGGCTTCTATTCGAGAAAATCTTTCAGCCTTTTGCTTCGGCTAGGGTGTCTTAGTTTCCGGAGGGCTTTGGCTTCAATCTGACGAATCCGCTCACGGGTTACTCCGAATACTTTTCCTACTTCTTCCAGAGTACGGGTCCGGCCATCATCCAGTCCAAACCGGAGACGAAGAACATTCTCTTCCCGCTCTGTCAGGGTGTCCAGCACGTCTTCCAGTTGTTCCTTCAATAGTTCATAGGCAGCTGCATCTGCTGGAGCCAGGGCTTCCTGATCTTCGATAAAATCTCCTAAATGAGAGTCGTCTTCTTCCCCAATAGGCGTTTCCAAAGAAACAGGTTCCTGGGCTATTTTCATGATTTCACGTACTTTGTCCGTACTAAGTTCCATTTCCTTAGCAATTTCTTCCGGAGTCGGTTCGCGTCCCAGTTCCTGGAGAAGCTGTCTGGATACACGAATCAATTTGTTGATCGTTTCCACCATATGAACCGGTATCCGGATCGTTCTGGCTTGGTCCGCAATGGCACGGGTGATAGCCTGACGGATCCACCATGTGGCATAGGTGCTAAATTTGTATCCTTTGGTATGATCGAACTTCTCTACCGCTTTAATAAGCCCCATGTTACCTTCCTGAATGAGATCAAGGAATAGCATGCCGCGTCCGACATAACGTTTAGCGATACTTACAACGAGGCGCAGGTTAGCTTCGGTAAGACGGCGTTTGGCCTCCTCATCCCCTTGCTCAATCCGTTTGGCAAGTTCTACCTCATCTTCTGCGGACAATAAAGGAACACGGCCGATTTCCTTCAGATACATTCTAACCGGATCATTGATTTTGATACCCGGAGGCAGTGTCAGATCATCCTCAAAGTTGAAATCTTCATCCTCATTATCTGTATTGCCGGGACGAATGTTATCTTCATCATCGTCATTTTCATTGCCGACGTCAATTCCCATTTCAGACAAGTGTTCAAAAAAATCATCAATCTGCTCTGCATCCTGATCATATGGAGCAAGGCGGTCCATAATCTCTTTATACGTCAGCGAGGAGCGTTTCTTTCCCAATTCAATCAATTGATCTTTAACTTGCTCTAGCGTCAACTCTGTCTCTAGTTCTGTATGTTGATCGTTCGCCATAATCCAACTCCCTCCTCCCTAGACTTTCGCAGGGCTTTCCTTCCACTTACTTCAGCTGTTTCTCTAGGGCTATTATTTCACTCAATATTTGTGCAGCCCTGAGCGGATCACCACTTAGTTCCGCTTGCCGCATCTCTTCCTTCTTTTGTTTAATTTCCTGCTGCCTGGGGTATTTTTTTATTTCCCTGATATAATCATCTATGACTTTATCATTCAAACCATGTTTCGCCCCTATTAGAGCTATAGAGCTGGCCAGATTCTCAAGGTTAGTATCTTCAAGCATAGCCATATACCGTCCCAAGTTCGGCTCAGCGTATTGTGAATAATAGGCATATAAATACGCGGCTAATACGGCATGATCCTCTACGTTAAATTCGTCTCCGACCTGTTCCTGTACATATCGGCAAACTTCCGGGTCATGCATCATGATAGCCAGCAGCTGCCTTTCGGCATTATGATAAGCCGGGAATAATGAAGGGCTCTTTTGTACCCGGTTCCCATTATTCCTAACATTATTCCACAGAAACTCTTTATTATCCCTTAAACTCTGCTTTTTTTCAAGATCAAACCGAATTGCCGCCACATCCTGCTTAAGACTTTCCAGGGATGTATCAAAATCAGAGGATAATTGCTTAAGATAATGTTCCCGGTCTATAGGCGAATGAAGTGCGGCGATCATCTTGGTCGCAGTTTTGAGGTAGCGTAGTTTGTCAAATTCATTGTGCAGTTTGAAGTTTTTGCGAATAAAAAGCAGCTTGTATTTCATGGCTGGTACAGCCTGTTCCACAATTTGCCTTACAAAGCGTTCAGGTCCGTAAGCAGTAATATACTCATCCGGGTCTTTGCCTTCCGGAATCATAGCCACTTTCACAGCACAGCCGCTCTTCTCAAGAATAGGTATGGACTTATACGCAGCATTTTGACCCGCGGGATCTCCATCATAGCAAACAATTACGCGGTCGGCATTCCGCTTGAGAATTTCGGATTGTTCCGGAGTTAAGGCCGTACCCATTGTGGCAACAGCATTGGTTATTCCTGCTTCCCACGCTTTAATCACATCCATATAACCCTCAAGAAGCACTATCTCTCCGCTTTTTCTGGCCTCAGCCCTAGCATGATGAAGATTGTAAATACTCCGGCTTTTATTGAACAAGATCGATTCGGGACTGTTCATATATTTAGGTTTGACATCTCCAAGCGCTCTTCCTGCAAAAGCGATGATTTTCCCATGAAAATCATGCAGCGGGAACATAATACGGTCGCGAAAACGGTCTATATACCCGTTTTTATCCGATTTAATCGAAATTAAACCACCCTTTTCCATTAAGGAAAGAGAAAACTGATTGCGTTCTAATTGACGGACAAGTGTGTCCATTCTGGCCGGGGCATACCCGATCTGAAATCTATCAATCAGCTTATCGGCAATACCGCGTGACCTGAGATAGTCCAGTGCCTGTTTCCCCTGTTCGGTGTTTTTCAAAATATATTGGTATACTTTTGCGGCATGATCATGAGCTTTTATGACTTCAGTCCGTTCCTGCTGCTGTTTGGTTTGAACAGGGTCTGCCGTTTCCCATGTAATGGGAATACCCGCTTCCTCTGCCAAATGGTTGACGGCTTCCGCAAAAGAATAACCTTCTATTTCCCGAAGAAACTTAATGATGCCCCCGCCGGCACCGCAGCCAAAGCAATGATAAATTTGCCGTTCAGGCGTTACGGTAAAAGACGGCGTATTTTCGGAGTGAAACGGACACAATCCTTTCAGATAATGTCCCTGCTTGGTTAAGTGAACATATTTGCCTACAACATCCGCTATGTCATGATGCTTAAGGACAGCTTCTATCACTTCTTCCGGAATACGTCCTACTCTCATCCTATTCACCTTCATTTCCAATAGGACACGTAATACTATTCGCTAACGGACGACATTCTCCTGCAAAGAAAGCAAAAGTTTTGTCAAACTTTGTAGAAAATGCCTTCTGTCCTCATCTGAAAAGGGTTTAGGGCCTTTCGTATGCTTCCCTCCACGCCTTAATTTCCCTTGTTCATGACGCCGTTCCAGTAAAAAATCAATGGAGCCATCCTTGTAAGGCTTCCCCCGGTTTGAGAGGGCATATACGCCTTTAGCCAGCCCCAGAGCGGCCAATCCATAATCCTGGGTTACTAATATGTCTCCGTTCTTCATATGATTGGCTATATATAAATCGGCAGACTGAGAAGAGCGGTCCACCTGTACAACCTGTATCCGTTCATTCTGTGGAAGTTCAATTCTGTGGTCAAAAGAAGCTACCATCAGAACCGGTACATCAAACCGTTTGGCTGCCAGAATAATTTCCTGTTTAACCGGACATGCATCGGCATCAACGACAATAGTACATGAAACATTCATCAGACCGGCCCTCCGATTTTCTCGTACTCCACTTCCGTAATATTATATACGATGAAGAAGAAAAAAATCCTGCTGTTTTCATTAAAAAGGAATATTCCGTTTATGGATATGCTCCAAGATTAGGCTTGCCGTTTCTTCCACGGCCCTGTTTGATACATCAATCACTTTACAGCCTATTTTTTGCAGCAAGTCATGAGCATAATCCAGCTCCTTTTTTATGCGTTCCTCATTGGCATAAGTTGCATTTGCAGCAAGGCCAAGGGTACGAAGTCTTTCTTTACGGATTGCGTTAAGCTTAACCGGATCAATAAGCAGACCGATTACCTTTTCTTTAGGCACAGAAAATATTTCTGTAGGAGGCTGCATTTCAGGAACAATCGGCACATTGGCACATTTGTATCCTTTATGGGCCAAATACATGGATAACGGGGTTTTAGATGTCCGGGAAACACCAACAAGCACAATATCAGCCTGGCAGATTCCACTAAAATCCCGACCGTCATCATATTTAACCGCAAATTCAACGGCCTCTACTTTCTTAAAATACTGTTCGTCCAATCGGTGAGTCATTCCAATTTTACGGTTCGGTTCCTGACCAACCACCTTGCTGATGGTATCAACTATCGGTCCGAGGAGATCAATATGAATCACTTGATGCTGTGAAGCACATTCCGTTAAGTATTGTTTCAGTTCAGGAACCACAATTGTATATACAATAATAGTATTGGATTTACTTGCTTCCTGAACAATCCGGTCAATGCTGCTTCGGTCATGTACAAACGATATCCGCAGCATGCGGATTCGAAGAGGATAAAACTGCATGGTAGCTGCCCGGGCAACAGATTCTGCGGTTTCGCCAACTGAATCTGATATCACTAATACGGTAGCAGCAGCTTCTGAAGAACTCATACCTAAGCGTTCCTTTCATTATGTAATTACATCTTAACCAGTCAGACTCAAGGTAAACGGCAGGGCTTGTTTCGGGCGAAACAGATTTAACACCCTCGCAAACATAAAAACATCCCGCCTCCCATGCCACGATAAGACACAGGGACGAGATAGCTACCTTCGATTCTACCTTATTCCTTGCTAATTATTTTCCTTGAGTTATTTTACTTGTGAAGGAGAGGTTTGTCAATTCTTTTTGAAATCGTATTTGTCCAACTGATCAAGTACTTTTCTTGCTTTCCACTGGACGCCCACGTGGGTGTCCATATAAGCTCTCATGCATGTTTTAAGCTGCTGCCTGGTTTCTTCTTTTACCGTAACATTTCCGAGCCTGCGAATATCCATCCCGGTAAAAAGCCGAAGCAGTTTTCGTGTATTTTCTGAAATACGGATCTTCTGTGGATCCTTATGTGTACATCCCGGACAAAGTATGCCTCCCATCAGCGAACTGAACATCATGTCCCCATCAACAGATCCGCAGGAGACACAAACATCCATAACAGGAGAATAGCCTGCCGAAGCAAGCATGGCCATTTCAAAAATATGCACTACGATTTGCGGGTCCTTGCCTTCTTCCATGGTTTTAAGCGCGGATTTGAGCTGCTCGAACAAATATATGTTCGCCTCCCCTTCCGGAAGCATCTTGTCCACCATTTCCACCAGGTAAGAGGCATAGGCGGATAAATAGATATCTTCCCGCAATCGATGATAAGGCTCGATTATATCAGCATGATTCAATGTGCCCATGCCGCTTTGTTTAAAGAAGACAAACTCCCCGTATATCAGCAATTGGGTTACGGCACTTAACCGGCTTTTAACTTTTTTGGCTCCTCTGGCCATAAGCCCTACTTTTCCGGCTTGTGTAAGGACAGTAATGATCTTATTTCCTTCCCCGTAATCTACGGTTCGCAAAATAATTCCTTCGATTCGATACAGCATGACCGTCTTCCTTTCCTCTCCCGTGCGGCCGGCCTTATCCCTTACATGAACGATTCTAATGCTTGCTCGTCGTTTCTCTCCTCAGATGCTTCCCGGGGAGATTCCGCTTCCTGACTGCCTGCAATTTCTTTGAAGAGCAGATACGCATCTACATCCCCCGATAGCCAAAAATAATTCCATGAAAAGCTTCTCAATTGTTGATCATCCTCTCCAAACAGTAATGACTAACTGATGATATGGATTAGGATGTACCAGACCCGGAAGAATATGCGTTGAAATAACTGGTAGAGAAGCTATATTAATCGTTTCGAAAACCTAAATCACGGAGCACTCTCTCTTGATTGCGCCAATCTTTCTTTACTTTAACCCAAAGTTCCAGAAAAGTCTTAGTCCCAAGCAGGGCCTCGATGTCATGGCGTGCCTGCTGTCCGATCTGCTTGAGCAAGGCTCCTTGTTTCCCAATTATAATACCTTTTTGGGAGTCTCTTTCCACAAAAATAACGGCAGAAATTCGGACTACACCGTTTTCTTCGACACGTATGTCTTCAATAGTAACAGCAATGGAATGAGGAATTTCCTCTCTCGTCAAGTGCAGAATTTTCTCCCTGATTAATTCTGCGACAACGAATTGTTCCGGATGATCAGTTACCTGATCGGCAGGATAATATTGAGGCCCCTCCTCCAGATACTTTGTTATTTGTTCCAGCATGGTAGTTACATTGTTGCCCTGAAGAGCTGAAACCGGAACAATTTCGGTAAACGGGTACAGCTCTTTATAAGTCGAGATCACCGGGAGCAGATCTTCCGGATGTACCTTGTCAATCTTATTGAGAACAAGAATCACAGGGGTCTGGACTGATTTTAATTGTTCTATAATGAAACGGTCCCCGCCCCCAATGCCTTCGGCCACATCAACCAGAAACAAAATGGCGTCAACTTCTGCCAGTGTACTATGGGCCACCTTCATCATGTAATCACCCAGTTTGGATTGAGGCTTATGTATTCCGGGTGTGTCCAAAAATACAATCTGGGCATGTTCAGTAGTATAGACACCGTGTATTTTGTTCCGCGTTGTCTGGGGCTTGTCCGACATAATAGCTATTTTTTGGCCAATCACTTGATTCATGAGCGTGGATTTGCCCACATTCGGCCGGCCGATCAAGGCGACAAATCCAGATTTAAATCCTTTTTTGTTGGTCATATTTTCCTCCTAAAGTTTTTGCTAAAGCAAAAACACTTCGTAAGCGTTGGCTTTAAGTTTTTACTAAAGCAAAAACAAATTGCGGGCTTAATCTTCCGGTTGTACATCTTTGGGTGAAAAAGCTCCGGGAAGCAAATCCTTTACAGTACATTCTGTAAAGTTACCTTTTAAATTCCCCATGTATACGGGCATATCCGGACCGCAAAGCTCAACTAGGACCTGGCGGCATACTCCACAAGGTGAAATTGGTCCTTCTGTATCCCCAATCACGGCAATAGCCTGAAAAGAACCCGGCTCGTATCCGTCCGCAATAGCCCGAAAGGCGGCTGTCCGCTCCGCGCAGTTGGTCGGGCCAAAAGCCGCATTTTCCACGTTACAGCCAAGATGAACCCGTCCGTCCTTCGCTAGAAGAGCCGCTCCTACCTTAAAATGAGAATAGGGTGTATAAGCTTTTTCTCTAACTTCTTTTGCCAGTTCCATTAATTGTTTGACGTCCATGAATATCTCATCCTTCCTATAACATAATCGTTAGCCAATACCCTCCCAGGGGAACAATTAATCCGGCCAGTATGCCGAACAAACAAGTCTTCCAGGCAAGGGTCCGTCTCAGCCAGGGAATAGAACACTGAATAATTGCAGTAATAATAAGGGCCATTCCTGTCCATGGCCACGAAACCGTGTACAAACCAAGCACGACAGATAGGGATACTCCAATTCCGCAAAATCCGTGGGGACGAGGCAATTCCATGCTGCGCCCCTGTTTCGAAACGGCAAAAGCATCCCACATACAAAGAATTAGCCAAGACAGCAAAACGAGACCGCCGGCTTCCCCCAAATCCAGTTTTTGACAAGAGGTGAATCCTGTTTCGATTCGTTCCCATATAGCCTTTCCCAAAACTGCCGTTCCTGTTAACATGGCCAATATGGATACTGCCAGAACTGCACCCGCTGCAGTATCCTTTGCCACTTTTGTAAGCGGATGATACTCGGGTGTGACTAAATCGATTGTTTTTTCAATGGCAGTATTCACGAGTTCCAAAGCTATAACCAGCAATATGCTCATATAAATCAGTATCCACTTCATATTACTTAACCGCAAAAGAAGCGATACTAGTATAACCAGAAAAGCGGCTGTAAAGTGGAATTTCATATTGCGCTGGGTTAACAGAGCATAAAGGATTCCTTCGTAGGCATAACCGAATCCCCGGATCCACCGCTTTACCGTATTCACCGCAGAAGTCCTGCCTGTGATAAAATAAGTTCTTGCTTAGCAAACATTTTCTTCTCCTCATCCTCAGTTTGATGATCGTAACCGACCAGATGAAGGAAGCCGTGAACAAATAGAAAACCCAATTCCCGTTCGAAGGAATGACCATACTCTTCTGCTTGTTCTATCGTCTTGGGGATAGAGATAATAATATCGCCAAGCGGCTCTACTATTTTATCTTCAAGTACCGCTTCTATCCCGTCCTCATCCAGCTCACCATAACTGATTATCAACTCGTCCTCGCCCATTTCCTGCATGGCAAAGGAGAGCACATCTGTCGGCCGGTCAATTCCGCGATACTGGCGGTTTAACTCATGAATCATATCATTATTCACAAACGTCAGTGTAACTTCCCCATCTTCGATTCCTTCTTCCTTGCCGGCCAGGGCAAGAAGCTGTTCGAGACGATCTATCCATTCCTGCTTCATGTCCAGTACTTCTTGCTCGTTCGTCCAGTCCAATCGCAATGGCATTCAATTCCCCTCCTTTCCCGTTTTTTAGTCTTAGGTCATGCTTCACGGGCACGATAGACCTATCCTCTTCCAGATAGGTCTATCCTTTACACTAAGCTTTCGCCTCTCCTGCATCAGATGATTGAGGCTTATCATCGCTCGGATATTCAATCCTTGAATGAAAGATGCCGAGTAGGGTTTCATTTAAAGTTTTTGCAATGGTATCAAGCTCTTTAAGCGTTAAATCACATTCGTTAAATTGTCCGTCATCCAGACGGGACTTGATAATCTTGCGCACCATGGAGTCAATTTGTTCAATAGTAGGGTTGCGCAGCGAACGGACAGCCGCTTCCACACAGTCGGCGACTCCTACAACCGCAGCCTCTTTAGACTGGGCTTTAGGCCCTTCGTAACGAAAATCTTCTTCCTTGATTTCCAAGCCCTCTTCTTCTGCCTGTTTCCGAGCTTTGTGGTAAAAATAAGCTAGCAGTGTTGTCCCATGATGCTGTTCGGCAATATCCCTTATGGCTTTCGGGATATTATATTCTTTCAGCATCTCCACACCATCTCTTGGATGTGCGGTAATAATAGTTTTGCTTAAGGCCGGATCAATCTTGTCATGCGGATTCTCCATATTGTTTTGATTCTCGATAAAATAGCTCGGCCGCTTGGTCTTTCCAATATCATGATAATAAGAACCGACCCGGCAAAGCAACCCGTCAGCCCCAATTGATTCAGCAGCAGCTTCAGCAAGATTGCCTACCATGATGCTGTGATGGTACGTACCCGGCGTTTCAGTTAGAAGCTTACGCAGAAGCGGATGGTTCGGGTTCGAAAGTTCCACCAGCTTAAGAGGCGATAAAATGCCGAAAGCACCCTCCAAAAACGGCAGGAGACCGATCACAAAAACAGCGGATAAAATGCCTCCTGAAACCCCAAAAGACAAGGAAAACATTAAATCTTTCCGAGTAAGATGGTCTTCCATGGCCAATACTGAGAAGATCATTAGACAGGAAAGCAATGAAGTCAGGATTCCGGCTCTCAAAATAGTTCCGCGATGGCTGGCTTTGTGGATGGCAAACACGGCCGTAAAACCGACAACAAGCGCAACTATGCCGTATCGGTAATCCATCAGTTGTAAACGTTCCGCATTAAATATAATGCTCATTAATATACTGAAAATGACCGTGCTGAACATGGCGAGCGAATAATTTACCAGAATAGCAATGAGCATGCTTCCCACCGCTACAGGAGTAAGGAAGCCGATATAAGGATATTCCAGATTTTGCCCCAGCGCAATGACTTTCATTCCAATCAAATTGAGCGTGTAAATAATGACCAGCATAAGCAGTGGAGAATTGTTCGATTTCAATGTTAAATTTCCCTGCCGAATATACAAATACAACATGCTGGAGAGAAAGGCGACAAAGACAGCCAGACCGAAATGAGGCCAATAGTTAGCTTTTTCGCTAAGCATATCAAGATTTTTCAGACGTTGGTAGATCTCTTCGGAAACAACCTCTCCTTCACTCACCAAAACGTCATCTTTTTTGATATAGACCGGCTCCACTTTTTCGCGGGCCTGAGCCTTCGCTTCGTCCGTCGCTTTCTGGTCAAAAAATTTGTTCGGTGTTATTACTGCACGTGCAAATTCCGCAACTAGTTCCCTCTGTGTGTTCTTCGTCAGTTCGGAACTGTTAACAAGCTCCGCCACTTTGGCCCGGGCACTCTGGGCCTCTGTCACCTGGTCACTCATAAGCCTGCTGACAATATCCCGGGTAATAGGCAGCATAGAGGAAATATCCTCCTTGCTTAAACGCGGTATTTTATAGTAGACATCTTCGGGTATGCGATATTGCTGATCATTCACTTTAGCGGTCATTTCCTGAATCAGTTCGTCATTGTCCTTATCACGGACACCCTTAATAGTAGATTCCTGCATATTGGTTATGATCTGCGGGATTACACTGCGGTACATACTTACCTTTTCATCAAAATTAACTTCATTGTCCGCATTGATTTGCAGGATTTTATCATATATCGCATCTACGACGGTATCATTTTTCAAATTGACATATTTATAGACAGGCCCCTGTTTCTTTGCAGCCTCTTCTTTAGCCTTTTCCGTCTCAACCGCATTTTCAATTTGTCTGGGCGCATAGATGGTTTTCTCGCTGACCTGTCCAAGCCTGATATTATAGGTTTGCGGAACCATTTTAGAAAACAAGGCCAAGTACATCAGCAAAGACAAAATAAAATACAGCAAGAAGCGTACGCCTTTGCTTGTCTTCCAACCTGCATTCGCGGAAAAAATTGATTTTGCGGTCCGGGTATGGCTTTCTTCCTTCTTCATCAGACGGTCATCCTCTCTAGCATGGTCGTCCACAGTAATCAACCGTGTCTTTCCTGATTTTCCTGATAAGCGACGATAATTTTCTGAACTAAAGAATGACGCACAACGTCCTGGTCGGCAAAATAAGTGAATCCGATTTCCTCAATGTCTCTCAGAATGCGTTCCGACTCAACAAGTCCGGATGTTTTGCCCCGAGGCAAGTCAATCTGCGTAATATCTCCTGTAATCACCATCTTAGAACCGAATCCAAGACGGGTCAAAAACATTTTCATCTGTTCAGGCGTCGTATTTTGCGCCTCGTCCAGAATAATAAACGAATCGTCTAATGTGCGTCCCCGCATGTAGGCGAGGGGGGCAATCTCAATCAGCCCACGTTCAAGAGATTTGGCCACTTGTTCAGGTCCCAGTACATCATTAAGAGCATCATACAATGGCCGTAAATAGGGGTCAACTTTTTCCTGGAGATCCCCGGGCAGAAAACCCAGACTCTCCCCTGCCTCGACAGCCGGCCGGGTGAGCACAATTCTCTTGATCCGGCCCTCTTTAAGGGCGGTGACGGCCAGCACAACAGCCAAGTAGGTTTTCCCTGTCCCTGCCGGACCAATGCCGAATACAATATCTTTATTCTTAATCGATTCCACATACTGCTTCTGGCCAATCGTTTTGATCCGGATGGGCTTTCCTTTTGCGGTATAGGCAATCTCCCCCTTAAACAGGTCGAGAAGCTGGTCCGCTTTCATCTGTCTGGCCAACTCGACTGCGTAATGTACATCACGTTCTGTCAACATGTACTGATTTCGCACCAACTCCAGCAGCACTTCAAACAAATGTTCTGCAATCCGAACATTCTTTGTATCACCGCTGATAGTCAATTCGGCGTCCCTCGTAAAAATATGTGCATGAGTTTCCCGTTCAATTAAATGTATAAATTTGTCCTGGGGACCGAATAAGGCAAGTGCTTCCCCAGCATTGTTCAAACTGATTTTGCTAGTCTGTGCGTGATCTACCAACAGGCCTCAATCTCCTTGTTATCCAATAGGTTGTTCTTCCATCATATACTGTTCTACTTCAAAATGTACTTTCATATAAACTTTACCACTCTCTGTTTTCTCATGCAAAATTTTTTCACTGACAATCCGGGCATCCTTTCCTGCTCCGGTTAACAATTTGGTTCTTGCCTGTTCCAATCCGGTCTTTTTGGCGTCTTCCAATTTAACTGGTTCTTCAACCAGTTTCGTCTCCATGACTTTTTCATTCAGCCAGCCAAAAGGAAGCTTCCAGTTTTTAATGGTTAACACGGAAAAGCGGGGGACGGTTTCAGATTGTTTAAACGGATTTTTTCCATACCCTGTTAACTGGAGGCCCCGGTTCCCTATTACCAGGTAATCTTTATCTTTACTTTCTCCCGTATATATTTGATAGGTTCTGGTAAGTGGCGACTCAATATCCGATTCGTACCATACAAGACCCTTGACGGTACCTTCAGCTGTTACCTGGGCCTGATTGGCTTCATCCCCTATAAGACCGGAAATTAAAATACTTCCCTTCTTTACATACGAACCGGGACGTACTTGAGGCTTCCCTTTTTTAGCTAATATTTCGGTTATTACAGCATTTTTTCCTGCAATAATATGTTTGGGAGTTTGGTCTTTCTTTTTTTCAGGGAGCTTGGCCTCCACAACTTTGATCGTTAGCCTTGTCCCATGCAGTTCCACCCCGATCCAGGAAACCCCCGGAAGAGAAGATTGCAGTTTGGAAGCCAGTTCATTGGAATCTCCCAGTTTAAATTTCCATTGAAAGCGGTGAACCCCCTGCTTCGCGGCCGCGGACAAAATTTGTTCTTTAGGTATTTTCTCATTCCCCTCAACAGTAACGGACCAGACAAGCGATGAGAGCAGATATAAGCCCGCTATAAAACTCAGCAGCCCCACGGCGAACCATTTCCTCTGGAGCATGACACGAGTGGCGAACGGAAGGCCGAATCTTTCTTTCACATGAAGTTTACAGCCTGTCCGCTTTAAAAGGGGACGAAGCCGAAAAAAATCACGAACTAAAATAAACAGCGTAAGAATATGTTCTCCATTGAATTGAATATCCCATATACTCATCTTGGCCGCCATGGCTTCATTTAAAAACGCCTCAATCCTTTTCCCCCGAATCTCTATGCTCACATATCCCTGCAGCCAGGAAATCATCTTCGCCTGCATACTGCTTCCTCCTTGCCCCGATACTAGGACGTTCGATATTTGATATCTTCTATAGTACCTTCTATGAATACTTCATCCGGTAAAATAGCGCGTATGACAAGATTTTGTCCCAGAACTTCCACAGTGCCGGTTGTCAGCTCCAGCTTTAGGCAGTCGCTTGAAAAATGCAGTACCCCCCGGTGATTTTCCACATAAAGCTGGATATTCCCGATCATGGTGATACGGGGAATGTCATGGACAACATCTTGAGGGAGATCGAGAAGTTTAGCAGTAAATTCGTTGATTTTGCGGGTTATGCGGCTCATGCTTTTCGCGATCCCTCCTCTTCCTCTTCAGCTTATATGACGTGGCAGCTCTTCCGAACAGACGTTAATACAAACATATGCGCCGGAGGGGGTAAATATGAAAGCAGCAATAGATTAGAAGGGGGCGGCAGAGGTGAACAGGAAAAAGCCGTGAAAGGCAGATTGCCCTTCACGGCTTAGCTGTTTAGTAAGGTTATAGAGATTGCTGAACCAGCTGGTTAACCAGCTTCCCGTCAGCACGTCCCTTCACTTTCGGCATCAATGCACCCATGACTTTACCCATGTCCGCTTTCGAGGTAGCACCAACTTCTTGGATAGTCTGTTGTACAATAACTTTTATTTCTTCCTCGGATAATTGCTGCGGCATGTACTCCATCAGAATCGCAATTTCTGCCTCCAGTTTTTGTACCAGGTCGTCCCGGCCGGCTTGTTTAAATTCTTGGAGGGAATCTTTGCGTTGTTTGATCTCACGACTAAGAACGTCAAGTACTTCATTGTCATCTAAGGTTTTATGCTGATCGATCTCGAGGTTCTTGATCGAAGCTTTGACCATACGGATTACGGAGAGTTTAAACTTGTCCTGACTCTTCATCGCTTGTTTCATATCTTCGTTCAAACGTTCGCTTAAGCTCATGACTTGCCTGCCTCCTAGAACTTTCTCTTCCGAGCTGCCTCTGACTTCTTCTTGCGCTTTACGCTAGGCTTCTCATAGTGTTTGCGTTTTTTAATTTCTGCTAGTACCCCATCTTTCGCGATGGAACGCTTAAAGCGACGAAGTGCAGCATCTATAGTTTCATTCTTGCGAACTCGAGTTTCTGACACCAGTTTTCCCTCCCTCCGAACAGACCGTCCAAACAAAGCGGTTCATCAAACTTCATTATATGTTAAATTAAAACCCAGTGTCAACCTGACTCCCTTTGCAAACAAAGCTTATATTTCCCTTCCGGAATGTTAAGACAAGGAACGCATCAACGGGCTAAGAGCGTTGACATTTTCGTTCCCCCAGCAGGTGGTAGTGGATGTGGAATACTTCCTGACCGCCGTCTTTTCCACAGTTGTTTATAAGCCGGTATCCGTTGTCTGCAATCCCGACTTCCCGGGCAATTTGCTGAGCAGCTTTATGCATGGCTCCAATTAAACCCCAATCTCCTTCTTCTACCTCGTTCATGGAAGCAATATGTTTTTTGGGAATGACCAGAATATGTACAGGTGCTGCCGGCCGAATATCATGAAAGGCAATCACCTGCTTATCTTCATACACTTTTTTGGACGGAATATCACCGCTAACAATCTTGCAAAAAATACAATCCATCATTAAATACCCCTTTCCTTTGTTTATCATTCTTTGGCCATTTTGCATAATTCCGTTGAAAAGGCACAGTCTCCTTAAGGATTATAAACTTGCTGTTATTCTTATCATATCGGATATTCTGGGAAAATAAAATAAGAAAGCCTAAAAGAGAATTCTTTATCCTAAATGGAATCCCTCTCACAGACTCCTATACTTTATCCGTTTGCTAATACTCTTCCGCCTCTTTTAGAGAGACACGGCGTCTTTCCATCGGCTGCTTTTTCTTTCTCGCGTCCGACGCCACAATCTGCTCATCCGGTACATTTTTCTGGTCTCTTTCCATCTGAATAATAAAAATGGTTATTTATTTGTAGACTATTAGTCTAAATTAGAATATACTAAAAATGGAAACCAATTAAAGGAGGTAATTAAACGTCCTGATGAGAGCCTCCACGCGACGAAAACGAAATGAATTGATGGAGTCCGCTTTGCGGATGTTTTTAAAAGATGGGTATGAAAACGTTTCCGTTGATGACATTATTGCCGCTACGGGTACTTCGAAAGGGACGTTTTATCATTACTTCAGCAGTAAAGAAGAAATCATCGGAGAAATCACCCGGGCCGAAATCTCCCTCATCCAGGTATGGAGAGAGGAAGACAGAAATCATGAGGTCTCTTTGCAAGGGCATATCAACCGGGTTTTCGTAACCATCGCCCTGTATCTGGAACCCAGGAAAAACCTGGTAAGAAGTTTGGTAGCTTTGGGTTTGCAGGAAGGAATTATCCGGGATTTGGAACTTAAGAAGAGACGACATCTCATCAGCAGTATAAGTGAAAAACTCGGAAACCGGGAACAGGCGGAAACGCTGGCGGACAGTTTTGCAGGAACTGTCCTGGAATGGTGCAGGGGTCCGGACCAGCCGCTTTTGCCTAGGGTAAAGAGACAGCTTGCTTATACGTGGCCCGGGCTATGCACTGAGGATGTTTGGTCAACTTTTCAACTTGAACCCGTTTCTAAGGAGGAAGCAAACATGAAGGTAGCGATTATTGGCGGCGGACTTGCAGGACTTACGGCTGCTGCCTATTTATCCGAACATAAAGGGATTGAAGGTGTTTTATTTGAACGGAGCCCTCAGCTCGGGGGTCGCGCATTCACTTATGAAAAAGCCGGATTTACGTTGAACTATGGAGCTCATGCCATTTATGGCATCGATCGCCATACTATTACCCCTCTGGAGAAAGAACTGAATCTGGCCATTCCGTCCAAGCAGGTGGATAAGCGCAAGGTCATGTATGCCAAACATGGACAGCTTACTCCCGCCCCCTTGGATTTTATAAATATCATGAAAACGGATTTGCTGAAAACGATGCAAAAAGTCAAATTCGTCGGAGAGGTTGCCGCCATTATCGCGCACATCCATCAATTGAAAAACTATGCGACTCTGGGCGATTATCTGGCTGAGTCAGAAGCTGATGAGGACGTAAAAGAACTGTGGGAACACCTCGTATGCTCCAATTTCTTTATCACCCCGGAAGAAGCCCGTAAGGTACCCGGGGCCGTGATTAGCGAATATTATCATAACCTTTTCCTGTCTTCCAAACCGGTAAACTATATTTTGGGGAGTTGGGCTATTATTACTAACCAGCTTCAGGAAAAAATCACTCAATCCGGCAGATGGAACATCCGTCTTAAGGAAGGTATCGATGAAATCCGCTACGAGCAAAGACAATATATATTAAAAACGAAAAAAGGGGAACAAACTTTCGATAAAATTGTGTTTGCCATGCCTGTCCAACAGGTTGTCAAACTGCTTAAAGGAACCGCCTGGGAACCATTTCTGGCCCCCTATGAAACCAATACGGCTACTGAAGTTATGGTGTATGATCTCGGTTTCAAACACGTCGTAAATCGTCCGTTCCACTATATAAGCGACATGGACAATAAAATGTTTATTACGGATGTGTCTGCTACGGACCATACGCTGGTTCCGGAAGGAGGACAACTGCTTCAAGGGATTGCTTACCTTAACGATCACTTTGACAGCGAGGAAGAACGAAAGGCATACCTGGAGCGGAAAACCCGCCAGATGGAACATCTCTTCGATACGTACTACCCCGGCTGGCGGGAAGCCACGGAAGTCAAAAGGGTATCCAAAAAGGCGATGGTCACCAGTGTAAAGAATATTGATAGCAATGAACTTCTTCCAAATCGGATTGAAAACGTGCCATTTTATTTCTGTGGAGACGGCTGCTCCGGGAAAGGCGAGCTTGCAGAGCGTGCCTTCTCCAGCGCCCGTCAGGTGGCAAAATTCATTCTGAACGAAGTGAAGGAGCTTCATGCCGTTCATGTCTGAAAAAACGTTTATTACATTTTGCTGAATAAAGAACAACATCACAAAAAAGCACGGACCGGAGGTCACCGTGCTTTTTTGTTGTCCAAGTTATTCAGGCGAAACTAGAGGGAACCGGATAGTTATGGTTGTCCCCTCCCCAAATACACTCTCTATTGTCATTTTACCGCCCTGCAGTTCGGTGAGCTCTTTGCAGATGGATAATCCAAGACCGTTCCCCTGCCGGGATGTTCCTTTAAAGAACTTCTCCGTAACATGCTTCAGAATCTCGGGAGGTATCCCTTCTCCCGTATCCTGTACGGTTATCAAAGCCTCTTTTCCTTCCTGTTTGAGGCTAACCGTTATCACTCCGCCCTGTGGTGTAAACTTCATGGCATTATCAATGGAGTTGATAAGGATCTGCTTAATCCGGTTTCCGTCACCCATGATATGGATTGGCTCCTCTTCCGCCTGCACTTCAAGACGGATTTGTTTGCGAGCACAACTGGCCCCAAATTGGGCGCCTATCTCTTTTACCAGAGGGTTCAGTTTCAGCTTGATCATCGATATTTTCAAGTTGCCGGATTGCAGCTTGGAGAAATCCAGCAAATCCTCAACAAGCCCGATTAACCTGTCTGTTTCCTTGGAAATGATATTGATTCCAAGCCGGGTTTCTTCGGGATCCTGAAATTCCCCTGAAACGAGTGTTTCCGACCAGCCTTTAATGGAGGTCAAAGGGGTTCGGAGTTCATGGGAAATCGAAGAAATAAATTCATTTTTCAGCTTATCGTTCTTCTGAATCTCATCAGCCATAAAGTTCAGTGTATCTGCAAGGTGCCCGACTTCATCCTCATGATGCTTCTCAGCCTTCGTATCAAAATTCCCAAGGGCCATTTCTTTAGCTGCATGAGTCACCTCCTGAAGAGGCCTGACTATACGCTTAGCCAGCAAATAACTGACCGCTAAGGATACAAAAACAACCAGAACCACAATGAAAATGGCAACGATGGTAATGTTACGTACCGTTTTGTCAATATTGTCCACTGAAGTAGAGTAGCGGATAACACCGACGATTTTGTCACCCTCTTTAAGCGGATTGGACAAAGACAAAATGCGCTCCCCGGTTTCCGGATTTTTGCCGATCGAGCTTTCTGCTTCTCCTTTCAGGGCTTTTTTCACATCAGGGGAATCTATGATTTTACTTGAAATAAGCCCGTAAGAATCCAGAATCAACTTACCTGATGTATCCAGAAATTCAATCTTGGTGAAATCATCACGGGAAATGAATTCCAGCAGGGAATGCACCTTGTCCTGCAAAGTGGATTTGGACAAATTGGATTTGGACAAATTGGATTTGGACAAATACTTATTATAGTAGGAAACTGCCATGTTAGACCGCTCACTTAAAATTTGCGTGACAGAACCGTAGTAATACTGGGTTATCGTCAATATAAAAAACCCTCCGAGCGTCATCACCACAAAGAGGATGGTAATCATAAAATACCAGAGAATCCTGCTTTTAATGGAGTTCAAGCGCCTTATCCCTCTTCCATAAATATCCATTTCCCCATACAGTTTCAATATAAACCGGTTTGGACGGGTTCTTTTCGATCTTTTGCCGGATACGGCGGATATTTACATCAACGATTTTAAAATCTCCTATAAAATGACGGCCCCATACTTCATCCAGAATTTCATCCCGGCTAATGCTTTTGTTCGGATTCTCCAGGAACATCCTCACAATTGCAAATTCAGTCGGCGTGAGGTCTATTTCCTTACCGTTCTTTGTTAATTTGCGCTCATCGAGGTGAATGATAAACGGTCCTGCCTCCAGGATGTTCTTCTCATCCGCCTCCGCTACGGGCTGAAGCCGCCTGTTCAAGGCATTGATTCTGGCAACCAGTTCAACCGGGCTGAAAGGTTTGGATATATAATCATCCGCCCCAAGTTCAAGTCCCAAAACCTTATCTGTATCCTGGGATTTGGCGGTCAGCATGATTATCCCCATCCTGGGATATTTAACACGCAGTTGCTCACATACATCAAACCCGCCCATTTCTGTAGGGAGCATGACGTCCAAAATAGCAATCTGAATATCTGAATCCTTCTCTATCAGGGCAATGGCCTCCTCCCCGGTTTCCGCTTCCACAACCTCTATGCCTTTTCTTTTCAGATTAATGCGGACAAATCCGCGGATAGCTTCTTCATCTTCCAGTATGAGTACTTTCATGCCGTTTTCCCTCACGATCTCTCTGAATTCATTTGATTTGTCTAAGTTTTATCTTTTCTTGCAAATCTTTCGTGGTTACTTTCAACTTGTTGTATTGCTGCAGAGACTGGCCTTTCAAAGGAGGAGTTTTTTCCGGAACGGAGGCCGTAATAACCATGCCGTTATTTCTTCCAATAATCACATAGCTGATGCCCTTATCCTCCAGCTTCTCCGACTCCTGCTGCCAATCCTCTGTCTTGTAATACCGGAAATTAACCAGTTCAATCCGTTCTTCCATCCCCGGAACGTAATACAAGACGGAGAATCCTTCCGTATCCTTATTCTTCAGCCGGTCCAGCGCAATTTTATCGAGCCATTCATCCGGAAAATCAAAACGGTAGCCAATCTGGGAATCAGAATAATTTTGAAAAACAAGCTTCAAATTTTCTTTTCCTTCCCACTGATACCATTTATTCAGATACTTGTTTGTGGATGCAGTCTTGGCAAAGGGAGAAGGCTCGGGAATCGGAATTTTGATAATCCCGTCTCCGTTCACGTCTTCACTGAATGCCCGATAATCTTTACAGGTGTGCTTGCCCCGGCCCGTCATATCGCTAAATACTGTCTGTATTTTTTTATTTTCCAGATATAATATTTCGGTGTAGTAAAAAGAGTTATTGAACTTATATTCAATAAACATCGTGTTCTTCTTGGGCAGGCCCTGGCCGATTACCGTTTTTTCGATGCTGGTGATGCCTTTTGCCACGATTTTCTTGTCCAGCAGTACAGGAGCTCCCCCCCTGAAACCGTAAACTGCGGCGGTTGCTTCTCCGGAATCAGCATCCGCATTCAGGACTACCAGTTGAGGGGATGAATCTTCCCCCAAATTGCCGATAGCAATACTGTTATAGGAAAGCTTGCTAATTTGATTGAGCTTTTCATTATTGAGAGAGTAAATGTACATTTCCTTGTTCAGCTTTTCACCCCCGCTCCAGCCAACAAACATTTGCTGGGTTCCGTCCCCTTTTACATCTACAAATTTGACGAAATCAATATCCATACCGGCGTCTTGTATTCCGTCAATTTTTGTCCATAAGCCGTCCTTTTGCTTTAATATTAAAATGCCTAGCTGCTGAACGGAATTCTTTTCCAGTTTATAGAAAGCAGCGGCCTCTTTATTGCCGTCGTGATCCATATCCATCTCCATAATCGAACTCTGCTGATCCCCATTCTCAAAGGGAACAACGGTCAACTTGGCCCCAACAGGCAAATAGAATTGTACAGCCTCTTTCAAATCTTTCCGGTCGGAGCTGACAGAAGGAGCCTTCAACAGATCCACCGGCGAGACCATTAGTCCGCATCCCGTTGTCAAGCCGAGAAGGAGAAATAAACTAACTGCAAGTTTTACTCGTTGCCACATAAGATTCTCCTTTTCTATAGACTGTTTCCAAGTTAATATAAACTAAGTTTATCGGATTCTCCTCATAAATAAAAGAAATGGCTTTACCTCCACCGTAGGTAATCATTTCCGGAAAAAGACAATAAAAGATTAAGATCCTGTTTTGAGGAAAAGCCCGCCCTAACCGGCTTGCGGTATAGAGAAGGCTTTTACAGTTTACTCTTTGGCACTGAGCAGTTGGTCTACCGTTACAAGCTCATAACCGTTTTGCTGCAAATAGGTGATCATTTCCGGAAGAGCCGCTATCGTATTAGGAACATATTTGTTTCCAAAACTGTGCATCAGAATAATTCCGCCCGGGACGGTATGGGTTTTCACGTTCTGAATCATATTCTGCGGCGGAGTTCCGGCCCAATCCCGTGTATCGACAGACCAGTTCACAACGCTTTGCCTCCGTTGATTAAGCATCGCTTCCAAAGTCTTGTTGGTGGCTCCATATGGCGGACGGAAGGTTGTAGCCGGTGTTCCTATGGCTGCTGCAATGGCATCGTCGGTTTTTTGAATCTGGCTCAGCATATCAGGCTCCTTCAGCTTGGGCATTTGCGGATGGCTCCAGGAATGATTACCGATTCCGTGACCTTTATCCTTAATCCGTTTGATGACATCAGGGAATTTTTCCGCTTGTGTGCCTACCATATAGAAAGTACCTTTGACATTGTACTGTTTTAAAATATCTAAAATCTTCGGGGTATACTTCCCGTCGGGTCCATCATCAAACGTAAGGGCCACCAGTTTTTGGCTTGTTTTAACCTGGTTTACAACTCCGCTTGCAACCGCAGTTCCCGGTACAGGTGACGGTTCAGGAGTTTGTGTTGATCCCGCGTTTGGTGTTGATGTTGGTGTCACGCTTGGTGTTGGTGCTGCTGCCGCACTTGGTGATGCCGCTAGTGATGGAGAAGGCTCCGGAGCTATTTCCTGATTGTTCTTCCCTGCGGCAGGACTTTGGGTGGGCTCAGCCGAAGGAGTACCCGCAGCTTCTGTAGCGGCCGGCTTCGGGTCAGAAGTCGCCTTGGACTGATTATTCGATGTCATGAAAATGGCCGTTCCGCCCAAATATCCAATAAGTATAAGAAAGACCAATACCACCAGGTAACGAAACTGCATGAATTTTTTCACAGTAATCTCTTCTTTCCATTCTTTTGTCGGAATGAAGTTACGCGCGAGTGAATCTAAGTTTGGTTAACTGACCATTCCTTCTTATTATTTCTACTATTCGACAAGCAAATTTAGATCTCCTTTATACTAATGGACGCCGCACTTTAAGTCGTTACAAAGTGATTACAGGAAAGTGTACCCTGGCCATAACGAAAGCCGCGGAGTCGGTAAGATTCCACGGCTTTTTTATCAAGGCCCAAGATATGTTTTAAACTTGAAGCGTTCCGGTCACGGATTCACGGGCTTCATTAACGATGGCATAGGCCCTTTGAACTTCTTCCTCTGTAGGGGACTCGACTCCTTTTAGCGGATATTCGCGTCCAAGCATTTCCCACTTGTATACTCCCATTTGGTGATAGGGCAGAATTTCAAACTTCTCAATTCCCTTTAATGTGCCCATGAATTCGCCCAGCTTGCGCAGATCTTCTTCTGCATCCGTAACACCGGGGATCAGTACATGACGGATCCACATTTTTTTATCATGATCCGAAAGCCATTTCGCCGTTTTTAAAATACGGTCATTCGGCTGGCTTGTCAACCGGATATGTTTCTCTCGATCTATGATTTTTAAATCAAGCAGAACCAGATCAGTAACATCCATCAGATCCTGCACATTGTCAATTTCACAAAAACCGGAAGAGTCCAGGGTAGTATGAAGTTGAAAACGGGATTTACAGGCTTTGAATAATTCAGCCACAAAATGAGCCTGAAGAGTTGGTTCCCCTCCTGTTACGGTAATTCCGCCATTCGAGCTTCTGTAATAAGGCAAGTAAGATTCAATCTCTGCTAGAATTTCCTCAACCTCCATTACCTTGCCGCCCCCGGTATCCCAAGTATCGGCATTGTGACAAAATTGGCACTGCAGTGCACAACCCTGTAAAAAAAGCACAAATCGGATACCCGGCCCGTCAACGGTACCGAACGTTTCAATTGAATGAATTCTACCTTTCATGCTGTTCACGCCCTTTCTGCGGCAGCCTGCCAACCTCACATAGCATGCCAGCTCGGACAGCCTTTTGATTCTGTTCCAAACATGACTGAAGCCCGCTGCCCTTGCCTGGCAGCGGGCAGCAGGGCTTCAGCTGTTTGTCATGCTGCTATATTTGCCTGGTTTTCAAAGTTACATCGAACCATGGAAAGTACGGTTAATGACATCAAGTTGCTGTTCTTTGGTCAGTTTGATGAAGTTGACGGCATATCCGGATACGCGAATGGTTAACTGAGGGTAGTTTTCCGGATGTTCCATAGCATCAATCAGCTGTTCACGGTCAAAGACGTTCACGTTCAAATGGTGAGCACCGCTGCCAAAATATCCGTCCATCATCGATACCAGATTGGATCTGCGGTCATTCAATTCTTTACCCAGTGCTTTTGGTACAATGGAGAACGTATTGGAGATACCGTCCAGACTGTAGTCGTAAGGAAGTTTAGCTACTGAGCTGAGAGAAGCCAGTGCCCCTTTCTTGTCGCGTCCATGCATCGGGTTAGCCCCGGGTGCAAACGGTTCTCCTGCTTTACGTCCATCTGGAGTAGTCCCCGTTTTCTTGCCGTACACTACGTTCGAAGTAATAGTCAAAATCGATTGTGTTGGCAGCGAGTTGCGGTACGTATGATGTTTGCGGATCATGTTCATGAAAGTTTCGACGATTTCAACCGCAATGCTGTCTACACGGTCATCATTATTGCCGTACATCGGGAATTCGCCTTCTATCTCAAAATCAACCGCGATTCCCTGCTCGTTGCGGATCGGGCGGACTTTAGCATATTTGATCGCACTGAGAGAATCAGCCACTACGGACAATCCTGCCACCCCGCAGGCCATAGTACGCAGAATTTCGCGGTCATGCAGGGCCATCTCAATTCGCTCATAGCAGTATTTATCGTGCATGTAGTGAATAATATTCAATGTATTCACATAGAGCTTAGCCAGCCATTCCATCATTTGATGATACTTCCCGATCACTTCTTCGTAATCCAGTACTTCTGAAGTAATTGGTATGAATTGAGGCGCCACTTGCACGCCGGATTTCTCATCCTTACCTCCATTAATCGCGTACAGCAAGCATTTCGCCAAATTGGCTCTTGCTCCGAAGAACTGCATTTGCTTACCAATGCGCATGGCGGATACGCAGCAGGCAATACCATAATCATCACCATAATGCGGACGCATCAGATCATCGTTTTCGTATTGGATGGAGCTTGTTTCAATAGATACTTTCGTACAATATTTCTTGAAAGCTTCTGGAAGCTTAGTGGACCAAAGGACAGTCAAGTTTGGCTCCGGTGCCGGACCAAGGTTGTACAGGGTATGCAAGAACCGGAAAGAGTTGCGGGTTACGCGGGTCTCTCCGCTCAAAGACATACCACCGATGGATTCCGTTACCCAGGTAGGATCACCGCTGAACAATTCATTATAATCCGGTGTACGCAGGAATTTCACGATACGGAGTTTCATAACGAAATGATCCACCAGCTCTTGGGCCTGCTCTTCCGTCAGTAAGCCTTCTTTCAGGTCACGCTCCACATAGATGTCCAGGAAAGAAGATACACGGCCAAGACTCATGGCTGCCCCGTTCTGCTCTTTAATAGCTGCCAGGTAAGCAAAGTACAGCCATTGGAAAGCTTCCTGGGCATTGTTTGCCGGTTTGGAAATGTCGAAACCGTACGAAGCAGCCATTTGCTTCAGTTCGCCAAGGGCACGGATTTGTTCAGAAATTTCTTCCCGGTCGCGGATAACATCAGCCGTCATCATATCCACTTCAAGTTGAGCCAAGTCCTCTTTTTTGAATTGAATCAACTGATCTAGCCCGTATAAAGCTACGCGACGATAGTCACCAATAATCCGCCCACGGCCATAGGCATCGGGAAGTCCAGTAATGATACCGGATCTGCGCGCTGCTCTCATTTCAGGGGTATAGGCATCAAAGACACCCTGATTATGGGTTTTGCGGATTTCCGTAAACAAGTGGATGATTTCTTCCGGAAGTTTAAATCCATAGGCATCACAGGCATCCTTCATCATTTTGATGCCGCCGAATGGCTGGATGGAGCGTTTGAAAGGCTCATCGGTTTGAACCCCTACCACTTTTTCCAGCTCTTTGTCCAAAAAGCCCGGTGCATGGGAAGTAATGGTGGAAGGAGTGTTGACATCAACATCCAGAACCCCGCCGTTTTCACGTTCTTTTTTGGTTAACTCGGAAACGATTTTCCAAAGTTTTGCCGTATTCTCTGTGGCGCCGGCAAGGAAATCTTCATTGCCATGGTAAGGTGTGATGTTTTCTTCGATGAAGTTATTCACATCGATTTCTTTCATCCAGGTACCTTTTTTAAACGAACGCCAAGCATCCTGAGAAACTTGTTTTACTTCTTTTTCTTCAATAGCCATTTGGATGACCTCCTAATTTGTTTGGGAAATGCCTGCAATAGGAGCCAGCTATAGATGGGAGGACAGGGGCACCGACTGTGAGCCCCCGCCCTCTCTTTGTTATCTTAGAATTGCTTTATCTCTATTTATTCGAATAGGCCATAGAAAGCATTGCGGTATACTTCAACAAGCTCGGATACAAGCGGCATTTTGGGGTTTGCCGTTGTACATTGATCTTCAAAAGCACGGTCGGCCAAATATTCCACACGGGATTCAAAATCTTTCGGATCGATGTTAGGCTCCTGCTGTTGGAAAGATTCCGGAATAGCGAGGGTTTTGTTAAGTTTGCGGATAGCTTGAATCAGGCTGTTTACCCCTTCTTCAGTAGTGCCAGCCGGAAGGCCAAGCACACGGGCAATTTCCGCATATCGCTCATCTGCTTTAAAGTGATCGTATTTCGGGAACGAAGAGAATTTCGCCGGTTTCTTCGCATTGTAACGGATCACGTGCGGCATCAGGATTGCATTGGTACGTCCATGTGCGGTATGGTACTGTCCGCCCCATTTGTGAGCCAAGCTGTGGTTGATGCCCAAGAACGCATTAGCGAATGCCATCCCTGCAATTGTCGAAGCATTATGCATTTTTTCACGGGCAACCTTGTCTCCTGTCAGCTCTGATTTTTCCAGGTTTTCAAATACCAGTTGAATGGCTTTGATAGCAAGTCCGTCTGTATAATCATTGGCCATAACGGAGACGTACGCTTCGATAGCGTGAGTCAGCACATCCATTCCCGTATCAGCAACTGCTGTTTTCGGAAGTGAATAAACATACTCGGGATCGACAATTGCTACATCAGGTGTAAGCTCATAGTCTGCTAACGGATATTTCGTATTTCCATTCTTTTTATCTGTGATAACAGCAAACGAAGTGACTTCGGAACCTGTTCCTGAAGTGGTTGGAATCGCTACGAATTTAGCTTTTTGGCCAAGTTTCGGATATTTAAAAGTACGTTTGCGGATATCCAAGAATTTTTGTTTCAAACTATGGAAGGTTACATCCGGGTATTCATAGAACAACCACATTCCTTTAGCAGCATCCATGGAAGAACCGCCGCCAAGTGCAATGATGCAGTCAGGCTGGAAGCTGTTCATCATTTGTGTGCCGCGTTCTACAGTCTCAACGGACGGATTCGGTTCAACATCGTAGAGTACTTCGATAGCTACCGGATTACGGCGCTGACGAAGATAGTGCTCCACTCGATCAACATAGCCAAGCTTTACCATCATAGGATCTGTAACAATAACCACACGGCTGATATCCGGCATTTTGGCCAAATACTGCATTTTTTTCAAAGTAAATTTTGTTAGGAACTTTAAACCACTGCATATTCACAGTTCGTCGCGCCACCCTTTTCACATTGATGAGGTTAACAGCCGTTACATTGGAAGACGTGGAATTTCTGCCGTAAGATCCGCAGCCCAGAGTCAGTGACGGAATATTGGAATTGTAAATATCCCCGATGGCTCCATGAGTGGAAGGTGCATTTACCATGATCCGGCATGTTTTCAGCTTGTTTGCAAACTGGCTGATAATCTCCTCGTTATTCGAATGAATGACCGACGAGTGTCCGAGTCCTCCGAAGTTAACCACTTCAGCTGCCCGTTCGATACCTTGGGCCGCGTTCTTCACTTTATAACATGCGAGGACCGGGCTCAATTTCTCGGCGGAAAGCGGATATTTAGGTCCTACCCCTTGCAGCTCCGCAACCAGAATTTTGGTTCCTTCCGGAACTTGAATACCGGCAAGCTGAGCAATTTTAACGGCTGGCTGGCCGACAATATCCGGGTTCACAGCACATTTTTCCGTATTCATAGCATGGCGGGTTAATTTCTCTGTCTCCTCTTTTGACAAGAAGTAACAGCCCTGAGCAGTCATCATTTGCTTCACTTGGGCAAAGATGGGCTCCTCAATAATTACCGCTTGTTCGGAAGCGCAGATCATACCATTATCAAAAGTTTTGGACAGGATCAAATCGTTAACCGCCTGATTCAGATCCGCCGATTTTTCGATAAAGCAAGGCACATTACCCGGACCGACGCCAAGAGCAGGTTTACCCGTGCTGTATGCGGATTTCACCATTCCCGCACCACCGGTAGCCAGAACTAATGCTACACCCGGATGATTCATCAAGGCCCCGGTTGCCTCCATGGACGGATTTTCGATCCATTGAATACAGTGTTCCGGAGCACCGAACTTGACAGCCGCGTCAGCCAATATCTTAGCCGCTTGCGCACTGCATTTTTGAGCAGAAGGATGAAAAGCGAAAATAATGGGATTGCGGGTTTTAATTGCGATCAAAGCTTTAAATATTGTGGTGGATGTCGGATTCGTTACGGGTGTGACACCTGCAATAATCCCGACAGGTTCCGCAATACTTTGGTAGCTGTCGAACTCATTGTCTTCGATCACGCCGACGGTTTTGTTATACTTGATGTAATTGTGAATGTACTCAGTTGCAAAAATGTTTTTTTGTAATTTTGTCTTCATATACACCGCGCCCGGTTTCTTCAACAGCCATTTTGGCCAAGACCATATGCTGGTCCAAACCGGCAAGCGCCATTTCCTGAACAATGGTATCAATCTGTTGCTGATCATACGCCATGAACGCTTCATGGGCTTTTTGCGCGTTTTCTACCAGTCGGTTTACTTGCTCCTGTGCAGTTAGTTCTTTTTTATTTGTTTTGGTTTGAACTGCCATTCGCTCCGCCTCCATTTATCCGATTTTTTCTGACACCCTTAGTCTAAAACTTTGTGTATTTTTTCACTATGACATTTATCATAGACTCAAAAACTTCATTTAAGGTATTTTAAGGCAGGGTAATTTTTTCTTATAAATTGTGATTGTTTTCACATACTTAAGCCTGTTCTCTATGCTATTTCTTAAATTTTGCTGCCTTTTAATATGGAGCCCTCTAAATGTTTATCAGAAAAACAGGCCGGGTATGATGGCCGACATAATAGAAAACGACTGGAGGATAGAATTATGAACCAAGCTTTGTGCGGGAACCCTGAATTGCAGGTCATGGATCCTTACGTTCATCTTTCTGAATCTTTAGAGGAAATGAAGCAGGAACATCATGAACTCTTGCTTAAGCTTCAGGAACTGCATGCTGTGGCAAGAAGCATCGGGTATGATGAACAGGTGCCGGATTGGTCCGTAAAACTGGAAGGTCTGAAAGATTTGGTGGAACAATTCCGTTTCCGATTTATGCGTCATAACAAAAAGGAAGAGGCCACTTTATACCCGGTTGTTGATTTGTACACGGGAGATAAAATGGGCCAACCTCCGTTATGCGGCAGGAATATAGAATGGCGATGGACAATTTTCAGCATTTTATTGATATAGTAGCGGAACTTCCTGATGAATCTGTGAAGGAATGTACAGCCAAGAAAGCAGTATCACACGTCCAGCAGACTTACTTCATTTTGACGGAGTTTATCCGGAAAGAAAAAGAATGGGTTTTTCCGTTGTCTGAACAAATGCTGACTGATATAGAACATTTTTACTCCTGACAGGTATGTACGTACAATGAAAAAAGCGAAGAATGGTTCTTCGCGGGAGGCAGGATTTCTTCGCTTTTTCTTACCTTTATAACATAACTAATAAACTAATCTTTAAGAGAGCAAGCTAAAGTTTGAACCATGTAACGATGCATCAATGGGGTACACTTTGCAGCATGTCGGTGATGCGGATATAATCTTCCTTTGTATTTATGGACTCGACAAAACTGTTATCTACTCCTTCAGCAAGAAAGGAGCTCTCATCGATACTTCTAATATGAAGCAATCGGAGAAGCTGTTCACAATCGTACTCCTCCTGTTCTATGCAGGAAGAGATACTTCTAAGTACCTGCTTGCGATATATACCATGAAGCATATGATACTTATTATGGATAAAAGGAATAATGGCATCCCATAGATTGGTCCTATGCTTCTCCAGCATTACCTGAACAGCTTTTGGAGAGATGAAAGGCATATCACAGCCGACAACCCACAAGAGGTCATTTTTGCATAAAGAGAAAGCTGCATGCATACCGCAAAGAGGACCATTACCCGATATGTAATCGGTAATAATACGGACAGAACTGCCCAAGACAGGCAAATATTTGCGCGGTGAATTCGTAACCAGAATAATTTCGGAACAAACCTCTTTCATCAAACGAATTTGCCGCTGAACCAGATTTTCCTGATTAATGGGCAGTAATCCCTTCTCGACACTCTGCATCCTGCGGCTTGGCCCTCCGGCCAAGATAACACCACTCAGCATTGTGCTGCCCTCCCTTCCGAGGCATAATTACTAAAATTTACACCCAGTATAGCCAAACAGAGCTGCACAATTCTGTAAAATATATCACAATTTCTTGTCAACTGCCTGTACAGGGATTAAAAATGTGATCAATGTCACAATTGAGGTATGATCTATGCTATATAATAAAGGTAATAATATCGGTGAAACTTACAGATTATGTTAAAGGAGGGTATATCGGATGGAAGAGAGACAAACCTGTACATGCGAGTATATACCTAGAAATACTAACTGTTTCACGGAATCAAACTTATCCAAAATCCAAGAGATTATGTATGAACAGAAAATTCAGCCTGGTGCCTACCTCTTCTGGGAAGGGGATGTCGCCGATAAGCTTTACTATATAAAAAGCGGCCGTGTGAAAGTCACCAAGTCCACTGATGAAGGAAAAGAACTTCTCCTGTACATGTTCCAGGACGGCGATATGCTGGGGCAGATCGATCCATACGAACAGTCCCGCCATGCTTTCACAGCAGAAGCCATAGAAGAATGTGTCGTAGGAGTTGTCCAGCAGCAGGATCTTGAAGTGCTGATTTGGCAGCATGGGGAACTTGCGATTGAATTTATGAAATGGATGGGTCTTATGCATCGGCTAACCCAGACCAAATTCCGCGATATGATGATGTACGGGAAACCGGGTGCTCTCTGTTCCACACTGATCCGCCTTTCAAATTCGTTCGGCAAAAAAGAGGGGGATGCGATCAAAATCACGAAAAAGCTTACCCATTCTGAATTGTCCGATATGATTGGGGCTACCCGGGAAAGTGTAAACCGCATGTTCGGTGATCTGAAAAAGAAAGACGCTCTTGAAATGAAGGGAGGCTACATTCTCATTAAGGACATCGAACAGCTTAAGCAAATTTGTCATTGTGAAAATTGTCCCTTGGACGTTTGCCGGATTTGATGTCCGCTCACAAAAACGGTATCCTTCTTTTCAGGATACCGTTTTTTAATGGGCTTACGGAAGTCCAAGCCTCCTTCTAATATACGAAAAAAAGCCGCCTGAAACCGGGCCTCCCCTTTTTTAGGTTTGACCCGATTTAAGCAGCTTTGTCCTTAATCCGCAAACTTCAGGTTTCTGCCGGGAACCCAATCCTCACTTTATTATCTTCTACCAGAACCGGGTAAGTCCGCACCTGTCCAGAATCGGGGGCTTGTACGAGTCCGGTTGTTAAATCAATTTTCCAGTCGTAAAGAGGGTCAAATAAATAATGTCCTGAAATCATTCCTTCACAAAGAGGCCCCCTTTTTTATGAGGGCTTTGATTATTCAGGGCAAACACCCGATCATCACTTAAACGGAATACGGCAATCTCCTTTTGTCCAATATGAACGATTTTTTCCAGACGGGGCATATAGTCTTGCAAAGTTCCTGCTTCTACAAAAGAATAGGAAGTATGCGTCGTCATATCCTCGACTCCTTTCAATCTTGATCAGAACTGCGGAAATACGGCATGCTCATATAAATCCTTACGGGTTTTTCCGGAATCAATGACTTCTTTCCATGGATCCTTTACCTGACTTAAGGCAAGTTCCATACGTGCAACCAGCTTCAATCTCTGCTCACGGTTGTCAACGACTTCCTTTATGATCTTAGACAATCCGATCCGCTCTACAAATTCCGAGGTCCGTTCCAGATAGTTCGCTTGTTCCCTGTAATATTGTATAAAGCCCTGAGTTACTTCCACTACTTCTTCATCCGTTTTAACTTTCGCCATCAGGTCAGCTAATCGAGGTTTAATTCCCCCGTTGCCTCCGACGTAAATTTCCCATCCTCCATCGTTTCCAACTATACCAACGTCTTTCGTGCAGGATTCCGCACAATTGCGCGGACAGCCATTGACAGCGAGCTTCACTTTCGCCGGCATATCCAGCCGTTCCATTTTTCGCTCCAGCCTGGCTCCCATTCCCATGGAATCTACTGTGCCGAACCGGCAGTAAGCAGCTCCCACACAGGTTTTGACCGTCCGAAGAGATTTGGCATAGGCATAGCCGGATGGCATATCGATTTCTTCCCATACTTTCGGCAAATCTTCTTTCTTAACCCCTATCAGATCAAGCCTCTGCCCGCCTGTCATCTTGACACAAGGAACTTCATACTTTTTTGCCACTTCCGCAATGCGGAGCAGTTCATCCGGTGAAGTTACGCCGCCATACATGCGGGGAACAACCGTATAGGTACCGTCTTTATTAATATTTGCGTGCATCCTCTCATTGACAAAGCGGGATACCTTCTCATCCTGATATTCTGCGGGCCAAAGCATGGTCAAATAATAATTGAGTGCAGGGCGGCATTTGGAACAACCCTCTTCCTCTTTCCAGTCCAAAGTCTGCATCACATCCTGGATTGTTTTTAGTTCTTTTTCCCGGATGGCTGCTACAATCTCGTCCCGGCTCTTATCTGTACAGCTGCAAATCCCGTTTGCTGAAGCTGCTGTATCATACTGGTCACCAAGTGTATGCTGTAATATTTGTTCAACCACCGGCTTACAGCCTCCGCACGAGCGGCATGCTCCGGTACAGGATTTAATCTCATCGACCGATGTCAGCCCATTATCCCTGATCGCCGCCACAATAGCACCTTTGGTTACCCCATTGCAGCCGCAAACGATTTCTTCATCCGGCATCCCGGCTACCCCACTGCCCGGGTCGGCTTCCAAAGCCATCCCCATAACAGAAGCATAGATAGCGTCTGTCATTTCAGCGCCGGTACGAATCCACTGCTGAAGGCGTGGCGCTTCCGAATTGTCACCAAATAAAACTCCTCCGACAATCTTGTTATCCCGCAGTAATATTTTCTTATAAATTCGGCGCCAATCATCCTGCATTTTGACTACCGTCATGCCCGGCTTATCCATAAATTCACCCGCGGAAAATACGTCCACGCCGGATATTTTCAATTTGGTGGAAAGAACAGTTCCAGCATAGCCCGGTGTTTCTATGCCACACAGATGTTTAGCCAGTACCTGACCCTGCTCAAATAAAGGGGCGACCAGGCCGTAACATACCCCCCCGGTGCTCATTGCATTCTCCTACGGCATATATGGCAGGGTCTGAAGTTTGCATCACATCATTCACAATAATGCCCCTGTTTACTTCCAGCCCGCTTGCCTTGGCCAGTGCAGTATTCGGCCGGATACCGACAGCCATCACCACGAAATCGGCAGCAAGTTCTGTACCGTCCGTAAAACGAATGCCCTGTACCCGGTCTGTTCCGGTTAAAGCCTCCGTCTGCTTCCCTGTGGCAAAACGAAGCCCCTGTTCCTCCAGTTCCGCTTTTAACAGAGTGGACGCAACCGGGTCCAACTGACGCTCCATCAGTTCATCAAAAAGATGGACAACCGTTACCTCCATTCCGAGCTTGCTTAGCCCTTTTGCCGCTTCAAGGCCAAGCAGTCCGCCTCCAATCACGGCCGCTTTCCGGTAGGTTTTTGCGGCTTCCATCATGCGGTTGCAGTCGGAAATATCCCTGAAGCCGACCACCCCTTCAAGATCTGTTCCGGGAACAGGCAAAATAAACGGGTTAGACCCTGTCGCCAGCAGTAAGATATCATAAGGATAGGCAGTTCCCAGGTTATCCCGCACCAGCTTTTTTTCGCGGTCGATGTGTTCGGCTGTTCTTCCCGTGTGCAGATCAATATTGTTGTTTTTATACCAGTCATAATCGTTAAGTACGATATCCTCAACCGTTTTGCTCCCTTCCAACACATAAGAAAGTTGAATCCGGTTATAATTTGGGTATGGTTCGCTTCCTATTACCGTGATGTCATACAGGTCCGGGGCCAGTTTTATTACCTGTTCTACTGTATTCATTCCGGCCATTCCGTTTCCGATGACAAGCCATTTTTTACGCTTTTGTTTATTCGGCATGTTGAACTATCCTACCTTTCTCTTGGTTTTCCAAGTGAACAGTTTCACAACTGAATTTGGACACTTTTTCATAGTCGAATTTTTCTACCCTAAGTATAGAAGTCTCTTCCATCACCCAGAAGCAACAAATGTCACACCCTTGGAAAAATGTGATTCTACGCACATGAAAAATGGCAGTCTGATGAATAATATCAGACTGCCTGGAAAGATAGGTGGATGTGAATGGATTATAATCACAATAATCAGCTATGGACCTGAAACACAAATTCACAGCGCAAATAATATTCGGAGCACTGCTTTTGGGGATATCTTACTTTTACCATGTCCGGAGTAATCTTTTCCACGAATCCGTCTTTATCGAGCAAAGTCAGACAGCGCCCGTTTTGTTTGGCCCAAACACTCACCTTATGTTGAAGAAGCGCCGCTGCAAACAATTCCATATCCGTCGTTATAGTTATAGTTCCCACTAGTTTCACCTCTTAAGTCTGTCCTCAGTTGTCATCATGCTCCTATCATAAACGAAAATAGCGGTGAAAAAAGTGGCGGATTTTTAACATCTGGTGCCAAGCTGTTACAGGACTTCCAGTTCGATCCGACTGCCCCTTCCCAAGGGTTCGGCAGGATGAATTACGAGCTTTCTCGCAAGTCTGGCTCTTAGTTCAGGCACGTGGCTGATCACTCCTACAGACAACTTGTCCGTATGCAGTTTTTCCAAAGCCGTAACCACCATATCAAGGAGTTCCGGGTCCAGCGTACCGAACCCTTCATCCAGGAAAAAGAACTCGAGCGGATATTGCCCTTTGAGCTGAATTTGCGCTGATAAAGCCAGGGCTAAAGCGAGTGAAGTCAGGAACGTTTCGCCTCCTGAGAGGGTGCTGACAGGACGCCGTACTCCGCCAGCCCCATCATCCCTCATAATAAATCCCCCTCCTGAATCAACTTCAATCGCATAGCGCTGCCGCGTCAGTTGACCCAGCCGGTCGGAAGCCGCCCTGCTTACCTGCACAAGCTGCTCCTCTGCCAAAAATTCGACGAAAGCATTACCTTTACATACCGATTGCAGCTTGCTGAGTCGTTTGTACTTAACCGCGGTATCCGCCCGATGCTGCTCCAGCTTTACCCATTGTTCATGCCTCGTGCGCAGATCCTGAACGGTGTACTCAGCTTTGGCTAGATCGGTTAACGCAACCTCATACCGTTCCCTGATTTCACGCATCTGCCGCTCGGCCGCCGCCCATTGCTCCGAACTCATCGTTCGTCCCAGAAGCTTCCCGTCCAACTCGCGCAACTGGAGCCGAAGTTCACGCTCATGTTCACGGTACCTCTCTATCAGTTCCTGCCATTCAAGCTGCTGCTCCTTGGCTAGAACCGCAGCTTTCACAGACTTCTCTTCTGCGAACCCCAACTCGGCCAATACCTCCGCGAAGGCTTGCTGCGCTTCCTTGAGCTGCTGTTCAGCCGCGGCAAGCCCCCGTTCGGCCGCACTGTGCTCGCGGGCAGCCTGCTGTAGCCCTTCAAGCGCAGCTTCCTGAGATTGCTTTGCCTGCTGCTCTTGCTCACGCAAAGTGCTCAACTGCTCCTCAGCTTGCCGGATAAGCGATGGCGCATCCGCTTCGCCAACGCGGGAACGAAGCTCGACCGCCTTGGCCTCAGCGAGCTGCTGCTGGCCTTCCAGACGTGTTTGCAGCTGGAGCACTGTTTTGTCAAGTTCAGCCGCACGGGATCGCCATTCTTCAATATCCCGCTCCAACTGCTCCAGGAACGGAACACTCTTATCCAGCCGGCTCCTAAGTTCAGCCGCCTTCTCTTCTTTGTCCGAGAGCAATTTCATCTGTTCAGCGATCTCGCCCATTGAAAGGCCGGGATAGCTTTCGTTCCATAAGATGACGAGTTGATTCAGCCGCTCCTTCCGTTCTCTAAGCCTGGATTCTTCACTCTCGGCCCGTTCAACAGCCAGTTTATATCTGGATGATATCTCCCCGGCTTGCTGCTGAAATAGGGATAGATCCTTTTTGAATAAAGCAGTCTGCTGTTCCTTTTCCTGCCGGGAATGGACCATTTGCAGAAGCTCCTCTTGAAGCGATGAAGTAATCAGGCCGATTTGTTCTATTTGCCCATCCGGTTCAAGACTGTCTTTCAGCATCTCCCCTACAAGATTCCCCTCTATTGCCGTTGCCGTTTCCTGCCAATAAGAGGCCGCCGTTTCCGGAAGCAGTTCCAGCCATTGCCGGGACAGCCCGGACCAGAATGCTTCCTGTTGCCCGAACGCCTGGTTCAGCCCGCGTAAACTTTCACGTAGTTCCTCCACTTTGACTATCTTTGCTTCCCATTCCTTGATCCCGTTCAAAGTGGATTCATAATGGGCAGGGGACGGATGGGACATTGATCCGCAAACCGGACAAGCACAACCTTCACGTAGTTCCTCTGCGAGAACAGCTGCCAAAGACTGCCGCTCCTCTTGTTTCAGTTTCTGTTTATAAGATTCGAGCAGGTTGCCGGCCTGTTCCAGCAGATGCCCCGACTTCTTGACGGAAAGGGAACTTCCGTGCAGTTGCCTTGCTACTTCGGGCAAAGCTTTCAGCAGGTCCTGGCCAATTGCTTGAAATTTTTCCTCGGCCATTTTCCATGTCTGTTCAGCCTGGTCGGCAAACTTTCGATGCTTCCGTGCCTCTTCTTCCTGCTCAAGGACCAGGCGTTCCTCCTCTTTTACATGGATACTTTCGCTGTAAGCCGACTGAATACGCCTGCTTTCTTCAAAGGGTACTTCGGTCTGTCTGAGTTCTTCTTTAAGTGCGGCCTGCTTCTCCAGTCCCTTCTGCCTCCGGCCTATTCCGGTTTGCAGTTCAGAGGCGGTTTTAGAAGCTTCATCCCTGGCCAAGGCCTCCTGCGCTTTAAGAGTATCCATTTGTTTCTTTAATTCATCCAGTTCCTTCTCTAATTGAAGGGCTTCCTGCAGTTTCTCCAGCTTCTTCAGAAGAGGGTATTCCCGTTCTTGCAGTTCGGCCTGGCACTGTTCCATGAAACGTCTGGCTGCCTTCTCCCGTGCTGTCGAATATTCCAATCGTTCGCATGATGCCTGAAGCTGCGTGCGCTGATCCGTTACCAGTCGGGCTGATTTTTCCTGGCGTGTCAAATAGGGGAGAAGCCTATCCGCTTCTCCTGCGAGACGGACCTTTACTTCTTTCTCCCGGATTTTATCTTCATTTTCCGCCAATTTATCCCGCTCTTCCAAAACCCGTTCCCTATCCTTCACCCACTGCCATACCTGCTTTTGTTCCTCGTACTCCTGTTCACCCTGTCCAAGTTCCCTCTTCAGCCTGCCGCCCTCACATTGGGCGAGGACCAGTTCTTTTTCGGCTTTCTTCAGCGCTTCCTCTGAAGCATCTCCTAACCCCTGCTGTTCTGCCGATAACTCTTTCAGCCGTTGTTCGGCTTCTTTCATTCTTAGACTGATTTTTACGGTAAGCTGATCCCCGTACAGTTCCAAGTGGAACAGCCGCTGCAGCATTTGTCTCCGGTCTTTGCCGGTCAGTGACAGAAATTCTGCAAACTTTCCCTGCGGCAATACCACGGCTCTGGTAAAGTCCTGCATGGAAAGCCCCAGAATATCCTGTACCTGCTGGGTAACTTCTGTTGCTTTGTCCGCCAGAACAGTGCTGTTCTCTGGATTATGGGGATCTTCCAGAATAAGGCGGCTGACTACCCCGGTCGCCGAAACCCCCGACCCCCGCTTGAATTGCCGTTCTACCCGGTATCTTGTCGAACCTCCTGCATGAGACAGTTCAAAAATGAAGGAAACTGCAAGGGAATTTTCCGCCTGATTCATGATGCCTTGAGTACCGGAAGATGCCCGCTCCACTTTTCCGTACAGAGCAAGTGTTATCGCATCGAGAAGGGTCGATTTTCCGCTGCCTGTTGGACCGAAAATCCCGAACACCCCCGCATCGCAAAGCCGTGTAAAGTCCACTTCCTGCTTTTCCCGGTAACTTTGCAGCCCCGATAAAGTTAATGTAATGGGACGCATTTGTCCTGCCTCCTTACTCTTCCGCTATTTCCGCAGATTCGTTCAATAGCTCCATAAATAGGTGAATCAGCTCCGGTTCCGGTACGGCTCCGCCTGTCTGCCTCGCGTAGAACCTGCGAAACATTTCATCTATGGGCAAAGATTCCGGCTTCTTCAAGATATCCGGCTGACTCTCTGTGGTATAAAAGGGCCGGATATGAATCAGCCCTTCCCGAGCTTTACGCAGCTTTTGAATATCCTCCATGGACATGGCGGATGTCAAATGGATCTCCAGATCAATCCACGCCCGTTCATCCTTGCCCTCTTCCAGCCAGCGGTAAACTTCGGCAACTCCCTCCCTGGCCTTCCATTTCACCAGCGGTTTTCCGCTGCTTAGAAAAATTTCTTCCGGCTGGACAGGCTGGCCCGGGATAGCTTCAAAAACGGTTACCGATTTCGCCTGACCCGCTTCAGAAAAGCTGTAAGCAAGAGGTGAGCCGCAGTAACGGATTGGGGAATTAGCCTTAACATTCTGTGACCGGTGAAGATGTCCGAGCGCTGTATAATGGGCTCCCACATCCAAAGCGGATGTGTCCACCGTGTAGGCTCCTCCTACCTGAATAGGTCGTTCCGAATCTGACTCCAATCCTCCAAGCACATAAATATGGCTCATCAGAAGGTTTACTGTATCAGGCCGAAAAGCCTCTGCCTGGCGACGGATCAGATTGGCCACCCTGTCCGAATAAGCACTTCGGAGAACTTCCTCTTCCAAATTGTCCGAGAGTACTTCCTGGAGCCTGGATTCGGAAGGATAAGGCAGCGAGTACAGGATCGCCTCTTCCCCTGTTCGCGGGATAACAAAGGTTTCGGTATCGTGGACAGGTAATCCGAGCAGCCGGATATTTTGCTTGGATACAAGCGGAGCTGATGCAGCCAACCGTTCGGGATGATCATGATTACCCGCTATGACACGGATGTATCTTTCTCCCCCATCCGCCAGCCGGGATAGGCCTTCATAAAACAATCTTTCAGCGGCCGCCGGAGGATTGACCGAATCGTACACATCTCCGGCCAGTAAAATCAGATCAATCTGTTGGTCCTTCACAATATCCACCAGTTCGTCCATAAACTGTTCCTGTTCCGCAAACCGGCTTCGTCCTTCCAAAGTACGGCCGAAATGCCAGTCTCCGGTATGTAAAATCCGCATCATTTATTCCCCCATCTTACTCCAATTCAACGATATGGGCCCCGTCAAAGAAATATAAATATTTCTGCCTGGGCGCCCGTTTCCATATTTCTTCCACCGCTCTTGCGTATAATTGCAGCTGGAGCCGGTATCGGTCCTTCAGTTTTTCAAGATCATTCTGCCATACCGCATCCGTCTTGTAATCCAGCATCACGAGTCCCTCTTCATCCTCAAACAGGCAGTCAATGATACCTTGTATCAGTACTATATCCCTGGCGCCATTATAGCCGATGTCCGGATATACTTCCGGGGCAGGGAGCCCAAGACTGAACGGGACTTCTCTTTTGACCCAGTCTGCTTTCACCATCCGTTTTCCTACCGATGTCTGGAAAAATTGCAATATCTCCTCTTCCGGTACCGTTTCACATTGAGCAGTTGTCAGAAGCTCTAGTCTTAGCATTTTATCCAGTGTTTGGCGGACGGAAGATAAGGTCGGCGTTTCATGTAGAGGCATGTTTTGCATCACCGCGTGCACTACCGACCCTCTTTCTGCAGGGGTCGGTTTCTTTTCTTCCATAAACCGCGGTCTTTTTTTCAACGATGTTTGGATAGTCCCAGGTACAGCTTGAGGTGACATTTTCCTGTCCTTCCTTACCTGTGGCCGCATACCCAACGGCAGCAAAATGCCGCTGCCTGTTTGTACAATATCCCAATCTATGGCCGGAACTGCCCCTTCTCTGCTGTTAAGGCCATGTTCATTCCTCTGTTTCATTTCCGAAACAGAGGTTTTGGCAAACACATGGGCAGCGGCCTCGAACGGATACTTCCAGTAAAGCCGCTCGTCCAGTGTCTTTCTCCATTGCTCGGCAAGTAGCTGAACTTCACGGCCGCTCCGGAGAGATTCAAGCCGATCCTGCTGCAGGTCCGCCTTGAGTTCTTCGGCCAAATTTTGCGAGAGCAGGGATGGGGAAAGTATTGTGAACGACCAGACAGAGGGTCACCCGCCAGGGAAGGCGAAAGCTTCGCTCCCTCCAGGCCGATCCGTTTACGCCATCCTTCTGCATCCCGGTGCCGGATTAGAGAAGGCCCGATCCAATCCAAATAACTGCGGGCCCTGGCCACTTCATCGTCCGGGAGAGACCATGTCCCCAGCCCTAAATACCGGCTCCATGAGGATAACAGCTTGTCTGCCGATTTCACCGTTCCCAGCAAAAACAGTTTTTCGCGGGCCCGGGTAAGAGCCACATATAGTACACGCATTTCTTCCGCCAAAAGCTCCAGCTTCATCCGTCTCCGTATAGCCAGCATGGGCAGAGTAGGATAACTTACCCGAAGATCGGGATCCAAATATTTGGGACCGAATCCAAGCTCTTTATGAATGAGGAAGGAACCGGAAGTATCCCTCTGGTTGAATATTTTGGCAAGCCCGGCTACAAAAACTACCGGAAATTCAAGTCCTTTGCTTTTGTGAATGGACATAATCCGGACGACATCCTCCTGTTCGCCCAGCGAACGCGCTGTTCCTAAATCTCCCCCGGTTTCCTTCATTCTTTCCACAAATCTAAGAAAGCGGAATAGCCCCCGCAGAGAAGTACTCTCGTACTGTCTGGCACGATCGTATAGCGCCCTGAGGTTGGCCTGGCGCTGAAGTCCCCCCGGCATGCCCCCCACATAGTCATAAAATCCGGTTTCCCTGTAAATATTCCATATCAAATCGGCGAGGGCACCTTGCCGGGCTTCCGAACGCCAGGATTCAAGCCGGTCCAGGAACAAAAGAAGCTTTTGCTGCACTTCAGGCTTGAAGGACCAGGAAACAGCGGGCTGGATCGCCTGGGACAAAGCCCCTTCCGCTGTCTGGCCATTAGCATACAAATAAGCGGCGTCATAAAAGGAAAGTCCCGGGCCGGCAATCCGGATCTGTGCCAAGTCATCGGCATTCAACTGCACGACGGGAGAGCGGAGTACAGCCGCAAAAGGGATATCCTGGGCCGGGTTATCAATCGTTTTTAATAATGAAAGCATAATTTCCACTTCTGTTGCCGAAAAATAGCCGGTATTCAGGTCGGCATATGCAGGGATTCCCTGCTGTTTCAACTCCTCCATCAGAACAGGGGCCCATTGCTGGGTTGCCCGGAGCAGAATCACAATATCCCGGAAGGTAGCTGGTCTAAGCTCCCCAGTCCGTTTGTCAAATACCTGAAACGGCCGAACTCCCTCCTCCGTCCCAAGAAGCCGTCTGATCTTGAGGGCAATCGCCCTTGCTTCTAGCTGTGCGGTCTCCAACTCGGCTGCCTCGAATTCCAGACTGGCCGCAGGCTCGGAGGCCATTTCCGGTTCCGCCTCATCTTCCCCAAAGCCTTTTGCGGTAAATTCATCCTGTTCCTCCGCAGAACGGTCAACCAGCATCATTTCCACGGATAAGTCCTGACCAGTCTCAGGATAATTAGCTCCAGTGACCAGTTCAGCCCGGATATCATAAGCAATTTCCCCGACCGATTCCTGCATGATTTGCCTAAACAGAAAGTTGACAGCATCCACAACCTGGCGCCGGCTGCGGAAATTTCGTGCCAAATCGACACGCTTTCCTTCGCCTTCTCCGGATGTGGTATAAGATTTATACTTGCTGAGAAAAAGACCCGGCTCGGCAAGGCGGAAACGGTAAATACTTTGTTTGACATCCCCGACCATAAACCGGTTGCCCGGAGCTTCTTTGCTTATCAGGGATACAATAGACTCCTGCACACGGTTTGTGTCCTGATATTCATCCAGAAGCACCTCAGCAAATTGTTCCTGGTAATCAAGCGCGGCAGAAGAGGGTATCATCCGTTCCGGGGTAGACTCCTCCGAACGTAAGATAGCCAGACAATAGTGCTCCAGATCAGCAAAATCTACCAGGCCCTTATCCTCTTTTGACTGTTGATAGCGTTCTGCAAAGTCAATCACAAGCCTGACCAGATGATGGAGAACGGGTGCTGTCCGTTTCAACTCATCCTTATATTCTTCCTGTGTTCTTGTGAAAATCTCTTCCTTGATCCGAAAGACGGCATCCTTGACTTCATTCCGGGCCTGTTTGACTGCTTCCTGCAGCTCTTTATCCAGATCGTCCCCCTGCATGGTTTTAATTTGCCGAATACAGCTGTTTGAAAAGCCCGGTAAGCGGCTTCCCAACTGTTTTCAGCCGCTTCCAGCAAGGTATTAATCAATTCCAGGTCGCTGTCCAATGTCGCAAGGTATGGTAAAGGGCCTCCAGGAGCCTCTGTCCAAAGTTTAGCCTGCTGTAACAGATTTTTTGCTCCTTTGAGTTCCAGCAGTACATCGTGCAGAATGCTCTGCTGCCACAAACTGAGGTCGGGCCCCTCCCGGCGGGTTTCAGTTTCCGGTTTTTCTTTTGCTTGTGTCTCACGGTTTTCAGTTACCCTGACCGGGTAAAGCCCGGCCTTTTCGACAGCCGCTGCAGCTTCATCCATTCCCAGGCGGATTTCGGAAAGAGCCATATGGTCCGGTTCCTGATCAGATTCAGGGTAAACCGGGGAAGGAGGTCCGAATAAGTCGGCCATTTCCTTCAACCAGTAATCTGGCCAGGGATGGCTTCGGGATTCATCGTAAAGTTTTTGCACAAGTCTCACGAGCCCCGAATCACTGTGTTCGCCCCCAAAGCTGTCGACCAGTTTCCAGAAAGGACTGTCTTCAGCGCTGTTTTCATAATATTCCTCCATCAATTCTTCCAGGACATCCTGCCTCATCAGTTCAGTTTCCGTCTCGCCCGAAATCCTAAAAACCGGGTCAAGATGAATGGATGCAAAATGACGACGGATTACATCCAGACAGAACGAGTGCAGGGTCGTTATATTGGCACGCCCCATTAAGGCAAGCTGCCTGCGCAGATGAGGTGATTGAGGTCTTTTGAGAAGTTCCTTCTCCAGTGCTTCACGAATCCGTTCTTTCATTTCAGATGCAGCCGCTTTGGTAAAGGTGGCAACAAGCAGCCGGTCCACATCTACAGGTTCACGTTCATCCGATATCCGCCGAATGATCCGTTCCACAAGTACAGCGGTTTTCCCTGAACCGGCTGCGGCAGCAATTAGCATGTTCTTTCCTTTTCCTGTTATAGCGTTCCACTGGTCATCGGTCCAGGTGCTTCCCGGCGGTTTGGGAACAGGAGCAACGGAAAAAACTGTTGGTGACTGATCAGAACCCGTCCGGTTTTCCATGATTTCCCTCACCCTCCATTTCTATAATCCTCCATATTTTTTCCTTTGAAGCAGGCTTCAGCACGTGATATTCATTTCCTTCAAAAAGCGGATCAAACTGACAGACCGATTTGTAAGGGCAAAATTGGCAGGCATGCTGTGTACCCATGCGGTAAGGAGCTATGTCCACAGCGCCTTCCGTGATGCCTGTTCCGATTTGATCCACTTTTCCCCTGACAAATTCACGGAGAGTAGACCATTGGTTCTCTGTTGCCACTGCTGATGATTTATAAAAACTTCCGTCCGCCTTCATCGCAACAGGAAGAAGTTCGGAATGCCCGTTCTTTTCCTTCAGTACATGATCCATTTTCCCGATTATTTGCGGATCGGCCATTAATAACCCTCTCATTTTAAACCGCTTCATCAGCTCTTTTTGTGCATCCTGAGAAGTAATCCGGTTTTTCTGCTGTAAAATCGGGTTATGGACATGAAAATAGAGGACACCAGCCGGGGTTGCCGGAATTCCAAGCCAGGTTTTGGCGTGGGTAATAATCACATCCAAATAAGTAAGCATCTGCAGCGATAAACCATAATACACTTCAGCCAGGTTCAACGATGCAGCACTGGATTTATAGTCAATAACACGCAGCAGAAGTCCCTCGCTTCCCTCTGCCTGATCTACCCGGTCAATACGCCCGATAATTTCCATGGTGCACCCATTATCCAATTGAAAAACAAGAGGCGGAAGATCCTTTCCGGGCCCAAAATCAATTTCCATCCCTAATGGTTTAAACTCTCCCCGCTTGGCATGCTCTCCCAGGACTACGGCAGCTTTGGTTACCACTTGTTTCAGTTTGCTGGCTATATAGTGATAACGCTTAGAGCTGAGCAAAATTTCCCCCTGAAGCCTGGGAGCAAGCTGATCCATAACCAGGGAAGAACGCCGCCCGCACTCTTCGGGTGTAAGTCCGGCCCACTCTACCTGTTCGGTACGGAGCTGGTTGGCAAACTGGCTTAGTGCCGCATGAAATAATTGGCCAATATCCGGTGCCTCCAGACGATAAATTTTTCTTTCCTGAAGACGGAGCCCGTACGACGCAAAATGGGAAAAGGGACAAGCCGCATAACGCTCCATTCTGGAAACACTCGCCCTGAGCTTCTGGCCATAAAGAAGACGGCTTGTAGATTCCGGAAGCTTCTGTTCTTTATTAGTAAATAACAGGGAATCATCCATGACCGAGAGTCTCCTTCTCCACTCCGGCTGCCGGGCAAACCAGTTGTATACTTCCCACCATATGCTGGCAATTGCCGTTCCCCGCATCCATTGTTTCAGCTGTACAGCCAAATAAGATAGCACTCTCTCCGGATGTGCAAGGAAAGGCAGATGTTCGGCACTATCCATAAGCACTCCCGGTTCAGTAAGTACTAGCTCTTCCTTGACATCCGGAAATAAATTCCGCAGCTGTTTAACCAGTTCGGAAGGGAGCAGGGATTTTCCCTCCTCATCTGCAAGAGCATAGCTGAGTATGAGCTTTTCGCTTGGAACCGAGAGGGCAGAGTAGATGATGAACTGCTCATCCAAGAGCTTGCGCCGTCCGCCGTCCGCCATAGGAACACCTGAATCCAGCAAAAGTTCACGTTCCGGTTCCGTCAGTACACCGTCTTCAGGAACAGCAGCGGGTATCACTCCCTCATTGACACCTAAAACAACCGCATACTTGATACGGGTTGAACGGGTACGGTCCATACTTCCGACCAGAACCTGATCAAGAGAAGGCGGTACCAGCCCCATCTGGATGCTTTCAAGCCCTGTATCCACCAGTTTCGCGAATAAATCAAGGGATAATACTTCCTCACCCATCATTTCAACCATCTGATCCAGCATTTGAATAACGCTGTCCCAAAGCTGAGCATGTTCTCTTGCTTTCTCGGGTTTTCCCTCCAGCACGCAATTCATGCTCCAAGATTCCAACCGTTCCGGAACGTGAGTATCCAGCAGCAAACGGTATAAGGCTTCACATCTTTGCTTTACTGTTTTGGCCCGGGCCATTCGCTTTTGCAGAGCAAGAAGCGGTTCGGCAATTTGATTCCGGGTACGGTTCAGCTGTTCCAGTTCCCTGGATTCCCTCTGCTTCACCACCTCACTGTCTTCATCTTCCAGTGAAACCTTGAACAGCTTGTCCCAAGGTTTTGTTTCCGTCCAGTCCCGGCCTTGGATACCAAAAGCAAGCGCATAATTTTCCAGCCGGTCAAGCAGTCTGCGTTGTTCCCTGATGGCCTCCCGTTCTTTTAGCAACTTTTCTCCCTCACTATCCGGTTCAACCGGCAGGGGCCATGGAAGCAAGAAGTCTGTTTTCACACATCGGAAAACAGCTTCATATCTCCAGTTACGGGATATCACTTCTAAAGCGGAACGGAGATATTCTGAAAGAGGATGATGGAACACACTGCGTTTTTGATCAAAAAAGTGCGGGATTCCGTAATCACTGAATGTGGTGGCGATAAGCTCACGGTATTCTTCCATATTACGCACCAGTACAGCTACATCTCGCCAACGTGCCCCTTGTTCCCGGACAAGGTGAAGAATTTCTCTCGCTGTTCCTTCCACTTCAGCCCGGCGGTTAACGGCAGCCCTTATTTGCAGCGGACTTTCTTTGTCTTCATCAGATGAATACGTACATACACCAATTCCAATACGTTTGTCGTAATGTTGTTCCAGATAAGCCAGCATGGTTGTATGTTCATATCTTGGAGCTTTCTTCGGCTGCAGGTGAATCAATTCCGCAGGACCTATATTGGCTTGATCTAAAAGCTCTTGAAGACTGCTCATTGTTTTACCGGTCGGATAAAACAGATCCAGTTCGTCCGGGCGTTCTCCCGCATAATAAGGGCGATCCAATGTCAGCGTAACAGTTACGCCCCGGCTGGTCTTCATCAAAGCTTCCACAACCCTGAGTTCCTGAGGGGTGAAACCGTGAAAACCATCCATCCAGAACGTCGCCGACCGGATAAAGGAGGATTGCGGAATTTGCTCAGCAAGCAGGGAAAGAGTGTCTTCGCCATCCAGATATTCACCTGAAAGTCTGGACTCAAAAGCTCCGTACAAATGATGAAGGTCCTGCAGTTTTTGCTGTAGGACTAATGAAGAATTTTGGCCGTCAAGCCGGCCGATATATTCACCTAATTCTTCAGGAGTGACACAGTATCTCTTCCACTCCGTAAACAAGCGGTTCAAATGGTCTACAAAGCCCAATTGTTCATATGTAGATTGGAAATAAACTAATTGTTTTTCCTGCTCGTGCAGCAATTTATGAAGCAGCAGTTTCTTTCCGGTCTCATCAACAGGCAGTCTGGCAATTCCGCCCTCTTCCTGCATGACCCTCCAGGCCAACCTGTGAAAACTGAGCACCTGTGCCCGGATCATTCCGGACAGGTTATCTGAGGAAACCAATTCCAGCTCTGCCTGGAAAGTAGCCTGATCCGGAACAAGATAAATCAGCGGATCGCCTTCCGGTTTTTGCTTTAGACTATTCCGTATCTCATCCAGACAATACCGGGTCTTACCGTGTCCCGCACGGCCTATAACGAATCGAATGGACATAATAAACGACTCCGTTTCTTTTACTGTCTTATACTAAACCATCTGGGAATGAATGTGTCCATACTGAAAAATGTACCAAATTCTTTTTCAAAAGAGGAAAGCATGTTCGCTATCCTCCTGTTTTCTATTCTAACACAGTATAGGGCTAAAAGAAGAACAACATTGTTTCAATGTGTCCGGGACTTGAGCATTCTATTTCTTATCCAGCCTAGGGTCTATAGACGGTATCTTACCAAATCCTCTAGTTCCACTCTCCCCTACTGTCAGGAGAAGAGTGCCCATACCTGTAATCCGAGAATATTCTGGCATTCATCATGAGGAGTACCCCCACCGTGCAGGAACGCAACGCTCGCCGGGAAAGCAGGCGTTTGGAATCTTGACGGAACATTCACGAAAGGAAGCCGTCTAAAAATCAGAAAAACAAGGAATCTATCTTACTAGAAAAGGAATCTACTGAACAAAGGGGATAATGAAGCTAAGGGCAAATAGAAGGATTGCCTTCCAAAACAGATATGGCCTTTTCACCGGCGGCCCCGTTTTATGCTTCAATAAGAATAGGGATGGAAAAGCTATACTTTGTTATCTTGCAAAAAAAGAACCGCCTAAGGTTAGGCGATCCGTTCTTTAAACGGCAAGAAGTCCGTTTACTTTGGCAATGCATTTGATCTGGTTCACATGGGCCCACTCATGAACAGCTGTGAAATGAATCCACTGGCACACATTCAAATCTACCCCAAGGGGATGCCGGTCTATGATAAAATTCGTCTGCCTGTCAGCCAGTTCTGGAAAAAAGGCCAATAAGTCATTCAAGCTCTCTGTTAACCGGTGCAACCCTTCCTCATAGTTCACCTGCCCTGTCGGGATTGTATTCGAAGGGGCCGTGATCTTACTGCCGATGATGCCGTTCTCCTTAAATAAAGGCATCACATCTATCAGCTTCTGATCTTCCTCTTCTGGGGGATACAGAGGGGCGTTTTTCAGCATATCTGCCACTTTATTGACTACGTAATTGTCGATGATGCCGATGTGTTCCACAATTTGTACCGGATTCCAGCCTTCCTTCTTTTCTGTGAGTGTTCTTTGATCCGGCGAAAATAAAGAAAGAGCATCCATTAATTTCTCCCGGTTAAATGACAGGAACGTCCCAAGTTGAGATAGCGTGATTATCGGGGTCATGGTTTCTCCTCCAATAAGTTGTCACAAAAAAGCTGTATGAAATAACTTAAGGATTAGTTAAACAACCTACAATAATACCGCCGTCTACCGCCAAATAAGCTCCATAACAAGATAAACACCCAGCACCTATTGTTCCAATACAAACTAAGCCGCAAGCTGCAGAAACTATAGCCAATAAACCTCTAGAAACACCAAATCTAGCTAAGCAATTGTTTACATCGTTAATATAGCCTGCATAAGCTATGTTAACTCCAAATATATTAGACACACTCTTTTCTGCTTCCTGTATTTCTTCAATTTTAGCTACATCAGTTGTATCTACTTTATCTCCATTTACATAACTTTCTAAATGGTAGCTATTATCCTTTTCTGTTACTATTAAATCATATCCTTTGTCTATGTTGAAATTAAAATCGATTGAAACAGTTAACGACGTAAATACCGCATATCCGGCATCAGACTTTGTCGGTATTTGAATAAAATACTGAGAACCATTGTATTCTTTCGCATTTGATTTTGAAAAATCTAAATAACCTAATGGAAAAATTGTCTTTAATGTACCATTATCAATATTAGTTTTAACTGTTTGCATCAGCTTAAGTTTGGTTTCATCATCCAATTCTTTAGATTTGAGTTGATATTCACTTACTTTTTGTTGAAATGCTTCTATATCCTTCAATTCATCTGCACTTACTTGATTGTTGTTCTCAGCAGACCATCCTGTTAAAACCAGTAATGTAATCAGCGAAAAAATAATGACTATCTTTCTGCACATGCTAAATACCTCCAATGTTATTTTTCTGGTTAAATAAACCATATAAGTAACTATATAACATTTAACTTGGAAATGGTCAATATATCAATTCATTCTAAAGGCAGGTCTATTTATCTACATCTTCTCAATTAAACGCTTACCTGTTGTTTTATGAAATGGAATCAGTGAGTACAAAAATTGAATTTCAGATGTACAGGTCTAATAATATATTGGCACCTTGAAAAAAAAACCTTTTATTGGTACAATTTTAATAAAAAGTAAGGAGGAAAATAAATGATCGCCCTAGTTTTATTTCTCATTGTCTTTTCTCTTCTTTATCCGGTTATGAAATGCACAAAATATCCCTCCACTAATGAAAAGCTGAATAATGCTGTAGCTATATTACCAACTTTAGCGGGTGCCGCCATTTTTTTTATTCCTTTGCATTACTTCGAACATTCAGATGCATGGCTGTTGTTTAAACAAATAGTCCCTTATTTTATGATCGCTTCTTCTCTTGCCCTGCTTCTGATTAATAAAAAGAGAATGGAAAACCATTAACGGGAAACATATAAAAACTACCCGGTAGAAATCCCCCGGGTAGTTTTTATATGTTAATTCTTCACATGAAAAATTTGAATAGGGCCATCCCAGCCTGGCGAATTCACTTCTTTATAATTTCCTTGGGCGAACCCGTGAATCACCTTGCGCCAGAACGTATGGGCAGGATTGTTATCCCCTTCTGCCCTGATTTCCCATGTTCCCTTGAACCTGCGGAAAAGCTGGCAGGCTGCCTCACGGCCGATTCCTTGTTTTCTCCATTTTTTCAATACAAAAAATTCGGCAATTGTATAGGTATCCTCACCCTGTTCCAAATAAACGGTATGATTGTTAATTAAGATAAAACCTGCCAGATTCCCGTTTACTTTCAGAAGCAGGGGCAGTCTTCTCTCTTCCATTTGGCCTTCTTCCGTCCAATAATGATCCAGATACGGGTAATCAAAATAACCATGTTGATCCGGATCGTCCCCTGAATAGTCAGTAGATTCATACTGATAGAGCTGCATCAGATTCCGGATAACGGATTTATCCGAGCTGCCAGCCTGTATAATTTCGATTTTGTTACCATTGATTTGTGTTTGGATATGCATTAGTTTGAACCTCCATAAAATGGCGCCGCATCAAGGTTGCATTATTTTGATCAAAAAACAAAAGGTATCTTCTGATTTCCTTTTTTTGTGATTATGTCCTGCTCCTCACTTCAAAAATGGCAAATTTCAGATAGTTACCTTCATCTACGCCAAGAATCCGCGGATGATCACTTCCGGCCGCACGGAATTCAACCAGGCGCAAAATTTTCCTGGCATCCGCAGCTGCAGCGTGAATTGTTTCCAGAAACAACTCCGGCTTCATATGGTAGGAACAACTGGCCGTTACCAGGTAGCCGCCTTCATTGACAAGCTTCATCCCATGCAGATTGATATCTTTGTATCCACGGCAGGCACTCTCTACGGCCCCCTTTGTTTTGGCAAAGGCCGGCGGATCCAGAATTACCACATCCCAGGTTCGCCCTCCGGAAAGAGGTACAGAAGTATCCACTTTCCGTTCAGAAGCTTCCGCACGTGCCTTACGCTGGTCCAGCCCGTGTACCTGTTCACGCAAATACTGGAACGCATCCGCCACGACGAACTCAACACGGTCTTCAAACCCGTTCAGGCCCACATTGGTTCTGGCACTTTGAATAGCGTGTTCGGAAATATCCAGACAAGTTACTTTCTTAGCCCCGTATTTGCAAGCGTTTAAGGTAAAACTTCCTGTATGGGAGAAGCATTCAAGTACGGTGGCACCGTCCCAATACGGGAACTGGACGATCTTCCCGTTCTTATTTACGGGCACTTCTTGCTCTTTCCCGTCCACCTCCATTTTACATAGCGCAATTCCGCTCCGGCCTCCCCATCCTTTCATGAGTGGCGCTATCGAGGCCCGGTTGTCCCGCTGATCAAAGAAGTAACCCGTTTTCTGTCCTTCCCAAATGTCTACTTCCAAATGTAGCCCGTTTTCAAGAATGCGTACGTGCCTAGGGCATTCACCGTATAAAACCCCTTTGCTCTGCTCCAGTTCCTCCAGTTCCCTGACAGGTACATCACTGCGTTCATAAATGCCGGACGGCCCTACAACCTGTACAAGAGCGTCCACGACGGATTTTTTGCGGATATCCATTCCCAGTGTCAAAAACTGCACGACAAGCACATCGGCAAACTTGTCAACAATTAATCCCGGAAGAAAATCCGCTTCCCCGTAAATGAGCCGATAAGAATCCGTACCGGGCAGAAACCTCCGGCGGTGTTCCATACACTGTCTGATCCGTTCGGTAAAGAAGGTGGTATCCATCTGTTCCAAAGGTTTATAGGAAACCACCCTTACTGTAATCCGTGAGGCCGGGTTGTAGTATCCGGACGCCAAGTACTGGCCTGAGTGAGAATGGATGGAAACAATATCTCCCGGAGCGGGCTCACCTTCTATCCGTTCAATCTCGCCGCTGAAAATCCAGGGATGCCCCTGCTCCAGGCGCTTTTTTCTTTTTTTATGTAAATAAACGGTTGCCACCAATTTTCCTCCTTAGCTATCTCTTCCACAATCTTATCTTAGCCTTCCGGCTTGTCATGCCTGTCTTCTTTATTTCATATATTTTAAAAACAGACCCATTGAACAAAAAGGAAAGGAGCCCTGCCAGCTTTGCTCACGACGATTATCCTTCCCATTCTTGCCGGCGTGTGCATATTTATGATAGGCATGAAGACAATGGAGCTCGCCCTGCAGCAATGGGCGGGTCCTTCCTTGTCACGCGTATTGCAAACCTTTACTAAAACCCCGGTATACGGACTTATTACCGGTATGGTTATGACTGCCCTGCTGCAAAGCAGCGGAGCGGTGACCGTACTTACGATCAGTATGGTCAATGCAGGTGTTATGAGCTTCGGCAGCACGCTCGGTATTATCCTTGGCACGAACATCGGAACCTGTCTGACTACCGAACTGCTCGGGCTGAACATCAGCAGCTACGGTGTACCGCTGCTGCTCGTTTCCAGTGCCGTCTGGATGGCAAGCTGGCTGGCCGGCCCTGTTCCCCGAACCACGGAGGCACCGGGCGGAAACCGCAAGCCTGCCTTAGCATGGCCCGATTCCGGGCTGCCGGTCCCCCGCCAGGCGGATCACTCCGGCAGCCGGAGCTGGATACGAAGCGTTCGCTTCGGGTCGCTTGCAGCTGCCGGATTTGCGATGGTGCTGATGGGTATCCGCATCATGCAAAACGTCGGTCCTGCCCTGCAGAACCAGGGGATGTTCACCTGGTTTATGGAGCATGCCGAGCAAAGCCTGATTTGGGGAGTTATGGCCGGAACGGTCATAACCGCCCTTATCCACAGCAGCACTGCCGTGATTGCCCTGGCCATGGGCCTGGCTGCCACAAGTACCGTTTCTCCGGAGCTCGGTATGGCGGTAATGCTCGGTGCCAATATAGGCACCTGTTCCACCGCATGGCTCGCAAGTCTTGGCGGTACCCGGGCAGGCTCTTTTGTAGCCTGGGCACATATAACGCTGAATCTGGGCGGGGCTTTACTGTTCTATCCTTTCCTTCGGGAACTTTATCAGTTCATTTCCTGGATGACGGACGACCCCTCCGCCCAGCTTGCCCGCTCCCAGACAGTCTTTAATATCGTCTGTTCCGTTCTTGCCCTACCGCTATGTTACTCCAAACGGCTCAAGACCCTCGGAGGGCCTGATTCGCACAAGTAGGATTGGAGTCTTCATACTTCAATCCCCAGCTTGTTCAAGGCCAGCCTCATTACAGCGTCATTATTGTCGTATCCTGCCTCCAGCTGCTTGCTCCAAGCTACCTGCGGCGTAAGCCATGATACACTTCCGATCTCTTCAATCTGGGCTTTCAGTATCCCTTTTTCCGCTTCTGCCAGGAAATAATGGACCTCTTTGTTTACAGTTATCTTGGAAGGCAGGACATATTCGTACGTAACCACCTGCAGTGGTTCCACCAGCCTCACCTGAATGCCGGTCTCTTCCCGTATTTCCCGGACGGCGGTCTGCCTGATGGTTTCTCCCGCTTCCCTCTTTCCCTTAGCAAGCGTCATCTTCCCAAAGCGGTCCTGGATCATCTGGATCCGAAGACCGTCCCCAGTATGAGTAAAGACAACGCCTCCTGCGGAAATTTCCTTCATCGTATTCTCCTCCTGATCAAACGGAATTTTTTCCTCATCCTGTTTGGGACGAAAGAAAAGAAACCATGCAACTCTCATGCATTACTTTTAAACAAAGGATTCCATTTCCTTCCCAAGGAAATGAAATCCTTTTTCTCCTTACATTTATTACAGGTTAACAGCCTTGGACGGTGACATCTCTTTCAATACTCTGACCAGCTGTCCGCGGCTTTCATTTATACCCGGTTCGGTCAATTTGACCCGGCATATCTGACCGATCAGTTGCTCGGAACCTTCAAATACAAGCTGAATGTAGTTGTCCGAATACCCCATTACAAGGCCGCTTCCTTCAGCCCCCTTATATTCGCGCTCGGGTATTACTTCCAGTGCCTGCCCTTCATGCTGTCTGGCGTAATCCAGCTGCATCCGTTCAGAGAGATCAATCAGCCTGTGAACACGGGCATTCTTGATTTCCTCATCAATCTGGTCTTCCATCCGTGCTGCCGGTGTACCGGTCCGCTTCGAATAAGGGAAGACATGCATTTCGGAATATTTCATTTGCTCCATAAAGCGGTAGCTATTCTCAAACATTTCTTCGGTTTCTCCCGGGAAACCGACAATCACATCGGTGGTGATGGCTACCCCCGGCATTGCCTTGTGAATCAGTTCTATTTTGCGCCCGTATTCTTCCGTTGTATACTTTCTGCGCATCCGCTTAAGTACACGGTCATCCCCTGCCTGAAGAGGGATGTGAAGATGGCGGCACATTTTGTCCGAGGCATTCAGCACTTCCAATACTTCGTCCGTTATTTGACTCGCCTCGATCGAACTGATGCGGATCCGTTCCAGCCCGTCCACCTTGTCCAAATCCCAGAGCAGCTTAGCCAGGCTGTAATCTTCCATATCCTCCCCGTAACCGCCAGTATGGATACCCGTCAGTACGATTTCTTTATAACCGGCATCCACCAGCATATGGGCTTGCTGCACCACACTTTTGGGGTCCCTGCTTCTCATCAGACCGCGGGACCACGGAATAATACAAAAAGTGCAAAAATTGTTGCAGCCCTCTTGAATTTTCAGAAATGCCCGGGTCCTGTCGGCAAAATCAGGCACGTCCAGTTCCTCGAACTGCCGTGTTTTCATTATGTTTCGTACCGCATTAATCGGCTGACGTTCTGATTCAATCTGCTTCACATAAGGAACGATCTTCTCCCGGTCCTGTGTACCGATTACTAGATCCACACCCGGAATCTCCATAATTTCGGCCGGAGAGGTCTGCGCGTAGCAGCCGGTCACGGCAATAATCGCATCCGGGTTGCGGCGTACCGCTCTGCGGATCATTTGCCGGCTCTTTTTATCGCCGGTATTGGTTACTGTGCATGTATTAATGACATATACATCCGCTGTTTTTTCAAAATCGGTTTGTTCATATCCTTCTGCTTTAAACAGCTGCCAGATAGCTTCCGTATCATAGAAGTTCACTTTGCAGCCAAGTGTATGAAACGCCACTGTTGGCATCTTTATTTTCCTCCTATCTCACCTGTCTCGTATAAAATGCAAGTTAGCCCTACCATGGCTGCCGTTTCTGTACGGAGAATCCGTGTGCCAAGCCCAATGGACCGGCATCCTGACTCTTCCGCCTGCTCTATTTCTTTTTCCGTGAATCCGCCCTCCGGCCCAACTATCAGCATGATCCGAACCGGTTTATCGTCGTTCCTCTTAAGAGCATCCGCCTGAAAAAGCGCGTCCCTGATTTGAAGGCTATCCTCTTTCTCGTAACAGATCCAGGCTGCGTCCATACGGGCCGCTTGTTCCAGAATCTGTTTCCATGAATGTACCCCTTCAACTACCGGAATCCGGTTGCGGTGAGCCTGTTCGGCCGCCTCTTTGGCGATCTTTTGCCAGCGCTGGGTGCGTTTCGTTTCCTTCTTGGCATCATATTGGACCACGGTACGCTCTGAAACAAAAGGAAGAAACCGGGCTGCCCCGATTTCCGTTCCTTTTTGGATGACAGTTTCCATCTTATCCGCTTTTGGCAGGCTCTGTGCAACCCATACTTGTATTCGCGGTTCAGCCGTCATCGGCCTCTCTTCTATAATAGCTGCGGTAACAACAGCTTTGTCCACTTCGGTAATTTGGGCAAGTGCTTCACGGCTTAGTCCATCGCTGACGATGATCTTGTTCCCAGCCTGCGCTCTCATTACCCGGACTAAATGATGTGCATCGTCGCCTTCAATACGGACAGACGTGCTCCCAAACTGCTCTTTAGGTATAAAGTAACGCTGCATGTGCACCTCTACTTTCTACTGTTTCGGGTGAAAATCATGCACCTTTCATCATACAGTGTTTAAAATTGAAAATCTACACACATTCCATTATTTTACAAAAAAGCGGGCAGAAACAACTTCTTCGTCCTGTTCCGAATGATATTGCTTCACACCCTAACAATCATTTCTCAGAAAAACAGCTTATTGGCTATGATGACGAACTGCTGAATAATGGGCGTAGACAGACCGAGAATTGGCCCGATTGTGATCTTATATAATGGGGGGATAAAAACAAGAACCAAAATAATATAAAATCCCCAATGCTCTACCTTTTGCAGCTCCATCCTGGCGCGGAGCGGGAGCAGATCCTCCAAAATCCGGTATCCGTCAAGCGGAGGAAGCGGAATCAGGTTTAACACAAACAAGAGAACGTTCATCATGATGAAATACTGCAGGAATACGTGTAAAGCTGTTGCAGCCCCGCTGGACCATCCGTCCGTCCAGCCGTATTTAATGGAAGCCGCATAAATCACAGCGCCGAGAAACCCCAAAACAAAATTGCTGAACGGGCCCACAAAACTTACAATGATCCCCATCAGCCTGGGCTGCTTAAAATTGCTCCGGTTAATCATGACCGGTCTGGCCCAACCGATTCCGGCAATCACAAACAACAGCATTCCCAGCAAACTGATATGGGAAACGGGATTCAGTGTGACCCTTCCCATTTCCTTAGGCGTAGAATCACCGAATTTGTATGCAAAAAACGCATGTGAAAATTCATGCACAGTCAGTGCAATAATCAGGACCAGCACAATAAAAGGAAGCTGATCAATCGGAAATCTGAATATACTTTCTAAAGAGGACATGTATTCACCTACATCTTTCTGGCAACGAGAGCTACCCAATCTTCTTCTGTATGTATTTCTACGATTTCAAAGCCTGCCCGTTTCAAAGCATCTTCCACCACGGCTTGTTTGGCTCTGATCACACCGGAGACAATATACAGCCCCCCTGGTTCGAGTACCTGATAAACATCTTCCACAAAAAGCAGAATAATCTCTGCCAAAATGTTCGCTACTACAATTTGTACGGGCATTTTTACATTCAGCTCATCCCGCTTCTCCGAATGTTCAAGTATCCCCAGCAAATCGCTTTGTCTGACCATGATACGGGACTGCATACCATTTAATTTACTATTCTCCCCCGCACTTTTTACGGCCACCGGGTCGAGATCGATCGCGAGAACATGTTCTGCGCCGAGTTTGGCTGCGGCTATTGACAAAATGCCTGATCCGGTTCCCACATCTATGACATCCTCTCCGCCCCGGACCACTTGTTCCAATATTTTCAGGCATAAAGATGTGGTTGCGTGCGTACCTGTACCAAATGCCATCCCCGGGTCCAATTCCAGAATGATCTCATCCGTAGACGGCTCATATTCTTCCCAGGTTGGCTTAATCGTTAAACGTTTTGTTACACGTATCGGCTTGAAATATTTTTTCCACTCGTTTGCCCAGCTCTCGTCATCTACTTGTCGGATAGAAAAAATGGGATTTCCCGTATCGATGCCAAAAGTACTGAGCCGCTCTACCGATTGCTTGAGTTCATCCATGATCCTATTGAAATCATGCCCCTCTGCAAAATACCCCTTTACTTCCGCACGGCCTTCCGGGATATCATTGAACGGTTTGTCGTACAGTACCCCGTACGTCGTATCCCGTTTTTTGTCCAGTGTGCCGGACTCCTCGATGGAAACTCCGCCGGCTCCAAGTTCGTGAAAAAAAGAAGAAATCATCTCCGTGGCTTCTTCTGTTGTATAAATGGTAATTTCATGCCAAAGCAACGTCCTGTCCTCCTTCAATTCTAAGGCATACATCCCTTTGAAAAGGAGGATACCTCAAAAAACATTCACTCCATATTCTACTATACTTTTTTGCTGCGTTACAACAGTTCTGCAGCAAGCGATGGCGGATAAAACCATCCCCCGCTCTATTATCTATAGAAAAAAGCTCTTATCCCTTTAGGGAAAAGAGCTTTCAGAAATAAACAAGCTTAATCTTATACTATTCCGCCGGAATCCCGGATGATTTGCAAGGCTTGTTCATGGATAGATTCATCCACAACGGCTGTGAGTAAAATGTCTTTCCCGTTGGGTCCGCCTTGTCCCCCATCACTCATCCCGCTTGCACTCGTATCCGCAGCAGCCATAATGGCAGAGCTGCGATTAGCGAAGTTGGCTCCCAGGGTCAGATTACCCAAGCTGCTGAAATTTCCCGTTATAGGGTTCATCACATCATCCACACCTACACCGGGATAGCGCCCGAACCGGTCAATTTGTACATCCTCTGCCCTTAAAGCATTTAACTTCGATGCTACTTCTTTAGCTTGCTCGGGGTATTGAAATAGGCCAGAATATTTTTCTCTGCCATCACTTTTTGTCCTCCTTTATTCTTGCCTATGGTCTGCCGCTTCCGCCCTTCTGACTGCAACAAGATCATCACGGTCCGCAAGCTCGGTGTTAAATTCCACATCCTCGTTTTTGGCAATAGGCAATTTATCGGACTGGTGCTGCTGTTCCTCAGTCATTATCTGATTCCTCCTATTTGGAAAATGTTGATAGATCATAGTGTGGCTTATCGTTTCAAAAAGTATGCGACCACAAAGAAACAAGGCTGCCTGAACATCCGTTGGATAGTTCAAGCAGCCTTGTTTCTTAGCATATTGTGTTAAGCATTGCTAGTCACCCAGAAACGCTTTCTTCATTCTTTCGAAAATGGTTTTCTGCTGCTCATGGGTATGTTCCCCATTCAATTTCCCAAATTCGCGAAGCAGCTCCTTTTGCTCTTCTTTCAGATTGGTCGGGGTAACAACCACCACTTTAACATGTTGGTCACCCTGACCATATCCGCGCAAGCGAGGAACTCCTTTTCCTTTTAAGCGGAAGTAGGTATCGGTTTGTGTGCCTGCCGGAATTTTGAGTTTTACCTTTTCAGTCAAGGTAGGAATCTCAATCTCATCCCCAAGGGCAGCCTGTGTGAAAGTCAACGGCACTTCACAATAAATGTCATCCCCTTCCCGCTCAAAGAAATCGTGCGGGTTTACCCGGATAACAACGTATAGATCACCAGGCGGTCCTCCGCGAAGACCTCCTTCTCCTTCGCCGGAAACCCTTAACTGGGCACCATCATCGACCCCGGCAGGAATTTTGATATGAATTTTACGCTTTTTGCGTACCTTTCCTGTTCCGGAACAAGTCGGGCACTTATCTTTGATAATCTGCCCCTGCCCATTACATGCCGAACAAGCTCTGCGGTTCACAATTCGCCCAAAAGGTGTATTCTGAACAACCTCCTGCTGACCGCTTCCATGACAGACGGAACACGTTTCCGGATGAGTACCGGGTTTAGCTCCCGTTCCGTGGCAGGTATCGCAGGATTCTGTGCGAGGAATTTGAATATCCGTTTCTTTGCCGAATACCGCTTCCTTAAACTCAATGGTCATAGTGTACTGCAAATCGCTTCCTCGCTGCGGGCCGTTAGGATTTCTTCGGGAAGAACCTCCACCGCCAAAAAACATATCAAAGATATCGCCGAAGCCACCAAAATCAGCTCCGCCGCCAAAACCGCCCATGCCCTGATTCGGATCTACATGTCCAAACTGGTCATACGTAGCCCTTTTCTGGTTATCACTAAGTACATCATAGGCTTCCTTCGCCTCTTTAAACTTCTCCTCAGCATCGGCAGCTTTGTTAACGTCGGGATGATACTGTTGGGCCAGCTTCCGATAGGCTTTTTTAATTTCCTCCTGGGAAGCATTCTTGCTGACACCCAGTACTTCATAATAATCTTTCTTGCTCAAATTTCCACCCCCATATTTCCGAATGAGTGCTAATCTGTAAAAAACAACGGCCTATATTTGCTTTCTATTTGAACAAAGGGAAAGTCAAAGCCGGAGTATGCTCTAAATCCCCACGGCTTTGACTTTTGCGAATCAGCAAGTGTAATCGGCTTATCTTACTTTTTGTCTTTATCTTCGTCAACTACTTCGTAGTCGGCATCCACCACGTTGTCCGCTTTAGCTTTGCCTGCATCAGCATCGCCTTCCGCGCCTGCTTGTGTACCCTGCTGAGCTTGAGCCGCCTGCTCATATAATTTTACGGAAAGCTGTTGAACGACTTCAGTCAATTCCTCCGTAGCTTTTTTGATGTTATCAAGGTTATCGCTTTCCAGCGCTTGTTTTACTTTCTCCTTGGCAGCATTAGCCTTGTCGATCTCAGCCTGATCTACTTTGTCACCAAGATCCTTAATCGTTTTATCTACTGTATATACCAGTTGGTCCGCCTGGTTACGAACTTCTACCAGTTCTTTACGTTTACGGTCCTCTTCGGCATGGGATTCCGCATCTTTCATCATTTTATCAATTTCCTCGTCAGTTAAGCCGCTTGAGGAAGTGATGGTGATTTTCTGGCTCTTGCCGGTCCCTTTATCCAAAGCAGATACATTCACAATACCGTTGGCATCGATATCGAAGGTAACCTCGATTTGCGGAACTCCACGAGGAGCTGGCGGGATATCCCCTAACATAAAGCGGCCGAGCGTTTTATTATCTTTCGCCATAGCCCGCTCACCTTGTAGAACGTGAATTTCTACACTTGTTTGATTATCCGCATAAGTAGAGAAGATTTGAGATTTGCTTGTAGGGATCGTCGTATTGCGTTCGATCATTTTCGTGAATACGCCGCCTGCAGTTTCAATACCAAGAGAAAGCGGTGTTACGTCCAGAAGGACAACGTCTTTCACGTCTCCTGTCAGAACACCGGCCTGGACAGCTGCACCCAAGGCTACTACTTCATCAGGGTTTACCCCTTTATGCGGCTCTTTGCCCGTCAGCTTTTTGATAGCTTCCACAACCGCAGGAATACGGGTAGAACCGCCAACCAGAACGATTTTATCAATTTCATTAGCCGAAAGACCGGAATCGCTCAGCGCTTGACAGGTTGGCCCCAGCGTTCTTTCAACAAGACCTGCGGAAAGCTCCTCAAATTTGGCACGGGTAAGGTTGACCTCCAAGTGTTGAGGAACGCCATCCACAACCGTAATAAACGGCAGAGAGATTGCTGTAGTCAGCACACCGGAAAGTTCTTTCTTAGCTTTCTCGGCTGCATCTTTCAAACGCTGTACAGCTGCTTTATCTTTGCTCAGATCGATGCCCTGTTCTTTTTTGAACTCGGCAACCAGGTAGTCCATGATCACTTGGTCAAAGTCATCACCGCCGAGGTTATTATCCCCGCTTGTAGCTTTCACTTCGAAGAAGCCGTCTCCCAGTTCCAGGATAGATACGTCGAATGTACCGCCTCCAAGGTCATACACGAGAATGGTCTGGTCTTCAGCTTTCTCAAGTCCATAGGCAAGTGCCGCAGCCGTTGGCTCATTCACAATACGAAGCACTTCCAGACCAGCAATCTTTCCCGCATCTTTTGTTGCTTGACGCTGGCTATCATTGAAGTAAGCCGGTACCGTGATAACTGCCTGGGTAACAGTTGTACCCAGATAAGCTTCAGCATCGGCTTTCAGTTTTTGAAGGATCATTGCAGAAATTTCTTGTGGAGAATATTCTTTGCCATCAATCACTTCTTTATGGTTTGTTCCCATATGACGTTTTACAGAAATGACGGTACGTTCCGGATTGGTGATCGCTTGACGTTTTGCAGTTTCACCTACAACGCGCTCCCCGTCTTTTTTAAATCCTACAACGGATGGGGTTGTACGGTTCCCTTCCGCATTCGGAATAACAACTGCTTCGCCGCCTTCCATCACGGCAACGCAAGAGTTTGTTGTTCCTAAGTCAATACCAATTACTTTGCTCATAGTAGTTAGGATGCCTCCTTGTAGTTAAAATTTCTTATTTCGTAATAGAGTCAGACTTAGCCGCTCACTTTGACCATGGAAGGACGGATGACTTTGTCCTTGAGCATGTAGCCCTTTTGGACTTCCTCAACAATAATGCCTTCTTCATGGTCCTCGGATTCAACCTGCATGATCGCCTGATGGAATTCAGGATTAAACAGTTCCCCGACAGCTTCAATAGGCGACAGGCCCTCCTGGGTAAGTACCTGATCCAATTGGCGGTAGACCATCTCGATTCCTTTGGCTAAAGCATCAAAATCCTTGGTATCTTTGCTGGACTGCAGTGCTCTATCAAAATTATCAATCACCGGCAGAAGAGATTCGATCAGTTTTATAGAAGCATACTTCGCAAAATCTTCTTTCTCCAGTCTGGACCGGCGGCGGAAATTGTCAAAGTCAGCCTGCACACGCAGATATCTCTCTTGGTGTTCCTTTACTTGTTCACGCAGTTCTTCTAACTCTTTAACGCATGCATTTTCTTCAGAATCTGGGCTTTCAGAAACGGACTCTGCAGCATCATTTTTAGGTTCTTCTACCTGTGTGTCTGTAGTCTGTTCCTGCTTCTCATATACAGGTTCTTGTGCGGATTCATTATCTTTTTGATGTCCGTTAGTCAACTGCTATTCACCTCCTTGATATACTTTCCTGCCGTGCAGGAATAAGAGACGCCGTATCATCACGAATAATGGCGTCTCCCTGGCTCTTGCCAGCTTATTATCATTTAACCTGCATCATGCAGTCATAAATGTTCATACCATTTGGTAAGCTCTAAAGCCATATTTTTGGAAATATGATCAAGGAGCCGGATAACTTTGGCATATTCCATTCGGGTAGGCCCCAAAATACCGATAGTTCCCAGCATCTGGTCGCCAATCGAATATGAAGCTGTGATCAGACTGCAGTCATTCATGGCTTCTACACTGTTTTCGGCTCCGATTTTGATCTGGATGCCGCTTTGAGAAGGGGCCACCACCTGAAGTAAAATCCGTGTCTCTTCAAATAAATCCAGAATAGTCTTGACCTTATCCACATCTTTAAATTCAGGCTGCATCAGCATATTCGTGGCACCACTGACATAGATGCGGTTTGTTTCATCATTTTGCAAAACCCCTTCTATCATAGAAAGCCATTCTGTATACCCGGCGGTTACTTTGGCAAGCTCAGAAGAGACTTCGCTGTAAAGCTTTGACTTAAACTCAATCAAAGGTACATTTTTGAGTTTGTCGTTCAGCACATTGACAACTTTCTCAATATCACTAAAAGACATGCCTTCCGGAATAGTAACGGTTTTGTTTTCTACATGTCCGGTATTGGTTATCATAATAGCAACAGCAGTATGAATATTGATAGGAATAATTTGCAGGTGTTTCAGTGTACTGCTAAACACTTCCGGTCCCAATACAATAGAGGTGTAATTAGTTAATCCTGACAAAACGCCTGCCACATGCTGGATAACCGATTCCATCTCCTGGACTTTCCCTGCAAAAAACATTTTAACGACATCCAGTTCATGAGAACTTAAATTACCCTCGCGAACCAGATGGTCCACATAATATCTATATCCTTTATGAGAGGGAATGCGGCCCGCAGAAGTATGCGGCTGTTCCAGATATCCCATCTCTTCAAGGTCTGACATTTCATTTCGGATTGTTGCGGGACTATATGATACGTCGTCCCTTTTGGAAATGCTGCGGGATCCAATCGGTTCCGCGGAACGGATATAATCCTCAACAATAGCGCTCAAGATCATACGCTGACGTTCCGACAACATTCGAAAGTCCCCTCCTTTATCATGGTTGCTGTGTAGGGACAAGCTAATTTTGCCCTAGTTTCAGCCTAAAAAACACTTCTCCAATGCCGCCTTCATTCACACCGGCAATCAGCCCGCATTCTTCAAACCCTACCTTGCGGTGCCAAGCCTGTGGCTCCTCTTCGTTCACCTGCGATGAACTGTACAGATAAGAATGCCCCTGTTTAATCAACTGGCCGCAGGCAAACCGGACCAGTTCTGAGCCGATTCCACGGTTTCTGAAAACAGGGCTGATTTGAATCAGTCCCATATAAGGTACATTGGACCAGAGATGTTCCAGCCGCATATATCCCACAAGATTGCCGTTCCGTTCAGCCAGAATAATGTCCTTATTAGCGAGCTTATATTCCAGAAGCGATAAAGCCAGACCATCGTCCCATTCTGAACATACAGACAAGTCTCCAGGTCCTGCATAACGAATCAACGCCTGCTGTTTCTCTGTCAAGGAAATAACCCCTTACGTTGTTTTCGTTAGCACTCAACTTTAGTGAGTGCTAAACCATATAACAAAAATAACAGACCCTAAGGTCTGTTGTCAAGTCAATCCAGCTGCTTTAATACAGCTATTTCGTCACAGCAATGCTGTTTTTTGCAATGAATACAGTCAGTCCACACCTTCTCCGGAAAGATCTCCTTCGAAGCAATATAGAACCCGCTGCGCAAAAAGAAAGGTACTTCATAAGTAAGGGCCATAACTTTGGGGATTCGCTGCCTGGATGCTTCCTCCAGAAGGGATTCTACCAACCGGCGCCCAATTCCCCTGCCCTTCTTGTCATCGGCTACCCCCAAAGAGCGGATTTCCACAAGATCATCACCAAGCCGCATTAATGAGCCACAACCGATTACTTTATCCTCCTCCACAGCAACCACAAAGGTATCAAGCTGCTGAAGAAGGATTTTCCGGGATCTTGACAGCATGATACCTTTGTCTGCATAACTTTCTATCAATTCAAACATGGAATCTATATCTTTCTTTTCCGCTTTTCTGCAAGTAATCACGCTTTATCCCACCATTCGTCCGCATTCACTTTATTTCGTATAAATATACAACATTATGAATAAACGTACAAGATGGTTTTTCAACATGGCTGAATCATCTTTATATCCGGATAAAAGCGGCAAACACTTCATTTCCAAGAAAAAGCCCCTGTTTCGATAACCGATACCCTTTCTCGCTTTGTTCCAGGAGCCCTTTTTGCTCCAACTGCCGGATGGTCTGCCCAAAGCGCCCTTCCAGGTCAGTTCCGAACTGATTGTAAAAATCATCCCTGGACACGCCTTCCAGAAGTCTAAGTCCAACCATCATGAAATCTTCCATTGCTTCCTGTTCCGGGACAATCTCCTGAGATAGAATGGGACGGCCGCTTCGCGTCGCGTCAATATAAGGCTGAACACCTTTGATATTGATATGCCGCATTCTGTTCACATAGCCGTGGGCACCAGCCCCGATTCCATAATAGCTTTGATTGTGCCAATACATCTTATTGTGTCTGCTCTCATAGCCCGACTTGGCAAAATTGGAAATTTCGTAGTGAATAAATCCTTCTTCCGTTAATTTATCCATGATAAGCTGGAACATGGCCAGTTCCTCATTTTCACTTGGCAGAGGAAGCTGATCTTTATGATACAGGGTATGAAAAAGGGTATTTTCTTCCACTTTCAAGCTGTATATCGAATAATGGTGCAAATGCAGCTCCAATGCTTTTTTCAGAGTGTCTTCCATCATTTCTACTGTTTGATCCGGCAATCCGAACATAAGATCAATAGAGATATTAGCAAATCCCGCCTTATGGGCGTTTTCGATACTTCGGTATACATCATCCGTATTATGAATCCGGCCAATTTTCGTAAGCAGCCCGTTGTTAAAAGATTGCACACCGAAACTAAGCCGGTTAACTCCGCCACTATGCATCACTTGAAGCTTTTCCAGGTCAGTGGTTCCCGGATTAGCTTCCATGGAAAACTCGGTTTGCTCATCAATAGGAAAATAGGTATGAACCATTTCCAAGAATCGTTCCATCTGGTCCGGAAGCAATACGGTAGGCGTACCTCCACCGACAAAAACCGTTTCTATAGTACCAGGAGGATATTCAAGTACTGTCCGCTCCATTTCCCGCTCCATGGCATCCAGATAATCATGTACAGGTTGTCCTTTTAGGACAAAAGAATTGAAATCACAGTAATAGCATTTGTTTGTACAAAACGGAATGTGTATATAAACAGCTTTTGGTGCCGGATGCGTCTGGGCCATGGATGTTACGTCCTTTCTTTTCTTTTAACAAAAACAGGAGCTTATGTCGCTCCTGTTTAGCTGCTGATTGTTCTTCTTTATCAATCGTCTATTTTCAGAACCGCCATAAAGGCTTCCTGAGGTACCTCGACACTACCGACCTGCTTCATGCGCTTCTTCCCTTCTTTCTGCTTCTCAAGCAATTTCCTTTTCCGGGAAATATCACCGCCGTAGCACTTGGCAAGCACGTTTTTGCGCATCGCTTTTACGGTTTCGCGGGCCACTATTTTTTGACCGATTGCCGCCTGCACAGGAACCTCGAACATCTGGCGCGGAATAAGTTCTTTAAGCTTTTCGCACAGGATTTTCCCCCGGTGGTAAGCCCGGTCGCGATGGACAATGAAAGATAATGCATCCACTTGCTCCCCGTTCAGCAGAATATCCATCTTTACCAGATTGGATTTTTTATAGCCGGAAAGGTCGTAATCGAAGGAAGCATATCCTTTGGTACTTGATTTTAGCTGATCAAAGAAGTCATACACAATTTCGGAAAGCGGAATGTCATAGGTAAGCGTAACACGGTTAGTATCCAAATATTCCATATTTAAAAACTCCCCGCGTTTGCCTTGGCACAATTCCATAATAGCTCCGACAAAATCGTTCGGTACAATAATGGAAGCTTTCACATAAGGTTCTTCAATATATTCGATTTTTTGAGGGTCTGGCATATTCGAAGGATTATCGATTTCCAGTACCTCTCCGCTGGTCATAGTAACTTTGAAAACAACACTTGGAGCCGTTGTAATCAGCGGGATATTAAATTCCCGTTCGATTCTTTCCTGAATGATCTCCATATGGAGCAGCCCCAAAAATCCGCAGCGGAATCCAAACCCCAGAGCAGAGGATGTCTCAGGTTCATAACTAAGGGAAGCATCATTCAATTCCAGTTTTTGCAGGGCTTCCCGCAGATCATTGTAATCAGAGGTCTCAATCGGATATAAACCACAGAATACCATCGGGTTGATTTTGCGGTACCCCGGCAGCGGCTCAGGTGCAGGGTTTTTAGCTTCCGTAACGGTATCCCCCACACGGGTGTCTCCCACATTCTTGATACCCGCCACAATAAATCCTACATCTCCGACATTCAATTGGTCGATAATGGTCATTCTCGGCATAAAAGCGCCAACTTCGATGACTTCGAACGTTTTATCCGTTGCCATAAATTTTATTTTGGTACCGGCCTTGATCGCTCCATCCATTACCCGGACATAAACAATAACTCCTTTATACGGGTCATAGTGAGAGTCAAAGATCAACGCTTTTAAAGGTTTGTCCGGATCACCTTCGGGGGCCGGAACTTTTGTGCAAACCTGCTCCAAGATTTCTTTAATCCCGATACCGGCCTTTGCGGAAGCAAGAACCGCATCGCTTGCATCAAGACCGATAACATCTTCAATTTCCTGCTTGACCCGTTCAGGATCTGCACTCGGCAAGTCGATTTTATTAATCACAGGCAGTATCTCAAGATCATTATCCAGTGCCAGATAAACGTTAGCAAGCGTCTGTGCCTCAATTCCCTGGGCAGCATCTACAACAAGGAGAGCCCCTTCACAGGCAGCCAAGCTTCGGGATACTTCATACGTGAAATCGACATGTCCCGGCGTATCAATCAGATTCAGAATATATTCCTGGCCGTCATCGGCCTTGTAATTCAGGCGCACTGCCTGAAGCTTGATCGTAATTCCTCTTTCCCGCTCCAGATCCATCTGGTCCAGAACTTGCTGCTGCATTTCCCTAGAGGAAAGTGCTCCGGTATATTCCAGAATCCGGTCAGCGAGTGTGGACTTGCCATGGTCGATATGAGCGATAATGGAAAAGTTGCGAATTTGTTGTTGTCTTTCATGAATGTCCGTCATGCCTTACCCCCACTAAACATACAATACCATTTATTATATCAACAGGAAGGGATGTCATCAATTATTTTATCCGTTCTTATCGAAAGATCGAATCAAACAGGGATACAACGGAGCTTATTCCTTTCTGTGCCACATTTGTGAGCATATCGCCGATATGGTTTCCTACCTGGTTCATACCGCCTGTCTTTTTACCTTCCAGAGGGGGTGAAGCTTTAGAACCGGCCGGGGTTTCCTTATCTTTTCCGGCTTCCTTACGGGGTGTTCCTTTTTGGTCAAACTGACCATCCAGCAGGGCCCGAAGCACTTTTTTTCGTTCATCCTCCCTGATTTCTTCCTCAGTCATCCTGGGTTTTCCCTCTACCTCCGGCGGGGCGGACTTCACTGTATTGTCGGTACGCTTATCAGCTCTCACCGATGGTCCCTGAATTTCATTCATCCCCTTCGTAGCCAGTTCAATACCAAGAAAAATGCAGAAACATAATATCAGGCTGAAAATCAGTAAACGGTTATAGTGAATCATGCCTGCCCCTCCTTAATAGCATTGATCCGTCTTTCCTTACGAACCGCCGCTTACTTTTTCCGCATTCAAAATTACCTGTGAGATGGCTTCACTTAAATACGATGCTGTCCTGTAGGATTCTTCCAGTGTATTGTAGGGTCCGCCTATCTCGATAAGAATGCTGTTGGGAGAAAAGTTTTGATTATAAATACCATTAGAATTTGTCTCCGTTTTGGCATGGATACCTTTGGAGATGCCCGGGTACTTTTTATCCAGAGCCTGGTGAATCTGAGAGGCAAACTGTTCATTCGCCTTCCATTTCGGATTTTTTCCTCCGATAATAAAATACACCTGTGCATAATCCTTACCGTCTATCGTTACCGTTGTTTTATCCCTGGGCTGGGAATCCCGGTGGATGTCAAAATAATAAGTTAAATCAGGATGAGCTGTGGCTGCCTCTTCAAGAGTCTTCAGGGAATATTTATAGGAAAACGGATACTTGAATCCTTTGACAACATTAGGATAAATTGTCTCGGAATGAATCGATCCTACCCCGTTTTTCTCAAGCTGTTCCGCAAGTTTTTTGCCTACCAGTGTAACGTTTATCTTGCTGTCATAGGCCTTATCGGGATTATCTATCCCCTTTAGTTCAGGTAAATAAGACTCATTGCTGTGCGTCTGATATACAAATGCCACATTCCTGGTGATTTTAGGAGGCTCCTGATTGGCGGCCGGTTCAGGCGTCGGAGCAGGTGTCGGTTCCAGAGTAGGTACGGGTTGAGCGGATGAATCCGGTTCCCCTTGTACCACATCTGAAGAAGGCATCAAATCGACAGGCGGGCTATTATCGGCAGCTTGTCCCTGATGAAGTACAATGGATTGGTCACCCCCAAGGCCGGGAAGCTCCTGGGAAAGGAAACTTTTGGGGTCTGCCGGGTTGATATTCGTTATAAACCGGAAAGCAAATCCCATAACATGACGCGGTGAAAATGTGTATTGATCTTCCTGATTTAAATGGGGAACCTCTAGTCCCAGCATATCCAAAAAAAACTCATTAGAAACAGAAGCGGCGAGACCTTTCATCGAATCGAGAGGAGTTGTAGCTATCTTGCTCTGCACCACACTGCCTGTCCCCAGAGCCAGGAACAGGCCCAAGGTAAAAAAGCTGAGGTATATACCGACTTTCGTAATCAGACTGGCTTCAAGCATCATTTTCCGTACTTTGCTCATGTTGATTACCGCAATTCTTTTCATCTCTTTTCCTCCTACAACGCTTGTGCCGTACAAGCAGGATGCAAAACATAACGCCCCGTCTTTCATCTATTACACTCTATGAAAAAGAAAGAGAAGCTAGAACTCCCGTTTTGCTAGAAAAATAGAATCCGGGCTTAAGGACAAAAAAGCCTCCCTTTAAAAGAGGGGGCTTCAGCCTAGGTGAACTTTCCTATTAACTTGTCAGTGCGTATAGGCAGCCACATTATTTGTATCAATTGCCTCATGGAGAGCAGCATTCAGTCCGCTGGCAATGACATTGGCAATATCCTCAATGAACTGGTCAATTTCCTTGGGGGTAACGAGCAGATCGTGTCCAAGCGGACTAAGTACCTCTTTCACAAGCATCAGCCGCTCATCGTCTGTCATTTGATCAAGCAGTCCCATGATTTGGCCCGCTTGCCGGGTCTGGGAATGAAAATGTTTTTGTATCATGTCGATGGCACTGTTGACTACTGTTGAAGCATAGACAACCGTAGGAACACCGATAGCAATCACGGGAACCCCAAGGGTTTCTTCTGTCAGGCCCATGCGCTTGTTCCCGATACCGGAACCGGGGTGAATTCCTGTATCGGCTATCTGAATAGTAGTATTGACCCTCTCAAGTGCCCGGGAGGCCAAAGCATCCACGGCAATGACCAGATCGGGCTTTGATTTATCCACAATCCCCTGCACAATCTCACCGCTTTCCATCCCGGTTATTCCGAGGACACCTGGGGCCATTGCACTGACCGGACGATAGCCCGGCTCCACCTGATCCGGCATAAGTTCGAAATAATGCCGCGTAATCATCACATTTTCCACAACAAGAGGCCCTAGGGCGTCGGGTGTAACATTCCAGTTTCCCAGCCCAATAATCAGTACCTTGGCATTTTTGGGAATTCCCCGCTTAGCAAGGAATTGTTCGAACAATTGGGCAAATTTCGTTGCTACCTTATCCTGAACCTCTGTATCCTGCCTGCGAAGGCCGGGTACTTCCAGCGTAATATAATGTCCCGGGAGTTTTCCCATAGCCTGGGCACCTTCCTGGGAAGTAATTTCGATCATGGTGATATTGATTCCATTCTCGTGATAGGAATCTGTAAGTACACCCGGCAGGTTGGAGCCCCTTGCTTTTGAAGCCATGTCTCTTGCCTCTAGAGCCAAATCCGTACGCACGGAATAAGCGCCTAAATCCATTTGTCTTTAAGCTCCTCTCAATCTCAGATACCTGATATTGTTTGAAAAATAGTGATTTCTTATGCATAGGGGAACGCTCCAACCCCGGCCAACCTATTGCTTTTTCTAATACTGCGTGGTAGAATATCTAAAGTTGTCAACAAATGAAACGTTGAACGCCTTACTTGAAGTAGGAGGTGAATGTCATGCCAAACATCAAATCCGCGATCAAAAGAGTAAAGGTGAGCGATAAGCGCCGTCTTCGCAACGCCTCTCAAAAATCCGATCTTCGCACTGCGATAAAAGCTTTTGAAACCGTTGTTGCAAGCAATAACGTTGATTCTGCTAAAGAAGCTTTCGTCGTTGCTTCCAAAAAGTTGGATAAAGCAGCGTCTAAAGGATTAATCCATAAAAATGTTGCTAACCGCAAAAAATCTCGCCTGGCTAAAAAGCTCAACGAGTTGGTTGCACAAGCATAATTTTTCAAAACATAACCATGAGAGAACAGCTCCGCCGTTTTTAAAAACGGCGGAGCTGTTCCGTATATGAAGTTATAAAATCAGATTTTATGTCTCCTTTAAAACCCGGCGGCTTGCTTTAAGAGAAAGAAGTGAAGCCCCATCGTTTTGTCCACCTGCCCGGTTTTCATTTGGTAATCCAAATCCGCGAGGGCTGAAATAACCTGGCTGAGCTGTTCTTCCGAATACGTTTTGCCCTGCTGATCCGCAATTTTTACCGCATAGGGATGCAATCCAATCTGGGAGGCGGTTTGCTGATGGGAATACCCTTGTTTACTCAATGCTTTCACCTGCAGCATAATCCGGTATTGTCTGGCGATCAGCATGACCAGTTTAATTGGCTCTTCTTTTTGCCTGATCAAATCTTCCAGCAGATCAAATGCTTTGTTCATCCGCTTTTGAACCACATGCTCAACCAGCATGAAGACATTTTGTTCCGCCGTTCTTGGGACCATCTGATCAATCAATTCTCCCGTGACGGTCCCGCCTTTTCCCACATATAAAGAAAGCTTTGCTATTTCTTTGGAGATGGACTGAAGATGTCCGTCCGTATATACAATAAGCTGTTCGACCGCTTCAGGACTGAATGTAAATTTTGCTTCCGTCGCCTGCTTTTTTATCCATGCCTGAAGATGATCAACAGATAAAGGAGCGCAGGGTACGATCACTCCGTTTTGCTTGACCAGTTTAACAATTTTTTTCCGCTCATCCAGCTTTTCCGCATCCACGCGGAAAACCAGAACGGTGTAATCAACAGGAGCTTTCATGTATGCGGTAAGTTTGTCCAGATCATGATCAAGCTTGTTATTTTCTTTGGCCGCCGTAAACAAAGCCGACCGCTGCACATATACCAGCTTACGCGGAGCCATAAACGGCAGCGTTTCGGCATCAGCAATGATATCCTGAACGGGGGTTTCGGTTAAATCAAATTTACTGACGGCAAATTCCCGTTGATCAGGGTCTATCAGCGCCTCAGTGAGTTTACCTATAAATTGGTCAATTAAATAAGGTTCTGTCCCGTAGCAGAGATAAACCGGGGCGAAATCCCCTTTGCCGATTTGCTTCAATGCATCCTTATAGTCCATACCTTCACCTCTTTTTTTCATCTTACCAACAGCAAAGGGATTACGTCAAAACCTGTCGGCTTGACGCAATCCCTTTGCCGGGGTAAAGGAAACACGGAAGAGTTTCCCGCTTATAAGATAAGATACGCCCCTGTTTACAAGGAATCAGATTCAGGCAGGAATCAGCCATCTTATCTTATGGAAAAACCTCGAGCTTTTGCCCGTACGAAGGCGGAACAGCATTTATTTGAACACCAGCGGCTTGGCTCTAGAAACCAAAACGCCGGTGAGTGTCCAACTCAGTTCCTTTCTTACCATACAGTATACGCAAAAACTCTGAAATGGTTCATCTTTATGAATTTACCGGTTGTTCTACTTTATCTTGGATTTGAATCACAAACTTTTGAGTTAGGTTACCGCTTGCCACTTCATAAGTGAAGCTGTTGTTGCCATTCCATCCGACCAGTAGCACTACATCATCTTGTTTCCATTGAAAGGAAGAAGAATAAACAATCGTCTTGTCGGCATTGCGGATTATAACTTTTTGATTCTCGTTAGATGCAATCAGTTGACCGTCCCCGGTTTTCAACTGATTCTGGTTTATCTCCTGAAATTTGCCTACAATTTGCTTATTGACCTCGTCTTTGTCAGGTTGGGGCTGAACCGGAGGGGTCTCAGGCTCAGTTTTATCCGGTGCGGGGTCCTCTTTAGGCTTTGACGGTTTCGCAGCAGGTTGGGATGATGGTTTTTCCCGGTTTGGCTTGGAAACAGTTTCTTTGGGACTCTGTTGGACCTCCCCTTCACATTAGGTCCATCATCCTTCTTCTCCGCTTTCACAGGCTCAACGTGAACAGGTTCCACTTTCTGCTGACTGGATGGTTTTTCTTCCATAAGCATGTTCTGCTCAGAAGGCGGTTGTACCGGTTCAGTTTCACTTTGCTCGGCTGTTATAAATATCTCTCCTGCATCCACAGCGCCCTCGGTCTGCAAGGAAGATACAGTAAAACCAAGCGAAACCATACAAAAACCAAATACCGTTGCCACGATCCCCAGACCGTAACGACGGAATCTTCGCTTACAAAAACGGAATTGTCTGTCTAATTGTTTGGAGCTTTTTTGAAGGGGCCTAACAATAGCTGCTCTGGAACCTGTTGAATCAGGAAAAGGCAGTTTCGGAAGAACCCGATCAACCAGGCTGTAAGGCGGTTTGATTTGTGGCAAAGGTGCGATGTCCTTCTCAAGCAGTTTTAAACGCCAATATAACTCCATACAGGAAGAACACTGCTCGATATGCAGGAGGAGCTTTTCCCGCTGAACCGGGCTCAAATGATGATCCAAATCTTCCTGCATGAAAGATACAGCCTCATTACACCTCATCCTGGATGCCTCCCCTCTGATAATCTTGCAGGAAAACCTGCAATTGTTGTCTGGAGCGGAAGAGATAGGATTTGACCGTATTTAAAGGCAATCCGAGACGATTTGCTATTTCATGATAGGAAAAACCGTTTAAATACCGCAGTACTACCACAGAACGATGATGATCCGGCAATTTATGTATAGCTTTCTTATGTCTTCTATAAGGTAAGCATTCATTACTTCATCTTCTACATTCCTGTCGCACATAAAATGAAGATCATGCTCTTCAATGGATACAGTAGGCTTGGCCTTTCTGAACTTATCAATACAAATATTCGTAACGATACGTTGAACCCACGTCTTAAACTGGGCTTTTTCCTCATAAGAACCGATTTTCGAATAAATACGGATGAGCACTTCTTGAGAAGCATCCAGTGCATCCTGTTCATTGCCAAGCAAATAGTAGGCTGTACGATAAACATAGGTTTCAATCTCTCGCAGCAGGCTAACGAGTGCTTCCTGATTGCCGGATTGGGCTTCTCTTATGACTTCAGGCGGTACCACGCTGCTCCCCCTCTCCTGCACCTTTACAGACGCTTGTTAAGCATTGAAGGTTGCAACCATCTATTAATATGAAGAAAAAAAATCTTGGTTTTCCGACTTTGGATATACCCGGTAAAAAAGATAACTGTCAGGAAGTTAGGTAATTTGTCAAACAACTGGGCCGAAAGAGTTAACTTTCTTTCATGGATATATGAAAAATTCCCTATAGCGGAATCTATCATACCATAAATTTAGTATTTTTTTGTCGTATTTCTTCGGTTTTTGTCATCTTTTTTTAATTCAGGTTCTCTATTAATATCGGAAATTGTCGGCAAATGTTTAAAGACTTACACACCTACTAAAGACCCAAAGAAGTTAGACTCCATTTTTTTAATCTGACTTATTGCCGCAATCCTGACAGATTAATAGAGAGCTAAAACATAAAGAACCCAAGGGAGGACACTTTTTCAAGTATCCATCTCTTGGGTTACGGTTTTACGGGCGAGAATTATTCTACATATGTGAGAACGTTTAAAGAGAGCCGTTTATGGTTGTACAGTCTGAATGTTGCCGTCTTTCATGTTAAAACAGAGATCACATTGATCTGCCACTTCAGGATCATGTGTAGATAAGACAATCGTCATCCCCTCATTTTTTATTTCCGTTAATAAATGTATGACCGAGTCTCTGGTGGTACTGTCCAGATTTCCTGTTGGTTCATCGCAGATTAATAATTGAGGTGAATGGATAAGTGCCCGTGCAACCGCTACCCTTTGTTGTTCTCCACCTGAAAGTTCCGAAGGCAGATGGTGAATTCTATGGGATAATCCTACTTTATCCAACATTTCAGCTGCACGTTTTTCTTTAGAGAATGTTGTTTTTAGAGGAACCAACGGCAAACATACATTGTGTAGTGCCGATAACTGTGGTAATAAATGCGGAGATTGAAAAGAAAAGCCTATATACTTTTGTCGTATGGTTTGCCTATTAGAATCCGATATTAGTTCCCCATCTATATAAATATCCCCTTCAGAAGGGCTGGTTTGAAGACCCATAATTGAAAGCAGTGTTGTTTTCCCCGATCCGGAAGGACCCATAATGGAAACCATAGTATTTCGAGTTATCAATAACGAGATGTCTTTAAGCACCTCTACTTGTTGTTTAGCTAAAGAATATGATTTGAAAAGTTTATGCATGGAAACAATATGTTCATTCGTCATAACATCCTCCGCTATATATGTCTGTTCAGCTTATTGATTTTCAATAACAGATAATAAAATCCTATAAGAAGAAAAATGGACATGAATATGGCCATGCAAAGGATTTGGGCGTAAATAGGAATAGGAAAATCAGTATAAAAAATACGGAAAACACCCAAACCCAAAAAAAGCGAAATGGAAAAGCCAAGGAAATAGGTAAGAGAAAACTCTATGAATAACAACTTTCTGATCGACCGGTTGGTCCAACCAACCCGATTCAAAATAACAATTTCATTTTTTCTTTTGCCAATTAAACCTGCTGCATGTTCAAATAAGTTGAATAAAATTAAAACAACTAAAGCGACCAGGATAAACAGATGAAAACCAAACATATTTAAGTTGACCGCTTCACCTAAAAAAGTCGTTTGAACATTTTTTCTTGTACCAAAAAGCATATTGAGTAAAAACAGAATCGTACCTAAAGAAGCAGCTAATGAAAGCACAATGTACCCCGTATACGCCAGTTGTGATTTAAAATTCCCCCATGCAAGCCCAAAAACGGAAGAAAGGGCAACGTGTTTCTTTTTCCATTCCTTCTCAACTCCAACTTGTACATCTTGCTTGTTGATTTTAAATAGTTGGTACCAGATGGAAGCAAAAATCCATATAACGATAATGAATTGGATATATAGTACGCTTTCCCAAGCAATACTTACGGACTGATGCAAAAAAATCAGAACTAAAACAGATAAGCTTAAACCGCCGACCAGTTTTATCCCCCATTCTAGAGCCAGCATCTTCTTCAAATCTCTCATTGTCCATCCAATTCCCAGCAATACAGAATATTCCTTTCTCCTTACCGTCAACAAGCTCCGTGTATGTACCACTGCAAAGACAGCCGTAAGCAAAAATAAGCTAAGCATAATAAATAAGGAGACATAATCCATCGACTTTGTTATGGAGGCCGCAACGCCTAAAGTAGTCCATATTTCTTTGACAATGCCTACGTTTGGAAAGTCGCTCGTTTCCGGTATTTTTACATGCATCTGTTTTTTTGAGGCACCGGCCACAATATCTGTATGAAGTCCTGTAAGTTCATAAATGCTTTTGGCGACTTTTTTTATTTTTGCTTCTGTTTGAGAATCATATCCACCGATATCTTTTACCCGAACACGTATAGCGTCAATAGGTGTCTCGCCTTTTAATAGCTCTATATTTGATAAATTTGTTATCGCGCTTGCTTGGATGGGCAGGAAAGTATCCGGGGTCAGATCTTTTTTCAGTTCAATATTTTGTTTGTTGCCGTCTTGATCAAGTACAAGATAGACCGGGGAAAAGGAATATATCCCCAGCGGGCTCGGGTCCAGGTCGGAATTGCCTATACTCTTTCCGCTATACGTGCCTGTGATTTGATAATCAAAACTTCTCTCTTCAGGCAAGCCACCCCGGACGGCCATCTCTTTTTTGATAAGAGGTCTGTATTTTCCATCCTTCGGTTTTAATAGGAAGTCGTAATTTTCACCTTTACCGGCTTCTTCATAGTTCAGACGGTCTGTTAAATAGTAAACCGATGTATCTAAAGAGGAATTGATGCCCCCGAAAGTTTTTTGCAAGTTGCCTTTTTGATCAAGGTCAAGGCGACTTATGCGAAAAGGCTGTAACTCTTTAGACAAATCAAACTTTTCTTTCAATATTGGCGGATTTTTTAAGTCATGCTCTAAAAACTTATTTACTTCAGACAGGTCTTTCATCTGCCTAAATTGTTGTTTCCACTCCTCCTCGGATTTAGTTGATTTTCTAACTTCGAATAATGCCTGCATCGAAACATCACTATCTTCATTAATTAGAAGAGGGATAGACGGGGGAAGTTTAGTTGATTTTTCAGTTCCCAATCTATCTGTAATATTCATTTTTTGGGCGGTTAGCTTATCTTCTTGTTCAGGGTCTACTGCTACGAGTAGATTGTAGTTTGTTGGCAGGGTGAAATTAATGAACTTTTTTCCGTCCTCTTCCATAAAACCCATCGACCTGTTAGGCATGATTGGAGGATCACTTAAAGGAATATTCACTACATGTGTATCCAAAACCTGTTTATATGAATCCGGAAGTCCCGTTTCATTTGATATTTTTATGGAAGTAACCCAGGTGTTTTCTTTCACACTTGGCAGCTCAACCTTTATCCCTCCGGAATCGTTGGTAAAAAAGCCTAACACGGATACAGGTGCAGCCACTTCCACATCGGGAATATCAGTTATTTTTTTGTACTGGGCTAAACTAATTCCCCCTATTCCTCCTGTTAAATAATTTTCTTCTACTATCCCTTTTTTCTGTTCAATATCTGAACGTGCTTCCGGATGCCTGACCAGAATGTCATAGCTTCCGCGGCTATATTTATGAATAGACTCGCTTAGAGCAACTTTGCTGGAATGCAGACTATTATATGCAAACGGGATGGAGCCGAATAAACAGCCTAAAAGCAAAACAGATATGAAAAAATTCCATTTCCCTTTACGATGCAACAAGAACAGAAACTTGAACATGAATATGCACTCCGATATGAAAATGTAATTAGAGAAATTAAACGCTCACCAGTTGGTTTATGAAATGGATTCTGGAATATAAAATAGGAGACCAACGTCTCCTATCTTCGTTTCTATCTTACTGTTACTACTGCACCGGCAGTAGTTGAATAACCACCGGAACCAACATATAAAGCAGGGTATTTTGTTCCTGATGAGGAGTAAAAATGATACCATGTATGTGATTTATTAGACCCAATATAGTCATATTTAGTTATTCCTTCTCCTACATTCAGAGTGGCAACGTAAAAGGGAGGGTAAACTCCGCCATACCAACTTCCACCAAATTTAGCATAATGTTGACTACATATTACTATAAAACCCATATAAAGTGAATATAAATACTTATATTTCATTTCCTCTTTCGCTTACATTTTGTTTCTATAGCTTATATTCCCATTCTTTACTTGCACCTCTACTTCCCCAAGCAGATCCGTGCGCAGAACCGGTATTTGTCTCTGTTCCAACCTTTCCAGAATATCCGGTGAAGGGTGTCCGTACCGGTTATTTACGCCTGCGGAAATCAAGGCAAGTTTGGGTTTCCAATAATCCAGCCATTCTGGTGAGGTCGAGGTTTTACTGCCATGATGGGCTACTTTGAGTACGTCCACCTCTTTCTCAGGGAGCAGCTCGGGCTGTTGCAGCAATTCCCTTTCCTCCTCTTTCCCCATGTCTCCGGTGAATAACCATTTCGTTCCCTCCAGATAGAGCAAAAAGACAACTGATTTTGCGTTTTGATCCTTTTCAAGCGGAATTTCTTCATCTTCAGCCGGCGGCTTATTTTCCCGGGCAGGAGGATACAGGATCTGAAGAAAAGTGTTCCGGTCTATAGGAATCGATATCCCTTCCGTCCCCCCGATTAGGGTGAACCCGAGCCCCTAATATAACTATCTACATCTTTAAAACCCTTGATTTATAAGGGTTTTTCTTGTTCGCGTCTGTTCGTATCCGAGTGAATTATGGTGATTCCGAGTACATTTCGTCCCCAATTCGTCCCCAATTCGCCCTCAATGAGAGTCGAAACTATATATCTCAAACATTAATACAACGGAGCAACCTCATATAAGCGGGTTGCTCCGTTTCAATTTACTTGAGCGTTAAAATTTCATCCACTGCTGCTCTGTAAGCTAATTCAATCGCTTTAGACTTGACGTGAAACATCTCTTCAAGTTCAAAATAATTATCTATTTCATTGTCAGGGATATACTTCATAAGGTCTTTGAACCTTTTTTTCAAATCTTAGAACAGACTGGTTATTCTTTTCATATTCATCACGCAACTGATAAATGCGAGATTGAATTGACGGTTCTAAAATTTCCTTTACCATAGTTGGACAACTCCCCTTATTGGCATCTTTACCGATCTCTAAATACAATTTTGATAAGTCAACTTGCTTTTTAATCTGACTCACCTCTTGTTTATTTTAGTTTCATGATATTGTGAACTCGCTCTAGGAAGTTCTGAACGGATAACCTTTAAATAAATCGTTTACAAAATACCTGCAATTGGTTCTAAGATAAGTAATGTCCCTCCCTATTGTTATATTTGTTGATGCCACGTTCATTACTTCCCCCACTTCTAGTTAAATTAATGGTTAGAACACCGCTTTCAAATCATTCACTCAAACTTATGTACTAGGTGAATAACTTCACAATCCATCATGCATCACTCCCTTTCTTTTCTATATATATCCATTATAAAAGTGGTTCAATTATTGATACAACAATCAATTTATACCAAAACGAGAACAAAACAGATAAATGTTGAAACTTCTAGTTTCTGCTTTTTCCAAATTATGTATAAAGCCGAAAGAAATCTTCAAGGTTATCACCTTTTTATTCCATCTCCTTAAGGACATTTATCCATTTCATCTTAGCATTCAGTTTTAGGATATATTTTCCACTTGTAAAGTGGAATGGGGTTATGCTATGTTTTTATTGGAATCGTTGGTTTTCCCACCAACTTCTGAGCATTTTTTCTCGATGGCTTCCGGTAAGTTGGGGCCCAATATCATCCATGAAAAAGATCACGTTGGCAAAATTACTCCATCGTGATCTTTTATTATTAGAATTTTTCGCAATTACTGAACCCCAACAGCATCATAGGCTTTATTTACTGATTTAGCCTCATTTGAATTATCTCCAAATAAATCTTTTGCTGCTTGTATAGCTGCAACCCTCATAGTTGAGAAATTAGCATATGGTGTCAAATAATGAGTAAGTGCATGGTAATATATTTCGACTGCTTCATCCCTACCTATGCCAGACACTATTACCCCTCTATGAGTTCCTCCTTCTGCGAGCAAATAGAAGGCTTTGTTATTAATTCCACTGTTGATATGGACTCCTCCATTATCAAATGGACCTGTGTACAGATCCTCGTACGAATCCGGTTGATCATAACGTGTTGGGTCTTGCATGGAACGAAAAGCTTCTCCTTTTACCGACACATCTTCTCCTATTAGCCATCCTTTGTTTTTGATAGAGTTGCCCATAATATCGGATATAGATTCATTAAGCGCCCCAGGTTCATTTCGATATTCTAAATTTGCCGTATACTGGGTAACGCCATGAGTTAATTCATGACCAATTACACCTAAATCTGAAGAGAATGCCCGAAAGTTAACTCCATCACCATCTCCATAAGCAATTTGTTCCCCATTCCAAAAAGCATTATTGTAATTCAAGCCTAAATGAACTGTTGATTTAATCTGCATTCCTTCGCCATCTAGGCTATCTCTGTTAAATTTGTGTTTGTAGAAATCATAAACCTTTTCAGCATAGGCATGAGCGTCCACAGCAGCTGCATCTGTCCAATTATTATTGTTTCTACTGGTTACAAGAAATCCCGGAAGGAAATATGAGTTAAGTGCTGTGTATGTTTTTATACCGTTACCACGCGTCGTATCATAGAGTTGAAACTGAGCTCCAACTTGTTTGGTTTCAAATGTTTTTGTGTCGCCCAAAACACCCGTTCCTGTTCCTGTAGCCTGTTCTAGTAGGCTATATTTGTTCACGATACTACCATCCTTTGCATTGATAAAATAACGTGTACGAAAAGGTTTGGGATCAATTGTATTCATTTCTGTCATATAGACTAACCACGCCTTGCCTTGATGCAAATATACATAGATATCAGCTTTGGGATCCGTTGCAGGTTTGCCAATATTTCCGATTTGGTTTTCAGCGTCTTTTTGTGCGACTTGAATAGCATCAGTTGGACTTATTTGGGGCTTAGCCTCTACTGGCAAAAAGCTTTGATGTTGGCTTGGGAGCAGATTACCAAGTAAACAGGTGATTTTCCCTTTTTTATTTATATGAATGGTTTGTTCAGCGCCATACACGGGAATGTCATGTATATATTGTTTCAGTTTGTAATGAACCGTTCCTGCTTTAGGATGAGTTTCCTTCTTGATAATACGGAGTTGATTCCGAAGTTCACCAGAACTAATATCCAGTTCCTTTTCTTTGTTAAGAAGAAACTCCCAAATTATTTCCTCTTCAGGCGTTCCAGGCGTAGGTTCCCAACTTTCAGCAGCAATAACTTTAGCAGGTAATTCATCGCCTGGCTCTGCTGCTCCAGCGCTTAAGGAAGTCCCTATAAGAAAGAACCCCGCTAAAAATGTCAGTAGTAGTTTTTTCACTTAATCCTCTCCCTAAAAGTTTTTTTAACCAAAATGAATCCCATTGAAATAATTAACAAGAAATTACATTATGCTATGTCAGAATGCCAAAAACTGTTCGGGCTTTTCACACAAAAATAAGATCACGAAGGCAACTTTACGTCTGCCTTCGTGATCTTTTTACTTTAAAGATCCCTACCACCATATAGAACGTGAAATAATGACCAATAGAATAAACAAGACTAAAATAGCTGATGTACTTGTGAATCCTCCGTAACCTCCACATGAAGCTCCATTTCCGTATACTTGGCCCACTCATAACACTCCTTTCCTTTAGGCTCAATATCATTGTATGATAAGATCTAGGTACTGATTGGACTGTTTGAGCCTCTTTTAGAAAAGGGCTGTGACTTGTAAGGCGGCGTAAGATATGCTACTTTATATAGGAATTGTTGGTTTCCCATCGAACATTTTCATAATGGCTCTTTGGGGAGCTATTTCTTTGTACATTAAGCCGCGAGCGCCTAGGAAGTTAATTTTGGCGCTTTTTTTGTATTTCGATTCAACTCCAGTTGTAAAAACATAAAGAGGTTGCAGTAAGAGAATCCGTGGGTTCTGGCCTGCGCATTTTTCAAAAAACATAGAAATTTTTGTTAAATATTTCGCTAATTTAGAAGGAGTTCTATTGAGGCGTGTAGAAGTGTTTTATAAGTTTAAGATATCGAAGATAGCTTAAACCTTAATTAATTATTATGCTAGAGTCCTAACTGATGGCTAAAGAGCAGCAAAAGAGTACGGGCAAAAGTACAACAATTGTTTGGTGGTGGTTAAAAAGGATGGATTTCAGTCAGCGGTTAGGAACTATTATAAGCATTGATTACAAACCTATAATACACTTGATAACTGAAATTAGTGATATACATGGAGAATTCTCAAATGAATATTTAAAAGAATGTAGAAACCGGTTAATAAATATGAAGAAACAGTTGGTTAGGGATACCTTTGAAGATGGACTTAATATTGTCAAAGAGGATTTTTATTCTTTAGTCCAAAATTATCATGAGATGCTTAGAGCCTTCATTGTTGAAACTGAATTGGAATATGATTATGCCGATTTGCATTTGCGCATGAGAGTGAAACAAATGGAATCAATAATGCATAAATTGATTTTTTATAAGACAGGAAAAAAAGAGGAAGGGAAAGTTCCAATAAACAAGTGTTTGAATGATTTATTGGGAATCAGAATATTAATTGGCGGATTTGACTACAATTGTAATAAATTCAATGACTTGTATCAAAAAATAAAGTCGACTCATAAAATAAAAATAGAAAATAGATCCATTGAGGGTTATCGAGGTACTCATATTTATTTTTATGTTAATAATCAAGCTTTTCCTTGGGAACTTCAAATATGGAATAAAGCGCATGAGAAGGAAAATGAACAATTACATAAAACACATAAAAGTAAACGCGAGTACATAAAATGGCCTAATACATATAAAAATTCAAAAGAACATGAAGGAGGTGTTTGAACATGGCATTTCACTTTGTAGCAATAATGAGTAACTATGTAAAAGGAATGCGTATCGGCTGGCATTATGCTTCAGAGGGGAAACTTGACAAAGCTTTGATAAAGCAATTTATGAGTAGAGTCGAGGAAAAATATAGTGATGCTCAATTAGGCATTCACAAAATTGCTACAGATTCTGTTACTTGGCGATCAGTCGTAGAAAAAGATTCATTTTTCGAGGATGTTTTTGTAACGACTGATATAGAAAAATTTGTTAGGCTTATAGCAGAAGATCAGGAATTAAAGGCCTATGATGTAGCTAAATTTATAGTATCCACTGTACAAGTATCACATTTAAAATTGCAGAAGCTGTTATACTATGTATATGCAGATTTTTTACTGGCTACAGGCAAAAAGTTATTCAAAGAACCAATTGTAGCATTTGAATACGGCCCAGTGGTAGAAGAGGTTTTTCATAAATATAAGGTTCATGGTTCTTCTGAAATTGATTATAAAGAAGATGAGTATTTTTGTATTTATACGGATGAATTCGCCGTTACACCTTCTTTCATGAGAGTAGCATCTTCTGAGCATGGTATTTATGCGGTTGGATTCATATTAAAGGTCCTAGATAAATACGAGTCATATTCAGCAGGAGAACTTGTTAAAAAAACACATCAAGTAGGAGGCCCTTGGAAAAGGGTTTATGTAAAAGGAATGAATTATGAAATTACGGATGAATTGATCAAGAGATACCATAAATTTGTTCAGTAGCAGGCACCTACCTGGTGCAACGTGGATTTGAATCGTGTAGAAAGAGTCTTGAGGAAGCACCTCAAGGCTCTTTTTTCCGTTTCTAAAAACACAAACGATCTGGTCGCAAAAATTAGCTCTTAATTGGAGAATGGTTGCAAAATCATAAAGAGGTGCTTGTAGGTAGCAGAAAAGGTGTCTTATTAGACAAAAGGGCTATTCTTGGACTGGGGTAAAATCGAAAGTCTTACCGTAGAGGAATCGGTATGGTTTATACAAATAACCTGTGGAATAAAAAATAGGCCGTCACGGCATCGCTTTTGTGTCCAATCCCGGATGTTAAGCGAAAAACCGTGCGGCCTATTTCCTGCTTGCCAGAAGTACCACCCTACGACGAAGAATTCCGTCCTGGACTCAAAGGGGAAGTCTAAGGGTGGTGATACCATAATATGCTGACAATGTATGGTTGATGCATGAAAAGTCCGTCATAAAAAACAACGGATTCTCCTTGGTAACTACCTGGTTGCAAAAACACGGGTTTTTGGGTGAGATGGTTGCAAAGAGCTTTTGTCAAGACATATGTTAAGTTTTAATTGAAAATTTATAAACAAACAATTCATTTCTACCATTTACACCCACCTACTTTAAGCAGGTTAAATCTTGTCAGCAGAGATAAAGTATGTTACCATTCTATTTGTGAAGGTGAAGGTGCGCATGGACATTTTCCAATGTTCATAAAAAGAGATCCACGAAGGTAAATAATTACCAACGTGGCTCTCTTTTTCTTTAGGGGAATGTTCGTAAGATTCATAGAAGAAAGGATGCACGGTATGCTGAAAAAAATATTTTGGACTTTATTGATTCTTATTTTGCTTATTATCCTTATTGGAGCAGGCATTTATTGGTACGTGAAACCCCAAAAAGAGCTGGACCTTCGTTATCAGGACATTTTTCTGAAATCTAAAATAATAGATATGGTCAAAGATTTAAACACAGAACTTGTATTATCAAGTGATGAAATTAACCAATTGGCAAAAAAGGAGATTGCAAAACTTCCGAATGTAAGACCTGATGTCAGAATAACCGGGGCTGATTTCAAGCTGAACGGAAATGAACTGGAAGGAGACATTAATCTGCTCTATAAAGATACTATTCCCGCAGGTATAAATATCTGGTATACAATGGAATGGCAAGACGGTACTTTAAAACTCATTCCTAAAGACGCAAAAATTCGCAGCATTCATCTTCCGCTAAGTTCTGTTAAACTCCCGTCTATGTCCATCGGACCGAATGGCCATCTTCTGGAATTCGTTAAGGTAAAGCATGTTACGTTTGAGAACCAGGGTATAAAAATCACGTTCAAATTAAATAAACTGTTTTAACCATAGTTAAATTAGAACAGGCAGGACTTCCGTCCTGTCGACAGTCTGAGAGCCTTGAGGTACTTCCTCAAAGGCTCTTTCTGTAATGGTGCTTTACCATCCATATTGTACTTAAGTAAGGTTTCTACTGGTTGCAAAAACAAGGGTTTTTGGGTGAGATGGTTGCAAAGAGCTTTTGTCAAGAGTTTTTTTAATCTTTCTTTAGCAATTTCTCAAGAGTCCAACATAATAACTACGAATATCTTCATCATCAATAACATTTCTTGAAGATTCATACGGCTGTAACCGGTTCCTAGCATTTTTCCAAGGATCTTCTTGACGTGTTAAATACTCTAATTGGCTACCATCCAGATGTCCGTATGATTCGTATACTTCTTCAATTATTTCCCTTACTCGTTCATTTTTCATAATGGAATTTGGGTAATTGATTTCCTGAGGTATCTCTTGCCAACCATATTCTCGATATTCAGTATACAGTTGAGGATTCACAGGTCCATGAACCCAAGCCTCAAAATTGTCATCAAACAACTTTTTCTCATAAATAGCAAGATAAAAAGAGTAGGCATAGTAGCATAGCTTTTGCAACTTTTTTGGAGTCATTGATTCCAAGCGAAGAAATGCTTTTGCCACATCATGGACGGTTGGTTCCTGAATTGTTTTTGCTCTTTCTTCTGTTTGTATCATTTTCACTCATCTTCTTGAAGAAAAAATTTTTTTCATGGATTACCACCACTTACTCATTTACCCTTCCCACCTCTTTATGCTTTTGCAACCATTCTGCTATAATGTACCCGTTTTTGCAACCAGATCGCTTGTGTCAAAGAACAATAAAAACTGCAATGGAACTTCATAAGATGTATTCATACTTCTGTAGCTTAGGAATAGATGAGAGGGGATATAGGGGAAGTACAATAATATGGATAGTACGGTGGTTAAGTTGAAAATATGCCTTGCCAGTATATCCAGCAGGGCATATTCTTAATTTTATGATTCACTAAAGCTTCAATTGCTTGTTTAAGTGCTGAAGGCTCTTCGAAAGGTAGTTCATTTCCTCCATCTAAAGGTTCCTTAATTAATTGATTATTTTTCGCTAATTTCTTTCTTATATAAATATGCTGATGTTCACTGAGGATACCTAACGAGTTAGCCCTATATGCCATAGCTTGAATGGATACTTTCCAACGCTTTTTTAATGAGATAAAATGTTCGATTGACGTTGATACTATCTCGCTACCGAAACTGGGAGCAGGTAATAAAAATGCGCTCGCAAATCGATGATCCTCTTTTTCTATTAGCTTGTAGTTTTCTTTTTTATTAAACTCGCTTTTTTTTAATTTCGAATGCAATATGAGGTGACCAAGTTCATGGGCAATATCGAATCTAGACCTTGAAGATGTTTTATCGTTGCTTAAAAGAACATATGGCCGCTCATCTGGCTCCCAAATCGAACAAGCATCGATTTTATATGAAGAAGAAGGAGCCCGAGATACAATGATGCCAGCTTTTTCTAAAAGCAACACCACATTACTGATTGAGCCATTCCCCAAATTCCAGAGTTTGCGAACTTCCATAGCAATCTGATCGATCTCTTCAAAAGGGGTTGGGTAATATTCTTGTCTTGTTATAAACTGCGGAACATTCAATTTTGGAAAATTGAAATATTGTTCCAGGTATTTATGAATTTCCTTAATCCAACTAATCTTATGAAGATGGATGTTCTTTGATTTTCGAGTAGCCATTGCCATACTTCTAAAATAAATGACACCATCAACTTTCTTAGGATAACTTTTATAAAAGTAGGTGACAGGAACATGTAATGCATCAGAAAGCTTCTCAAGTGTATCATGATTCGGGGTAGCTTTTTCTTTTTCATATTTAGATATTGCCTGATGTGATATTTCAACGATGTTCGCTAGATCCGTTAAAGTAAACCCCCTAGCTTCTCTGGCCTCAATAAGACGATCAGGAATAAACTTGGAAAAGCGATTACTTGCCTCCAAGATCCTCCACCTCTTTTGTGAAATTTTTAAAATCAATCAATGTACTTGGAAATGTTTCCTTGCTTTATTGTAGGATAAAAGCAAACAAAAAACCAGCCAAGTGACTGGTTCGTATGGCCGCTGATTAATGGGTTCAGCGAGCCGAAACCTTTGTTAGTCCTCTACTGTAAGTAAAGGAGCAATTTAGATACCTTGTTAATGTGAAACGGCTTTCGTTGATTAACCGTTTATCAATCATCTTCCAATCTCAAATGTTATCTTATTGAAGTCAAGACTTCATTTCTACTTCTTATTTCTATTGGCTCCAAAACTTTAAATTCATTTAAAATCTCCTCGTATAGGTTATCTTTGTATTTAGGGATACTGATTGTAACAATAACAGCATAGTCAATTCTGTCAATACTTCCATTTCTCCCAATTCCATGAAGAACCAAAAATGGATTTTCCAACGAAGATGCTCTCATGTTTTTCCATCTTTTTACCACTGTATCCCATTTTAGTTCGTTTCTTTTTTCTGATTCAGTTTTGTATTTTGTGGTATCAGCGGATTTAGGCAGTAATGATTGTTGGTATCCATTAGATAAAAATTCTTGAATTTTATCTTTATCTTCAACAATATGAAAAGTTTCAATTTTACAATCTTTTTTAGTGAAATTGTATTTTTTATCATGTGGATAGAAGGTGTCCTCAATTGTAGATTCAGTGTAATCTTCTACATGTAAAGCATTTGCCTTAGATAAAGTTGCAATTGTCCATGAAAAATTCACATTAGAAGTTATTGAACTATTTAAAGGCAACGGTATCGGAAGCTTTGCCATACCTGTAGGATTCATTGAATTAGTATATATAATATTTACGTGATTTTTGTCACACTTTAAAATTTCATCAACACTTTGATCAATAATTCCATAACCAATACTATTATCTACTCTGTTCGGGTTCTGAGCTGTATGTATTAATAATGCCCTAGCTACTAGTGGTGTAAATCGGCTACACCTTCCTAAAATTTCTGCTGCCTTACTTGATATAATTGGAGCCGAATAACTTGTGCCAGCAGAAAGCAATTTCTCTTTAGAATCTGAAGAATTTATAAGGTGAATAGGATATCGACTATCTCCTCCAAAAGCGCAGACGTCAGGCTTTACCTTGCATCCCTCTCTTCCATCACCAATACAACTGTAGCTAGCTCTGATTCGTTCAGCAGTATCATAATTAAAAGTATACGCCCCTACACCTAATCCATTAACTAAATCTGCTGGAGCCTGTACCCTGTTATAAGGTGAAGGTGCTTCTCCATCATTCCCAACAGCCACAACAAAAAGTTTCTGGTAATTCCAAGCTAATGTATCCAATGCATATGTAAATCTTGAAATTTCATCATCAAATATTGGACCTGTTGGTCCAAATGATAAATTATAAACATCAATGTCATGTCTATTTGGAACAACTTGTTCTATAAATTCAATGGCTTCGTATAGATCAAAATCTTTCGGATCACTTAAAGGCAGTACTCGAAAACTTTCAACAAACAAAACTGGGTCATCTAAATGCGAATTTGCTTCATATTGATTTAAATCTCCGTATAAAACGACCCCGGCCACCGCTGTCCCATGTTTGATTCCTTCTTTTGTCGCATTTGAACTAACTGCCTTATTCTCTTTACTGAACTTAGCTAAAAAAGGATGGGTAGGATTGATACCTCCATCAAAAACTCCTACCTTTATTTGTGAAATGTTTTCGCCTAAAGGAGGCAAGAGTAAGTTATGGTCAGTAAAGGATCCTCTTAATTCAGGAAAAAAATTGATTTTTAGTGGATGAACTGTTCTTAATGGGTTAAAGTTTGCAATATTATTTATAACCTTTCTATTGACGAGTGCACTTACAAAAGTAGGTCCACCATCATAGGTTTTAAGTTTAATAGTATTCCCCTTGACCCCGAGTGATATTAGATTTCGTTTAAACTTTTCAATCATCTCTTCATTCTCATGACCATAAGGATGGAGAACAAACTCTACAGTTCCTTCCATCCAATCGTCGTCAAAACCTTGAATTATTTCATCATTCCTTAAAAGCGAGAACTCTTCAATTTTTCGAATATCATTTTTGAAACTTTTAGTCAAAGCATTACCAGTAGAGTCAAGAATTTGCTGGAGGGAAGATAATGATTCTTGATCAACCTTTACAAAATGCATTTTACTGTATTTCATTTTAGAATCCTTCTCAAAAACCCAACGTCTAGAGCCAATATTTTCAAATCTTGTCTTTTTGAAAAATGTGTCCGGAATGTATGTTTTCGCTAGAAAATCTTCGTTAAGCCTTAATGTCAGAACTATTTCGTCCATTCTGTTCTCTTCTGGTATTTCTTTAATGTGTCCCTGTATCTCTTCTAATTGTCTTTTTATTCTATTTTTAGCTTCATCATAACTTCTTGGATATGGCTTTTCACCCCCCCTCATCTTTTTTTTAATCGGTTCAATCATTTGCTCACCATTACCTAAAATAGGTAGGTAATCTCTTTTTTGTTTGTCGGTCATGTTTATCCCCTTTCCAAAATTATTTTTTAATCGACTTCTTCAAATGATGATTGACCGTAGATGGACTGATTCCTAACAAAGTTGCTATTTTGGCTTGGGACAACTTACCCCCGTATGTTTCTTTGAGCGCAGTTGTCATAACTTTATTAAAACTTGAATTATCTCCACTATGTGTTTCTTTAAGTCGTGTTATGAGTGACTTTATAGGATCAGATTCTTCCACAATAACTTGACGCAACACATGGTCGCAAATTTGTTTAATATCTGAAGGGCTAATTTGTTGAATAACTTTTGCAACAGCTCTTATAAGTGAATCTTCGATTTCAACAATTTCTTTATTAAGATAAAACTTCCATAGTTGAAACCTTTGCTCCTCATTCGGAAATGGTATTTCTATTTTCAAGTCAAACCGTCTCCAAATAGCTTTATCTAGGAACTCCGGATGATTCGTTGCACCAACAATGATGGAATGTGCCGGCCACTCCTCCAACTCCTTCAACAGAACATTAACAATTCTTTTCAACTCCCCTAAATCAGAAGGATCATCTCTTCTTTTTGCAACAGCATCAAATTCATCAAGGAGAAGAATAGATGGACTATTTTTCCCGTAATCTAGAATTTTTTTTAAATTTTGACCTGTTTTGCCCAAATAACTCGAGATTGCCGATGATAAATCTAAAGTAATTAAAGGTAAAGACAGACAATGTGCTACATATTTAGTCAATAAAGTTTTTCCAACTCCAGGTGGCCCGTAAAACAGTATACTATTTGGTGGTTTAATACCATTAGCTATTAGCTTTGTCATAAGCTCTCTTTCTTTTAAAAAACGTCGAATGGACTTATCAATCTGTTCGTTTAAAATAACAGTTTGATCAAAAGTTGAGTAGTCACTTATCTTTACTAAAGACATAAAAGAATCCTTATCGACAGGAGGAGGCTCAATACCCATTGATCTTGTTAAAGGAGCTCCAGCATTATAAGTTGTAATAATTTCAGCCAGCTCTGAAGATAAAAGTGGATTTTCTTTTTTTATCTTCCTAATGATCGACAGAACCGACAATTCAACAGTTCTTTTATCACCGTCAAGTGAAGCTCTAATAAGGGATGGTAATTGCTTCAAAACAGCATTCATTCGATTTCACCATTTCCTTCCTCGTTTATCGAATGGTTTAATTATATATAATATAAATGTTCTTGGTCAAGTTTATTCGATTCCTCTGCTATAAAAAAATAATTCGAATGAAATCTAAATTAATCGAAGTCATCACCATCCCAAAAAAGACTGAATGAAGAATTCATAAGATATCTTTCAAAGGTGGACCAAAACAAAATACTTGTGCTTAGACTTAGCGCAAAATAACCCGCAAGCCAAAGTGATATGTTCCCCTTCATTCATCTGTCTACCTAAAGGGGAGCATATCAAAGCCCGCGGGTTTAACTATGTTTATTGTTCTTTCTTTACTGCACTCTTACCAGCACTATATAGCCCGCATGAAGTAAGACCAGAAATAATACCAAACATAACGCTCGTCTTCACATCACCTGGGAAGTAAACAACGCCTGCTATGATGCCCAGGATAACGGACAGAACGGGAGCCAAACGAACGGGTAACCCCATCCTTTTCGATATTTCTACAAAACCCACGATAACAGCAACCAGTAAAGCATCTGTAATTTCTATATTCATAGCGTCCTCCCCTTATTCCACAAGTTCATAAGTCTCAGTGAAAATATCCGGCTTGCATGGATAGTACTCTCCCTTAACGCCTCGAATGATGTAATCACCTGGGCAGACGATGTGATGCCCCTCTAACGTTTTACATTGTCCATGCATAGATATGGAATTTCCACATACTCTACAAATATTTTTGCAAACCCCGTCATGATCAAGTTCCCGTATTTGGGCATCAGGCACATCTCCCGCCTTCCACCACCGACCTGCCGATACTACAACAGGCTTTTTACGATACTTTTTCATTGCATCCTCCTAATCGTTTATGGTGACCTGCACCACCGTACTTTTCCTGACGTGTCTCTATCAGTGCGACCGTCTCGATTTGACCATTTACCCGACTTGGTTAAGCCAAACATAAACCAATTATCAGCTTTGTATATGATTCCTTCGTGTCCCTGCCCGGTACTCGAATAAGCGACTAGTCCCTTTACATCAGGAAAGTGTTTACGGATGTACTTCCTCGCAAGCGAGAGAGCCTTAGATTCTGCGTTTGGAATCGTATCATCAATGAGGTACATTCTTGTGAGTTCGAGCAAAGATGTCTGTTCCAAGTTTCTTGCAACGGGTCGCCCCCACATCATTGCCCCTATTCGATTCCCCTGATCGTCCAGAATCCATAAGCGCAGCCTTGCTCCAGCTGGTGTGGATTTCAAATAGTGTCGTCCTGCAATCCACTTATCGAGTTTAGTCGAATGGCTCACCTCCAACGATATCCGGTTTTTCATAACCATCTACCTTATAAGCCCACTCACCAAAATGTGGTTATTGAGCCATACCAATTCATCAACAGTAAGGGTGTGGTTTTCGATCTTAACCATCCAACCCCAATCAGTAAACTTCCCTGCATTCCAGGCTAACCCCATATTGTCAAAAAGCTGTTTCCACTGCCAGTCTTCCAGTTGTAAGGTTCTATTCATGTCGTCTTCCTCTCCTTCATATGCTTGTTTAATTCGCTCTATAAAGCTTGGCACTCTTCCCTCATCTAACATTCTGTGCGGACAGTATTTACCACTCCAATGCTGGTGCGGAACCACATTTCCAATAGGAATACAAAACTGTTTCATAAGCTGAGCAATGATAATAGCCGCATTATCTTCTGCTTTGTAATATCGGCCGCCGCCGGACTTGGAATAGCAAATTTCTACGCCAATGGATTGACGGTTTCCTGTTCCGTTCCCATCACCGCAATGCCAGGCATTTCGATCAAAAGGAATGCCCTGAACAGCTTCCATATCGTCCACAGCAACGTGGAACGAAACCTCATTATTATTCCCGATCATATAACGGATCTCATTTTCTGCAGGCGCATCATTAGCCGTATTGTGAAACGTAATATATTTTGGTGTCATCTTGTTTGGGCATTTAACGCCATATTTACTTGGGTCTACTAGCATTTCTCTGATTTCCATCATTGGGCTTCTCCTTCCCCAGGTTTTCCTTTTAGAATCCCTTTAATCTCGGCAATATCACTTGAAAGAAGGCTAAAAGACTTTGCTTGCTCTCGGATAACTTCCTGGTTCTCGCTAATGGTCTTTTGATACTCCTTCTCCCGCACTTCATTTTTCTTCATCGTTGTAAACAGCAGCCAGATAAACAAAACGCCAAATATCCCGGTATTTAGCGCTGTATTAAAGATTTGGTCTTCCATAGTCCCTCCTGTTTTTTCGCATAAAAAATGCGCCTTATTTTTTGGCGCTAACTGATTTCTCTTCCATTTTCTCAAGCTTCTTGCTGACCTCTTCCCGCAGATTGTACAGATCCGGAACAACGCTATATGGATGTACTCCAGTCACTACGGCTCTACACCAAACGTCCACACAGATACTATCTTCATTAAACATCTTTCTTAGCACCTCCTAACGCAAACGTCAGCTCCATGATGGCTTTGTCCATATCTTCCTTTTGCTTGTTTAGAGCTTCTTCCAGGTCACGAATTCGCTGCTCAGGCACTGGAGAATCTGGATGGCTTTCGGAGTTCTCCTGCTCCTCACGCTCTTTTACAATATGGTCAAATACCTTTTGGGCTTTTACCTCTAAGCTGTCGTTCTTGTCAAAGAGGTTGCCACCAGCGTTCGCGTTAATGATTTGAATGTCTTCAATTCGCGTGATCCTGCCGTTTTCGATAATGAGAATCAGGTCTGCATCCTCCCAATGCGGATTAGATTCTAATACTTTCTTCGCAGGAACTCCGTTAATGCTTTCTTTTTTGTCCCAAATGATATATTCCATGCTTACATCCTCCTAGTTCAGAATTCTTGTCCACGTTTGACCATTGCCAAAATAAATGGGCTTATAGACCAATTCCGCCAACTTGTTAAAGTAATAGGCAGAATTAAATTGTATCCGTTGGCTGTACTTAATGCCTAATTTTGTTTTATTAGGGATATTTACATCCTTTGCTGTCCCGTTTTTAAATACCAAGGAGTTAGAAGGATACCGTTCTGGTGTAATACTATAGATCTCTAGTTTGCTTAGATAACTATTACCACCCCAACCACCTATTGTATAGATTCTACCCCCCACTGCGCTTGAGGTTAGAGAACCCCTTCCAGTTGGCATGTTTGCGCCCTTTGTCCATGTATTTGTGGTTGTGTCGTAAATCTCTAATTCTTTGTGAACAATAGATCCACCTATTACATAGATTTTATTTCCTACCGCACTTGAGGTTAGATAAGTCCTCCCCGTTGGCATGTCTTTGCCCTTTGTCCATGTGTTTGTGGTTACGTCGTAAATTTCTAGTTTGTTAGGATTACCTCCACCCCTATTATGGCCGCCTATTGCATAAATTCTATTCCCTACCACACCTGACGTTAGAGCATACCTTCCAGTTGGCATGTTTGCGCCCTTTGTCCATGTATTTGTGGTTGTGTCGTAAATCTCTAGTTTGTTGTGGTCGTTATCATAATTTCCACCTATTACATAGATTCTATCCCCTATTACTCCTGAGGTTAATTTTTTCCTTGCTGTTGGCATGTTTGTGCCTGCTGCCCATGTGTTTGTAGTTGTGTCATAGATTTCTAGTTTGCTTAGATTATCACCATTATACCCACCTATAACGTAAATCTTATTCCCTACAGCACTTGAGGTTAGATCATCCCTTCCCGTCGGCATGTCTTTGCCTGATGTCCATGTATTTGTGGTTGTGTCGTAAATCTCTAGTTTGCTTAGACTGTTAAGACCATCATGCCCGCCTATGACATAGACTTTATCTCCTACTACGCTTGATGTTAGACCACTTCTCGCCGTTGGCATGTCTTTCCCCGTTGTCCATTCACCAGATTCAGAAAAAACATCTGTATACACAACATGTTCAATTTCATTTTGCTCATCCTGTATCCAAAACCCCGTTTTGTTTGTCGGCTCTGTAGGTTGTACATATATAGGGATATTGCCGTTATCAATGCTTCTAATTTTCGCTGCTAAGTCTTTAAATGGGTCTTCTTTTACCGCGGGCACTCCTTGGTCAGTAATGGCCTTAGCAACTTGTTCTTTCCCATTACTGACAGAGGTAAAAAGCTCGCTAATCGTAGTTTCAACATCTTTGTACTTATCTAACGTTTCTTTGATCCCGCCTTCAATCCGGTTAAAATCCTTCTCAGTCACTGTATCATCCAGTTTCCAATTTAATTTAGGTACATATGACAAGGGTTACACCTCCTCCACAAATAAGGTTTGTTTGATCACGGTATCTGAAGTAATCGGGATAAAGACCTCATTTTTACTAATCAACCCACCGTCCGTTGCTTTTACTTCAATGGTATGAATGTTTTCAACTGCTCCCTTGGGCACCATATACTCAAGATTAATTACGTGCTCATTAAGCGTCTTCTGAACGTTTTCAACTTCATATTCACCGTTCAGGACCACTTTTCCTATTCGATCCGCGGCATACCCTGCAACCTCATTTAAAAAAGCTGTAGCAATCATTTCACCAGTTCCTCCTTGCCTCTCTCTGCGAATGGAACCCGGCCAAGTTTCCATGATCCAAGTTTTGTCTTACGGGTCAAGGTAGACTTGTAAATATGCTCCCCAATCCCTATGCCGTCCTGCAGGGAGGTTTCTTGGTTGTAGACTAGGTTAGCCGGCTTAATGGTATGGATGGTGTGTTCCACTTCCCGAAATACCGCAGCATCATTGATTTTAGTATTGACCTTTAAAATAAACTTTTGAGGGTCCACGCTGGCTGTTGCTCGACCTTTACCAAGCAGAAAATCAAGTCTTTCCTGCAAATACCGGATGGTAAAAGGAGGCTTAGTCGAATACCGGTTAACGATACGCTTCCGCCGGAAGTCTAGACTTTCTTCCTGTGGATCTGCTTGGATACTGAGCTCATTTTCCCGGCGTTTAGTGGCCACTTCGTCTGAACGGAGGACAAATTGATTGTTTAATAGCCTCTCGATTTCAATTTGAAACAACCTAGCCTCTTCGTCCATCGTTTTCATAAGCTCTTGGAATTCCTTGATCTCTCGGTAGTAAGCCGGCAGCATATCGATGAGTTTAGACAATCTGAACACCCCCAAATAAAGGGACTTCCTCGCTGCCAAGTTCCAGATTGCCGGCAGCTCCGTTTAGCTGTGTTCCCGCTATGTCTGCTACGCCGCTTACGGTCAGGATACGCGCCTCCAGCTGGCTCACCCGGACAATAAGCTTGTCCTCAATTTCCCAGCCTTTCCGCAAAGCAAGCAAATACTCGGATATTACGTTGTCCAATTCCTCCCGGATTTGTCCCACGGTAACTCCCCGGTTCAATACCAGAGTCGTACTCACCTCGACTGTAACGGGGTGAACCGGAGCAATGGTTACGGCATGTCCAATGGGAGCCCAGCCGATGCCCTTTCCGGCATTCTCCACCGGGTCAATCTCCGTCTGAATATCCTCCACCAGTTGGGGGGAAGGCGGATTAAAATCACTCGCGATAATCGTACACTTGACCGTACCGCCACCTTTCCAGGACGGAAATATCTTTACTCCCCCAACCCCGTTTATAGATTTTAACTTCCGTTGATAATCGGGGATATTTCCGCCAAACGGCTTTTCATTGAGCTGGTCGAAATACCTTTTCCTTAGACTTTCATCATCCTCTTCATCTTCTCCGGGGACGATAATGTCAGTTAATTCTGCGCTTGCCAAACCCTCGATAAAATCAATCGGCAACAGCTTGCCAAAATGCTTATTTCCTATCTCTCCAGGTACTTCCGACTCTAAGACGTATTCGCCTATAGCTAGTTTCTTTATCGCCTTATAGGTCACCTTTTCAATACTAAAACGGCTGCCTACGGGTATGTCTTTAGGATGACTGTTTGTATCTTCAAAGACACCTTTCCTTTTTGCTTTTGTAGCCGGCTCCCGCGTAACCCCAAAGTCTGAGGTGTTCCATTCCAAATACTCTCCGGAGGCTGTACTGGCTGAAGATAGCTTCCAGTTTATATCCAAATCTGCGTAAGCTTCAGCTAATGAAAAAGCAATAGGGGCCAGGGCATCATAAATCACGCTGCCTTCCCGTTTATCTACGTCACCCGAAACCCTGTCCAGCATTCTCTTCATGATCGCTTCAAAGGTTTGTTCCTCATACAATTTCCTTCACCTCCTGTACTTCATTGATCACCCCAAAAACACTCGTTATAGTAAAGGAGACAGTAGTAGAGTCACCAGACGAATCAAATCTAAAGTTTCCTACTTCTTTTATTCGGTCATCCTGCATAAGTGCTTCGGAAATGCGTCTTTTAAGATCGGACTGTACAAGCCCAGGAGTTTTCCCAATCAATGGTTTTATATCGCTTCCATACCTATCGCTGTATATGAGGTGTTCGAAACGGGATGTACACAGGATTTTCTTTACAGACTGCTTTACGGATTCTAGACCGTCTACGGTTCCCGTTACTCGTTTCTGTTCAAAATCTATTTTGTAGGTCTTGCTTGGCTGCTGCGTGATTTGAATGGTGTCATCGGGCGCTAAAATGGATCCGGTAGGAAGCATGGTTACACCACCTTTCCAAGTATCACATAGCTATGCCCGCCTTGGACGCGAAGCAAAGCTATCCTATCTCCCACAGATAATTCCTTGGCCTGATCCAGCACAATGAAAAAATCCTCTGTGAGAGCAAAACGCTGATCGACGTTTACCTCAAGAGGACTCGTTTTGTTTATTTCTCCAAATAGAATAGCAACGGGATTCGACGTATCGACAGCACCAAGAGCAGCCTGCTTAATAATGTTCAGCATTATATCACCTTCAAATCTAACGTCATCGTATGGTCTTCTCCCTCAAATTTGTGCGTGCACTCATCAATTAGGAAATATTGTTTGATCTCCAATTCCTTGATGACAATGGGAATAAAACACCCTGCACGGATTCGCAAGTCTCCAATCGCATCAATCCGGATTTTTCTTTGCTCCCGGTTGTGCAACTCAATGAGGTTATTCATGATTTCCTGTGCTTGAGCGCTGTTTAGTTTCTCATCGATCTTTCGAAAGAGTTGGAGCCTTCCCCACTTGGCTATATTGGCACTGTCTTGAGCTATATAGACATCTCTGCGTTTCGTTTCTTTGTTGTCCTGAACCACTTTCACCCGGTTGTATGTCTCGCCATCAATGGACCTTTCATAGTCGTAATCCGTCATGAAGCTTTTATCCCCTATTACGGCATCTACCCTCATGTCATTAATATTTCTGAGTGTCAATTTACCGAAATCATCGTAAAAAACATAGTTTCGGTGCGTAGCGATGAGTGTTGTATCTAAAGCTTTGCAAATGATGTCCATAAGCTTTTTGTCGTCTTCAGCCATGGGTGGGAGGACATAACCGGTATTATCTAAGTAACCAACAGAAAGCTGCAAATCCCCCGCAATACGCCGGATCACATCGGTAGCTGTCATACCCTTAAATACATAGGTGTCATTTGAATTTAAGTAACGCGTTTGATCATAACAAGTGAGTGTAACCTGTTCATCTGCTCCGCTGCTAATTTTAAAAATGTAACCGTAGAATAGGTTTACACCGTTCATGCGGAACCGGATGACATCCCCATTTTCAAAACCAAAAATAGCATTCTGATACAACCCCTTTTTGATACAAGATATATTTAATTCAGCCGGCTTTCCGATCCGGGATGTCTTATAAGTGATCTCCGTTACGAGTTCAGAGATTTCCCAGATGATCCCGCGCTTCTTGCTGTTCATCAGGATTTCTTTAACGCTTTTTTTCATGACCTCACCTTAACCTTATGACGGATCCAACTTTCAATTTCTTGACTTGTTCATCCGTCATGTTGTTCATGTTTTGAAGTTCCTTCAGTGTGGTGCCATGCTTCTGGGCGATGCGGAAGAGGGTTTCGCCGGGTAAAACCTTATGTGTCGTTTTGGATTCTCGCTCATCCGGCCGCCCCGTGTCCACCTGTACCCCGTTACTGGTAATAATAGCCCGGTTAGCCTCGTAGAAAAGGTATTCCTTCAGACTCAGTGAATATTCAATATCTCCCGGAGATCCTGCTACTTCCTTGTAGGTGAACTCTTCAATGGACATGGCCAAATTGATATCTATTGTATCTCCGACATAGATAAACCGGATAGGGTGGATTTTGGTGAGCCATTTTTCTAAGTAGCCCACATAGTGGGAGGGTTCCAGGAGTACCGCGTCCTTTTCGACAAAGGGATAATTCATGGCCGGAAAAATGCTCTCGAACTTGATGTCACGAAGCCTTAACTCTTTGATCACATTGATTTCTCCTAACCCTACCGCACTGTAGGTCTTCCCGTTATTTCCCCCACTGATTTCAATATTCTCAGGATTTACGGGGAGCTTGAATCCTTCCTCCTGGTTGTTATAACTGAGCCAGATCCCCGTTCTCATCCATACACCCCCTGAGCGCTTGCAACGATGTCACTTTGAAGTTTATCTGTGAGCCGATCAATGATCTCATCAAGCGTATAGCCTTCTCGGATATCTCCTGTCTTGACATTAACTGTCGGAGTTAGCGTAACGAAATTCTGGATACTTTTCATCTCTGCCAGCTCCCGCATGACTTTCAGATCCTCACTTGAGATATCTACTTGATCTTCGATCTTTCCGACTTTGTCCACTTTCTTAAGTGACTTCGGCATTTTCACCTTTGGCTGTTTAGGTGCCTTGGGCATTTTCGGCTTCTTCTTTTTATCATCATCGGAAATAGGAGCCATTTTCCCTGCCTTCGCATCCCATTTGTTGAGGATATCATCTGGATCATATCCGGGCATTTTGAAGCCATCTTTGAGTTTATTGGTAAAATCAAAACCTTTTCCATAACCCGTATCAAACGAATCTTTTAGGTTCCACTGTTCCATTTTATATTTTGAAAAATCCACAACATCTTTATCACTTGTGGGCTTCGGAATGCTATCTATAACACCCTGCACCCTATCTGAAAGGGCATGGGGGTTCTCGGTATCAAGAAGCCCTACTGACTTAAATTTGGTGCCCAAAACCATATTGAGCCCTTGCGCAAACAAGTTAAAGGCTCTAAGTGCTATATTGATAGCCTCAAAGATCACCTTTGTAAATACCCCGGCAAAATCTTCTGCACTTCGAATCATATTGACCATGTATTTGCCAAAGTCTACCGCCATATTGTAAAAATAGTTCTTCACTGCGTATACAGGATCAATAAAGACATTCACCAAAAACTCAGCGAACGATACGACCCTATTCCACATTAAGGCAAAACCGTTATGAAAAAAGGCAAAAAAGGAGCCGAATAATCCAGCAACAAAACCTAGTATTTCCTGCGCCGTAACCCCGAAAAGAATAAGAACCGCAATGATTACCCCTATAGCTAAGGCAATGCCGAATAATATTGGGTTAGTGAACAGAAATTTAAGCATAACCCCCAACACAACTTGCCCTAACTGTAGTAAAGAAGCAATGAGCGCCGGAACATATTGCAAAGCTAAAATAGCAAAAAAAGCTAGGATGGCCGAAGCATAGGGAGCGATCACATCAAACAGCCAAATGACATTATTGCCTATCCAGCCTATCGCAACCGCAATTCCATACAGCAAAGAGCCAAGGATGACAAAAAAGGTTTGAATCCCCTGACTCTGTATGATTTGATTAAATAAATTAATCAGCGGCATGAACGCTTGAACCGCCCATCTCCCGGCATCGGCAAACATGTTTTTTAAATTGTTTAAGAGCATTTTCCATTTATATGCCGGTCCATCCAGCATGCGGTTAAAGGCATCTTTCCCCATGCTTTCAAGTTCTAAAAGCTTTTGAAAGGATTGGATAAATCCGTCTATGTCGCCTTTTTTGGCTTTTTCAACTAGTCCCGTGCTTCTGATTTTTGCTTTCCCAATATTAAACCGTTCAGAAAGAGATACAATATCCCCCGATAAGGCTTCCTTTACAGAGAAAACCGCCCCAGCAAGCCCATTTCCGGCAGTATCAAAGGCGTTGAGCTGTTTGGCGATCATGTTTAATTCTTGAATCTGGCCACTGTTCTTTGTAGTAGAAAAGAAAGAGAGTGCGCCGGTTAACGCCTCCTTGACATCCACCCCAGCTTTAATCGCATTGCCTTTGAACTTTTCAAACATCGCTTTCCCGACTTCAGAATCCCCTGTTCTAGCCTTGAACATATCCTCCATCTTCTGCTGTTCCATGGCCCCGCCGATCGTGGCATTCCACACTTTTTTCGCAGCTTCAAGGCCTACATATGCCGCAGCAATGGATTTGATGCTTTTGGTGAGATTATGGGCTTTATTCGTGCCGTCCTGAAGCTGATGGTTGAATTTGGACTGCGCTGCCGTATTTCTACTGATCACCCCGCTGACATCTAAGGAAGCCTTCATGTTATGAGTACGATTGGCGGCGGCCTGCAATTTTTGTAATGCGGAGTCAGCGGATTTCGCACCTCGAGCAAAGTTTTGAAATGGGTTAGAAAAGGCATCAAAGATTTTGAGTGATGCTGCTACAGTTGCCATACTTCACCCCCCTAAGTAGAGAAAGGCACTCTATAAGAGCGCCTTACCCACTGTTATTCTTTCATTTTGTCTCGCAATTTCTTCTCTTCTTTCACGCGCATATCAATCATCTTGTAGATGGCGGCTTTTTCGAAGCGCGACATTTTGACTAACTCATGTGGCAAAATATGAAGTTCATGGAGGGCGTAGTAAGCATAATTCGTCTCACCATCGCCCTCTTCCATTAGTTTTTTATTTCTTCTTTTAGATCTTCGATGTCTTTATCAAAGCCGTTGATCTCCTGTACTTTTTCAATCAGATTCGCATACTCCCCAGGAAGCAGCATCCTGCGTAAGAGGTTTTCGGCCCCCAATGTTCCATAGGACTGCTGCAGTTCCACATTCTTTAAATCTGGGAAAACAACACTAGCTACCGCCAGTTTCGCCAAGTAAAGCTCATTATTGGTTTCTGTCGTATACATGCCATTTTTGGATTTTACTTTTCTTGTTGCAGACTTGCGGATCTCTTCATTCTCGGCTTCCGTCATGCTGCGGATTTCCCACGGTACAGGTTTTCCGTCCTTATCTTTAAACCGATCGGATACCACGACCTTCTCCGTAATGGCTTCGCCAGCCTCTTGGGCAAAAAATGCTTGTAATCCTCCACTCATTGTTTTTCAGTCTCCTTTTTTTAAAATTAGTATAGGGTTGGTTTTTTGAACGAATCGATAATATCTACATCGTCGAAGGTGAAGCTGACTTCTTCGTCTAAAGCATCACCCTCTATATCCAGTTTAGCTATGATCACTTCGTCTAAGTTGACGTTCTTTAAAATGACGGTTTGGGCTCCTATTTCAGATGCCGGGTCCTCATTGGTGATCATGATATCAAAGTAGGTATCTTTTCCCGTTTTGATATAATCCAGCATAAGCTGGCGGAATGTTGTGGTGACATAATAAAGGGTCATTTTCCCCTCGCCTGACCATCCATTCGCTTTGTGCTGGTCGCCACGTTTTCCCAGTGTACGAATTTCCTTTTTATTTTTTTGGCGGTCACCTCAATGCTTTTTACGTAAAACATTTCTTCTGCTCTTCCCTTGATGGTTGCATAGGCTCGCCCTTCCTGTCCGGAAATGGCATCTGCTGCTTTCATCCAAGACATATCATTTCACCTCTACTTGCATATAGATTTTTTCGATGGCATCCACCGGCTGGATATACACGTCCACCGTCACACTGTCTGATTCCTTGCCGGGTTCTACGGTTACGTCTTTTTGGGCATCGAAGTTCTGCACTGCGTTCATACCTTGATACAACTCCAGCAGCCGAATGAGTTCTTGTTTAAATAGGTTTCTGCCATCCGCGTTGTTATCTACTTTGCCAATATACTGGGTTTCATATATTCGTTTGCTGTCATTAGCAATGCCATCCAGCGTACGAATGACCCGGTTCTTGGAAAAGTGTTTACGCTTTTTCTCTGTGTAGGAGACAAAACTATTAATGTCCTGCTCTACGATCACGCGATTATTGTTATAAACGAAGACAAATTCTCCGGCTGTTAGCGCCTCTTCAATCTGCTTATTTGTCAAACGTGGATTTGCATCCACCGCACCCTCATAAGACTGGTAGGTGAGGGATTCGTTCGCCCCTGCCGAAGCTGTGGCGGCTGCCGTCCACACCGTAGCTTGAGCCGAATCCAGTTTTATTCCATCCTCCAAAACGACACCGTTTTTAACGGTGATAACACCCTCGTAATCGGCTCTGTAGTTGGCAACTACTACTTGTACCTTTCTGCCTTCCTCTTCCCTCCAGCGCTTTATCTGAGCGAGAACAAGAGGGTTTAACTTATGGCTCTCCTGCCCTTCATAAGGGATGGAGATCGCATTGAATTCGTGGGCATCGATTGCCGTCAAGAAGTCTACATAATCTTGGTAGGAGGCATTTCCGTCTGCACCACCCGTCAGGGGGACTCCTGCTGTTTCTGTTAAGGCGGCATCGGGCGTTTTTGCTTCGAAATGAACCCAATCATTCGAAACCAAGTCCCCAGCAGTAGAAGCCACTTGCCTGTGTACTTCCTCATTGGCCACGAAGGTCCTCACCTTAAACTTTGTTGGGTCATCTATATTCGCCTCTATGCTGACTTTAATATCATTGCCACGGATACCGCTGTATTTAGCCTCCAATGTGATATCCCCAATGTTTCCCTGAGCCTTTACTCCATTAGCTAACCGGTATAGTTTTACTGTCTTAGCCCGTTTGAATGCTTCCCTAAGCAATAACATCTCTGGTGCCGTGATATCGTACCCCAGAAGCTCTTTTACATCGTCTCCAACATGAATGGTTAGGACCTCTTTTGCCTGTCCCCAGCCTAGCGTAAGTGGAATTGCAACGGTGCCGCGTTCCCCAACTGCCGTCATAGACTTTCGTTCGGACGCTGTATTTATATATACTCCCGGTCTTACTTTGTTCTGGTTCTCCCAAGTTCCGCCTGCCATTTAACGAACCTCCCTCTCAAGTAGTTCCTTGATCATTTCCTTTGCTTGTTCGATTGTATAAGCCCTGTCCTCTTTTAAAACAATGGACAAAATATCTTTTTCTATTGTTTTAAATTGTTTGGATTCAAGGAATTGCTCCTTGCTGAAGACAGCCGGCTTTACGGCTTGTTTCATTTTACTCACGGATAATTCCCTCCTGCTCTAATCCTTGCAGCTTTGTGCCAGGCGCTTTTGGTTTGATGACATGGTAATCAAATGAAATGAAAAAATGTAAAACATCGTCCACAATCTCGCTTCTCATCCCGGTTCCCCGGACTGTGTGTTCCCCAACTTGTATATACTCCATGCCTTCATAGAGCGTCTCTGCTACCTCGTACGCCTCTTCATAGGATGAAGCAAAGTAATGGATATCCAAGAAGACACATCGCTTATAGCGGCGGTCTAACTCCCTATTCTGCGCTGTATCCAGTACCTTGACGAAGAAGCGAACATTCTCTAACCCTTGCCGGATCTTCTCATCGGAAACCTTCTCATCCGGGTATAGCGTCTTTAACTTCCGGATAACTCCATCTTTAACTTGATTCATCCTATCAGCCCTTCGAGGAATTTTGTGAACCTTTTTTCAAGGTACTTAGGCAGCTCCCTTTCGATCTCTTTCATGGAAATGGTAATCATAAATCGACCTTCCACCCATCCTTTCAGGTCTCTGGTCCGATGCCCGTACTCTACAAACGAGCCGTAATGGGTTTCATTAGATATTTCTACGACATACTCATTCCCCATCTTCTGTACACTTCCCACTTTCCAGTTTCGCCTTAGTTGTCCAGTCTTGCCTACAGGCGTGCGTTTTTTGATCTTTCTATCTGCCCGCATCGCCATTTCAATCAAAAAGTCCGAAATAAAGCGCCCAATCAGATCACTATTGGACGCTTTTTCAAGATTCTTAGTAAACTTCGTAAGCTCTGAAAAGTCTACATCTCCCCATTTGGCCATTAGGCATAACCCTTTCTTTGTAAGGATACTTCCTGGTGGGTTGGGTACACGAATGGCTCACCGGCAGTATACTCTCTGCTTAATGCACCGCGTTTTATTTCTACCACATCCCCTTGGTGGAGCTCTAATTCAGGTGAAATGAACAACTTGGTCTCATAGGCGATATTGTTCTGAGCATCTTTCTGATTATTTGCACCTAGGGCTTTTTGGGATATCCGGCAAGGTTGATTCTCATAAACCACCACTGGTGCAAGATTCGTACTTCCATTGGGCTTCGTTACTTCCCGGAAACCGCTAATCGTAGCCTGGTCTTCATACATTTTTTCAATTGTTTTACGATGCCTAGTATAGCTGGCCATGCTACCACCTCATTTTCCTGTACGGGTTTAAATCTACCCGGTAGTTGGTGACGATGGACTCCATTACTTTTTTTGATGCGTTCGTCACGCTGGAGCTATTCGCCGGACTGATGGAGGTGTCCCCAATCTTAATATTCTCGGCTGTCCCGTTCGTTTCTTCGATTCCCGGAAGTTTCGGCTGCTCAATTCGCAGTATATCGATCACCATGGAGGTCCACACCTCATGTAAAGCTGCGGGGATAACTTTAATATTGCAATAATGAAGAATGCGCTCCCCGATTTCCTTCACGTAGGATAGGACCAATGCGTCGAACTCATCAGGGAGGCCAAGGCGAAGCTTTACGATTGCTAGGATGTCATTCCCTGACATGCTCATCTTGTCCCTCCTCTAAACGAATGACCTTCTCATTTACAAGAGTGCTATAATCATCGTCTCGAACATCAGTTCGCTGTCCCGCATAATAGATGTTGCCTCGGTATTTCACATTTGTAACCCATTGCACCTTCACGTATTGTTCTTTTTGCGATTGCGCTTTTTTTGCCGTTAATTGCTTCTTATCTGCCTCTGTCTGATCCGGTTTTTTAGCCATCTTGTTCCCTCCTAGACCACTTTAGCAATAAAGATTTGGTCAATGGTTTCAAACGAAGGCAGGACAATCTCGGAAACAATGGTTTCAACGTTCACCGGATGTGGCTCCTTAATAGTGGTGATTGCTACGCCCGTATTGACAATGGACACATTTGCCACAGTGCTTCCGGTCATCAGGTCAGATTCTTCCGGCGTTGTGCCGTAGTACGTATTGCCTAATGTACCATCCGGAATTAGGGTAAAGTAGCCATCAGGGTAAAACAAGTGCATGCTTCCGTCTTGCAAAGCAAACTTTTTGTTATAGACGGATATTTTAACGCCCAGTTTCGTTTCCAGGTATTGTTTCATCATGGCGTCCGTCATGATAATATTTTGCCCGCCTAACGGATTCATGTCTTTACGAATGGCTACGTTTTGTAGGATGTAGTTCCATGTTTTGCGGGTACAAATGGCGTTTGTCGGACGCACTCCTGTATCATCCTCTACTGTGTCCTGCCACGTTTTAATATCCCCAACAATGTCGGCTTCCGGATGACTCCATTTGTCTGTGTCGGTCGTTAATGTGATTTTGTGGCCACTTGGCATTTTGTAGTCATATTTGTACGCTAGTCTATTGGCTTCAATTTCAATTTTTCCGGATGAAAGTAACTGCATAATCATCCGTTCGGGGACGACTTGAGCACCGTTAATGAGTGTTGTCACGTCATCGTAAATAGCATTAATGACAGGCATAATCAGTGCCTCATTTTGCGATGCGGCTAGTTTATTTAACTCCTGCCGATCTTTCTCGCCAATTCTCATGGCCTCGCGGAAAAACGGCATCTCCGTATCAATTTTGCTAAATCCGATGCGATCCCGCAGAGTTGCCTTTGAATCAAATTCAGACGGCATTAAGGCAACGGGCAGCCCACGGGAACCCTTTATCCAACTCAGGTCTAACCCAAGTTGTTTCTTCGGCGGAAACAGCGTTCCTCCCAAATATGGAATGGCGTTTGAAGGGGTTGCAAGGTAATAGGTTGCAATATTCTTCGCGTTTACAAGATCAAAAATATTTGGCATGTTTATCATCCTTCCTTAGGCTAAAAATGTGATTTGGTTTAAGACTGCTTTTGTTGCGTCATCCGGCGGTGTGGGAATTTTGGCCGAATCGATGAAGCCATGAATGATCATAGCTCCTGATGCGGGACCATAGGTTACGTCAGTATCATTCATAAGAACTCCCTCTGCTTCCGCCCCACTTGCTTTTTTGGCAAGTTTAGAAGTATCCTGAAGAACTCCACCTCCCAGAATAGTACCGGCAGGGATTATTTTTTTGCCCTCGGAATTTGCCTCTACCCCTGCATCGTCTAGCGTAACCGCAACAGCGACATAGTGATCAGGGAATTTTAGGATGTCTTTTTTATTGCTAAACTTCGTTTCAACGAATTTCATGAACCCAACCTCCATTACTCAAAATAAGATAATCTGGCTTTCTCTAAGCCTTCATTGCTTTTCGCGAAATCGGCGACTCGTTTACCAAAGTCTCCGTCATGGCCGCCTTCGCCGCCTTTACCATCCACGCCATCGGCAGGACTTGCTCCTTTAAATCTTGGCGATGTCTGATCGTTTTGGACAAACAAAAAAGCCTTGCTTTCCTGCAGGACTTTCACCTGGTCATCGAGTCCTTTTAAAGCTCCCGATTCATCCAACTCCAATTTTGTTTTATCCAGAAGTCCGGCAACTAGTTCTTCATCGTGTACCTGACCGTTCAAAGCTAACTTGATAGCGTTAGTAACGGACAAATCTTTGATTTTTGTTTGGTACTCTGCTTCTTTCTTTTTGTTTTCATCTTGCAGTTTAGCAATTTGATCTTGAAGCGACTGATTATCCCCAACTGTTTTTTGCAATTCAGACAATTGTTTGTCCCGATCCTTGATCTCAGTCTCCAACTGCTTCTTAGCTTCATTGACTTCATCGAAGCGATGTTTTGGAATATGCCCTTTATAGTTTTCCTCAACACCTCCCGCAATTAATTGAATCTGTTCATCGGTCAAGCCTTTGCCTTCAAGTAATTTTTCCAACCATTCCATATACATAACTCCTCACTTTTTACCCGGTCGTGTCCGGTTATTCGACAAATTGTTTATACCATTCTTCATAGTTCAAATCGCCGGGAACATAGTAGGTCTTCCCGTTCTTGCCCTTTGCTGCTCTAACACCTACATCATCATCAAAAAACGCTACCGTGGTACTTCGGCAGCGTGGATGCAGAGGTGGAAAGTTTACTCCTTCTTTCTTTTCAGAAAGCAAAAACACCTTTCCATCCATATGACGGCATACTTTAGATGTCCTTCGGTCTAAGGTAGCCAAGAATTCGTATTTTTCAACCACACCACTTGCCTTATACGAATCAAACGTAGCTTGACTTGTTATATGTGCGCTTTCTGTCTGAACAAGTCTTGCTGCATTCAAAAAGGATACCTGCATCCTTTCGGATAGTGTACGAGCCGTCTTATTTACGTTGTCTCCCCTGATTAGAGACTGTGCTAGATTAGTATCCAGTTCCCGGATCAATTTGGCTTTATTTGCCCATATTCTTTCACTGTAATTAGCGCTCAACCACTTATTCGATATGATTTTCCCGGCAGCCTCGGAATCAATTTTAGCAAATGTAACACCAATGCCGGTCCCTTTTTGGATTTCATAAAGCGTTCTATGATACGTATCCGTATAGGTATCACTCAGCAGGCCGCCCGTGCCTCTCTTAGTCCCCTCTGACAATATTTCTATCTGATGCCTGAGTTGGATCTGCAAGGCTTCCAAACGGCTGATGCGGGTCCTGTAATAGACATTGTTTAACTCCTTTGTCCACCGGTGATCAGCGTTGTTTTTGGCTTTCTCAGTGAATTCCTCTAATGTCATTTTGAACTCTTTCAATTCCCCTGCATCTAGGAGCTTTTTTGCTTCTGCGTAGCTGATTTCATTGTTATCTGCGAACCTCATATAAAATGTCTCGATGTCCCTTTGCATAGAGTTCCAAGCCTTCGCATACTCCTTTTGGAGCCGGTTCACATAGCTATCTGCTTTTCTAAACTGCCTCAATCCTAGTTCCTCGGAACGTTTTCTCCAATACTCCTGAGACTTCATTCAGGTTCACCCTCCGGCTGCAAGCCAGGATAAGATTGTTCCTCAAATCGCTTCATGTCTTCTTCTTTTTCACTCTTGAGGCGTTGTAACTCATCTTGGGCATTTGTTACCCATGGATGGTTGGCTACAATTGTCTCATCTGAGATCACACCCTGGCTATCTTTCGCATTGCTAATAGCTTCCGTCTCGTTGATTAAAATGTCACGGTTAAAAATGAAATCCACGGACTCACCAGTAAAGTCTTTCCCCGTTGTGTTGTAAATATGGGCATTAATAAACCATAACAACTGTTCCAGGGATGCTTGAAATTCTGTTTCAAGGATGTTCGCATCCATGTCCAGATCTGCATATAAAAAGCGCAATGCAACACCGCTTTTATCTCCTCCAAATTTTTCAGATTGGGTATCCACACCACGCCCAAATTCATAGATGTCTTTTCGGTTTCGGTTCATGTGTGTTTCATAGGCTTCTGTATCAATTGGTAAAGAAATCGTATCAACACCAGAGTTTGCTTCAGTATCATCAATTTTGATAATACGGAATGTAGATAAATTCTTTCGGATTTCCCCTGACTCTGTGCCACCAAATCCTTTTACAACATAAATACTATCGGGCAAGTCTTCCAGGTTGTTGGTGTGATCAGATTTTCTTTCGTCGTAATCATCGACTAACGATTTGATCAATTCTACAAGTGGCTGTTCTTCATCGTTATACTTGAACGCTACAAACGGAACACGCTCCCAGTTCATCGGTTTTTCGGTTTCACCCTGGCCGACGAATTGAAAATGGGAATCTTCAGCACCTGCCTCCACATCGGGTACAAGAGAGCCTTGTAACACATACCTTTTTACGCCGTAACTATCCCACCATTCTACCTTTGTAACAGTAGTTCGCCGTGAGCCTTCGTAGACCTCTACCTCATACGTCCTTATCATGGCATCCAGTTCAGTATGTGCGGCATCTCGCCAAAGGGGGATGCATTGTTCTGACGGGATCTTTGCGAATAATAGGTTTCCCTCCATGTCATAGTAGGGATGTACCCAAGCAATTCCTTTGTTGATGCTCTCTTTTCCAATATTTTTGATCAGCCGAAGTAACGGACTTCCGAAAAAGTCCGTAAGCAGTTCTAAATACTCCTCATTGCTCGTTTGTATACTCATGGGCTTTGATAAGAGATACCCCACCTTTTGATCAACGAGTTTGCGAACAAAACCATTAACCAGTTTATTATTGGCCAGGTTCCCCACTATTTCTTTACATCCATTTTCCCCAATGGCGGTTCGTTCGCGCTTTAATATGTCTGTTTTATTTTTATAGTAGCGCTCCCCGGTCATCATCCACTTTCTTTTTTCGGACGTTTTCCACGCGCCCATTTCCACTTGAATGATTTGTTCCAAGGACATTCTTGCCTTAGCTCCATCCCGCAGTATGTTTGTGATTTCTTGCATTTCCGGTGACATGGTTTTCCTCCTTTCCTACTCAAATGAATAGCCACTTTTTAGATCGGCTACCTCGTAATCATCTAGTGCATACCAAATGGCAGAAAACGTATGAGGATCAATATTGAACTCATCCGGTAGGATTCTGCCGTTTTTATCTGTCTTATAGGTTAAATATTTAAGTTCTCTGATCGTGTTCGGGCATTTCTCAGAGCAAATAATCTTTTTAAATCGTTTTATCTTCTTTGTATACTGCAATCGAGAACCTGGGAACTTCTTTGCCGGACGCATATTAAAGCCTTTTTGCCTGAAATACCGTATGGTCTTGGGCTCAGCACTATCTGCTTTTATGAGTTCTTTCGTTCTTGCAAACTCTTGTAATGCTTCGGCTGTCCGGTCATCGGTCATCTGATTCTTATAATATTCCCAGTAGATATAGAGAATTTTTTGTTCGTGATCTACAGCCAGCCGAACCACAGCGTTATAGGAATCCTCAAATCCAAAATCCATTCCAGTTCGCTCAATCGGCTTTCGTATACGTGAAATTGCTTCTATGACTTCCTCATGAGAAGCTACCTCAAATTGAGGCAAAACTCTCACTCCGTTCACACCAAAACGACCTTCCCTCGCAATTCGGTAAAGGTCTGGGTCATAGGCTTTTAGTTCATCCAGTTGGGCAACATAACTTTTAGGTAAGAATAAGTTATCTTCAGCTGTTGAATGATGATAAAAGGTATCGTTTTTGACAATGGTCCGTTTTTCGTATAAATCTGTGTCTTCAAGCACAATGTGGTTCTTTAATTCGTCTTTGAAAAAGTGTTTGAATGTCCAGTTATCCTCACCTACCGGATTCGTAGATAGCAACATATGCAAGTCCAAGGCAGGATGCCGCAAACGTCCAAGAAGCTCCTTAAAACCTTCATATTTAACTTCGGAACACTCTTCAATCCACACAATAGATACATTATGAATCGACTTAAGTTTAGCCGGCTTATCCATACCTTTGAATATGATCTTGCTACCATTAGGAAATCGTATTTGCATGGGGGACGTTATAGGTCTTACAGTCCCATCCAGTCCCAAATCCGTTATGATTTCCTCTAATAGCGAATACGTAGAGTCTCTATGAGTATCGTATACCTCACGAACAACCAAAGCCGTCCGTTTCTCGTTCAGCAGCTTTAACACCAGTTTTAATGCTACGTGGTAACTCTTAGAAGATCCGTATCCACCGACAAGGAAATAAAACTTGTGATGCCAATCGAAAAGGAAATCTTCAAAGTGAGGGTTAACCTCTTTTTCAATCATCCGGCCTCATCCTTGCACGTTTAATCCTGATTTCAATAGGCTTGTCATGATCCTTGGTTGCTTTTTGTTCAAGCAATGCGATCTCGCCTTTCAATTTGTGAATGCGGAGCCGTTGTTCCTCATCCCCCTGCCCAACTCGAATCATTTCTTCGTACTGTTTGATTAAACTTCTCAGGGTAGACATAGCCCTAGATTGGGCTTGCAGAAACGTAGCTTGTTTATCCCAAGCGTGCTGATACTCCCATTCTTGTTCAAAGAAATTATCACTGCTACTGTCTTTCTTCAACACTCGCGTTTCATCTTCTTGATCGCGAACAAACATAATCCGCTGTGCCCGGACAATGGCTGTATACTGTATGGTGATTTGATCCCAAAGCAGGTCAAGCGGAGAACGTTCTGAAATCTGCTCCATGATCTCCATCGTTTCCTCGGGAAAGTACTTTCGAAAGAAACCATGCGTTACGGCGTTAGCATTTTTTCTAGGAGGCGCGCCTCCACGATTTCCCACAGCGTTTTTGTTTCCTTCTGGAGCACCGCCTTTTGGCTCAGTTTTTGTAGTACTACATTCACCTGTTTGTAGTACTACATTCCACTTATCCCTACTTTTCCAGTTGCTGATGGTCTTTTCTTTCTCCCCCAGCATTTCAGCTATTTCTCGGTTTGTTATGTTACCAGAACGTTTAAGCCAAATCTTCAAAGCCTTATCTCGGTTCGGACTTCTCGCTCTTGCCATCTATTTCACCTCACCCACCTCCCAATTTGTATTGAGTTTGTTTTGTGAAAAATGAATCTTACATCCTTAAGAACGCAATCATGAAGTATACGACTAATCCTGTCATGCTAGCAATTATAGCATTGGCTACCCTAATGCTAGCATCTTTACCCCAAATAATTCCCGCAACCCTTAACCCGGTGTTGAGTGAGTAAAGCACTGCCAGTATCCAAGCTAAAGCGATCATGTGCCCACCTCCAAAAAATCATCGTAAAAAAAGCTCACTTACCCAATACAGCCTGAATGAGGAGCCACACAGCCCAAAACAAAGCCAGCAGGATGTGATAGATTGCCCCAGAAATATCATTCGCTTGATATCTGGTATGGGAACCATAAAATTCGTACATCGAAAGAGTGCCCAAAATTATCATGCAAATAACCCTTACTACCGTCATGAAATCCACGCCACCACTCCTCATTCCAAAATAAAAAGCCACTCCACTGAGTGACCGTATAATTTAATTCCTTGCGATGGCAGCGTTCGCCCACATCACTGCTTGCTCTAAATTTGTTAGGGCCAGTGACTTTTCCCGGCTGTTCGGGCAACTCTCGTCAATCAGATGGGCAAGCTCCTCCGCTTTTCCTCGGATTGCTGTATATTTCTGGGTCTGTCCTTCTTTTGGTGCGTGGTATTTAAAGTTGTTTTCTATTTGTTGGTTCATGTTTTACCTCCTAAATTAAAATAAAAAAGAGAGGTTGCCAAATATTTCTGGTCCCCTCTTTTGATCAGTAGTTTTATGCTGTCATATATAGGTGGAAATCGTATGACAAAATCAACCACTTTTATCCTACAAGGAATAAACTGCTATTTAAATCATGAAAAATTTTCTTCTGTGCACGCTCCACGTACTTCTCCACGCTGCTTTTACTTATGCCCAGGAATCCAGCAATTTCACTAAAGGAAAAACATTCTCCATGAGCCATCACATAACATTCCCTTTCTCTATGGGATAATATGGATAATGCATCCTCTATTTTATATTTTTCCCAATCAGATAAATTAGAAGCGCTGCCGGCTGTGCTTTTAAAAGCAAAAGCTTGAAGTTTTAAGGGATCTATTAACTTTTCTCGCTGGTAAGCTGCCCGGCGTTCTATACCTCTTATATTCCCAGGTCTCCGTCCCTTTTTCAGCCATTCAATTACAAACTCACAGTCTGATATCATCTCACTGATTATGCATCTTTCTGCTTTATCCTCTGATTGTTCTCGAGCCGAAAGAAGTGACTTTCTTGTATCCTTATATTCTTGAATTAGATCCTGCAAAAATTCATCACTCCTTATACGGTAATCTCTTACGAACAGTTCATTTGTTGTCATCTGGTCCAATGTACTCATGAACCAACTTTTCCAATTTTTCTTTGAGGCGTTTTAGTTCACCCTCCGCTGCATCGGCACGGGCTTTTTCATCTTTGTACTTTCTCTTGAGTTCTTCTATGCGCAGCTCCAGTGCAATGATAACAGGCTCATGATTCATCCTCTGTACCCCCTAACACCATAATGCTCGGCACACCATTCTGTGGATCTATTACCAAATTGTATTTTTCAGAAATTTCCTCCATATTGGGAAATAAATTTAGATCTGAGAATACCTGATTACACCATGGACATTGTTTTAGTTTGTGATTGACTAATTCATAGAATGGCTTCCCACAATTGTTACACCTGCACTTACTTGTAGGAATTGGCATATTGCTTGCTTTACTCATCCCCTGCACCCCTTTCCCATACTTCCATATTTAGCCCATGCTCGAAGTCATCTATGGATAAAGTTTCTACCTCAGTTGTATCTAATACTACTGTCATAGTGTCTTCACTTACTTTTTTTACTAAAGCAAGTGCGTCCCATTCATATCCTAAAATATCCCGTCCGGAGATATAAACGGCTTTTCCGACTAAAGACCGGTCAAACTCTTTTTTTTGCTATGAACATCCGGTCTCATTCCTCCTTTGCAAGCATGCGTGGAAATTCCTTCGCCTGATCTATTAATTCCTGATACGAATAATAAATGTGATCATCTTTATCTTCGCATTCTTCACAACCGTACCAGCAGCACTCTACCGTCTTTGTGCTTATTTCTTGAGATGTCAAGCGCTTGATTGAGATCGTAACCTGATACTCATCCCCTTCTTTCATTTTTCCTAAAAAAATATCACTCATCCCGTCTGTCTCATCTATATAGCAACCCAACGCGCTATCTGCATCCTTGGCAGCAATATATAAATTATTGATTTTGTAAACATTCATCCGGTTTCAACTCCTTTTGGTAGGGAGAAGGCTGGTGCCCTCTCCTTTATTCCTCCCAATAGTTTGTTGCATGCTCTATCCCCTCCCTCAAACTTATAAATTCATTACTAACTGCACATTTTGAAGGCGTTGCTTCCCGATCTTGACCCACTTTTCTTCTTTCTCGATTGCTATGAAATTCCGTTTATTTTTTATAGCTGCCACTGCTGTTGTTGCGACTCCCGCACAATTATCAACTACTAGAGCGCCTTCATTTGTGTATGTTTTTATTAGGTATTCAAATAAAGCTACTGGTTTTTGTGTTGGATGGAAACGTTTTTGATCTCGTTGAAAGTATAAAACGTCCGTTGGAAAGCGATCCGTTTGTCCTCCACCCTCTATTCCTACTTTTGTATTGCCGTAATTACTTCCGTCACTCGAAAGCTTTTTATAGTGGTTTACGGGAGGATGCCCCTGTGTCTTCTGTGGGTTATATGTCGGCAATCGCCTATAAAAAACAAGTATGTTCTCATGGGATTTGAGTGGCATTTTGTTAGCATTCAAGAAGCCCGTAGGATTGTTTTTCACCCAAATCCATTCGTACCGGAGCATATTAATATTGCTCATTCCTAAAACTTTGTCGAAAGGCGGCTGAGCTGTTAGAAGTATAGCCCCGTTTTGTTTAATGATTCGTTTATAATGGCTCCATAGCAGGTCAAGTGGCAATCCCACATCCCATTCGTTTTGGGTTGTTTCATAAGGTAAATCACATAAAATCATATCTACCGATCCGTCTGGAATTTCCGGGAATATATCAAAACAGTCCGCGTGTATAATCTGGTTCAGGAGTCCTTTCACTCTATCCCCTCCCTCGCTAACTCTTCTCGTATAGCTTTCGAAAGCCTTGGCAATAGCTTGTTAACAAAAGCTAGAGCAGAACTCGGATACCCTCTTATATAGAACTCTTCCGCATCAGATATGGATGTTTCATCATACCAATAAGCAAATTCAAAATCACCATAAAGCCAATCATGACGTTCCAACAGATCCCACTCTTGTCTAGCTTTTTCTCTGGTAAAAGTCCCATCTCTCCGACAACTTATGATGTATTCTTTTATCCGTTGAAGAGTTTCATCCCCATCATATTCCTTTAACTCATAAAACAACTTAGGGAGGAAATATCCCCAATTTGTCCTTTCTTGCGCAAAAAAATGGCGAAAGTCTTCACATCCACTATGAGGCCATTTGTAAGCACAATTCCCATAATCAGTTACCGCAGCGAACATCCCTGTTTCATCAAGCAAAAACGTGCCCCATCCTTCCCCATCAATCTGGGGAATATCGTAGCGCCAATGCTTTATTTCCTTGGTGTACATGTTCTATCCCCTCCCTACCATCTTGACACCGTAAAGCTTGCAATAACTTCTCCGACTGGGTTTTTTTGTCCCCTGATGTGTCTTTTCGAAAGGAGGGTTGGCTTGTAATTTCTATACAGTCTCTCCCATCTATTTGCATTTTCAGCTATCTCATAAGCCCAAATCTTATAATCTTCTACGTGACTATCTGGTTCTGTATCACATCCACAGTCACACCAATCTTGCTCAATGATTTTTTCTAATACATCTTTATCTTCTGTCACATACAGCGATGAAGTGTATGTGTTCATCATCAAATACAGTTGATCCGTTTCTTCTACATTTGGTAATTCCGACTTGATAAATCTAACTGCCTTGTAAATAGATTCAAAAGATTTCATTGTTGATCACTCCTTTTTTGCCTAAACTTTTACCTTGGAACCACAACCGGTACATAACCGGATTAACTCGCTATTTTCATACCGGAGCTTGAATTTCCATCCTGCACATTCCGAGCATCTTCCGGGCATGCGTTTTAATGCATATATCGTCCTTTCTGCGGGGTTTTCCTTCTTGGATTACCATTTATACCTACTCATGTCTTTCAAGCTCTATTTCGACCCTTGGACGCTCCCTGTCGATGCCATAATCCATGACCTGTGGTAACGCATGTTTGTCATCATCGTAAAATCTAGCATCCTCCAAAGCGTCCAAAAGAATTTTAAGTCCGTTATGTGTATCCCGTCTCCTTCTGTCCGGAAAGTAGAACCACAAGCGAACAATGACTTTACCTCCTGCCGTTTGCCATCCGTTTTTCTTCCGCCAGTCTGAAGCTAAAATGACCGTTTCTTCGTACCATTCCCGCGCTTCTTGACTGAGTACCCTAACCGCTCTTTTGCCTTTGTAAGCATTCCGGTACATGTGGTTGACGCTCGGCACCAAACCTTCCAAGACCAATCTGTTCATGCTAGTTCCCCCTCGCTCCTCTTGGGCGGTCTTTTATCTCTCCATGCCGAAACAACTCCATGATGAGTATGGCAACTTCGTCCGGATCCCTAGATACAGATTTGGACATGTCATCTACACTCATTCCCTGTTCCCACATCTGTTTAATGCGTTTTATGTCCGTCAAAGTCCACATGAAATCTATATCCTCGCAAATGATTATTTTGTTCATGGTGGTTTACTCCTCTTCCAGCTCTTGTTTGTCTGCCTGGTACTGCTCTATGCCGCGGCGTAAAAATTCCTCAAAGTCTTTGTCAAAGAGTTCGTAGTCATCGATCTGCCCGTTCATGTCAGCCCTCCCTCATCCGGTAATTTAAATCTTTATTGCCGATAATGGTCACCGTCATCCCGCGGGCCATATCGCGGAGTCTGCTGCCAATCGCTTCGTCAATCTCCACCATCTGTGCAAAGTTGCGTTCGGAACTGATCAGCATGGGCAATTTCTGGAGGTTCCGGTAATTGATCATGGCGAAGAGCTATTCTTTCTGCCATTCGGTTGGCTCGCTACGGCCCTTGAACAGGTCGTCTATGAAAAGCACTTCTGCCTGTTGCAGCCTCCTCACACGCTCGTCTAACTGGTCCAAGTCTTTTCTAAGCTCGTTAAATCCCTCAACGTAGGGAAAGTAGACCACTCCGATTCCTCTCGCTAGGAGGTTATTTGCCACTGCCATAAGCAGGTGTGTCTTCCCAGCCCCTGGGCGACCCAGCAACGCAATGCTGTTACTCCTCTGATTCCGGAGCTTGTCAAAGTCCCTGACGTATTCACACGCTACCGCGTAGGCTTCCCGGACAATCTCGTGTACTTGGCCCAACTCGAAGTTATCAAACGTCTTCTTGGCAAACTCGTCTGTTATGGCGGATGCTTGAAACAGTCGCTGCAGTCTTCTCTTTTCGACACAATCGCAGGTGACCCAAACGTCCATGAGCCATTCCTCCCCGTTCACGATCTGGGGGATTTTTTAAAATAGCCGAACTCGTCTTTGCACTTGTGACAGGCGTAATTAGCTTCTACCGGCTTTTGCGAGATAGGCGAACTCACTTTCAGCTCCTCCGCTCGCTGCTTTATTTTTTCCAGGTCGAATCCCGCCAGGGCTTCCCTTAGACTTTGCATGCTGTCCCTCCCTTCTGCGCGCTTGATCCTCTGCGAATGCGGCATAAGTCAAAATCCCGCGCTGCGAACAATTCTCAAGAATCCCCCAGAAGTACCGGATATCCTTTCCCACCTCTCTGGTTAGCACGGCAGCCTGTTCCACCACTTCCGGTTCTATGCCCATCTTGACGAGGTTTTCAAGCTTGCTAAGCTGTACAGGATTGACAGCAACGCCAAAATATTTCTCCACGGATTCATAGGCCTTCCCAAAAGGCTCGTCGCGCTCTTTATTAACACCACCACTATGTTTTAGGTTAGGTATGGTTAGGTTAGGTTCGGTAGCCCTGTGACTCACGGAGTCGTCACTTACTTGTTCACGTGACGGTTCCGTTTGTCCGTGTGACGGGCGCGTGACATCTTCGTGATCTGTACCTTGAGTCTCTTGCTCTTCATTCTTCTTGGCACGTGACTTCCGTTTGCGTTCCTTGTTTTGCTCGCGCTTTTCAATGAGCCGTCCCGCGTACTCTGACCAGTCATGTATGGTCATGTCACTATCCACAAAACCAGCATGATGCAATGCCTTCATGAGCGTTTCGGAATCTCCATCCCATTCGCAAGCGTCTGCGATATCTTCAGCTTCGTACTTGGATAGACTGCCATCTTGGGCATAATCCATTGCCCACCACCAGAAGAAGTGAAGATGGCCTACTGCTGCCGGTAGCGAAACCCCCAGCAATCTCGCAAACCTTTTTGTCTTTGGATGTCTAGCAAGCTCCTGGTGACTCTCTATCCAAGCCATTTTTAATTCCTCCTCTTTTACTCTGCTTCACAAAATGCTTTCTTTCGGTCATGTCAAATCCTTTATTACAGCCTCTATACAAGCTTTTATTACTCTCTTCGACCGTTCACCTTCGGGTGTCCCGTCTAAAAAAGCGTGACAATCCCGGCACAGGTGTAGGAGATCTGTCACTTTCGTTTTATGAGTTAGCTTTCCTCTGCTTGTAATATGAGCACGGTCTGTAGCTCTTGCTGCACCGCAGCATTCACAAACACCTTGGCTGCGTTCTTTTAGTTTCGCGTCCACAGATGGGCTAATATCCCCCATCTGTTTTTGCGTAAATTTTACTCGTTTACTTTTTACTTGTTCCGATTTTGGGTAAGGTCTGAAAGGTAGGCTCATCGTATCACCAACTCCTTAATACAGACTGAGTTCCGCAAAATGCTTGATCTGTTTAATTACTTTTGTAGACCTGCAGTAATCGCACTTCTCACACCGGACAGGTTCGGTCAGACCTGCCTTTACTTCCTTGACTCTTTCGATATTATTTCGTACAACTTGCAGACTTGCTTCTATTACGTCGTAGTCAAAATAGATGATTTCATGGTCTGGTGGGTCCTGTTTGTTCACAATGACCATATGTGGGATAAGCCATTGCTTACGCCCAGTATGGCGTTTCTCGATCTCTGCATATACGGCCATCTGAACGGTGTAGCCATAGTGATCGAGAAAGTTTTCATAGCATTGCGCTTCTTTGTTCCACCACTTTCCAGCTATCTCTTTGAGAGTTTTTAGGTCTGCAAAGATGCCCACTTCTGGTTGATAGCTATCTAGCATGACTTTCCATGGTAAGCCAAACAAATCAGCGGTCATGATGACTTCTTTTTGCCCGGCCAGCGCCTTCGTGACAAGCGGATCATTCTCCAGCACTTCGATCATTTTGTTACAGTGCTGGAAGTTGGACTTTAACTGCCCTGCTGTCGCCCCCCTGCTGCTGTAAAGGTCTGGATTGTTAGCCTTAAATTCATCCAACGTTCCCTCGTTCCAGGCATGTACATAATGTCCTTCCATAAAAGCCGTTCTTGAGGTTTGTTCATACTCCCCATTGATTTTAGCCATTGCCTGAGCTTCACAGCCCCCAAACGCGGGCAGGAAACTCTTGAATTGGCTTACAGACATATAGTGACGGTTGGCTTCGAGGCTAAAGTAATTACTCTTGGTTAGCTTCATTCTCTTCCTCCCGATTCAAAGGGGAATCCGTTTCGCTCTTTGGCTTTGGAATATCGAAATAGTCTTCCCGTTTGGCCATATGATCGCGGAGAGATTTATACACGCTCCGTAGCCGTACAAAATCGTTATCAGTGAAAGCTTCTACTGCACAACCAATAAATTGTTCTATCATCTCTTTGCTGACTTGAAATTCTTCCCGGAACGCGCTGATCATCTTCCGAATTCTATCCTCCAGCGGTTCTTTGTATCCGTTCTTAAGCGTTTGTTTGCACTTCTCAACGGCTGCCTCTACCACATCACCCGGAATCACTGCGAGGATGCATGAACGGACTCTACGAGCCCCTTGGTTGGCCGTCATCTCGTAAATATCGCGGGGGTCATGTAGTGCATCCAGCTTCCCCCTGGCTTTTCGCTCATGTTTGACCGTGAAAATCTTGGTCTGCCTTGTATTATTTTCAAGATCCCAGGCATACGCCATCATGCTGGATGAGCCATTTCGTTGCTCCAATTCAATGACACCAAAATCCATGTTCCCCCAAGCTTGCGCAATGGCTTCAGCAAGCCGGATGGATGGGCCAGATATTTTCTGGCCGCCCCTTGGATATTCGTACAACGCACTTTCTGCCAATGAAACCCGTTCACAGGATTTCATCAGTCTGTCGTATGCCATGTATTCATCACGTGGGAATTTCTTTGCCATAAAGACCGCCGCCTGTACTTCTTGTGCCTGTCGTGAAACTAAGGCTTCTGCTGGAGGTCCAGACTCCCTACGTTGCATCATGTTTTCATGTGTGATTAATTCCATCCCTTAACCCTCCACAATTTCAATGTTCAAGTCCTGACCATCTACTGTTTCTAAAACGAAATATTGATAGTCGTCTGTTTTGGCCACCTCAATAATGTCCCTTTGTTTGCTGCCAAGGTTCTGCCACCCGTCGACGCATATAACTTTTAACGGTCCTGCTTGGGCTTTTGCGAGTTTAAAAGCAAACTCCAAGGATTCCCCTTCAGACAAGCCATCAATCAACGTATCATGGATTCGGATCCGTCCCTGCTCATCTACAGACAAACCATCAACCGGCAGTGCGGCAGTCTTGAGCAGTTCCTTAGGGAGTTCGCGGGCTCTTTTGATCTTGGAAGTCAGTTCTACACTTCGTTCTTCTTTCGGTGTCAATTTTTCACGTATGATGTCGTTCATCCGTTCCCACTCACGAAGGTATTCTTTCATGCTCGCCGCATGGTCAGCAGCCTCCTTCAAAGGCGCGGTATCGACCCATACCGTATTTGCGACAACTTCCTGAGCATTGCCTGTTTTCGCTTGTTCTGAGGCAATCAGGTTCGCTTCTTGGTCTGTGATCTTCTCTAAATCCTTTCGTTCATGTTCATCGAGGCTTCCCAACGTAGCCCGTTTTTCAGCAATCTGTTCCTTGTATTCCGCAATGAAAACACGGGATTGTTCCGATGCCATTTGAATTTCTTCGCGTGCCGCCTGCTTTTTTGCTTGGTACTGAAGTTTCAATCTCTCGATCGCTTGTTCAAGTTCATGATCAAGCCGCGCCGATACTTCCATCACTCTTTGGTCTGCATCATCTACATGGGCCTGCTCCCGCTGAATATGATCCTCCAAGCGTGTTATGGATGATTTCAGCATGTCGCGCTGCCGGCTGTAGTCCAGACGCTTTTCTTCAGATGCATTCGCCATACGACGCTTGATATCGTCAATACGCAAGGATAAACCGTCAATGAGTGTCTGCGCCTCTTCTAGTCGTTTGTTGGACTCTTCCGCATCTGATAGCTTCTTATAAAGCTCCTGCAAGTTTACTTCGCGCCATTCTTCCCCATCGTAGTTAGAAGGAAGGTCACGTTTGATTCCCTCAATATTTGCCCGAAGCAAATTAATTTCACGGTTGATCGATTCCCGTTCCGCATAGTAGCCCGTTTCAATTTGTTTGAGAATCTGAAGAATATGTAGCTGATAGTCCGCCTCGGGCACCTCGCCAAACCAGGCTTTGATATCGTCTACGGTCCAGTCAATTTGGAGCATATTGAGGATGATTTCTGTTTGCTCTTTGGCATTCTTTTGCACAAACTCAATTGGTCTGAAAATGTCTCCGTTAATCAATTTGCGAAGGAATGCCTCGGTACTACTGACTGCTTTAGATTCATGTTTAACCTTGAGATAGTCGGCTTTCTCGGACCGTATTTTTCTGGTTGTCTGTAATCCATCGTCAAGTTCGACAAACAATTCCGCCTCGCCCGCATCGTGTCGAATGACTTCTGTCCGGCGGTTCTTATTCGTGAATATCTTTTCAAGAGCTTCTATGAAACTTGTCTTTCCAGTGCCAGAATCACCCGATACCTTATTCATCTTGCCCGGACTGAAAAGCAGTTCTTTAATTCCGAGCCAGTTCTTGATTTCAATTTTTTTAATATGCATCCTATATGAATCCTCCAGTTCTTGATTTTTTCTGGATTTATGCTATGATTTCGGTGAATTTTGTTTTTTTTATTTGGCAATTGTTGTGCTACCAACAATTGTCCTTTTTTCAGTAATGCTCTCAGCAGCCGCGGCAACGAGTCTCTTTACGTTCTCTTGATATCTGCGAGACTTCATCACCTTGAATAATGCTTTTCCGGTAATCCTCGCCATCTCGTCAACGAGCGCTAATCTTGTGCATTGTAAAACCAAATATTCCATGTAACCACCGATATTCACGATTCCTTTGATGTGTATATCTCCTACTGGCGGCAGTTTTTTGTCTACTCCTGCTCCCGGCTGTAAAGGTCCGGCCGCGGTCTGAATTTCCCCTACACTAGATTCCCTACCCAGGCAGGCATCAACCGCAATGATGAACTTCCCCTTTGTTGACTCTATAGCTTCCGTAAGATTCATAGCATGTACAGGATCTTTCAATGTCCCTATTACTTGTTTCATCCCACGTTTTCTTAAATAGCTTCCCACTAATGGACCAAAGCTGTCGCCTGTTGAGCGATCTGTACCAATACATATGATAACGATGTCCTCTGTCTCGACCGGAATCAATGTATCCAATTTTCTTGCTAACCTTTCTACCCTTTTTCTCATGCTGGTCCCCTTGTTTCGTCAAGAATGCGCTGGGTGGTTTCCCGGATGGTTTCCTGGGCTCGGAAATCAGCTGCCTTACTTCGTACTTCATAGCCTTTCATGATATCGCTTGCATAGGCTGGACCTGATTTTAATCCCGTTTTTTTCACAAGCATAGTGGCTAGATTCATTTGGTCTTTCTCCTCTCTCTCATTAGGACTTTGCTTTGCGGGTGTCTCGTTATCTTTGGTTGCATCTAAATTATTAAAAGCTATTTGGTAGATGGATGTAGTTGCTAGATACTCATCCGAATACGGCATCACTTTCCCATCATCCCAAATTCTTGCCCAAGTATACGATGTGCCTATCCATGGATAACCTGTTTTGGGAAGTTTGAAGTATCCCAATTTTTTCAATTTTCGTGCTTTCAACCAGCTTAATCGTTTCATGCCCCTTTTAACCTTTCTTTTTTAGAGTCAGTCTCATATTTTCCAGACCATGTGCATACTCCTCAATAGTTTTTAGCTCAAGGTTAACTTCGTATACACCCTTAATCCTTCCCGAGCTCGCGGAGAACGTGGTAGAGCTTCTGGCGTGTCTTCTACTATAAGAGAGGTACCATTCCCTTAAGTCATTAAGTACCTCCTCTTTAGTGCCATACGATACAACCCTATCGCCGCCCCCTGTGAGGGATTCCAATCTAATCAGCCAAACTTTCAACTTTATCTCCTCCTTTCAAATGATTCTTTCAAACAATCACAAAACTGATAATTCAGGTTCTAACTGAAGTGAAACGACCATAGCCGCATTGATGTAGACCGTTTTCTTGCCCAATGATAAGGCGATCATGGCATCCATTTCTTTGGGCAAGATTCCCTCCTGAACCGGCCTTATTTCAACATCTGTATATTCATCCCCGGTTATTAGCACAATGCTTTTCGCCTTCAAGTGAAGCCCTCCCGTCTAGCTCTCGTTCAAAAGTGAATAATAACTCCTTTATTACGGTGACCTTCGTTTCGTCGCATATTGGTAATTCAACGATGTTCTTAATGCGGCCCACTATATACGGATAAGACATTTCAGGCTTCTTTTCCACAAGCCTTTTTAATGTATTCATGCAATTTCTCCTTTCTTTGGTACCCATGCTTCCACATACCGGATTACAGCAGAATAATCTTTCTTCAGAACGTCCCTAACGCTGGGCGCTTGCCAACGATCCCTGATTTCACCATTCAATTCTCTAAACAGAGGTTTCCGCGCTTCTTTATCCGGTTCAATGCTATATACCTTTTTCCTGACTGCCTTTTGCAACCGGTATTGTTGACCAGAGTCCAGGGTGATCTGGGTATCTAACTTACGTTCAACGTTTTCAATCTTGAACTCAATTTCCGGAAGCTTATTCATCATTTCGGCGGTCTGTTGCAAAGCGATGGCAATCGCTTCATTTGCGGAAAGAGTCGGTACATCCTTGATACGGTAATATTCGTCTACTAACATTTCGTAGGCTTCCCAAGCCCGATCTGTATTAAGCGACTTAGCATGCATCCATGCACCCTTTTCTGTCCAAAGGTAGAGAATAGGTGCAAATTTAAGGTTGTCGTCAATTTGACGAGTGGCTTTAAAATTCTTGAGTTCTTGGCCTTGTAAAATATAATAGTGTTTCCCTTCTGTATAGCGCTCTTCATTTCGTTCAAAGTTCTTGCTGATAATCTTGGTTTCAGTTCCGAAGGATTCTGATAATTGGGCTGTAGTGAGTACACGTTGATTGTTATGGATGATCACTTGTAATGAACTCATGTATAGCTCCTTTCTGCTTCTTCTTTAGCTTCCTCAAATTTAGCAAGGATTTTTTCGATAATCTTTTCTATTGAAGCATCAAGAGACATTGTAATTTTTGGGGTTAACGTTACAGAGGTAGCCTCTCTTTTCTCCGATTCCTCCTGCACAATTTCCCTGACTCTTTGTTCTTGTAATTGTTTCATTTTGATGTTCCTTTCCTGTTTTTTTGTATTGCAGGCTAACGTCGATTTCTTGTACCACCTGTTGCACAAGAATGCTCAAATTGTTCTTTTAGTGTCTGAGCTAGAACCTCAATGCTAGGTAACGCTTCATAAGAATCTAAATGAATTGCGAGATTGGTCGTCATTTCTTTGGCGGCCTTCTTGCTGTAAAAATGTTCTACAATTTTTAAAATGCACACTGTAGCTTCCACGTGATCAAAAGATTCGGCTTCTAAACCAATACATACATCCTCGATTGCGCGAAAGAAATCTGATACATCTTCTAACTTGTTACGTGGGTGAATGATTTCTTGAATTGCTTTCATGCTGTAGCCCCTTCCTTAAACTTATTAATGAAATAAACCTGTCCTTTGCCTGTTACTTTAGATGTTTTATTAATGGCGACATGTCCGTCACTGTGAGTGACTGCGGTTTCCTTGATCTCAAACAGTCCCATTTCCATTGCCCGTTGTGTCGGTATGTTGCGGTCCGTTCCTTTTCGTTTAATTAAATAGCCCTGTTTGCGCATCCATTCAAAGAGCCTTTTTTCTCCTATATCGAAGCCGTTTTGTTTCAACATCTTTGCCAGCTCGCCTACCAGTATGGATGTTGGACTGGCTGTTACAGAATCAGCAAACAATACCTTGGGTCTATCTGATTTCACTTGGGCTTCAAGCTGCCGCCTTACTTCACGTTCTTCTTTTAGCTTTGTCACCGCTTGTATGAGCAATTCTGGATCATCTAAGAGTTCGTCAGTCGCATACATGCCTGTTTTGCGAATAGCCGGCAGCACTTCGTGTGTAACCCAACGCTTAAATTGCTTGGCTTCGGGTTTGCGGCTTTTGAGTATTGCACTATACAGACCAGATTCATTGATAATGGTTACTTCTTGATTTCCTCCGGGGGTACGTACAATCTGCGTATCCTTTTCATCATCATCCAAAGTCCTTGTAAAATCGCTTGCCATGCGAAAGCCTAAAAGTTCTGATACATCCTTTGCAACCCACCACGGATGCCCGTCTTTCACAACCACCCGAACATCTTTCCCAGTGAAGTTAAACACTTGTAATTGATTCATGTGATTAGTTTCCTTTCCGTTTTTTAAATCAAAGATCAAACTTCCTATCAATTGGTAGCCTGAAATTGATCAGTGCAATGATCGTTTCTGCATTTTTCCTTAATTGCTCAGGGTTGTCCTTCAACGATTCGTTCGTTTGTGCAAGTAACTCAATCTGATGTTCAACAATCTGCTTAGCTTGTTCGGTAAACATGTTTCTCACCTCCTATTTCAATTTTTAAATCATTCTTCCAAACAACTACGACAAACCGGCTTTCCTTGGGGACCACGAATAAGATCCTCTATTGATCTGCAAATCGTGCAACCGGGGTTATACTTGTGAAGGATTACTTTATTCTCATCGACAAAGATATCAAGCGGCTCTCCTTCACTTATATCCAGGGTGTCGCGAAGTTCTTTCGGGATTACTAACCGTCCTAATTCATCAACTTTTCTTACAATTCCAGTTTCTTTCATTGAACATATCCTCCCTTTTGGTTCTAGACCTAAATTACAATCTATTAATGCTTGTATACTTTGCATAAAGCTTCACTATAGGCATTCGCTTCATCGAGCCACTTGAGACGTTCAAGTCGTTTTTTACAGATGCTGATTTATTCATTTTCATGCTCCTTCAGCCGTTCTTCACAAAATTTTATGCTGTCTTCGAGTTTCCTTTTTATTAGCGCCCGTAGTTCACTGTCTAGGGCGAAATCCATAAAAACCATCGTTTTATCTTGAGTCCACACATAGAGCCATCCGTGATAACTGTTGATTTTAGTAAGCTGTGACTTGAGTTGTTCGAGATGTCTTTTTATAGATTCTATTTCATTCATTTTCTTGCTCTCTCCTCTGATTTTGGCGTAATGATATCAAGGGCATATTCAATTTTTTCTACACCCGTTTCTAAACAATTTAGCTCAGCTTTGATATGCTGTATTTTGCTTTCAAACTCATATTTCTTTATTAGAAGTAACAGGTGGGGATCAGTCACAGTTTCGAGATGTTCTTCTTCGCACAAGTGTATTCTCCTATTGCCAGATACCGTATTTTTTACCTTGTCAATGTCTAGGTAGCAGATGTCATATCTCCACTTTCCATAGTTTTCCGGAAACGTCTTGTTTACTATTTCTACAATTTTTTGTCCTCCCTGTAGCATGGCGAAATCGCCTATTTCAAACTTGCTGTTCGGCTTGGTTTTTTCATTCATTTCCTTCTGCTCCTTTTTGGTAGGATTTTTGACCTCTCCTGTAGAATATTGGTAGTTGTCCATACTTACCAATTAACTAGAAGGAAGGAGGAGAGCTCCATGAACAAATTCAAAATCGAATTATTGGAGAAAGCATTTGAGAATTACAACAAACACGGTAATTCCGAAACTTGGCACCAGTGTAAAAATGGAGATGACTGGATGTACTTTTCCGAAGCAATTCGACATCTTGAAGATGAGGGATATATCACCACTGATGATTTTGATCCTGATGAGGACGACGTATTTTTAGCTATTGCCAAACCCATTCGATATGAACTCACAACAAAAGGATTAAGTTACATCAAGGAAGGTTGACCAAGTAATATCCACTGGGAACGATAGGGTTACCACAACTTGTCGTTCCCATTTTTTTAGATCCAAGCCCCTAAAAAACGGAAGCAGTTCTTCTGCACTTGCGTTCTTCAACTCTTCAAGAAGCAACTTACACATTAGTTGTTTTTGCTCCTCTCTACTTCCCGTCTTCGAAACCTCAGATCCAATGTAGTCGTCTAACACTTTCGTAATGTTCATTGCCTTGTTACCTTGATTCATTTCCTTCAGCTCCTTTTATAAACGATAATTCCGTTTCTCTTCTTCTTTGGCCCACCTATCCAAACTAACCGTGCTAAACAAATACTTTGGCTTCCTACTGCCTTCCGAACCGATAACTCTATGCGGGATGCGTTTTTCTCTGCACAATTGGCGTAGAGTATAGTCGGATATCCGTAGATGTTCGCAAGCTTCGTTAAATGTTAGAGTTTTATCTTCTGGAATAGACAATCGTTCCAGGATGCGTTTTTCCGCTTCTGCTACTTGAGCCGCTACCATATCGGCGATTGCTTTTTCTACTGCGGTCAGACTCCCTTTCGATGACCGGAAGGATTCCCTCTTTCTTAAGCAAATCATAGATAAAGAGTCTTCCTTTTTGAGTCCATTTCGTATTTACTTTCGACTTCTCTGCGTCGATTACGTGAGTGGTGGTTTGTGTATATCCTTTGTCTTGGTACTTCGCGTAGAGCAGCCAGATGTCTCCTTGCTTATACTGCACTTTTAATTCATGTAGCTTTTGATTGAAAGCTATAGCACTCATTCCGTAGTCTTTGGCGATCTTGGAAACGGACAACAGCGATTTGTTCTGAAGCACCATGTCATAATAGGATGCTTTCGGTTGTAATTCATTTACCTGTTGGGTTAGAACAAACTTATCTGTTGTTAGAGCGGCTACTTTCTGTTCAAGATATTCATGGGCTCGTTTGATGACCATTTCCGGGCTGTTCCACTTCCGTTCAAGGTCTAAAAAGTATTGCCTTGCCTGCTTACCTTTGTCATTCCGTTGAATCATGGAGATTTCTTTTGCCATTTCGATTTTGATGTGGTGGTCAACCATGTCATGTTCCCGACCGTGCGATGTTACTCTTTTTTGAGTAACTTCAATGTAGTCCACATTCTCAACAAATCCATATTCCACCATTCTTTTAAACCAGTCGTTGTATCGAGTACCAACTTCTAAAAATTCATGTAAATCACGACCACTTACAAGTAAGTTACCATTTTCATTTGAATGTGTTGGGATTAATTGACTCATTTCGACACTCCTTTCAGGATTGTTTTATTGCATTTTGTAAAGTATAAATTCGAGCTCACCATACTCTGTAATCCTTTCATGAGCTATCTTCCAGTCGCCTGATGCCAAAAGTGCATTCACTTCTACGAAGTCAGTGGTCCTACAAACTTCCAAGAACGTAGTCAGCCGTTACTCCAAGTGCACCGGCGATTTTAAGAAGCGAATCAACACTCGGACAGTATCTTCCGTTTTCAACGTCACAAATTTACGTTCTCGACAACCCTGATTTAGTAGCAACTTGAGCCTGTGTTAGTCCTTTATTTTTACGAGCTTTTTTTACGGCTAAGCCTATCGCTTTTTTATTTGTCATATCCATCACCACCTTTATTAAAATGTAAAGTTATTCCGTCCTTACGCTTTCTATAATAAACTATACCTTTATTTAATGTAAAGTATAATATACCCCCTATTTTAGAGTTATTTGACCGTTTTCCGCCGAAATAATTAGAAAACTCCTTGTTTTATGTGCTTTTTACCACTTTTTCTAAGAATATCTTTCTTTTATCGCTTGAATACCTATCTTTTATTAGTTTATACTTGATAAATAAGATGGGTTGACCGTCATTTATGTGGGAGGTAGTATTATGAAAATCGGAGATAGGATAAAAAACATCAGAAAGGCATTGAGGTATACACAAAAGGAGGTAGCTGAGAACGCTGGTATTTCAAGGATGTATTTATCGGATGTGGAAAAAAATCGCTATAACCCTTCTCTTTCTGTTATTGAAAAGATTGCAGAAGCTATGGGTATTTCCGTGGATAGGTTAACAGGTGATTCAGTTAGTGCATTGATAGCTGAGCGGTTGGGGACCATGAACATGACTTATAACGAATTAGCGAAGAGAACAGGAACTACAATACGGTATTTGGAGGGGATAGATGATATTAAACCAGATGAAGGCGACTATGAAGTCGTTGGCAAAATCGCGGATGTCATCGGTCTTAATCCAGGAGTGTTAAGAGCAGCACTTGCCAGGCAAGAACCTCCTTTCCCTAATTATGACGAACCAAGTACTACGATAGAAAAGGATTCTAAGAATATCGATTTTGAGGTTAATATTGGAGCCAATTTTGACGAAACGTGTGATACAGAAAAACTAAAAAAAGAAGCTGGGGTCATTGGACAAGCTGACGAAGCTCTTAAATCCATAGGAACTACCGTTTTTGACATGGTTTTGGAGAGCTTAGAAGAAGAGGACGTACTAAAATTAGCTGCACGTACAATTGGATATACTGGCACCTTAACAAAAGAACAAATAGAACAAATAAAAATTGCAATGAAAATAATCCTCGCTAAAAACGATAGATAGCCATCCTGCCCCTGAGGCTGTTTAATATACACTTTAACAGAACATAGTTTGATAAGGAGGAAATAACGTGGCATCCATTGAAAAACGCGGCACTAATTCATGGCGGCTTGTTGTAGAGGTAGGTTACGATTCAAAAGGTAAACGTGTAAAAAGAACTAAAACCGTAAGAGTAGAAGACCAAGCTTTAATAAAAACAACCAAAAAGTTACGGGAGTTTCTAGAAACGGAGTTGCACAAGTTTAAAATTGAAGTTGAAGCTGGGGAGTACATTGTTCCACAAAAAATGACCTTAGATCAATTCGTTCAGGATGAATGGATTCCAAAATATGCATCAAAAACAGAAAACTTATCTCCTTTGACGTTTAGAAATTATGTATCACATTTTGATACTCACATTAGCCCATCTTTGGGTCATAAACATCTTGGAGATATAAAAACACTGCACGTTGTAACCTTTATTGATGATCTCGGTAAACCCGGGGCGCGTAAAGACGGGAAAGAAGGAAGGTTATCTAACGGGACTATTCAGTATATTTATCGTGTTCTGAAAAACATTCTGGAACGGGCGAAGGAATGGGGACTGATTAAAGTGAATCCAATTATAGGGGTGAAGAAACCTAAAGTAGGGCGACCGGAAATTCACTTTTATGATGAGGTTGAGGCACAGGAAGTAATCTCCGCGTTGGACAAAGAACCAAGAACATGGAGACTTTTCATTTTAGGGTCAATGATTGGTGGTTTCCGCCGAGGAGAATTATTGGCATTGGAGTGGACAGATGTCGATTTCGATAATATGACATTATCAATAAACAAGAGTATATCCTTGACGGTAGATGGACATGCGGTCGAAAAGGAACCTAAGTCTAAAAGTTCTATACGCATAGTTGATATGCCTGAATGGTATATGGATGAACTAAAAATACACAAGCATGAATGGAAAAAAGAAAAATTGTTCGTGGGCGACAAATGGCGTGGAGGTGACAAACAGTATGTATTTCACGCTGGATTCGGAAAACCTCTTTACCATACCTATCCTACTCAATGGTGGGGTGAATTTATCAAGCGACATAATTTGAAGCGTGTGCGATTCCATGACCTACGGCATTCCAGTGCCACCTTACTTATTGAGGCTGGAGCTTCGATGAAAGCCATACAAGAACGTTTAGGTCATTCTAAGCACCAGACAACTGCCGATATATACGCCCACATCACAAAGAAAGTCAGTCGAGAGACAGCAGAGAAGTTCGATAAATTCGCTCCTAAAAACCACGTCCCCAATTCGTCCCCAACCTATAATTAGTAACCAATTTTTTACAGAAAGGGAATTAAAAAAACCTTGTTATAATAGGGTTTTATACTTCCCCTTATCTTATGCATAACATTTATCATCCCCTCGATTAGGGGGATTCGTTTTTCCAAGATTGTGGAAAACAATTTTTCATTATCCGCATTTGCCTTGAATGTTCCGTTAAAAATGAACCTCTTGACAGGAATCTCCTCCACTACGGCCTGCAGCCCTTTGCTGTGATCCGTGTCCTGATGAGTTAAAATCACATAATCAAGCTGATGAATGCCTTTTTTCTTGAGCAGAGGAACCAGCAGTTTTTTGCCAACTTCGTAAGGATTTTTTCGTGTTTTCCACGCTTCGCCCGGTTTTTGGAATGTCATAGCCCCTCCCCCGTCCACGAGCAGCGTTGCGCCTCCTGAAGTACGGATCAACAAGCTGTCACCTTGACCCACATCAATCATGTTCACTGTAGCTGTTCTGGGAAAAAAAGCGGGGCCGTAGCCGGTGATCAGCAGAAGGGCAAAGGAAAGCAGGCAAAAGATCACAACTCTCAAAGCTTCGGCAGATGTACGAAACCAGACAAAGCGGCCAGCTTCAAACCGGAGGAAAGCATCCCGGGCTGAGGCCGCTTTTTTAACGCTTATCCACTGGTTTATTGCCCCATACAAAAGAATGGCAAGAGCTGAATAAGCCATTATCCACCAGAGGGAAGGTGACGGCCAGATGGTCACCCACCCCCCTGTCATGGTAAGAAAGGCAATCGTTTTAAAGGCCAGCCAATTACCTATCTCGGCAACCACGGCTGCAATCTTTCCAAGGGGAATCCAGATAATGCCTGCCGCCAAAGCGGCTAAACCCGCCGGAAAACTGATCATGCTGAATACGGGAACAAGCAAGGCATTCGCCAGCCAGGAAAGCAGGGAAAACTGATTAAAATAGTAGATGGTGACAGGAAAAGAAACGGCCTGGGCCACAAAAGTCATGGCAATGGTATTGCGTAAGGATACAGCCGGTATTGGCAGCAGTGTACTTACCCGGGGAACCAGGACGATCAGACCAATCGTGACCAGAAAGGATAGCTGGAACCCTATATCCAGCAAATACTCAGGCTCCCATACAAGCATGATCCATGCGACAAGCGCAACGGCATGAAGGGCATCACTTCGGATTCCTTTCCTCACTGCATGAAGGCCTACCATGCCCATAATTCCCGCCCGGACCGTTGAGGGGGCAGCTCCCGTAAGCAGCATATATAAAGGCAGAAACAAAATGCCGGTCAGAAGATAAAGTTCCCTCGACCATCCAAGCCGTTTCAATACCCAAAGCAAACTTCCAATAAATACGCCGACATGCAATCCGGAAATAGCCATGATATGAGTCAGCCCAAGATCCGAAAATTGTCCGTACTGTTCAAGATCTATCTCTTCTTTCCATCCGATCAGCATAGCTTTCATCAAACCCGTATATTCTGGCCGGAATAACTCGTTTATCCGGTTTTTAAGAAAATCACGCAATGCGTCATTCCATCTCAGCAGTTGAACAGGGCTCCACTGGAAAGGAACAGAAGAGACCTGGACACCTTCTGTTCCTTTGAGAGTGAGGAGCCAGTGAATGTGCTGCTGCCTCAGGTGGCTGCGATAGTCGAAGCCGCCGAAGTTGCGGGCAGCCCCCGGCTCCCGCAGCGTCCCGTGCAGCGCGAGCCTGTCCCCGCGCTTCCATGCGGCGGCCGTTTGCTGCTCCTCCTCACGGAGCAGCCTAACAGAAACCTGCACACGTTCATGCAGGTTGCCGCCGCTGCAGCCAAGGCGGCCATGATCAGGCTCGAGGCGGTGCCGAGCGAGCCGTCCGGCAGGCAGCGGGCGACGGCATAGCCCGCTGCCCATAACACCGCAAGCGCAACAATCGGGCGCTGTTTCATAAAAACCCCTTTCCTGCAAACAAAAAAAGAACCCCTTTTTGTGTAATACAAAAAGAGGTTCTTCCTCAAAATTGGTTTAATTGACTACTTCACTTACGGTACCAGCCGGGGTGTGTAGCCATCCAACTGCCTGAAAACCATACCCCGGCTCTGCATTAGCTCTGTTACTTTCTTCATATCCTTCGGATAGGGGCGATGATACACGATCTCAGTTGCTCCACTGTTGGCCAGCATATTTGCACACGTCCAGCAAGGCTGGTCCGTTACATAAACAGTGGCACCTTCCCGGTCTTCCCGGTCAGTGAAAAGCAGTAAATTTTGTTCCGCATGGATCGTACGGATACAGCGCTGCTTGCGGATCATTTCTTCCTTGCCGTCCACCACTTTCAGCTCATATTCCTCCACCAGCATACAACCGGCCTCCGAGCAGTCCGGAACTCCCATAGGTGCTCCGTTATAAGCGGTGCCCAGCAGTTTCTTTCCTTTAACCAGAACAGCACCTACATGTCTCCTGCTGCACTGGGAACGGGTCGATGCCATATAGGCGATGTCCATGAAATAAGTGTCCCAATCTTTTCGTTCTGTCATTGCAGTAAACTCCCGGCTGTAGATATTAGGCTTGACTTGCTTCAATGGCCTGTTTTAAATCAAATAGAATATCGTCGATAAATTCCGTGCCGATAGACAAACGGATCATTCCCGGAGTAACACCTGCAGACAACTGTTCTTCAGCGTTAAGCTGCAGGTGAGTAGTGCTTGCCGGGTGAATAATTAGAGACTTGGAATCTCCCACATTGGCTAAATGGGAGAACAGTTTTACAGAGTGAATCAGCTTTTTCCCTGCTTCAACGCCTCCTTTAATCTCAAACGTCAGGATGGCCCCCTGGCCCTTCGGTAAATATTTTTGGGCGAGATTGTAAGATTCATGACTTTCCAGTCCGGCGTAGCTTACCCATTCTACCGCTTCATGCCCTTCCAAAAACTGTGCGACCTGAAGAGCATTCCGGCTGTGTCTTTCCATGCGTAAATGAAGAGTCTCCAGTCCCTGAAGCAGAAGGAATGAGTTGAACGGAGAGATCGTTGCCCCCATGTCCCGCAACAGTTGCACCCTTGCTTTCGTGATATAAGCAATCGGGCCCACCGCCTCTGTGTAGACAAGTCCGTCATAGCTTGGATCAGGTTCAGTCAGTCCGGGAAATTTGCCGCTGGCTTTCCAGTCGAATTTCCCTCCGTCTACTATAATGCCCCCGATGGAAGTACCATGTCCTCCAATGAATTTGGTTGCGGAATGAACGACAATGTCGGCACCGTGTTCAATTGGCCGTAGAAGATAAGGGCTCGGGAACGTATTGTCTACAATCAGGGGAATCCCGTGCTCATGGGCAATGGCTGCCACTTTTTCAATATCCAGAACTTTCCCTTGAGGATTGCCTATGACTTCTGCAAAAATAGCTTTTGTTTTATTCGTGATCGCTTCTCTGAAATTATCCGGTTTTGAAACATCTACAAACCGGACACGAATCCCGAGTTTAGCCAGAGTATTAGAGAACAAATTATATGTACCGCCATAAAGACTGCTGGACGAAACAATCTCATCCCCTGAGCCGGCAATATTTAATATGGCATAAGTGATGGCAGCCTGACCTGAAGCCGTGGCGAGTGCAGCAGGGGCTCCTTCCAAAGCGGCTACACGTTTTTCAAATACATCTGTCGTCGGATTCATGATCCTGGTGTAAATATTTCCAAATTCCTTAAGTCCAAATAAATCCGCGGCATGGTCGGTATCCCGGAATCCGTATGAAGTCGTTTGATACAAGGGAACTGCCCTTGAAAGCGTACTTGAATCCAAATCCTGCCCTGCATGAACCGCAAGGGTTTCGAGCGCAAATTTACGTTCTTCCGTCATGACCATTCCTCCTCTTTCTTCCCACTAAAATTTATTTGAAGATTCAAACAGTTGCTTCCATTCTCTCACATTTATCCAGAATTGAAAAGAGAGAATGATCAGTTATTAAGACGCATATAAGGGATGAGCTTGGCCAGCATTTTCTCGCCGATTCCCTTTACCTCAAGCAATTCACGGATAGAACGAAAAGTGCCTTTCTGCTGCCTGTATGCCAGTATCGCCTTGGCTTTGCTTTTCCCTATTCCGGGAAGTTCTATCAGTTGCTGTTCCGTGGCTGTGTTTATATTGACTGTCTTTTTTCCTGCTTTGTTGCTTTCTTCCTTTGCCGGTACGGGATCTATAGTTGAAACTGGTGATGTTTCTGCAATCTGTCCCGCAGGCGAAGCTAAATCAGGTGATGGTGTTTTGCTTTCTTGCTGGACGGGCGAAGCTGAAGCTGTATTTCCCTGTGTCTCAGGCTGTTTTTGCCTTTGAAGCCTCCCTTCCATCTCTTTATTTAAGGACATCAACTGATGTCCTGCCGTACCGCTTGACGTTTTCCAAAATAACCAGGCCAAACTAATCATGATCATAAAACCTATACCGGCCGCCAGCCACTTTTTATCCAGCTTTACCTTCAATTCATAAACCATCCTTCCCTCTCGAATTGTATGTAATTGGCAAAAAAACATAACCCGAAGTACTGCTTAATAGGAGACCGTTCGTTGACATAATCCATTCTGACCGTACATATACATGAGAACAACGTTGACCCCATTTTCTTGATGATGCGTCGGACTAGGATGAGGAGGGAAGCCGTCATGAGAACGGGATTTATAGGTACAGGTAGTATGGGGAGCATCCTGGTAGAGGCGTTTGTTCGCTCAAAAGCGTTAAACCCGGACCAGATTATATTGGCGAACCGGACTATAAGTAAAGCCAGCAGTCTCGCTAATTCTTATCCAGGATTGAAGGTATCCCCTTCTAATAAAGAGCTGGTGAAACAAAGCGATGTTATTTTTATTTGTGTAAAGCCCCTTGAATATAAACAGGTGGTGGATGAGATTCAACAGGGACTTCACCCGTCTCAAACCGTTGTTTCCATCACAAGCGCCGTACTGCTGAAGCATTTGGAAAATCTGCTGACCTGCAAGATTATCAAAATGATTCCAAGCATTACGAATTACACATTAAGTGGTAGCGTCTTGTGCATGTATGGTCAACGAGTGCTTCCCGAGGATAAAGAGCAATTTGAAAACCTGATCAGCCAGATCGGCTCACCGGTTTGTGTAGAGGAGGAATATACGAGAGTAAGTTCAGACCTTGCGAGCTGCGGACCGGCTTTTCTCGCTTTTTTCCTGCAGAAATGGATTGATGCTGCGGTTGAAATGACAGGCATTCCGCCTGAACATGCCACAATTTTGGCGAATGAGATGACCCTTGGAACAGGCATGCTTCTGACCAGTGGAGGATTTACTCCTTTTGAACTGCAGAAGCGCGTGTCCGTTCCGGGCGGTATAACCGCCAAGGCCCTCCACATGATGGAAAGCGAGCTAGGGAATATATTCCACCAGCTCGTTCGCATCACTCATGATAAATATGAAGAGGATCTCGCAAAGGTAGAGTATCTCTTCAAAGAAAAACAGTAAAACTTAATTGGCTACAATGTTTACCAGCTTGCCGGGCACGGCGATCACTTTGCGGATCGTTTTGCCTTCGCAGGCTTGCTTCACTTTGTCCAGTCCCTTGGCGATAGACTCCATTTCGGCTTTGTCCGTATTCTGGGCAATCTTGATGCGTTCGACGATCTTGCCATTGACCTGTACTACGATCTCTACTTCATTCTCTACCGTCCAGGCTTCTTCATAAGAAGGCCAAGGCTCGTAAGAAACTGTACTTTCCCCGCCCAGTTTTTCCCATAACTCTTCAGCTATGTGAGGGGCAATCGGAGACAGCATTTGGACAAAATCCTTCATGGCTTCGTACGGCAGCACATCGGTTTTGTACGCTTCATTGACAAAAATCATCAATTGGCTGATCGCCGTATTAAAACGCAAAGCTTCCATATCTTCGGTTACTTTCTTGACGGTTTTATGCCAAACCCGCTTGAAGGAATCACTTCCGTTCTTCTCCGTTTTACTGATCTTCCCGCTTAGTTCCCCGCTGTCATTTATGAAAAGTCTCCAGATACGGTTTAAGAAACGGTGAGCCCCTTCTACCCCGTTGGTATTCCATGGCTTTGTCACTTCAAGAGGTCCCATGAACATTTCGTACAGGCGAAGAGTATCCGCACCGTATTCATCCACGATGACATCAGGGTTTACCACATTACCGCGTGATTTGCTCATTTTCTCCATGTTTTCACCCAGGATCATGCCTTGGTTAACGAGTTTATGGAACGGCTCCTTCGTTGTGACTATACCAAGATCATACAGAACCTTGTGCCAGAAACGGGCATAAAGCAGATGAAGAACAGCGTGCTCGACTCCTCCAATGTAGAGGTCTACAGGAAGCCATTCCATCTGCTTCTCAAAAGAACAAAGCTCCTTGTCGTTATGAGGATCAATATACCGCAAATAATACCAGCAGCTTCCTGCCCATTGCGGCATTGTATTGGTCTCGCGCCGTGCTTTCATACCGGTCTCCGGGTCCACCATATTTACCCAATCCGTCACATTGGCCAGTGGAGATTCACCCGTACCGGACGGTTTGATGTGATCCACATCAGGAAGAAGCAGAGGAAGCTGATCCTCCGGAACAGTTTTTATGGTGCCGTCTTCCAGATGAAGAATAGGAATCGGCTCTCCCCAGTAACGCTGGCGGCTGAACAGCCAGTCTCTAAGCCGGTAGGTTACTTTCTCCCGTCCTTTGCCCTCTTTCTCGAGCCATTCAATCATGCGGGCAATGCCCTCTTCTTTATTCAAACTATCTAGGAATCCGGAATTAATGTGCAATCCGTCACCATCAAAGGCTTCTTTTTCCACATCTCCGCCTTCCAGCACTTCAATGATCGGCAGATCATATTGTTTCGCAAATTCCCAGTCCCGCTGGTCATGGGCCGGTACAGCCATAATGGCTCCGGTGCCGTAGCTGGATAATACGTAATCAGCAATCCAAATCGGCAGCTTGGCACCATTGACCGGATTAATCGCATAGGCTCCGGTAAATACTCCGGTTTTATCTTTAGCCAAATCAGTACGCTCCAAGTCACTCTTTCGGGCTGCTTTCTCCTGATAGTCACGCACTGCTTTCTGCTGGTCTCTGGTTGTAATAACCTTGATAAGTTCATGTTCTGGAGCAAGTACACAATAGGTAGCCCCAAACAGAGTGTCAGGACGCGTTGTAAAGACGGTTATCTTCCGGTCATGGCCCTCAATGTCAAAGGTAACTTCCGCCCCCTTGGATTTCCCGATCCAATTCCGCTGCATATCTTTAAGGCTCTCAGGCCAGTCCAGTTCCTCCAGATCATCCAGCAAACGCTCCGCATATTCCGTGATTTTAAGTACCCACTGTCGCATCGGTTTACGGATAACCGGATGGCCTCCACGCTCGCTTTTTCCGTCAATGACCTCTTCATTAGCCAATACCGTACCAAGAGCTTCACACCAGTTGACAGGTATCTCGTCCACATAAGCCAGACCCTTTTTGTAAAGTTGAATAAAAATCCATTGGGTCCATTTATAGTAATTCGGATCGGTTGTGCTTATTTCGCGATCCCAATCATAGGAAAATCCGAGTGATTTAATTTGTCTGCGAAACGTATTGATGTTTTTAACCGTAATATCACGCGGGTGTTCTCCGGTATCCAGCGCATGCTGCTCGGCGGGAAGGCCGAAAGCATCCCATCCCATCGGATGAAGGACATTGTAGCCTCTCATTCGTTTGTAGCGGGATAAAATATCCGTAGCCGTGTACCCTTCAGGGTGACCCACGTGCAGACCTGCTCCGGAAGGATAAGGGAACATATCCAGGGCATAAAATTTCGGTTTACCGGACTGTTCCTCTGTCCTGAATGTTTTGTTTTCCTCCCAATATGCCTGCCATTTCGGCTCTATGACATTCGGATTGTAGCCATTTTGTTCTTTGCTGTGCGCCATCGTTGTCTTCCTCCTTTATGAAATCCAAGCAATAACAAGGTTGAGGAAACGGCTCAACCGTCTTAAAAGACAGGAGGCGTTTCCAATTGTGAAAGGTCGGGTCTTCATGCATCTCCCCTTTATTTCTATGAAGCAAAAAACCTCCCGCCCTAGCTGGATTAGCTAGGGACGAGAGGCCTGTGTTTCCCGTGGTACCACCCTAGTTGACACGGAGCATGCTTTGCCCATGTCCACTCTGCCCTGTAACGCAGGGTAGCGTTCCGGCTAAGTACCTGCCTCAACAAAGGCAGTGTCTTCACCATCAAGCTCAAAGGTGAGTTCGTCTGGAGCACCTGTCTGCTTACACTGACCGCAGACTCTCTGGAAAAAGATGCTTGCCAGCTACTATTCCTTCTCTTCGCCAGTCCTATATACTTAGGGAAATTATAGAAAAATCAAGCCTCTTTGTCAAGCCGGGGACTTCTTTCACGGTTTTTGGGCCGCCACAAACAGCCTCCGGGTCTCCTCTGAATAGGATCCCCACTCAAAATCGCCTCCCAGAAGAAGGTTCACAAATCCTGTCTGCCTCAGAGCTTGCAGTATCCAATCCGTTCTGTAAGCCCTCTGCCGGTGGGTCTCAGTAATTTTCACATACAAAGGCAAAGCTCCATGTTCTTTCTGCTGCTCTCCCCTTGCTCCTTCCTTCCGTACAAAAAGACTCAAATTATGAGTAATCAGGCCTTTGGCGCCATCATATTCAGAGCTCCAAATATAGGATACGTCTTCATCGTCAAGCATGAACGGCTGTTCTTCCATATAATCCTCAAATTGCCGGATCGTATGAACATCAAAAAGAAGAGCCCCTCCGCTTTGCAGTCCTTCAAAACACCGCCGGAATGTCTCAAGAAGTTCCTCTTCCTTCAGCAAATAGCTGAAACAGTCACAAAAAGAAATAACGGAATCCACTTGATCGGGCAGTGTCCATTTTCTCATGTCCTGCCGGCTCCATGTAAGCAAGGAACGGGGACTTTTGCCAAAAGCAATTTCCCCTTTGCATGCCGCAATAGCGAGCATTTCCTCCGAAATATCTATACCCGTTATCCGGTAACCGGATGAAGCAAGGGGAATCGTTATATTTCCCGTCCCACACCCTAAATCGACGATATGGCAGGGATGAATACAGTAATGGTTCCAGGCCTCTTGGGCAAGGCTCACCCATTCAGCATAGGGCATATCATCCATCAGCCGGTCGTAGACAGCGGCCATTTTTCCGTAAGCCATGCTATTTCTCATCCGGGGAACCCTTCAGATAAGTCCAATTTTCCTTTTGATAAACGTGACCTACGTTCATCAGCTTACCGAGTGCCCTTTTAAAAGCGGACTTGCTCATTTGAAAACGGCTGCTTATGATATCTGCAGGAGTCTGGTCCGAATAGGGCATGGCTCCATTAGGGCGTTCTTTCAGGTAGGATAGCAAAATTTCGGCATCGGTTTCGCGTCCTTTTTCCTTGGGTTCTCTCATGGAAAGGTTTACACGGCCGTCCTCCTCCCGGACAAAGGTAACCCGGAGTTCAACTTCTTCCCCCATTCTTAGCTGATGAATCCGTTCCTGGGAAGGAAGGAATCCAATGACCCCAAATCCGACTACCCCGCCATCACAAACTACAAAAGTACCCATTTTCAGCGGCTTATACACGCGGGCCTGAACGCGGGTATTCTTCCATGAAGCCGGAGCCCTGAAACAGAGGGGAGCAAGATCTTTTTCCGTTGCCGCTTTGGCAATCAAACGTCCCTGTTTGTCCAGATCCATTTTAACAAAAACCTTATCCCCTACATGGGGTCTCAACTCCGGGGCATCCGGCATTTCCCGTACCGGGAGCAGCAGATTGCGTCCCAGTCCCATCTCCAAAAAAGCCCCGAATCTCGGGTGACGATCCACCACTTCCAGAAGGCCTACTTCTCCAAGGAGGATATCCGGACGCTTCATTGTAGCAGACAGGCGGTTTTCCGTATCGTGGTATAAAAACACTTCCACCTGATCCCCAACCTTGATTTCTCCGGTAATTTCACTGTAATGCAGCAGAACATCCTGATTGCCATTGGTCAGGAAATATCCATAAGGAGATACTTCCCTTGCTATTTCCAAAGAAATGATCATTCCTGCATGCAAATTCATACCCGCTCCACTACTTTCGCATCGGACCAAAGGCGTTCAATGTTGTAATACTCCCTCTCGTCCCTATGGAATACGTGGAGAATTACATCACCCAGATCGATCAATACCCAGCGGGCATTATCAAACCCTTCCAATCCTTTTACAGGTATCCCCAGCTCATCGGCCAATTTTTTGGCTTCAGTGGCGATAGCCTGTACTTGTGTATCGGAATTCCCGTGGCAAATTACGAAATAATCCGCAATCAGGGAGATTCCTCTCAGATCCAGAGTCACCACATCCATCGCTTTTTTATCTTCTACGGCTTGAACCAACCTGGTCATAACCTTTTCCGGAGTTACACTCATTCCATCATCCTCCTAATAATTCACTGTTGTATTTATCACTTTATCACATATAAGCATTCATGAACTGCTCTTTCCTCTTATTTCATCCAGCAAACTGTTGCGGGTAAGCACGGTCAGCGGATAGATCTTTTTACCCTGCTGAATGAGAAAGGATATCGTGGAATCAAAACCGGCGATCAGCGCCTCTTCCAAGCTGGTTTCCGCCAGCTTTCGGATTTTGTCCACCCCGGGAAAATCTCTCCCCGGTTCCATATAATCGGCCAGACAAATTATTTTTTCAAGCTTGCTCATTTGCTCTCTTCCTGAAGTATGAAACCGGATGGCATTCAGAATGTCTTCATCTTTTATGCCAAAACGGATTTCCGCCACATAAGCCCCCGCATGAGAATGCAGAAGCTGTTTGTCATAATGAAGCAAATCCTGTGGGAGATTATTCTCCCTGATAATGGCTTCCTGATCCTGAATCGTCCAATATTTGCAGACATCGTGAAGAATGGCCGCAAGATCAGCTTTGTCCTTGTCTTCCCCAAAACGTCCAGCAAGTATGACAGCCGTATCCCGAACACCAAGGGTATGCTTCCACCTTCGCTCAGGCATCTGCTCCTTAACAGCCTCTATAATTTCAGTCCGGTTCATAAAGCCCCATCCCTTTCATATGTTGATAGACAGAGTCCGGTACCAGGAAACGAACGGAATCTTTCCGTTTAATCCGTTGTCTTATCTGAGTGGATGAAATATCCAGCAGAGGCATAGGAACTATCGTTACCGCCTGCCTCAGGTCTGCAGGAAGTATGGAAAGATCATCCGAAAAGCCCGGCCTCCTGAGTCCGATAAAGGTAATCATCCGTGCCAGTTCATTAATTTTGTGCCATTTGGGCAAATATTCAACCATATCGGCTCCAATAATATATGAAAACTTGCTGTCCGGGTACATTCTCTTCAGTTCACAAACGGTATCATAGCTGTACGAAACCCCGCCCTTTTGCATTTCATAATCACAGGAACGAAAGTAGTTTACAGGCTCCACAGCCAACCTCACCATTTCCATTCTTTCCTCTGGAGAAGCTTCCGGGGCATGGGACTTATGAGGAGGTACATAGACAGGCATAAACCATACTTCATCCAGAACTGCTCCATGTTTGGCGCTTTCCGCGGCTACCAGATGGCCGGTATGGATCGGATCAAAGGTACCGCCCATGATGCCGATTCGCTTATAATATCCGCCCATCTTATCCCCCCTTTAAAGGATCTTTCCCGGCGAAATTTCTCTTTACGTTTTAAGGAAGTTCAATTTCCTTATGGTTCACCGATTCTTTATACAGGACAATCGTTTTTCCGATGACCTGAACCAATTCCGCTCCGGAGCGCCCGGAAATTTCCTGCGCAAGTTCATTCCTGTCCTCATCATTGTTATTCAAAATAGAAACCTTGATCAGTTCTCTTGTTTCCAGGGCTTCTTTAATATGGGTAATCAGTTGATCATTAACCCCTCCTTTACCAATTTGAAAAATAGGATTCAGGTGATGGGCCATTGAACGTAAATATCTTTTTTGTTTTCCTGTCAGCATTAGTCTAGATTCCTCAATTCAGTTTTAATGATTGAAGTACCGCTTCTCTCATTGCTTGAACCGGAGCTTTTTGGCAGGTCCAATACTCAAAGGCGTAAGCCCCCTGGTAAATGAACATGCCAAGTCCGCTGTGGACAATGGCTCCAAGTTTGGATGCCTGTTTGAGAAAGGCGGTTTTCATAGGATTATAAATAAGGTCACTGGCTACAAATCCTGGTGGTACTGCAGTAAGTGTATATGGAACTTCATCTTCATTCGGGGCCATGCCTGCCGAAGTGGTATTCACAATCAAATGTACATTATCCATAAGATTTCCAATTTCGCTGAGCCCCATGCCTTTCGTTTTGGTATACGGGGAAAGAAAAGAGGCCAGCTGCTCCGCTTTTTCCACTGTCCGGTTGGCTATGCAAATACAGGCAGCCCCAGATTTAGCCAGAGCGTAGGCAACGCCACGCGCAGCGCCCCCGGCTCCAAGCAGCAGGATCGTTTTTCCTGAAGGATCAAAACCGGTTTCTTCCTTTAAGGCTCTCACATAGCCAATCCCGTCGGTATTGTACCCGGTCAGTTTCCCATTTTCATTGATAATCGTATTTACAGCACCAATCATTGTGGCACTTTCATCCACATCATCCAGATAGCGTATTACTTCTACTTTGTGGGGGATTGTCACATTTAGACCCCCAACCTGTACTGCCCTGAGACCGGCAATGGCTTTCCCCAGGTCATCCGGTTGAACATGAAAGGCGGTATATATTCCGTTAAAACCCGTTTCCCGAAAAGCCCGGTTCATCATCACCGGTGATTTAGAATGGAAGACAGGATTTCCCATAACACCAAACAGTCTGGTCTGGCTGTCAATTTGCCAGCTTGTCATAACGGTTTCCCCCTCCGGCTGTAAAATTTCGGTTGTCTCAGTTATATTAGAGACTCTCTTACGATAACCTTAATGCCTTTGGGAGCATGCACTATCAGATCTGCCCCAAAGGTTCCGTTTACTTTTATCCATCCTAGCCCGGAAATAACGACATCATTTTTTTTGCCCTTTGGAATCCTTATAGAATGGTTAACCAGAGGAGGCATATGAACCAGCTCTTCATTGGTTGGAGGAGCGAGCATTTCGCCCTTGTGCCCAGCAAATAGTTCGTCTGCTTTTTCTATTTTTGTCCGGTGGATCTTGATCGAATTGGATATAAAACATGTAAAGGATTGGCGTTCGCCTGCCGTAAAATCCATCCGGGCAAAAGCTCCGAAGAATAAAGTCTGTCCATCATTAAGTTGATAAACAGCCGGCTTGACCGGTTTGTCTGGCATAAGGGCTTTTAATGTTCTTTTAGATACAATTTCCGTCATCCGGTGCGAATAAACAATTCCGGGTGTATCAATAATGAATGTCCCGTCTTCCAGAGGAATTTTAACAACATCCAATGTCGTTCCCGGGTATTGTGAAGTGGTAAGTTCCGACTCTAAATCGCTGTAATCCCGGATTAAACGGTTGATCAGGCTGGACTTTCCTACATTTGCAGCTCCTACCACATAGATATCTCCGTCATTTTTATATTTCTGCAGAGCGGAAAGCACCCGATCAAATCCGGTATTTTTCTTAGCGCTGCACAGCACCACATCCACTACTTTAAGTCCTAATTCCTTCGCCTGCTTTTGCACCCAGTTTACAATTTTATTTAAATTCGTCACTTTGGGAAGCAGATCGATTTTATTTACAACGAGTAAAATAGGATTTCTTCCGACAAATCGTGGAAGGGCACTGATCAGACTGCCCTCAAAATCAAAGATGTCGATAATATGTACGACAAGAGAACGGGTGTATCCGATATTGCCAAGAAGTTTCAAAAAATCATCCTGCTCCAGGGTAATCGCAGAGGCTTCATTATAATGTTTGATCCGGTAGCAGCGCTGGCAGATAACAGGTTCCTTCTGAAACGCCTCCACAGGGGTATAACCCAGTTTACCGGGGTCTTCAATTTGTAGTCTGATTCCGCACCCAGAACATTTTAATACTTCTTTGTTCATAAATCCTCCTTAAGTTTTTGCGCCAGCAAAAAAACTTGATTGCATCTACTTTCTATCTCAAGGCCATGCCAAGAAAGCGGAGCCCGACTAGATAGTCAGGTTCCGCCATTACTGATGATCTTTCATAAAAATGCGGGCTATTTTTTCAATTCTTCTGTTAATCCTCGTAAAGAAGCCTTCATCCGCAAGTGAAATAGGCTGAACTAAAATCGTGTACAGGCCCAAACGGTTCCCGCCAAGTACGTCCGTCAAAAGCTGATCCCCAATAACCGAAGTCTGCTCCGGTCGAAGATTCATCATCTTCAGGGCCCTGTGAAAGGCCACATTACGCGGTTTTCGTGCGGCAAAAATAAACGGAATAGAGAGCGGAGCGGCAAATGTGGATACTCTCATTTCACGGTTATTGGAAACAATGACGACTTGAAACCCTAATTGTTTGACATGTCCCAGCCAATCTGCCAATTCCGGTGTGGCATGAGGATCTTTGGCTCCGACCAAGGTATTATCCAAATCCGTGATAATCCCGCGGATTCCTTGCCTCCAAAGCTTCTCCAGATCAATCTGGTAAATGCTTTGTACGGAAAGCCGCGGTACTAGCTTTTTCATTCAACCTTTCACCCCAAGCATGATGCTAATCTATACGAAACTATACCACAGTTGTTCAATTTGTTGCAAAGCAAACCGAAACAGTGTTCTTGGGGGAGTCGTTTCCCCGGTCTACCCTCTTTTCCTGCTCTTGATGTACGCATACAACTTCTGAATATTGGCATGTGCTTTTTCTTCATCAACACGGTTTAATTGGTGCGGACTATAGGTTGCCTTTTCAAACAGGGTCAGCAGACTATCCCAATAAGGCTTCATTTCCGGTTCTTCCTCTCCCCATCGTTTCACGGTTTCACGAATTGTTTCATAAGGCTCGTGTCTGTAGCCTTTTTTCTTATATAACTTCATTAGTTTATGGATATCGTGAATTAGCTTTTGATCCGCAGAGGCTCCATACATCGGGTTCAGTTTTCTCTTGACCCAATTTGGGCCTCCCAGCAAGATAAAGAGATACGATGCCGCAACTGCGCCAGCCAAAATACCAAGCGTTACATATACAGCCGAGTAATTCTTGGACGAATTTTGTACGGGCTGCGGTGTAGGCAACGGAGCAGATGTTGCCTGAGCCTCCTTGGGAGATTCCTCAGGTGCTGCACTGTAAGGTAAAGTAAATCCGGAAGTCGGTTCAAATGGAATCCATCCATAGCCGGGAAAATAAACCTCCACCCAGGAATGGGCATCTGAATTTCTTACGGTATATTCTCCAGCCGCATTTGAGTCCATGCGGAATCTAACCCCATCATCCGTATTCATCTGGCTAGGATTTGTACCGGAAGCATACCCCTTAACCCATCGTGCCGGAATTCCAAGAGAACGGGTAAGCACTACCATGGATGATGAAAAATAATCACAATAGCCTTCCTTGACTTCAAACAGGAACCCATCTACAAAATCATTACTTTGCCGTTTATTTTCATTAGGTGTATTCGTGTACGGATAAGTGGTGGATAAATATTGTTCGATCCGCTTCACCTTATCATAAATGTTAGGTTCATTTTTAGTAATGTCCAGTGCAAGCTGTTTAACCCTCCCCGGTAACCCGGAAGGCAACTGCAAATAATTGCTTACAGTGTTTGGGTTCAACTGCTCAAAATCTACTTGCCTTAGTCCGTCAACATCCAGCAGGGGCACTTCAGAAACGATTTCGTAAGTGGACGGATAGATCTCATCCTGTTTCATTCTCAGTTCACTTTGATTTGCGGACCATTTGATAAAACTGAACGGACTTTCCATACTTACCACTTTAACCGGCCTGTAAGCCGCGAACAAAACGGGATATGTGGTATTGTTCAGCATTGTTACGGTCTGCGTTACTTCTCTGGTCTTGAGCTTGGACATGTCCCATTTCGGATCTTTTGCCAAAGTAGTGTTTTTAGAAACATCTGTAAGTAAAGCTTTTTGTTCGATAGGATCTTTTTCCCAGCCTTCCCCATTATACAGGGATCTCGTTTCCCCTCTCCAGTATCCCCTGTAATTCGTTTGAACAGTCATAATAGGTGTGTAATCAAAACGGAAGCTTCCGCCAAGTTTACTGTCATCCCTGCTATAGCCAGATACGGAACTTAGCACGTTACTTAATGGCGTTTCCGGGGATAGATTGCTTTGGTCTTCAGGGTTACCAAATGCGGAAACCGCTTCTCCTTTATATCTTTTCCAGACCGTATATGGATCTGTAAGTACGGGATTAATGGAAGGAGCTAATGTACCAATTGTTAGCGATAGTATAAGAAGAATCAAAAACGGAACGATAACCGGACCCGGGGAGCGTTTTAACTGTTTCCAGCTTTCCGGAGCCCGCTTTTTAAACTCGTGTAAATGCCGGATCACCAACATGGAAAGTACGCAAAAAAGCAAAACTCCAACATGTTTCCATAAATATAAATTACTGAATGAGTCCCTGATACCAAAAATAAGAATGCCAATAAAAGCAAGCAGGCCAATTGTAAATTTGCTTTTAGTCATCCACATGACAATATTGAAAACCCACCACGTTGCCAGAACAAACCAAAGCAAAAAATAAAACTGGATATAGGCCAACTTGACTGATAGCGTCCAATAAGCCGGTAAATCGTATTTCTCAAATAACCCCATGGTTAACCAGATCAGCATTATGCCCGTCAATATAAGCTGTATGGCATTACGGAATGTTAGACCAAGTTTTGGTACCATGTAAATGGTTAACATAATGATAAGCGTTAAAGTAACGGCAAGGGCAGTTTCAGGAAGCCACCAATTGTCTTCCTTACGGATCCAGAGTACAAATTGAAGCAGGTACAAAAAAGTTAAAATGGCCATAAGACTTTGTGGCAACCAACCCGAAGGGGTTCTACGAGGGTCAGGCATATTGTTTCACCCCCCTAAGCGTGTTTGGCAGCTCTTGCAGGCTGGTTAATCCGTAGGCCGATATACCTTGCATGCGCATTTCTCTTATCCATTGATTTACCGAAACGGTTGGACGGGTACGGTTGCACATGTAGGAGGGAACCATTTTTTCCTGTTTTGACCAATTCGCCACCTGCAAGGTGGAAGCGTCAGCCTGGGCAGATATGATTATCACCAGCATACCTGGTGACCAAATGTTACTTTTCCTTTGCATAGCTTCAAGTAAAGGAAAAGAACCGTCTGCCTCGGCAGCTGCAAGATGGCGGTTCAATTCGGAATAATGCCCCTTCCCTGTTGAAGGTTCGGCATAATACGAAGCTGTACCCTCAGACAAAAGCCCGACTGCCTGCCTGTTTCTTTCTGCAAATTGAATCAAGGAGGCGGCTGTGGACACCGCCAGTTCAAAGTCCGCTTCGTCTTTGTAAGACTGCTGTCTGCGGTCGAGCACAATGATAAATTTGGGAAGAGACTCCCTTTCGTATTCCTTGGATTTCCAGGTTCCTGTCTTGGCCGTCGCATTCCAATGAATGCGGGACAAACGGTCCCCGTGGATATATTCGCGTACTCCGTTAATCTGGGTCGTTTCTTTTAAATGACGATTCTGATTCGCATGATAAAGGTTACCCTTGTGAACCTGCGAAGGGTAAACCCAATCCTTCAAATAAACGGTCTCCGGCATTACCATTAATTGTCCGGGCAGCTGTACTGTTCCCTTATGCTGAAAAAGACCAAAGATATCTTCCGTCACAAATTCGGTAGGAGTAAACTGATAGACCCCCCTTTTTAAGGGAGCTGTTGTGAAGGTTACTTCCCCATTGCGGCTCCAGTTCAGGACCAAAGACGCATCCATAACCCAATTGTTACCGTTATTGCCGTTATTGCGGATAAGCGTTTCTTGAATCAGAACATACGGAATAGGCCAGATTCCCGGGACATGAACCTTTAAGCTGACAGTTAATGACTGTCCCGCTTGCAGTACTTTCTCCCGGCTGCCTCTAGTAAAACGTTCAGCTTTTACATGGCGGATTCCGCTCCAATATCCAAGAAGCAGATACGCTATGATAATGGAAACGACCGCAAAGAGCATGGAAGCCAATTTCCCTCCCTGAAGCAACAAAAACAAAAGACTCGATCCAAAAATCAAAAGAAGGGTCAGAATGGATCTCCGCTGTCCACGGGAGCTTTGTTTTAGCTTAGCCCCAGCTTTCATCGCGGGTTCTCCAGACGAACCGGCACAGGAATCTGCTCCATAATTTTAGCAAGCACTGAATCAACTGTAGCGCCTTCCATTCGGGCTTCCGTATTTAAAATAATCCGGTGGCCCAGCACATAAGGAACAAGCCATTTCACATCATCAGGAAGCACGTAGTCCCTGCCCTGTAAGAACGCATAGGCTTTGGACGCATGCATAAGCGCCAGAGTGCCCCTTGGACTGGCACCCAGGTATAAACCTTTGTGTTCACGTGTCAGTCTTGTAATATCAACGAGATAATTGCTGACCTGCCGGCTCAGGAATATCTCCCGAACTTTCCTGCGGATTACAAGAATATCTTCTACATTCACAACCGCAGAAATATCATCAAGCGGATTATGGGAAACCTGGGAAGCCAGCATTTTCATTTCTGTATCCTTGTCAGGGTACCCGAGAGAGAATTTCATCATAAACCGGTCCAACTGGGCCTCGGGCAGCTGATAAGTTCCTTCAAAATCTATCGGGTTCTGAGTAGCAAGAAGAAGAAATGGATTCGGAAGTTCGTGTATCTGTCCGTCAACAGTAACATGGTGCTCTTCCATGGCCTCCAACAACGCCGATTGAGTTTTGGTTGTTGCGCGGTTAATTTCATCAACCAGTAAAATATGCGTCATGATGGGTCCCGGACGGAACAGAAATGTTTCCTGTTTAGGATGATAAATGGAAACGCCGGTAATATCAGTCGGGAGCAGGTCGGGATTACACTGGATACGCCGGAACTCCCCGTGAATGGATTTGGCCAAAGATTTGACAAGCATTGTTTTACCTGTGCCGGGTACATCCTCAAGAAGCACATGCCCTCCTCCAAACAGGGCTATAAGCAAGAGGGTGATTTCTTTATCTTTACCCATGATACATGTTTCCAGGTTTGATTTTATCTTCATTATAAAATCAACAAAGGAGTCTGAAGTTACAGACATCAGCCAAAATCCTCCTCACCTATTCAAACAATATAAGCAAATAACACTTACTTGTATCTTACAGGAAACCGACAGGAAACCGCAAATTTCGTACAACCAATTTTTTTAAGCGAATCTATGTTTAGAAAAATCCAAAAAAGGCTGCGGAGTCTAGCTCCCCAGCCAAGCAGAAACGTTTATAATTAAATAAGCAATGTTCCTTTTTGAAGTACGGCATCTTCTTAACCTTTAGGCCGGACAAATAAAGCTGCCAGAAAGGAAAAAATAATAGCAGCTGATATTCCCGCACTTGTTACTTCGAAGATTCCGGTAATAATACCGATCCAGCCGTGTTCGTTCAGCTCCTTCAAAGCACCATGGACAAGGGAATTGCCAAAACTGGTGATTGGAACGGTGGCTCCCGCTCCTGCAAACTTTATTAAAGGCTCATATAATCCGAGCCCGTCCAATACAGCCCCACTCACAACAAGCGCTGCCATGGTATGAGCCGGTGTCAGTTTGCAAACATCCATCAGCAGCTGGCCGATTACGCAGATCGCTCCACCAACCAAAAAAGCCCAGACAAAATGCATAATCATTAATTATCAGCTCCTTTCATTCTCAATGGCAACCGCATGGGCGATACAAGGGATGCTTTCCCCCTGCTGATAAGACAAGGGAGACAGTAAAGCTCCCGTAGCCACAACCAGCACACGACGCAATTTACCTTCTTTAAGCTGCTTCATAATATGACCGTAACTAACTACTGCCGAACATCCACAGCCGCTTCCTCCGGCTTGCACTCCCTGTTTTTCACGGTCAAACACCATTAGCCCGCAATCCTTAAAGGTGGTCTGTTCCATCGGAACCTTGTGTTTTTTCAGCAAACCTTTCGTAATATCATAACCTACAGCAGCTAAATCCCCTGTCACAATTAAATCGTAGTATCCCGGTTCTCTCTGAAAGTCTCTAAAATGAGCCTGAAGGGTATCCGCAGCCGCCGGAGACATGGCAGCACCCATATTGAACGGGTCTGTGATTCCCATATCCATAACCTTTCCGATTGTTGCTCCGGTGACAACCGGCCCTTCTCCAGTGCGGCCCACGATGGCGGCACCGGCACCTGTTACAGTGTATTGGGCAGTGGGGGGTTTCTGGGACCCGTATTCAGTCGGATAGCGGAATTGTTTCTCAACTGTACAATTATGGCTGCAGGTTCCGCACATAGCATGGTCAGCTGCCCCCGCGTTGACTATCAGGGAGGCTAAGGCAAGCCCCTCCATGGAAGTGGAGCAGGCCCCAAAAATACCTATGTAAGGAATTGCAAGTGTTCTTGCCGCAAAACTGTTGGATATGATCTGGTTCAACAAGTCCCCGCCAAGGTAAAATTGAATGCTGCCTTTATTTACTCCAGATTTTTTGATAGCCAGGTTGGCGGCCTCTTCCATGAGCTTTTTCTCTGCCTTTTCCCAACTGGTTTGTCCTAACGTCATATCCTCATGGATAACGTCAAAATCTCTCGCCAGAGGACCTGCGCCCTCTTCTGGACCAACAACCGTTGCCGTGGATAAAATAACCGGTTTATTCTCAAACAACCAGCTTTGATGTCCCTTTAGCATGGTCAATGCCCCCTAATGCCGAAAATAAAATAGACAATGCCTACTAAAAAAGTAGCGGTGGTCCCGAAAACAATGACGGAACCGGCCAGTTTAAACATATTGCCGCCTACTCCAAGAACAAGTCCTTCACTGCGGTGTTCCAATGCTGCCGAACACATTGAATTAGCGAAACCCGTAACCGGCACAGCCGTTCCCGCCCCTGCCCATTGAGCAATTTTGTCATAAACACCAAAACAGGTAAGGATGACGGAGATCAGAATTAAAACCGCAACCGTAGGATTGGCGGCTTTCTCTTCATCAAAACCTAAATGCTTGAACGTATTCATCAGCGCTTGTCCAATTATACTGATTAGACCGCCAACCAAAAAGGCTTTCAGGCAATTTGCCAAGACTGGTCTCTTAGGTTCCTTTTTTTTGGCAAATTGCTGATATTCCTGTTGAATTATCGTATGTTTTTTATGCTTTTTGCTGCCCGCCATTTTTAATTCCTCCATGATGAACTTTTACAGCTTACATCCGTTTAATTGCCGGCGTTAACTGCTTCAGTACTTTTTTTATTCGCGCCGCACTCCCCTGATAAGAATATTTTGCGCTGCGGTTTTGAGTGGATAAGCTGAACATCTCCAGATCAGCCTGACATTTTTTCAGTGTTGCCAATAATACCTCTTTTTCTTGAGGAACAGGTACCTGAAGAAGGTCATCATATAAATCCACATATAAAGAGCCGTTAGAATCGACCTGGCCTAAAAACACATTATTTAAGGGTACACCTATTTTCTCCAGTTCTGTCATCAGCCATTCAATTGAATAGCCGGAATTTGCCATGGCTTCTTTGACAACTTTCCCATCAATAATTACCGCTTGAGGTTCTTTTTCAGGGTACGGCTTTATCATCATATCTTTTGGGGTGAGCGGCTGATTTTCCCTTTTCAGCATTACACTAACGTCACCACTGGCTTCCAGAACAGCAAACTCAACATCCTGCACTTTAAAGACATTTTTGGTACGCAGCTGTTCCAGAAGTTCATCTGCGGTATAACGTTCTTTCTTCAGATTATCTTCGAGTATTTTTCCCTCTTTGATCAGAACGGTTCCTTTCCCGTCAAACCATTCCCGGAGTTTTTTACTCTTTAGAGTGGTCATTTCTAGCAGAAAGGGCACCAAAAACCAAACAAACAGAGCCAATGCCCCGAGAAAATAATTGTTCTCAATATCTGTAGAAATAAAGCCTGCCAGTTCTCCTAATGTGATCCCGGTAATGTATTCAAAAAAAGTAAGCTGTGAAATCTGCTTTTTCCCCAAAATCCGGGTTATGATAAAAAGCATGGCGATAGCACCCAGCGATCGAATAACAATTGTAATCCAATCCGCCATTTTGTTGCTCCCCTTTCTATTGCACTCTTTAGAGTAGGATGTACCAAAAAATAATGGGTTAGCGAAATTAAAACCATCCTTTTTCTTCCAACATAAAAAAAACACAAATGGGTAACCTTTACGCAGAAGATGATAATTAAACATGTGCAGAAAGAGGTGAATAACATGACTGTAGCATCTCAGGTAAAAGTGTGTCTGGCTTCTTTAAAAAGCGCTCAAGCCAGCTTGGAATCCTTCGCTCTTAACACTCAGAATCAAGCGGCTAAACAATTATTCACGGAAGCTGCCCAAACGACTCAACAAGTGGTTGATCAAGTAAATTCCCGTGTGGCTGAACTGGAAAACGAAGAGCCTCAATATAAAGGTATGTAAAAAAAAAACGGCCTGTTTTTGATCCCTGATCAGTCTCAAAAAGAGGCCGTTCCCCGCCTTAAACCCATATCCATAATACAATGACCAGCAAAAGAAACAGCACCAGAATTGTAATTGTAACCGACGTTTTTGACATGGAAACCTCCAGATTGCCGGCATTAATGGCCAATTTCAGCCGTAAGCTTGGAATATCTTGTTCATACATCTGTAAAACTGAATTAATTTGCTTTATACTTTATGCATAGCAGTGCATATGGGTGAGTGCCTTAGTATATGATATCCGGCCTTTTTACACCGGATCGTGTTCATAACATCAAGAAGTTTGACAATACCGGAGAAGACCTGGAAGATTTAATTTCTATAGGCACGATTGGGCTGATTAAAGCCATAGAAAGTTTTTCTCCGAATAAAGGAACCAAACTGGCTACCTTTGCCGCAAGGTGCATAGAAAATGAAATCCTCATGCATCTTAGGTCTCTGAAAAAGACCAGAAAGGATGTGTCCCTCCACGACCCCATTGGAACAGATAAAGAGGGAAATGAAATAACACTCATCGATATTCTGGGAACAGAGGTGGATGAGGTCGTAGATAAGGTTCAGCTTAAAATAGAAAAAAGCAAAATCTACCGGAATCTGGATATATTAGACGAGCGGGAACAAGAAGTGATTAAAGGCAGGTTTGGCCTGGAGTATGGAGGAGAGGAGAGAACTCAGCGTGAAATCGCCTGTGAACTGGGTATCTCAAGATCTTATGTATCACGTATTGAAAAAAGAGCTCTAATGAAGCTTTATCATGAATTTTACAAAACAAAAAAATAAAAGATTCCGTCCGGCTTCTGTATACTGCAGAAGCCTGTTTCATTAACGAAAGCCGGGGATTGCTCCCCGACCTGCCGTTCATATTTATTTCAGTTCACTTCTTGTTTAACCTTAGTTTGTTTCTTGCGTAACAGCTCTCCAAGCGGGCCTTTGACTGATACATAAACTCTCTTCCCTTTTACCGTGATAACAATTTCCTCAACGAGTAATTCTACAATTTTTCTCTTCTCGCCAACCGGCCATTCCTTTTGGCAAATCCACGCAGCAATTTCCGAAGCGGTACGGTTTATTTCGTTCCTGTTTTCTAATCTTTGAAGAACCTGCTTTTCCTGCTTCACGGCTATTTCAATTTCTTTAGCTAATTCTTTATTGCGTTTATTCAGCTCCGCAGTTCCCCGCAGGAGTTCTTCTTCTGTCAGTACATTTTTTTGAAACATCCATTTGATTCTGTCAAGTTCTTGGTCGGTTTGTTTGAATTGCTCCTGAAGTGCCGCTTTTTTCCCGGCCAATTCACGTCTGATCCCTTCCTCCTGTTCACAAAGGCGGTTATGAATATAGGTAAAATCTGTCAAAAGAACAAGAACGCTCTTCCATACATTCTGGTCCAGCCATTCAGCCTTTAAGGAAGGGGCAGTACATATAAGCCTGGTTGTTCCGAAAGTCGCTGGAGTCTTATTCGGACACCGGTAACACAAGTATTTTTTCTTTGCTCCGCTCATTGGGTCCGCTCTTCCGGAATAACTGGTTGCCTGCCAGGACCGGCCGCATTCCCCGCACCGGATAAGGCCCCTCAGCAAATAAGATTCTTTGACATGTCCGGATTTTTTACGGTTACGCTGTCTTTGCTGCATAGCCTGTTCATATATCCCGGTGTCTATTATAGCGGGAACTTCCACTCTTATCCAGTCCTCTTCTTTCCGCCATTCCAGCAATTTCCTGTTTGATCCGGAGGGAGTCTTTTGCCCTTTCACTTTGCCCGTTTTTCTTCGGTTGTAATAATAGCGCCCGATATAAATTTCAGAAGTTAAAATTCGCTGAATCGAGCTAGCGCTCCAGGACCGGCTTTCTTTACGTTTCGGGATAGCCCCCAGCTCAACCAGTTTCTCCCCGATTTGACGAATGGTCCACCGCTGATGGACATACCATTCATAAATGTACCGGACAAAACGCGCTTCTTCTTCATTGATGACAAGTTTACTCCCTATAATGTCATAACCGTAAGGAGCCGTTCTCATCGGCATGATTTTATTTTCTTTCTCCACGGCTTTCAGCCGTCCGCGTACTGTTCTTTTCTTGATTAGGGACAATTCATACTGTGCAATCACACTCATTAAATTAAAAAAAAGCTGTCCCTCCGGCGTGTTTTTATATTCCGTGTCCACAAAAACAAGCCGGATATTCCGGCTTTCCAGCTCCCGGCATATAAACAGTTTATCTGTTAAATCCCTCGTCAGGCGGTCAGGATGAGTCAAGATCAGGACAGAAAAGGTCCCGGAAGCTACATCCTGGCGAAGCCGGTTGAGAGCAGGACGGTCCAGATCCTCACCGCTTGCGCCCTCCTCCCGATAAATATGAATGTCATTTTGGGAAATGCCAAGCTCAAAGGCTTTGCGGAGACAATAATCCAGCTGGGTCTCAAGACTCGTTCCTTCTACAGCCTGCAACCCTGTTGAGACACGCACATAGATGGCAGCATGCATCTGCATTCCTCCTTAGCGATAAAAACAGCCGACTATTTGTCGGCTGTCTGCATCCAAGAGAGTATTAGATTATCCAGAATCCGGTTAGCCACCTCCTTCACAGCAGGATCTGGAGCGTATGCATCAGTACCCGGAATATCGGCCGCTTTGATAATCAGCTCATAGTCCACTTTGGCCATCGCATCACCTCTACTCCTACTGTATTCATCCGGTGGTTCGTCCTAGTCTTACTTATGCTCTTATTATTGATTATTCTTGCTTACTGTGAAGGAAACCGAGTCCCCTTTTTTCGCAGGTGTACCCGGTGCCGGGTCCTGCTTAAACACAGTTCCGTCCGGCTGATCACTCGGTTCGATCACGAATTTATAACGAAGCCCGGCCGCAATCGCCGCTTTCTCCGCTTCCTGCTTGGTCATGCCTATCAAATTGGGAACAGTGCCAGCTGCCGTTTGCGAATTAGCCGGAGTTGGCGTCGGTGTGGCAGATGAAGCAGGATTTGCTTTCCCGTTATTGGTTGGCTTCGCGCTTGGCTGAACCGATTCCGTCGGCGATGCTGAAGAGGATGTTGATGAAAATCCTGTCTTATTCGGCTTAGAAAAAGGATTGCTGAGAAGAAAGGCAAATACCAGGACAAACACGACACAAAATACTAAAATGATAAACAGGATTTTGAGGGTGTTAAACTGCCTTTTCGGTTTTCCTTTCTGCTTTTTGCTAACAGGAGGAACGGCTTCGTACTCCTCCTCTTCATCCTCCTCATCCTCCACCTCAACTTCTTCCCACTCTTTGGGATCATACTTCTGGGCAGGCCTTTCCTTTTTGGGCTCCTCCATAAATACCGGAACAGTGGGTTGCTCCACCGACACAGATACCAACAAAATTTCCCTCAGGCTCAATACGAAGGAAGATAAGGAATGCTCTCCACGGAAAACCCGGCGGATGGTTGCGAGCAAAGCTTCACGTTGATCTGCCCTCAGACCCTGAAGGGTAGGAAGAATATTGGACTCGTAAGTTTCCTGATCCGGCGGAATCGCCCTTGAATAAGTAAACAGTTGATACAGCAGGTTACTAAGCCCCAATGAGCCTGTCTGGCCCTGTTCGCCCCCGACCAGTAATTCATAATTTTTAATTGCTTGTCTTCGGTAAGCCAAATGTTATCCGCAGTTACGGAAAACCCGTAAATCTGCTCCTCCATGGCATCCTGCATGCTCTTGCCCAGCTCAAAAACAGCTGTCAAAATCTCCAGAGAACGTAAGGTATGCTGGTGAATACTTTTGGCTAAGGGATTTCCGTTGTATGCTTTAAATACGACATAGATATGGCTGCCTGTAACCCCGGCGTTTAAAATATGAAAAAAATGTTCATTTGTAAACCTGGAGGCTTGACCAAAACTTTGTCCAAATTCTTTCGAGTCGACTTCCCCTTTTTTATCCAGCAAATAAAGAAATACATCTCTTTTTAAAAATAAGTCCTGTCCATTGTACAAGACTCCATCCTCTAGAGGTTGAATCGCTTTGAAGAGCAGATAGCGATCATCGATGCGTATGTCCATTCTGCAATCCCTCCTCTTTATTAATACGGCGGTTCTCCCCAATTTGATTCGCAATCGGCGACCAATTTCGGACTTTTTTTTGCAAAAGCCCCATGCTGACATTATGAAGGAATTTGGGTCAATAATCAAAAGTCGTTTTCTTACATTTCAATTCTTTCGGGAATACTTTGAAGAAAGGTCCGATTTATTGTAGAGTGGTACTGAGCAAATTATGAATACCGTAAGAAAGAGATGATAGTTTGAGACTCAGATTCAAAAGGGCCTATTTAAGCCCTCAACAGTTTTTAGTAGTAGGATTTGCTTTAATTATTACCATTGGCACCATTTTATTAGCTCTGCCTGATGCATCCGCGAAAGGAATCTCTATCGGTTTTCTTAACGCCTTGTTCACGGCTGCATCGGCTACCTGCGTAACCGGTCTTGTCGTTCTGGATACCGGTACCCATTTCAGCACTTTTGGACAGGTTGTCATTTTGATGTTATTTCAGCTGGGCGGAATTGGCTTTATGACAACTACTACATGGATTGCCACCGTGCTTAGAAAGAAAGTGACGTTAAGAGAAAGGCTTATTTTGAAAGAATCGATGAACCAGAACAAAGTGGAAGGCATTGTACGATTAATCCGCAAAGTGGTCATGTACTCTGTCTGTATAGAACTGACGGCCGCTCTGCTGTTTGCTTTCCGCTGGTCACTGGAAATGCCGTTTAGCAAGGCTCTGTACTATGGTTTCTTTCATGCGATCTCTTTCTTTAACAATGCCGGATTTGATCTCTTTGGGGAGTTTCAGAGTCTGACTCCCTATGTAAATGACGTGTTCATGAATGTCCTTTCCGTATTTCTGATTTTACTTGGCGGAATCGGATTTATTGTCATGTCCGATCTGATCGAATACCCCAAAACGCGGAGGCTCTCTTTACATAGTAAAGTGGTGCTTGCCACATCCGGCATTTTGCTGTTTTTGGGAACGGTCGTCATTCTCATCTGTGAGTTTACCAATTCACGGACGTTAGGATCACTTGATGGAGGAAACCGGATCCTTGCCTCCTTCTTCCAGTCAGCCAGCCTCCGTTCTTCCGGAACAAGTACACTGGATATTACCGAGATGAGGCAGGCCACCCAGTTCTTCATGGTGGTCATGATGTTTATCGGAGCTGCTCCGGGTTCAACCGGGGGAGGAATAAAAGTAACCACGTTTGCCATTCTTGTTGTCTCTGTGATCACCATGCTCCGGGGTAAAGAAGATGTCGTCCTTTTCCGGCATCGTCTGTCCAAAAACCAGATTTACAAGGCCATTACAGTAACCTTAATATCTCTGATGCTGATCGTGGCATCTACCATGATTCTATCAACTACTGAGGGAAAGGACTTTCTGGTCATTTTATTTGAAGTTGTATCCGCATTCGGTACGGTAGGGTTCAGCATGGGCCTTAGTCAGGACTTATCTCTATTTGGTAAAATACTGTTTGTAGTGCTAATGTTTGCGGGCAGGTTGGGACCCGTCACCTTAGCTTATGCTATTCAGTCCAAAAAGAGAAAGGATTTGTACCGATATCCGGAAGGAAAAATAATAATTGGATAAAAGGGCCGCGATCTGCTTCTTTCTGCACGACGGGTGGTCAGACTCCACTTTAAAATCCCCCTGAACCAGGTTAGGCAGGGGGATTATTTTAGCGTATTTTGGTTACCGGATACGGATGAGGCAGTTCAATGCCTGCCCTTCTCACAATGGCTTGTGCGGTTTCCTGTAACCAACCGTGTATCAAAACGTGGATACGAACCCTGGGTATTCGTACATGGCATCTACCAATACAAACGGAAACTGGCTGTCACCAAGCGGACGATTGCTCCAAGCAAGTACGATGAGATGATATCTGCTCCACACAACTCCTCCGTGATTTGAGTAATTTACGAGTAGAGTCAATATTCACAGGCCATCCCCATTAAGTCTAATACAAAGGCTTGTTCGCTTCGTTGATAACGGGTAAATAAATCGGTAGAGAACTTGCCGTCCCGAATGCGTGGGAGTTGAGAGTAAGCATACCTGCACGTGTCGTGAGCTTATACGGGTATAAGCTTCACAAGTTGCCCTTCATCCGTTTCATCCTACCCAGTCCAACAATTGATTTTCCTTTTCTTCTGTCCATTCGAGGTTTATCCGATGAATATACTCTCCGTATTGGCCGCGAGTATAAAAAAAGATGTCCTTGGAATTGGCCAAAACTAAATCCAAAGTTGCTTCTCGCGCGCCTAACTCTTCAGTTAACCAGTGCCAGACCTGTTCCCGTGGAACCTCTACACCTTGTTCTAATATATATTGTTCCGTAACCGTATATAGGTTAAGTTCCTCCCAATCTTGATTGGCAAGTGCCACTAGCGGATATCGGATAAATTTGAATTCAACATCTTTTTCCACCTGCATCAAATCATAGAGCAAAAATTCCTTCATCTCTTCGAATAACAGGTTAATATGAATCACAGGATGTTTATCTGTTAGTTGCGCAGCTGGTCATATAATTGCTGTAAGTCAACTTCTTGAAGCATATAAAAATCTCTTAAACCTATAACGCCAAAATCAACACGAACAAAATCAGAATCTGTTGTCAAATTATAATCCACAGTAAAACTTTTCCAGCCCCGACGAGTAACAAATTCCTCCTTTAACTCTTCTATCGAAACCGGCTGATTACGCTCTCTTATATAACTCTTCATCATTCCCTGAAGCCATGCTTGCCAATCTTGTATCGCTTGTCCGATCGCTTGGGTCATACGTTCTTCATGATTCATCTGCCGCCAAGCAGCTTCATCTTCCAGCTGTTGTCTGTATATAAGCAATTTACAGAGCTGCATATAAAATTTTTGAACAGCAGTCCGGCCCACCCCATCATAAGTCAGAAGCTTTTCGAATTGATAAGGCAACTGCCCGACTGTCTTTATACCAGAATAGTGAAGTTCTAATATCAATCTAGGCATACCTGTAAAGATCGTTTCATCAAGACTAAAATGATATTCGTTCTCTGTTAAGACGAACTCCTCTTCCTGCCAATTTATTCTACCCGTCTCCCTTACCTGAGCCATACTGCCTGACATATAGATCATGGAAGTTTGCTTGCATCCTGGATAGTCCCCATTCATTCCCACAAGTTTCTTTAACTGTGTAAAAAATTTGGCTATCGCCGTTGGTCCGACTCCCTTTATTCTGCTTCGCAATAGGAATAAATCTCCAGGAAGCTCTCCAAGATAAGAGATATTCCACTCCTTTTTGATCCCGTTTAGTAATACATTGCACCCTTGAAACGGTAATTCTCCAATCGGTGTATCGCATAAATGACTCGGCAAAATAATTTGTTGTCCGTTCATTCTAAAAACCATCTCTGTAGAAACCGAAGATGAACTAACCTCTGTTTTCTTCTCCTTTTGTTCAATATTCTTAAGGCGGGCAACTGTTTCTTCATGCCGTCCACGTAATAACCAAGCTAATGATGAAATGGGAATACTGCTGAGTTGTGCAGATACCGTTATACCAAACCGTTGAAGCAGAAGGCATACATTTGGAGCAAGAATTTCATTTAACATAATATCCTCCTGCAAACGGCCAATCTGCTTCCCTCCGTGTTCGTGTTGCAACTTCAGAAACCTTCCGAGCTTGCCTTTAAATTGAAAGCCAAAAAACCACAAATGAACCAAAATATCATGAAGCAATTTAGGCTTCTCTTCATATAATTGAAGCAGCCTTCCCTCATTCCAGTCACCAAACGTCTTAGCCCCAAACTTATCAGACAAATCAACCAGTCTAGCAGAAGCAAAGCCCTGAATCTGCTGTTGTTTCAGATGCTCAGGAATCCATATTGTATTTTTCGCTGTAGTACATTTACTTTCATTCGTTTCATCCCTTGAAATCCGATCTGCATGCAGCTCTTGAGAAGAACAAAGACCTGTTTTTTCAGGTTGGTTCACGGGTGAGGAGCCACCTACGACAATAGAACCGGGAGGCAAGGTTTCGTCAGTGGCTTCGGAGTTCTCTACTAAAGGTGCCGGCCATAATCCTTCTTTCCGTTCAGGCTCCTCTTCCTTTTGCGTAAGGAATCCATCGTTTTGTTGAAACATTTTTTCCAAGTAAAAATCAGGCTGACCGTTTTTGGGTTGAATTACTGCCATTTCGGGCAAATCGAAAATACAAGCCATGATCTTTATATTTCCATAGTTCCTCCTTAAATTTACAGCCGCCCACGACCCAGAGCACTCTCCCATTCGGTCGTTTATCTACCACTTCGTAACCTTGCTTCCGCAGATGCTCACCATCAAATCCGATGTTTGTAGTTGCCATGCTGTAATGGATCCTCCCTAAATTATCCCAAAATAGCCCTGTAATACTAAAAATAACAACGCCAATCAAAAGAAAAGCTCCTTCAATTGGCAAGCTAGGGCAGCTCTCTAATCTTCCCAAAATCGTTCATATTTTAGCTTCGATACCCCGCTTATTCCCCATGTATCCGCTCCCCTTATGAAATAATCGACATTAACTTATATAACCAACATTACATCATCTTTTTTCGGGAATATAGTTGGATGTACTTCTCTCTATGAATATCAGAATAAAAAAAGTCCCTCATCCGTAATGGATGGGGAACTCGTGATAACCCCCTTCATTAACCTGTAAATGCAAACTCACTTTAAAGCACAGAAGTAGGAGGTTCATGAAGCTTGCGAAAAAACTAAAACGCTGTGTACTTACTTTGATCCTCTCTTGTACAAGAAGGAGATTCTCCACCAAAGCCTAATCGGCTCAAGACCGAAGCCCATCGGGAGAAGATTCATATACTTGTTCAAAAAAACGGCTGGCTCCAGGGTGCAGCAAATCATAGTAGTTCTGGAATAACTGATCCGCTTCCTTGCCGAGCCAAACCTCCGGAAGCAGCTCTTCGGGGAAATCGGGGTCTATGAACAGAAACTTCCGGTACTGGTGGACCAGCTTGGTCTTTTCCACGAAGCAATAGCCATCTGGAACTGACTGCCCTTTCTCCATTTTGCTTAGCAGACTGTCATAACCCGGCCGGTATTCGTCGATAAACTCAGCGTATGCGGCATTGATATCCTCAATGTTCCAACATTTCTGCACCAGCTGTCTAGGCTCACTCCACGCGACATGGTCAGCCCGGAAAATTTCCACATGATCGGTAATGCCGTGTGATTCCACAATCTCCTTTACTCTATCGGCAAGGTCGTTCGGACTAATCCACGTACTCGTTGTTAACATGCCAAATCCGAGCCAGGCCAGCTCTTTGCGCAATTGATCCCGCATTCCCCGCTGTTTCTCGGGAATGTTATAACTGGCAATGCACCATTTACCGTTCCACTTGTCGGTCTCCTGCTTGTAAATGCGCGCTGCTGCCTCGTCCAGACGCTTCTTTCCGCGGGGAGACATCGAGTAATAGCTGCGATTCCCTACCTTAAGCGATTCCAGCCATCCCTGACGCAGCATGCGCGAAATAGCGGCACGGACCGCCTGTTCGGTCAAACCGAATTCACCCATTAAACAGGTCAGGCTTCCGACCCAAATTTCACTGCCGTAATGCCGGACGTACCACCGTAAATGGTAAACAGCATGGATTGCGGCCTCACGTTCACCCACTCCTAGTTTGATTCATCTATATTTGGCAAATATTATCTTGTCAAATTGTATCACATAAGCCTTTGGAGTAAAACGCTCTTTGCCGCCGATTTCAGCAGCCGAATGGCTTATCGAACCACTGGGTAACGGAAAACTTCCTGTAATACGCGTCTAGTGCTGCTTTTCAGCCTTTTGCCGATTTTCCACCTTTTGGCTCAATTCCATGAACCGCTGTGTAACCGCTTTTTTATCGAAAATCGCTTGTGTAAACGACCCTGTCCCGACCGGATTATACTCCGTCTCGGCAGTAACATGGCAAATAACGCGCTTCGGCGAAACCTCAGAACAAACGGCACGGAATGTCACGGTTTGCCCTACCACAGCCGGTCCGACGTGTTTGATGTCAAGGGCATATCCCGATCCTTCTTCCCCCTCTTCGAGGAATGGTACAATCATCTCGCGCCCTGCCTTCTCCATGTAGTAAATCATCATGACCGTGGACATCACTTCGTGTACTACCTTTCCATCAAAAGCAGGCCGCATGTCGGATGTCACTGTAACGTCAAATGATACGGCAGCACCTGGACGCAACCCTGGCTTCATGTCGCTTCCCTCCCTACCGGGGTTTTTGTAAACCCGCGCTTATAGGCATCTTTATATATTCGTTATACACGCTCGATAATTGTGGCAATACCTTGCCCAACGCCAATACACATCGCGGCCAGCCCATAACGGGCATCCCTGCGTTCCATCTCATGGAGCAAGGTCGTCAGTATCCTCGCACCGCTGCATCCAAGCGGATGGCCAAGTGCGATAGCCCCCCATTGACATTCACCCGGTCGGGATCGATGTTTAATTCGCGAACGCTAGCAATGACCTGTGCGGCAAATGCTTCATTGATCTCGAACAAGTCGATTTCCCCGATTGATAATCCGGACATCTTCAATACCTTACGTGTAGCCGGGACGGGTCCGATTCCCATGACGGCCGGATCGACACCTGCAACCGCAGAAGCTACTACCCTCGCGCGCGGCCGCAGCCCGAGTGACTGTGCTGTCTCCTGCTCCAGAATAAGCAGTGCTGCGGCTCCGTCATTAAGGCCGGAGGAATTTCCGGCTGTGACGGTTCCCCCTTGCTTGAAGGCCGGCTTCAACCTCTGCAGCTGCTCCGGTGACGTTCCTGGACGGGGATGCTCATCTTGTTCGAATAACGAAATCTCGCCTTTTCGTCCGGTAATTTCCACCGAAACAATTTCATCCGCGAATTTTCCTGCCGCGTGGGCTTCGGCATACTTCCGTTGGCTGGAAAGCGCGAACTCATCCTGTTCCTCCCGGCTAACACCGTATTGCTCTGCGACGTTTTCTGCGGTTTCTCCCAAGCTGATGGGGGGTAAACGGCGGCTAGCTTGTCATTGGTCATTCTCCACCCCAAAGTGGTATCGTATATATGCTGATGACCCCGCTGAAAAGCCGCTTCCGGCTTCAACATCACGAGCGGGGCACGCGTCATGCTTTCCGTTCCGCCGCCAATATAAGCATGGCCGGCTCCCGCAATAATCGCATAGGCGCTCTGATTGACAGCCTCCATGCCTGAGCCGCAAAGGCGATTCACGGTTACGCCTGGTACTTGTACCGGCATTCCGGCAAGCAGCAGTGTCATCCTCGCGACATTGCGGCAATCCTCCCCCGCTTGGTTGGCACAGCCAAAGATTACGCCACTAATCCGCTCAGGGTCGACCGGATTCCGCTCCAGCAGCCGCCGAATGACCAAAGCTCCCAGATCATCGGCGCGTACGTTTTTAAGCGCTCCTCCGTACCGTCCGATTGGTGTCCGCACTGCATCAATAATTACGGGCGTCCCCATATCTTCAACCTCCATCGTCATATGAATAGAACCCTTGGCCGCTTCGCAAACCTACCCTGCCCGCCAGCACCAGCTTGCGGAGCAACGGCGCAGGCCGATAGCGTTCTTCTCCCAAATCGCGATGCAATCCGCGAATCACCGCCAGGACATCATCCAACCCGATGCGGTCCGCCCATTCGAACGGACCGAACGGATAACCTGTTCCCAGCTTCATAGCGGTATCAATATCTGCAGCAGATGCAGTTCCTTCCATTAAGGCAAAGGCTGCTTCGTTCACAAGCAAGGAAAGAATACGGGGGAATACCAGACCCGTCTCGTCTTGAACGATTTCCACATTTTTACCCAGGGAGCGGAAGAAGGCTTCTCCCTGGTTCAGTGTATGGGCTGACGTCTGAAGGGCAGGAGCCACCTCTATGAGATCCCGTTCCTCCAGCGGAGCAAACGTGCCGAAACCGCATACCCGTTCCGGCCTCCGTGCCCATGCGGCTATCTCCGTTGCCGTAATGGCAAGAGAGGTGGTAAATATCGGGACGCCCGGTTCCAACAGTCGCTCCATTTTTCGTATAGTAGCCTGCTTCTCCCCTAAATCAGAATTGCTCATTTCTATCGCATACTTAAACTGAATTCGGGAACCGCTATTCTCCGTTTCCGCCAATGATACGGCCCAATATCCGTTTTTCTCCAGAAGAACAGGCATTTCTGTGTTCAAGGGTCCGGACCCGGCCAGCAAAACCGCGTTACTTGTCATATGGATAATAACCCTCCCCAGACTTTCTGCCCAAGCTCCCGGCCTGTATCATCCGCTGTTGGATACGGCTCGGCTTAAAACGGCTCTCATGGAAAAATCGGGTATAGACAGATTCCGTAGTAGCATAGTTAATATCGATTCCGATCAGATCCTGCAGCTCAAACGGTCCCATCTTAAAGCCGCCGGCCTGCTTCATGATGCGGTCAATCTGCTCCACGCCGGCTATGCGGTCATTCATGATACGCAGCGCCTCATTATAGTAGGGACGGGCCACACGGTTCACAATGAAGCCAGGCGAATCTTCGGCCAGAACGGGCGTCTTGCCCAATTCCCGGGCGAACCGGCAGGCGGCCTCTATTGCCTCTTCTCCCGACCTGTGTCCGCGAATGATTTCAATTAGGGGCATAACGGGTGCAGGGTTAAAAAAGTGGAAACCAATAATGCGTTCGGGATAGATCAAACCGCCTGCAATCTCTGTAATCGAGAGGGACGACGTATTGCTCAACAACAGCGCGTCGCTTCGGCACAGTTCCGTTAGCCGGGTAAAAATTACCCGTTTCAGCTCCGGCTTCTCGGGCACCGCCTCGATGACGATATCACATTTTCCGAGCAAGGCAATATCTTGGACTGGTGTGACACGTTCGTACGTTTCATGCCGCTCCTGTTCTGATATTCTTCCTTTCGCAGCATCTTTGTTTAGTATGGAAGCGATATATAATTGGGCTTTATCCAGCATCTCCTGCTTAATGTCGTGCAAATAAACGCGGTATCCCTGCCTTGCGCAAACAAGGGCAATGCCGTCTCCCATCGTGCCTGCACCGACTACGCCAACCGGATAAGTATCCGCCATGAGCTATACCCCCTTGAACAAAGGAAGCCGCTTTTCCAAAAAAGCTTGTATTCCTTCCCTGTGGTCTTCTGTATTTCCGGCAATTTCCTGAGCGTACGCTTCATATTCCAGCACCTGCGCCAGACTCATGTCCAGTCCTTTATGCATCGTTCGTTTGATGAGTCCGATAGCGCGCGTCGGCATCTGGGCCAACTTGGCCGCCAGTTGTCCGGCCTCAGCAGAGAACTGCTCCGCAGAGCATACACGATTGGCCAGACCAATACGATAGGCCTCTTCCGCCGAGATGCGTTCCCCGGTTATGGACAGTTCCATCGCCTTGCCCAAGCCGACAAGGCGTGGCAAGAAGTAACAGCCCCCGAGTCGGGAACAAGACCGATCTGACGAACGCATTTACAAAATAAGCCTTCTCTGACATGATGCGCAGGTCACAAGCCAGAGCAATGCTCATGCCCGCACCTGCAGCAGCGCCATTGATCACGGCAATAACCGGTTTTTCCATTTTGCATATCTGCATAATGAGCGGATTGTAACGTTTGCGAAGTACTTCCCCGTGACTCGAAGCAGTTTCTTGTGTATCCGCTCCCAGCACATCGCCCAAATCCTGCCCCGCGTTAAATGCCTTGCCTGCCCCCGTCAGGAGAATACACCGGACCTCCTCGTCTCTTGCCGCTTTTTTCAATGCGCTGGACATTTCCTCAAGCATCTGCCCGGTAAAGGCGTTGTACTTATCCGGCCGGTTCATCGTCAATTGAGCCACGCTCCCGGATATTTCGTACAGAATCGTCTCATACATCGTCCAAGCCTCCTACCTGCCCCTGAATAGAGGACTTCGTTTTTCCATAAAAGCCTGCATACCTTCCTTCTGATCGTCACTGGCAAATAACAGATGAAAGCATTGGCGCTCATAATCTAATCCGTCCGCAAGCGGATGATCCTGTGCTTTACGGACGGCCTGTTTAATCAGGCGAACGGAGAGCGGCGGCTGGGCCGCAATGCGCTTTGCCAGCTTCAAAGCCTCCCTGAAGTAGAGTTCGACAGGTGCTACCTTATTGACCAAACCGTACCGAAGCGCTTCTTCCGATGTCATTGTATCCCCGGTCAGAAGCAGTTCCATCGCCTTGCGCGTTCCTACCGCTTTGGTCAGCCTCTGCGTCCCTCCGGCGCCAGGCATCACACCCAGCTTAATCTCCGGCTGGCCGAACCGTGCCGTTTCCGAGGCCACAACTAAATCGCAGCTCATCATTAACTCGCATCCCCCGCCGAGCACATGTCCGCTTACTGCGGCAATGATAGGTTTCGAAATGCCTCCGATACAATCCCATACGGCAAACTGCCGATTCAGCAGCATGGACACTGCCGATTCACCGGCCATTTCCGTAATATCTGCCCCGGCGGCAAAAGCCTGATCGGTTCCCGTAATCACAATAGCTCTGATAGTATCGTCCACGTCCATTCTCTCAAGTTCTGTAACGAGTTCTTGCATAAGCTCCCGGTTCAGGGCATTAAGCACTTTCGGACGATTAAGACGAATAATGGCAACATTCCCCTCAGACGATAGCTGGATATAGCGCCTCGTCATCCCGCTTCCCCCCCTTTTCCTTCTTGAATGGCTGCCGACCGTCTTCGATTATCGACGATGCGGACTGCTTTTCCTTCGCTGCGGGCAATATTGTTCGGTTCGTTCACATGCAGTACAACCGAGACGCCAAGCGAGCTTTTGATCGCTTTTCCCATGTCCTTGACCAATTCAGCTACCTCCTTGTTTTCCTCAACTCCCCCTACCCTGTTCCTGTATTCGGGTGTAACTTCGCAATGAACCTCAAAACGGTCAAGGGCGTTGTCGCGTTCAATGGCTACCTGATAGTGAGGAGCAAGCTGGTCGAAACTCAGGAGCACCGCCTCCAGCTCAGTCGGGAAAACGTTGACACCGCGAATAATAAGCATGTCGTCCACTCTTCCCTTAACTCGTGACATCCGCATGGTTGTACGGCCGCATTTGCAAAGACCGGGGTCGAGTGATGCAATGTCACCTGTACGATAACGAATGACCGGAAAAGCCTCTTTCGTCAGCGATGTGAACACAAGCTCTCCTTCTTTTCCGAACGGCAGCGTCTCACCCGTCTCACGGTCGATAACTTCCGCCAGAAAATGATCCTCGGCAATATGCAAACCATCCTGCGCCTCGCAGCATTCGATCGCGACCCCTGGGCCCAGTACCTCGCTAAGGCCATAAATATCGAGCGCCTTGATACCGAGAGCATCCTCTAAATGGCTGCGCATCTCCTCCGACCATGGCTCCGATCCGAAAATACCGTACTCAATACTCGTTTCGCGTGTATTAATTCCCTGCTTTCTCATTTCCTCGACGAGATTTAAGATATAAGACGGTGTGCCCGATAGTCCACGCGGCTTGAAATCCTGAATGAGCATAATTTGCCTGTACGTATTCCCCCCGGATACGGGCACAGCCACTGCACCCAAACGTTCTATGCCGTAATGAAGACCGAGTCCTCCCGTAAACAATCCATAGCCATAAGCGTTGTGAAAGATATCCCCTGGCCTGCCGCCGGCACAGCAAATCGCGCGGGCGACAATCTCGGCCCAGGTTTCAATATCCTGTTTCGTATAACCCACGACGACAGGCTTTCCCTTTGTGCCCGATGAACCGTGCAGGCGTACTATTTCTTTCATCCTTGCCGAAAATAAGCCGAAAGGATAGTGTTTACGCAAATCGGACTTCCGCATGAATGGAAGACGCTTCAAGTCATCCTGAGACTGAATATCGTCCGGCGTAAGACCGCACCGATCCAACGCCGTCCGATGAAAGGGCACATTATAGTACGCCCGCTTGACCGTTCTCCGTAGTCTCTCTAATTGAAGCACCTGCAGCTGCTCACGTGGTACCGTTTCCATTTCGACATTGAATATCACGCACTTCCCCCCTACTCCCCGCGGAAAACGGGCTTTCGTTTCTGCGCAAAAGCAGCCAGAGCCTCTGCCCGATCCTTCGTCGGGATGATCAATTCATAGGCTTGGGCCTCAAGCTCCAAGCCATTGTACAGATCAATGCCCGCCTCCCCGGTCAATTGCGTATTTCGCTTGATAAACCGCAAGCGGCGCGTTGGCGGTAATTTCGTCCGCCAATGCCAATGCCATCCGCCGGAGCTGGTCCGCCTCATCCGCCACCCCGTTCAGAAGCCCTAAATGAAGCGCTTCCACAGCGGTGATTTTACGGGCGGTCAAAATGAGCTCTTTGGCTCTTGCCGGACCAATAAGTCTCGGCAGACGCTGTGTTCCGCCCGCACCGGGAATAATACCGAGGCTCACCTCGGTGAGACCCATTCTTGCATCCCGGACAGCATAACGGAAATCACAAGCGAGTGCTAATTCGAAACCGCCGCCGAAGGCATACCCGTTTATCGCGGCGATGGTCGGCTGAGGAAGCTATTCCACCGCAGTGAACACATTGCGGATCGTACGAACATTCCGGCGCACCTGCTGCTCCTTCAGCGTTCGCCGCTCTTTCAGGTCAGCCCCCGCACTAAAGGCCCGACCTGCCCCCGTAACGATGACCGCACGAATATGCCTCGGATTCTGCCGGATCTCCTCGACAATCACGCCGAGACGGACCAATGCGGCGTAATTAAAGGCGTTCAGTTCGTCCGGCCGGTTTAGCGTTATGATCGCAACCGGCCCGGCCTGCTCCAACTTGACTGTTGATTGCTCCATATTCTCACTATCCTTCCGCTACCCGTATTACGAGATTTATTCCCGCCGATTCAATTGGACGCGCACATATGTCCCTGAAGTAACCGCGACGAGCTTCCCGTCGCAAGTAATCCTTGCTTCCGTCACAATCAGCTTGCTTCCGCGCCTCAGCACCTTGGCATCGGCGATGAGCAATTCCCCTTTAGCCGGGGATAAGTAATTGATTTTGCTTTCAACGGTCACACACTGCTGCACCCCGTCTACCGGGGCGCAGCAGCATGCCCCATGGCAGCGTCAGCCAATGCGTTAGTGACGCCTCCATGGACAATACCTTCGATACTGTTATGGAATTCGGGTCTTATTTTCATCTGCATCACACAGCCATTGTCATTCAGCTGCATAACTGTCATGCCGAGAAGATCATTGAATCGGTTGCGGTTAAACGAACGGCTCACTCATGAACCTCCGCCATATGCATCGTTACCACTTTGCCGGCGAATCCCATAAGATCCTTTCCGGATGCCCAGCCCTCCGGAGAAGATAGTGCTGCCTTCAAGGCTTCCTTCGATTCAAAATACATTTCGGCAATCAGGTACAGATCGCTCTCTCCCCAGGTGAACCATATATTTTCCCCACTTCCATCTTTAAAAGGCCCGGCATCTTAGCCGCTAGCGGTGCATGCGTGTTGAAGTAATGCTGATTAAAGGCTTCCATATCTTCCGGCTTACGGTATATAGCTATCAATTTGACCATTGTAAATTCCTCCTTATAAAACCTAAATATTTTTTTATATTCCGAATGAAATAAACTTCGTTTCCAAGAACGCTTCCAGTCCATGGCGACCGCCTTCACGGCCGATTCCGCTTTCCTTCCAGCCACCGAATGGGGCCTGGGTTTGTGTCGGTGAACCGTCGTTAATCCCGATTATTCCATATTCCAACTCTTCAGCCATCCTAAAACAACGGCTGTTGTTCTGCGTGTATACGTATGCCGCCAATCCATACGATGTATCGTTCGCCATCGCGATGACCTCCGCTTCGTCCGTAAACGGTATAATTGGCACAACCGGACCAAACGTTTCTTCGACCGCAATGTCCATCTCCTTGGTTACATCTGTAACCACGGTCGGTTCGCAGTAGAAGCCTCTGCCATATTCGCCCTCGGTTAACCGATTGCCGCCATACAGGACCCGGCCGCCTTTATCTTTAGCATCCTGAATATGACGGAGCACTTTATTGAGCGAACGCTCGTTGATAAGCGGCCCGATTTCTGTGTCCTTGCCGCGGCCGTCGCCCACTTTCGCTTTTTTCAGCCGTTCAATCAGTTTCCCGCTGAAGGTATCCGCTACCGATTCGTGTACGTATAGTCGGTTCGTACAGATACACATCTGCCCGGAATTACGAAACTTGCTCTCGAACAACCCCTCGACGGCCGCATCCAAATCCGCATCATCGAAAATAATGAATGGCGCGTGGCCGCCCAGTTCAAGGCTGACCCGCTTGATGTTATTGGCTGCCCCTTCCATCAGAAGCTTGCCTACACGCGTTGAACCGGTAAAGGTGATTTTACGCACTTTCGGGTTTTCGGTCAGTTCCTGCCCCACAGATTCCGGATTGCCGATGACCAGGTTAGCGACTCCTTTAGGGAAACCCGCTTGCTCAATCAGTTCAAACAGCCGAATCGCACTTAATGGAGTGCTTTCCGCAGGTTTCAGAACAACGGTACAGCCGGCTGCCAGTGCCGGCGCAATCTTCCGGGCTACCATGTTGGCAGGAAAGTTCCACGGGGTGATAGCTCCGACGACACCGACAGGCTGGCGGTTAACTACGATTCGCTTGTTCGGCACTGAAGACGGGATCGTTTCTCCATATACCCGTTTCGCTTCTTCCGCATACCACATAAAGTTGTCGGCCGCCCCCAGTACCTCTCCCTTGGCTTCACGAAAAGGTTTGCCCATCTCCGCCGAAATGATACCGGACAGCTCGTCACGATGGCTGCGAACCAATTCGTAAAGATTATGCAAATATTTTGAACGCTCGCGTGCGGTCAAGCGGGACCAGCCCTTGAATGCCTGATGTGCCGCCTCAATGGCGAGCTTGGCATCTCTCGCGTCACCATAGCTGACAACCCCTACTTCCTCGCCTGTTGCGGGGTTAATGACGTGCAGCGTATCTTTGCCTTCCGCCTGCACCCACCCTCCGTTGATGAACATCGACTTTACTGACACTGTTTGCATGCTTTTTTCCATAGTTCCCTTCCCTCCCGATACTCTCTGTCATGCATGGATGATCAGAGGTTTTGATAAGCTCTGTCTGATTATGAACATTCAGGTTGCTTTCAGCGCTTCAAACGGATTTTTACATTGACTGCAATATAAAATGCTTCGGCAAGCCGCCGGCCCGAACAAATTGTCCAGCCGGGTATACGGCGAATCACAATAAGGGCAGCATATTTCCCAAGTCTCACCCGGCCTGCAGCCGCGCGGAGGCGGAACGATACCGAATGAACGCAGCTTTTCCCGTCCTTCATCATTAATGCGGTCGGATGTCCATATGGGCCGCCTCACGAAGTTGACCTTAACCTCGCGTACGCCATCAATTGAATCCAGCTTCTCGCAAATGTTGTTTTTCATTATCTCCAGGGCAGGGCAGCCAATAAAGGTGGGCAATACCTCGATAGTAACGACTCCTTCCATGACCGTCGCCTTGTGGATCATGCCCATTTCTATCATGCTGACGGCGGGAATCTCCGGATCTTTGACATCCTGCAGAAGTTCCCAGATCCGTTCTATTTGCAATACCGGTGTATCATGTACCATAGCCGGTCCCCCTTTACCAACTGGCAGCAGGGTCCAGCCGGTATACCTCCGCCATTGTGGTGACGGCTTTCACCAGGTCATTGGTATGCTGCCCTTCGCGTCCGTTTTGTTTGGGAATACCCCAATCCCCCGGCCAATCGATTTGTGCGGACGCAAACATGCTCCGTGCATCGGCAATCCACCGTTCTGATAAAATATCCTCACCCTCAATCAGACCAAATCTAACAATAGAAGCGGACAATCTGCCAAGTAAAAACAAATCGCCGATGTCGTTCCAGGCCTGTTGCAATGCCGCAGTTAATTTACTCCGCGCATCGTCTGTGCTGAGGGCCAGCCGTTGAAACCACGAATGCCAATACCGCATATGATAGTGGTGCTCGCCTTGCATTTTTCTCGCAGTCTGCGCCAGCGGCACATAGGAACACCGGGTCAGAGCTTCCAGCCGGATTTGCTTGAAAATACCGTACAGCAAGCAGCGAACTATCGCGTAAGCCCAGTCATAGTGCGGCTGATCCGCATAATCCCCCGGCCCGTTCGGGCGCTCGACAAGAACCGAATTGCGGAATCCATCCGGGTCGCGCATGTGTGCCAGGTCGTCCGCATTGCCGGTTCCCAGCTCCTCCAGCATTTCATACAGCATTACCGCATGCCCCATCATGTCCTGCGACATGGATGAGAAGGCGACATCTTCTTCGATATGGGGAGCCAGCCCCAGCCATTCCGATCCCCGGTAAGACAAAATATAATCATCGTCTGCAATTTGTAATAGCAAGTCCTCCAAAGCATGTTTATATTCAGGATTGCGCTTTGCCTCTTCCGCCGTCTCTACATATATAACTTCCGACATGCTAGCCTAGACCCCTTTCTGCTCCATAACCATTTTGTTCTCATACGCTTCTTTGTGCCGGCGCCATTTGGATTGTACATTGCCGTATCCTCTTGTCTCACGGTAGCTTTTATTGTCCAAACGCTCCAGGCTCTTGCGCTCTTCGGGGGATAATCCGTGAATGTCCTCGCGGTTTATAACCCAGATATTGCTGCAGGATTCACGGCGCATAAAGTTTTCCCGCGCCATCAGCAGCGCGGCTTCATGGTTCGGGGCAAGCAAGCTGAACTGGTGTACAAAGCCAGAACCCGGATTTTTCTGACTGAACACCTCATATACGGAAAACTGTTTTTCATGTGCGCTGTTCATGATCTTCCTCCTGCCGCATATTGTGTGCGTGGTATAGCCAGCATTGCATCACGCACCCACTTTGCCTCTTCGTAAGATGTCCTTCGCAGCCGCAGCCGCTGCGCTGAACAGGGCCCGTTCCCCTGCACAATCTGCACGAACTCCTCCCAGTCCGGCTGCTGATAATGCCAAATCCCCTTTGCTTCGTCATAACGGATTGTATCGTCCGGAAGAGTTAAGCCAAGATGATAAATGCGTTTTACATATTTATGAAAAAAAGCCTGCCGCAATTCTTCATTCGTCTGCGAGCGAATTTTGTAGCGCATGTTCAACTGCTGATTGCTGGAGATGGTGCCACCTTCCGGCGGGCCGAAGAACATCAGCAGAGAAGGCCACCAGCGATTTACGGCATCTTGCAGCATTTGCCGTTGTGCCGGAGTCCCTTCGGCCAGCTCAAGCACAATGCTTTCTCCATGCTGGGCATGGAACTTCTCTTCGGCGCAAATGCGTTGGAGAGCGCGGGCATAAGGCGCATAGGAGGTGTCCAGTGACATTGTCTGAGTAATAATAGCCGCTCCGTCCACAAGCCAGGCTATAACACCGGCATCCGCCCACGTGGGAGCCTCCATATGAAAAACGTTGTGAAATTTCAGCCTGCCTAAGAATAGAGCCTGCAGCAGATTTTCCCGATTTTTGCCAAGCGGTGCCATGAGGTCCTCCGCAACACGGAGCAGCAGCTGTCCATGCCCCATCTCATCCTGCACCTTGGCCATAATCGCCAATTTGCGCCGCAGGGTTGGAGCTTTCGGCACCCATTCCTTCTCAGGCAGCGCTCCCATAATTTCGCTTACGCCATGCATCGATATAAGCTTAATCAGCTGGTTGCGGTAATTATCGGGCATCCAATCGTCAGCCTCTATTTTCTCTCCCCGGTCAATGCGCTCCAGGAATTCCGCCAATCGCTCATCTTCCCGCATTCTAACCGTGTCCATTCGGTTAATCATGCCCCTGCCTCCTTTCGTTAACGATGTGTATGGCATGCCCAAGGGCCGCGGCTGCAGCTTCCAGCCAGCCTTCGCTGAGTGTGGGGTGAGGATGCACCGCAAGGGCCAAGTCTTCTGCCTTAGCTGATAATTCGAGTGCCAGCACACCTTGGCTGATCAGGTTGCTGGCATCCGCACCTACCGCGTGCATGCCAAGCAGCAGATGAGAGTCCGCATCGACGACCGCTTCCGTGAAACCTTCCGTCTTCCCTGCAGCAAGCGCATACCCGTTGGCCCGGAAAGGGAACCGCCCTGTCTTCACCTTTATTCCCTGCCGTTTTGCCTCCTCACTCGTAAGCCCGACTCCGGCAACCTGCGGATCAGAGAAAATAACGTACGGAACATACGGTGAATCCATGGCGCTCGGCAATCCTCCTATCACCTCTGCGGCAACCGTCCCCTGCTTTGCGGCGCGATGGGCTAGAGCTGGGCCAGGTGTAATATCACCAATCGCGAAGATATGACTTATGTTGGTACGGCATTCTGCATCTACCTTCACATAGCCGCATTCATCCATGATTACACCTGCTTGGCTTAAACCGATCTCCTCCGTATTCGGGGTTCGCCCGATCGTCACCAGCACCTTGTCGCTGACAATGACCTCCTCTCCGTTTTGCTGTGATTCCACATGGAGTTCAACATGATCTTCATGTGCGACGGCAATGCGCACCGCCGCCGATGTCTTGATGGTAATGCCCAGCTTGTGCGCACGTCTCATAACTTCTTCAGAGAGGCCGGCATCTACGAGCGGAAGAATTCGTCCCTCCCGCTCAAGGAGCGTAACCCGGCAGCCCAGTTTGGCCAAAGCCATGCCCAATTCGATGCCGATATAGCCGCTTCCCACAATCGCCAGGCTATCGGGAAGTTGTCTCCAATCCAATACATCCGTAGAAGTCAGGATGCGCGGATTACCCGATTCCGCGAACGAAGGAAGGTATGGCCGTGAACCTGTGGCAATAATAGCCTGCCGGAATTTATAGGTTTCAAAGCCTGACTCCGTTTCCACCCCAAGGCGGTCGGCAGATAAGAAAACAGCGATTCCCTTTACGGTGGTCACACCGCTTGCGGCGCACAATTGCTTGACCCCGCTCCGCAGCCTGCCAACTATACCGGATTTCCACTCTTGCCAGGCGGGAAAATCAAAAGCAATCCTTTCTCCCTCCGCCCGAACCCCCATTTTTGCCGCTGTTTTCATGTCATAGAACAGACCGGCCGCGTGAATCAACGCTTTGGATGGAATACATCCCGAATTGAGGCAGACACCGCCCAGTTCATCTTTTTCCACCAACACGACGGATTTCCCCAGCTGTCCTAGCCGAATAGCTGCCGTATAGCCTCCCGGTCCCCCGCCAATAACAACAACATCCGTTTCTATTGCAATCTCACCGACTACCATCTAGATCATCTCCGCCCATAGCAAATCAGGATTCTCAAGCAGCTGCCTCATGCGATTGGTAAAACGGATTGCATCCGCACCGTCGATTATTCTGTGGTCGAACGATAACGCCATGTTCATCATCAGCCTAATAACCCCCTCCCTGTTTCGTACAACCATGCGCGGTTCCATCTTATGCAGTGTCAGAATGGCTGCTTCAGGATGATTGATGATCGGGGTCGCCAGTAGGCTGCCGATCGGCCCGACGTTGCTAATCGTAAAGGTGCCGCCCGTTATCTGATTCAGAGTGAGTTTTCCTTCCCATGCCTGCATCGTTAATTGGGAGATTTCTTCTGCCAATTGAAAGACCGTCTTACGGTCCGCATGCCGGATGACGGGGACGATCAATCCGTCCGGCGTATCTACCGCAATTCCAATATGATAGTAACGCTTCAGCAGGATTTCCTTTCTCTCGTCATCAAGCGAGGCATTGAAAACCGGAAATTCCTTGAGCGCGATAATCAGTGCCTTGATAAAAAACGGCAGGTAAGTCAACTTCAATTGCCGCTCAGCAGCAATCGACTGCAGACGTTCCCGCAGAGCTTGAAGCGCATCTGCTTCCAGTTCATCCACTTGCGTGACATGAGGGATAACCGTTACGGCTTTAACCATTCGTTCGGCGATTTTCAGGCGCACGCCCCTCAGCGGGATTCGCTCCTCAGCACAAGATGGCGCTTCGCTGTTCATATGAGTCGCGTTTACGAAGTTTCCCTTAGCCTCAGGGGGAGAATACAGCAGCTTGGACCCGCCAGCAGACCCGTTGTGATCTGATTCCGCCGCTTCGGATGCCAATGCCGGAACTACCGGTTCAGCAGTTTCCCTGCTATCCGCATAACGTCTCAGATCTTCTTCGGAGATGCGGCCATCCGCCCCGCTTACCGTCACCTGCTCTATATCTATTTTGAGCTGCCGTGCAAGCTGGCGAACATAAGGCGCAGCCCGTACACGTCTCGGTGTATGAACGGGAGCAAAGCTTGATTCTCCTGCCGGCGGTGAAGCGGGCGGAGATGCAGTTGCAGCCTGCTCCGCCTCCCCTGTCCTCCCCAATGTTTCGTGTTCCTCCACGTCAAGAAGAAATAGCACCTGCCCCACTTCGACCTTATCCCCTTCGGCAAACATCAGCCTTCGGACTACGCCTTTTGCCGGGGCGGTTAATTCCGCGTTCACCTTATCCGTCATCACCTCAACAATAGGCTGATCGCAATTGACCTGTTCACCTTCCTTAATTAGCCATTTGCCGATTTCTCCTTCATGAATGCCCTCTCCCACATCGGGGAGCTTGAATTCCATCATTCGCATTCTTTCCTCCTCCATAAACAGGTCAGAACCGGATCGTATCTGCGATTCCATCCTTAACCCGTTTTACCGTTGGAACGTAAAAATTTTCGAGTGAAAACTGCGGAACCGGAACATCAAATCCGGTAATTCTCTTTACCGGAGCCCGCAGGTACATTAACGCTTCCTCATTGATTAACGAAATAATTTCCGCCCCGACACCGGCCGTCTTATGCGCTTCGTGGACAATGAGAGCACGTCCGGTTTTCTGGACGGATGCGACAATCGTATCCCTATCAAGAGGATAAAGCGAACGCAAGTCGATCACTTCACATGACCAGCCGTTTTCCCGTTCCATCTGCTGTGCCGCCGTAAGCGCTACGCGCATCATGGCTCCCCACGAAATAATTGTTACATCGTTACCTTCCTGGACAATGCTTGCTTTCCCCAACGGAACACGATACATATCTTCGGGGACCTTAGTCTTGAAAGCGCGGTAGATCTGGGCAGGCTCCAGGAAAATGACCGGATCAGGATCTTCAATTGCACTGATCAACAAGCCTTTTGCATCATATGGATTGCTTGGCACGGCCACTTTAATCCCGGGCGTATGAACAAAGAATGCTTCGATACTATCCGAATGAAGCTCGGGACCGCGGATTCCTGTGCCGTAAGGTGTTCTTATGACTATAGGAACGCTGAACTGCCCCCGGGTTCGATAGCGCATCCTGGCCGCATGTGAAACAAGTTGTTCAAAGCCTGGATATATGAAGGCCAGAAACTGAATTTCAATTACAGGAAGCAAGCCGTTCAGTGCAAACCCGATAGCCGAACCGATAATGCCAGATTCGGCCAGTGGCGTGTCGAGCACCCGTTCTTCACCATACTTAACGAACAGTCCGTCTGTTGCCCGAAATACACCGCCATTGACGCCGATGTCTTCCCCCAACAGAACAACGCGATGGTCATGGGCCAGTTTTTGGTCCAGCGCTTCGGTTACCGCTTGCAATATAGTCAAACTGCGACTCATGATTCACCTTCCCTTTCCATACAAAGGCCGCTTTGTTTCTGCTGCTCGTCTATAGACCACGGCACATCAGCGAATACATGTTTGAACATATCTGCGGGCCGGGACTTGGGATAGCTCTCCGCTTCGCTAACCGCATCTTCGATCAGACCGGTAAGCCTCTCCAGCATCCGTTCCTCGTCCTTCTCGTTCCATAAGCCCCTTTTCTGAAGAAACAAACGCAAACGATGCACGGGATCTCGTTGTTCCCGCCACTCCGAGGCAAGGCGCTCCTGGTCCCGATATTTCCTCGGATCGTCACTCGTTGTATGTGCCCCGTACCGGAACGTGACTGCCTCTACCAGAGTTGGACCGCCGCCGGCCAACCCCCGCTTAATCGCTTCACGGACCGTCAGCCATACGGCAAATATGTCGTTGCCGTCTACACGTACCCCTACTATATCGTAGGCGGCCGCACGTTGGGCAATCGTCCTGGAAGCAGATTGGGCGTGAAATGGCACGCTAATTGCATAACCGTTGTTCTGGCAGAAAAAGATGGTGGCGGTTTGGTATACCCCGGCAAAGTTCAACGCCTCATGGAAATCACCTTCCGAGGTTGCTCCTTCACCAAAATAAGCAATGCTGGCCTGCTTCTCCCCCTTCAGCTTTGCGGCCCATGATGTTCCTACAGCATGCACAAGCTGAGTGGCAATCGGAACACACGGCGGCATGATTTTCAGACCTTCCGGACTGACAGAGCCTTCCATGTGCCCCATCCAATACAAAAGAACACGACTGAGCGATTGCCCATGCGTAATAGTTGCGGCGTGATCGCGATAACTGGGGAACAACCAATCTTCCGGGGAGAGTGCCATTGCGCTGCCGACTTGTGCTGCCTCCTGCCCTTCATATGGAGCATAGGTGCCGATTCTGCCTTGTCTTTGCAGATTGACTGCCTTCCGATCGAACATCCGTACGTGCATCATGTTCTCGTACATTTTTATCATCAGAGCCTCGTCAACTTCCCCCCGATTCTATGGCGAAGCTCTCCATCCGGCTTCAGAACCTGATACGGCTCCTGCAACCCGTGCAGCTTGTCATGTTTCATCGCCATTTCTTCCTTTTCCTTGACAAGCGGGGTTAAAGACTGTCCCTGACTTTGAATCATTCCTACCTCTCCCTTCTGCTTCCGTTCATCTTTGTTCAATTAGCCAAAAGCAACCGGTCGCTGGCTGCTCCCTTCAACATGGCGAACTTCTTCAATAAATCTTCGATCGTCAAGTTCTTCTTTTCCTCTTCCGTCACATCCAGAATAATTTTGACCCGCATCCATCATGATCAAACGGTTGCCCAGTTCAATGGCCTGCTGCATATTGTGGGTAACCATCAGTGTAGTAAACTTGGAACGCTCTACCACTTCCTTGGTAAGCTTCGCAATGAGCTGCGCCCGTGCCGGGTCAAGGGCCGCCGTATGTTCATCTAACAGCAGCACCTTTGGCTGTGTAAGCGTTGCCATGAGCAGACTGAGTGCCTGCCTCTCGCCCCCCGACAACAATCCCACCTTTGCTGTCAGCCGATGTTCCAGCCCAAGATGCAGGGATACCAGAAATTCACGAAAAAGCTCCTTGCGCTTCTTATTCACGCCCTTGTGCAAGGTACGCCTCTTGTCACGCGAGAAAGCGACAGCCAAGTTCTCTTCAATCGTCATCATCGGCGCTGTTCCAGGCCATCGTGTCTTGGAATACGCGCCCGATCTTTCGTGCGCGTTCTATAAAAACTTAACACGGCGTATTCTGAAAGGCCTGTCACCATCTCGCTATCAATCTCGATCGTTCCGTGATCCGGCGCCATTCCCCCGGAGATAATATTCATGAGCGTAGACTTGCCAGCTCCGTTTGAACCGATAATTGTCACGAAATCACCCGGACGAAGCTTCAGATCAATCTCATTCAAAGCCACCTTTACGTTTACTGTCCTGCGGTTAAATACCTTACGGATCCCTTTAAGTTTCAGCACGGCTTTCCCCCCTTGCCCCTTGATCAGCTGCGGTCAGCGGATCCTCCTTCGAGGTTCTTATTCTTCTGTCTTTCCAAGTATCAATCATCTGTGAAGATACTAGTGCAACTACCACAATAATGGCTGTCAGCAGCTTCAAATCCATCGGATCAAGCCCGATGCGGATACGCTCAGCCCTATTATTTTCATGTTGTCGGTATTAGCGAAAAAGCTGCGGATCATCTTCGTATTGTCGCCGGTTGCGCGAATGGCCAAGCCGATTTCTGTATCCAGAAACCAGTCAATTGCCCATTTGATTAACAAAACAAATATCCCTACGGCTGCCAAAATCGAGAGCGGCTGCACACTGGACAGGAAGAATGTAATTTTCGTGAACACTGTGTCCGCACCCAACAGCGGCGTATTCACCTTCCCATAATCCGCAAATTGATCGAATACAAGGCAATCATCGAAATGATTCCTGCCAACAATGTATTGATTTTCCCCTTCATATGAAGTATGCCGGTTACGCTGCCCGCAATACTGCCCGCCAATAACGCACACAACGTCGCGAGTATCGGGGAATACCCATTGGTAATCATGACAGCCGCTACGGCTCCGCCGGTGGCAAAGCTGCCATCGACGGTTAAGTCCGGAAAATCGAGAATCCGAAACGTCAAGTAAACGCCCAGAGCCATCAATGCGTAAATGACCCCTGCTTCAACTGAACCGTTAGCGCATATAGCACAATAGCATCCCCCTAAAATAGAACAGATTTATTTCTCAACCAGGATTGCGCCTTGCTTCATCTCTTCCGTTAACGTAATTCCTTGTTCCACCGCTGCTTTTGGATTGATCATGAGGTCAAGCTTCTCGGAGAATCGGACAGGAATGTTTGTCGGTGATACTCCCTTCAGCACCTCTTCCGCCATCTTGCCCGTCGTATAACCCAAATCGTAGTACCTAAAACCTACTGATGCAAAAGCACCCTGCCCGACGGATTCGCTAGTCTCGGAGAAGAGCGGAATATCCTTATCGTTTGCTAGCGCTATGACCGAGTTAGTACCGAAATAACAGTATTGTCCGTAGGCAAATAGATGATATCCGCTCGGCCCACCAAAGAATCGGCAGCCTGTTTCACTTCCGAACTGTTCGTGACAGTTACCTCAACAAGATCCAAACCACCGCTTTGCATCACCTGCTTGACGTTGGCCATGTTGACAACAGGGTTTTGCTCTCGGAGTTGTATATCACTCCTAGTCTTCTGGCCTCGGGAAAAAATTTCTTTATCGTTTCCATCGTCTTCTTTACTGCTTCCGGGTTCGTATCCCGCGTGCCCGTTACGTTTCCTCCCGGCTTCTCCAGACTTTGAACCAATTTGGAAGCAACAGGATCGGTTACGGCCGTGAACAGGACGGGAATGTCTTTTTGTTACTTTCGCAACCGCCAGTGTTGCAGGTGTTGCAATCGCCAAGATGAGGTCGTTTCTGTCCCCTACAAGCTTCTGCGCAATGGTCATGTTATTGTTCATGTCTCCTTGAGCATTATGCATATCCAATTGCAAATTTACATTTTCCTGGTAGCCGGCATCTTTCAGCGCCTGCAGAAATCCCGCTTTTGCCGTATCCAGTGAAGGATGCTCGGCAAACTGCGCGATTCCAATTTTGACCACTTTGTTCCCGTTTTGTTCCCCCTTTTTCTTGTCTGCCGCCGCAGGTCCTGTTCCGCACGCTGCCAGCAACAGAAAAGAACAGATGGTGAGAATCGAAAAAAATTGTTTCATCCAAGCTCGCTCCTTTACAAATTGAATCATTATTGTTTGCGCTTTCAAAATGTGTATTAAAAATATCAGCGAGTTATCTGGAAGTTCCTGCAACCATACGGGAAATCTTCGTTTGTTTTTAGTTGAAATTCAAAAAAGAAAAACGGAAGGATTTGGCGATGTTCAAATGAACAATGGTCATAATTAAGTGCGTTAATGTGTGAATTGATTTTCTGACCGGGTACGGGATGCTGATTGCATAAAGGATGTGTGAATCATGTAGAAATCATGATGGGGAATGTAAAACCATGTTTTTCTCATTGAGAGGATAGTTACGCAAAATTCATAATACGTTTTTTGTTTATTGCGTTATTTTAACGTTAAAATAACACCACGTCATATATAATGTCAATATTTGGATCAATTTGAAATTGAAAATGTGATAAAAGTTATAGACAAAACTAAAATAACAATTCTATTTTCTGCCCCATAAAAAAATAAAACCCTGCAAATGCGATAAATTGAAATGTTCTAGAAAACGGGAAATAAATAACCAAAATCGGATTTAAAAAGGCGAAAGAGACCTTGAACGGTATGAACTGTGACCCTAAAAGTGAACATTAATAAAAAGAGTCCTTGAGATTTAAGCAGCAATGAGGTAATTACTGAATTCATCAGGAGTCATGGGTCTGTCAAGATTTATGTGTAAATTCGGCAGTTCGTCAGTCCTTTCAGACATTCTCACCATAGTCAGTTTTTCAGCCGCCCGGCATATCAGTAGGCATACCTTTCTCTTTCTGAGTGGCTATAGCCTCTTTCTGCCGACTCCACCTGTCTTCGAACCCTAAGAGCTGTCACCCATAACGCACGCAGGAGTATTGACGAGATCGTTTCGGGAAACATGGTTCCGTCATTCCGATCTTTGGTTATACAGTTAGGTTAGTAGAATTAAACCCCTACATTTCCCACCAAATTGGTGGTTATAGTAGAACTTGTCGAGCGAGCCTTGTACGTGGTGAATTGGACAAGCTGACTCCAGACTGCATCCGCAATGCTCTTGGACAGGTGACGATTCTTGACCATCCCTTGCACATTGAGATGTTCAAAGGTGAAGCCGTAACGATCTACCAGTTGTCGGGAAACCTTATGTGCATGATCCTTATACTGATTCGCCACCTTTTCATGCAAATTGGCCAGAATGTGAACAGCCTTCTTTCTGCGATTAGAAACCGCGTTTCTTGCGTGTTACAGACCGTTAGGAGCTGTTTAAGACGACATTTCGTTTCTTCGCAGTTGCTTTGGTGCCTCAAACGTTGTGCTGTCTGAAGTAACTGCAAAATGCAACAAGCCAAGATCAATACCTACTTTTTCATCAGAAACAGGAAGTTGTTACGGATCTACTTCAAAAGAAAAGCAAGCGTAATATTTCCCGTTTTTAACGGTTATGGTACAGGTTTTGATCTTTCCTTGAGGCTGACGGTGCAGTTTAGTCTTTACGTCTCCAATCTTGGACAAACGAACTTTGTTACCCTTGATGGCATGTCCGCCTTGTGGGTATGTAAAAGAATCATACTGTTGCTGTGGTTTAAACCGGGGAAAGCCGGGTGTTTCCCTATGCTTAACACGGCGAAAAAATGCTTGAAAAGCCTTATCTAGTCGTTTAGCCACATCCTGAAGGACTTGAGAGTGAACCTGTTTTAAGGCAGGAATATGCTGTTTTCTTTCATTGAACGTATTGGCTTGATCGTAGTTTAAGCTCTTGCCTTCCGTCTTGTACGCAAGGATACGCTCTTCTAGGAGCCGATTGTAAAGCAAACGGCAACGTTCGAGAGTAAAGTGTATGGTTCGCATCTGCTCTCTCGTTGGGTAAAGACGGTATACGAAAGCGACACGCACCTAGTCACCTGTAATGCTCCCATTGTCAAAACACAATTTATTAAGGAGTCGCCGCTCAATATGTGCATCAAAGTTGATCGTAACATTTTATCTTCAATCGTTTCTGTAAAATCAACCATATCCGTGTACCCTTCATCCGATTCCCGTTGCGGTATCCGAAAATAAATTTCATTAAACCCTTCTTCAATGACCTCGCTTAATTCTTCAGCCTCTTCGGAACCACCTTTTATCCACTTCGATGGCTCGTCCACCCTCACCGCATGAACCGACCGCTGCAAACAAACCGCGCCGTTTCCTGACATCGTTTCGTGTTCATAATGTGTTGACAATGTGTGCTACAAGCCGCAGGTTATGCTCAATCAGCAGATTGCGGGACATCGAATTTCCCTCTGCCATTTGGCGCAGGTGTCTCTCTTCCTCCTCCTCAGTAAGAGGCTGAGGAAATGCATTGTTTTTGACATATGATACGAGCAGCATTAATTCCTTGAAAAACAAAGCAAACGCTGTAAATATGCCGGGCACGGGCGCCACCTCCTATGATTGTATAGACAAGAAATCTGATGCGGATGTTAACCCCGCTTAAAGGCAGTAAAATTACTACGGCATGGCAAGATTTTTATATGCGAAGGTTTTTATGTAGCGAGTGTTATATTGTATGCCGGGTCTGGGCGCAAAGTGCCTGTATGCCCAAATAGAGGAAATACGAAACCCTCATGTCTGCTTTGATCACAATCATGAGGGTTCTCTGAATTTATTCCCAATCATTTTGTATGTTTACGGATTCTTCATTTGTCTTGAATACCCACTGTTTATTGAGAAGGTAATTCAGCACCATGAGTACGGCTGTAACAACAGCCTTACCGATTAACATATATTCGCCGACAAAAGAATTCCATCCGTAAAGCAGTAAATAGGACAGGCACAGACAAATCAGATTTACAGCCAAAAATTTTCCTGTCTCTACAGGATTTGCCTTGTTCTTCACTTTAAACGTCCAGGATTTATTTAGCACATAACTGTTTATCATCCCGCAAGCGTAAGCAAGCGTCTGGGCAACCAGATAATGCATTCCGGCCAAACTGTATGTAAACCAGAAAATCCCCCAGTCGATCAGCGTATTCATAATTCCCACCAGGGCAAATGTCATAAAAGTTCGCAATTCCCGAAAGTTCTTCATTCGCATCCCTACTTTCTGACTCATTATAGCATAATTCACCTTTAGTGAGCCAAGTCGGTCTTTTCGTTTTCACCAACTCATGATGATAAGGTTGTATGTTCATTTACTTCATGTCGCTTTACCATGCGGGGAAGCACAAATAGAAAGTAAAGGGAAACCAACACCAGAAAACCGCCTATCCCGTAATAAATGACCTGAAGATTGATTAGCCGGGGATATAACCAGGCTATTAGAAACAAGGTCGCAGACTGGGCCAGCAGCATGGCCGGTTCGGTGAGGGCATTGACCCTTCCCATATGGGTGGGATGGATAATTTGCGGCATCCATCCTCCTATGGCGACATTGACAGGGGCAAGAAGAATGCCAATTATCAGAACAAGAATTAAGTAAACCCAGACATGTTGAATAAAAGAAAGAACGAGAACCATTAAACCAACGGATAGTAATCCCGCTATAAGAATAGTGTGCATGTTCCATTTTTTCACGAGAAGTGCTCCTCCGAAACTTCCGATAATAATCCCCACCCCCAAAAAGATAGAAAAGATTGAGGAAAATTTTTCGAATTGGTCCGGAGCAAGGTTATATTTCATCGTAAACATCGGGAGAACCGCGAACCCGCCGTTGATAAAACCAAAGATAAAAAATCCGAACAGCAGGGTCAGCAGCAGTTTGTAATGAAACACATAGCGCATCCCCTCTTTAAAGTCCCCTACAAACAAATGCCATGTTAAATCCCTTATCTTTGAAGCCCCGTTGGGCAGGGAAACCTCCCTGGGAATCTTGCAGAAACGGATCAATAGGGCGGAGATGATAAAACTGACCCCATCCAGCATAATCGCTCCCTGAATGCCCAAAGTTAAATAAGCAGCCGCCCCCAGACTCACACCAAAGATATTAAAAATGCCAAATAGTAATTGGTTCAACCCTGCAGCCTGAGCATACTGCTCCGGGGTTAAGATCCCTTGAATCATAGCCGCTTCAGCAGGTCCGAAAAATTTAGCGACTGCACTGCGGAGAAATAAGATTAAGAAGGAAAATACGACCCAGTCTTTGGCGATAGAGAGCATAAGTATAATAGTAAGTCCCGCCCTGATCCAGTCCGAATATTCCGCAATGTGTTTGCGGTGGAATCTGTCTGCCGCCATACCCACGATAAGAAATACAAACAGGGTCGGCAAAGTATACATGAGTTCCGCTATAGTCGCATAGGAAGGCTGTGAACTGAACCGGTTGAGCAAGTAAAAGGCGAAAGCCATATTACCGACCATTGTACCCAGTTGGGAAGCCATCGTCGCAATGAATAAGCGTACAAAATTTGCGTTTCTAAATAAATCCATCATAATAAGCATCCACCTTTTGTTTCGTCTTCAGACCTGAACCTCCTGAGTCAGCATTCTCTTTTTACGGATTGTGAGTCCCGTGTAGATCCGGTAAAAAAGTCCCATCCCGATGAGCCCCGTTCCGGTGATAAGGATGCCATCCAGAAACTGGGCAGCCATCCGCCAATGATGACAAAAAGCCGGCTGATCATCATTGCTCCCTTATAGACAAAACCGTATACGGGCAGGTAGGAGCTTCTGGCATGTTACGGAATAATATCGCCCATAAACGGATTCTTAGGTTACGATGAAAATCTCGAAATCTCATGTGCGTCCTCCATCGTAAGTTACCTCTGGTTGCATTATATCAGATCAAAATATTCTAATCGTCCGTTTTTAGCCACATCTAATACTCAGGCAATAGATGTATTTTTCCGTCGGCCTTAAGACGGATTATCTGTATTCGAATATAACCAGGGGAGGAGAATGAGTTTTATTGTAAAGCTGTATAGACTACCATTCAACAGAAAAAATAAATATTACAAATCATGCCTGTCATAAAAAAAGACGGGACTGTCCTATAAGTGTTCGCATGAATGATCCAGTCCCAAACTCCAAACTATAGAACCTCCAAATCCACTGACAAAGTGAAGATGGAGGTTCTTTTTTACCTGAAATTTAACTTTAAGTGGGAATCAAACATCACAAATCGACTTTTGGGACAGCCCCATATTTTTCATAATGAATCTTGATCTCGTTATATAGTCAATGCACTAAACAGTTCTCCCATCGGTTCTCTGAGCACAAGCTTCGCCAAATGATCCATATGGGTAGGTGTCCTGTTCATTAAAACCAAATTCGGCCCTGTATATGCCTGAATCAGCGAGGCAGCAGGCTGTACAGTTAAAGAAGTTCCTCCAACAATCACAACATCTGCCCGGGAAAGCTCCAAAGCTGCTTGCTCAATCACATGGAAGTCGAGGCTGTCTTCATACAGTACAACATCCGGTTTCACTATTCCCCCGCAATCCTTACATACAGGCACTTTCCCTTCCGCTTCCAGAATATGTTCAAGGCCATAAATACGGCCGCAATCCAGACAAGTGTTGAGGTGAACAGAACCATGAAGCTCCAGTACACACTTGCTTCCTGCTTTTTGATGAAGCCCGTCTATATTCTGGGTAATTATTGCGGATAGTTTGCCCGCTTCCTCCAATTTGGCTAAAGTTAGATGAGCCGCATTCGGACAAGCATCCGGATGCAACATGGCCTCATAATAAAAAGAGTAGAATTCCTCAGTATGCTTCTGAAAAAAACTTCGGCTTAACATAACCTCTGGAGGATATTCAAAATGATGCCGCTTCTGGTACAGTCCGGCGGCCGAACGAAAGTCGGGAATGCCGCTTTCCGTTGAAGTACCGGCCCCGCCAAAAAAGACGATCCGTTCTCCTTCATCGATCAAGGACTGGAATTGTGAATTTGCCATTTGTGGGTCCACTCCTTTTCTACCTCATTTTCCATATCATCATACACCTAATTTGCCCTATGGAAAATAAAAATCAACAGGATAAGACCTAACTGTATTTTTTAAACAGGAATTGCCGTAGGGCAGATAGAATAAATTTGTACAAGAAGTGAATGTTTTGTTAATTTACCAAAGGTAGGTGGATGTATGGAACAAACAGATCCGGTGGTTTCCTCGCAGCCTATTACAAGAAAAGGGATTTCCCTATTCCTGGCTACCCCGATTCTCGCTTGGGCTTTGTATGACTTTGCCAATACGATATTCTCTTCCAATATTGTGACTATCTTCTTTCCCTTCTACATGAAACAGGCCATCGGAGGAAGCGAAACACTAAACAATCTCGCCCAGACGTTTATCGCTTATACCAATGCCATCTCTCCCTTTTTTCTGGTAATTCTTTCTCCGTTGTTTGGAGTATGGATCGACCGTACCGGGAAGAAGAAAGCCTTCCTCGTTCCGTTTACGCTGCTCGCTGTTTTCAGTACAGCTATGATGGGCTTGTCCGCTTTATGGAACAGTAATAGCGCTTTATTTCAAATTCCGCTGTCTCTGGTGGGTGTTTTGCTATTCTTTATGTTCGCCAAATTTTTCTACAATAGCTCATTAATGCAACCTCCATCGTTGGTTTTTCAGACGGAAAGTTTCTTATTCTGTATTTGGTATCAACTGTAAGCAGTATCATCGGATCGTTTATTTTCGGTTTTATTACCCGCCGGATCGGTGCCAAAAAAGCAGTCAGTGTAGTAGCTGTTCTGCTAATTGCAGCGATCATTGCGGCCACCGTTTATATTTCAGAAGGTTTATTCCGGGCCGCAGGAAGCATTTATGGCATATCTATGGGAGCTATGTGGGTAACTTCCCGTACACTGATTGTCCAGCTCTCTCCTCCTGAGAAACGGGGACAGTTTTTTGGACTTTTTGCCTTCTCCGGCAAAGTATCTTCCATAGTGGGCCCGCTCCTTTACGGCTCCATTACCTACGCTCTTAAGGATTACGGCCAATTAGGCGGCCGTATTGCTCTGGGTTCGCTGATGGTTCTAGTCGCAGTCGGACTTCTGATCCATTTTAAAGTAAAGACACCTGAAACTACAGAAAATATATAATTAGCTTTTTCATCCGAAACTCCGGCCATAACTTGATGGCGTACCGCAAACGCACCGGGAATCTGCATGGGGTCTGGCCACCGCCGTGCGGAGCCCCGACGCGCGCCGGGATTCCAAACCAAAAACACGCCCCTATCATGTGGGTTTTACCATGTTCCCAGCCGATGAATACGCTGATTAGAGCTTCCCCGGAACGGGAGAGTAGGATCACGAAGTTCCAGCTCAAACCCTCCGTCTACCAGGACATCACAATAAGAGAGCAATTCCTTCATTGCAATGCTTCCCCGATCCTGAATAAATTCCAAGGTATAGCCGGTATAGGCCCATAGGTTCTTACCATTTGTTTTGAGGATTTTGGCGACGTGTCTTACCGTCTCCGCCTGATAAAACGGATCTCCACCAGACAAGGTAACCTCGTTGATCGGGTTGAGCAATGCCTGCTCTACCACTTCCCACACCTTCATCACTTTCCCGCCTTGCGGACTCCAGGAATGAGGGTTATGGCAGCCCGGACAATGATGCGGGCAGCCGCTGAAGAAAAGGACCGTACGAAGTCCTTCACCGTCTACTACACTATCATACAGAATATTAAGTATTCTTACTTGTGCTTCACCCTCTGGCGTTCCTCGGCCCGTTTCGCTGTATTCCATTTGTTCATATCACCTACCAAATATCCGGTTATCCGGCGAATTCGTTCAATTCCTTGTCCGTCAGGCTCTCCGCAGGCGGGACAAGACTGCTCAATAAGCCCGCTGTACCCGCATTTCCTGCAGCGATCAACAGGATGATTGACGGACCCGTACCCGATTCCGGATGCAGCCATCAACCGTACGATCTGATCCAATGCTTGTATGTTGGCCCGTAAGCTTCCATCCACTTCGACATACGTGATGTGGCCGGCATTGCACAGCTCGTGGTAAGGACCCTCGATCCGGATCTTGTCTGCAATCCGGATCGGGCAGTACACCGGTACATGGAACGAGTTCGTATAGTACTCCCGGTCGGTGACGCCCGTGATGATGCCGAACTCTTTACGATCCCGCCGGGTGAATTTGCCGGATAGTCCTTCAGCCGGCGTGGCAATCAGGGAAAAGTTGAGATGGTGCTGCTTCGCAGCCTGATCCATCTTCTCCCGCATAGTACGGACAATCCTCAGTCCGAGCTCCTGGGAATCAGGGGATTGTCCGTGGTGTTCACCTCGCAGGACGGTGAGTGCTTCGGCTAATCCGATAAAGCCGACACTGAGAGTCCCCTGCTTCAGCAGCTTCATCAAGTCATCCTCGGGATGTGCTGCCTCACCTCCCCGCCAGGAGCCTTGACCGTAAAGGAAAGCGAAGTCACCCGCTTTCTTGCGTGACTGATAACTAAGCCGCTCCAGGAGCTGGCGGATAGCTATATCAACATAACGGTCCAGCAAACGGAAAAACTCTTTCTCGTTAGCTGAGAGGAGGGCCATTTTAACCAGGTTAACCGAGGTAAAAGATAAATTTCCCCGCCCGATGGCCGTCTCCTCCCCATGAAGATTTCCCATAACCCGGGTTCGGCAGCCCATATAGCAAATCTCACTCTCAGGTGTACCATTATAGTACTGGGCATTAAATGGCGCATCTACAAAAGCGAAATTCGGAAAAAGACGTTTGGCTGTTGTCTCAAGTGCTAACTGGTACAGGTCATAATTGGGAGTTCCAGGCTCAAAATTAACCCCTTGCTTTACCTTGAAAATCTGAATCGGAAAGATCGGGGTCTCTCCCCTGCCGAGTCCCGCTTGGGTGGCAAGCAGAAACTGCCGGATCAGTATTCGTCCTTCCTTTGAAGTATCCATACCGTAGTTGACCGAAATAAAGGGAACCTGACCTCCCCCCGCGAATGCATGGAATTCGCATTATGGATAAACGCTTCGCATGCCTGGTATACATCCTGCTCAGTCATCCTCCATGCCTCTGCCTTATAGTTAAACGAATTATCTAGAGGAAGAGATTTCAGCAGTCTAATTTTTCTTTCAAAGGTTCTCCTTACATAAGGAGCCAGATCATAATCAAACATCGGATAGGATTGTCCGCCATGCTGCTGGTTCTGGTTAGCCTGCAGAATAATGGAAGCAAGCGCCATTGCACTTTTGATATCTTGGGGTTCGCGCATGTGCCCGTGCCCGGTATTGAATCCTCCCCGCAGCAGCTTTCCGAGAGGAATCTGGCAGCATGTAGTAGTACCTGAAGCATAAAAATCCAGATCGTGCGGATAAATGATGTTTTCCTCAATGGCTTTTTTCACCTCGGGAGAAAGAAGACGCTCCATCGCATAGTATCTGGCGCTTTCGCTGCTAATTTTCCCCATCATCCCCATTGGAGAACGTCCATCAACGTTTGCATTCTCCTGAAGGACATCCTGATCTTTCACCTGCACAATATCATCCAAAGTCTCTATCAACCTGAACACCTTACTCATTCCTCTCCTCAACATAACACTATATATAGTATGTATTTGTCATTTAGATACTATATGTATTATAAAAGACAGAGAATAATAAAGGAGTGATCTATCGCACACTGTTTCAAGTTCACCTTTAGTTGATTCTTGGTCTTGCCTTTATTTGATGCTCAGTCATCAGGGTTTGATATTTGCCCTTAAAACACTTATGTTTTTTCTGAACCAAGGGGGATAGTGAAGCCAGAAGTGGAAAAAGAGAACCTCTTCCTTCAATAAAAAATCCTTACGCCTTTTTTCAAGAAAAAGACGCAAGGATCTTCTCATTGTTAATAAAACGGATGGCCGTTTCCATCCCTATATTCCCGAAGCAGCCTCATTTTTAAATCCCAGGCTTTAATACTGAGATCAACCGGGTATTTCTCAGGATTCAATTTACGTAAATACTCCGGCCAAAACATCCTCAGCTGCTCCTTATGATAGCTTCTAATTTGTTCAATAGACGGGCATTCGTATACCTGCTCCCCTTTCAGGAAAATTGGTTTGAGTAGTCCGACCGCCTCATAATTCTCTACATATTTATAAATGTAGGGATGAACGGGATCAAACAGTTTAATCTTCCGTCCCTCCTTCACATCCTCTTCCTCCTGCAGTGTAATATAATCCGCCTCCGCTTTGCCGGTCTGACGGTTTATAATCCGGTACAGATCTTTCAACCCAGGTGTCGTTACCTTTTCCGGATTTCCCGAGATCTTGATAGTTGGAATCATGTGCCCGTTTTCTTCCCGGGCTACAATTTTATATACTCCTCCGAGCGATGGCTGGTCTGCCGCCGTTATCAGTTGGGTTCCGACCCCCCATATATCAATTCGGGAACCCTGTGCTTTCAAATCGAGAATGGTATTTTCGTCCAGGTCATTTGACGCTACAATTTTGACATAATCCAGTCCGGCTTCATCCAGCATTTTACGTGCCTGGACAGAAAGGTAGGCAAGGTCTCCGCTATCAAGGCGAATGCCGTTCATGCGTTTTCCTTTTTCCTCCATCTCTTTGGCAATCTTTATCGCGTTTGGTACGCCACTGCGGATGGTATCGTATGTGTCGACCAACAGGGTCACCTGATCCGGCAAAGCTTCAGCATATCTGCGGAAGGCCTCCTCCTCGGAATCATGGTTCTGTACCCAAGAATGGGCATGGGTTCCCTTGGCCGGAATGCCGAACAGCATCCCTGCCCGCATATTAGAGGTGGCATCGAACCCTGCAATATAAGCTGCCCTGGCTCCCCAAACAGCAGCATCTGCCTCCTGGGCGCGCCGGGAACCAAACTCCAGAAATACGTCTTCCGGGGAAACCATCCTGATACGGGATGCTTTGGTGGCAATGAGAGTCTGGTAATTCATGAAATTAAGCATTGCCGTCTCTATCAATTGGGCTTCAAATACTCTTCCTTCTACACGGATTAAAGGCTCGCTCGCAAATACCAGGCTGCCTTCTTCCACAGAATAAATATCCCCTGTAAACCGGAACTGCTTCAGTTCCTCCAAAAACCGGGGATCGTAATTTTCTTCCTGTTTGGCCAAATAAGCAAGGGATTCTTCATCAAAACGCAGAGAACGGATATAATGAATAATCCGTTCCAATCCCGCAAAAACAGCATAACCATTACCAAAAGGCAGCTTCCGGAAATAAGCCTCATAAACCACCCTCTTGTTATGCGTCCCATTTATCCAATGGGCATACATCATATTTATCTGATATTTGTCCGTATGTAGCGTCAAATGTTCGTATGACATCGTTGTCCCACCTATCCCGTTCAGCCGCTGTTCCTATGGCTGAATGCTGTCTGTATTTTAAAAAATCGATGCAAATGGCTAATTTACTGCAACCTTTTATTCATCAGTTCCTGTGCAGAACTTCTTTGAAAGCCGTAATCTTTTTGCATATGGTCAAATAAACGTTCTGTTTCCTCTTCAAAACCGGGAATGCAGCTCATGCAATCTTCCAATATGATCATTTTCTGTGTCACTTCCGGTCTGTCCGGGTAATGCTCACAGATTTGCCGGACTGATTCCAGCACGCAATGGGATTTGGCTTCACCGGCCACCCAGATTTTATCAAAATCGGGAAGCATATCAAGCAGCCCGCTGCTGTAAGCCCCGCGATCAACCTCCGGTCTGATGATACCGTACATTTCACTGTAAGGGTCTTTCCCCTTCACTAAACACGTAAGCGGAGAATGCCTTGCCACAGAATAAAATTGAAGCAAGTTGGAAAGCTGGCTTTCCAAAGCATGTCCGTCTGTTCCCTCCAGACAATGATAGGGCCATATACAAAGAGCCTTTTTGCTTGCCCGTTCCAATTCCCGTACATACTGTTCACTTTTCTTCTGATCCAGCGGATTGGAGGCGAGCCATCTTCCCTTAGCCACATCTTCAGCCGTAATTATGGTGTAGGGCTCAGGGTACTTCCCTTCCCTGTTTATCCACCAGACCGGATGGAAAATTTGGTAAGGCTGATGGGTATCCAGTGAAAAGGAGATCCGTGTTATATTTTCCATTTTTTCATAAATCAACCGGATAACTTGTTCTACATCCTTATGGGAACCAGGAACGCCCAGTTCCCCCTGTTCCATAAAGTCCCTTTGAAAATCAATAAGGAGCAAAAGGACCTTTTGTTCATTGGCCGATGACGGATCAAGCTGTTCAGATGCTGCGAGCTGCAAGACTTCGTTCAGCTTTTTTCCTTCCCGCTGTCCGATCCGTGACAGGTCCACTATCTGGCTAAGTGTTGTCTTCATCCTTACCCTCCGTATACGTAAAGGGGACACGTCCTCTCCGGACATGTCCACTCTATTCATTCTTAATCGTATTGTATCTCAGGAACCGCTGAAGTACCAGACCTGATTGCAAAATTATCGGACACTGGATTGACTGAACACGGATATATGGTCTACCCTTCCGGTATTGGGAGGGATAATGAATTTAAGCTCATACTATTCTCCCGCTTGATATACATAAATCGTATCATCATGATTTTTATCTTTATATTTACGGATATCCGTAGGTTCGCCCAATTCTTTTTTAATCATGGAAAGTGTCAGGTTTTTCAGCTTTTTCTCATAAGAGCGGACATCAAATACGACACCTGTTTCCATATTATAGCCAAAGGCAAGACTTTGTCTTCCATAAGAAGCGTAATATCCGTATCCGGCCTGGGTAAAGGAAGTTGGCTTGCCAAGCTTGGCCTCAATCTGGTCAATTTGGGTGTTTCTTGCCGTAAATTCCGACGAACGGACCTTACCCTTCCGGGCATTCTCCATAATCTCCTGCAAATAAGTCTGTTCCGAGGAAAAGATTTTTGGCTCCGGAGAAGGAGAAACCTGTTCCAGCTTGGGCTGGGGTTGTACAGTTACAGTCGGCTTGGTATCTTCCGGTGTAGAGGATACCTCTGCATCGTTCAAGCCCAAAGGTGATACTGATGCGGACGGTTCTGAAGCAGGTGAATTCTGCTCCGACGGTACTGCCGATTCAACCGGAGCCGATGTAGCAGGTACCGAAGATGAAGCGGATATCCCCAACGGCTGAGAACTACAGGATGCTAAAAGGACGATACCTGCCGAAAATACAGGCACCATAAGGTGTTTGGAGATACGTCTCAAATTATTACACTCCTTTTGTTAAAAAAAACAGTTCTTCGATTGTATTCCTACCATAACAAACAGAGTGAAAAAAAAAATAACAAACCAGTTACAAAAAAATAGTGGCTGAAACAAATTCTTAACCAAAAGTTTACCAAATTTCTTCGGATTATTACCCTTTATGGCTTATTTTCTCTCAAGTATCAACAGGAATCAAGTAATATTTCCCTTAAAGCGCTATTCTGCACAAACTTGCGCCAAATTTTGCGCACTTGCGAAATTACCTTTTCGCTGAAAACATTTTCTAAATACTGTAAAATTTAATTTAGAAAGTTTACGGATAGGAGTAAGGTGGACAAGTATGTTAGGTTATAAGAACGCTCTGCTTGTATTAAATGACCAGCAGTTAAAAGAATGCTATACGCAGGCCCTTCGGTTAAGGCTCTCTTCCGAGTTCCTGAAACAGCTCGGAGCCGAATTGAAGCGAAGAAACCTCTGCGCCTAAGACAGAAAAAACAGACCAAGGTCTTTAAGCGGTTAAGTTCCGCGAAATATTTCATTAATAACACGAAGGCTGTCCTTTTTATAAGGGACAGCCTGATTCTTATACCGTTACAAGCTTAGCAGCAGCTACCGATAGGATAATCGGCAGTTATACTAACCGGAAGACGGCCTGTAGGGGCGGTTTCACCGGTCAGTACCTTAGCCGCGGCTTGCATAGCCATTGGCCTGTTTTCATAGCAGGCAACGAATGTTTTCACTGTCGGAAGATCTTTCAGATCAAACGGGTTTCGCCCGGCAATAACGATAAACCGGTCACGGACCTCTTCCAGGCTCTTGATCAGACCGAGCTGCTGCGGGACAAAGGAAGCGTTGTAGCTGACAAAGATAATCTGTTCCGCAAGTGAAGCCGCTTCCAAAACCTTTTGCCGCTCATCATCCGTAGGCTCAGTACCAATTCGTATCTCCTGTACGTTGCCCATCCGTTCCGACAAATATGCCCCCAGGGTACCTTGTTGGGCAATCACCTCATCAATCTCCGTTCCGGTGCGCACTTCTGTCCAAACGGCCAGAGTCTTGGCCTGCTTGTCGAGCGGCAGAAGCCCTTCATCCTTTACAACTGTGATGCTGCGTTCATAAAGCCGTTCAGCAAGTTTCTGATGTTTCAAAGTTCCAACCGTCCGGCGGACACGCTCCTCCGACAAGCTGTCCCGTTCCAGTTTCAACTTTTGTTTTAACCGTAAAATGCGGTCTACTGACTCATCAATCCGTTCCTCTGTAAGACGGCCTGATTCCAACGCTTGCAAAATGGCCCCGATGGCCGCCACCTGCTTTGTAAGGGTATGGCTTACAAGCACCAGATCAACTCCTGCTTCAATGGCTTTTACCGCACCTTCAGCAACACCATAGTGATCATCAATAGCCTTCATCTCCAGACAATCCGTCGTGATGACTCCATCAAAGCCCATTTCCTCCCGAAGTAATCGGGTCATCACCTGCCTGGATAAGGTAGACGGCAGATGTTCCGGTTCCAGAGCCGGGAATATGACATGAGCGGACATCACAGCATCTGCACCGGCATTAATCGCTTTCTGAAAGGGAACCAGTTCCAGTTCTCTGAGACGCCTGGCCGGATGCGGAATAAGAGGCAGGGCATGGTGAGAATCCGCTTGTGTATCCCCGTGTCCGGGAAAGTGCTTAATGGTTGCAGCTACTCCTCCGTCCTGATACCCTTTCATTGCCTCCACTCCCAGCTTACTGACGAGTTCGGCCGTTTCCCCATAAGATCTTACTCCTATAACCGGATTGTCCGGATTATTGTTCACATCCAGACAAGGGGCGAAATTCATATTAATCCCGATCGCCCGGAGTTCCTCCGCACTGACATAAGCAGAATCATACGCTGCTTGCGGATCCCGGAGCGCACCGAGTGTCATATTCCCCGGCATCCCCACAACGCCTTCATGAGTCCGGTTTACCATTCCGCCCTCTTGGTCAATGGAAATCAACAACGGTATGCCTACTTCCTTCTCTGCCAGTTCCTGTAATTTGGAAGATAGCCGAAACACTTGGAGAGGCGTATCCAGATTCCGGCGGAAATAAATGACGTTGCCCAGCTTGTACTTTGTGATCAGCGTTTCGATCTGTTCGTCAGGAACCCGTGATTCAAATCCGCACATTACCATTTGACCGATTTTATGCTGTAAAGTCAGTTTTTCATGTTGAAGCATGATGATGATCCCTTCTTTCTGAAATTTCCATATGTTTATCCCGGTATTCAGTAGGGGCCATGCCTGTATATTTGTAGAAGACTCTTGTAAAGTACCATCTTTCGGAGTACCCCGCCCTCTTCCCGATTTGGGTTATACTTTTGTCCGTCATAACCAGTAAAGACTTCGCTAATTCCATTCTCTGTCTGGTCAAATATTCCAGGAAAGTTTCGTTATAGTGCTGTTTGAATAACAGGCTGAAGTAGCTGCAGCTGATGCCCAAATGATCTGAGATCTCTTCTACGCCAAAATCATCCGCCAAATGCTTGTGATAAAATCTTTTGCACTCAGCATCAGCATCTCACTGGGCTTTCTTGTCATGCTTGAGTGCATGCAATCTGCTGCTCGACATAGACCCATCCATTTTATATATAGCCACTGAAGATATAGGTGAATAGGACAAAAAAGTCTGCCGAAGCAGGGAATGGATCTCCATGTCCGTGTCAATACTTTCAGCACGGCTCAATGTCCTTTGTATACTGTCTCCAAGCATCCAATAATCTGAATAGTAATTCGCTTCTTTGATAATGGAGGAAATGTTTCGACCGATGGATTTAATAATCAGTTCAGACTGCTCGGAGTATTTCTCCTGAAGCGTGTGCTGAACAAGAAAATAGGTTACAATCCCTATGGCAATAAGAGGAAAGATAATGAATGCCAAGAAAGCTATAAAAACTTTTTTTCTAAGATTCATCATAATTCTTTCCCCTTTTAACTGTAAGCCATTAGCCTTTCACACTTCCCGCAGTTAAACCTTCTATGATTTTATTTTGCAAGAATGCGTAAATAATGGCAACTGGAATTATGCTGTACATAGTTGCTGCAAACATTCCGCCATAGTTAGCGTTTAAAGCATCCCGGAACGCGACCATACCTACCGGCAGCGTTCTCAGTTTCTCCTTGGATACAAGGAGATAAGCCATAATAAACTCATTCTAATTGCCCAGGAAATTAATAATGAATACGGTAACCAATGCCGGACCGCAAAGCGGAAGCACGATTCTCCAAAACAGCCCGTAAACGGACAGGCCATCCATGATTCCCGCTTCCTCCAGTTCGCTAGGAATGGATTTGATAAACGCGGAAATGATTACCACAGATAATGATATACCAAAAGCAATATAAGGTAAAATCAAAGATCCCCGCGTGTCATATATTTTCAAACCTAAGAAATCGAAGTTCAAAATAAACGTATACAACGGAACGAGCAGGGCACCACCCGGAACCATAAGGGCCAGAAGGAGGACGCCCATGACGATTTTATTTAACTTTTTGTATCTCATCCGGGTAACCGCATAGGAAACCATGGAAGCTAAAACAATACATACTGTACTAGCTACAAGGCTGACATACAGGCTATTGAAAAAATACGTATCAAATATGAGAAGTTTTCCAGGCATCAATGTAGTTTTTTAGGGTAAACAATTCTCCGGTTGGAAGGGCAAACGGATGGGAAATGATATCCACATGCAGCTTAAAAGAATTGTTGAATGCCCAGAGAAGCGGGTATAGCGTTACAATCACGTACAACCATAGGACAATATGAATCAAGATTCATTTACGATATGTCTTAGCCATCTAGTTCTCCACTTCCCCTAATTTTTTCGAAATAAAGTGATTGATCAGTGTGATGACCAACGTGAAGATGAAGATCAGTAAACCGATTGTGTTGGCATAACCGTACTCATTATTTTTGAAACCTACCCTGTACATGTAGGTAGCCATTACGTCAGTCATTCCGGCAGGGCCTCCGTTAGTCATTACCATGACAATATCCAAAGCCTTCATGGCTCCAACAATGGACAGCAAAATGACTACGGTAAGAATAGGACGGATCAGGGGTACAGTGATGAAAAGCGCTTTTTGAAAACCGGTCGCCCCGTCAATGTCAGCCGCTTCATATACATCACGCGGAATAGAAAAAATGGCTGCTAGCACAAGTACAATATAAAATCCCGTCCACTGCCAGGCGTTCGTTAACAAAATGGACAGCATCGCTGTACGCTCATCAGCAAGCCAAGGGAGAATCCAATCATCCAGACCCAGACCGATCAAGATTTTGTTTAATAATCCGATGTCATTGTTATAGACTACATAAATCCACAGTACCCCTACAACAGCTGTAGATAGAATACTGGGTAAAAAGACAGTAGGAAGCGTTGACGGAATCATTTCCTTTGCCGCCATCAATATTAGGAAGTATGAAAAATCCTAAGTCATCCACAATTTTGGATTTTTCTTTGTTTGCATAAGTGCTTTGCACCCATCCGCCATCAAAGGACATAGCCGCCTGACCTTGGGCAAAGCTGGCTTGCATGGCATCGTATTTCAATCCAATTGCATTTTTGGTGAAGTACTCTTTCTTCAACAGATCGTCAAAGATTTGGAACCCTTTCACTACGTCCGGATCATTCCACTTGGCTTTGCCGGCAGCGATATTTTCCACAATGTCCACACCAGCCGTACAAACCCACAGCGTATTTGGCATCATGTTGATTACCCAGCCCTCGGCAGCTCCCAGCGCAAAAGGGGTAATTCCTTTCTCTTTTAACTTCTGGCAAAGATCTTCGAACTCTTTCCAAGTTCTCGGAACCTCTAATCCATTATCAGCAAAAATCTTTTTGTTGTAGAAAATACCTTCGACAAAACCTGCTCTGGGCAGTCCGTATATATTGCCGTCTACTGTAAACTCGGACAGATTGTAAAACTTGTCTTTCAGGCCCAGTTCTTCAATGATTGGCGTAAGGTCAAGCAGTTTACCTGTTTTAGCGTAGTTTTTAGTGTCTGTTCCCCCGAATAATTCGAAAATTTCCGGTGGTTGGCCGGACGCGAATTCCGCCTTCATCTTCGTATCACGGTTTACTACTTCGTCAACACCTTCAAGTTCAATCGTAAGCCCCGGAACTTTCCCCTCCGTTTCTTTTACAGCCTTCTCGATTCTTGCTTTCGTCTTGGCTGCATTTTCTTTAATTTGGGTATGCCGAAGCTTCATCGTAATTTGTTTGCCGGATGCCGCGGGTGATCCTGATGGGGCGCTGGACGCTTTCGGATCTTCCTTGCTGCAGCCGACAAGTACGCTTGAAAGTACGAACACGGATGCAAGGACAGTTACAACACTTTTTTTCATACTTGGACCTCCCTATATCCTTTAAATGTTTACACCTTTGATTATAGGGGCCCTGGCCATTTTACGTCAGGTCTTTATTTCCATAATTTGGGGATAAAATTCTCTAGTGAGATATAAACATACCCCGAGGCATACCGCATTATATTATTATCACGGCACTATAAGGCCATGATTATTTCTTTAGTTGCTGCTGCGGAAATAATTCAATCAGGATATGGAACGTTGTAAAAAAGGGCTTCTTGTTTTGTTCAACAGCTTTAAAATCCGCGAGACTTTCTTCATTGAAGTTATTAGCCAAAAATATGTATTTCTTCTTATCAGCTGTTTCAAGAATACTAGGAATTTTCGACAAGTCCACATACGTTTCTTTGCCTGCTTTAATTTGCAGCTCTTTTTCCAATACATCGATCTTCCCTGTTTCGTCAATTAGCAGCAGAGAAATGGTATCATCATAAGGTACGGACTCCAGTTTTAAATACGTAAACGGTTTCGTCAAGTAAGTTTTGCCATTGTCAAAGACAGTATGAATAATTTGCTTGTCTCCATCTGCCAATCTTGCATTTGGATATCTATTTTGAGGTAAATCCTTTTGAATTAGAGATGACTGCTTGTCGATCAGTTCTTTGGAAATGTCTGGTTTATTTAAGAATACAGGAGCCCGTGCCGATCCGATAAAAGAATCGTTATGATAATTATTCATACCATGATCCAATGGAATAATAAATAAATCTTTCTGGCTTTGGTTAGAATCCCAGCTTATTTCAATGTCCACTTCTGTTTGAGAATTTTTTTCATAAAGGACAATTAAAGAAGAACACCACTCTTCAGAGTTCCGGGGTCTAATTTTCGCGTTCTGTAGCCCTTGTAAGGCAACCAAAGAAATTTTGTTTCCTTCTTTTCCGCTTTCAATAACATACGTACCTCTGATTACATCAGAACTCCCGTTTTTTAATAAAAGATAAGGAGTAATATAATCTTCTTCCATACTTATTTCATTCTGATCCGGAATAAAATCTAGACCAAGTGTATAGACCGTAGACGTATCAGCGTTCTCTATCGTGTTAAATTCATTTAGATTCTTATTATTATTGCTAACAATAGTCACATCGTCTTTCGTTAGTTCTTTCACGTTAATAGGACTCTCCTCTTGTTGGGAAGTATTATTGAAGTATATCATCCATCCTATGCTCAACATTACGATAAATCCCAAGAAAAATTTGATCTTAGTCATGTTTCCCCCTCAAAATAAAATAGATGGTATATAATACCATCTATTTTATGCTAAACTGATTCTATAGATTTTTAGCTGATTCAGCATAAAATATTCTAAATGAGTACGCTACTGAATGGTTTGTAATAGATCTCCATATTCCAGGAGTATAGATAATTGAAGAAGCAGAAGAACTTTTACCAGGCGTTCCAAGACCTTTTTGACCAATTGCTTTACCTACCCATCCTCCATTAAACAAAAAAAGTCCGTTTTTTGCAGTTGTCGAATATTTCCAGTTCTTTGGAGTTGTACTGCCAGTACCTATTAATGTTGGGGTTACGGCAGGTGTTTTGTAGATAAGAGATTCCCCCGTAGCCATAGTCTCATAACTTCTAGCTGAGATTCCCCCTTCTGTATTTGCAATTTGACCGAATTCAACGCTAGACTGTTGTCTTTCTGTCTCGCTGTTTTCATATGTAGCTTTCAGATTTGGTCCTGCTTCACTTGCAAGAGCAGTTGTAGATAAAGCTACGGCAAGTGTCATTGTGATACAAATACTCTTTAAGTAATTTTTTCATTTTCGACCTTTATATAGGAAATATTGGTATATTATATATAATAAGGGAAAAGGAACCATTTGTCGAATAAGAAACAGATCAAGAATAGACAAGTGGGGATGACAATGGATAAACATACCGAACTGGCAAAAGTAACGGCAGCCATGCAACAAACCAAAGAGCGCCGAATGTATGAACGCTACCAAGCGATCTATTTGCATTTGAAAGGCACATCCATGAAGGCGATCGCTGACATTTTGAATCGAAACCGAATGACGGTGAGCAGTTACATTCATACGTACGAGAACGGTGGACTGGGAGCCTTGCAAATCAAGCATTCCTCAGGTGCTCCTACTCGGTTGACGAAGCAGCAGCAGGATCGCTTGAAACAAACCGTCGCCTATTCGGTTCCCCATGAGGTCGGCTTTACGGCAAAGCACAACTGGACGCTTGAACTGATTGCCACGTACGTGGAACGCGACTGGGGCCATTGCTATTCGCTCCGAGGCATTTCCAAGGTCATGGAGCGGCTAGGGCTCAGCTATACGAAACCGACCTACACGCTCGCAGCAGCAGATCCCAAGAAACAACGCCATTTCACCGAAACGACCTTTCCTGAACTGAAAAAAAGCTACTGAACGAGGAGATTGATCACTTGCTGTTCGAGGATGAGTCGATGATCCGGGACTACCAGGCGATTCAGAAGACCTGGTTCCTTCGCGGGAAGCAACGCATCATTCCAACCACGGGCAAGCATCGTGGGGTCAAACTGCTGGCCACGGTTGACTATGAAACGGGACACATCGTTTGGCAAGAAGATGAGCAGTACACCGCTGAAACGTTTCTTTCCTTTCTTCAAAAGGTCTTGGCGACTTATCCAACAGGGAAACTGGCTCTGGTTTTGGACAATGCCCGGATTCATCATGCAAAGCTGCTTCGGCCGTTTCCGAAATCCGTCTGCGTGTCGGGCAATTTATGGATGAAATCATGAAGCATCCTCATGCCATTATTGACCGGCTGTGCGTGCGACTTTGATTGCTATTTTCTTTCGTTCAACTTATATAGTAAAACTTTTCCCTCTAATAAAAAGTAAAGCATATCTGCAAAAAGCCCCGGGGAAACCCCGGAGCTTTTATTGTACGGCGGGGTTACTTGCCTGCCAGCAATTTATTATACAAAATCGTGGTTAGAGTACTTCCTTTAGACGGAGCATCTCCCGACAGTTCCCAAATAATGGCACCACCGTATCCTTTGCTGTTAATATAATCCGCCTTAAAGGCAAGTGACTCTTCATCTTCGTACGTGTACATTTCTTTCTTTGAGCGGCTATAAAGCCAAGGTGCTTTCGAGGCCGGGTCCCGGTATTTTACAAAGCTCGAATTGGTCTCCATGTTTGACTTAATATAATAGAACGGATTTTGTCCCCCGCACTCTCCTTGTGAGGCATCGTCCCATATTCCGCAAGGTCCTTTACTGGGACCCGGTACAGCTTTGGCAAACAGCCCGTTTGTCCCCGTTTTATCATCTACACCCATCCATCCTCTCGAATAATAAGGCGTTCCAATAATAATTTTTTCTTTAGGCATCCCAAGCTGTTCGAATTTGGCCGCCGTGGCATCGATATTGAAATTATCGGCAATATCCGGCGGATTAGGATCATCCGGATTCTTATAAACGGCTGATTGATGATTGGTATATTCCCCCAGGACCCATGGTAATCATATGTCATGATATTCACGTGATCCAGGTATTTGGCATAAGCACCCGGATCTTGTGTACTGATTGCAGCAGGCCCTGCCGGAGCCGCAATCGTAAGCTGGTATTTGTCATTTTCCCGGCCATCCGCCTTACTTGCCGCGTCCAGCTTCTCCCTTACTTTGGCAAGCAGAAGAGTAAAGTTCTGTTTGTCTTCAGGCCTATATTTGTTATTGGTTTTCTCATCTCCCGGCTGACCCGGATATTCCCAATCAATATCTACCCCGTCAAATCCATACTTGCGGATGAACTCTAGTGAACTGTTCGCGAATCTTTCCCGTTTTGCCGGATGCGGCAATATCCGAGAAGTTACCGGAAAGCGTCCAGCCGCCGATGGAAATCAGAACTTTTACGTTCGGATGCTGTTTCTTATACTTGTTAAGCTGATTAAAGTTTCCTCTCAGGGGCTGATCCCACGTATCTCCGGGAAATGACATTTCCGTAGCTGCCCAGGAGTCGAACACCCCGATTGTACCGTCAGCCGCCGGTTTGGCAAAGGCATAGTTAATGTGCGTAACTTTATCCCAGGGAATATCGCTTACATAATAGTTGTTATGTCCCGAATATACAGACCATTCCGTATAGTAGCCTACAATTTTCTTACCTGTTGAAGGTCCCGGCTGTTCGCTCGTTTTAATCGTGACCGCATTGCTTGAAGCAGACAGGTTGCCTGCCGCGTCTTTTGCTTTCACTGTAAAAGTATAGGATGTATTCGCAGTTAAACCTGTTACCGTAAAAGAGGTGTTGGCCGTGGTTCCAACTAAGGTTGATCCCTGAAAAATATCATAACCGGTTACGCCTACATTATCGGTAGATGCTTTCCAGGAAAGGCTGACTGTTGTAGAAGTCTGGCCGGTTACGGTTAGGCCTGTAGGAGCCGTTGGCGCCTCATTATCAGGGCCTGGTGTTGGAGTTGGTCCAGGAGTAGGTGTTGGCGTAGGTGTTCCTCCGCCTCCTGTCTGGGTGACTGTATAAGTTAGAGCGGAGGATGTTGCAGTAGTTCCAAAAGAATTGATTAATTCCGCTGTGTATACATATTTGCCCGGGGCTTTCCCGCTGAACGTTTTGGAAGCGGTTTGGGCTTAGGAGAGTTGTCCGTCAGGGAAACTTCATGAACGAGCTGACCGTTCTCGTATAGCTTCCAGGTGGTTCCGTTCTGTCCCCACCACATGTTCATGGTGATGGTATAACTGTTTTGCCCCTCATATTTATCCTGGCTCAAAACAGGCGTCCCTGGCTTCCCGGAAGCTTCGGCAAATACCTGACCTCCGTATAAAGAAGCCAAAAGAATAAATATAATCCCTAATCTGAAATAGGCGAGCCGTTTCTTTTTCATCACTTTGCACATCCGTTCATTTCCGTATACATTTTGCAGATGGATTCAGAAATGAGACTATGACTAAGCTGTAGCTTTTGCCGGAACTTTTTAGAACCCCTCCTTTCTTTAGATCGATGGTTCACAATTCATATAAGGCACGCTGCCAGTAAACAAATTCACCTCCTTTCCACAAAGTAAGCGTTTTCCTTTTTTGGGCAACTTTACTGTTTTTTCGACATTTCCGTTTACAACTCAATGTTCTATTGGCATAATCGATATAGATACATTTTATTTCCAAATCCCGTCTTCCGCCTAGGGGTATATTTCCATCATACAAGGGGAGAATTCTCTACCCCGTTTCGCAGAAAGCCAGGCAGTGGAAGGAGAAGAGGCATGTTAGGATTTATTGTGAATCCGGAGTCCGGCCATGGAGCAGGCAGCAAATACTGGACTCTTGTTAAGGAAACTTTACAAAGAAAACAAATTCCTTTTCTATACAAAATAACTACAGGTCCGGGCCAGGCTGCCGGGCTTACCTGCCAATTAATAGGGGAAGGATGCCGCACTGTGGTAGCTGTAGGAGGAGACGGAACAATCCATGAAGTAACTTCCGCCCTTATCAAAGAGAATGAACATAAAAAAAGCCTGCTCGGCGTTATTCCAGCCGGAACAGGCAATGATTTTGCCAGGGCTCATTCGATTCCGATAAAACCTCTGGAAGCTTTGGAAGTTATCCTGGAAGGCCATTCCGTTAAAATCGATATGCTCGCAACGGAAACACGGACGGCCGTCAATAGCTTTGGTACTGGAGTAGATGCGGAGATCGTTAAAATGACCAATGAGGCTTCTTATAAAAAATGGCTGAACCGGATCGGACTGGGCAAACTCTCTTATCTGATTTCCATCATCCGGCAACTCTTTTTGTACAAACCCTGTACAGTATACCTTAATATTGACGGTAAGACGGTTGCCATCCCTAACATGTGGCTTACGGCAACGACCAATATTCCGTATTACGGCGGCTCAATGAAAATTTGCCCCCATGCGGTTCCGGATGATGGCACTTTTGATATCTTCGTCATCAGCAGCAAGCGGAGATGGACCCTGATTACGGCACTCTTATCCGTTTATTCCGGCAAACATGTTCACCATCCGGCAGTGTCTTTCTATGAAGGCAAGCATATTCAGATCTCTGCAGACCGCCCTCTGCTCGTTCAAGTAGATGGTGAGATGGACCGCGCTTTTCCGTTGGCCATTTCGATCCTGCCGGGGGTCCTGACCGTTATTAAACCCTCTTAGCCAGAAACGACTTGTTTACAACATGAATCGGCCGACCTTTTTGATAAGCTGCAATATTCTCTGCTGCAAGCTTCATCAGTCTCGCTCTGGCTTCTTTTGTAGCCCAGGCAATGTGAGGGGTAATCAAGCAATTGGGGGCTTTCAGAAGAGGATTATCAGGCTCAGGCGGTTCCATTGTCAAAACATCTAATCCGGCTCCCGCTATTATTCCTTCATTCAGGGCATCTGCCAGATCCTGATCAACGATCAGGCCGCCTCTTGCCGTATTAATTAAAATCGCATTAGGCTTCATTAAGCGTATTGCTTCTTTTGAAATCATCCCTTTTGTACTTTCCGTAAGCGGGCAATGCAAAGAAATAAAATCCGCCTGTTTAAATACTTCTTCCTTACTCACTAACGGGCGGTCTGCAGAAGGATTGGGCCGTCCACTGCCAGCTGCAATAACGTTCATGCCAAAAGCCTCAGCAAGTTGTGCGGCGGCCTTTCCTATGCTTCCATAGCCGATAATACCCATTGTTTTTCCTGATAGTTCCACCAACGGGGCTTTAGTAAAGGAAAAGTCTGCACTGGAAGCCCACTCCCCTCCCTTAACTGCATCACTATGTAACTTAACATTATGACAAAATTCCAGAATTAGCGCAAAAACCAACTGGGCTACTGCTTGAGTGCTATAAGAAGGAATATTGGTTACAATAATGTCTTGAGCGGCTGCCGCTTCCACATCCACGATATTATAACCTGTGGCCAGGACTCCAATGTAACGCAGCTTGGGAAGCTGTTTTAATGTTTCTGCGGCCAATGGCGTTTTGTTTGTGAGAATAAGGTCCGCTTCCCTGGCTCTTTCCACGATATCTTCCGTTTTGGTACGGTCATAGACTTGAATATCCTCTGCCAGCGGTTTCACCCCGTCCCAGCTAAGATCTCCAGGATTGAGTGCATATCCGTCAAGTACTACTATTTTCACTGTAAAACCCTCCTGATGCTTTTTCTTATGAACCCATTCTGTCCTCTTCTAATATTCCTCTTAATATGGCGGGGTAATTCGTAATAATTCCGGACACCCCTGCCTTCCAAACAAGTCTCATATACTCAGGTTCATTCACTGTGTATACGTACATGGGGTAACCGGCTTCCAAAGCCTCCTTTACAGCCTCTTCCGTCAACACATGAAAAGCAGGATGCAATGAATAGACCTGAATTGGAGCTTGTCCGGCATATTCGGCATGGCTGAATAAATTGGCTTCATATAAAAGACCAACTTTCACAAGTGGCTCCAGCCGTTTCAATCTAACCATACAATGATGGTCAAAAGAGGATACAATTACCCGGTCCAGTGCTTTCCGCCGCCGGAGCAGTTCCACCAGTCCGGCCTCGGCCCTCCCCCCGTACGAATGCTTAATTTCCACATTTATAAATCTGTCATCCGGAATCAAATCTAGAACTTCAACTAAAAGAGGGACCCTCTCTCCCCTAAATCTTCCTGAAAACCAGGAACCCGCATCCGCTTTTCGAATTTCTTCCAAAGTGAGTCTGGCGATAGTACCTTTCCGGTCTGTGGTCCGGTCCAGTCTAAAATCATGACAGACAACAAGGTGCCCGTCAAGGGTTACATGGATATCGAGTTCAACCCCATCACATCCCTGCTCTATTGCAAGTGCAAACGAGGCCAGCGTATTCTCCGGCCCTTCGCCGGAGGAGCCTCTATGGCCAATGACCAACGGTTTCTTCATAGGTTTGCTCCTCTCACCGCATATAAGCTCTCAAGCAAAATTATAGGTCATTCTGCCTGTTATACCAAGGAATTTTCAACAAACCTTGTTCCGCCCTGATTGACGATTGAAATCACTAATGTTCTTGGCTGATTCATAAAAAAAGGGCATTTTCAAGATTTCCTTGAAAATGCCAAATTCGTGTCAGAAAAAATCAGAAAATAGATTTGAAGCAAATGAACTTACGAAGGGTTAAAGCAAAAGCTTATTTACCCATCATGTGAATCGGATGGCCCAGCGCCCCTTCGGCAGCTTCCATCACGATTTCCCCAAGAGTCGGATGCGCATGAATAGTTAATGCGATATCCTCCAGGGCTGCTCCCATTTCAATTGCAAGACCAAGCTCAGCAATCAAGTTGGAAGCTTCCGGTCCGACAATTTGACAGCCCAGAACGATACCCGTATCCTTGTTCGCTACGACTTTCACAAAACCGTCAGTAGCGTTCAGGGAAAGGGCACGGCCGTTAGCCGCGTAAGGGAATTTACCTGTTGCCACATTGATTCCCTTAGCTTTGGCCTCGGTTTCGTTCAAGCCTACGCTGGCAATTTCCGGATCGGAGAATACAACGGCCGGGATAGCCTTGTAATCAACTTCGCTAGGCATACCGGCGATGGCTTCGGCAGCCACTTTACCTTCATAGGAAGCTTTATGGGCCAAAGCAGCACCAGGAACGATATCCCCGATTGCGAAGATGTGCGGAATGCTGGTTCTGCCTTGTTTGTCAACTTCAATCAGACCGCGTTCGGTCATCTTCACGTTGATCAGGTCAAGGCCGAGTTCCCCGTCCGTATTTGGACGGCGTCCTACCGTAACCAGAACATAATCCGCCGTCACTTTCTTCTCCTCACCTTTTACTGTGAAGGTTACAGTGACATCCTTATCCGTTTGCTCGGAGCTCTGAGCCATAGCTTCTGTATAAATTTCCACATTCAGCTTTTTCAGGTTCTTCGCAACAAGCTTGGAAAGGTCTTTTTCAAAACCTGGAAGGATCGTTTCAGAGCCTTCCAGGACGGTTACTTTCGTACCGAATTTCGCAAAAGTTTGGCCAAGTTCGATACCAATATAACCGCCGCCAATAACCACCATGCTCTTTGGAATTTCTTTCAACTGAAGAGCTTCCGTCGAAGAAAGAATTCTTCCTCCAAACGGGAATGGTTTAAGCTCGATCGGGCGGGAACCCGTTGCAATAATGCAATGTTTGAACCGGTAGCGGGGAGCTTCATGCTCGTTGAAGACACGCGCTTCATGCTCATTGATGAACATAGCCTCACCTTGGAACATTTGCACTTTATTGCCTTTAAGCAAAGAGGATACGCCGCCTGTCAGCTTTTTCACTACGGAATTTTTCCATTCCTGCACCTTGCCAAAGTCCACTTTTACGCCTTCTGCAGAAATTCCCATAGATTCGGAATGAGACATCGTTTCGTAGTTATGGGCTGCGGAGATCAGCGCTTTGGATGGGATACATCCGCGGTTCAGACATACGCCTCCCCATTCCGACTTGTCAACAATCAATACGCTTTTTCCCAGCTGGGCGGCACGGATGGCGGCAACATAACCGCCGGGACCCGCACCAATAACCAGAACATCAATATCTAAAGAGGCATCTCCTACTACCATTTGCTTAACCCTCCATAATCAGCAGTTCAGGATTGTTCAGAAGCTGCTTAATGTGATTCATAAAATGCTGAGCGGTAGCACCGTCAACAATGCGGTGGTCAAAGCTCAGAGACAACGCCATTACAGGGGCAACTACAATCTCGCCGTCTTTTACAACCGGTTTCTCGGAAATACGTCCCGTACCCAGGATCGCAACTTCAGGGAAGTTGATGACCGGAGTAAAGAACATACCGCCTGCGGAACCGATGTTGGTGATGGAAATGGTGCTTCCTTTCATTTCATTAGAAGCCAGTTTTCCTTCGCGTCCGCGGGCAGCCAGATCTCTAATGGAATCGGCAATCATCCACAGGTTTTTACGTTCTGCATCATGGATAACCGGAACAAGAAGACCGTTGTCCGTATCGGTTGCAATACCGATGTTGTAATATTTTTTGTATACAATTTCCTGGCTTTCTTCATCGATCATAGCATTCATAACAGGGAATTCACGACATGCCGAGATTAGGGCTTTCACGATAAATGGAAGGTAAGTAAGCTTCGTACCTTTTTTCTCAGCATATGGTTTCCATTTTTTACGAAGCGCAACCAGTTCTGTTACATCCACTTCATCCATCAGTGTAACATGAGGTGCAGTATGCTTGGATTTCACCATAGCATTAGCAATCACTTTACGGATACCTTTGAACGGTACGCGTTCTTCCGGACGATATTCGCCAGCTGCTGCCGCTGCTTTTGGGGCCTCTGCAGGTTTTTCGGCTTTTGCCTGTTGCTCGGCAGGAGCAGCAGGAGCGCCACCTTCTGCGAAGGCCAACACATCTTCACGGGTTACTTTTCCGTTTTTGCCGGTAGCCGGAACTTCCGCAATATTCACGCCTTTTTCACGGGCCAGTTTGCGTACGCTCGGTGTGGCCAGTACATCTTCCTTATTCACAGACGGAGCGACTTGAACTGATGGATGCTTTGTATCAGGAAGCTCGCTAGACGGAGCGTTGGAAGGTTGCTCAGCAGCAGCCTCTGGAGCACCGGAAGCATTAGGAACTTCTTCTGCTTCAGGAATGTCTCCTTCCGCCTCGATAACAGCTACCGGTTCTCCTACTGTACATACTTGACCTTCTTTTACTTTTACTTCCAGAATTTTGCCCACTACCGGACATGGCACTTCAACAACCGCTTTGTCGTTTTGTACCTCCATCAAAATGGTGTCATCATCGACCTGGTCACCGGGCTTCATGTGTAATGCAACAATTTCGCCTTCATGAATCCCTTCACCAAGCTCCGGGAATTTGTATTCAAAACGAGCCAAAGAAAACAACCTCCTACTGGTCTTATTAAGATTGGAAAACCAAATGTATTGATTCAGTTTTTCTGTATTAGAAATCCAGCACTTTGTTCAAACCATCCACAATGCGGGCTGGTGTCGGGAGCCAGATGTCCTCAATTTGAGCAAACGGATATACCGTATCAGGAGGAGTAACACGCATTACCGGTGCTTCCAGATGAAGGATTCCTTTTTCATTAATTTGAGCGATCACTTCGGCGGCTACACCAGCTGATTTTTGAGCTTCTTGTACGACAATGGCACGATTGGTTTTCTTAACAGATTCCAAAATAGTATCGATATCAATCGGTGAAATGGTACGCAGGTCAATTACTTCGAGCTTGGCGCCCCGTGCTTTCTCGATTTCTTCCGCTGCTTTCAGGGAAGTATGAACCATAGCACCGTAGGTGATAATGGTAGCGTCTGTACCTTCACGAACGATATTCGCTTTGCCCAGTTCTACGGTATATTCACCTTCTGGAACTTCTTGGCGGAAGGAGCGGTACAGGTTCAGGTGCTCCATGAAGAAAACCGGGTCGTTATCGCGAATTGCAGCGATCAAGAGCCCTTTTGCGTCATAAGGATTGGACGGAATTACTACTTTAATACCCGGAGTTTGGGTTACCAAACCTTCCAGGGAATCTGTATGAAGTTCTGCTGCTTTAACACCGCCGCCAAAAGGCGTACGGAATACGATAGGCGCATGATATTTGCCGCCGGAACGGTAACGCATACGGGCTGCTTGAACCAGCATTTGATCAAGAGCTTCATAGATGAAACCGACGAATTGAATTTCGGCAACCGGGCGGAAACCTTGAGTAGCCATACCAACCGCCAAACCGGCAATGGCAGACTCTGCAAGAGGTGTATCGAATACGCGCTCTTCACCAAATTCTTTTTGCAGGCCTTCAGTTGCCCGGAACACTCCGCCTACATGTCCAACGTCTTCGCCGAACAGCAGGACATTTTTATCTCTTTCCAATTCAACGCGCATAGCGTCTTTAATCGCTTGAATCATCGTCATTTGTGCCATGACTTTTATTGCCTCCCGTTTCTTGAATAGTTCCCTAGCTCAAACAAGCTTAGGAGAATTGTGCTTTTTGCTCTTCGAGATGTTTGGGCGTAGTTTCGAACATGGAATCAATCAGACCGGCAACGGTCATTTTTTCCGTCTGCTCCGCTTTTTTGATTTGCTCGGCAACCGTTGCTTTCGCCTCTTCTTTAACTTTGGCTTCTTCCTCTTCACTCCACAGGCCTTTAGCAGTCATGAAGTTGCGGAAACGGACAATCGGATCCTTCGGTGCCCATTCGCCTTCTTCATCTTTCGTACGGTATTTGGAAGTATCGTCAGCCATGGAATGCGGCTTAAAGCGATAAGTCAGGGATTCAATAAGAGTGGCACCTTCACCGTTGCGCGCTTTTTCAGCCGCCTCGTGAACAGCCGCATATACAGCCAGAACGTCCATACCATCCACTTGAACACCACGGATACCAGTAGCCAGAGCTTTATGCGCAATAGACTGGGCCGCGGTTTGTTTGGAGAATGGAGTGGTAATGGCATAACCATTGTTTTGTACCATATAGATCGCAGGCAATTTGAACGCACCCGCGAAGTTCAGACCTTCGTAGAAGTCGCCTTCGGAGCTTCCGCCATCACCTGTGTAAGTAATGGCTACACGTTTTTCGCCTTTCTTCTTAAACGCCATAGCAACACCTGTTGCATGAAGGATTTGAGCGCCGATGATGATCTGCGGCATCAGTACGTTCACATCATCCGGAATTTGGCCGCCATGCTGATGTCCACGGGAGTAGAGGAAAGCTTGGTACATAGGAAGACCATGCCATACAATTTGCGGTATATCCCGGTAACCCGGACAGATAAAGTCTTCTTTATTCAGTGCAAACTCACTACCAATCATGCTGGCTTCTTGTCCGGACACCGGTGCATAAAAACCAAGACGGCCTTGACGGCCCAGGTTAATGGCTCTTTCATCCCAAACGCGAGTAAAGACCATGCGTCTCATTAATTCTTTGAGCTGGTCGTCACTTAGCTTAGGCATTTTCTCTTCGTTTACTACTGTTCCGTCCGGAGCGATAATCGTCAACGGCTGAACATTCTCTGAGCTTACTTCGTACGGCTTACTCATTGTTTGTTTCACCTCATATATGGATTTCATATCAGTGAGAAAAATCATTTTCTATTATAGTTATTATTATATACCTGTTTTTTAAAAATGTACATCTCTTTACTTGATAAATATGATATATAATATAGAAAGATAGTATTACAGTTATTCCAATGATATAATACAGTTCTCTGTAAAACGCTTTCTCTATTATAATACACAATTGATATTTCACCTGAAAGGAAGGGCCCTTTATGACAGATTCCAAATACTACAAACGCACCATACTCAAGGAAGAACTTCACTCCGAATATCTACAAGAAACCAGATCATTACGTGTATACCTTCCCCCTGGTTACAATGAACTGTTATCGTATCCGGTGATTTACTGTCAGGACGGCGAGCAATTTTTTAACTTCGGAAGAATCGCTACTAGTATGAATCAGGCGATTTTTGATGATAGTCTGGAGCCGGCCATTATTGTCGGTGTGGATGTCAAACTTGCAACCCGCACGGCGGAATACTCCCGCAACGGAAATAAACACCAGGCCTACTTGCAATTCTTCACCAGCGAACTGCTCCCGTATATTGAAGAAAAATATTCGATCAGGCAGACGAAAGATGAACGGATTGTTGCGGGGGATTCGCTCGGCGGAACAGTCTCGCTTCACCTTGCCTTAGATTATCCTGACCTTTTTTCCAACGTGCTATCCTTCTCCGGCGCATTTTATGAAATCACCCGGCAACAGCTGGCCGCTTCGGGTGATCTGTCATGGCTGAATCTCTATATGATTATAGGCCTGGATGAGCTTGCCGTTGAGACAGACCATGGTACCTTTAATTTCCTTGAGGAAAACCGTCTGACACATGAACTCTTGAAACAAAAGGGAACCCGGTTATTCTATGAAGAAAAACCAGGGAAGCATCTGTGGGGGTTTTGGCAGAAGGAAATTCCCGCCGCACTTCGACATTTTCTCGGGTGATACGAAAAAGAACGTGCTGACTGGTCATTGCCCCGTTAAGTAGACAGTAAAAAAGAGGTATAAAAAAGATTCCATTCGGGGTTTGGCCACTCTATTTTTGTAAAAACACTCTGCAAGGATACTCATAATAGTATCCTCCTGGTAAGCCAAGTACTTCTGTCAGCTTATCTAATTGTACCCTTGGTCCATCAACCACTGTTTTATTTTTTGACCATCGTGCTTTTACCAGCACCGTCATAGCCTGCAAATGCAATTGTCACTGGAATAGATCACGAAGACCTCTTCCTTATCAAAGACTAGGTCTCCAGACAAGATTGCCAGAACATTCAAAGGGAGCAATTTGTCGATCGGTTCCAAAAAAACTATCCGGATTCATATCACTTACTACAACTCAGAGCGCTTTCAATGGACATAAAATGAGGTGACTCCTGACGAATTCAGAAGTCATCTCTTGACTGCCTAGCAATAAAGGTCCTTTTCTAACTATCCATAAAACGGATCACAGTTCACCTGTACCTTTACGGTCTTTTTAAAGCTGGCTTCCATTATGATCTGGCTACTTTAGGTTTGAAAACACGCCCTAGGATAATAAAAAACATAATCCTCGCCGCATTTTTGCTACCAAATTATTAGTTCATTGCCGGTTTACTTAAAAATCGATTGATATTTTTCCAAGTAGATCTCTCTATTGTTGTTAGATAATGATTGGATGGCAACCCAAAGCTGATCTTTCATTTCAGATACAGCGGACTCTAGAATTTCTTTATTTGCTAAAATTCTTTCTGCTGCTTGATCAATTTTTTTCAACAAATCATCTTCGGCATTGTTTTTTAATGATGTATTTTCTAACCCATATTTGGTTACTACAAATGTATTCTCATTGCTTTTCGTGTTAATCAAGTTAGAATCATCACTTTTTAAACGGTTTCCCGTTTCTGCATGAAATATTTTGATCGTATATGCTTCTTTTAAAGGAATATCCTCTTGACCAGTAGGAACATTTGTTCCTTCAATTTCTTTATCAAAAATGACTTTTTTATTTTCATCGAACACTTGAATCCCCGCATATTTTTTATTCGCATAATAAGTATGAGGATTTTTAGAGGTTATATGAAACACAGCTTGCTGCTGATTTAGATTTGTCCTTAATTCAGCGAATGGATCATCACCTAAACCTAAAAATTGAAACGATGAATTAACTAAATCACTATGTTGAATTCTTTCAATTTTTAAAGTTAGATGGTTTTCTTTTTCTTTAATATAAAGATAATGCTTATCTACACTATATCTTGCTTAGTTGAGTCCGTATAATTGTGTAAAAAGCTAGGTTCCAAAAAATGAAAGGAGCCATATTCATAGCCCTCAGTTAGAATAATGTTGGGACACAAAATTCTAAATATACGAGGTGTTATGAAATGGCTCAATACCAGATTAACGTAGATTCGCAGCTTTTACATCAACTATTTTTGGGAAATTCTCAGGATGCGGGTGTAGCCAAGCTGCTCGAGTCTGTACTGAACCAAGTCTTACAAGCACAGGTGAGTGAACAAGTGGAAGCAGATCGTTATGAACGAACAGAGAATCGAAAAGCGTACCGGAATGGATCGTATCCACATGGGCTGCATACGCGGGTGGGAACCATTACACTAAGTGTTCCGCGCATCCGTGGCGGGAAGTTCACGACAGAGCTCTTTAGTCGTTACCAGAGAAGTGAACAAGCGTTAATCTTAGCGATGATGGAAATGGTCGTAAACGGCGTCTCTACGCGTAAAGTCTCGCAAGTAACCGAAGAACTCTGCGGAACCGAGTTTTCTAAATCCACTGTTTCAGACCTTTGTAAGCGGCTGGATCCCATCGTAACTGCTTGGAATAATCGAAGCCTGGCAGACAGCCTCTTTCCGTTTGTTCTCGTAGATGCGATGTATCTCAAGGTCCGTGAAGACGGTCGTGTACGCTCACGAGGCATCATGATTGCCATTGGTGTAAACACCGAGGGCTATCGTGAAGTCCTTGGCCTGATGCTGGGTGACACAGAATCTGAAGCAAGCTGGAGTGAGTTTTTCAGCTCTCTAAAAGGACGTGGATTACGAGGTGTGGATCTCATTACCTCCGACGATCATGGCGGCCTTGTACGCGCGGTACGGCAGCAGCTGCAAGGGGTAACATGGCAGCGATGCCAGACTCACTTCACGCGAAATGTATTAGAAGCCTCACCCAAAGCCTTGAAGGATGAGATCCATGGCCGTCTACGGTCGATTCTAGATGCTCCTGATACTGGAACGGCAAGGTTTTTATTAAAACAGACCTTAGCGGCTTATGAAGATAAGGCGGGTAAGGCGATGGGCGTGCTGGAAAGCGGATTTGACGATGCTACCGCCGTCTTAATGCTGCCAGAGCGTTACCGAAAACGGCTGCGCACGACAAATAGCGTTGAGCGTCTCAACGAAGAGGTTAGACGCCGGGAACGTGTCATTCGCATCTTCCCAAACCGTGAATCCGTGATTCGTCTTATTGGTGCTCTATTGATGGAACAGGATGAAAAATGGGCAGCCGGCAAGAAATATCTCGACATGACCGAGTACATGGAATGGCGGAAGGATCGGCCAAAGTCCGATGCCAAAGTGACTCGCATTATGTAGCACAGTCTAGCTGAGGGAATTTACACACAAATTTGGACTTGATCATCTTGCTTCTCTTCCAGTTGGAATCTCAATAGTGTACACGCCATTTGGAACATCTTGAACCGTTAGCTCTTTTCCAGTAATTGCTATCCTTTTTACAACTTTACTTCCTTCTTTTAATAATAAATCTTGTCCCTTCAATTGGTTGATATCATCAATATTTAATTGAATCTTTACCGATCCTTTTAATCCTAAAGGAGCAATTTGCTGATTATCTACCATTTCAAAGTTAGAATTAATTAAAATGTCTTTATCTACAAGTTTCCTTGCATTCGATAATTGGGATTCTGAGACGATATCCGCAAGGGAAGCTGTGGCTTTGTAGCCTTTTGAACGATTAATTTCTGCCTGTATTCTATCTGTATAAAGTTTCCATTTTTGCAGAACAGGCGTAAAATCATAGCCACTTGTTTCCCCATAATAGCGATTCATTAAATCTGGAAGTGGATATTTATTAGCATCAAAGCCTTCCTGATTCGCTAATTTACGATATTCTCGATATAAGTGGGTAAAGGCTTCATTCCCAGCTTTTTGTTTTAACATTGTTAATAGAATAAGTTGGAAACGAAGATCATCTACCTCTGTATAGCCTTTCCCTTCTTTTATAATGGCTTGATATAAATTCTTTTCCACACTTTCTTTTTTCCCATAATCAAATAGCCAGCCTATTTTATCCGCATCTTTTCCATTTTTACTATACTGATGTTGAACTCCAAAAAGATTATTTGAAACTTCTCCAGTATACATCCCTTTATTGTCAAACGCTGCTTGATAACCATGGGCTATTTCATGAAGGGGTCCCCAATTATTTTTTTTGAGCCACATATCAACGGTAGCATAGCTATTCGCTGTATAATCATGCGAGTAATAAGCCCCGCCGGCTCCATGAGCATCCGCCTTTAAAAAATACCTATTTTGACTCATCTTATTTGTTCCGGTATCCGTGTCCTCTAAACCGATCATATCATTAAATAATTGAAAAATTTCTTCATAATATTGAATTAATTCATCAATAGATTTAAACTCTTTTAAATTTCGGAGAGCTTCTTTATCTTTTGCGGGCACTAGCAATTGAAAACTTGGACCTTGTACTAGGGCAAAGCCAGCTTGTTCTTTATCCCATTGTTGGAAAAATTCCATTTTATTGCCACATGGTTGATAAATAGGTAATGGAATTTGTTTTCCTTCAATGGTATATTCCACTTCAGCATTTTGGTCCCCATAAGGCGTATCAATAAATGGCACAGAAATAGCATCTGCTTGAATAGTGGACCACTCGGAAGTGACCCCTTCCTTTTTTTCTGTAAGTCTATCATCATTTAATAAGCGCACCGTTAGTTTGTCTTTAAAATGGGGATTCACTTGCCGAATCCGGATGGTGGCTTGTGGTTGAAGAATCACCCCTAAGTCTTGTCTGTCATGATATTTCCCTTTACTGATTCCAGCATTAAATATCCAGGTAGGAGCCACTAAATGATGTATACTTTTTTTCTGCACTGGAGTTAGTGTATTTATTAATCCATTTTTGGTCATTATAAACATATTGTCATTACTTTTCGAATTAATCAAATTAAAATCAGGACTTTTTAAACGAGTTCTTGTTTCTGCATGATATATTTTAATGGTGTATCCTTCTTTTAAAGGAATAGTATCTTGACCGATGGAAACATTCGTTCCTTGAATTTCTTTGTTAAAAATAACTTTTTTATTTTCATCTAACACTTGAATCTCAGCATATTTTTCATTAGCATAATACGTATGCGGATTTTTATTAGTCACACGAAACACTGCTTGCTGCTGATTTAAATTTGTCCTTAAGTCAGCAAATTGACTATCACCTAAACCTAAAAATTGAACTGATTGCTTGACTGATGTATTTATCAATCCATTTTTTGTTACTAAAAATGTATTCTCGTTATTATTTTGGTTGATCAAATTGGAATCAAGACTTTTTAAACGAGTTCTCGTTTCCGCATGATATATTTTAATGGTGTATCCTTCTTTTAAAGGAATAGTATCTTGACCGATGGAAACATTCGTTCCTTGAATTTCTTTGTTAAAAATAACTTTTTTATTTTCATCTAACACTTGAATCTCAGCATATTTTTCATTAGCATAATACGCATGCGGATTTTTATTAGTCACGTGAAACACTGCTTGCTGCTGATTTAAATTTGTCCTTAATTCAGCAAATTGACTATCACCTAAACCTAAAAATTGAACGGATTGATTAAAAAAAATGTCCCAGTTTGCAATGTCCATATGAGCATCAAGGTTTCTTCCTTTAATTTCAATTTTGCCTTTGTACACATTGAAAATAAGGCCCTCATTTATCACGACAGCGCCGTCATTAATCATATGACCAAACGGTGCATGAAACAAATTATCTTTCTCTTTGATGGAGAAATGCGTATGTCCACTAATAAAAACCGTTTGAGGGTAATTAGCCAAGATGTTCTTGACCTGTTCATCCTGAATGATCCCGTCATCTCCTCCCGGTTGGTAACCTTCCCAGTAAGAATCGGGAACCGTATTGAATAACGGCGTGTGGTTGAACACAAAGATCGGTTTGTTTGGATCAGTGTCTTCCGCTAATTTGGCTTCCAGCCAAGCCAGCTGTTTGTCTGAAAAGTCCGCTTGATCTTTAAGAGCTTTTTCTGTACCCAAAACGATAAAATGATATCCGTTAATCCATTTGTCATAATAGACACCAGGCATGCCTGTATATTTGAGGAATTTTTCTTTTGCTTCGTCAAAATCACCAGAAAGCCATCGTACATCGTGATTTCCTAAGGCATAATACGTTTTCGGATGAGGAACTGAATTCATTGCCTTTATAAAAGATTCATAATTGGACTCATAGGCGATCTCCACCAGGTCTCCGGTTAGGAATATTACATCCACATTATTTTGGATGGCGTCATTAAGGGCGTTTTTAATCTTAATATCATTGGGGGCATGCGTATCGGAAATGGCCATAAAACTGATCTCTGGTTTTGTTAATGTTGTTTTATTCATGTTTTCTTCTCCTGTTTTCATTTTTGTTTTGAGATTCGTATAAATTATGTAACCGCTTTTAATGGTGCGTATCATCGCCCTCCTTTCAATTACAAAGTATACCTTTAAAAATAATCAAAAAAGTATATTATATTTCACCCATGGATGAAAAAACCACCTTTAAGCGTTAGCATAGGTGGTGGGCAGTTCATTAATGAATTTGCTAAAAGGAAGGAAAAACCTTGACCAGATGAATCGGTCTAAATAAAAAATAAACCCCTTATTAGGGGGGTTATTCCATAACCTTTTGCACAATATGGCTATCCACATACTGTTTAAACTTTACAATTTTTCCGCTATCGAGTTTCCAAACATGCACAAAATCAGCCTGAAATGCTTTTCCTGTTTTTTTATACGTTCCTGAATAAATACCTTATGGTGCATGCAGAGCTGTTTTTGCTATTTCATTGATTTTCTCTTTAGTAATGGCTGGATTCTTTTTTACTTTACGGATTGAACGGCGGTTGATGATAGCATCTTTCAGATTCGTTGTAGTTAGTGACATTTTTATTCCTCCAATTGGTTTTTAATTAAATTAATTGTTGTAAAAACCTGCATTAGCAATATCCGTCAATACTGCATTGCATTCCTGCCAATTCGATTGTTTCCTTTTCCTCCAGTTCCCGGTCAATAGCTTTAGCTAGTCGTTCTTTGCTGGCCAGCCTTGAATCACTTCTTCCCCGATAATAAACGTTGGAACAGCCGTAATCTGTGCTTCGCAGGCATCCTTTAGAGCCTCCTGGTGCATTTCCCGGTACTTTCTCGATTCCAGTGCTTCCTTAAATGCGTCTTTGGAAAGTCCCACTTCACCAGCCAATGCTGTCAGTACTTCGATGTCCTCAATATTTTGTTCCTCTTGGAAAAATGCGGTAAATACTCTGTGATGAAACTCATTTCCTTTCCCATGTTCCCTTGCAAACTGATAACCTTCAAAAGCCAGATGTGTATACGGATGGGGGGATACACGAGGCAAGCGCATTTCAACTCCAAATTTTTCGGCAGTTGGAAGAATAAAAGCCTCCCACGAACTTAGCTTGTCAGGTTCCTGCCATGGGTCAATTTTTGGGTATGAAACAGGCCGCAATTCAAATGGCATCCATTCTACTTCTACATCTTTTTCCTTGACGATCTCATCTATATAAGTTGAATCAATATTCTTAGCAAACCTTGGCAAGGAAAAAGGAACCATTTGTCGAATAAGAAACAGATCAAGAATAGACAAGTGGGGATGACAATGGATAAACATACCGAACTGGCAAAAGTAACGGCAGCCATGCAACAAACCAAAGAGCGCCGAATGTATGAACGCTACCAAGCGATCTATTTGCATTTGAAAGGCACATCCATGAAGGCGATCGCTGACATTTTGAATCGAAACCGAATGACGGTGAGCAGTTACATTCATACGTACGAGAACGGTGGACTGGGAGCCTTGCAAATCAAGCATTCCTCAGGTGCTCCTACTCGGTTGACGAAGCAGCAGCAGGATCGCTTGAAACAAACCGTCGCCTATTCGGTTCCCCATGAGGTCGGCTTTACGGCAAAGCACAACTGGACGCTTGAACTGATTGCCACGTACGTGGAACGCGACTGGGGCCATTGCTATTCGCTCCGAGGCATTTCCAAGGTCATGGAGCGGCTAGGGCTCAGCTATACGAAACCGACCTACACGCTCGCAGCAGCAGATCCCAAGAAACAACGCCATTTCACCGAAACGACCTTTCCTGAACTGAAAAAAAGCTACTGAACGAGGAGATTGATCACTTGCTGTTCGAGGATGAGTCGATGATCCGGGACTACCAGGCGATTCAGAAGACCTGGTTCCTTCGCGGGAAGCAACGCATCATTCCAACCACGGGCAAGCATCGTGGGGTCAAACTGCTGGCCACGGTTGACTATGAAACGGGACACATCGTTTGGCAAGAAGATGAACAGTACACCGCTGAAACGTTTCTTTCCTTTCTTCAAAAGGTCATGGCGACTTATCCAACAGGGAAACTGGCTCTGGTTTTGGACAATGCCCGGATTCATCATGCAAAGCTGCTTCGGCCGTTTCTGGAAGCGCAAAAAAATCGGCTTGAGCTTGTGTACTTGCCTCCATACAGCCCTCAGTTAAATATCGTAGAAGGACTCTGGAAATGGCTCAAGTCCAGTGTGATCAATAACGTATTCTATTCGGCCGTTTCCGAAATCCGTCTGCGTGTCGGGCAATTTATGGATGAAATCATGAAGCATCCTCATGCCATTATTGACCGGCTGTGCGTGCGACTTTGATTGCTATTTTCTTTCGTTCAACTTATATAGCGGGCCTTTTCCCAAAAAACAAAACGGACATATAAAATCGGAATAAGCTTTAATTTTTACAGTCTAAATATGTCATTCTCCTTTCCTTTGTATCATTCGCCCTTAGTTATAATCAAACAAGTTACAACAAAAGATAAAAAAAATGGGTATCCTCAATATAGAGAATAGCACTCCGTACACATATTATATATGGCCTCATATGTAACCATTATAGTTACAACTAAAACCCTTTTTTCAGTTTTAACCTGCCTAATCTGTATTGCAGTTTTTTGGAAGGATTATAGACAAAAAGCCCCGTTCAAGCCGTATAAAGTCATACCTTTTACAACTCAAGCGAAGCTCCTAAACCTAGTAATCCGCATAACCTTACCAGTCAATCTTGACCAGGTTAAATTCCATAACGCTGTGTCAAGGCTGACACCATGTCGGCTACCTCTTCCGGCTTTACGAAATCGGAAGCAGAAGCGTCTGTCACATGTCCTGCTTCCAGGCGCTGCCGGATACAACGAGTAAATACGGCTGATTCGATCGGCCCGAGACAATCAGATAGGCTGGCCATCTGGTCAAGGGCTACCAGCGGATATGCTCCAGTATCCGCTCCTGCCGCTGCCTTGTCATAGAATGCTCTTGCCAAGGCAGCTTTATCTCCTCCCGTACCTTCTACAATGTTGAAAGCCTGTACCGCCAGAGCCTTCGATTGCCTGCGCTGGGCTATGCCGCAAAACTTGCGGCCGCCGATACTAAGGTCGTAGTCTCCTGGGCAAAAGGAGCCTGTGACCTCCCCTTTGGCCACCTCAGAGGAATGAGCGGCCAACGCATCTCGGATCAAAAGGAACATCCGCTCGAAGTCGTCATGAAAATCAATAGCTCCCTGAGGTTTGGGGAGCATTATCGTAATATTCACCACTCCAAGGTCGAGTGGTACAGCAGCCCCGCCAGAGTTTCGCACAGCTGTCTGAAAACCCTTCCCTTCCAGTTCCTGCTTAGCTTCTTTGGCAAATGGAAGTTTGCTGTCCCTGAGCCCCATGACAAAAGCCCGCGGATGACGCCATATATGAATCATGGCTTTTCCCGTCAGGCCTACTTCCTTCATCATCAGTTCTTCAAGGGCAAACGGAGTAAGAACAGGTGTATGATGTGCATAAGTATGTTCAAGCCAGATCCATTCGTCCGGCAATGTGATGGTTTTGGCCATGAATGATCCCCTCTTATCCTTTCTCTCTAGTAACCTAAAACTATTGTACGGGATTCAATTCAGAGCCGCAACGCATCTTCTTATCGCTTCTAAGTATCCGCCAGAATATTCATTGTTTTTTTAAACAGGGGGATTGCTTTATTCGGAGCATCCGGCGACTCTCCCTCCACCACAACAGCCACAGCATATCTGGCATGATGGTAAGGGCCGAAACCGACAAACCATTGATTAACAGTTTCCTTTCCTGCCTGTCTGACTTGCGCTGTTCCTGATTTGCCGGCAAGCTGCCATTTGGCATCCCTAAGAGCTTTTCCCGTTCCTTTAAGTACAACTTCACGCATGCTTTCCAACAGGAATTTGCTGGTTCTGAAAGATATTCCGTCTCTTCGGGCTTTTAGAACGCGAGGTTTAAATACTTCCCGGAGAGTGCCGTCACGAAACCGGATATCCTGGACCAGGCGCGGAGATCTAACTTCCCCATGGTGCAAAAGGGTTACAATCATGTTGGCTGCCTGAAGAGGAGAGATTTTAACATCCCTTTGTCCGATAGAAGTTTGCATAAGAACTCCCTCTTCTTCTTTTTGAGTTCCTTCCGCAAATAATTGGCCAGCTTCCTCTCCATCCACCTGAGACACTTCCCTGTCTGCGATCCCCGTTTTTCCGCTCCATCCTACCTTCTTGAGAAGCCCCATCCGTTGTGCTGTCCGGTCAATCTCATCTGCACTAAGGCGTTTGGATAGTTCGGCAAACACTAGATTACAGGAAGAAGCAAATCCTTCCTTAAGGGTTAGTTCGCCATGTCCGGCATGATTCCAACAAGTGAAGCCGTATTTTCCGTAATCTCCTCTGCAGAAAAAGGTTTCGTCTGGGGATACAACCTCTTTCTCCAGGGATGCCGCTGCCATAACTGTCTTGAAGACGGAACCCGGGGCAATCGCTTTGACCGCATGATTTTTCCAGCCGTCCTGATCAGGCTGAACATGTTCCTGATTAAAGTTAGGCCGGCTTGCCATAGCAAAAATATCCGCATTTGAAGCATCCAAAACTACTACAGAACCCATTTTAATATGCAAGCGGTCCATTTCTTTCTCAATAATTTCCTGAACAGGCTGATCCAATGTTGTTCTTACCTGCAAAGGATAGTAGGAAGTTTCCGGAGCAATTACTCTCATATTCAGTCCTTGCAGAGGACGTTCTTTTCCATCGATAAAATAAGAAAGGGAGGTTTGGCCTATCCCCCGAAGCCAAGGTTCAAATGCCTTTTCAATTCCTGAGCCTCCGATTCGGGCTTTTAAATCCAACTTTCCCTCCCTGGCCTGATCCGGATACAGAGCAGACAGCTTTTGGGGGTTCTGGCCGATAAATCCAATAACCTGTCTCGCTAAACTTAAAGCCGGGTACCTGCGTGTATACGGAATAGCCTTAATATGAGGAAGTCCCGATTCCCGAACAGCCTCGGCTTGTTCCTTAGTCAGTTCTACCGGAAAAAATCCGTTATTTGCCGACCCATCTGATATATGTCGTGTCCAGAAAGACGGTTCTTTCAACTCTTTAATAAACCGTTTCCAATCTTCCTGACGGATTTTCAACAATTTGAGCAGCTTTTGGGTAGGCTCTTCCCATTTTGATTCGTCAATGCGCAGCGGGAAAACAAGTAGTGCCATGACGGGTCTGCCTGTAAACGTCCGGCCGGCCCTATCCGTAATTTCTCCCCTTCCCGTATCCAGAACCAGACCGCGCTGCCGCTGCCAAACTGATTGCTCTATCAAATCTATACCGGATGAAGTGAGATTACGGGCAGCCAGAAGCTGTATCCAACCAAGGCGCATAACCAGGACTGCGAACAAGAAACATAACCCCATCAAGACTAGAAAGGAACGGTACATCAAAACCGGATTCTTTTTGCACCTTCTCTTGCTATGCTGTTCAGATTGCCAAGATGATTGATGTCTATTCAAGAGTCTCCCTCTTTCAGCCAATAGCTCGAACTGTTTGTTTAGTATACCCCCTTCCTTCTTTTCCCATGTATACAGAAAAAGCCGGCTTCTCTTCTATTTGAAGACAAGCCGGACATACTAAAGCTTACTTAGAACTATTATACTTTAAATTTGCTTAACGAATCCTTCAGGGAATTGGAGAGCTGCTCCAGTTTATCAGATAAATCAACCAATCCCTCACTGATATTTAGCTGCTCTGTACTTAGGGAAGCCACTTCCTCCGAAGTAGCTAGTGATTCCTCTGCCACAGCACTGACATTGGTCATAGCATCGGAGAGTACAGCCTGGGATTCATCCAGCTCGTGAATAGACGAGCTGACAGTATCCAACTGCTCAATGAATGCCACCATCTGCTGCTGAACCTGCTGGAATATCGCATCCGCTTTCTTCACAGATTCCGCCTGCTCCTGGAAAACAGGATAAGCAGCCGTTAATGTGGAAACCGTTTCATCAATTTCATTTTCGATCGAACGGGTAATACCAGCAACCACATCAATGGATTGTTTGGATTGTTCAGCCAGCCCCCTGATTTCATCGGCTACAACCATAAAGCCTTTACCGGCTGCTCCGGCTCTGGCTGCCTCGATTGTTGCGTTCAAGGACAAAATATTAGTCTGCTTTGTAATGTTATGAAGCATATCCAAAATTTTGCGGATCGATCTTGTATTGTCATTAAGCATAACCACTTTATTTAACATATTTCGTACGGTTTCTTCTGCTGCATTTGTCTTTGTACGGAGGTTCTTCATATGCCGGGTCCCTTGCTCACTGGCGCTGCGTACACCTGCGGCGGCCGTCCCCATTTCAAGATTGGCCTCAATGACTTGCTGCATCTGTTTTCCGATATTATGGGAAAGCTCGTTACCCCGTTCCGATTCTGCAGCCAATCCGCCGGCGCCATTGGAAATTTCTCCTGTTGCAACACCGATTTCCTTTGCTGAAGCAGCTGTTACTTTGGATGCATGAGCTAACTCACCCGAGGTGCTCAGAACCTCCTGGGCAGAACGGCTGGTTTGCTGGACAAGCTCCGTAATCTGGCTCATCATTTCGTCAAAGCTTTGTCCAAGCTGGCCGATTTCATCCCTGGACTTATAATTGGCCCGAACCGTAAGGTTCCCTCCGGCCCCATCCCGCATCAGCCTTCTTACATTTTGTAAAGGCTTGCCTAACATTCTGGCAACTATCCAGCCGATTAAACCAGCTAAGGCTGCCCCAATTACAGCCATGATAATTGTCACGTTAAGAATAATACCGGCATCTTTGACAAGTGCAGATACGGGCAGTGCCCCAAACATGAGCCATTTGGATACGTGAAGACGGCTGAACATAACCTGTTCCTCGTTATTGTCAGTAAGGAAAGATGCCGAAGATTTGTTAGTGTCCTTCTCCGGAATCTTGAAATCCGTCTTCTTGCCGATCATTTCTTTATCTGCAGAATAGGCGATATTTCCTTCCATATCTGTCAGTTGAACAATACCATTATCCCCAAGATTCAGTCCTTCCAGTTGACGGTCCAGTACATCTACACCAATCTCAAGCATGATGAGCCCGATGACATTATTTGTACTGGTATCTCTTAAGGAACGGCTGAGGGCAAAAGCAGGGGAGTTGCTAAAGTAACCTTTAGGCCGGGTTATTGCCCAGGTTGCCTGCCCGTTATTCTCTACAGCCTGTTTATACCAAGGCTCTTCGCTGTATGTCTGCTTCTCCGCAGTGCCTACACTGATGCCGGTGGAAGTAATGGGTCTGCCGTCCTTATCAAATAAAGCGATGCCTCTTAATGATTTATTGGAGAAAAGAACCAGATTCAATCTCTCATTCAGATCCCTCGATATTTCCAGCATCTCATAGCTGCTGTTTTCTGCCTTTTGGGCAGCAGTAAGTCCTTTCTGGATTTCTTTGTCCATGAATAATTGCAAGGAAAGTTCATCGTATGTATTAAACACAACATCCAGCTTCTCGGAAGCTTGTACAATGGTCTGTTCGGATGCATTGCTTACTTTATCCTGGATGACACCCTGGGAGATGATATAAGACAATGTCCCCACGGCTAAAACAAAAAACAAAATACTGATAAAAAAGACCAGAAACAATTTCATGCTGACGGAGCGGGCCGGGCTGACAAAGCGAATTTTCTTTTTTTGTCCGGTCCCCCTGTTGTCCTCATGTTTTCGGCCGAAGCCCAAGCTCCCCCTTTTTATGTACTGCTTTAAACTGTCGGCCAGATCCGAGATCTTTTTATTCAATACATTCACCACCATCAGTTATGTAAATATACTTAGGCCAAAGGGCCTGTATTCTATTATCGGTAAGTCATTCGCCTGAAATCAAGCCTTTTCCTTTGTAAAAAATGACAGCTTATTTTGCAGCATTTTCCTATACACCTTTTCCCGCCCCCTCTTTAAGACCTGCAATCTTCAAAAAAAGCTTCCCGGCCCTTAAGCCGGAAAGCTTTTTCTTTAACGGAACAAGGAAGCCGGAGCTCCGGTTCGCTTACGCATCATGTCCCATTTTTGTACAGGGAAATCCACTTTCATTTTGATCATCTGAAGAGGGTGCCTTGCGGCAGATAACAGTTCCCCCTCCTCGTCATGGATAGTCCCGACCGTTTGCTTGAAACTGGTTCCGCCCGGCCCGTAAAACTCTACTTCCTGTCCGGGTTTAAAGTGATTCCGCTGTTGGATAGTTGCAATTTGAGTATCCGGATCATAATCCATGACTACTCCGGCAAAATCGAACAGGACAGCTTTGTCCTCAGGTCCAAATATATGGTCTTCGTGACCTGGCCGGTCGTAGAAAAAACCCGTATTTAAAGGCCGGTTCGCCGCTTTGTAAATCTCGTCCTGCCGGGCCTGGTTGAGGCTGTAAGTCTCAGAATTATCAAAATAAGCGTCAATTGCTTTGCGGTAAGCTCCTACCACAGTAGCTACATAGTGAAGACTCTTCATCCTTCCCTCGATTTTGAAACTGTCCACACCCGACTCAATCATGTCCGGAATATGTTCGATCATACAAAGGTCTTTAGCGCTCATCATAAAAGGATCATCTTCCTCATCGAATAAAGGAATATCGGATGCAAGACGAGCTCCGTTCAACTGTTCTTTTGCATACAAATCATATTTCCAGCGGCAGGATTGGCAACAGCCCCCACGGTTAGAATCCCGGTCAGTAAAATGATTGGACAGCACACACCGGCCTGAGTAGGAACTGCACATCGCTCCATGGATGAAGGCTTCCACTTCCACGTCAACCTTTTGCTTGATCTCATTAATATCGTTCATGCTGACTTCACGGGCCAATACAACGCGGTCAGCTCCTTGGTTTTTCCAATATTTAGCCGTCCGCCAATTCGTTATGGATTGTTGTGTGCTGACATGCAGTTCAAGCTTAGGAGCTACACGCCGTGCAGTCTGCATGATAAGCGGATCCGCAACAATAATGGCATGAATGCCGACGTCCTCCAAACGGCGAAGATAATCTTCCAGCCCCTCAATATCCTCATTATGGGCATAGATGTTGGTAGTGACCATTACCTTCGCCCCGTATTTGCGGGCAAATTCAACGCCTTCCTTCATTTCCTCGAACGTAAAATTATCCGCATTGGAACGAAGGCCGTACTTTTGTCCTCCAATATATACAGCATCTGCTCCGTAATGAACGGCAAATTTCAATTTTTCCAGACTTCCGCCCGGAGCAAGAAGCTCCGGCTTTTCCAGTCTGACCCTTTTAGCCCGGGCACGGGCTTCCACTAGCGTTGACATCCTGTGTCACCCCTTTGCTGTTTCTTCGATTTTGGATATATGCAAACTATCGATATCAATACACTTGCTCTTTATAGAAAAAGCCGAAAGTTAGTTCACGATCCGGATCTTGCAGTTGTTGAATCTGTTCCAGCCACTCCTCCTTGAATACATAACTTTCAGGATCCTGGGCATAAGAGTCAATAGCCGCCCGATAGCTCCGGATAACCGTTTCGTTATATTCGGGGCTTTTCAGCAGACACTCAATCTTGAGGCTGTCTATTTCCCCTGCCAGAAGCTCATGCAAGTCCTCCAGCATACAGATATCATCCGAACTCATTACATGGGTACCGTTGCTGTCCTCATACACCGGCAATTTCTCTTCCCTGCGTTCATGTTCAATCAGGAAAAGCCCCCGCTCCTTAGACGTATCCAAATGAGACGCATTCTTTCCCTGATGGGAAGCATACACATGCAGCAAATCCCGTTTGGAATGATAAATATTCGTCATCCCATGTACTTGAACCTGAACCTCTACTTTAGCGTGCTTTTTAAATTCAAGGACTTCCTCCAGATTCAACTCTCTGGCTAATACAGCTCTGACTGCTCCCTGTTTTCCCCAATAATTGGCTGTTTCATAATTAGTAGTGGTCATTTCCGTATTCCAGTGCAGTGGCAAATTCAGATTATTCTCCTGAATCGCCATAATGACAGCAGGGTCCCCAAAGACAACGCCATCTACCTTCAATTCATGAAGACGGATCAGATAGGCATCCAGCATATTGGCCCGTTCATTATCAAACAAATGATTAACTACCCCATATATTTTGGCTCCGTGTTCATGAGCCCAGGGCACAGCCTGTTCCAAATCTTTCACAACCATATTTCCGGGAAGGCGCAGGCCGTATGTTTCTTCCCCGACGGCCACGGCATCTGCACCGGCTTCTATATATCTTTTCAACTCTTCGAAAGAACCGGCGGTAACCAGCAGCTCCGGTTTTTTGCTCATGTCTTCACCTTCTTCGAAATGATGACTTTATTATTTTACGTTTTTCTTGCTTTCCTCAATATTTTTCTTATGCTGTTCGTATGTTTCAGCAAATAGATGTGCACCTGATCCGTCTTTTTTCGTTACATAATAAAAATATTGGCTTGCTTCCGGGTTCAGCGCAGCCTTTATGGATGCCTCACTGGGGCTTGCAATGGGTCCCGGAGGAAGTCCTTTATGGGTATACGTATTATAAGGACTATCAATATTTAAGTCGGATTCCATCAGGCGTTCTTTTTGTTTGCCCAGTGCATACTGAATTGTTGCATCAATTTGCAGGGGCATTCCTTTGCTCAAACGGTTATAAATGACTCCGGCAACCAATGGGCGTTCCGCATCCACTACCACTTCCCTCTCAATTAAAGAAGCAACAGTGAGCAGCTGATGCTGGTTTACACCCAGTTTAGCCAGTGTTTCCTGATTAAATCCGGGAATCTCTTTTAATTTTTTATCCATTGTGGAAAGCATGGAATCAATCAGGCTGTCTGCCGTGATATCTTTCTTCAGCTCATACGTCGTCGGGAACAAATAACCTTCCAGACGGTGTTTTAGCGGAATATCTGCGGGAATAGCGGATGTAAGCGGCTCAACCCCTGCTTTTTCCACCTTGCCGAGGAACTCTTCTTCGCTAATAACTCCCGTTTCTTTCAGCTTTTCCGCAATCTGGTCGATCGTATACCCTTCGGGCACAGTGAACCGGCTGTTTTTCATAACGTCCCCTTTGGTAAACTTGTCCAAAATGGCTTCATAGGTAAGCCCCGGTTTTAACTCATACTCCCCTGCCTTTATATTTCCTCCGAGCCCCTTCAGCTTGGAATAATAGTAAAATAAAGTACCGTCTTTGATAAGCCCGGCCTGTTCCAGTTTATTTCCCAAAGTTTTAATACCGTCTCCCAGTTGAATTTCAATACGTTTGGTTTCATCCGATGGCTCCAGAGGTTTTAGGGCATTTATTACATAAAAAACGGAACCCGCAACTACAATCATGACAAGCGCTAAAAAGCTGAGCCATATTTTCTTCGCTTTGCTCCTTGGTCGATACGTTTGGTTCACACTCACCAGCGTTCCTCCTTTATTCCACACGCGAACAATAAAAAGAGCGGAACAAGTCCGCTCGTTCATTCTTTTACCATTCGTCATGTTCAGGAAACGACATTTCGTCAAAAATCTCAGAAACTGTCTCCCACTCATCGTCATCTTCAATGTGCTCAAGCATGGGTTCACCCTGCTCATCCAAAGTTACCCGAAAAACCGCAAAATCCTTCTCTTTACGCAGTTCTTCCGACTGAAGAACTGCGTAAGGCTGCTCATTCACATTGAACTCCGTGATCAGACGGTACTCAGTGGATTGTCCCTGTCCATCAAATAACATGATATCATGTCCAAACGTATTCCGCAACACGGAGCTGGGGGTGACCTTCACGCTTCGTCCTCCTCCATAAAGGTATTGAAGACTTCCTCAATCATATCCCATTCGTCGCTGTCCTCTTCAATCGGATAAAGCTTGTAATCTTCTCCGTTTTCATCTTCCTCGTAACGGAAAGTATAAACCATACCGGCATCCTCTTCATCTTCCTCTACCGGCGCTACCATAATATATTTCTTATCTGAATCATCCGGCTGAAATTTCATGATGACTTCAAATTCTTCTTCGTTGCCCTCTTCATCCGGAATATAGATAATTTCGCGTTCTTCTTCCAACTCGTTTTGATCGTGTTCCTGGGTCATATCTCTTCACCTCATCCTTTAGAATCCATATAGCCTTGCAATATGAGAGCCGCTGCCATTTTATCGACAACCTGCTTACGCTTTTTACGGCTGACATCTGCCTCAAGTAAAGTACGCGTAGCTGATACGGTCGTGAGCCGTTCATCCCAAAGATGAACCGGAAGCCCAAATTGCCGTTTTAACAGGCCGGCAAATTCCTGACAGAGTTCGCCGCGGGGGCCAATGGTACCGTTCATGTTTTTCGGCAATCCGACCACCAGTTCACTGACTTCATATTCTCGGATCAGTTCACCTATCCTCGCAAGGTCTTCCTCCTGCTTTTTACGGCGGATTACTTCCACGCCTTGGGCGGTAAGTCCGAGCAAGTCGCTAACCGCCACCCCAATGGTCCGGTCCCCATAGTCTAGTCCCATTTTTCTCATTCCGTACTCCTTGCCGGTGGTTATTGTTTATTCTCCTTGAGATAATGACGGACAAGTTCTTCAATCAGTTCGTCACGTTCTCTCTTGCGGATGAGGCTTCGAGCATTGTTATGCCGCGGAATGTATGCAGGGTCTCCAGATAATAAATATCCGACAATCTGGTTGATCGGATTATATCCTTTTTCCTGCAAAGCATCGTATACCGCGAGAATCACTTCTCTGGGTGATGTTTCAATTTCATCAGCTTTGACTTTGAACTTCACTGTTTTGTCCATAAAATCCATCACCAGCACCCCCCAATGAACAGTCTATTGTCATATATTCTTTAGATGCATAAAAATTCCTGTTATATAAGAGAAAAATAAGATTTTGTTTGCTTTTTTAGCCTTGCTGGATGTATGTTTCCACATACAGTAATGCTTCTTTCAACTTGGACGGGTCTTTTCCTCCCGCTTGAGCCATATCGGGGCGCCCGCCTCCTCCGCCACCGCAGATAGAAGCCGCCGCTTTAACAATCTGGCCGGCGTGAAGTCCTTTCTTCGTCAAATCCTGTGTAACAGCTGCTACCAGGTTTACTTTTTGACCCGAAGCAGCCCCCAAAACAATAACACCCGAACCAATCTGCGCCTTCATCTCGTCCGCCAATTGCCTCAGGGAATCCATATCCGCCGCATTTACTTCGGCAGCCAGCAGCTTGATTCCCCCAACTTCCTTAATCTGATCTGTTAAAGATCCGGCTTCAATATGGCTTAGTTTGGAACGGAGAGATTCAATTTCCCGGTTCAATTCTTTCATTTGACTGAGTATACTATCCACCCGTTTAGGCACGTCCGCTACTTTAGACTTCAGCAAAACAGCCGTTTCCTTCAAAAGCCGGATCTGATCTTCCATATACGTATAGGCATGTTTTCCAGCGACAGCTTCAATCCGTCTTACTCCGGAACCGATGCCGGACTCACTGACGATCTTGAACTGGCCTATCTCGGCCGTATTAGCAACGTGACAGCCTCCGCAAAGTTCCAAGCTGTAATCGCCCACACGAACAACACGGACTACTTTCCCGTATTTCTCGCCGAATAAAGCCATGGCTCCCATTGCTTTAGCTTCATCAATCGGCATGAGTTTGATAATAACCGGAATATTTTGCCAAATCTGCTCATTGACCTTCCGTTCCACTTCCTGCAGTTCTTCCTCCGTGATGGAACCAAAATGGGAAAAGTCAAAACGCAACCGCTGCTGAGCAACCAGAGATCCAGCCTGATTCACGTGTTCGCCTAGTACTTCATTTAATGCTTTGTGCAGCAGATGAGTGGCCGTATGATTTTTTACAATGTCGCCGCGGAGGGAAGGGTCTACAGAAGCTTCTGTTTCTGCCCCCACCCGGGCAGTCCCTTTTTCCACCAGAACGGTATGAACATGCTGACCATGGGGGGCCTTGCCCACTTCTTCCACCCGAAGCAGGGTTTCCCCGTATCGAATCGTTCCTTTATCACTGACTTGTCCGCCGCTTTCCGCATAAAACGGAGTCCGGTCTAAAACGACCTGGCAAATCTCACCCTCATTTACTATATCGACCATTGTGTTGTTATGCATGAGAGCAATTATTTTAGCAGGAACTACCAAATCATTATATCCAACAAATTCGCTTTTATCCGTAAAATCAGCCAGCGGGCCGCCCTGTACATTCATGCTGTCCGTATCCTGTCTGGCTGCCCTTGCCCGTTCTCTTTGTTCCTGCATAGAAGCCTCAAAGCCTTCCTTGTCCACCGTCATTCCCTGTTCCGCGGCAAAGTCTTCCGTAAGGTCAATCGGAAAGCCGTAAGTATCGTACAGTTTAAAGGCATCCTGTCCCCCGATTTGAGTCATGCCTTTTTTGCGGGCTTCTGCAACCAGATGGCTAAGAATCTCAAGACCGTCCGAAAGCGTTTCGTGGAAACGTTCTTCTTCTGTCCGGATGATTTTCTCAATGAACTCTTGCTTCTCTACAATCTCGGTGTAATACATGCCCATTACATCACATAGGGCAGGCACAAGCTGATACATGAACGGTTTATCCATTCCCAATACTTTTCCGTAACGGACAGCACGGCGGAGAAGTCTGCGAATTACATACCCCCTGCCTTCGTTGGAAGGAAGAACTCCGTCCCCCACCGAGAAAGCAACAGTACGGATATGGTCCGCGATCACCTTGAGCGCAATATCTGTTTCTTCTTTCTCTTTGTAAGACACTTTAGCCAATCCACAAGTCTTTTGAATCATAGGCTGAAACAAATCCGTATCAAAGTTCGAGTCTACATTTTGCAGGATGGCAGCAAACCGTTCCAGTCCTGCACCTGTATCAATATTCTTGCTGGGAAGCGGAGTATAGCTGCCGTCTTTGTTGTGATTAAACTGTGAGAAAACCAGGTTCCATACTTCCAGGAACCGTTCATTCTCTCCACCCGGCCAGCACTCCGGATCACTCAGATCCCCGTATGCCTCACCGCGGTCATAAAAAATCTCCGTACACGGACCGCAAGGACCTTCCCGATACCCCAGAAGTTATCATCACCAAGCTTATAAATGCGTTCTTCAGGGAGGCCAATCTTGTTATGCCATAAATCAAAGGCTTCTTGGTCTTCTTTATAAACCGTTACGGAAATCCGCTCCGGTTCAAACCCGATCCATTTCGGGTCCGTCAGGAATTCCCATGCCCAGGTAATGGCTTGCTCTTTAAAGTAATCCCCTATGGAGAAATTTCCAAGCATCTCAAAGAACGTATGGTGTCTCCGTGTTTTTCCCACGTTTTCAATATCGTTCGTTCGGATGCATTTTTGGGCATTGACGATTCTGGGGTTTTCCGGAATAATCCTTCCGTCAAAATACGGCTTTAACGGGGCCATACCCGCATTGATCCAAAGCAGGGAAGCATCGTTATGAGGTACAAGAGAAGCACTGGGCTCAACTTTATGTCCCTTGCTTGCAAAGAAATTTAACCATTTGGAACGTATTTCACTAGCTTTCATAAAATTCCCTCCAACCTTTTCCATATTGATTCCAGCAAACAAAAAAACGCCCCTAACACAGCAGGGACGAAATGAATTCGCGGTACCACCCTGGTTATTGTCTTTCATGCCCCAAAAAAACGGCAGACAATCTCCTTGTGTGGACGATAACGGGTCCTTCCGGCGGGGTTACCGCACTCCGAAAGCAGCATTTCGGCAACCGTTCAGATAAAGGTTCTTTCAGCCAATTTCCAAATCCGGAAAAGGAACCTTCTCTCTGCAAACTGAAATGGAGGCCTACTTGATTTCTTCAACGTTTTTCAAAATATGCGATACGCAAATTATAAACAGCCGCTTGAAGACTGTCAACTGTACTAAACCGTTTTTCGGTTAATATAATACAGGCTCAGATGCTGCAGAATTACTTTAAATACGGCAAAGACAGGAACAGCCAGGATAAGACCAACAATCCCCGCCGCTTCCCCGCCTACAAGCAGAGCAAAAATAATCAGGAGCGGATGCATATGAAGAGTTCTGCCCACGACTTGGGGGGATATAAAATTGCCTTCAAGAATTTGTACTATGAGATTAATGACAGCCACAAGCAGGACCATTTTGAATGAGACTGTCGCCGCAACGACCAAAGCAGGTGCCGCCCCGAAAAAGGGTCCCAGATAGGGAATGATGTTGAATATCGCAACTACGGTTGCCAGCAACAGGGCATAAGGCATACCAATAACCCAGTATCCAATATAAGCCAATATGCCAATGATAAAACATACCAGCAGTTGACCCCGTATATAGTTACCGAGTGCCGTATCAATATCGACCAGTACCTTAATGATATGCTTGCGGTGTGAACGGGGAACAATGGCCAGTACGGCCTTCTCCATAAGCTGAAAATCTTTCAGCATGTAGAAAGCAAGGAAAGGAATAATAAAAGCGATAAAGAGCATATTGATCGTGCTGCCAATGCTTTCAACGGACTTCGTGATCCGTTCTGAAATGATATGTTGCAGTTTGAACAGAGCATCCTGAATCCCTGCCCGGACACTAGGCGGTAATAAAGGATGGTCGCTGAGCCCCTGCATAAGCGATTCTGCCCGCATTGTCAACTGCGGCATGTGCTCATTCAATTCTCCTAACTGCTTCACAAAGACGGGAGTCACATTCATGATGACAACCCATAGAGACGTGAAAAAAACTAAATAAATCATTAGTACGGCAACCGCCCTTGGGACCTTGCGCCCGTTCAAGAGATTGACTACCGGGTTTAATATGTAAGAAATAATAACAGCAATAATAAAAGGGGCAAGAACAGCTTTTAAAAACTTATAAAGGCCAGAGAAGACAGGCGATACCTGCAGAAGCATATAAATCACGAATAAACTAAGAAGAGCATAAACCAAGACCGCAAACCATCGCTGTTTCCAAAATTGCTGCATCTTTTCACTCACCCCGCGTGAAAGCATTGATACAGATAGTATATGTACAACCTGTACCAATTAACCCACCGATCTTTAAGGAGGGCTTATATTACAGCAGAATTTCTGGCATCAAGCAGCTTTCGGAATAAAAGGATAAACGTCTCTTTTTCCCCTGTTGTAAAAGCCTTGGTAAACCATTTATCCATCATCTGCAAATGATCTTCCACTAATTTTTCAAACATATCCTGGCCTTGCTGAGTCATGTAAATCATTACGTATCGGCGGTCGCCCGAATGATTGCGATCCCTTTTTATGTATCCTTTTTGTTCCAAAGAATCAAGAAGTCTCGTCGATGTAGCTAAAGTAATCAGCAAATGATTGGCAATATCACTAACATAGCATCTGCCCATACGGTGAATAAGTACTAAAGCTTGAAATTGGGGCAGGGTAATATCCGGTTGCAGATTTTTGAAGGTACTCCCCATAAACCGCAGCGTATCCAATAATTGAGCTACAAGTTTTGAGGTATTTTCTGATAATTTTATCTTCGCCGGTTGTTTAACATGATCGTAGTCTTGAGACATAGTATAACCTCATTTTCAGTAATAGTCTAAAAGTCCTAGTATAATTATACCATGTGTTTAGTAAATTCCTACTATATTCTTTCATTTATTCGAAAAAAGACACCGCTTCGAAAGTTACCTTCCAAAACGGTGTCCTCTGTTTATTTGAATTTGCGGGCATCCTTAAGACGGCAAATTCTGTTTCCTCTTATCAATTGGCATGTATATGCGGCATTTCTTCATCAAAGAACAAATCGTCCAGCGAACTGAGCGTTCCATCTTCTTCAACTTGATATACCGACATTTTATCTCCATTCACATTAAGTTCAATAAAACAACCCCAGCAATAAAACTGGTGAGATCCGATTTTGCCGATATCTTTGGAGTTACAATTTGGACAACGCATGTCATTTCACCCTATTCTTTTAAAAAATATCGTTTCGATTACAGTTTGACGCATGCGGCATGCTTTCGGTGCAACATGCTGATTTATGTCAGATTCATCTGTTTTACTTCCTTATTAGATTGGACAGGCACAATAATGGCATCCTCACCAATTTTCATCTCGTCCGGAAGAGGGAGCCACCTGCGCCCCTCCCTCAGATCAGAAATAAAACCTTCTGTCAGTTCCAAACCTACTACTTTTGTACCCACATTTTCATGGAAATAAACGTCTTCCAGTCTGCCAAGCTGTTGTCCGTTCACCGTCATTACCGGAAGGCCTCTTAAAGGAGATTGTCCCATCAGAATGACGGAATGAGGCAGAACTTCTTCCTCTGCCGAACGAACAACCCCCGAATGGGAGACCGTTACAGCATCTTGACCAAAAGCAAGTACATCCGACACACGAATATATTTCGTATCGGCAAGCCAGCTTTTAGACTCTAGCACTACCAGGCAGACATTCCAATCTTCATCCAGGCCAAAATCCTTGGCCGTACCGAGCTTTTTCCCCGTACTGACATCCATGACAGGCAGGCCGATCAAATCAAGAGCTTTGCGCAAAAGGAATTCTTACCTCCTTTTTATCCAGGAACTTTTCCCATGCGGTCAGCCCATGTCACTTATTTACGTATTCGTTTTACGATGGTTGCAGTTTTTTGGGCAGCCGTATGAATATTTTCTATAGAATTCCCCAAACCGAAACTGAAACGCACGGCAGAACCCATAACAGTTTCTGGAAGATCCATAGCACGGAGTACATGAGACAGTTCCAGGGAACCGGAGCTGCAAGCAGAACCGCTGGATGCGGCAATCCCTTCAAGGTCCAGATCCATAAGCAATGTTTCAGTCTCCATACCCGGGAAACTGACATTTAAAATATGAGGAACTCTTTGTACAGAATGACCATTTTCTACAAATCCATCACTGCTTAATTCACGAAGAAAATGATCGGTCATTACCTTGCGAAAATCTTCACAACTACTCCAAAACGAAGCCCGTTTTTCAGATATAAGTTTTAATGCTTCGGCAAAACCGACAATCCCCGCTACATGCTCAGTACCTGCCCTCTTATTACGTTCTTGGGCGCCACCCGTAAGCAGGGGAGAAAATTTGGTTCCCTTTGCCGCATACAGCAGGCCAATCCCTTTGGGTCCGTAAATCTTATGCCCTGAAAAAGACATCAAATCGACCGGTATTTCTGAAAGGTTCAGGTCAAGTTTTCCCAGGGCCTGGACCGCATCCACATGTATATAAATACCATGTCGCCGGGCAAGTTCACCTATTTCCTTGATAGGCTGGATAGTCCCAACCTCATTGTTCACCATCATAACACTGATAAGTACCGTACCGGGACGAATCGCAGCCTCAATATGTTCCGGGTGAACAAGACCTTCTCTGTCAACCGGTACATAAGTTACTTCTACCCCCAGTTTTTCCAGCTGTTCTGCCGGATGCAGGATAGCATGGTGTTCCATTTGTGTTGTAATCACATGCTTGCCGGGCTTGTCCTGTTCAGCAAATATAACTCCGAACAAAGCTGCGTTATTGCTTTCCGTCCCGCCACTGGTAAAAATCAGTTCGGAAGGATGACATCCGAGGAGTTCCGCCATAGCATCCCTGGAACGGTGAATAGCAGAACGCGCCGCTCTGCCGAAATGATGTATGCTTGAAGGATTCCCGAAATTTTCAGTTAAATAAGGCATCATAGCCTCCAGCACCTGCGGATGCAAAGGCGTGGTAGCTGCATGATCCAGATACATCAATTCCATATCGTTCACCTGAGTTCTAAATATAGAACATATAATTGTCGGTTTTGCCCTCATCCTCATAAGAAATGAGTGATGCCAGAGTAGTAGAATCCAAAACTTGGGCAATACTGTCTCTTATACGTATCCATAAATCCCGTTTAGCCGGGTCGTCTTCTTCTTCGAAATCAACTGGGCTGATAGGTCCTTCAAGTACACGGATAATCTGTCCAGTTGTGATCTGTTCGGCAGGCCGGGACAAAATATATCCGCCATAAGCACCACGGATACTCTTGACCAATCCTGCATTTCTTAAAGGAGCCACCAGTTGTTCCAAATAATGCTCTGATAACTGATGCTTCTCCGCTATGCTCTTCAGCGAGGTCGGACCTTCACCGTAACGAGCGGCAAGCTCCATCATAATCGTTAGCCCATAGCGGCCTTTGGTCGAAATCTTCAAAATAGCACCTCATTTACCCTATTCTATTCTTTTTTATTCTCAAGGGTATCCTCATTCATGTAAAACCATTCATAACTTCCGTATATTCCTTTATGTTAACACAAAACGCCTTTATTGGGTTACAAAAGAATGACATAATCATGAATCAATTTTATAATAGTACAGGATGACTTATGAATTATTTTAATTTTTTTCAGGAGACAGGTATAATAGAAATACATCCTGCAAAATCAAAGAAAGGAACCGACAGCTATGAATGCAAACAAACGTATTATTCTGGGCATGTCGGGCGGCGTAGATTCGTCTGTATCCGCTCTTTTGCTAAAGGAGCAAGGCTATGATGTCATCGGTGTATTCATGAAGAACTGGGACGATACGGTTGAATTTGGCCACTGCACAGCTGAAGAGGATGCGGAGGACGTCAGACGGGTCTGTGACCAAGTCGGCATACCCTTTTATACAGTCAATTTTGAAAAGCAATATATGGAGAAAGTATTCTCTTACTTCCTGAATGAATATAAGCGCGGACGGACCCCGAACCCGGACGTAATGTGCAACAGGGAGATTAAATTCGGTGAGTTCCTGCAAAAAGGCCTGGATCTGGGCGGGGATTATATTGCAACCGGCCATTATGCACGTGTAGAGGAAAGAAACGGAGAATATGTGCTCCTTAGAGGAAATGATCCCAATAAGGATCAGACCTATTTCCTGCATGCCCTGAACCAGTTTCAATTATCCAAGGCCATGTTTCCGATCGGGCACCTGCCGAAACCGGAGGTAAGAAAGCTCGCGGAAGAAGCCGGACTGGCTACCGCCAAAAAGAAAGACAGTACAGGGGTTTGCTTTATCGGTGAACGCAACTTCAAAGAGTTTTTGAGCAATTATTTGCCTGCCAAACCGGGAGAAATGCGCACATTGGAAGGAGAAGTAAAAGGCCGGCACGATGGTCTTATGTACTATACCCTCGGACAGCGGCAAGGTTTGGGCATCGGCGGGTCCGGTACCGGGGAGCCGTGGTTTGTGGCAGATAAAGACCTGCAAAACAATATTTTGTATGTGGTTCAAGGGGAGAAGCATCCCAGCCTGTACTCAACAGGCCTGTCTGCGACGGATGTGAATTGGATCAGCCCGGTTAAACCGGAAGGCCAATACCGCTGCACTGCCAAATTCCGCTACCGCCAGCCGGATCAGGGTGTCACGCTGACTATGGGGGCGGATAACACCTGTGAAGTCATCTTTGATGAACCGCAAAAAGCCGTAACTCCAGGACAATCTGTTGTATTCTATGATGGAGAAGTTTGCCTTGGGGGCGGGATAATCGATCAACTGCACAAAGTTAAATATTGATCTTTGCAAAATGGAAGTTAAATCATAAAAGCAGTTGGTGATTCTTGCGTTCCAAATCGGGTATGATGAATTTTTCGGCACCGGTTTTCAATAGCAACAACGGCGTATGGACTATGCTCCTACGCCGTTGTTCTTTTTTATTGAATAGTTAGTTTATTTACGTCTCTTCATCTGATTAATCCTCATCTTCGCTTCCATGCCCTGCTCAGAAGCAATGAAGAACTGCTCATTCTTCAGCTTGTCCGGCAAATACTGCTGTTCGACAAAATGGTGCGGATAATCATGGGGATATTTATATCCAATATGTCCCAGTTTCTCTGCACCACTGTAGTGGGCATCCCTTAAATGAAGGGGGACTTCCGCGGAGCCAATACGGTTCATAGCCTCCATAGCTTTGAAAATCGCCACTGGAATCGAGTTGGATTTGGGGCTTTCCACAGCGAACAGGATTGCCTGGGAAATAATATATTTCGACTCAGGCCAACCGATTTTATGATAGGCATCCATCGCTGAAACAGCCTGGACCATGGCCTGTGGATTGGCCAGCCCGATGTCCTCGCTGCAGGCGACTACCAGCCTGCGGATGAAGGTCATCGGGTCCATGCCCAGTTTCTCTACCGCGTAGAGAAACCAGAACAAGGCGGCGTCACTGGAGCCGCGCAAGCTCTTGTGGAAAGAGGACAATACGTCATACTGCGTGGATTCGTCCGCTTTCACAGTGGGACGGCGAATCGATTCCTCCGCTACCTCCAGCGTAATGTGAATCGAGCCGTCCCCCTGCGGCGCCGTCGTCAGCGCCGCCAGCTCGAGCGCATTGAGCGCACGGCGAATGTCCCCATTCGCCGTGCGGGCTATATGCGCGAGAGCCTCGTCCTCGGCTTCAATATCCATGAAGCCGAGGCCCCGCTCGCGGTCGGCCAGCGCCCGCCGCATCGCGAGCAGAGCATGCTCAGGCGTCAACGCCCTGAGCTGAAACAGCGTCGAGCGCGACAACAGAGCCCCGTTCACGTAGTGAAACGGGTTCTCTGTCGTCGCGCCGATGAATACGATGATGCCCTGCTCAACGGCGGGCAGCAGAGCATCCTGGCGGGCACTGTTGAAACGGTGCACCTCATCCAGGAACAAAATCGTCTTCCGTCCGTACAGAGCCTTTGTCTGTTTGGCCTGTTCAATTACTTCCCGGACATCCTTCACGGAAGCATCTACAGCGTTCAGCTTTACAAATTGGCCCTGAGTCCTTTTTGAAATGATGTTTGCGAGTGTAGTTTTCCCGGTTCCCGGGGGACCGTATAACAAGATAGAAGTTACCTGATCCGCCTCAATCGCTCTGCGAAGCAGCTTCCCCGGACCGACAATATGCTCCTGGCCTATATATTCATCCAGTCCGGTTGGTCTCATCCGGTCTGCCAGCAGCTTGTTTTCTCCGCGCTGTTCTTCCGCGTAACTGAATAAATCCATGTGGTCTATCCCTGCCTTTTTTCGGAAGTATATCTATTTATTATACCTTTCCTGGCCTGGTTTGTCATGGATCTCCCTTTCGAAAGCACCTGTAACATATTGAATAGCTGTCCGGCAAAACAGACATAAAACTCAGTCCAATCCAGACTCACAATGATTGCAACACGAAGTCCTTCTTCTGTTAATTAAAGATACTTGATCCAGTCAGAACAGGCTCTCTCCCCTTGATAAGCTTTTCCACATCAAAAAAGCCTTTTCCATTTCTGGAAAAAGCTTCGGTTCTGCCTATCATTTATTTTGCCTAGGTAAGGGATTTTATCAAATCCCTTACAGCCGCACTTACCATGATTAATCCGGCTACAGGCGGAACAAAGGCATTGCTTGCTGGAGGCTGCTTGGCTTTTCGAATCTCCGGAGCATTCTCGGGGACGATTTTTTGAGTTACATCCTGCCGGGGTTTTATGGGTTCTTCGGTTGAAAAAACTACCTTAACCCCTTTATGAATCCCTTCCTTACGCAGTTTTTGCCGGATAACCCTGGCAATAGGGTCCATGGCCGTCTTTGAAATATCGGCAATTTGAAACTTGGTCGGGTCCATCTTATTAGCTGCTCCCATACAGGAGATGACCGGAATTTTCCGGGCCAGACACTGCTTGATCAGATGAATTTTGTAACTGATCGTGTCAGAGGCATCCAGCACATAATCCAGATCGTATGCGAACAGTTTCTCGTACGTTTCCTCCGTATAGAACATCTGGAGGGTGATGACATCACATTCGGGATTGATTAGTTTGATTCGGTCTTTCATCAGCTCCGTTTTGGGCTGCCCTACTGTTGTGGTAAGGGCATGAATTTGCCGGTTGACATTCGTGATATCCACCACGTCTTTATCAATGAGAATAAGTCTTCCGATACCGGTACGCGCCAATGCTTCGGCTGCAATGGAGCCGACCCCGCCGATTCCAAGAACCGCCACTGTGCTATTTTTCATAATTTCCAGTCCCTCCGGCCCGATGGCAAGCTCGGTACGGGAGAATTGATGCAGCATGCACAGTTCCTCCTTCTTCTTTCTACTTTGGGCAGAAAAGGACCACTTAAGGGTCCTCTCTTACCTTTTTTGGATTATTTTTATGTCAGGCTTCTTCGTTTTCTTTTTTGCGTTTCCCCATTATTTTGATGGAGAGCTGTTCCAACTGCCCGGCGTCCACTTCTCCAGGAGCATCCATCAACAGGCAGGTTGCACTTGCTGTTTTTGGAAAGGCAATCGTCTCACGGAGATTGGAACGACCTGCAAGGAGCATCACCAGACGGTCAAAACCGAATGCGATGCCACCATGCGGAGGAGTACCGTATTCAAAGGCATCCAACAAATAGCCGAATTTATCTTTTGCTTCCTCCTGGGAGAATCCAAGAGCTTTAAACATTTTCTCCTGAACGTCACGCTTGAAAATACGCTGCGATCCGCCTCCCACTTCATAACCATTCAATACCAGATCGTAGGCCTGTCCCCGGATTTGACCCGGATCACTATCAAACAAGTCGAGGTCCTCATCTTTCGGACGGGTGAACGGATGGTGTTCGGCTACATAGCGTTTTTGCTCTTCGTCATAACCAAGCAGCGGGAAGTCTACTACCCAGGCAAATTTAAATATACTATCATCAATCAGACCAAGTCGACGGCCGATCTTCAAACGCAAGTTTCCCAGTACATCTGCCACGATTTTCTTCGTATCTGCAGAGAATAACAGAAGGTCTCCCTCTTCGGCCCTCAAACGTTCACGAATAGCGGTCTGTTCCTCCTCGCTCATAAACTTCACGATAGGCCCTTTCATCTGGCCTTCCTTGATTTGAATCCAGGCAAGCCCCTTGGCCCCATAACGCATAGCAAACGGTGCCAGATCATCGATTTCTTTACGGCTCCATGTTCCGCATCCTTTGGCATTCAGCGCTTTTACTTCCCCGCCGGTTTTCAGGGCTGCAGAAAACACTTTTGCTTCAGAGTCAGCAAGCAAGCCGGAAAGATCCACCAGTTCCATACCGAAACGAAGATCCGGCTTATCAGAGCCGTATTTGTCCATGGCTTCTGCATAAGTAAGGCGCTGGAACGGCCGGGACACTTCCACTCCTACTGTTTCCCTTACCAGTTTGACCATTAGTTCTTCCATCATGTCCAGAAGCTGGTCCTGGGACAGGAAGGAAGTCTCGATATCCACCTGGGTAAATTCCGGCTGGCGGTCTGCGCGAAGATCCTCATCCCGGAAGCAGCGGGCGATCTGATAGTAGCGCTCAACCCCCGACACCATCAGAAGCTGCTTAAACTGCTGGGGTGATTGAGGCAGAGCAAAAAATTCGCCCGGATGAACACGGCTTGGTACGAGGTAATCACGGGCACCCTCCGGAGTACTTTTTGTCAAAATCGGAGTCTCTATATCAATAAACCCTTGTTCGTCCAAATAATCGCGGAAAATTTTGACCACTTTGGCACGGAGCATCAGTGTCTTTTGCATTTCCGGACGGCGAAGGTCCAGATATCTGTATTTCAGCCGGAGAGACTCATCAATGTCTATTCCATCTTCAATGAAGAACGGCGGGTTTTTTGCCGTATTCATCACTTCAATTTCGGTGATGTGTACCTCGATATCCCCGTTAGGAATGTTAGGGTTAACCGTTTCCTCAGAGCGTTCAACTACAGTTCCTTTAACGGCAAGCACGTATTCATTGCGTGCGCGGTCTGCCACCTCCAGAGCATCACCCGAATAAGCAGGGTTGAATACGATCTGAACGATGCCGCTGCGGTCACGAAGATCAATGAACAGTACTCCGCCCAAGTCTCTGCGGCGTTGTACCCACCCATTTAATATCACGGTTTCTCCAATATTTTGTTTGGTTATATCGCCGCAATTGGCTGTTTTATACATCATAGAATTGTCCTCCTCTATTCTCCGGTCGTAGCTTTGTTGATTTTTTTCTTCATGGCTTGTGAAAATCCCTCAAGAGGAAGCGTCTCCTGTTCGCCGGTAGCCATGTGTTTAACGGTAATTTCACCGCGTTCCAGCTCATCATCTCCCAAAATGGCCACATAAGCGGCATGAAGGCGGTCTGCGGATTTCATTTGAGCTTTGATTTTGCGGCCCTGATAGTCTTTTTCTGTTGAAAGCCCTTCAAGCCTCAATTGATGTACGAGTTTGACTATGGCTCTCTCAGCAGCTTCACCGAGTCCGATAACATACAAATCCAGGCTTTCCGGTTTGGCAAATTCCACCCCCTGAGCTTCAAGCAAGAGCAGAATACGCTCAACGCCAAGGGCAAAACCGACACCAGGCTGATCCTGACCGCCAATTTCCCCGACGAGACCATTATACCGTCCGCCTCCACCTACTGTATCAATTGCACCGATACCTGCCGCCTTATATTCAAAGGCAGTATGGGTATAATAGTCCAGGCCGCGGACCATCCGGTGATTCACGTCGAAAGGGATCTCCATATCCGTCAGCATAGATTTTACGGTTTCAAAATGAACAGAACATTCCTCATCCAGATAATCCAATATCGACGGAGCACCTTCCCCGTACTTCTGATCGATTTTACAATCAAGGATCCGCATCGGATTACGGTCGTATCTGGATTGACAGTCTTTGCAGAGCTTATCCTTAACCGGTGCAAAGAATTCTCGGATTTTCTCTCTGTAAACACTGCGGACAGCCGGAGTTCCGACTGAATTAATTTCAATACGGACATCCTTTAGTCCAATTTCCCGCAAAAAGGTAAACCCGAGCGCAATAGCTTCGGCATCAAGACCCGGATCAGCAGAACCTATGGCTTCTACACCAAACTGGTGGAACTGGCGGTTCCGTCCGGACTGGGGCTGTTCGTACCGGAACATCGGGCCGAAATAATATAATTTGGTTAAATCCGGTTCTCCGTACAATTTATTTTCTATGTACGCCCGAACCACACCGGCCGTCCCTTCCGGCCTAAGCGAAATGTTTCGTTTCCCTTTGTCCTCAAACGTGTACATTTCCTTTTCCACGATATCTGTCGTTTCCCCCACTCCTCTGGAGAAAAGTTCCGTATGCTCAAAGATCGGGCTGCGGATTTCCCGATACCCGAATCTGCGGCATATATTTCCGGCCAGTTTTTCGAGCCTCTGCCACTTCTCAACCTGACCCGGTATAATATCCTGGGTTCCTTTAGGTTTTTGAATGCTCACCTTTCTCAACCTCCCACCAATTTTATCTAATTCTGTTTTTGTCAATACAGAAAATCCTATGCCGGGTTCAGAGGGTATAAAAAAATCCCCCGTCCACGGCCAAAGCCGTGGGACGAGAGATCATATCAATTGCGAATCACCCGTGGTGCCACCCACATTCCGGAACAGGGTATCCCCTGGCTCCGCTTTCATACGGTTAACGCCCGTTTACGCATAACGGCTACTTGGTCTTCATTCATAAGACGGTTTGCCGCATGTTCTCAGGGAGGTCTTTTCATCCGTCCGTCATAAGGAAGCTTGCAGCCTACGGCCTCCCTCTCTGGTTATGCGGGTCCAAATTACTTTATCCCTTCATCGAATCAAAGGAATTTTCCATGTACTTTGAAAATAGTGTACCTGCCAGTTTTCAAAAAGTCAAGACATCTTCAAAACAGACTACCATTTTTCTGCCCACTTCTGCAATTCATCCATAACCGGCCTTAATGCCTTTCCTTTTTCAGTCAGTTCATACTCAATTCGGACAGGTGTCTCGGGATATACTTTGCGGACAACGATATCCGCTGCTTCCAGTTCCTTGAACCTCTCTGAGAGCATCCGGTCACTCATTCCCGGTATGACATCCGATATATCTTTAAAACGCTTTGGACCGCTTAGCAAGACTCGAATGATTAGACCTGTCCAGCGCTTTCCCAATATTTCGAAAGCATGTTCAAATCTAGGACATAATGAAAAGTCATGCATGTTCAATCATCTCCTTATTCTCTTTATATCATACCATAGCAGCTTAAGAAAAGTAAGCTATGGAGAGTAATTTTAACCCATTCCTGAAGCAAGGCAGATTGTGGAAGGAGCTATAGAGGAACCTTAACAAATAAAAAAACACCGAAAGAAGCTCTGGATCATATTTCCAAAACCATTTCAGAAAAAATACAGCAGTATAACAAAAGCGTAAAAAATAACTGAAATTCTCCGGCAGCTCCTCATAATGATTAAAGGGCTGTCTTTTTTTGCCCAAAAAGAAAAACCTGCGAAACTTCGTTCACAGGCTGTAAAAAGATTTATTTTAAAGGGGGTCAATACTTATTATAGTCAATGAACATTAAGGACAAATGAAAAACAGATTACAGGTCCATTACAAAAACAGATTATAAAAAAGCAAAAAATAGCTTAACGACTATACCGTCCAGTCGATATGCTACACAACAAGGATACATCATGTCCTATAGGGGACAAGGGAGGATCAAGATAGGATGGAAATTAAACAATGAATCAAACGTATACTCTTAAACAAAAAACGAAACAGTTTCTTATCATTTTGCTTCCTATATTGGTTACCCAGCTTTCCATGTATGCCATGACTTTTTTCGATACGGTGATGTCCGGGCATGCCAGTGCCCGTGACCTGGCAGGCGTTGCGATCGGCTCCAGTATTTGGATGCCGGTTATGACCGGATTAACCGGAATTATGCTTTCCGTAACTCCTATCGTCGCCCAATATATTGGTGCGGGCAAAAAGGATAAAGCACCTTTTACCATTATACAGGGTACTTACCTGGCCATTGCTTTGGCTATTATAATTTTACTGGCCGGCCTGTTGGGGCTTAAGCCTATTTTAAACGGGATGCAGCTTGAAGCAGATGTTCATGATATTGCTTTTCGTTATTTGAAAGCCATTGCACTGGGAATTATCCCTTTATTTGTTTATACCGTATTCCGTTGTTTTATAGACGCTTTAGGACAAACCAGGGTTACAATGGTGATCTCTTTGCTTTCCCTGCCGGTGAATATCATACTTAATTATCTGCTGATCTACGGACATCTGGGGTTTCCCAGGTTAGGAGGTGTCGGTGCCGGTTATGCCACTGCCATAACGTATTGGTTTATGGCTTTGCTCGTCCTTCATATCGTACATCACAATCAGCCGTTCTCGGATTATCGTGTTCTTTATAAATGGTATAAAATTTCAATTATAGCCTGGAAGGAACTGCTTAAAATCGGGGTGCCAATCGGGTTTGCCATTTTCTTTGAATCCAGTATTTTTGCCGCTGTCACCTTGCTCATGAGCCAGTATGATACAGTTACTATTGCAGCCCACCAGGTAGCCCTGAATTTTTCTTCTTTTCTGTACATGGTACCGCTCAGTATATCCATGACACTGACTATTGTAGTCGGTTTTGAAGTGGGGGCGAAGCGCTATCTCGATGCCCGGAAATATAGTTATTTGGGGATAGGCATTGCCATAGGCATGGCTTGTATGACTGCTCTTCTGTTGCTTATCTTTAACAAACAGGTTGCATCCATATATTCCAGTGATCTTTCTGTGATTGAACTGGGGCAGCAATTCCTGTACTACGCGATTTTCTTCCAGCTGTTTGATGCAGTGGCTACTCCTACACAAGGCGCACTCCGCGGCTATAAAGATGTAAATGTCTCATTCATAGTAGCCTTGTTCTCATATTGGATTATTGGCCTTCCTAGCGACTATCTGTTAGCCAATTATACAAGTATGGAAGCATTCGGATATTGGCTTGGTCTCATAACGGGTCTGGGAGTCGGGTCTTTGTGCCTGGGTTGCCGCCTCATCCGAAAACAATACAAAATCAAGCAGCATTCCCAGCCCTAGTTTAAATTTTAAAACGGCCCTTGAGCTGATTCTGCTCCAAGGCCGTTTTCCGGTTTATTCAGGGTTTTAGTACCTGTTTTATATCTTTAATCATCATGTAAGTGTCCCCGTTTGTAAGATTTTCTTTATCCTGGATGGTTCCGATTGTTGCTTCCGTCAAAAGCCCGTTTTTGATAAGCTCCTCCCGGGCGGCTTCTTTAGGCACTTTTAAACCTAAAGCTTCTGTTATAGTAAAGGATGCCTGATCTAATGATAGCGGGGTCTTCTCAGGTGTCTCCATGCCTTTAATCGCGGAAGAAGCGTCTCCTTTAAAAGTACCCGGATCCATTTTTTTAGATCCTTCCGTCAAATTCACCATTCGTTTGGCATTTGATTTTTGGTCCAGGTTAAATTCATTCTTATATCCCCCGGCAACAAGTCCAAGAGATATGACGGCTTTCAGGCCCTCATACTGTTTATACTTCATAAAAGCCTGCGGTTCCAAGGAGAATGGTTTCAATACCATGCCCTGCTTATTCAGTATATCCTGCATCTTGGCGACCGCTTCTTTGGACGCGGACAGTTCGCGAAAGCTCATATTGCTTTCCTTCGCCAGTTTTGCTGCCACTCCGGCCGCTTGACCTTCCGCCATTCCTACAGGAATAACACGGGCGCTTCCATGAGGAAGGGAATTATAGCTTGCCGCACGCCCCACCACAAGGAGCCCGTCTACTTTAAGAGGAACCAGACTGCGGAAAGGGATGGCATACTGTTTCGGAGCACATACCACCGTTCCCGCATCATTCGGGCTCAGTCTTTGAATGTCCACCGGATAAGAACCGAAAGCCACCCGATCCCACTGATCTTTGTTCTCCAGCACGTCGGTAATCGTAAGCCGGTACTCTCCCTGCATATGGCGCGTTTCGCGAATATACAGTTCCGGGGCTGTCTCATCAAGCTCCACGTTTTTAAATTCAGGGTAGTTTTTCTTCATAAAATCAACCACGTGAGGAATTTCTTCTTTTCCAACTTGGAAAGCCTCTTCTCTTGCTTTAGGATCAGCCCCGTCAATATGGAAGATTTGCAGGGCATTAATCAGAGCTGTATTATCATTTTGACGGCCAATATTCAGCCCGCGCATTTTGACCCTGTCTTTATTCACAGCCGGATAGTTGGATAACTCCTTGTACCCCCATGCACTTACTTCATTAGCGCCGGTTCCCGGGTCATTGTCGCCGTTCAGACGCTTTTCAATCTGTTTCCACACATCGGGCGTCACATTCTTTAAACGGAAAACCAGGGTAACGGCCATCTTCGCTTCCTTATTTCCTACATCCTCCAAGCCGTAAGTATACGGAACGCCGGCTTCCGCCATGATATCCCCATCTTGGGTAGCATCAATAACGGCACTTGTGCCGATCATCCGCTCACTTCCGTCTTCTTTCACTACTTTAATACCTTCAATCTTGCTGTTACCGTTTTTCCCTTCCCCAAGTACAGGAACAATGGATCTTGTTTTCATTAAAAGGTCGATATTGGATTCATTTTTCACCAGCTCGTAAAAAGCATTCGCTGCTGAAGTGACATCAAACGAATCTCCTTCGATCTTATTATACCATTCGGAAAAGATTCCTTTGTTTAAAACCTCCCGCTTACCCAGGACAGAGTTTTTGCCGGGAGCATAGTTCATATCGATACTGTTGAGCCATCCGAGCGTCATTAGCCCCCCAGTACATCACGGTTCCTTCCGTCCACCAGCAAAGTTTTCTGTCCATTGCGGGCCGCGGAAATGGCGGCAGATACCCCTTCCGGGTCAGTACCCACCACGATAACATCATAATTGTCTTGGATCGAAGCTGTAGATTTCACTTCAATTTTTTGCTGGGGTTTTCCGACATGCGGCTTCGACTGCTTGTACTTCCAGTAAGCAAAAATGCCCGCTCCCGCTGCGGCTGCAATAAGCACAGCCAAAGTCCACAACATCCAGATTCTGGACTTTCCTTTATGTTTCGTTTTCTGTTCACTCAAATAAGTACACCTGCCTTAAAAGTTAATAATTTCTGTCCAAGTTATTCCTGTCTCCTATTTTTACTGTAAGCCTGGTCCAGAAGTTCATGCTTCTTAAGCACGTAATGCTTCCATGAGTCATTATATACACTTGGCTCTTTCGGGTTAGGGAATCTTTCGATGCGCCTTGGCTTTCCTTCCGCTTCGGGGAACAAAATTTTACTTATGGCCCCGCACCCCAGTCCTAAAATGGTCTGACGCTCCTCCATCATTACGATGTTGTACAAGCTTTCTTTTCCTTCCAAAGAATATCCCACATTTTCCAGATTGCCAAGTATATTTTTCTGACGATATAAATAATACGGTACATACTGGTGCTGTTTTGTCCATTCTACAGCCTTCTGCATCATGACAGCTATCTCCCGTCGGCCCACCACTTCATATTGGTCTCTCTGTTTTGTCATTTTGGAGGCTCTTTTAAAAGACAGCGTATGTACCGTCAATGATTCGGGGAGCAGTTTAGCCGTCTCTTCCAGCGTTCCCTCCAGTTCCGCCACCCCTTCACCCGGCAGACCAATAATCAAGTCCATATTGATATTATTCATGCCTAGTTGTCTGGATAATTTGAATTTGTCCACGGTTTCTTTTACGGTGTGATGACGCCCAATGGTATCCAATGTAAGCTGTGTGAAACTTTGCGGATTGATGCTGATCCGGTCTACGTCCCACCTTTTCATAACTTCCAGTTTATCGGGTGTAATCGTATCAGGACGGCCTGCTTCCACTGTCAGTTCCCTGACTTTATCCATTTGGGGGAGATGCTTCTGCATTGTGCGGAACAAGGCATCCATATCTTCTGCTTCGAGGCTTGTAGGCGTACCGCCTCCCCAATATATTGTGGTGATTCCCATTCCATGTCGTTTAAGCCATTCCCCTGTTAGCCGTATTTCCTCATGTAATCCTTCCAAAAAAGCATGAACTGATCCGTTATTCCCCTGGATATCGTAAGCGGGAAATGTACAGTATGCACATTTGGTGGGGCAAAACGGAATGCCGATATACAGGCTGACTTCATGATCAAGATGAAATAAATCGGGGATAACTTTAAGCTGCCGTTCCGCAATATCCATTAACAAATCGGCCTTTGGGCGGGTTACCAGATAATGCTCCTTGAGAAACTGTCTGGTTTTCTCCTTACCTTCTTTCATAAGCAGATTGTGGGCAAGTTTTGTCGGACGGACCCCCGTCAGGATACCCCAAGGCTGTTCGAGGCCAGTAGCTTCCTGAAACACTTGCAACAGAGCTGATAAAATAGCCCTTCGTTCTATTCGTCTTGGATCTTCCCATGTTTCATTATGACGTCTTACTGCTTCCTGACACCATATTTTATTTTCAGACAGGTGAGTAAGACAGGCTTTGACTGCAATGTCTCCTCTGTCCGCTGAAACAAGAAGCTCCACACTAACATAAAGATCAGCGTCCTGAGCCTGCTCTTGCTCATAAACCAATTCCACCTGTTCGTAAAAAAGACGGCATGTATTATAAAACTCGGTCGTATAATCGGAAAAACCTATTTGCTGCACATAAATTTTCAATGGGAAACCTCCATACCATTATGCTTTGGAAGAGCACTATCATTCTACTAAACTTTTATTCTCCATGCCAGGTTCAGCTCAATTTCTTAATTTTAAAAAATCCGTTCCCTGCCCCGCTCGGCCTTACTTATACCGGACGGGAGAAGAAACGGATTTTACGGCTTGTTTATCGAAGCTGGGTTCTCCTGTTAAATCGCTGTCGCCGGAATGGGTTTGCCAAACCATTGCTTCGGCCCTGGATAAATGGAGAAGCTGATGCTCACCTAAGATATGTTTACGGTGTTTTTGAGACACACTCATCGACTACAGGTCTCCTTTTGGTGGATTGCCTATAGTTTGGCTTCCCGGCCATTCCCTTATCCAAGCATAGACGGATTCAGGCTCTAACGGATAACTTTCTTTCCGCAGAGTTTTTGTCTAACCCTCTAGCGGCAATCTCCCTGTCATTCAGGAACGCACTTGCTTTCTATAATCAAAGTGACTGGCCCCCAGTTTATCAAATCCACATCCATCATAGCTCCAAAGACCCCTGTCTCTACCAGAAGACCGTGTTCACGCAGTCTCCGGTTAAAAGCCTCATATAAAGGATCTGCCTGTTCCGGCTTGGCCGCAGCCATGAAATTAGGCCGCTTGCCCTTGCGGCAGTCCCCATATAAAGTGAACTGGGAAATAGACAATATTTGTCCGCCGATATCCTGGACCGATACATTCATCCTCCCGGAGTCATCCTCAAAAATACGGAGACCTGCAATTTTATCCGCCAAATAGCGGGCATCCTCTTCAGTGTCTTCATGAGTTACGCCGACTAAAAGTACAAGACCACGTTCAATACGGCCGACAGTTTCCCCGTCCACCGTTACTTTAGCTTCTTTACTTCGCTGTACTACCACTTTCATCTCCGAATTTCCTCCTAAAACAACACCTGGCTTTATGTCTGCATGATTCTTTGAACAGAATAGACATCCTGGATTCGTTTAATTTTTTCCACTACCGAATGCAGATGCTCCCGGTTCCGGATCAGGATCGTCATATGAATCATGGCCAGTTTATTTTTATCTGAGCGCCCGGAAACAGCCGCAATCATAGTTTTGCTTTCGGATACGACCTGAAGCACTTCATTCAGCAGACCCCGGCGGTCATGACCGGTTATCTCAATCTCAACCTGGAAGTTGGATTCACAAGCATCCGCCCATTCCACTTCAATCAGACGGTTCATTTCCTCAGGATTATTTAAATCCACATTCGGACAATCGCTACGGTGAACAGTTACACCTCGTCCACGTGTAATATAGCCGACAATCTGGTCTCCTGGGACAGGATTACAACAGCGGGCAAAACGAACGAGTACGTTATCCACTCCCTTAACCCTGACTCCGCTGACAGGTCTGTTCTTCCGCTGTTCCTGAGAGGCACTTTTGACCTCTTTGATCTCGTTAGTGAGTTCAAGAGCATTTGCCTCTTCCGCTTCCCTCCGCATTTTCTCGGTCAGCTTTGTGCATATTTGGGCGGCCGTTATACCTCCGAACCCGATTGCAGACATCATATCATCAATATCATTAAAAGCAAACTTCTTGGCGGCTTCCTGCAGCTGATCATCCGTCATAAAGGCCGAAGGGTCGAGACCCAGGCGTTTCAGTTCCCGTTCAATCGCATCCCGACCTTTCAGGACGTTTTCTTCCCGTTTCTCTTTTTTGAACCACTGTTTGATTTTGCTCCGGGCATGGGAAGACTGGGCAATTTTAAGCCAATCCTGACTTGGGCCGTACGAATGCTTGGAGGTTAGGATCTCAACAATATCTCCTGTATTGAGCTGATGATCTAAGGGAACAATACGCCCATTGACTTTTGCTCCAATCGTCCGGTTTCCAACTTCAGTATGAATCCGGTAAGCAAAATCCAGCGGTACAGATCCGGCCGGCAACTCAATAACTTCCCCTTTGGGCGTAAAAACAAAAACAAAGTCCGTAAAGAAATCCATCCTCATGAATTCCATAAACTCAGCGGCATCAGAGGTTTCCTTTTGCAGTTCCAGAATTTCTCGGAACCAGTTCATTTTATCGGTAAACGAATTATTGGGAACGGTCGTTCCCTCTTTGTATGCCCAGTGGGCCGCAATCCCGTACTCTGCTGTTCGATGCATGTCCCAGATGCGAATTTGCACCTCGAGGGGCTCACCTTTGGGTCCAATTACTGTTGTATGCAGAGACTGATACATATTAGTTTTGGGCATAGCGATATAATCCTTAAAACGCCCGGGCATTGGACGCCACAAGGTATGAATAATCCCCAGTGCGGCATAACAATCCTTGATATTGTCCACAAGGACACGAAGAGCCATCAGATCATAAATCTCGTTGAACTGTTTATTGCGTACCGTCATCTTCCTGTAAATGCTGTAAATATGCTTAGGGCGGCCGGAGATATCTCCTTCAATTCCCATTTCCTTCAGTTTTTCTTTCATCTTAGCGATAACGTCTTCAATATATTGCTCCCGTTCCGCGCGCTTTTTCTGCATGAGATTGACAATCCGGTAATACTGCTGGGGATTGAGATACCGAAGAGCAATGTCTTCCATTTCCCATTTAATAGCGGAAATTCCAAGACGATGAGCAATGGGACAATAGATCTCAAGGGTTTCGTAGGCAATGCGCCGCTGACTTTCTTCCGACTGATATTTAAGTGTGCGCATATTATGAAGACGGTCGGCCAATTTGATTAAAATAACCCGGATATCCTGCGCCATAGCAACGAACATTTTCCGGTAGTTCTCGTTCTGCTGTTCTTCCTTGGACTTAAATTTGATTCTTTCCAGCTTGGTAAGCCCGTCAACAAGCATGGCGCAGGTATGGCCGAACTTTTGTTCAACAGCTTCCAAAGAAACGGTGGTATCTTCCACGACATCATGAAGCAGGGCCGCAATAATGGAGGTGGGATCCATTCCCATATCCACCAAGATTTCAGCCACTGCCAGCGGATGCAAGATGTAAGGCTCTCCTGACTTGCGAATTTGTCCATGGTGGGCCCGCTCGGCAAATTCGAACGCCTCTTGAATTCGCTGTAATTCCTCTTTTTTTATAAAACTCGCCGCTTTTTCAAGTAGCTGTTCAATTCCCATGGATTGATCCATTCCTTATTAGTGATTTTAATCCATTATGCCTGTATGGTGGGCGTTACGTCAACTCTTTGTCCGCGCATTGAAGACAAAATGGACTTTTTTTCAACAAACTTCTACAAAAACATGCGAAAATCGAAAAATAAGGATAGACGAATTTCGCATTTTTGATTATATTGTCCTAAGGACTTTTTTCCGTACATTCCATACAAATTGAAGGAGGAATATTCATACATGAAAGACCGCGTTATCCAGGTAGACGAAAGATTGCCTTTTTTACAGAGTATTCCTTTAAGTCTGCAGCACCTTTTCGCGATGTTCGGATCAACGGTGCTTGTTCCGATGCTTTTACAAATAAACCCGGCCATTTGCCTGCTTATGAACGGGATTGGGACCCTTATTTATATTTTCCTTTGCAAGGGAAGAATCCCGGCTTATTTAGGTTCCAGCTTTGCCTTTATTTCACCCGTTCTGATCGTTATCTCGACGCGCAGTTATGAAGCCGCACTTTCAGGTTTTCTTGTAGTGGGTCTGGTTTTCTGCCTTATCGGACTGCTAGTCAAGGCTGTGGGCACCGGCTGGATTGAGATAGTATTCCCTCCGGCAGCCATGGGAGCTATTGTTGCCGTTATCGGACTTGAACTTGCACCGACTGCCGCTAACATGGCCGGATTCGTAGCTTCTGCGGGTACGGAAGGCTGGTCACCTGATCCGAAAGTAATAGCCGTATCCTTAGTGACACTGTTAACGGCCGTTGTCGGCAACGTAATGTTCCGGGGCTTTATGAAAATCATCCCTATCCTTATCTCTATTATTGTAGGATATGCACTTGCCGCTTTTTTGGGCATTGTGGACTTTTCCATCGTTCGGGAAGCCAAATGGTTTGATCTGCCTACCTTCTATATAATGAAGTGGGATTGGTCTTCCATCGCTATAATTGTACCGGCCGCCCTTGTTGTCGTAGCTGAACATATCGGACATTTAATTGTGACCAGCAACATCGTAGGGAAGGATTTATCCAAAGATCCCGGATTGGACCGGTCTTTATTGGGCAATGGAGTATCCACTGTTATTTCTTCCTTCGTAGGTTCTACTCCCAATACTACTTACGGTGAGAACATCGGCGTCCTTGCCTTAACGCGCGTCTACTCCATATGGATCATTGGCGGTGCCGCAGTGATGGCCATTGTCCTCTCCTTTGTCGGCAAACTGGCCGCCCTGATTCAGACGATTCCTGTCCCGGTTATGGGAGGGGTATCCATCCTCCTGTTTGGAGTTATCGCCGGTTCCGGGGTCCGCATGCTGGTTGAAGCCAAAGTAGATTATTCCAACCCGAAAAATCTGATTTTGACAGCTGTTGTTCTCATTATCGGAATTAGTGGAGCGGCCTTCAAATGGGGCAACTTTGAAATGAAAGGAATGGCTTTGGCCACCGTGATTGCCATTCTGTTAGGATTGTTCTTCAACATCATTGATAAACTAAAGTGGTCCAACGAATAATCATGACCTTTTTGGAAAAAGCCACTTTTCCGCCAACCGCGAAAAAGTGGCTTTACTATAATGGTTTTAATATTCCATCAATGTAAAGGTAGGAATATCTCCAAGTTTCTCACGGCCGTTCAAATAAGACAGTTCGATCATGAAAGCCGCGCCTATTACTTCTCCCCCCAGCTGTTTCACCAGGTTAATTGACGTCTGGATCGTTCCTCCAGTCGCAAGTAAATCATCAGCAATCAGCACACGCTGTCCCGGCTGAATGGCATCCTTATGCATTGCCAACTTGTCTTTACCGTACTCCAGAGAATAATCAGCCTCAACCGTTTCTCCCGGAAGCTTACCGCTTTTCCGGATGGGGGCAAATCCCACTCCAAGGGCATAAGCCAACGGAGCTCCTACCACAAAACCTCTCGCCTCCGGTCCTGCAATGACATCGATGTTAAGTTCTTTTACCAGCCCGGCAAGCTCGTCAATGGCCTCTTTATATACTTTACCGTCCCGAAGCAAGGTAGTGATATCCTTGAAACGTACCCCCGGTTGAGGGAAATCGGGAATCACCCGGATGTAGTCTTTGAAATTCATTTCGTTGTTTCCTCCAATACTTCTTTACTGGTTTCCATCCGCTGTTTCAGCAGCCACTGATGAAGCTCAGAAGCTGATGAATAGAAACAAAACTGTTCAACTTCGGTCAGTTTCATCCTCTCCTGATAGCTCGCGGATTTGGATAAATCTTGTTTGGCTGGAGAAGGCACCGGGACGTACCTTCCTTCATGTTCCTGAATGAACCCAAGCTCTCCAAAGACAGTCAGCATGAATTCAATCATGGCCGGAGATAATCCGCTTCGACGGCTGAATAAGGTCATCAGTCGCTGATCCTTCACGTCCCAGCTTCCCTGTTTCAATACCGAACCGTAAACCAGTTTGAACTGATCCCGGCTAGGCATACCTGTTTCTGCAGAGGATCTCTCGTCCTTAAACATTGCATAGCACCGCTCTAGGCACTCCGCCTGGGCAAGTACCTGTTCCACGGCCCCCAGGGTGGTTGGCAGGGAATACAGCACAATGTCAGCCATCTGCCCGAAGACAAGTCCCTGAGCCCGCTCATTGGCCGGCTTAAGGCCGCGTCCTGCCCGCCATATCCACAACGGGCAGCCAAGGGCATCCATGCGCTGCGGGAGCGCATGATGATGCATCCCGGCGAATGCCACGACCGCCGGCATGTCAGGACAGCCTTCGGACGCGGCAAGCGCGGCTTTGAGGCTGTCCATCCTGGCGGCGGCATCGGCCGTGCCGCGCCAGTCAAACAGCTGGATCTCCGTGATCCGGAGATCCTTCAGGGTGAGCTGGGGGCGGCGGATGCCGTTCCATTCGTTGATGCCCAGCTCACCCAGAACATCTAGGCGCGCCGTCGGGGAAATCAGCTCACTAAGGTGAGCTTTACCGAATCCCAGCGCCTCGATTTGGACGGTGCTTTCTCCCTGGCTCTCGGAAAGCACCAGTTTCATATGCTTCTTGTCCCTGCCAAGAAGCCGCAGATCCGTCAACCGCAGATTCTCTACAATAAACTGCGGCGACGGATTACTCGCTCCAAAAGGTTCCAGCTTTTGGAGCTGTTCAATCCAGCCGAGCGGAACATCCTTAAGGTGACAGGCCGCATCCGCCCGGATCACAGGAACCAGATCATCAGGCCCCAGTAAAGCCTTGGCCTGATGATCCAGCTGACGATGAAGTGCATCAATATGCTCCTGTTTTATAGTCATTCCGGCAGCAGACCGATGCCCCCCGAAATGCTCCAGCAGTTCCCTGCATGCCGTCAAATTTTCGTACATATCAAAACTTTCTATAGAACGGGCAGATCCTTTGGCAAGACCGCTTTCGTCGTTCATGCTGAATACAATGGTAGGCCGATAATAGGTTTCTACGATTTTAGATGCGACAATGCCGATTACTCCTTCGTTCCAGTCTGGTTTAGCCACGACCAGAAACGTATTTCCCTTTTGGACCTGCTCTGCTGCAATAGCCAGGGCTTCTTCATTTATTTCCCGAACAATCCGCTGTCTCTCCTGGTTGAGCTCATCCAGAAGCTGGGCAAGTTCATTTGCCCGTCCGGAATCTCCGGTAATCAACAGTTCTACAGAATTATTGGCCGAACCCAGCCTGCCGCTTGCGTTAAGCCGTGGGCCGACGGCAAAGCCAAGATGGGTAGAGGTAACCTGCTGACTCTCGATTCCAGCTATTTTCAGCAAAGCCCGTATACCCGGAAAAGCGGATTGCTGCATGCGTTTGAGCCCCATTTTGACGATTGTGCGGTTTTCCCCATGAAAGGGCATCAGATCCGCTACCGTACCAATTGCCACCAGTTCCAATAATTCTTCCGGCACTCTGTCCAGCAAAGCGTGGGCAAGCTTGAAAGCCACCCCGACACCTGCCAAATGCTTAAAAGGATAGGGACAATCCGCTTGCTTGGGATTGACCAAAGCCAGCGGTTGAGGCGAAATGTCCGGCGGCTCATGGTGATCCGTCACAATGACGTCCATACCCAGTTCCTGAATATAAGTTACTTGTTCCACAGCGCTTACACCAGTATCAACGGTAATAATCAAATCTACGCCGTCTTCAGCCGCCTTTTCAACGGCTTGCCTGTTTAATCCATAACCTTCACGAACTCGATGGGGAATGTAGTAATCAAAACGCGCTTTTATTTTTCGAAGTAAAAACATGACTAATGAGGTACTGGTAACACCGTCAGCGTCATAATCCCCATATATTCGGATAAATTCCTTATGTTCCACAGCAAGACGGATCCGGTCCACGGCTTTTTTCATATCCTTCATCAAAAAAGGGTCGTGAAATCCGTCCTGTCTGCTATGTAAAAATGACTCTGCCGCTTCAGGGGTCGTAATGCCCCGAAGCGCCAGCAGCCGGGCTGTCAGAGTATCCAGATGGTGAGCCTCCGCCAGCTTTTGGACAACGGAGGATTCTGCACAGCCAGTCTGCCATCTTGCTTTGGAATGAAGCAACGTTGTTCCTCCTAAACCATCATCTAGTGCAGCAGGGTCGGATAATCATCGACTGAGGACTTTACATCTTGCTGCCTGTACGGAAAGCCGACATCATAAGGATTAACCTGCACGATGACATCCGAAACATGACTGAATTTCCTCATAACCTGCTTTTTCACATGTTGGGCAATGTCATGCCCCTCTAGTACGGATATTTTCGGGTTTACGGAAATTTTCACTTCCAAAATAACATAATGTCCCTGTTCTCTTGTTTTGAGGTCATCCACTGTAATGACTCCTTTTGTCTGGTGGACAACTTCAATAAACACCTCTGTATCTTCCTGCTGCATCATCTGATCAATTGTGTTATGAATAAGCTCAATAATCAGACGAAATCCCATATGAATAATAAACAGGGCAACAATTAAACCTGCCATAGGATCAAGCATATACAACCAGGACTTATTGTACATTTCCCCAAGGAGGGAAACTCCGATCCCGGCGAAAGCTGTCAAGGAAGAATATACATCGGAACGATATGACCAGGTACTGCTCCAAATGGAGCCTGCAACCGGCTGTGTTCCCGTTCTGAATCTGTAGCGGAACAAGGCTTCTTTCAATACAATCGACAAAACAATAACAACCAGCGCCATTCGTCCAGGCGGCGCTTGAACTCCCCTTGCAATTGTTTTAATAGCAAGAAGAGACAATTCCAATCCCACAATCATTAACATAACCGAGAAAAGAACGGGAACGATGATGGCTGCTTTTTGAGAATATCGGGAGTTTGCGTCCTCTTTCGGCATTCTTGCACTTCTGGAAATTTTCAACACAGCCACAGACCCGGCTACATCCGCTGCGGAATGAACTGCATCTGCCACCAAAGCCAAACTGCCGGACATGAAGCCTACGACGCCTTTTAAAGCAGCCAATCCCACATTCCCTATGACTCCCATCCATGCGGCAAAATCTGCTTTCGAAAAACGTACGTCTGTCATCTCGACACTTCCCTATGAAAATGTTGGGCTCTAACGAAAAGGCAAAGCCGCGGAAAAATTCACGCGGCCCTGCTATTATTGTTTTACTGATGCGACCTTTGGTTTAGAACCAAGTGATTTCCGCTTAAACATGAACCACAGCGGGCTTGCAATGCAAATGGAAGAGTAGGCACCGCTAGCCAGTCCGATCAGTTTGGCCAGTGCAAACAGTTTGATCGACTCACTGCCGAATATGAACAGGCAAAGCGCTGCAAACAGCACCGTCACAACTGTATTGATACTACGGGCCATCGTAGACCAGATGCTATGATTGACAAGGTATACCACGTCCTGCTCGGTTTTGAGCTTGGAAAAACGCATATTCTCGCGAATCCGGTCAAAGATAACAATTTTATCATTAATAGAGTATCCGACTGTTGTCATTACCGCCGCCACGAAAGGCAAATCCACTTCGAAGCGGAAAATGGCAAACATACAGATTACGATCATGGCATCGTGTAATATGGCAATGATTGCTGCCAGAGCAAAACGCCACTCAAAGCGGATACTTACATAAATGCTGATAAAAACGGACGCAATCAGCACGGCAATAATTGCTTTAATCCCCATTTCCTGGGCAATCTCTGGGGAGACTGTATTAACTTCCTGAGATACCTTGTCTCCATAGGCTTCTTTGAACGCAGCCTGAATCTTCTTAATATCCGCGTCCGGCAAATCTTTATCAAAACGGGCAGAGATTCGCTGGTTGCCTTCTCCCCCTACTGATACGGCAGCCGGCTGAGGGTCTACAGCTGATTTGGCAAACACATCTTTGGCCTGCTCTTGAGTTATGGATTGTCCGACATTAATGTCCATGGACGTTCCTGCTTTAAAGTCTACCCCAAAGTTCATTTGCTTCCAAAAAAGGACAATGACCCCGATAACTATGATGATTGTGGAAATCCAAAAAAAGATTTTACGGTGATTGACAAAATCGAATTTGATATTATCCGCATCATGAATTGCATGATGACCCGGAATCTTTCTGATTTCTTTTTTTTTCTTCTCAGAGCTCACGAATTTCCGCCTCCTTCACACCGAAATAGGACGGCTTCTTGGCCAATTTCCCGCGGATCAGCAGGTGAAGCAGAAAGCGCGACAAAACAACGTTAGTCAATATACTGACCCCAATACTGAGCATGTGTGTCAGGGCAAATCCCCGGATAGCCCCGTTTCCGATGTAATAAAGCACGATACCGGCAATCAGGTTTGTGATATTGGCGTCCATAATTGTACGAAGGGAGTGTTTGGACCCTGCTTTTACGGAAGACAGGATGCTCTTGCCGCTGCGGATCTCTTCCTTAATTCTCTCATACGTAATAATGTTGGCATCAACCGCCATTCCGATTCCGAGTACGAGGGCTGCAATACCCGGAAGGGTTAACGTTGCATGAATAAGATTAAAGACCAGGAGCATCAGCCATATATAAGAAATCAACGTGAAAGCGGCAATCAGTCCCGGTACACGGTAATACAGAACCATAAACAACAGGATGACAGTAGCACCGATAATTCCGGCTTCAACGGTCTGTTTCATGGATTGTTGTCCAAGCGTTGCTCCCACGGACTGCGTGTACTTTTCCGTCAGTTTCAGCGGCATTGCTCCAAGGTTAATCGTATCCCTGAGCTCATTAGCCTCCTGAACTGTATAGTTTCCGGAAATGGTAGCCGTTCCTTCCGAAATGACCGATTGTACAACCGGCGCTGACAATTGTTTATCATCCAAGTAAATAGCCAAAGGTTTCTGAAGTAACTTTTCCGTTACTTTCTTCAGCTTGTCCTTGTCTTTTACTTTCACCTGAACCATTGGTTTGTTTAAATTATCAAAGCCCACGGCTGCCCCGTTTTCAACAAAATCACTGCCGTTAAGCTCCACTGTGCCGTCCGGCCCCGGAATGTAAGGTCAGCCGGCTTTTTGATAATCTCCCTGACCTGTTCTTCATTCTCTACGCCAGCCAGTCTAACACGAATCCGGTCGTTTCCCTCCGTCGTGATCTCAGGCTCGGCAATACCTATAGCATCAGCCCGTTTTTCCAGGCTTTTCGCGGTTTCCTTAAGAGATTCTTTGGTAACCGGTTTCCCTTCTTCAAGCGGGCTGGCTACGTATAAAATTTCAAAACCGCCTTTTAAATCCAATCCGAGCCGTATCTGTTTGACCAGATTAGGACTTGTCCATAACACAATTGCCAGTGTTACGAGGATGGTCATAAAAAAAATCGAGATTCTCTTCCAGTCCATCTCTTGCCTTTCTCCCTTCCATACTCAATATTCCTATTATAACTACCGCTTAAAAACGAGTCAATTTGGCCGCTATACGGACACTCACAAAACAAACAGCCCTATCCGGTCAAAAATAGGGCTGTTTATAGGCGTTTATCGTCAGCCAGTTCATAAATTGGGTAGCCTTTAAGGATAAGATATCGTTGACAACCTGATGCAGGGGAGGAATTCCGGGCTTCTTATATTTGTCGCTAATGCACTCCCAAATCTCATCTACCGTCACATGTTCGTAACCGATCAGCTTAAATTCTTCTACTTTACTTGCGCTTAAGAATTGGATCATATCGTTCCATTCTTCGTCAGAAAGGTAAACGTCCTCCTGATCATCTTTAGTTGCCTCTGCTTGCTGTGAGGCTTCATTTTGATCGGGCCCTGCTGCCTTTTTTTCATCCGGATTCATCCTGTCCCCTCCTAACTGTTATCATCCTGTATTGAGTATTCGCTTTACGATTTCCTTTTTCCTGCTAAACCTGAAATCGCCTGGACAAAATGTTTGCATGAGCTTGGACTACCCCCGCATATCCATAAGTATACCGGGACTAGGGGGATGGAATGAACAATGACCAAACAGAGTTTTCTTAAAGGAACGTTAATTTTGCTTGCGGCAGGCATTTTAAACCGTATTCTCGGGTTCATTCCGCGCATGACGCTCCCGCGTGTCATCGGAGCAGAAGGAGTAGGTCTCTACCAGATGGGCTGGCCGTTCTTAATTGTCATTCTTACCCTAATAACTGGCGGAATTCCTCTTGCAGTTGCAAAACTGGTGGCGGAAGCAGAGGCGGAACACAATGAGAAAAGAAGCCGAAGCATACTTAAGATTTCCCTGGCTCTGTCCATGCTGCTCGCAGCTTTGTTCACTTTACTTTGTCTTATCAGCGCCAAATGGATTTCCACCCATATTTTAACGGATTCACGGGTTTATGAGACTTTTCTCTGTATGACTCCAATTATTCCGATGGCTGCGGTATCTTCCGTTTTCAGAGGCTATTTTCAAGGAAAACAAAATATGATTCCGACTGCCATTTCACAAACTGTAGAGACTATGGTCCGAATTGTATTTGTTCTTATCTTTGCCTACCTGATGCTTCCTTACGGCATTCCTATGGCTGCGGCGGGTGCTATGGTCGGGGTACTGACCGGTGAGGTTTGCGGAATGCTTGTTCTAATCTTTCATTATAATAACAAGAAACAGCGCGAAGGCGGGGGTTTGAAGGCACATATCGGTACCAGCCAGACCGGAAACCGGCTATCCAATTTACGCAAAATTCTCCGGATTTCCATTCCGGTTACCCTAAGCAAACTGGTTGGTGCAACTTCTTATTTGTTTGAATCCATTCTTCTTACACAAAGCCTGCTCCTGGCAGGGATTTCAACCAGTGTAGCTACCGCCCAGTACGGGGTTTTGCAAGGAATGATTCTGCCTATTTTATTGCTTCCCAGTGCCCTGACAAACTCACTATCCGTATCGCTTATCCCCTCTCTCAGTGCTGCACTGGCACGAAAAGATACCGTCACTATCCATAAACGATTAAACCAGGCATTAAGGCTTGCTCTGATAACAGGGGCACCTTTTGCTGTTCTAATGTTTGTTCTGGCGGAACCGATCTGTTCCCTTATGTACAAAGATCCCAATATTGCAGTGATGTTGAAAATGATGGCTCCTATTGCCCTTTTTATTTATCTTCAGGCCCCCCTTCAAGCGGCCCTCCAGGCTTTGGATAAGCCCGGAAATGCTCTGGTGAATACCCTGGTCGGCTCGATTGTTAAGCTAGGGCTCATCTATTTTCTGGCCAGTAGGCCCGAAATGGGCATTCTAGGTGCCATAATGGCAATCAACATCAACATTGTCTTGGTTACTCTTCTTCATGCTGCAACCGTCATGAAAACGGTCAGGTTTACCCTGGAAGGAGGCGATTTTCTGAAAGTAGGGCTGTCCATGCTGTTAACAGGGTCAGGTATCTATTTAAGTACTCTGGCTTTCGCGGGTCAAAAACTGTTTGTCCTTTTTCTTCTTTCCGCTTCTCTGGGACTTGTGCTTTATCTTCTCGCCCTCATTGCCTTGGGTTTACTTCATGTCCGCGATTTCTCGCGTATTCTTCATATGGGGAAGAATCTGATCAAATGAACACACCATAACCTGAAAATGTTAGAAGCATCTAAAGGTTAAGTATGCTATTTACGGTCAATGTACAACTGTCCCTTATGGTCTACACTGCAGTAGAATACATCTTTAAAATCTTCAACGCCTTTTTCCTGAAGCTCTTTTTTTAGCCAGAAACGGGTTTGTCCAATTTCAGCCAGGTTACCATCCTGTACTTTGCCGTCCATAATAAGCGGAACCGGCAGACCCGCATAACGGATCTTGGGGGTGCAGGAATTGAACTCTTCATCGTCTCCTTTTTGGTGTATACTTTGTTTTTCAAAAACACTCAGCTTGCCTGAAGGTTCCAATATAGCAAATTCTACATCCCCAACGTTCATGACCCGTTGTTGACGAAGCTGTACAATTAAATCGTCCAGGTTATATCTCTGTTTTTTCATCTCTTCCCTATCCAGCTTGCCCTTGTTGATAAGCACACTCGGTTTACCATCGAATAACCGCCGGATACTCTCATTTTTTAATGTCAAATAAGCCACTCCCAGTTGGATCAATACCAGTGTCAGCATCGGCACAAGCCCCGTTATTAAAGGTTTGGCTGAATCCTCAAGCACAAATACCGCGATTTCAGCAATCATAATGGAGATAACCAGATCGAAGAGTGACAATTTTCCAATCTCTCGTTTGCCCATTATCCGAAGCATAATGAACACTACAAAATAGATCAGCACCGTCCTCAAAAAAATGATCCAAATATCCATATAAGCTGCCTCCCACCCAGTTATGTGTATGTCTTCAGGTAGTGTCACCTCCTTCCATAGGGCACATACCACTCTTCTCTTGCATAATTCTTGGCAGCTATTCCATTCCCGTTCGAACTTGTACTATATATGGCATTTGACCCATACAATGAAAGCAATAAGGTGAATATATTCATGATAGAAAGGACGGGATTTATTTGGAACTTATGGAAAAAGGAAGCCGGTTCCGCTTCTCATCTCCTCTTCTCAGCGGTCTCTTGGCATCTTGCCTGACCATGCTTGTGATTACAATACTTTCATCCCTGTTTGTGTGGATGAGCAGTGCCGAGGAATCATCTCTTGGTACCTACAGTTTTTTAAACTATTTAATCTCTATGTTTATTGGAGGCTGGACCGCAGGTAAAAAAGCCGGCCGGAAGGGCTGGTATTACGGTTTGCTATTGTCCGGTATTTACTGTATTCTCATGTGGATTATTGGATTTCTGGCTTTAAATATTCATCTTAGCCTGCGCTCCTTCATCATGCTGGCCTGCTGCATGCTCGCCGGTTGCATAGGAGGCATGCTCGGAGTCAACACCAAAAAATAATTCACCGCATGGAACGGCGTGTTGTGATATAATGACAGAACTTTGAAATGTTTATTTTCTTCCATTTTCAGAGGTGACGTACCCTATTTAATATTCTCCAGGTTCATTATGATCTCCTAAAGCAGCGTAATGCCGGAGATTAAAAAAACAGGTATCTCTTTTGAGTACACCTGTTTTTTTATACGGACAAGCAAGTTGCATCCATAATAAGACCATTGTAAAACCTGTTGCTGGTCTTATCTGCCAACACATTTATTCCTTGTCAGATACTGTGCTGTTTACTACGGTATTCACGGAACCGCGGTCAAAGGTTAACTTAGTGGTGTCATTCACACGAAGAACTACTACATCGTCTGTAATTTCCACGATAGAACCGTGCAGTCCTCCGATCGTAACTACCTTGTCCCCTTTTTTAAGATTAGACAGCATCAAATTACGTGCTTTCTGTCTTTTCTGCTGAGGACGGATCAGCAAGAAATACAGCACAACAAACATAAGAATAAGCGGACCGTAAGTAAACAAAAATCCCATTCCGCCTGCTTGCTGTGCAGCAGCAAGTTGCATCATTAAATGATTTCCTCCTTTCTAGAATCCTTTCTCATTGTCAAAAAGACCATACTTTGCAAAAAACTCATCCCGGAAGTCCAGTAAACGATCTTCACGTATCGCTTCCCTGACTTGACGCATAAGATCAAGCAGGAAGTGAAGGTTATGATACGTTGTCAGCCGGATGCCGAAAGTTTCGTCCGCTTTAATCAGATGGCGGATATATGCACGGCTGTAATGTTTACATGTATAACAGGAGCATTCTGGATCAAGCGGGCCAAAATCCTCTGCATACTTCGCGTTGCGAACCACCAGACGTCCTGAACTGGTCATGACAGTACCATTGCGCGCGATTCGGGTAGGCAATACACAATCAAACATGTCTACTCCGCGAATAGAGCCTTCAATCAGCGCGTCAGGAGATCCTACCCCCATTAAGTATCTAGGTTTGTTCGTTGGAAGCAGCGGTGTGGTGTAATCCAATACCTCATACATCAGGTGCTTGGGCTCGCCTACACTAAGTCCACCAATAGCATACCCCGGGAAATCAATGGAAGTCAACTGCTTCGCACTTTCTTCCCTTAAGTCCCGGTACATTCCTCCTTGAACAATTCCGAATAAAGCCTGGTCTTCAGGACGTTTATGGGCCTGCAGACAGCGTTCAGCCCACCGGGTTGTGCGTTCCATGGACTGTTTAACATACTCGTAATCAGCTGGGTAAGGGGCGCATTCATCAAAAGCCATCATAATGTCTGAACCGAGGGCATTTTGAATTTCCATTGCTTTTTCAGGGGAAATAAACAGCTTATCTCCATTCAAATGGGAACGGAAAGCAACTCCCTCTTCGGTTATTTTTCGGATATCACTCAAGCTGAAAACCTGAAATCCACCACTATCAGTTAATATGGGACGGTCCCAATTCATAAATTTGTGCAGTCCCCCTGCTGCCTTCACGATATCATGTCCTGGCCGAAGAAAGAGGTGGTATGTGTTACTAAGTATAATTTGTGCGTTCATTTCTTTTAATTCTTCCGGACTCATCGTTTTTACGGTCGCCAAAGTTCCCACAGGCATAAAAATGGGGGTTTCAATAACTCCATGTGGAGTATGAACCCGTCCAAGCCGGGCTCCGGACTGTTTGCATGTTTTAATATGCTCATATTTGACTGCTGGCAATAATCTCACTTCCTACTCTGATTGGAATATATAAACATGGCGTCTCCAAAACTGAAAAACCGGTAACGGTTTTTGACAGCTTCCGCATAAGCATGCAGGATATACTTTCTTGAAGCCAAAGCACTGACCAGCATCAGCAAGGTCGATTTAGGCAAATGAAAATTTGTCAATAATCCATCCACTGCCCGAAACTCGTACCCCGGATATATAAAAATGCTGGTCCATCCGCTGCATGCGTGGAGAAGCGTTCTTCCTTCCCCATCGATATATCCCTGGGAATGGCTTAATCCCGCGGCGGTTTCCAAAGTACGTGCCGAGGTAGTGCCCACTGCAATAACCCGCCCCCCTGAGCACGGGTTTCATTCACCAAACGGGCTGTTTCTTCGGAAAGAATGTAATATTCCGCATGTATATTATGATCTTCTACCCGGTCAACCGATACCGGACGGAAAGTACCGAGTCCGACATGAAGGGTAATAAAGGCGATGCGTACTCCTTGACCCCTTAGCCCCTCCAGAAATTCCTCCGTAAAGTGGAGCCCTGCCGTTGGGGCCGCCGCAGACCCGGCATGTTTTGCAAAAACCGTTTGGTATCTTTCTCTGTCATTCAACTGTTCTTTTATATACGGCGGCAGAGGCATTTCTCCCAGTCTATCGAGAATTTCATTAAATATACCCCGGTAAGAAAACCGGACTATTCTTGCCCCCATCTCCCCTTCTTCTTCAACAATTGCAGACAAAACCGGCTCATCGGCTTCTGCTTGGGTACCAAATACAAGTTCCGCTCCTGTCTTTATTTTTTTACCCGGGCGGACAAGGGCTTCCCAGCGATTGTCACCTAGGTCTTTCAGAAGAAGAAGTTCTACTTTGGCCCCTGTATCTTTTTTTAAACCAAAAAGCCGGGCTGGAATTACCCGTGTATCGTTCAGTACGAGCAAATCCCCGGCTTTCAAATAATCCGCCAAGTCCTTGAATGTATGATGTCCGATTTCTCCGGTCTCTTTGTTCAAAGTCATTAATCTGGATTGCGTCCGGTCAGAAAGAGGGGTTTGGGCAATTAGTTCTTCCGGAAGCTCAAAATCAAAAGATTCTACATCCATGTTATGAAATCATTCCTTGTAAGCAAAATAGTTTGTGTTTAGTATACCCGTCCATTCTTACAAATTCAAATGGTCCCGGTGCGAAAAACCGTTACCGAACTTACTTTTTTCACTTAGATTCCGGTCTAGGTAATCCGAGATGGTCATAAGCCTGAAGGGTGGCCATTCTCCCGCGCGGAGTCCGCTGCAGGAAGCCGATCTGCAAAAGGTAAGGCTCGTATACTTCCTCGATAGTCTGGCTCTCCTCTCCGATAGTGGCTGCAATGGTATCAAGTCCAACCGGGCCTCCACGGAAGCTGAGAATGATTGCCCGCAGCATTTTATGATCAATCTCATCCAGTCCCAAATCATCTACCTGGATGAGTTTCAATGCTGCTTTGGCTATATCCAGCGAGATAATTCCGTCTCCGCGTACTTGTGCGAAGTCTCTGACACGTTTAAGCAGACGGTTGGCAATCCGCGGTGTACCTCTGGCTCTCCTTCCGATTTCCTGTGCGGCTTCCCCGACTATTTGTACATTTAATATGTCTGCGGCACGCGTTACAATGAAGGCAAGCTCATCTACCGTATAATACTCCAAACGGCTAACAACTCCAAAACGATCGCGCAATGGAGCGGAAAGCAGCCCAATCCTAGTGGTAGCCCCAATAAGGGTAAACGGCGGCAGGTCCAGCCTTACCGAACGGGCACTTGGTCCCTTCCCGATAATAATATCCAGGGCAAAATCCTCCATCGCCGGATAAAGCACTTCCTCAACGGTACGATGCAGACGGTGAATTTCATCAATAAAAAGCACGTCGTTTTCCTGCAAATTCGTAAGAATGGCCGCTAGATCACCAGGGCGCTCTATCGCCGGTCCTGAGGTGGTCCGTATATTAACACCAAGTTCGTTGGCAATGATGGTGGAAAGTGTGGTTTTCCCAAGACCCGGGGGGCCGTAAAGCAGCACGTGATCCAATGCTTCCTGTCTCATCTTGGCTGCTTCTATATAAACCTTCATATTTTCTTTGGCTTGTGTCTGTCCAATATATTCCGCCAAATAACGAGGCCGGAGGCTTAGCTCCATCTGCTGATCTTCCATCATTAAATTGGCAGAGATAATTCGATCATCCATACGGATGTCCTCCTCTAGCTACAACCCTTGGAACAAGGCTTTTAATGCAAGCTTGGTAACGGTATCCACCGGATCAGCCGGCTTCACATCTTTCTGTATGAGATGCCAGGTACGGTCAGCTTCCGTCTCCGTATACCCAAGGGCAAGCAGGGCTTGCTTAGCTTCTGCCCAGCATCCTTCCATCGAGTTTCTTTCTGCCTCAGCGGTTAGAACTGCAACTTCATCCACAATAGATGCCGGCAATAACCCCAGTTTATCTTTCAAATCCAAAATGATACGCTGTGCTGTTTTTTTCCCGATTCCCGGCAGTTTTGTCAGGAAGCCCACATTTTCCTGCTGTATGGCAGCAATGACCGCATCGGGCCTCCCCCCTGTCAGAATTCCGAGAGCCACTTTCGGGCCAATACCTGAAACCTCTATCAGCTTGCGGAAAAGCGTCTGTTCCTCTCTTGTTGTAAAACCGAACAGTAAGTGTGCATCCTCACGGACATGATAATGAATAAATAAGGTTACTTCCTCGCCTTCCCGGGCAGAAATACCGAATGGATTTGAACAAAATACCTGATATCCCACACCGTGTACATCTATGACTACATAATCCATTTCCCGAACAGCTAATTGGCCTCGCAAATAATCAATCATCGTTTATATACCTCATTTAATTTTGCTTGCAAAGACGAAGAATGGGCATGACAAATGGCCACCGCGAGCGCGTCCGCAACGTCATCCGGTTTAGGTACAGCAGATAGCTTCAAAAACATTCTGACCATTTCCTGAACCTGTTTTTTCTCCGCTTTTCCATATCCAACTACAGCCTGTTTCACTTGAAGAGGTGTATATTCAGCAATGGGCAGGCCTCTTTGGACCGATGCCAAAATCATAACCCCTCTCGCCTGACCAACAGAAAAAGCTGTAGTCACGTTACGGTTAAAAAATAATTTCTCGAAAGCAACCGCGTCCGGCTTGTATTTGTCCAACAGCTCCCCGGTAGCCTCATACACTTGCTTGAGTCGAAGTCCCGGGTCTGTATATGCCTCCGTCTGAATGCTTCCGTATTGAACAGGAACAAGCCTGCTACTCACTTTATCAATAAAACCGAAGCCCACTATGGCTATGCCAGGGTCAATTCCTAAAATTCGCACAACCTTACTCCCCTATCCCAAAAAGCGAACATATGTGTCATTAGTCATTATAGCAGATTATTGGACAAAGCCAAACAAAAAAGAGAAGCTTTCTTGCTTTCTGCTTCTCTCTTTTAGTGAATACAGGAGGTGATTTTTTAATCTCCAGATTACATCAGGGATGTCCGGCGGGGGACATTACTTTTTCCGTTTCTTCTACAGCATAGTCCCCAAATGTGGATAATACGCTGTTATATTCTGCCACGTCTTTCACACGAATCCCCTCATAAAGCTGGTCAACCGTTTCCTTAGGAAGACTGCTCTCCAGAGAGTGGATGTTTAATTGAAAGAAGGTACGGAGGACCTGTTCCTTCTTGGGCTCTCCTTCAAACAGAGAGAAGTTTCCTTGCTGGTCAATTCCAAAATAGGCGTTTTGCTTACATGCGGGAGACAGGTCTTCAATATCCTGAGTGAACAAAACATTTCCGTTCTCTCCAATCAGCATCTGCCAATCGGGATGGCTTTGATGAAGCTTGATGATTTCCTCTGCCTTTTTCTTGCCAATCCTTTGCTCCTCTTCACCGCAGATATAATGCTTACGTATAATCGTTTCTCTATCAAGCCCGGATTTCTCGATTTCAAGCAAGATTTTCTTTTGCTGCTTGTCCCCTTCGCTTAACTCCTCAGATTGTTTACCGGATTGGGGTAGCAAAACATCTTGTACATGGAGACCGAACTGGTTATACATAATCAGGCATACCCCAGCCAAAAGAAGGAATACACCGAATTTAAACCTTCTGCGTCTCAGTTTCCATTTTTTCTTAAGCTGCTTCCACAGATTATTCAAAACGATCACCTTCCATTCTTTTCAGCACAGAGTGTTTGTTTAATCTTGCCCGAAGTTCCGTTTTTTTATTCTGGCGAATAGTTTCACCCCGAAAAACAAAGTAAAGGAAGGCTAAATTTTCTTATCCTGAATCAATTTCATAATACAACTGGTGAGCGCTTAGTAGAGAAGATATAGATAAATACGGTCCAGATTTAACTATATCTTGTACCCGTTCGGGTGAAAATCTAAGTTATGAAATTGATTCATCCTAAATAAAAAATGACGTGAGGTAACGGTAAAATCGTTACTCTCACGTTAAAAATAAGCGGTTGGTTGGTAAACAAGATAAAGCAGCAGCATTTGCTTTACCGGAAAATCGAATAATTTAGTAATTAATCCAGGGCATGTTTTCCCGTACTGGCTCTTGAAACGGGTTTCTGCCTGACTTTTTCTTTGAAGAAGAGGAGATACCTACCTTCTTGGAACGGCCTGATGGTTTTCTTGTCTTCTTGTTATCCGCTTTCCGGATATTGACACTGCCTGCTTCCTGATTTTCCTCTTCTTTATAACGGTGGATATAAGCTTCATCTTTCCCTTCTGTATCTACCCTCGGAAATGAAGGAGCTTCAAAAGCAGGAGGATAGGCCATTTCCTGTTGGCCGAGTACAGGTGATATGCCATATTCCCTCATATCCCAGCTGTATGGCTGCATTGGGTACGCGGGGAAGCCAGATGGCTGATAAAAGGGATAACAAGGAACTGAGTAAGCAACCGGATATTTATGATGATCATAAGCGTACTCATAATACATCGGGTATTTATGGTGACCATAAGCGTGTTCATAATGTACCGGGTATTTATGGAGATCATAAGCATCCTCATGTTTCGCCGGATATTTATGTTGATCATAAGCGTGCTCATAATACATCGGGTATTTATGGTGACCATAAGCATCCTCATGTTTCGCCGGATATTTATGTTGATCATAAGCGTGCTCATAATACACCGGATATTTATGTTGATCATAAGCGTGCTCTTGTTGCGCCGGGTATTTATGATGACTATCTGCCGGTTTTTCATACTCCAGATAGCCAGGTTCTTCCCATTTCCCGGTATACTCCTTTTTCTTCTTGTCACCGCAGCCGCAACCACAGTCCTTTTTCTCATAAACTACCGGATAGTAAGGGGAAGGCATAACCGTCGGATACGGATAATGAAGTTCTTGCATGGGCATATAAGTTTCCATTTGTGTCTCCTGCATCGCCCAGCTTTGGGGCATTTCAGCACCTTCCCAAACTGGGGCAGACATCTGTGCCTGATAAGGAGCCATTACCGGAGTTGCAGGAACTTGAAATTGGCTGAACGGATACACTGCCTCAGTCTTTATTTCTTCCTTCCCATAAAGAGGATCCATCGGTGGAAGCTCTACATGAGGGAGCATTGGCATCCAGAAATCATCGTCTGAAGATTCCTTGATTTCCGCTTGCCCAAATTGTACTCCGGGTTCCGGAAGACAGGGCTCAACAAAACTTGGTTCGCAGGGTTCCGGAGGGCAGGGTTCCTCCACAACAATTGGCTCGGGCGGACAGGGTTCCGGAGGGCAGGGTTCCTCCACAACAATTGGCTCGGGCGGACAAGGTTCCGGAGGGCAGGGTTCCTCTACAACAATTGGCTCGGGCGGACAGGGTTCCGGAGGGCAGGGTTCCTCTACAACGATTGGTTCCGGCTCCACCTTTTTTTCTATGACCAGCGTCTCCTCTTTTTCAACCTCCACGTCTACTTCAAACACAATGGGGGCAGCTTCAGGTTCAGGAGGCATCGCAGGGACTTCTTCCTCCATTTTTTCAATTGGAGCCGTACTTTTCTTCCCTCCCGGGCCATGGGGAATCGGAGCCGTATTCTTTTTACCTTCCTCCCCTTCTCCACCCGGTTTAGGAATATACACGGTTTGCCCCGTCAATAAGATGTTGGGGTTCTTTAACTGGGGATTGGCATCTATCAAAGCCTTCAGAGGAATTCCCCAAGCTTTCGAAAGTTTCCAGAGGGTATCTCCCTGCTTGACAATATGCTTATGCGCATAGTGAGAAGGTTCGCTCAGTTCAGCTGGAGCAGGGGCACTTGGAATCTTCACTTTCATTCTAACGTCAATCTTATTCGGATCGGCAATCTGCGGATTAGCCTCAATCAGCGTATCCAGATTTACGTTGTATTTCTGGGCGATACTATAAAGGGATTCCCCTTTTTTTACCATATGGATTTTCAACGCCTACAACCTCCTTCATAATCATTATGCAAAAATGCCCATCCATGTGCCGTATCAGCATGACAGTACATTTTATGCAGGTTCTAGGCATTTGACATCTTTAAAATAAAAAAATCTCTTATCCGCGTTCACCGGATAAGAGACAGACAAGTTAAAAAACCGTAGGACCTATTATTCGTATACCTTTACGCCTTCGATTTCAACAATTTCTCGGAAAGATTTAAGTAATTTCGTAGTAATCGGTCCCGCTTTTCCTTCCCCGATTACACGGCCGTCTACTTGGCGGACGGCAATCACTTCAGCGGCTGTACCAGTGAAAAAAACTTCATCTGCCACATAAACATCATGCATGGTAAACGGTTCTTCCCGTAGTTCGATTCCTTCCCGTTTACAAATATCCATAATCGCGCCTCTTGTAATCCCTTCAAGAGCGCCACAATAGCAAGGGGGAGTATATACTATGCCACGTTTGATAATAAAGATATTATCGGAGGAACCTTCAGCTACAAACCCTTGTGAGTTGACCATGATCGCCTCTCCAACACCGGAAAGGTTAGACTGAATTTTAACAAGAATATTATTCAGATAGTTCAGAGATTTAATTTTGGGATTGATCGCATCCGGTATATTACGTCGGGTGGATACGGAGATGGTATTCAGCCCGTTCACATACGCTTCTTCCGGATAAATAGACAGCTGTTCTACAATAATCACAACACTTGCCTTTGGGGACCGTGTCGGATCAAGTCCCAGGTCTCCGGGTCCCCGGGAAACAATCAAACGGATGTAGCCGTCTTTTAATTCATTGCGTTGGATTGTTTCAACCAGGGCATCCTGCATCTGCTGATAGCTTAAGGGAATGTTCAGCATAATTGATTTAGCGGAGTCATATAAACGGTCCAGGTGTTCTTTGCAACGGAAGATGTTACCATTATATACCCTGATACCTTCAAAGATGCCGTCACCGTATAAGTAACCGTGATCATAAACTGAAACTTGTGCCTGTTCTTTTGTTACGTATTTTCCATTCATATAAATCCATTGCGTCATGGTATCCCACCTCCATAATTATGTTTCGATAGTATAGCTAAAATAAGATCCTAAAAGCCTGACTTGACAGCCAATGGCTTCTATTTCCTGAAAAGCTGATGCGATAAGTACCGATTCCGCTGAGCCTTCCAAGTCAATGAAAAAATAATAGTTCCCCAATTTTTTCTTGGTCGGTCTGGATTCAATTCTTGTTAAGTTGATTCTTCTCCAGGAAAAAGCAGACAGCACTTGATGCAACGCCCCAGGGTAGTCTTCGGGGAGTGTAATCAAAATCGTCGTTTTGACAATTCCCTTCAGAGACCGGAACGCTTTAAGCGGTTCCTTGCCAATCAGAGCAAACCTTGTACAATTTTCCTGATGGTCCTGGATTTGTGAAGCCAAGACAGGAAGATGATATAGCCTCGCTGCCTGCAAAGTGCCGATAGCCGCAACCTGCGGATCATTCCATTGTTCAACAAGTCTGGCCCCTTCAGCTGTTGAGCTGACCTGCTCGACTTCAGCGTGAGCAAGATAATCCAGCAAAAATTGCCGGCATTGAGCGATTGCAACAGGATGTGATACTACCTTGGCCAGCTTGGTCACATCAAACTCCTTTTCCTGTGCAAGTGAACTTGCTCCGATTAAGCACATATCAATAGGATACACCCATTCTGCTTGAATAGGCAGATCCACCTCATGTACAAGCCAATCCAAATGAAGGCTAACTGATCCTTCGATTGTATTTTCGATAGGGATAACACTATAATCGGTTTCCCCGCTCGCTGTTGAGATAAATACATCCGAAATAATTTTGTACGGGACGTATTCAATATCCTGGTCTTTCATAAAATAACGTACCGACTCCTCGGAGAAAGTCCCGGGGCCAAGCAAGGCTACACGTTTCATTGATTTCCGGCCTCCTTCATCCGGTCCGCCTCTGCTAACTTATTGGGGCGTTCTTTAAGTTCCTGCACTCCCGCAAGGTCAGGAAAAAGCCAGAGTGTCTTTGCGGTTACACCTTCATGGGTAAAGATTTCAAGCAGGAACTGTTCAAGTTCCTCTTTTTGCTCGCTGCGGGTGTCTACCAGGGCCAACATAGTCGGTCCAGCACCACTGAGTGCAGCCCCTAGGGCACCGTGGTCAACCGCTTCACGCAGAATCCGCTCCATACCCGGGATAAGGGGGGCGCGATAAGGCTGGTGCAGGCAATCTTTCATTGCGTGGCGAATCATCGGCAGATTCCCGGTGGCCAAAGCAGCTACAAGCAGGGAAGCATGCCCGATGTTAAAAACAGCTTCTTTCATCCTGATTTCCGTGGGTAAGACATTCCGCGCCTTACTTGTAGAAAGCTGAAAATCTGGAATAGCAACAAGCGCTTCGAGTTGTTCGTGAGGATGCAAACGGATATACTCCGCCCGTTCTCCGTCCCAGTAGGCCGCAATAATACCGCCGAACAAAGAGGCACCGACATTATCGGGATGCTGTTCCAGCTTCGAGGCCATTTGGAATAGTTCATCCCGGGAAAGCTTGTACCCTATTAAGGTATTTGCGGCGTACAATGCTCCAACAATAGCCGAGGCACTGCTCCCAAGCCCCCGGGTCAGAGGAATATCACTGGCCATTTCAATGTACAGCTCCTGCTCAGGCAGCCCGGCCTTTTTGAATACTTGCTGGGCCACTTTATAAATGAGATTGCTTTTATCTGTCAGAATTCCCTCCAAATGGTTACCATAAACGTGAATTTCTGTTCTATCTGTAAAGCCCATTCCGATCCAGGCATATAAATTCAATGCCATCCCCAGAGAGTCAAACCCGGGGCCGAGATTGGCCGTACTTGCGGGCACCTGAATCCATACAGTTTGTTTCATCCGGCTGTGTCACTCCTATCGTTCGCCAGTCTATTCTCTATCCAATACTCCAGAACAAGGCTTTAAGCTTTAATTGCTATCAAGCAGCTGAATAGCTTTCATAACATCCTCTTCAGTATCCGGCACAAAAATCGGCTCCACTTGAACACTATTTAGGGCCACATTAGGGTCCTTAAGTCCGTTCCCAGTCAAGACGCATACTACTGTTTCCCCGTTCTTAAAATAACCATGCTGTTTTCTCTTGATCACACCGGCTAAAGAAGCCGCTGAAGCAGGCTCAGCAAATACGCCTTCCTCTGAAGCAAGCAATTTATAGGCTGCCAGGATTTCATTATCGGTTACATAATCTATGCTTCCCCCAGATTCCTCAGCTGCACGGACAGCTCCATCCCAGCTTGCCGGATTGCCTATACGAATTGCTGTTGCAATAGTTTCAGGTTCACGGATCGGCTCCCCTTTGACAATTGCCATAGCCCCTTCCGCTTCAAATCCGATCATTTTTGGAAGGGAGGAAGAACGCCCGGCCTCATGATATTCCTTAAATCCTTTCCAGTAGGCCGTGATATTTCCTGCGTTTCCTACAGGAATAGCCAGATAATCCGGTGCTTTACCTAATTGGTCACATACTTCAAAAGCCGCTGTTTTTTGACCTTCAATCCGATAAGGATTCACCGAATTTACAAGAGTAATCGGATGCTTGGTAGTAATGTCTCTTACAATTTCCAACGCACGGTCGAAGTTGCCTTCGATGGCGATGACTTTTGCACCATAAATAACCGCCTGGGCCAGCTTGCCAAGTGCTATGTTATTATTTGGAATGAGAACAATGCAATTCAGGTTTGCCCTGGCCGCATATGCTGCCGCAGCTGCTGATGTGTTGCCCGTAGAGGCACACATTATTGTATTGCTGCCTTCCTCCACTGCCTTCGCTACGGCCATCACCATGCCCCGGTCTTTAAAGGAACCCGTAGGGTTTAATCCTTCGTATTTCAAATAAATATGAAGTTCCAATTGTTCTGATAGTTTTTTAGCTTCTATTAACGGTGTATTCCCTTCATGGAGTGTCAATTTGGGAGTACGTTCATTCACCGGCAAGTAAGCAGCATAATCTTCCAATAGACCCATATATCTCATTACAGTCGCCTCTCTCTTTATGATTTATCCTTCTACCCGGTAAACACTCTTAATTTCTTCAATGACACTTAGGTTTTCAAATTCTTTCAATACCTTGTTCAGGCTGGCCTGATCGGCATCATGCGTAATTATGATAATTTCAGCTTTCGGATTGGAAGGATTCGAATGCTGGAGGACAGATTCCAAGCTTACTCCATATTTGGCGAACACTTGCGTAATTTGCGACAATACACCCGCTTCATCATCCACATGAAGAAGGATAAAGCTTTTGTAGACGATCTGGTCATCAGTCTTCAGTTTCTTTTCTTTGTACGGGCTTGCTGTTCTTCTTCCATTGATATTCAAATTATGGTTGCGCACTACCGCGACCAAATCGGCTACAACAGATGTCGCAGTAGGCATTTCACCTGCACCCGGACCGAAGAACATCGTTTCTCCAACCGCCTCCCCATACACGTATACCGCGTTAAATACTCCGTTCACGGATGAAAGGGGGTGGGATTTTTTTACCATTGTAGGTTGTACACTAACAGCAATATACCCTTCCTGCTGCTCAGCGATTCCCAACAGCTTCACTTCATAGCCTAACTGTTTGCTATAAGCGATGTCTTCCTTTGTCACTTCGCTGATTCCTTTGACTTTTACATCGAAGAGTTCAATACCCGCATGAAATCCTAGCGTGCTAAGGATAGTCATCTTGCGCGCCGCGTCCAGTCCTTCCACATCAGACGTGGGATCAGCCTCCGCGTAGCCCAACTGCTGGGCTTCCTTCAGGACATCTTCATAGGCGGCACCTTCTGCACTCATTTTCGATAATATGTAATTCGTAGTGCCGTTAACGATGCCCATAATTTTTGTAATCCGGTCAGAGGAAAACCCTTCTATTAAAGTTCGAATAATTGGAATACCGCCAGCTACACTGGCTTCATAAAACACATCACAACCATGCCGGGACGCTTTCTCCATAATTTCACGGCCATATAAAGCCATTAAGTCCTTATTAGCCGTTACAATGTGCTTTCCCTTCTCAAGTGCTGCAAGAACATAATCCTTAGTATGTTCCACACCACCCATAACTTCTACGATTACATCAATTTCCGGATGCCCTATAACTTCCCACGGATCTTCCGTCAGTTTATCTATATCCACAGGGATACTTCTTTCCTTACTGTGGTCCTGTACCAAAATGCGTTCTATTTCAATTATGGAACCCGTCTGCCATTGCAAATCCTCCTGGTGTCCTTCCACAATTCGTACCACTCCGGTTCCTACAGTTCCTAACCCCAATAAACCCACTTTAATTGGTTTCATGCTTCTTCCCTCCACTTGTATATGTTATACAGAACCGCCTTGGCCGATGACGGTCACACGTTTAACGCCCTCCTGCTTCTCCAGATGATGCAGAAGCATATTTTCCTTTTCTCCCATCTGAGAGGTCTCTACAGACAAAATCACACTAGCTAGTCCTTGCAAAGGAATCGTTTGATGAATGGTCAACACATTTCCTTGATGATTGGCAATCATGGACAAGACCTTGGAAAGCATCCCTGACCGGTGTTCTAAATCCAGAGATATGGTTATGATGCGCTCACGGATTAATTTATGAACAGGATGTATCCCGTCCTTGTACTTATAAAAAGCACTTCGGCTTAGCCCTACACATTCCACCGCTTCATGAATGGTTTTTGCTTCACCTTTTAAAATCAATTCTTTGGCGCTCATTGTTTTAACAACGGCCTCAGGCAGGATATCTTCATGTACTAGGTAATACATTTCACCCTCCGGCACCTGTTTCCCTTCCTTTTTGTTTGTCCCCATTTCGTTTTACGTCCTTTCGAGATATACTCATGTACACATATAGAGGACATTATACTGTAGGGGAAGTATTTCGGCAATAGTCAAATACGGAAAGTTTCTCTTTATTGCCTGGCCAAAATACCGTATGGTAAGCTGGACTTGGTACATACAAGAGGATTGTTTAGTCCTGTCCTGATAATATCAAAGAAAAAAGGAGATGCCGCTGTTGATCGCCTTAAGATTATTAGCTGCCGCCATGCTCTTTAATAAACAGGGGGATCTGCTTATGATGAAACGCTCGCCTTCCCGTACGTTGTCTCCGGGAATGTGGGGGGCAGTAGGCGGGCATGTAGAGCCTGGGGAAATCCGAAATCCAAGGGCAGCCTGTCTGCGGGAAATTCAAGAAGAAACAGGTATTGAGGAAAATCAGATTAAGCAATTCCGGCTTCAATACATACTTATACGCCTCAATCAGCAGGAACTGCGCCAGCAATTTTTTTATGCCGGGTTAACCGATGCCGTACCCAGCATAACAACAGAAGAAGGGGATTTATTTTGGATACCGCGTAACAAGGTGTTTGTGCGGGAAATCCCGTTTGTCTACAAGGAAATGCTTAAACATTATTGGAAACACGGCCCATCCCCGTACCTTTGGCTCGGTACTGCCCGAAGGAAAGCTGACAAAACCGCATATATGGAGTGGACTCCCCTTCAAGATCCGCTTTATACTTAGGGAGTATCTAAAATCAGTATGTTGTCAAATTTTACATAATGAATACCGTTCAATAGAAATGGAGGTCTCTTCCTTGCCAAACATAAAAGCTGTCATTGACCGGCAACAGGCATTTTTCGAAACCGGTGCGACCAAACAAACAGAGTTTCGCCTGGAGCAGCTGCGAAAGTTGAAAACAGCCATTAAAGCATACGAATCATCCATCATGGAGGCACTCAAACTTGACCTGAATAAAAATGAGTTCGAATCCTTTGCTTCTGAAATCGGCATTTTGCTGGAAGAACTGTCTCTTGCTCAAAAGCAGCTGCCGAAATGGACCAAGCCGAAAAAAGTTAAAACTCCCTCTACCCATTTGGGAGCATCAAGTTATCGGTACCCGGAACCGTACGGACGTGCTTTAATTATCGCCCCTTGGAATTACCCGTTTCAGCTTGCAATTGCCCCATTAATTGGCGCCATGGCAGCCGGTAATTGTGCCGTATTAAAGCCTTCTGAACTTGCCCCGCATACGTCCGGCATTATAGCACGGATGATAAGTGAAACTTTCGATCCGGGGTATATCACGGTTGTGGAGGGTACTTTGGAAACTAGCCAGGCTTTACTCGCTGAACCTTTTGATTGTATTTTTTTACCGGTAGTGTTGCCGTAGGAAAGAGCGTCATGGAAGCTGCTTCCAAGCACCTGACTCCGGTCACATTGGAACTTGGGGGAAAAGTCCTTGTATTGTGCATGATGATGCCGACTTAAAAAAAGCCGCTAAGCGCATCATATGGGGCAAACTGCTTAATGCCGGGCAAACCTGCGTAGCCCCTGACTATCTCTACGCACATGCCAGTATCAAAGAGCCTTTGATAAACGAAATGAAAAAGCAAATCAGGAAGCTGTTCGGCCAGCCCTTCGATTCTCCCGAACAATTCCCCAGAATCATTAATGAACGGCATTTTGATAGGATTATAAACCTAATGAGTTCCGGACAAACGATTGAGGGCGGCCGATATGACCGGGAACGACTCATTATTGAACCTACTTTGCTGGATCAAGTAACCTGGGAAGATCCTATTATGAAGGAGGAAATATTCGGGCCGGTACTTCCCATTCTTACGTATACCGATTTATCGGAGGTCATCCGCTCCGTTAATGCACGTCCCAAGCCGCTTGCCCTGTACGCCTTTACCACTTCCAACTTGATTCAAGAACGCCTTATTGACAGTGTTCCGTTTGGAGGGGGATGCATGAACGATACGATCATGCACATCGTCAATCCCCACCTTCCTTTTGGCGGAACAGGGAACAGCGGGATGGGAAGCTATCATGGAAAAAGCAGTTTCGATCAGTTCTCCCACTATAAAAGTGTCTTGAAACAGACCAACCGTTTTGACCTTCCCTTCCGCTACCCGAACCGGAGGAACGGTCTTAAGCTCTTGAAAATGATATTTAAATAGAAAAGAGGGCAGCTTAGGATTAAGCTGCCCTTCCTTTATTATTCATGTTCTACAAACTCGAATTCGTAATCGTTAATCCGGATCGTCATCCCATCAACGGCTCCCCGTTTGCGAAGCTCATGATCAAGCCCCATATTCCGCAATATGCGCACAAAACGTAAGACCCCTTCCTGAGAGCTGAAGTTGGTCCGCCTAATCAGCTTTTCAAGACTTTCACTCTCTACTACAAACGTATCATTCTCACGGCGGATGGTAAAATCTTTTTCGTCTTTCTTCTCCAGACGGTAAACCTTTCTTTCTTCCACTTCTTTGATTTCTTCAACGAGAGCCGTTTCAGGAATGGTCTCCAACAGATCCGCAATTTTGTACATCAATACCTGTACCCCGCTGCGGGAAACTGCTGAGATCGGTACGATCTCTACCTCATCTCCTGCCTTAGAAAGGTTTGCCTTGAACTGCTCCAAATGCTCCTCTGCTTCCGGCATGTCCATTTTATTTGCGACTACAATTTGCGGGCGTTCTTCCAGCTTGGCATTATACAATTTAAGTTCGTCATTAATTTTTTGATAATCATCATAAGGATCTCTGCCTTCAGTTGCTGCCATATCAAGAACATGAGCAATGACACGCGTACGTTCCACATGCCTTAAAAACTCATGTCCCAGCCCGACCCCTTCATGGGCTCCCTGGATCAGGCCCGGCAGATCCGCCATGACAAAGCTCCGGCCATCTCCCACATCCACTACACCAAGATTGGGGGTAAGCGTAGTAAAATGATAAGCTCCGATTTTAGGACGAGCACCTGAAACTATAGACAGAAGTGTGGATTTACCTACACTCGGAAATCCGACAAGTCCAACATCCGCCATCACCTTGAGTTCAAGCACAACCCATCGCTCCTGGCCTTCTTCCCCGTTTTCCGCAATTTCGGGCGCTGAGTTTTTGGGCGTCGCAAAACGCATATTGCCGCGGCCTCCACGGCCGCCTTTCGCCACAATCACTTCCTGTCCGTGACGTGTAAGGTCAGCTATCACCTCCATGGTATCATCATCAATAACAACCGTACCTGGAGGAACCCTTACGATCATATGCTCGGCATTAGCACCATGCTGTGCCTTATTCCGACCTTTTTCACCACGCTGTGCCTTAAAATGCTTTTGATATCTGAAATCAACCAGAGTGCGAAGTCCTTCATCCACGCGAAAAATTACATTTCCGCCATTTCCGCCGTCTCCACCCGCAGGTCCGCCTTCGGGGACATATTTTTCACGCCTGAAGGCAATCAGGCCGTCTCCGCCGTCTCCGCCTTTTACATAAATTTTTGCTTTATCTATAAACATCTTTCCACCTCATTTATTCCGGTAGGGCAGCCGAACTGTTACCGCCGCTTCATGATCGTCAAATTCCGCCGGTTCTATACGCGTTTCCTTCCATCGGCTCCGCTTTTGCTCCAGAATTTGCTGTAATTTTGCTTTCTCATAGTCTCCCCGATAAATAAAATCTAAAAGAAGCTCGCCTTCTTCTACATCCATCTCCAGATTTAGAAAATTAAGCTCCTCTTTGTTTGTCTGTAGAGCCGCTTCCCCAAAACAGAGAATCCATTCTTTGATTTGAGTTCCTACTAATCCCGGACTTGGATCAACATGCCGGAGCTGAATCTCTTTTTCCAATTCAACTTCCAAAGAAAAGGGGGCCTGTCGGTTAACGCGGTACGCATATATGAAAGAAATAATTCCCGGATCGCCTAACTTGGACAGCAGACTTTCACGCTGTAATTTCATATTTATCTTGTCCATGGCGGTATGTAATTTATCATACTTTTGAAGCTGCGTATAGCTATACATGATTTGCACATCATTCATCCAATCATGTCGGAGGTGGTGAACAATGTGAAGCAGTTCCTGCTGATGATGTAGCTCTGCTTCCTCTCGCTGGGACTTTGACCGTTCCACAGAAGCAAACCTGTGCAGATATACAACGAGAAACAAAAGGGCAATCATGGTCACTCCAAGACCAGTCCGATACCATACATTTAAAGATAAAGCCACCATCATAATGAGACAAATCACCAAAAGACCGTAAATCAATCTTAAGGTATCATTCGACTGCTTCATACTATCCTCTCTTTCATAGCCTCATCTAATACTTCCAGGCTTCGGCCTACTGCCGGGGAATCCATCCCAACATTCATTCAGTATACCATTTCGACGGATATGTTGCATTATTAACAAGGAGAATGAATCAACCTATTTCAGGATGGTATGTTTCGTGTAAAATTTCTCAAAAGAAAAGCCCTGGCAACCTTTCGCCTGCCAGGGCTATACCTCATTAATTAAGCTTCAACGGTTGCAGCAACCGGTGCGGATTCAACTGGATATACGCTCACTTTCTTACGGTCACGTCCCCAGCGCTCGAACTTCACTACACCTTCCACTTTTGCAAAAAGTGTATCGTCCGAACCGATGCCTACGTTGTTACCAGGATGAATCTTTGTTCCGCGTTGGCGAACAAGAATGCTTCCTGCAGTTACCACTTGTCCGTCAGCACGCTTAACGCCAAGACGTTTTGCAATACTGTCACGACCGTTCTTGGTGGAACCCACTCCCTTTTTGGAAGCGAACAACTGAAGATTAAGTTGTAACATGGGTTTCAACCTCCTTTGCCATAGGTTGTTTGTAGTGTTATATAATCACCGTAATTATCTTCGATTGAACTAAGCATTACGACCATGGATTCAAGAAGCAGCTGAACTTGTGCAGCCGATGAATCAGGCAGATCCGAAGGAACGATGACTTCCAGCCATCCTTCTTCCATCTCCGCACCGAGTATCTGCCCTGTCAGCACTCCCACCGAATTTACGGTTCCCACTGTAATAGCAGATACCGCTGAACAGACAATATCCTTACCAGGATCAGCATACATAGCATGTCCCTCTACCCGATATGAGGTTATCGCCGGTTCTTCTTCAGATCGCCGCTCTATCGTTATATAAATCATCTCTCAGCTCCGGACTTAAGCCTGGATTTTGTCAATCACAACTTTAGTATAAGGTTGACGATGTCCTTGCTTACGACGGTAGTTCTTTTTCGCTTTGTATTTGTAAACGAGAATCTTGCGGGATTTGCCTTGCTTTTCCACTTTAGCGGAAACAGCAGCACCATCCACTACAGGAGCTCCCAATACAAGCCCATCCTCTTTGGATACAGCCAGTACACGGTCAAAAGTTACTACATCGCCTTCGTTCACTTCGAGCTTCTCAATCAAAAGCACGTCGCCTTCTTGAACTTTGTATTGTTTTCCGCCAGTTTCGATAATTGCGTACATCCGTTGCACCTCCTCATGTCTCAGACTCGCCGTTACAGGTGGCCAAAAGAGCAGAAATCCTTACTACAGTACTGCCTTCGTGCACTTATACCTGATCCGTGCGATTACAGCATGCCATAGCAACACACCCATAACATTGTAGCATATCTTGATTCAAATACGCAATAGCGGAATCACCCGGTTATTTTCTTTTTTTGCCGAACGTTTCAGTTATTTGCTTCAGTCTGTTTCGTTCATCCTCATGAGCTATTTTTCGGGAAACGGCAACATACCCGGCGTAAGGCAGGTACACAATCCATCGGCCGGGCAGAGAGATATGAGTACTTACCTTGGCTCCTTTTCTCCCCTCCGGTTCCTTGATCACCTGTACCAGCAAAGTCTGATCAGGCTTTAGTACCTCCTCAATAGAAGGCTTGAAATCTTTCCTTTTTCCAAGTCCTTCGGGAAGAACATCATCTATGTATAAAAAAGCGTTTTTCTCTAATCCAATATCTACAAAAGCTGCCTGCATTCCCGGAAGAATATGAACTACACGCCCTTTAAATATGTTTCCTGCTGTTTGTTATATCCGAATTCTGCTGTAAAACATATTCCAAGGGAATCCCCTGATTCAACAGAACTGCCTGAGTTAACTGTTGAGTTGATTGTATGACCAACTGCATACCAGTTTCACCTCTCTTTCCGATATTCTACATGAAAAGATCGGAAACTGCACTCCCCGGCTTGGAGTTATGGAAATAGGCATCAATCAGCCGCTGCTCAGGCAAAATGGCATGGATTTGGCCCTGATCCCCTATAACATAAATAAAATGATATTTTTCTTTCATAAACATCTTGAGAATATCTTTAATTGGCTGCTGCTTTCGGACGAGCAAAGGCTGGGCCATAACACCTTTATTCATCAATAATTCGGTTCGTTCTCCCCGCTTCATCAGAAAACGGACAAACTGGTAGGGCACATGCCGGTAACCCATCCAATTTGAATATAAAAGAAATGCTCCAATCATGAGCAAATTCAAGTGTATTTGTCCTTGGGCCGCGAAAAATAAGGCAAATCCGATCATAAGCAAACTCAAACCAAAACTGATCCGCATCGTTATTCTGATTGCCTGCTCGTAAGCCATGATATAGCTGAACAGCCCTTGTAAAATTTTCCCTCCATCCAATGGAAGGACAGGAAGCAAATTAAACAGGCCAATCAGGATATTGGCCTGGATAAAATAGTTCCACCAGCCCGAAGAATCAGCCGATATATGCTGCCCCAGCCATGCAAGCCCTATCATCCAAACATGCTGAAGCGGCCCTGCCGCTGCTACCAGAAGTTCATCACGCGCTGAGACGCCTCCCCACTCATCCACAACTGCAACTCCGCCAAAGGGGAGAAGCTGGACTTCCATCACTCTCCATCCGAGCGCCTTGGCGCAAACGACATGGCCCAGTTCATGTACAAGCACTATTCCGAATAAAGTGATAGCCTCTATAAAAAAACCCGTTATTACAGAGAACAATAATACGAGGGTGAATAAAGGATGAAACCGGTATGCCGTTCCCTGCCATTTAATCAAATTTCATCACATCCGATGGGTTGATCGGTTTGCCGTCTTTGGCCATAGAGAAATAAAAATTGGGCTTTTCGCCTTCCGCCTCTCCCAATACTCCTACGTTCTCCCCACCTTTAATCCAGTCATTCAGTTCAACTGCCGTCTTTTGTAAAAATCCGTACGTCGATTCCACTCCTCCCGAATGACAGATGATCACAGTCAGGCCGGTTTCTGCTTTTTCGCCAACATAAGTAACCTGTCCTGCATCCAAAGCGGAAACAGATTTACCTGATGGAACTTGAAAGGCTAAACCGGGATGTTCTTCTGTAAAGGGAAGTTGGATCTTACCTTTGACAGGCACATAAAACGTTCTCTTTTCCTGCGAAATCGCCTTAACAGCTTCCTGCTTACTGGTACGAAATGTTGGCAGGAAAGAAGGGGCCCCATCAAATTTTTCCTGGTACCAAGCGGCTACTACATCAAACTGAAAAGATTGTGTCAGACTTGTCTTGATCACTTCCCGTCCTTTCTCTGCCCATGGACCCTGCATCTGGAACAGCCCCCATATGGAAGCAAACAGAACCGTACTGATTGCAAGTTTTATCATTTGTTTACGGAAGAAGGGGCCACGCGGTCCTTCCCCAGTTTCATAGGCTGAAGGGCTTAAAAACTCTCTGCGGTATTTTTGTTCCCATACATACTCAGGATCCGACCATTTTTCAAGTTCCTCCCGAATCTGTTGTGAACTCTCCTGTGCTGAATTTCCGGCAGGATGTGTAGGGCTGCCAGACTTGAAATCAGCATATACACGGTTTTCCTGCCGATATGGCGGAAAGGGTGGTTCTTCTTCAAAAGGCAGTCTCCTTCCCTGCTGTTTGAGGGCCTCCAGTTTTTTCTGCCTCCGTTCCTTTAACTTATCCTTATGTTCCATACGAATGTCCTCCCAGAACCTCGTCTTTACCCTGCAAATGCTTAGATATTACAAAGTATGAACAAGTTGTCCGAAATATGAGGACAGGCGGCTACAAAAAAAGTCCGGCAGTTACTTCCGCCAGACTTCTAATCTCCCATATATTCCTCATCACCGAGCCGCGTTGGATGGAGTTGAACACTCATGACCAGTCCCATAGATAACATGTTAATCATGAGTGAGGTTCCTCCGTAACTAATAAATGGAAGCGTAATTCCCGTTATCGGCATTACCCCGATCATCATTCCAATATTTTGGAAAATTTGAAAGACGAACATAGATACAACACCGATCACCAAGTAGGAACCAGCTTTGTTTTTACATTGAATAGCAATGAGAATCATACGGTAAATCAAAACAAAATATAATATCAACAGCAAAGCCGATCCCCGGAAACCAAACTCTTCCCCGATAATAACAAAAATGGAATCGGAATAAGCAAGTGGAATAAAGTTGCTGTGAATAGACGTCCCCTGCAAATACCCTTCACCCGTTAATCCTCCCGAACCAATCGCTTGAATGGCATTTACAGACTGGAAACTTGCATTATGCGAAGCTTTATCCGGGAAGAGAAACGTATCAATCCTTTGGAGCCAGTGAGAAATCCCTACTTCCTTTAAAATTGGATTAAGAAAATCATTAATCTGATCATGAAACTGAACATAGATATATATTCCCGTGAACAGGATTCCTCCAATTATTAAAGTAATGGCCAAAGCATGTGAAATCCTAATATTGGCTATCCATAAAATACCAACCAAAATAACGATATATATGATGGCATTTCCAAGATCCGGATGCATGAGCACAATAACAAACGGTAAAAATGTAATAATCCCTGCAGGAAAGAGATCTCTCGCCAATCCAAGGGGCTCGCCCTGACGTCTTCCCAGCCAGTGGGCCAAGGCCAGAATCAATACGAGTTTCATTAATTCGGCAGGCTGAAATTGTAACCCGCCGGGCAGACTGAACCAGCCTGTAGCCCCATTGATTTTGGAAGCAAATTTCATAACAAGAACGAGTAAAACCGTTGCAACGCCATACGGGTACCAGATCCATTTCAATAACCAGCGGTAATCGATTAGGCTGACCACAAGAAATGCCGCAATCCCAATCAGACAAAAAGTCACGCTTTTCCAAACACTTACATTAATGAAAGAATCATCAATCGTGGCACTGTAAACAATGAAAATACTCAATGTCATTAACAAAAGAAGCAATGTAACAATAATGCCATCAATTCTTTTTAATTTATGAAGCAAGGGAAATCAATCCTATCCTAGTCCGAGAAACTTCTTCATTTTTTTAAACATCCCTGGCTTTTCTTCCAAAGATTGCAGGGGTACTGTTTCCCCCAGCATACGTCTTGCTATATTACGGTAAGCAATAGCAGCCTTTGAATTGGGATTCATGGCAGTAGGTTCCCCGCTATTAGCAGCTTTAATTACATATTCCTCATCGGGTACAATACCGAGCAGGTCTATGGAGAGTACCGCACAAATCTCATCCACATCCAACATCTCACCCTTTTTGACCATATTATTCCGGATTCGGTTCACAATTAATTTGGGTGAGAGAATATTGTTATTTTCAAGTAATCCGATAATGCGGTCGGCATCCCGGACAGCGGCATTTTCCGGCGTCGTAACTACAATTGCCTGATCTGCCCCGGCAACAGCATTTTTGAATCCTTGCTCAATTCCGGCGGGACAATCGATGATAACAAATTCAAATTCCTTTTTCAGCTCCAGCACAATATCCCGGACACTTTCCGGAGAAACTGAGTGCTTGTCCTTCGTTTGTGCAGCTGGAAGCAGGTACAGTTCTTCAAAACGCTTATCCTTGATCAAAGCCTGCTGCAGCCGGCATTGTCCTTCTACAACATCAACAAGATCATAGATAATCCGGTTTTCAAGACCCATTACGACATCCAGGTTGCGCAGACCGATATCGGTATCTAACATGCACACCTTTTTGCCTTGGAGGGCCAAGGATGTGCCCAGGTTGGCGGATGTTGTCGTTTTTCCGACGCCGCCCTTTCCTGAAGTGACCACGATTGCCTCTCCCATTTTTTCACTCCCCCAGCTTTACACCATCCATCATCACCATTAAAGCTATGTCTTATTCGAATTCCTGCCAAACTTCCTTGGCCGGATCAACCCCGTATCAGACCAGACCTAAACGGTGAAAATGGTTCAATTTGTCAATTTCCATTTTGCCGTCCTTAATATAAGCAAACTCCATAGAGGTTTCCTCAATGCCCCATTCGTCTGGAGGACGGCTAATCAGGTGGGCAATTCTCAGCTGGGTAGGCCTCAGGTAAGAGGAAGCAATAATAGCATTTTCGTCCCCTTCTAACCCCGCATGGGCCATCCCCCTAAGAGAACCCATAATATAAATATTTCCGGTACAGAGTATCGTTCCTCCCGGATTCACATCTCCCATATAAAGAAGATCCCCGTCGTGGTAGACCGTTTGACCGGAGCGGACAATGCCGCACATTGTCGTTATGGTACGCCCGACATTTTTCTCCACTTCAGGGTCTCTTTCTATGGACTGAATTAGTAAATTTCCTTTTTGGCCAATGATGGCTCTGATCTGTTCTTTCTCTTCTTCCGTTACGTTCCGCTTGCCGAGTTTCACATGAACATGTACGATTGGTCCGGTCAAGATTTGCTGGTGCGTATGTTCCAGTTTGTTCCTCAGCTCTTGAACTAAAACCTCAAATTCACACGTATCTTCGAGAAGAAAGATTAGGCCGTCTTTGACTCCTTTAATCGTAACATGGTGCTTGACTGCAGTCATAAACGTACCAACCTCCCACCCCTTACAATTCGGCTACAACAGGACAAACTCCTTCTGAAAGAGAAAATTTTAATGAAAACGATCTTCCTGTACTGTCCCTATGTACTCAAACAGTTTCCGCATCGGGATGTATAGAAGAAGAGCAATCAGCAAATTAAACAGTACACTAGGCAGCACAATATGCGTAAGTACGTACCGGAAGTCTACATGGGTAATATTAAACAGATAATTCAGGCCATAATTGCTAAGTTCAAACAGAAGTTCCCCAGTAGCTATCAATAGAAGACTGGTGGCCATAAGAGGAGGTTTACGGCGGCTGACGAGGCCGACAAGATAACCTACAAGTCCGAATCCAAATGCATATACCCCGATCATGTTGCCATAGTATAGTAAATCATGAAGCAAACCAAATATAATACCGTGTACAAGCGCACTGTGGCGGTGTCTATAGAGTCCGATATACATAATTACGATCAGCAAAATATTGGGAGAAACAAACACTTGCTTTTGCCACGCACTTGGAATCAGCCAATGAACCAAAGAACCTTCTAAAATCATTACACCGAGCAGTATCATCCAAAGCAGGTTTCGGTTGAACATCATTTCACCTCAGGAACTTCAACGATCAGGACTTCCCGGATATGAGAAAAATTGGCATAAGGTTCCACCAGTACTTTATCGTTCACACCCAAGTCTCCCGGCTTTCTGGAAACCACTTTCCCCACTCGGATACCCGCAGGATACACCTGTCCGAGACCGGAGGTGATAACCTCATCCCCTTCCTGAATGGGATCGTCTTTCTCCACACGGTTCATGACAAGCATGTTATTTTCGTAATTTTCTATAATTCCGTATGATTCGGGCTTGTCACTATCAGGACTCTTTTTTGTTGTAACCGCAATGGCCTTTGAGTTCATATCCGTATCACTTACATTGGTTAGCAGCTGTACCGTAGAGGTGAATCCGGATACCCGTATAACCCGGCCTATCAGGCCGTCTACCGTCATGACTGCCATATCCGTTTTGATTCCGTCTTTCTCCCCAAGGTTAACGGTAACGGTGTTGTTATAGGCTTCATTGCTGGAAGCTATAACCTCCGCGGCGTGATACTTATAATTGTTGACCTTTTTTTGTTCTTCCGTGAACTCTAGCAGTTCCTCTAAGCGCTTGGTTTTTTGTTCAAGAAAATTCAAACGCTGCGTATCTTCCGCATATTTCACCACTTGCTGTTTCAGCACCTGATTTTCTTTATATATGGTTTTCAATTCACCCAGATCATCAAAGAATCCGGCAACTGCACCGGCCGGTTTGTAGAAAATCCCCTGCACCCAGGAAACGGAATCCTTAAATACTTTTTCCGGCCATGTGACTTGAAATCTGTTCACCAGGGTGAAGCCCATAAGAATAAAGAAGCAGATCAGACCGAGCAGCAAGACGATAAGCCTTTTGTTCCCCATAAATTTAAACAAATTCCAACACCTTCTAACTCACACTCTGTCTTATTTTCTATACTTTGTGGAGGACGGTTTTTGCTTGAACAGATGAATGTTTTCAAGTGCGCGGCCAGTACCGATCGCTACACAGTCCAGAGGGTTATCGGCTACCATAACAGGCATTCCCGTCTCTCTGGCAAGCAGCTTATCGAGGTTGCGGAGCAATCCGCCCCCGCCGGTCAGAACAATACCCCGGTCCATAATGTCAGCAGCCAGTTCCGGAGGGCATTTTTCGAGCGTCACTTTGACCGCTTCCACGATGCTGTTGATGGTATCTCCCAAAGCTTCCGTAATTTCATCCGAAGTTACGGCAAGTGTTTTCGGCAGACCGGTCACCAGATCGCGTCCCCGTATTTCCATTTGCTGCGGCTGTTCCATAGGAAGAGCCGAGGCAATTTCCATTTTAAGCAGTTCTGCCGTACGTTCTCCGATCATTAAGTTATAGGTGCGTTTGATGTAATGTGTAATCGCATCATCCATTTCATCACCGGCAACGCGGATAGAACGGCTTGTTACGATACCGCCCAGAGAAATAACAGCCACTTCGGTTGTACCGCCGCCAATATCTACGACCATGCTGCCTGTCGGTTCCCACACAGGTAAATCCGCCCCGATGGCTGCAGCAAACGGTTCTTCAATCGTGAAGGCATCACGCGCACCGGCCTGCTTGGTTGCATCCTCTACAGCCCGCTGCTCAACAGCAGTAATGCCGGAGGGCACACATACCATCACGTTGGGATGGCGCTGGAACATAAAGCGGTCCTTTTGTGCCTGTCGCAAAAAATAGCGAATCATGGTAGCGGTTGTGTCAAAATCTGCAATAACCCCGTCCTTCATCGGGCGAATGGCGCGGATATTGCCGGGGGTACGACCAATCATTTTTTTGGCTGCATCTCCCACTGCCTCAATACTTTTGGTATCTGTACGCAGAGCCACTACAGAAGGTTCTCTGACAATAATCCCTTTTCCTTTAAGATAAACAAGTGTATTTGCAGTACCTAAATCAATTCCAAGATCTTTGGTTAATCCACCAAACATATGTCCTGTTTCTCCTTTCCCGATCTCCATCTTGTTGTCCAGTTCATGAACATAGAGTCTATTATATTACATATAACCTTGTTCCTTCAAACTTACGTAAGCCTTGTCTCCAATAATGATATGGTCCAGCACGTCTATGCCTATAATCGCACCGGCTTCTATGAGTCTTTGGGTAATGTCAATGTCATCTAAGCTGGGGGTTGGATTCCCGCTGGGATGGTTGTGTACGCAGATAATGGAAGCACTGCTGCGCTTAATGGCAGCCCGGAATACTTCGCGAGGGTGTACGATGGAGGCGTTCAAGCTGCCGATCGACATCGTCTCCTTAGCCAGAACCTGATTTTTTGTATTTAAAAAAAGGCAAACAAAATGCTCTTTGTGCAAATACCGTAAATCTTCAGTCATCAAGTCAGCCACGTCACGCGGGGAACGAATCACCATAGTTTCCGGAAGCGTGCTTCTAGCAATTCGGCGGCCAAGCTCTATTCCTTCCTGGATTTGAAGAGCTTTGGCAGTGCCTATGCCCCGGATCTGGGTCAACTGGTCAATACTGGCATCGACAAGCCCCCGAATGCCTTCACAGTCTATAAGCACACGTTCTGCGAGATGAACGGCGGACTCGGCAAGGGTGCCGGTCCTTAAAAGAACGGCGAGAAGTTCAGCATTGCTAAGTACCTGGGGTCCAAACTGCAGCATCCGTTCCCTGGGTCTGTCTTCACTCGGAACATTACGCAAGGTGACACTTGATGATACCATGAATTCCCCTCTTTCGAAATGTAATTTGTGCGAATACCAATATTTTCATACATTATATCATTTTCTGATTCAATTCGATAGTTTGTGAGATTGGATAATACCTTCCCTTCCCATCGCCCTATCGGGAACGAAGCTGTTTCGCACTGAAAATATGGACGAGTAGTTTATACTTTCTTTTTGTGACTTTTTCACACGAAGCAGGGCTTTAGACCTTGGACGTGTTTCGTGGGAGGAGATATGCCGCCGCAGTTGTTGCTCGATGGGCCATGGCGGTGCGGAAGATAGGGGGGCCGTTATACAGTACTTCGTGGGAGAAAATTAGCCTTGTCCTTTTATGGAGTTAATTTCACAATCACTTGACCCCATTTCCGTATTTTTATCGCTGGCACAACAACAAAGCCTTTTCAAAAAAGCCCTGTAAAGTCCGCCTTAAAGACTTTACGGGGCTCGCAAAGGAAGGGCGGGCTTTGGAGATTTTCCCGTTATTATCGCCCGTCCGTTTCTTCAAATCTCACCTCGTGCAGTACATCACCTAGTGTACGCCCAGCCAAATACTGCTCCATGTGTTTCTCTGCATCGCAGAACAACCGGTTCATCACATCCTGCATGTTGGAGGAAACCGGGCAAGACTGTGACTTGTCCCCTGTACACCAATACGGTTTTAAGGACCCCGCCGAGGTGACACGGTAAATATCTGCCAGGGTAACCGCATCCGGATCACAATTCAGCAGAAATCCCCCTCCAAAGCCTTCCTTTGTTTTAACATATCCTGCTTTGCGGAGCATACCCATAATTTTGCGGATACGCGCCGCATGAGTGCAAACATTCGCAGCAATCTCTCCGCTGGTAGCCATTTGTCCCGGCAAATGGGATAGCAGTACCAGACTGTGGACAGCAATGGTAAACTCACTGTTCAAGAGGAATCCCTCCATTCCCGTGCATCTACTGTTATCTTAGAATAACAGTAATCGATCGTCAATGAAGCTGCCCTTCTGATTCACAGGACGCGAATGCTAAAATCCCCCAGCATATCAGCCAGCAGGGAGATCGGCAATCCAACCACGTTAAAGTAGTCTCCCTCGATACTTTCAATCAGTGTAGCTCCTATACCTTGTATCCTATAAGAACCTGCCTTATCCAGCGGTTCTCCAGTAGCGATGTACCTGCGGATCTGTTCGTCTTCCAGCTGCTTCATACGGACAGCTGTTCTCCGGTGAGCGACACGGTACCTGCCGGACTTGCTTTCCATACAGGCCACACCGCTGTATACCGTATGGCTTCGTCCCCGAAGGGCCTTCAGCATCTCGAAGGCATGCTGCTCATTCGATGGCTTTCCGAGCACAGTATCATCCAGCACAACAATTGTGTCAGAACCGATGACAATACCGGATTCTCCGGCTGCCCTGCAGACTTCAGCAACGGCAGAAGCCTTGCGAAGAGAGAGGGTCTCTACGATATCCGGCGGGGACATGCCTGCCGGTGTGTCCTCCTTGGCATAACTGGCACGTACGATAAACGGCAGCTGCAGGAAACGGATCAGTTCCTGCCTGCGGGGTGAAGATGAAGCAAGAATTAACAGAGAGGTTGGCGGCATTTAGTATAACCTCCTTACTGAATATCGAATATGGGATGATGTCTGAAAAAGCAGCGGTCAAACCCCGGCCTACAGTTTCCGGTAAATCAGAAAGGATCCGACCAGGCCTAAAATGCTGCACAGATTCAGCTTGATTCTAAGCAGAATATCATATTGAATAACTTGAAAATCTCCTTTAGGCTGCCAGGTGATATCCACGGACCCGGTTAGAAAGGTCGGCCCGTTTATGGACTCAAGCCACTCCCCCACAATGATTCCGGTAATCAGCCCGATGATGAGTACGAGTACCAGTGTAAAGGTATTTTTCTTCATTTCCGGATTCCCTCTCCTTATAGTATTCCCATTATACGTGCAGACAGAAACTGCATCAACGGGAGAATTTCGACATAATTCTTTATAATCCGGCAAATTTAGCTTGTTTTTGGCAGGAATTCCGCCTGGCAAGGAATAAGCTCTATAAGTACAATGTAAAATGGGAGGGATATGATTGAAGAGAAACTGGAAAAAATGGCTCCTGCTTTCGGCTGTTTTTCTGCTGGTGTTCCCTTATCAGGCATTGGCCATGAAAGTGGTCATTGACCCGGGACACGGAGGCAGAGATTCAGGTGCGGTTGGAGTAAGTGGCCTGAAGGAAAAGGACGTGACGCTAGACATAGGATTAAAAGTCCGTCAAGCGCTTCGGGCTAAAGGAATTGAAGTTGCCATGACGAGAGAAACAGATACATATGTAAGCCTGCAAGACCGGGTAAGCTTCACCAACCGGCAGCTAGCGGATTTGTTCGTATCGATTCATGCAAACTCTACTGTAGGAGGGGCCAATGGAAATGCCAAAGGAACCGAAGTCCTTTATTATGATGCGGCCTTTCCTCAACCTGATTATCCGGCAAGTCCGGAAATGGAAGCTTTGACAGAGTATAGCAAACAGTTGGCCCAAAGCCTCCAATCCACTTTTGTTACTGAAATCGGGACGAAAGACCGGAAAATCAAACCGGATGCGGCATATGTCATCCGCAAAGGAACGATACCAAGCGCTTTAGTGGAAACCGCATTTATCGACAATGTGGACGATGCCAAACTGCTGGCAAGTCCGACAGGCCGAACCCAAATGGCCAACGCCATTGCGGACGGCATCGCTAAACTGGCACCTGTAACGTTCCCTGATACATTGGGACATTGGTCCAGAGACGCTGTACTAAGAATGTACAAGAAAGGTTGGATCAGCGGATACAACAACATGTTCAGGCCGGATGACAGCATTACCCGTGCGGAGTTTGTAGCCTTAATGAACAAAGTCTTTGATTTCTCCAAGTTAAGTCCCTTGCCGGGAAAAAACAACCCGTCTCCGGATAGCTTTACAGACCTGTCCCGGAATCACTGGGCTTATAACCAGCTCGCCCAGGCTATTCGTCTAAACATCCTTTCGGGTTATGGAAACGGCAAAATTGAACCGGATAAGCCAATAAGCCGTGCTGAAGTGGCTACCGTCTTTCAGCTGTTGAGAGAGGCTTCCGGAAAATCCGGTCCCGCTACTCCGGGAACAAGCCAGCCTTTCACTGATGTGTCTAGCGGTTACTGGGCGGAGAAATATATTAATACCCTGAAAAAAACAGGGATCATCAATGGAGTTACATCCACTACTTTTGCCCCTGAGAAGGACATGCTGAGAGGCGAAAGCGCTGCTCTTCTGGATAACTACTCTAATTAAAACAGGATGACAGAATATCCTTTTTTAAAAAAGGATCAGAGCCAGTCAAAATAGTTTTATAAGAAAACGGATGAAGGATTTAAATCCTCCATCCGTTTTTTTATTCCGCTGAAAGGACAGACGCCAGTTCCCTTTCCGCCAGTACATATTTCATAAGTTCCGATTGAGCTGCCCATAACCTTTCCCGGTCTGGTTTTTTGGTATATTCCTCGAACGTCTGGACCGCTGTCTGGAGAGAGGCATTCAGTTTTTCCAACGCACCTTTTCCTTCCGCCGGAATTCCCACTGTAGCAGCAGTATATAGATTCTTCCACTTTTCTGCCTCCGACTGAAGGGTTTTCATCGTCGCCTGATCCAATGCTGCCGGAGCAGCCTCTTTCAAATGAAGAATCGTAAGGTTGTTCATGGCCTGGAGATTTTTATCTCCTTGAGCCAGCAACCCGGCCAATTGGTCCGGTTTATTGTTTTTCCATTTCACTTTGCTTATGGCCGGAATGTCCAGGTTTTTCACATAGATATCCTCATTCTTCTCCTTCACCAGCTGACTGATCTTAACCGCATCCTCTTTCTCAAGGGCAAACCCGACGAAAACGGTAACTTTCTCACCGGAATCCAATACGGGGGCAAAACCTTCTTTTTTCAACTTTTCCTCAGCAGCCCGGGCGCCCTGGGTATTACTGAATACGCCTCCCTGGAGAAAGGAGAAGCTTTTTGCCGGGATATTCACCGCAGCAGCCTGTCCGGTTCCGGCAGATGCACTTGCGGGTTCCGCCTTCCCTTCACTCTTCGGCTTAGTATTGGCTTGAACGGCAGCAGGTGGCGGGGTTACTTTCTGCTTGGCATCTCCTTCTGAACTTGAGAACATGGATAGAACAAAAAAACCGAATGCCGCTCCGGTCAATATTGCTCCCATAACGGACGCTCCCACCTTCATCCAGGGAAGTGAACCTCTTTTTTTCCGTACAATAGAAGTCCCCGTTAAAGGCACAAACCCATCATCAATCCTGTGTTCATACGAAGGATACGCCGGCTCCAAAGGTACTTTCTCTTCCTCATAAGGATTTCTTTCTTTTTCTGGGAATCACGGATAATTTGCTCTACTCTTTTTGTTTCTCCATCAAAAGGGCTCGTATAAACACCAAAATCAGTTGTAAACTCGTTTAGCTGGTGGGGCGTAAACAAATGTTCCACCGTCTCCATGCCTGGCTGCCTATGGGAATCCTCCTCTCTTTTCTCACCGGGATTCCAGGAGGATTCCAAAGGTATTTCGTCCTCAACTACATGAAACTCTTCTTTTTCCAGAGGAATAACTGGCTGTTCACGCTTAGGTTTATGGGGAATCCGTTCACCGGTTCGGTCGAAACGAAACGTAATTCTACTTTTACTCATTATTCTCTCTCCCTTTTTTCATCTACTATATAAGTTGAATCAATATTCTTAGCAAACCTTGGCAAGGAAAAAGGAACCATTTGTCGAATAAGAAACAGATCAAGAATAGACAAGTGGGGATGACAATGGATAAACATACCGAACTGGCAAAAGTAACGGCAGCCATGCAACAAACCAAAGAGCGCCGAATGTATGAACGCTACCAAGCGATCTATTTGCATTTGAAAGGCACATCCATGAAGGCGATCGCTGACATTTTGAATCGAAACCGAATGACGGTGAGCAGTTACATTCATACGTACGAGAACGGTGGACTGGGAGCCTTGCAAATCAAGCATTCCTCAGGTGCTCCTACTCGGTTGACGAAGCAGCAGCAGGATCGCTTGAAACAAACCGTCGCCTATTCGGTTCCCCATGAGGTCGGCTTTACGGCAAAGCACAACTGGACGCTTGAACTGATTGCCACGTACGTGGAACGCGAATGGGGCCATTGCTATTCGCTCCGAGGCATTTCCAAGGTCATGGAGCGGCTAGGGCTCAGCTATACGAAACCGACCTACACGCTCGCAGCAGCAGATCCCAAGAAACAACGCCATTTCACCGAAACGACCTTTCCTGAACTGAAAAAAAGCTACTGAACGAGGAGATTGATCACTTGCTGTTCGAGGATGAGTCGATGATCCGGGACTACCAGGCGATTCAGAAGACCTGGTTCCTTCGCGGGAAGCAACGCATCATTCCAACCACGGGCAAGCATCGTGGGGTCAAACTGCTGGCCACGGTTGACTATGAAACGGGACACATCGTTTGGCAAGAAGATGAACAGTACACCGCTGAAACGTTTCTTTCCTTTCTTCAAAAGGTCATGGCGACTTATCCAACAGGGAAACTGGCTCTGGTTTTGGACAATGCCCGGATTCATCATGCAAAGCTGCTTCGGCCGTTTCTGGAAGCGCAAAAAAATCGGCTTGAGCTTGTGTACTTGCCTCCATACAGCCCTCAGTTAAATATCGTAGAAGGACTCTGGAAATGGCTCAAGTCCAGTGTGATCAATAACGTATTCTATTCGGCCGTTTCCGAAATCCGTCTGCGTGTCGGGCAATTTATGGATGAAATCATGAAGCATCCTCATGCCATTATTGACCGGCTGTGCGTGCGACTTTGATTGCTATTTTCTTTCGTTCAACTTATATAGTAGTAGATTATGAGCAGGAGAGACAAAATATGAATAACAAACAGGCAGTCCCTTAAAAGAACTGCCTGCTCAGAACCAGAGGCTAAAATCGTTTCTATAATTGGGATTGCTTCTGCTGTAGTGTTTTGGCCAGTGTGTCTGCAACTCTCCATATATTTCCTGCCCCCATGGTTATTACCAGATCTCCCGGTTTAACATGGTCGATCAAATGGGCAAGGACATCCTCACTCTTTGGCATATATTCTGCATTTGCATGGCTATTTTGACGGATCATGTCCACCAGTTTGGCAGAGCTTACGCCTTCAATCTGTTTCTCTCCTGCCGGGGAATAGATATCCGTTATGATAACTTCATCAGCCTCCCCGAAACATCGGCTGAATTGCTCGAACAGGAAGAAGGTCCGGGTATAACGCTGGGGTTGAAACACCACTATAATCCGTTTTCCTGTTGCCTTGGCCGCGGAAATAGTTGCCGAAATCTCTGTAGGATGATGTGCGTAATCATCAATAATCAGGATGTCGTTTATTTCCCCCATTACCTGGAAACGGCGCTTAGCGCCATGGAATTCGTGAATAGCAGCCGCTACCTGATCGAAAGTAAGGCCTGCTTCCAAGCAGATTATTAAAGTGGCAAGAGCATTGCACACGTTATGTTTACCCGGAACGGACAATTCGATCTTGCCCAGGTTTTCTCCCTTATATAGTACGGAAAATGAAACCTTCCGGTCTCCAAGATGTATGTCAACGGCTTGATAATCTGCATCCGATCCAATGCCGTAAGTAATAACTTCGCTTTCCACATAAGGGATCATTTCCCGGATGTAAGCATCATCTTTGCAGACAATGGCCTTGCCCCCGGGTTTAACTTGGCTGAGAAACTGGGCATAGGCTTTTTTCAAATTTTCAAAATTGCCTCCGTAATTCTCAAGGTGATCCGCTTCAATGTTGTTAACAAGCGCCAATGTAGGGTAGTACTGTAAAAAAGTACCGTCGCTTTCATCCGCTTCCGCTACCACATATTCACCCGTACCAGCCTTGGCATTGCTGCCAATATTCATGATTTCTCCACCGATAATATAAGTAGGATCCGCCCCGCATTTTTCCATGACTAGTGCGATCATGGAGGAGGTGGTTGTCTTTCCGTGCGCTCCTGCAACTGCAATCCCTTTGCGTTCATTCATCAGCCTGGCCAGCATTTGGGAACGGTGCAAAATGGGAATGTTTCGGGCTTCAGCCGCAACTATTTCCACATTATCTTTGGGAAGTGCAGTAGAATATACAACAAGATCCGCCCCTTCCACATGGCTCGCTTCATGCCCCAGATAGACCCGGGCTCCCTTTGCTATGAGCTTCTCAGTCAGTTCCTGCTGGGCAAGGTCCGATCCCGATACCTGATAACCCATTTCCAGCATTACCTTGGCGATGGCACTCATACCGTATCCGCCAATTCCTATAAAATGTACATGTTGATCTAAGGTGTTCATGCCGTTCTCACCATCCTTTTTCAGAGTGGGAATGATACAAAATCCAGGAACGAACATCGGAGATTAAGTATAGCGTACCGGATACAACCGCCAGATCATCCTGCTCTGTTTTTTGTTTAAGTAATTCCAAAGCTAGTTTCCAATCAGGTTCCACTATAAGTTCCACTTCTCTGCCGCTTTCCAGCATCCATGTACGGGCCAACTCGGCAAGATGGGCAGCTTCCTCTTTTTTATGGAAATCTGGTTCGGTAAGGATGAGAGTATCCACTATAGGGAGTATATGCCGAAAAAATCCGGTATGATTCTTTGTAGCCAGCATTCCCATCATCAGACGCAGTTTTTTGAATTTATACACACTTTTAAGTGTATGGACCAGAGCCTCCGCCCCTTCCGGGTTATGGGCACCATCCGCCAGAATGCGGGGATGCTGCGAAATGATTTCCATTCTTCCGGCCCAGGAGGTTTTTGCCATAGCCTCATACAAAATCTCATCTTCCACTACCAGGGCATAGTACTGCCGCAACACTTCAAGAGCCATCAAAGCAGCAGCCGCATTCTTCATCTGGTGAATCCCGTTCAAGGTTATCTTCACTTGAGAAAGCTTGCGGAATGGTCCTGCAAAGTCAAACTTCTGGCTGTTCTCTGCCGAAATGCCGGAAGCAATATCAAAGCTCTTTCCAAGCAGATATAAAGTAGACTTGTTATTTTTTGCTGTCTCCCTTATAACTTCAACAGCTTCCGGTTTTTCCGCCGTGCAGACCACAGGAATTCCTGCCTTGATAATACCTGCTTTTTCTGATGCGATTTCAGCCAGTGTCTCCCCTAATATCTCCGTATGATCGTATCCAACATTCGTAATTATGGTTATAACAGGATGCACAATGTTCGTGCAATCTAGACGTCCGCCAAGCCCCGTTTCCCAGACGACATAATCCGGAAAAGCAACGGTGGCATAATACAATATTGCCAAAGTCGTGCTTACTTCAAACATGGTCGGAGAACCAAGTTCCGTACAAGCCATTTCCTCAGCAATTGGTTTCAGGCGATTCGCAAGCTGCACAAGCACCTGATCGTCCATATCCTGCCCGTTATATTGAATACGGTTCGTAAACTTCTCCAGATAAGGGGAGGTAAAGGTTCCGACATCATATCCGCTGTTCATGAGTACACTTGTCAAAAAGGCGCAGGTCGAACCTTTACCGTTCGTACCGGCCACATGAATAAATTTCAGCCTGCGCTCAGGATGACCAAGCATTTCCATAAACCTCTCCATTCGTGCCAGGCCCGGCTTGATCCCGAAGGGAACCAGCCCGACAATCCATTCCACAGCTTCCTCTGCTTTCTGAAAAGGGGCGGAATGTGTGTTGAATATGTTTTCCATCGATTTCATCCCTTTATGATATGAATGCCAAACAATGTTTGGTTAGGTGCTTGTACTCGTCTTGAATAAAATTATCCTTTCAGCTCTGCCAGCCGAGCAATTACTTTATCACGTTTTTCGGAATAATCCGCCAGCTTCGCTTTTTCCTCTTCGATGACTTTTTCAGGCGCCTTAGCCATAAATCCTTCATTCGCAAGTTTCTTCTCGATTCTTGCCACTTCCCCGTGCAGGGTTTGAAGCTCTTTTTCGAGGCGTGCAATCTCCTGGGCGATATCGATAAGACCTGCCAGCGGCAAGAACAGCTCTGCACCGGTTACTACCGCTGTCATCGCTTTATCCGGAGAAGCAAGTGCTTCAGATATTTCCAGAACAGAAGTATTACAGAAGCGTCTGACATATTCCTCATTCTTATGGAGAATGTTCAGATTCTCCGCATCGGAAGGCTTGATCAGCAGTTCAATTTTTTTGCTCATTGGGACATTTACTTCCGCACGAATGTTGCGTACAGCGCGAATCAAATCCATAAGAAGTACCATCTCGCGAACGGCATCCGGCGCTTCAAAGCGGTCATCCGGATGCGGCCAGGCTGTTCTGGTGATCGTTTCTCCCTCATGAGGAAGATGCTGCCAGATCTCTTCACTGATAAACGGCATGAACGGATGAATGAGGCGCATTGTATGGTCCAGAACATATACAAGGACTGACTGGGTTTTCTTCTTGGCCTGCTCGTCATCCCCATATAAAGACAACTTACTGAATTCAATATACCAGTCGCATAAATCATCCCAAATAAAATTGTACAAAAGACGGCCGGTTTCCCCAAACTCGTACTGGTCCAGGAGCCGGGTAACGTCACGGGCAGTTTCGTTAAAACGGTGCAAAATCCAGCGGTCAGACGTGCCCAGTTCCCCGCCGAAATCCAGGTCTTCCATATTGAAACCTTCCAAATTCATCAAAGCAAACCGGGAAGCATTCCAGATTTTATTCGCAAAGTTACGGGCCTGCTCTACACGTTCCCAACGGAAGCGGAGATCCTGCCCCGGGGTACTGCTGGTAGACAGCATATAGCGCATGGCATCGGCCCCGTATTGCTTAATAACCTCAAGAGGATCAATTCCGTTGCCAAGTGATTTGGACATTTTGCGGCCTTCCGCATCCCGGACAAGACCGTGAACCAGAACATCTTTAAATGGAATTTGTCCGGTGAATTCCAGACTACTAAAAATCATCCTGGCTACCCAGAAATAAATAATGTCATAACCGGTTACCAGCACGTTGGTCGGAAAGTAACGCTTAAGATCATCTGTTTGTTCCGGCCAGCCCAATGTTGAAAACGGCCACAAGGCAGAGCTGAACCAGGTATCCAGTACATCTTCATCCTGCCGGATATCGTTACTTTGGCAATGCTGGCAGCAGGTAACGTCTTCCCCGGAAACTGTTACTTCCCCGCAGGAATTACAATACCAGGCCGGAATACGATGCCCCCACCATAATTGGCGGGAGATGCACCAGTCACGGATATTTTCGATCCAATGCAAATAAATCTTCTCAAACCGGTCTGGTACAAAATGTACGCCTTTATCAGACTTTTGTACTTCAATTGCTTTCTCGGCGAGCGGTTTCATTTTAACAAACCATTGGGTAGACAAGTAAGGTTCAACAACCGCCCCGCTGCGCTCACTGTGTCCTACTTGATGAATATGCTCCTCAATGCGGATCAGCACGCCTTGTTCCTTCAAGTCCGCCACAATTTTTTTGCGGCAAACAAAACGATCCATGCCCTGATAAGGACCTGCTTCCGCGTTCATTTTACCGGATTCATCCATCACCAGAATTTGCGGCAGATTATGACGGTGTCCTACCTCAAAATCGTTCGGATCATGGGCAGGTGTGATCTTAACTGCTCCGCTCCCAAATTCTTTATCCACGTACTCATCCGCAATTACCGGAATCTCCCGGCCAACGATTGGCAGAACCAGCGTCTTGCCAACCATGTCTTTATAACGTTCGTCTTCCGGATGTACAGCTACCGCCGCATCCCCCAGCATGGTCTCAGGACGGGTAGTGGCAACAGTAATTGAACCGCTTCCGTCTTTAAGCGGGTATTCCAAATGGTACAAGTTCCCTTGTATTTCTTTGTATTCCACTTCAATGTCGGACAGAGCCGTTCGTGCAGCAGGGTCCCAGTTGATAATATATTTGCCGCGGTAAATCAAACCTTTATCATACAGTTTTACGAATACTTTCCTGACAGCTTTGGACAGCCCCTCATCCAGGGTAAAGCGTTCGCGGGAAAAGTCCAGAGAAAGCCCCATTTTCCCCCATTGCTCCCGGATCGTTCCGGCATATAACTCTTTCCAGTCCCATACTTTCTCCAGGAAAGCTTCACGCCCGAGATCATACCGGCTTACTCCCTCTTCTCTCAGTTTCTGTTCCACTTTGGTTTGTGTGGCAATACCGGCATGGTCGGAACCGGGAAGCCATAAAGCATCATATCCCTGCATCCGTTTAGCACGGATAATAATATCCTGCAAAGTGAAATCGAGTGCATGCCCAATATGCAGCATCCCCGTCACGTTTGGAGGAGGAATAACGATCATATAAGGCTCCCTTTCCGGATTTTGCCCGGCTTTAAAAAAACCTTTTTCAATCCAGTAATCATACCATTTTTTCTCCGCCTGTGAAGGATCGTAAGTTGTCGGCATCGAAACGGTTTGTTTGTCATTAGCTTCTGTCATCCTGACGTACACCCTCCATTCTGTTTCCTGCTTGTAAGAATAGCTTTCCGGCATACAACCAGCTAATTGGACACGGCATCCTGCAATCAAAAAAACCTTCCGTCACAAAGGACGAAAGGTCTGACTTCCGTGGTACCACCTTCATTTCAGTGTGAAAACCGCCCATTTCTTGCTTAAAAAAACGGATTCACCCTGACACTTCAAGCAGGTAACGGCTGCAGGCCGGTAAGCGCTAAAGGTTTTCAAAGAAATCCTCTTCACGTTTACAACTCCGGGGTGACTTCAGCAAGATGCTTCCTACGGAACTTCTCAGCGCAGCAGCTCCGCTCTCTTTAAGGGCTATCCTACTTACTACTCCCCTTCTTCGTTCTTAACATTTAATATCCCCTCTGGATATAATCCACATTTTATACTAGCTGAATTCCCCTGTCCAGTCAATCTTTTATGGATCGGGATCGCTTATCACCAGCATATCCATATCGGACCCTGTCATAAACTAGCAATGAGCCTTTTTTTGATCAAAGTCACGGAAAAAATTAGCAAGGGAGTAGGTGGGAACAGACAATGCAAAAGTGGTGGTACAAATTCAGGTACACGATCCGTGGGGTCTTGTTTCCGATAATTTGTCTTCAATTTATCCGTACACTCATACTACCAAACAGCTTCGATGTATTTCTCCTGTTTATCCTGTTCTTGTTTTACCTGGGCTTTCTTTTCGAAGTGTATTGAAACAATCAAAATGAAGCCCGCAAAGCCCCGGTTTGGAGGAACCCAATGCCCGGGGCTTAACTTTTACTTTGGTATATATAAAATTTGCCCGGCGGATACTTCCTGATCCGACAGACGGTTATGAAGCTGAAGCTCACGCAGATTGATGTCATATTTTTTTGCTATGTCTTCCAGTGTCTCCTCCTTTTGTACAATACACATTTTCACTTTACGGAAAGGCTGCTCAGATTCCGAATTTACAAACAGGCGTTTCCATTCGAGAGCATCTGCACGGGGAACCTCATCTTCAAAATCCGGCTGCGTTCCCCCATTGGTGTCCTCTTCCCTTTCATTAGACTGCCCTCCACTGGAATGGACATAACCTGCAGCATCATCAAGTTGTTTTCCCGAAAAGGCCACCTTAAGTTCCTTCGGTTCTTCCGCTTTCTCTTCTTCCTCCTTTTGGACAGCAAATTCACCAGATTCGGCTACAGAATCAAATGAAATCGCGGTAGGTTCCCGTTGAAATTCCTCAGAAGACTCTTCTGGTTGAGGTTCTGCTGATAGGAACACTTCTTTTTGCGGAACCTCTTTTTGCAGAAAGGAAGTATTCTTGGAAGGCCCCGTGGAGGAAACCGGGGACTGTTCCTCTTCTTTAATCCGCTCCTGCTGCGGGGCTGCCTTTTCTTCCGGTTCCCGATTTACTGCCTCCGTCTTTCGTTCGGGAGTTACCGGTTCTTCCTGCAGAGGAGCAAATTCCGGTTTTTCTCCTTGCGGGGTTTGCCTGTTATCATTCTGGTGAATGAATACAAGTTCCTCTTCTTCGGGCCATACATCGGCCTCCTCTTCCTGATGGGAAAGTACTTCAACCCCATGAAGCGACAGTATTCCTGTTACATTAAGGCTCCGGGAAGACAGCAAGTCAATATCAAAATTTTCAATTTCAACCAATACATCGTCGGCCCTCTTGATCCGGTTCAAAGGCAATGAGATTTCTACTGGTATGTAATGTTCAAGATGGCGCTGCCCTTCATTTCCGTCCCCTATGTAACTCCCTGTAAGAATTAGATTTCCCTGCAAAACGGCCTGATCCTCTGCCGTCATCACCTGGATTTGTGGAATCAGCTCCACATCTTCCAATTCAAGGATATCGGCAGCATCTTCGGCGAGATGGATACGTTCGTAAATATCAAATCTAAGCCCTGTTTGCTGATCCGTCATAAGTTTTACGTCCTCCCTTCAGGAGATCGTTACGATCCCTCCAAATGACTCCACTGGCTTCTTCATATCTGTATCATTATATGGGTAAAGAAAGGACGGCATGACTATATTTTCGTCTCAGCCTTCAGTTTTGCATATAAGGCGGTAAAATCTCCCGGCCATGGTGCTTCTATCCTCAAATCCTCCCCCGTGATAGGGTGAGAGAAAGAGATCCGCTCCCCGTGCAGGGCCTGCCTGGAAATTAGTGCGGTATTCCCCCGTATAGCGAATCCCCCAAAAGAGGATGGCCAATATGACTAAGATGGACGCGAATCTGATGAGTACGTCCGGTTTCCAAGCTTAAATGGAGCAGTGCTGCCTGTTCTAGCTGTGCAGCTACAGCATAGCGGGTTACAGCATGTTGTCCTTTAAGGGTTACTCTTCTTTTGGACTTATGATGACGGTCACGCCCGATTGGCAAATCTATGACTCCTACCGTCGGTTCGATACACCCTTCCGCCAAAGCCGCATACTCCCTTCTGACCGTCTTTAGCCGCATGCCTTCGTCCAGCAGCAGGTGACTCCATTCATTTTTCGCATATAAGACAGCACCCGTTGTTTCGGCATCAAGTCTGTGAATATGCCGGACCCTGCACCTTTGCCCCTTTCTTCCTGCGGGATGTGCGGAATTTTGACCTCCATCCACGAACCTTTTCTGGTCCAGCTGATCATCGTTTGCTTCCCCTTTGTCTGCTTCTCCATACGATTATCCCGAGGAAAAGGATAAATGCACCTATCATGATCCATAAATCAATGGGAACATCCAAAATAAAATATCGCTTCATGTCGCCTTTCGTTCCTTTCCGGACTGCTTGATCCAATGTCTTATTCCAATTCTTATTGTAACAAAAATGAAATCTCTATTTAAACCTGGTATGCTATCATAGGAAAATAGCCTTTCCAGACAAAAATCAGATGATTCCACCAGAACATATAGGAGAGAAGCAAATTGAATATTTCTTTGAGAATTCTTAGTAATACTAAACAGCAATGGCAGAATTTTGGACGTATAAAAAAAACTCTCTTTGTCACTACTTTCATAGCTTTTTTGACATCTACCTTCTTATACATGACTCCTCCCGGCCAATCCATCATGAAGTTTTTGGCCAAAACTGTAATAACAACCCAGCACCGTGAGTGGGCCTGGATTCTCGTAGGCGCAGAAAAACGGGATCAAATGGTTCAAGCCATTCACGACATGAATGACCGCAATGCCAAGGAAAAGCAAGATTTAAATGCCGTCTCCTTCAATAAAAACAAGAGTATCGATCAACTCGTCAAAGTAGTTGACATTTCGGGAGATTATTGGGTAGGGAAAATGATGTACGTTTTTGACCCCCGCTCTATCCGAGTAGTGGTTCCCGGAAAAAAAGGAGAGGGAGAACGCATCACTTCCATGGTAGAACGCACCGGCGCTGTTGCCGGCGTAAACGGAGGCGGGTTTATTGATCCTGACGGCCTGGGTAACGGCTTTGCTCCAATCGGAGCCATTTTGTCCGGCGGAAAAGTATTGTATAACGATCAGAAAGAAGATATCCCCAGCATATTGTCGGCTTTACAGATAAAGGCACATTGGTTATCGGGAAGTATTCCATTGATCAACTGAGAGCCATGAAGGTTTCGGAAGCCGTCTCTTTCTATCCAAGAGTAATTGCCAACGGAAAACCGCTTATTACGAAGGGAGACGGGGGTTGGGGACGGGCTCCGCGTACTGCGTTAGGACAGCGTGCAGACGGAACCGTTATTTTCGTAGTGATTGACGGCCGCCAGGCTCATAGTGTAGGAGCCACACTTCGTGAGGTACAAGACCTTCTGCTGGAACAGGGCTGCATCAATGCCGGATTTTTAGATGGAGGAGCCTCTTCCGAAATGGTAAAGGATCGTAAACTGCTTACCCAACCATCCAGCAGATACGGCGAACGCAGATTGCCAAGCGGGTTCCTGATCTTTAACCGCCCGAAAGATGTAGAAGTCCATAACATTTGGGAAGGATTGAAGGAAATTGATCCGGGGGGGCCTATGATCATCCGGACTATTTGAAAGAGCAGGCAAACAAGAAATCAAAACCGAAAAAAAAGTAATTTACAAAAACACCGGGACGTGGTAGCACCGGAACATCAAAACCGGCTTCTACAGAAAAACCAAGTCCTGCTCCGGCGAAGACTCCGGTTCCCAGCAGTAAACTGAATCCGACGCCTGCAACAACTCCCGTCTCCAATCCAGACTGCAGACAAGGCGGAAGCAAGGAGCAGGTTACTCCCCCGCAGAAACGCATAATGAAGAGCCTTCGCAGGGTTAACGGTCTCATAAAAAAAGAAGCAGGGAGTTTTTCTCCCTGCTTCTTGCTATACTAACTACAGTTTGCGTATTTGGATCTGTTCTACAGAGTGGTCATACCCTTTGGTCAAGATTAAATCCGCTCTCCCTTTGGTAGGGAGGATGTTTTCTTTCAAGTTAATTCCGTTTATAGTCTCCCAAATTTCCTTCGCCACCCGGATAGCCTCATCTTCCGTCACATCTGCATATCGGCGGAAATAAGACGCAGGGTTGCGGAACGCCGTAGTCCGAAGCATAAGAAATCTTTCCAGAAACCACCGGACAATATGGTCCTCCTGCGCATCCACATAAATGGAATAATCGAAAAAGTCGGATACAAACACTCTGGGACGCTGATCCTGGGGATCCCCCCTACTTGAAGAACATTCAGCCCTTCCACAATCAGTATATCAGGCTGTTGGACAACAATATGCCGGTCTTTGACAATATTATATTCAAAATGGGAATATACCGGACACCGGACTTCACTCAAACCAGCCTTTACATCCGCCAAAAAACAAAGAAGCCGCTTGATGTCATAGCTTTCGGGAAAGCCCTTGCGGCGGAGCAGTCCTTTGGCTTCAAGCACCTCATTAGGGAACAGGAAGCCGTCTGTTGTAACCAAATCCACACGGAGATATTCCGGAAAACCGGCAAGTAAATGCTGAAGTACACGAGCCGTTGTACTCTTCCCGGCCGCTACACTCCCCGCAATACCAAGAATAAAGGGAACTTTCCGGGAGGGGCTCTGCAAAAAACGGCTGGCCTCAACATACAGCTGTTGGGAAGCTTTCACATGAAGATGAATCAATTTGGAAAGCGGAAAATAAACCTCCCTCACTTCTTTCAGTGATATAGTTTCATTAAGCCCTGTTAGCCTGGCTAATTCCTGTTCAGTCATGGCCGGCGTTTCATTCCGGCACAGGTTTACCAAATGCTCCCGGGTTAGTTTGAGGAAAGGAGAACGGTTAATTTTTGTATATGGGGTAGGCAAAGCCTGGACACCTCTTTCCGGTCGCTGACAAAATTCGAATGATTTCAATATAATTCACTCCGGCAGCAAGATCAAGTAAAAAAACTCCTCCTGGATTCCAAAGGAATTTTTTGCTCGAGCAGAAACGGCTTCGCAGCCCTGTTCGGAACGCCCTTCCCTCATCTAAAGATAATGCCGGTATGAATCATTAATAAACACCGATCCCCCGCCCGTGAGACGGAGAAACGGCGTTTATTTTTGCTGGTTATAATCTCTTCAAAGCCTGGCGGTTAGCCTCGATTGTGGCATCGATATCCTCATCCGTATGAGCTAACGATACAAACATCCCTTCAAACTGGGAAGGAGCGGCAGATACTCCATAATCCAGCATACGGGCAAAATAGGAAGTGAAGCGGTTCAGATCAGAGGTTTTGGCTGTTTCATAATTAATCACTCTCTGGTCCGTAAAGAATGGACATACCATGGACCCAACCCGGTTAATTGTGCAGGGAATTCCCGCTTCCCGGGCATTTTGGGCAAATCCCTCTTCTAATTTGGACGATTTACGCTCCAATTCTTCATACACACCCGGCTCCCCAAGCAAACGAAGGGTAGTATAACCTGCGATCATAGCCAGCGGGTTACCCGATAATGTACCGGCCTGATAGATCGGACCACTTGGGGCAATTCTCTCCATAATTTCCCGTTTCCCGCCATAAGCTCCTACAGGAAGGCCTCCGCCGATCACTTTCCCCAGACACGTAAGGTCAGGAGTTATACCGAACAGACCCTGGGCGCAATTCAAATGGACGCGGAAACCCGTCATCACCTCATCAAAAATAAGCAGTGATCCGTACTTTTCCGTAATATCGCGGAGTCCTTGAAGAAATCCCGGCAGAGGCGGAACCACTCCCATATTCCCCGCTATCGGCTCAACGATTACTGCCGCAATATCTTCACCGAAAGTATGGAATACTTCTTTTAAAGTATCCAAGTCGTTATAGGGTACGGTTATCGTATTAACCGCCACACTTTCAGGAACACCGGGACTGTCAGGAAGTCCCAATGTCGCCACTCCGGACCCCGCTTTAATCAGGAGAGAATCTGCATGGCCGTGATAGCTTCCTTCGAATTTCACAATCTTATTGCGTTTGGTATAGCCGCGGGCGAGGCGAAGAGCACTCATGGTCGCTTCCGTTCCGGAATTCACCATGCGCACAATATCAACGGAGGGTACGCGTTCAGTAACAATCCGGGCCATTTCTGTCTCAATCAGCGTCGGGGCCCCAAAGCTGGTTCCTTTTTCTGCGTAATCCTGAATCTGGGCAATGACTTCAGGGTGGGCATGTCCTAAAATAAGCGGTCCCCAGGACCCTACGTAATCTATAAATTCATTGCCGTCTATATCATATACTTTGGATCCCTTGGCATGATCAATATATAAAGGGGTAAGCCCAACGGACTTAAACGCTCGGACAGGACTATTCACACCGCCTGGGATCACTTTCTTGGCTTCTTCAAAAGCCTCTGCCGACTTCCTGTCTATTCGTAGGCGATTCGTGCTCATACTGCCAACTCCTTTGTACTAAAAATACTGGAGAACAGACATAATGAATTGGACTGCCTGCTCTACCCCTTAATGTGGTGGATCAGTTCTTTAGCCGTATCCCTTCCCTGCCTGATACAATCCGGAAGCCCGACTCCCTCAAAACCGGCACCAGTGACAAATACACCAGGCATATGTTCCCTTAAATCCCGGCGAAGCCGCCGGATAGCATCCAGGTGACCGACAGGGTATTGGGGCATTGACTTGTAGAGCCGGGTTACCTCATAAAATAAAGGCTCAGCAGTTACTCCCATCAAATCATGAAGATCCTCTTTAACACGGGAAACCAATTCCTCATCGTTCCATTCGGTCCAGCCTTCGTCTCCTGAACGGCCGACATAAAATCGCAGCAGTACCTTTCCTTCCGGAGCAGTATGCAGCCATTTCGCCGATGTCCATGTACAGGCAGTAATGGTACGCCCTTCCTTACGTGGAACTAAAAAGCCCGTTCCGTCAAGCACATGTTTGATTTCTTCTTCCTCGAAGGCCAGAATAACATTCGCTACCGAAACATAGGAGATGTCACGCAGTGGTTTTGCAGACGGAAGGGAACTTAAGAGCTCGCAGGAATGAAAGTTGGGTGTAGTTAGTACAATACCGTCCACTTTCTCTTCTTTTCCATCTTCAAACCGGACCAGGTAACCATCTTTTCTCTTATCAAACGATGAGACTCCACAGTTCTCCCTTAGTTCTACATGATTCTGGGACCGAAGCGTTTGCTCAAGCTTTCCAATCAGCACTTGAAGCCCGCCGGTAAACGTTAAAAATGCCGAAGAACAGGCTTCTTGGGGAATGTCTTCCGGAGCAGCGGATGCTCTGGCTTTCTTTTGATTCTCCATCATTCCAAGAATAAGGCTTCCGGCATGCTTCTCGGCCTGTTGGAACTGGGGAAACGTAGCCTGCAGGCTGAGCTTGTAAGTATCCCCGGCATAGATTCCTGCAAGAAGCGGCTCAACTACATGTTCAAGCATTTCCTTTCCCATCCTGCGTTCAAGAAAATCACCCAGTGATTCATCCCCATTCTCTTTTCCCACCGGCAAAGTTACATCCTCCGCAACACGCCGTTTGCCTTCCGGTGAAATCAGGCGGCTCGCCAAAAACGGAGCCCACTGGGTAGGAACCCCGAGAACAAGTCCCGGGGGAATTAAGTGGAATTCCTTTTCTTTTAAAATATAGGTCTTTTGGGCCTTAGGATTGGTTCCTGTCAGTTCAGACATAAGCTCCAACTCCCTGGACAAGTCCAGAATAGGGGTCTTTCTTGCCAGAAATGAATCAGGCCCTTTTTCAAATACAAACCCGTCCCGGCGAAGAGTATGAATTCTCCCTCCGAATTTTCCGGTCTTTTCCGCAACTATAATTTGGACAGGGACGTCATCCTCTTCCGCGTAACGCTGAAGATAAAAGGCGGCGCTTAAACCTGTCATGCCTCCTCCGACGACGAGCAATTTTGGTCTTTGCTTCATGTATACCTGCCTCCCTTTTTCCTGCTACCCGATTCCCTTTTTATCCAAGCTGCTGTACAATGACATCACTTAGCGTTTTCATGTAAAGCGGGTCGGTTCCAAGCATAGCAGTCCGCTCCAGATGCATGCCAAGATCTTTAGCCAATCCCTGGCACTCAATATCGATGTCATACAAGATTTCAAGATGTTCCGAAACAAAACCGATCGGGCATATTAGCACATTTCCTACCCTCTCTTCCTCATGAAGGGTCCGAAGCACATCCAAAATATCCGGCCCCAGCCATGATACGGATGTCCTCCCGGCGCTTTGCCAGCTAAACTGCCATTGGGATAATTGTGCCTTTTCCGCAATAGCATGAGAAGTTGCAAGAAGCTGATCCGGGTATGGATCATTCATTTCAACGATTTTTTCCGGTAGGCTGTGCGCCGTAAAGATCACTTTAACTTTTTCTTTTTCCGAATCTTCAAACTTATCCAGTCCCTCATTGACCCTGGCCGTCCATGCTTCAATTAATGCCGGATGAAGATGATAGCTTTCCACAAAGCGAATCTCCAGCCCTTCCTTCTCTGCCGCTTCCCGGGCACGCTTTATATAGGATCCTATACTCATCACAGAGTAATGGGGGGCCAGTACTACAGCAACTGCTTCCTTTATTCCATCCTTCACCATCTGTTTCACGCCTTCCTCAATAAACGGGTAAGCATGTTTTAAACCTTGATAACATACAAATTCCCGGTCAGAATAACGGTGGTTAAGCGTCTCATCCAAAGCAGCCGCCTGTTCATCCGTATTGGCTCTTAACGGGAACACTCCCCCGACAATGGCTTTATAACGGTCGGTCAATTCTTTCAGCTGTTCCGGACTCGGCTTGTTTCCTCTTCTGATATGGGTATAGTAAGCTTCAATCTGTTCAAGGCTTTCGGGCGTTCCATATGACATAACGAGAACGCCTGTTTTAGGTTTGGTCATTGTTGATGTACCTCTCCTTTCAACTGTTTGGCAATAGCGGTTCGGGAATATTCATGCACAAAATCCGTAAGTTCCCGCAATTTATCTAATGAGGCTTCAGGAAATAGCCCGTGGCCCAGATTGAATACAAAGCCCGGACGCTGAATGCCTTGATCTATGATCGCCTTAGCCTTCGCTTGAATCAACGGCATCGGGGCAGTGAGTACATACGGGTCCAGATTCCCTTGTACGGCAAAGGTATGATCCAGCCTTTTCCGCCCTTCTTCTACAGATACTCTCCAATCTAGGCCGATAACGTCTGCTTTGAGATGGCGAAGAACCGGAAGCAGCTCCCCTGAACTGACTCCGGGAAAATAAATTTTCGGTACAGGCTGGTCCTGGATATCCTCAAATATCCGTTCGATAGTTGGTAGTACATAGAAGGAGAAGTCCTCCGGAGACAAAGTCCCTACCCAACTGTCAAACAACTGAATAGCCTTGGCTCCGTTAGCGATTTGGGCTTTCAAATAAGCAATAATCATATTCCCTAATTTTTCCATCAGAGCAAACCAGACTTTAGGCTGGCTGTACATCATCGTTTTGGTTTGAATATAAGATTTCGACGGGCGGCCTTCAATTAAATAACTGGCGATAGTAAATGGCGCCCCGGCAAACGTAATCAGAGGGACCGTCAATTCCCTGTCCAAAATACGGATTGTCTCCATGATATGAGGCAGGTCCCCATCCACATCAATAGGTCGAAGCGTTTCCACATCTTTTGAAGTCCGCAACGGATGTTCGATAACAGGACCGATATTTTTGACAATATCGAATTTCACCCCTAAGGAAGCTACCGGGTTCATGATATCCGAGTATAAAATTGCCGCATCTACTCCCAGTTTTTTTACCGGCATCATCGTTACTTCTGCAGCCAGTTCAGGTTGTCTGCAAATTTCCAGCAATGTATAAGATTCCTTGATTTTCCGGTAGTCAGGATCATATCGGCCAGCCTGGCGCATATACCAAACGGGCACGGTATCTATAGACTCTCTGCGGCAAGCCCGCAGGAACAAATCATTCATGCCTTTCACACGGTCTTCCCCCCTATCAGATGATGATTTTATCCAGTATCTCCTTATTATAAGGGCGGTATAGCCCAATCACTTGGAAACTTTCCGAAAATCCTATGACAATATGCACAAGTGTTCGGTAGACATGTAAAACAAACGAATCCTCCTTCTTCCCTAAGAAGAGAGAGGATTCGTTAGAACCTTGTCTTTTGGTTACTTCCCGCTCAGCCAGCGGGCGGCATCTTTGGCAAAGTAAGTGAGTATGATGTCGCTTCCTGCGCGTTTAAATCCGATTAACGTTTCAAGAACAACGGCTTTTTCATCGATCCATCCTTGAAGGGCTGCCGCTTTTACCATGGAGTATTCGGCACTGACGTTATAGGCTACAACCGGAAGGTCAAAGTTATGTTTCAGTAATGAGATGATGTCCATATAAGCAAGAGCCGGTTTCACCATAAGAAAATCTGCTCCTTCGGTAACATCGCTTTCCGCTTCTCTCAATGCTTCCCGAACATTGGCCGGATCCATTTGATAGGTTTTACGGTCTCCAAACTGCGGGGTAGAATGAGCCGCATCACGGAATGGACCATAAAAAGCGGAGGAATATTTGACGGAATATGCCATGATCGGAATATGGGCAAAACCCGCTTCATCCAATCCGCAACGGATCGCCTGCACATAACCGTCCATCATGTTGGAAGGGGCAATGATGTCAGCTCCTGCCTTAGCCTGGGATACAGCAGTTTGGACAAGCAGTTCCAACGACTCGTCGTTAGCCACGTCCGCCTTTTGCGTAGCAGGATCTACATGAACCACGCCGCAGTGTCCGGTATCTGTGAATTGGCATAAGCAAGTATCCGCAATCACAAGCAGATCCGGATAATACTTTTTGATCAGACGTGTCGCTTCCTGGACAATCCCATGCTCTTCATAAGCGGAAGTACCGGCAGCATCCTTATGTTCCGGTACCCCGAATAACAAAATACCGGGAAGGCCAAGCTCGACAATTTCTTTCAGTTCTTCTTCAAGCCGGTCCAGGGAGAAGTGAAATACTCCCGGCATTGAAGGGATTTCTTCCTTTATGTTCTTCCCGTGGGTTACGAAAATAGGCTGAATCAGGTCATGGACGGAAAGGTTGGTTTCCCGGACCATGTTTCTCATTGCGGCCGAACTGCGAAGACGGCGATGGCGTTTAAAGGTTGTTGTCATGATAATATCCTCCTTCTCTATTAAAAGAATGAATCGGATCCGGCACCTGCCTGCAGTGCCTCGACCAGGGAATCAATTGTAGCTTCTGCTGCTGTCCGGTAACGGGAGAACCCGTTTTTATGCAGGGTTTCAGCCGTTTTGGGACCTATACAAACAAGTTCCAGCGGGGCAAGGAGTTCCTGAGGGTTTACGGCCCCAGCCTGCCGCAGGGCTTCAAGCAAATTATTCACTGTGGAAGAACTGGTAAAAGTGACGGCATGAAGCGCTCCATCGCGGAGAAGTTCCAGCACTTCTTCCACCCCTTCCGTGGAAAGCACATTTTCATACACATCCACTTTAGTGACATGTACGCCTCTGCGGGAAAAGTTTTCCTCCAGCAGTTTACGTGCTATATTTGCGGTGGGAAGAAGGACATGCTGCCCAGACCGGATATGCTCCTCCAAGCCGGCAAGAAGGCCTTCAGCCACAAATTCCCGGGGGATAAAATCCGGAATCAATCCCCGGTTGCGTAATGCATCAGCCGTAGCAGGTCCTACTGCCGCGATTTTTGCCCCGTACAGCCGCCGGATATCTATGTGATGTTTTGTTAAATATTCGAAAAAAAAGTCTACTCCGTTCACGCTAGTAAAAAGAATCCAATTATAAAGTTCAAGGCAGGACACTGCTTGTTCCAGGGCGCGGATAGCCTCCGGCCTGGACGGCTCCCTCAACGATATCACGGGAAATTCTACGGGTTCACCGCCCAGATCTTCGATCTTGGCCGCCAGTTCACTTGCCTGGCTGCGTGCGCGGGTCACCAGAATCCGTTTGCCAAACAGCGGTTTCTGCTCAAACCAGGATAGCTTGTCCCGAAGGCGGACTACTTCCCCGATAATAATAACAGCGGGGGATGTAAAATTGGCTTCCAGTGCTTTGCCTGAGATTGTCCTCAGCGTTCCGGTTATTGTCTCCTGTTCCATCCATGTTCCCATGCAGATGATCGCAGCGGGAGTATCCGGAGACTTGCCGTGGCTGATTAACCTTTCGCAAATATTGGATAAATTGGCGACACCCATAAGAAATACAATGGTGCCAATCCCTTTGGCAAGATGTTCCCAGTCCAGTTTGCTATAAGTTTTGTTCAGGTACTCATGTCCGGTAACAATGGCAAAGGTTGAGGTGAAGTCGCGATGGGTCACCGGTATTCCCGCATACGCCGGAACTGCAATAGCCGATGTTATGCCCGGGATCATTTCATAAGGAATCCGATGCTCCTTAAGCTGTTCCGCTTCTTCCCCCACACGGCCGAAAATGCTGGGGTCCCCTCCCTTCAGCCTTACTACTATCTTCCCTTCCAAAGCCAGATTAACCAGGAGGCGGTTGATGTCCTCCTGTTTCATCATATGCTTGTCCGGATGCTTGCCGACAAAGATAGTTCCGGCCCCCGGCTTTCTATGTTTGAGCAACCTGGGACTTGCAAGGCGGTCATAAACGATAACATCCGCTTTTTGAATCGCTTCAAGACCTTTCAGGGTTATTAATTTTGGATCACCCGGACCCGCTCCGACAAGGTAAACTTTCCCTTTCCCCAACCTGCACCTCTCCTATCTATTCATGCATAGCATCTGCCAGTATCCTGTCCGCTCCCCGTCCAATCAGGGCATCAGCCAATTGAAGCCCGAGCTCTTCCGGACGCGTTCCCTGCCGCGTCTCCTTAAGCAACTTACTGCCGTCGGGAGAACCGACCATGGCTGTGAGCGTAAGCAGCGGCTCTGTACCGCCGCTGTGGTCCACGCTTGCAAAAGCTCCAAGCGGGACCTGACAGCCGCCGTTGAGGCGGCCCAGGAAGGCCCGCTCCGCTCTTACCGCAAGCGCGGTATCATCGTGCTGGATCAGCTTCAGCAGATCCAGCACGAAAGCATCGCCGCCCCGGCACTCAATGCAGAGGGCTCCCTGGCCTACGGCAGGGAGACACTGTTCGGGCGGCAGATAGCCGCTGATGCGTTCTTCCCAACCCATCCGGTGCAAGCCGGCTGAGGCCAGTACAATCGCATCGAAGCCTTCCGATTCGAGCTTGCGCAGCCTCGAATCAATATTTCCCCGTACCGAACGAATCGTAAGGTCCGGACGGGCATGCAGCAGCTGGCTGCCGCGCCGCAGCGAGCTAGTTCCGACAAGAGCTCCCTGGGGAAGTTCATCCAGGGATACATATCCTTTTGTAAGGATACAGTCCCTAGGGTCCTGTCGTTCCGGAATGGCTCCGATTACCAGTCCTTCCGGCAGTTCAAACGGCATATCTTTCATGCTGTGAACGGCCAGGTCAATCTCCCCGTTCAGCATAGCTTGCTCAATTTCCTTCACAAACAGCCCTTTACCGCCAACCTTGGACAAAGTAACATCAAGAATTCGGTCACCTTTGGTGACAATCTTGCGTATTTCAAACTCCACCTGAAGCCCTGCCTCCCGGCACCTCTTTCGCAGCTCGTCCACCACTTGTCCGGTTTGCGTAAGCGCCAAAGCACTTTGCCTCGTTCCAACCACGATCTTGCGCATCCTGTCTTTCCCATCCCTTCTTCAGTTGAATTAAAGAATGTACCGGTTTCACCCATGTTCTTTTGTATGACAAGAATCCGTCCTGCAACTTCCAATAAAAGACTGGATGCCTGTAGCCGCTGCATACTGATCCAGGTTTTCTCCGGATATCCCTTCGTCCAAATGACGGTAAAAACCTTGAACCCATGAATCGAACCGCCCGTTTACAATCACTGAGTCGAGGGGCCATGACTGCACTATTTTTAATAGTTCATGCCGTTCTTCAGAAGAGGGTATTCTTTCCCGAAGCCATTTCCTGAACTGTCCCAAAAAATCCAGATAGGTCTCATATTCCGGACCATACATTCCCGCGAGTTCACGCTTTATCCTGGCTGCAGCTGCAGGCCCTGCCCCTCCCGTGGAAACTGCTATTGCCAGCTTTCCCCTTTTCAATACAGCCGGAACACAGAAGCTTCCGGCATCCGGATTATCAGCTGCATTCACCAATTTTCCCGCTTGCCTGGCTTCTTCAATCACGGCCTGATTCACCCGCGGCTCATTCGTAGCGGCAAAAACAAGAAGAGGCTCAAACCTGCGTATATCCCCCTCTTCATATTTTCTCCGTTCCAGACGAATTCGCCCTTTATTTACAAGCTCATTAAGACCTGAAGATAGCTCAGGACTAATCAAGAGCACATCGGCTCCGGCTTCCAGTAGGTGGGATGCTTTCCGCTCGGCAACACGGCCCCCGCCCACGATCAGGCAAACCATTTCTTTAACATTTAACATTATCGGGTATACCGTCATCGCGGGGCCCCCATTCCATACCAGTCATGAAAGTTTGAATAAACATTGGTTACTGCCAAATTTAAAAGTACAAACCCAAAAGCCCCCAAATTCCAGACAGCAAGCTTACCACCGCTAACTTTAAGCACACGGTACCGATATAAATAAAAAGAGTATGCGGCAAGAACCAGGATGGAATTCATTACTTTTGGATCAAAAAAATACATATCATGCCCGCTGAGCGCTATCCATACACATCCCAAAACAATGGAAAGCAGCAATAACGGAGTCCCGACGAGAACAGCATATACCGCATAAGTCTCCAGATTTTCCAAAGACGGCATCCGCTTCATAAACTGGTTCCAGTTCTTTCGCTTTAACATCTTATACAAAATCAGATACAAAGCAGAAAATACTGCCGCCGTTGTGAAAGCCGCATAGCTGCCTATGGCCATGGAAACATGGATGAACAGCAGCTCATCTTTTATGTGCCAGCTTTGCAGCAACGGAGAGGGGCTAGTTGTGCTAAAAAAATTGAGTGCAAGAACGGCAAAGCTTAGCACGTTTACAACATATACGACTAAATCTATACGAAAAATACGATTTAGAATAAACGAAATGGTGACCAGAAGCCAGGACAATAAAAACAAGGTTTCGAACATGGAAAATACAAAGCTAACCCGATGATCATAAAGACGGCTGCACAGGTACGCAGTTTGAAGCACCCATACAAACGAAAGCAGCCCTGTACCCATCCGTTTTGCATTCCGATTTGCCCGGGCAATATCGGAAAAGGAAAACAGCAGGCTCAGGGCGTACAGGTAGAGGATGGCATCGTATAATACGCTTGGGCTTATCATAGCACCACTCCCGATCCGATTTGGAAGAATATCATGTACGGGCTAAAGCTTCAAGCCGTCCAAGCGTGATTCTGGATAGCTCGTCCTTCCACTTGCCTTCTTCCTTGGCATCCTGCCGCATTACCCCGACAGCAGCCTGTCCGGGATGCTTTTCTGCTTCTAGTAATTCTTCAAGAGCAAAAATGTGGGTAAAGAGATCCAGTGCTTCATTACCATCCCGTTCCGCGGCCATTTCCTTAATGCGCAGGATAGGGTCACGGAGCATCTGGTTAACTATGCTTTTCGTTAATTTGTGAATGATTTTCTTTTCACGATCGGTCAGATCAGGCAGCTTATTCATCAAACTTGCCATAGTTTCCTGATGGATTGAGTGCGCTTTGGATTGAAGGGCGTGAATAACCGGGCTAACCCCCAGCATTTTAATCCACTGTTCAAAAATCTCCACTTCGGCCCGGATTCTCTCTTCAATGGCCAAAGCCGCTTTCTTCCGCTGTTCCATGTGTGTTTCCACCAGTGAATTCAAATCATCGATGTCGTATAGAAAAACTTCCGGCATATCACTGATAGCCGGGTCTATGTCCCTTGGGACAGCAATATCCATCATGAACAGCTGCCGTGACTTCCTGCGGGAAGCCATCACCTGTTCCACTTGTGATTTGGTCAATATATATTCATTCGAACCGGTCGAACTGATCACAATATCCGTATGGACCATCTTTGTCAGCATTTGATCGGCAGCGACGGGTACCCCCCAAATTTGGCGGCCAGTTCAGCTGCTTTAGCAAAAGTCCGGTTGACGACATAGATTTGTCCAACACCGCCTGCATGCAAATGCTTCACGGTCAGTTCACTCATCTTGCCGGCACCAATAATCATTACAGTTTTGTTCGTATATAGGCCAAAAATATGACGCCCCAACTCTACGGCGGCGTAACTTACAGATACGGGATTATCAGCAATGCCTGTCTCGGCGTGAGCTTTCTTAGCCATAGTCACTGCCTGTTTAAACAAGGTGTTAAAATAAGTACCTGTTGCCTTCAGGGATTGGGACAAGAAGAAAGCCTCCTTCACCTGCCCCAAAATCTGAGTTTCCCCGATGACCATAGAATCCAGACCGCTCGTTACCCGAAATAAATGGGCAAAGGCTTCCCGGTCTTCTTTTATATATAAATGTTGCTGAAATTCCTCTTTAGGAACTCCAAACGTTTGTTCCAAGAATTTACGGATATAATGTGCTCCCACATTCGCGCGGTCAACTACAGCATATATCTCCGTACGGTTGCATGTGGCCACAATAACACATTCGAGGATGCTTTTCGTTTCCCGCAGTTCCTGAACAGCTTGTGTTAGCGCTTCTTTGGAAAACGCAAATCGCTCTCTGGTCTCTACTGGAGCGGTTTTGTAGTTCAACCCGACCACGATCGTGTGCATAGATCCACTACCTCCTCTTGTCTGTATTACCTTACACATTATATCATAGGCAGGGCACTTTACCGACAAATTATTTGAATAAATTATGAAAGACCTGCTGAATCCTTTCTAGTTTGCTCGGCCCAAAGGCAGTCTATACCAATATTCAGCCTTATTCCTGTCCTTTCCCATTTATTCGCGCAGTTTTTTCTCAAGCAGTTTCGCCAGTTGATTATCTGCCTCGGACAGAGCCTTTCCATTAGAAGATATAGGAGAGCCGTTTGGACTTACCAGCTTTTGATACGATTCATACATAATTCCGTACAGTTTGGCCGCTTCCTGAAGTGCCCTCGTTTCTTCCTTCTTCAATGCCCGCCCGCCTCCAATCTGCATTCGCAAAATGGCCTGCATCAGTTCAGAGAGACTCCGCAAGGAGGGAATATGCTTTTCTCCAAATGCAGCCACCAGCCTTTCATGCGAATAAGTAGCCGAATACAGAACTTGTTTCAGCGGGTCCAATTGGGTCGTCTGTTCAATTCGTCCTGGATCTTGCAGATAACTGTTCAGCAGTTCCATCTGAAACAGGGATACTTGGAAAAGCAAATACCCCGCATCCTTTTCATTTGCCTTCCCCTGAAAAAAATGAAACAGTTGCGACAGCGGCCATAGGCAGATTAGTACGGTCACTACTATTTTTATAACAGGACCAGTTATTTTTTTTCGCATGGTTTGCTCCCTCCCCCTTAAACTTGTCTTGCTGTATACATTGTATGGGAGGTGCAGAAAACAAATAACCACAGATATATTTATCCGTGGTTTTTAAAAATCTTGTATATGCAAATGTCTTTGTTATTCACTTATTCTCATTTTGTCAATTCTGCTTATTTTACTACCGGTGTTTCCACTTGAAACTCACCCATACCCCGGACAAGTTTCTTAGCGTAAACCTTCTCAGGCTTCAAAACCGAAACCATGTAATCAATGGCCAACCCGGGGTCGACAGTCTCCCCACAGGTATAGCAATCCAATGCTGCGAATCCTCTCTCAGGATAAGTATGAATGGATAAGTGACTTTCAGACAGCAATACCAAAACAGTAGCGCCTTGTGGCTCGAATTGCTTGGACTGAACAGATAGTACGGTTGCACCACAAACTTCAGCAGCCTCCACCATTTGAGATTGCAGCCATTCTGCATTGTTCAAAAGGTCGAAGTCCACTCCCCAAGTATCTACAGCAACGTGTCTTCCGAAAGTTGAGTATTCCATCTTCCGGTTCCCCCTTCCTAGGAATAAAATTGGTTTGATTTCATCCGCTAGGACCTACGTCATTCACTTCCCGAGGGAAAAATCTCTCGCAACATTACATGTCCTGAGTGAATCCTGGTTCCTATATTGTTTTCAACGAACTTAAAAATAACATTTGTTGAGAAGAAAAGCAATACCTTTTTAAAAAAGAAGAAACAATTGGCATATTTTTTTTGGATTTGTCATGAAGAATCAATTTCAAAACTTATAAAATTGATTATGAATCCCGCCCTTTTACTTTATTAGGCATTAGTCTGTTTGGTGATCAGTTTAAGGAAACAAAAAAGAACCGTAAGTGACGGTCCCTTTTCCAACAAACATAATTTATTTTCTTTATGCTTCTAAAACAAACAACCGATGCGTTAGTTCTTTCAGCTGGTTATCGATTTTGGTATGGATTTCGTTCTCACGGACATGGATGCGTAAATCCAGAAGACGGTTAATCTCTTCATAAATCATCTGTATCTCATGTTCTATTTCATTTTTTTGATACAGCAGTTCCAGCTGCCCTAAGGTATCTTTATGTTCAAAGACCACCCTTTCATTACCGTCTTTTACTTCCTTGATCTGAATTACTTTCCCCTGCTGGTAGTAATACACCATGGTGAAACCACGGAAGATCCGTTTGGAAACGGCAGCCCCTTTAAATTCAGCTATTGCTTTACGCATGATATTGGCGAGCCGGATGCTCGTGAACCGGTAGGTATCTCGGCAGATATACTGACCGGCAATTTGTTCAAATGACAGGACAACTTCTTGGCCGGCATCGTCCAGAAATACAATCTCCTGACGTCCTTTATCCAGTACTTTGACCTGTAGGGTAACTTGTTGCTCGGTAAACATTTGAATAAATTTAGACATTTCGGCTTCCGTTAATTGCAGGCGGGTTTTGACATATTCCGTCGCTAACCTCTGTGCCATTGGAAATCCCTCAATTCTATTTTTTCAAGCCATGAAGAAATTTTGAGTTTTATGCTCATCTCATATTATACTACAACCAGCCTTAATATTCCTCTCAACCGGTCTCGAAATTCCGGCGAATTTCAAGAAAAAACGCACCTTTTTCCTCGGCTTTTTGAATGAATATACAAAAAACTCTTGATCTTTGCTTAATTTATGCTGTCTTCTCCTTCGTTTAGTAACCTTTTTTAAAAATGTTTAATGCGCTTCTTTCAAATGCTCTGTTTTTCACATTTGCATTAAGCTTGTCTTTCTTTTTATAGGAATGAATAATTATGAATTAAATTAGCATTTTATACATTCGTTGTACCGCTCACCTATTTTATCATCCAGCGTTAGTAAAAACCGCCATTATTCCTTAATGGCGGTTTTCTGCTGTTCCCAGCCGATTTTATTCTCAATAAAAGACCAAAGTTCCTCCTTGCCTTGGCCGGTTTCCGAAGAAAACACAATCATATGGTCTGATTTTTCAAACTCTAACGTTTCTTTGATAACCTTGCAATGCTTTTGCCATTTTCCTTTGGGGATTTTGTCCGCTTTCGTGGTTACAACGCAAACAGGCAGTTTGTGATGTTTTAACCAGGCGTACATCGCTTGATCGTCTTTAGTCGGAGGATGCCTTAAATCTATCAGCTGCAGCACAAGCTTAAGAGGCTCCCGCTTGAGCAAATAGTTCTCAATAAATTTTCCCCACTCTGCCCGTTTCGCTTTGGATACTTTGGCATACCCGTACCCCGGCAGGTCTACAAAATACAAATCCTGATTAATCAGATAATAATTGAGCGTTTGTGTTTTGCCTGGCTGCGAACTAGTCCGGGCTAAATTTTTCCGGTTGATCAGTCGGTTAATCAAAGAAGACTTCCCAACATTAGAACGCCCTGCCAGGGCAATCTCAGGCAAGGCATCCGTTGGATATTGGGAAGGTCCAACCGCACTGATCACAAATTGTGCTTCATTGACCTTCATGTTTTCCCCACTCTTTCGTTATACTTCCACTTTTTCAACAAGCGCTTCCCTAAGAACTTCATTCATATGAGAAACCGGATAAAAGGCCAGTTCTTCCCTGACACTTTCCGGAATGTCTTGAATATCTTTCTCATTGTCTTTTGGAATAACTACTTTTCGTATCCCCGCACGATGGGCAGCAAGGGTTTTTTCCTTTAATCCGCCGATCGGCAGTACTCTTCCGCGGAGTGTAATTTCCCCTGTCATTGCGACTTCCCGGGATACCGGGATTTGAGTTAGCGCCGAGATTAAAGCTGTACACATCGAAATTCCGGCAGACGGCCCATCCTTAGGAATGGCCCCTTCCGGGATGTGGATGTGAATATCATATTTTTCATGAAAATCCGGAGCAATATTCAGTTCTTTCGCTTTGGAACGGCTATAACTGAATGCGGCTTGTGCGGATTCCTTCATAACATCTCCAAGTTTCCCGGTCAAGGTCAGCTTACCGCTTCCCTCCATTATGGTAACCTCAATAGTCAGCGTATCCCCGCCTACCTCTGTCCAGGCAAGACCGGTTACTGCACCTACCTGGTCTTGTTCTTCTGCAAGGTTGTATCTGAATTTCGGCGAACCCAAATAATCATCCAAATCCCCTTTGGACACTTCCACTTCCAAATCCGGGTAAGATACGATCTTCTTGGCTGCTTTACGACATACGCTCGCCAACTGCTGTTCAAGTCCTCTTACTCCTGCTTCCCGTGTATACCCCCTTATGATTTGCATTAGGGCATCCTCTCCTACGGTGAGCTGGTTTTCTTGAAGCCCGTGGTCCCGGCGCTGTTTCGGAAGCAAATATTTTCGGGAGATTTCAAGCTTTTCGATCTCCGTATATCCCGGAATATAAAGCATTTCCATCCGGTCAAGAAGGGGACGGGGGATATTATGCACAGCATTTGCAGTTGTGATGAACATAACATTAGACAAGTCGAACGGAATTTCAATAAAATGATCACTAAATGTATTGTTTTGTTCCGGATCAAGTACTTCCAGTAGAGCCGCTGACGGGTCCCCACGAAAATCCATGGACATTTTATCGATTTCGTCCAGCAAGAAAACAGGATTGAGTGATCCGGCCTGCTTCATTCCCTGGATAATTCTTCCCGGCATAGCTCCGACATAAGTACGCCGGTGTCCCCGGATCTCAGCCTCATCCCGAACGCCTCCCAAAGAAATACGGACAAATTCACGGCCCATGGATCTTGCGATAGATCTCGCTATGGACGTCTTACCTACTCCAGGAGGGCCCACGAGACATAAAATCGGCCCTTTCAGCTTTTGCACCAATTTTTGGACGGCAAGGTATTCCAGAACCCTTTCCTTCGGCTTCTCCAGCCCGTAATGATCGGCGTCCAGAATTTCTTCCGCCTTGTGAATATCCAGATCATCTGGTGTTTTTTGGTTCCATGGAAGAGACAGAAGCCAATCAATATAATTCCGAACTACACTGCCTTCAGCCGATGAGGAAGGCATTTTCTCCAAACGGTCAATTTCTTTTTCGATCTTGTCTTCCACTTTTTCCGGGACTTGCTTTTCCTCAAGCTTGGCTCTTAATTCTTGGGCTTCTCCGGCACGGCCTTCTTTCTCTCCCAGCTCTTTTTGGATCGCTTTCATTTGTTCCCGCAAATAATATTCCTTCTGGGTCTTCTCCATCTGTTTCTTGACCCTCTGACTGATCTTGCGTTCCAGTTCCAGGACTTCCCGTTCATTATTTAAAATGGCAAGAAGCTTTTCCAGACGTTTCCCGACATCTATAGTTTCAAGCACTTCCTGCTTGTCTTTTATCTTGAGAGGCAAATGACTGCTAATCACATCAGCCAGTCTTCCCGCATCATCAATATCAGATACGGCGGCAAGCGTCTCCGGGGTTACTTTTTTAGACAACTGGATGTAGTGCTCAAACTGTGTTAAAACGGTACGCATGAGAGCATCAATTTCCGGGTCATCACCGCTTTCTTCCGGAAGTTCTTTGGCTGTTACTTCATAAAACTCATCATTGGCCATATATTCGGTCACTTCTGCCCTCATTATTCCTTCAACCAGTACGCGAATGGTGCCGTTTGGTAATTTAAGCATTTGTCTGACCTTCGAAATGGTGCCAATACGATATATATCATCCGTATTAGGTTCCTCAATGTTTACTTCGGACTGGGAACAAAGCAGGATCATACTATCATCGACCATCGCTTTTTCAAGAGCTTTTACGGATTTTTCCCGTCCAACATCGAGATGAAGCACCATACTAGGATAAACAAGCAAACCTCTCAAAGGGAGCAGAGGCAGCCGTCTCACCTTCAATTTGTTCGACCCCATCTTCCGACACCTCCACTTACTTCTCTCTATACATAAGTTGTAATCATAGTTGTTACTATTGTAACAAAATTGCCTTTAAAACACCAATACACACCCTGAATGCCCATCATCCAGGATGTGTTTGTCAGGCCCATATACGCTCTTTTAGATTAAGACTCCAGTGTCTTATTCGGCTTGGCATGCAGCATAGACAGCTGGGAAGGAATCCCTGCATCTGGTTCCATTTCGTCGTCCGGACATTCTATACCTTCACATTCCAGCCCCAGGGATAACTGCAGCACTTCCTGGACAGAGTCTACAGGTACCACTTCCACACCCGGAAGATCTTTGAACAGTTCCTGCCAGTTCTCTTTTGGTATTAGTACTTTTGTAGCCCCGGCCTGTAAAGCAGCTTCCACTTTGGCTACCACGCCTCCAACGGGTTTGACCCTGCCGTGGATGCTCATCTCGCCAGTCATGGCTAACCGGTTATCCACCGGAATCCGGTAAATAGCCGAGGCAATTGCTGTTGCCATAGAAATTCCGGCGGAAGGTCCGTCAATCGGCGTTCCCCCGGGAAAGTTAATATGGAGGTTGAAATCTTTTGGTCTCATTCCGAGACGTGTCAGCACGGTAAGCACATTTTCTACGGAACCTCTGGCCATACTTTTACGCCGTATAGTTCTTGCTCCTCCGCCCATTTCCTCCTCATCCACTACTCCGGTAATGTTAAAAATTCCGGCTCCGGGACGGGCGGCTTTAATTGCTATAACCTCGATTTCAAGAAGCATTCCCAGATTGGGACCGTACACGGCAAGCCCGTTAACGAAACCAATTTGCGGTTCCGGGGGTACTTTCCGTTCCGGCCGAGGTGAGATTTGTGAACTATTTACAACCCATTCAATTTGTGCAGCCGTAACCTGCTCCATATTTTCTGTCATGGCGATTCCGGCAGCCAGTTGTATGATATTGACCGCTTCCCGCCCATTTGTCGCGTATTTCTTAACAACTTCAACTGCAGCGGGGTTTTGTGGAAATCCGATCTTATCCAAAGCATTTTCCGCAATCCTCCCGATTTCTTCCGGCAGTAAGGGACGAAAAAAAATTTCCATGCACCGTGAACGAATGGCAGGCGGAATTTCATCCGGTGTACGGGTGGTAGCACCTACAAGCCGGAAATCTGCCGGAAGTCCGTTTTGGAAAATGTCATGAATATAACTTGGAATATTTACATCCTCTGAACTGTAATAGGCACTTTCCAAAAAAACTTTGCGGTCTTCAAGTACTTTCAATAATTTATTCATTTGGATCGGATGGAGTTCACCAATCTCATCAATGAACAAAATGCCTCCGTGAGCCTTCGTAACTGCTCCGGGCTTCGGCTGAGGAATACCGGCTACGCCCATTGCACCTGCTCCCTGATAGATCGGATCATGGACAGAGCCAATCAAAGGATCGGCAATACCCCGCTCATCAAAACGGGCGGTTGTGGCGTCGATTTCAGTGAATTTGGCTTCCTGTCTGAAAGGGGATTTTATATTTTTCTTGGCTTCTTCAAGCACAACGCGGGCAGCTGCCGTTTTTCCTACTCCGGGTGGACCGTATATTAGGACATGCTGGGGATTGGGACCGCACAGAGCGGCCTTTAATGCTTTTAGCCCCTCTTTCTGCCCTACTATGTCTTCTAGAGAAGACGGCCTGGTTTTCTCCGCCAGCGGCTTGGTTAAAGTGATTGATCTCAGTTTACGCAGTTTCTCCATTTCTTTGCGGGATTCCCGGTCAATAGCGGATCGGTTCGTTTGCTGCCCGCGCAGTAAATTCCAAAAATACAAGCCTATAACAATGGCAAAAAAGACTTGGACCAGCATTAAAATAATACTTAGACTCATGGCTTCAGCCCTCCTGTACTTCCATAAACAACATCTCCTACATGGCAGTATTCCCCTTCACAAGCTGGAATAACCGGGAAGAATAAAAACTTTTATCAATAAAGAATGATCAGCGTCCAAAAGAAGAAACCTAAAACAGATACTTCTGACAGCAGAATCCGTTTCATAAAGGCTGGAAACTCGTTCTGAAATGGAATTAGTAAAGAAAGAAAAGGATGATCATTTTGAAAAAAATTGGTACCATTTTATGCGCCATGTTGATTTGTATATGTAACTGGATTTCTCCGGCAGAGGCTTACAGCTTTAATGACAATCGTAATCCGGTTCTTCCCCATACGGATATAGTACTGGATGCAGGACACGGTGGTATTGATGGGGGTACTGTATATGGAGACATTTTGGAGAAGGATATAAATTTGGCTATTGCCAAAAAAACCTATGATCTGCTTATTGACAAAAAATTTCGGGTTATTCTGAACCGGTCGGATGATCATGCACTTAGTGACGATAACAGATGGCTTAAAAACAGGAGCCGCCACCTGCGGGATTTGGCCCAACGTAAACAACTTGCAAACGAAATGAATGTAAAAATTCTGGTCAGCATTCATGCTAATTCTTCGCGAAACCGGCATGAGAGCGGGGCTATCGTCCTCCACCAAAAAAAGGACGAAAGCAAACTTCTCTCCTCTTATTTGCAAAAAGAATTGAATCAAATAACAGGGGTTCCTAATAAGTCTGTCTACGGAAAAAAATATTACCTGCTGAAGTTTACAAAGTGTCCTGCGGTAATAGTGGAAGTAGGGTTCTTGACGAATGAAACAGACCGCAAGCGTATGACCAGCGAACAGGGACAGAAACAAATTGCCGAAGCTCTGGTTAAAGGAATTGACCGTTATTTGAAGGAAGTATTAAACCATCCTTAATATCACCTTTACAAAAAAATCACGACCCCGGAAAGGAATCGTGATTTTTCCTATTTATTCGTCATTTTTTCCAAATGGTGTTTTCGTCCAGGTATCTCACCTGTCCGTTCATAGGCATCGACAATATGGTCAATTTCTTTCTTCAACTCGTTTACTAGCTCGGCTTCCGGCACTTTGCGGATCATTTCTCCATAACGGAACAGCAATCCTTCACCGCGGGCGCCAGCAATCCCAATATCAGCTTCTCTGGCTTCTCCTGGCCCATTAACCGCACAACCCAATACGGAAACTTTTATCGGCACCTTAATTTTGGAGATGTACTCTTCCACTTCATTCGCAATAGAGAACAAATCAATGTCCAGCCGCCCGCAGGTGGGACAGGATACCAAAGTTGCCGCATTCGTGATTAATCCGAAGGATTTCAGTAATTCGCGGGCCACCTTCACTTCTTCCACCGGATCAGCACTGAGAGATATCCTTATGGTAGATCCTAGTCCCATACTTAGCAGCGCACCCAGACCCGCTGAGCTTTTTACCGTCCCGGCAAATAAAGTACCGGCTTCTGTAATCCCTAGATGAAGGGGATATCGGATGACTTCAGCGGCCTTGCGGTAAGCCTCGATTGCCATTGGGACATCTGATGCTTTGAGGGATACAATAATATCGTGAAAGTCTAAATCTTCCAATATTTGGATGTGATAAAGTGCACTTTCTACCATGGCATCCGGAGTAGGATATCCGTATTTCTCCAGAAGATGATTTTCAAGAGAACCTGCATTCACGCCGATCCGGATCGGAATGCCCTTTTCTTTGCAGGCTTTCACTACTGCTTCCACTTTTTCGCGGCGGCCAATGTTCCCTGGATTAATCCGGACTTTATCGATGCCATTTTCAATGGCTTTTAAAGCCAGTTTGTAATTGAAATGAATATCTGCAACGAGCGGAATATGAATCTGCTTTTTAATTTCTTTAATGGCATCAGCCGCTTCATCATTATTTACCGTTACCCTGACAAGCTGGCACCCTGCCTCTTCGAGACGATGTATTTCTGCGATTGTAGCTTGTACGTCCGCTGTCTTCGTGGTACACATGCTTTGAATGATAACCTCATCACTACCACCGACCGTTAAATTGCCGACACGGACAGGAACGGTTTCTTTTCTGTGAAACATATACGTCTCTCCCTAACCAAAAACATCCTCCGCTCCGCTTTCTGAAACAGCCATGAACGGATGGAGGTTGCTTTTGGAGATTTGTATTCAGGGGAAAGCACCCTTTATGCGCTTTCCTCTTGTTTACCTACTTGGCTTTCTTTTGTGGTCAATACCGGAGCAAGTTTCTTTTCAACCACATCTTGCGTAATCGTGCATTCCGTAACATCGGTACGGGTAGGCACATCAAACATCACGTCCAGCATGATGCTTTCAATAATAGCCCGTAAACCACGTGCACCCGTATTCCGCTTAATCGCTTCCTGAGAGATAGCTTCCAAAGCTTCTTTTTCAAACTCAAGCTTCACGTTGTCCATCTCCAGCAGTTTTTGGTACTGCTTCACAAGCGCATTCTTAGGTTCAGTGAGAATACGGACAAGAGCAGCCTCATCAAGAGGTTCCAAAGTAGAAACTACTGGAAGACGTCCAACAAATTCAGGAATGAGACCGAATTTGAGAAGGTCTTCAGGCAGTACCATGGACAGATATTCTCCGGGCTTCAAGTCCAGTTTAGCCCCGTCTGTACTGAATCCGATAACTTTCTTCCCGATTCTGCGTTTGATGATCTGCTCCAACCCGTCAAATGCACCACCGCAAATAAACAGGATATTGGTTGTATCAATTTGAATGAACTCCTGATGTGGATGTTTACGTCCTCCTTGAGGCGGAACGGAAGCAACAGTACCTTCTAAAATTTTCAGAAGAGCCTGCTGTACCCCCTCACCCGAAACATCTCGGGTAATCGAAGGATTTTCGGATTTACGGGCCACTTTATCAATTTCGTCGATATAGATAATGCCGCGTTCCGCTTTTTCCACATCATAATCGGCCGCTTGAATCAACTTAAGCAGAATATTCTCTACGTCCTCTCCTACATAACCTGCCTCTGTCAAGGAAGTAGCATCAGCAATGGCAAAGGGAACATTCAGGATTTTGGCCATGGTTTGGGCAAGCAGGGTTTTCCCGCTTCCGGTTGGACCCACAAGCACGATATTGCTTTTTTGAAGTTCTACATCTTCCAGTTTGCTTTGGGAATTGATCCTTTTGTAATGGTTGTAAACCGCAACGGAAAGCGATTTTTTCGCCTGATCTTGACCAATTACATATTGGTCAAGAATGCTGCAGATCTCTTTTGGTTTCGGAATGTCTTTAAGGTCCAGTCCTTCCTCATGACCCAGCTCTTCTTCGACGATTTCCGTGCAAAGCTCTATACATTCATCGCAAATATAGACACCTGGACCGGCAACTAATTTGCGGACTTGATCCTGGGATTTTCCGCAAAATGAACACTTCAGTTGACCTTTTTCATCGTTAAATTTGAACATTGGATCACTCCCTTATTATTTCAGGTCGCTCCGAGTGATAACCTCATCAATCAATCCGTACTCCTTAGCATCCAAAGCACTGAGGAAATTATCGCGGTCAGTGTCCTTATCGATTTTGTCGTACGTTTGACCTGTATGATGAACGTATATCTCATTGAGTTTCTTTCTTGTTTTTAAAATCCAATCGGCATGGATCTTAATATCTGCTGCCTGGCCCCGGACCCCGCCAAGCGGCTGATGAATCATTACTTCACTGTTTGGAAGGGCGAATCTTTTCCCTTTAGCTCCTGCCGTTAAAAGCAGGGAGCCCATACTGGCAGCCATTCCTACACAAATTGTGGAAACATCGGGCTTGATGTACTGCATGGTATCATAAATCCCCAGTCCGGCCGTAACAGAACCTCCAGGGGAATTAATGTATAAATGGATATCCTTATCGGCATCCTGAGCCGATAAAAATAGCAGTTGGGCAATGACCAGATTGACGACATCGTCATCGATTGCACTGCCGATGAAAATGATTCGATCTTTAAGCAAACGCGAATATATATCGTAAGAGCGCTCGCCACGGGCTTCTTGTTCAACAACCATTGGGATCAGACTCATTGGACCAACTCCTTTTAAACAAACTTATACTCATTTTAACATGTTTGTTGGGCAAAGTCATTTTTTCCTGGCAGGGGTTATGTACTTGGGGTTTTTTGAGTAAAAGAAAGGCACGCTTTTGTGTACGTGCCTGTTCTTTTTATCATTCATCCTGTGAGGATAACTTATTCAGCTTTTTCCGTTTTGCTGTTCTCGAGTAAAAAGTCCACTGTTTTGCGGATAGCCAGATCCTGTTTCATGCTGGACAGGCTGCCGTTGGCTTCAAAGATGGAACGGATTTCTTCAGCTGTCCGTTGATAAGACTCGGCCAGCTTCTCGATTTCCGCATTGACATTTTCATCACTTGCGGTGATGTTTTCTTGTTCTGCGATTGCTTCCAGTACAAGATTGTTCCGCACACGCTTTTCAGCATCCTCTTTCATTTGCTCTTTCAGCGTATCCACGTTTTGGCCGGAGAACTGGAAGTACAGATCAAGGTTCATTCCCTGCATGCCAAGGCGGCGTTCAAATTCCTGAACCATTTGGTCCTGTTCGGCTTCAATCATTTCCGCAGGAATGTCAACTTCAGCGTTCGCGGCTGCTTTTTCCACAACTGCGGCTTCTCTTTTTGCTTGTTGTTCCTGGTTTTTCTTTTCGGACAGTTTCTGTTTCAGATCCTTTTTATATTCTTCCAATGTATCGAATTCACTGATATCTTTGGCAAATTCATCATCCAGTTCAGGAAGGTTTTTGCGTTTGATATCGTGCAGTTTCACTTTAAATACGGCTTTTTTGCCTTTAAGTTCTTCAGCATGGTAATCTTCAGGGAAAGTTGCTTCAATGTCTTTCTCTTCATCTTTCTTCATGCCAACCACTTGTTCCTCAAAACCAGGGATAAAGCTGCCTGATCCAAGCTCAAGTGTATATTTTTCGGCTTTTCCGCCTTCAAATGCTTCACCGTCGACGAAACCTTCGAAGTCAATAACGGTAATATTGCCGTTCTCTGCCGCAGCGCCTTCTTCAGCCACCTCAAGCTCAGCGTGTCTTTGCTGCAGACGTTCCAATTCTTCTTTGATTTCTTCTTCTGTTACCACCGTTTCCCCGGCAGGAACTTCAAGCCCTTTGTATTCGCCAAGCTTTACTTCCGGCTTTACAGTTACCGTGACTTTGAATTTCAGGGTTTGACCTTTAGCGAATTGTTCCACATCCACTTCCGGACGTCCAACAGGTTCGATCCCGGTCTCGTTCACAGCTTCCATGTAAGCTTCAGGAAGAATGATATCCAAAGCGTCTTGATAAAGTACGTCAATACCGAATTTTTTCTCAAAAATTTGGCGAGGTACTTTCCCCTTACGGAATCCAGGTACATTAACTTTTTTTACGACTTTCTTGAAAGCCTTATCCAAAGCTTCCGCCACTTTGCTTTCTTCCACTTCAATATCAAGAACCGCTGTGTTCTTCTCTATTTTTTCCCAACTTGCTTTCATTTTATGCTTTCCCCTCCAAAATGTACCATCGCTATTTTAGTCACGTACAGGAATGCCTGTACATATAAGCAGTCTTTTCCGCCATTATAACCATTCCATTATAACATATAACGTTGTCTTTTCAACAAGAGAAAAGAGGCTTTGTCATCTTGCAGATGAGGCAGTTTTCCGGTGTTTTCTACCAACTGTTTCTGTTCGGATAGAAGGTTTGGGTAAATCCGTTTAAAATTTGATAGGCTTTTTTCCATGGCAGGGTAAGATCTGTTGTAATCCCGTACCTCTCAAGCAATTCTTCTTCATCCACATGGCCAAACAGCTTTTGAAGCAAGGAAACATGAAGTGCAGACGCCCAAACATCCACCTCAGTTTCAGTACTGTCTTTGAGACGGTTATATAGAGGGGTCGCATAAGCATATGCCAGAAATTCAAACCAGGTCTGTTCAGCAAAGTAAGCGAAGTCCGGATTATCCGCCTCACTCATTTGTTTGACCCGCTCTATCATTTCTTGCATCCGAACCGGATATTCGTCCTGTTTTAAAGGAGTATCTTCTATATGTACTTCATAGATCCGGCCGTTTTTACGCAGCATAATAGTTCCCCTTAAACCTTGGACTTTTAAAGTCTGTAAAGCTTTCACTTGCAAAAAAGGATGTCTTTCTTCCCCGGTAAGCCAAGCTTGGACCGTTTGTCCGGCCCTTTCATCCTGGGAGTAGGCTAGATGCTCCAAAGCTATCAGTTGCTGTCCCATGTCTTTGGACTCCGTAAGTTTGCTTAGCAGCTTATCTGTATATCCGGCTGAACTGGCTCTAGCCGCCATGTTTTGTCTAAGCAATTCCTGTTCTGTCATATCTTCGTCTTCCGGTTCTTCAGCTACCGTTTCCGGGAACATCGTTTCAAGCCAATGCTGCAGAGCCAGCCACTGGTCCAGCTTGTCCTGCTTGATTTCGGGAAACTGCAGCATAAAACGGATCAAATCGACAGCTTTCTTATATTGTTCCTGTTTCAAATAGAGAGTGAGCTGTTCTTCATAGCGTTCGATCGTTTTTGGATGCAGCACCACATTATGAAAGGGTTGATTCATTCTAATCCCACCTTAGGATCGTAGTCCATAAAAGTTATTTGACAAGTGTAACGGATTCTGTACCGGAAAGCAAAACCCTGCTGAATCTTTTTAAAAAAAGAAGCCCTGTTTTTCACGTGATTGTTCCCGATTATCCTGAAGGCGGGAAGGCAAGATCCGGCATCCACTTGGCCATATGCCCCTTTACCTGCTCCCTCTTTTGCTCAATCCCCTGAAGATCCCGGTTTGTTAGTTGATCCATAGGAATGACAGAGTATTCCCTCCAGTTTTTGTAGGAAATATAAGTAGGGATAAAAGACGGGTTCTGTATGGAGATACTAATCTTATCGCCCCGTTCAATTTTTTCAATATGAAGAGTCAGAATTCCTCCGATTAATGTATCCAACTCTTTTTGTGCGGCCAAGAAATTGCCGAGGGAATAAACAACAAATCCTTTTGTTCCGTCCTCTCGTTCAACCCATTCCGCTGGCTGTAAAACATGGGGGTGATGCCCTAAAATAATATCAGCTCCCTTCTTGACAGCAAATTTAGCCAGCTCCTTTTGTTCTTCATTTGGATTCATTTGATATTCAATACCAAAATGGAGACTCAACACGACAACATCAGCCTGCTGTTTCGCTTTGCTGATTTCTTGTCTGATCCTGTCTTTATCGATGTAATTCACCAAATATTCTTTCCCCTGCGGAGCAGTAAGGCCATTCGTGCCATAAGTAAATGCCAGGAAGGCGACTTTCACGCCGTTTTTTTCCAACACTCTGATTTTGTTTCTGTCTTCCTCATCTTTATATGCTCCTACATAAGGCAGGCCGATTTTTTCATAATATCCTATTGCATTCAGGATAGCTTGTTCCTTTCGATCCAGTGTATGGTTGTTAGCCATAGAGACAATATCTACCCCTGCCTGCTGAAGAGTGTCACTGATTTGAAAAGGACTGTTAAACATCGGGTAACTGGACAATCCTATCTCGGCTCCACCAGCTATACTCTCCTGATTGGCAAACGTGATGTCTGCCTGTTCCATCAGAGATTTCACTCTGGCAAACATAGGATCAAAGTGATAGGTCTTGCCCTGTCCCTTTTTGTAAGCATCTTTATAGACAGAATCGTGAATCAGGATATCTCCAACCGCCGACAAGGTAATTTTGGCACGGGTCTCCCGGGGAACAGGACTGGCTGAAGGTAAAGCTGAAGGAGAAGGATCCGGGGAATAATTCGGTATCTCTGAGCTTTCATGGTTAGATTCAGAAGCTGAGTTTCGTTCGTGCAAAGTGATCCATCCCCCTGCAACGGCCAAAATTAGAAGTACGCATAATGCGGCCGCTATCAACAAGGGGCGTTTTTTTCTTAACATGGATTAGCTCCTTTATTTACAGATTTTATTGCATAATGGAAAACAGCCCGTTTACCAAGAAGTAACGGGCTGTTTTGGGATGCCGTGTTATTTCTCTTACTCTCGTGGATTATTCTGAGCCGGGTGTTTATCGTTCTTCACCAACACCTCTTCTGCGAATTCGGCTTGATTGACATACTTAGTGCCCTTATTTTTCTTACCCTTTTTAGCCATCTGTATGCCCTCCTTAATGCTGTTTATTCGGCAGTTTATTCTCAGGATGGTTTTTTCCTCGGGTTCTCTCGTTTCGTTCAGCTTTTCGCTGCTTGTCATGCAGTTTGCTTATGAAATGGCTGTCCATGATAGAGCCCTCCTGTGTAGATAAAATAACACTGCTTTTCTAGCATGCCCGAATCTACAATAAGGGACCCCTGTCAATGGGTGCCGTCTTTTGAAACCAGTCCCAAGCCTGCTGCACATCTTCTTTAGCCAAATAATCTACTTCTATCTCTGATGAGGCTAATCCACCTTTAATGCCGATTTTCAAGTTTGCAATTCCTTTACGGTCCTGAAAAATGGTTTTGGTTACAGAAAGCTGCTGAATATTCCTGCGGCGAACTAGTGTTGTTTTTAATGCCAAAAACCGGGAACGGGCAATGAGCTGGCCGGGCCTGATAGAAAGCCCTGCCCCTCTTTGCATGGCTTTTGCCCAAAACCAGTCGAGGACAGGTAACGCTATAGCAAACCAACCGTACACCGGGAAAAAGTAAATGAGTACTGCCGCCAAAACCAGCGAAAGAAGAATGCCGAATCTAACAAAATAATAAAAGGACTGCTTCGGAGCTTTTTTCTCAATAGGATACCACTCATACTTCGGAAGCACCTCTTGCAAGAATCCGGGCATATGTTCTATCTGGATAAATGGGTGCAAAATAACTTTCTCATTGCTTTTGGCATTGATTACAGCAAGCTGTATGGAAGCAAAACCAAACGGCTTTCGGAGAACCCCTTCGACAATTTGTACCGCCTGAACCCGTGAAGGATGAAAAGTAAGCGAATGTTTATTTACCAAACCATAAGAAATGACAAATTCATCACCGCGTTTTAACACTTTAAATCCCCAATATTTGAAGGAATAAAGCACGAGAGAAATGAACCATGCGGCCCCGCCAAGCAACAAGCAGATCAGAGCAATAACGCTGAAACCAGATTGCGTGATTTGCTGAAAAACATCCCCGAGCCATTTTTCAGGAATAACTTTGTCAAAAGTCTGATAAATTACTCCAAGGAAAGCGAAGGTAAGCCCAATATTACCGGAAGTCATAGCCGCATATAACAGCTGCTTTCCGGATACATGAAGCAGAACAGCTTCGGGGCCCAGAGTCAGGAGCGGAGGCTGCTTTTCCCGGTTTTGCTCGGGTAGCGGCCCCACATTCTCTTCTCCACACTCCCTGCCTCTTTCCTCCACTGCCTCACCGTCCTGCCGGCTCCTCTTTTCGTATATAACCGAACGGATTCTCTCTGCTTCTTGCAAAGAAATAGCGGGGAGTACGGCATCGCCTTTCTTTTCTCCCCCTGCCGTCTCTATTCGCAAAGAACAAAGACGGTATATCCTGTGAAATAAACTTTCTTCCATATTCACGGACTGGATTTTGGAAAATGAAATGAATTTCTCTTCTTGGGTAAAAACCCCTTTTCGCACCAAAAGTTGATCCTCATCCAGACGATAAGTAAATCTTCTCCATTGAAGAAAGGAAGTCAGCAGCCCGACAATCACGGCTAATCCTGTAATAAGAGCCAGCAGCCAAAACCGTCTTCTAATATTGCCTGAAAGGCCCAGAATAAGGAGCGGGATCAGAAAGCCTTTCAGCCAGTTAAACCACATGACCAGTATATGAATGGGATGGCTGCGTCGCTCTTTGTTACTCATACTCATCACCTATTCGGGCCAGTATGGCGATCTGCTGTCTAAGCTGTTCAGCATTCTCATTGGAAAGCCCGGGTATGGACTGATGAGAAGAAGCCGTCATTATATTGACCGAGGCCAGTTTATATTTTCGCATAATAGGTCCCCGCTTCACTTCAACATGCTGTACTTTGGTCATCGGGATCGTGATATAAGTAATCGTGATAAACCCCTTGCGGATATGTATTTCTTCCTCAAACACCTCATAAGCAAAAATGCGCATGCGAATTGAAGGTGCAATAAAAACAAAAACAGCAAATAATAAAATAGAAACAGTAATAGCTATCCAGGCAGGCCAGAGCGGCCAGTTTTTGACGAAGGCGAGTATCAGATATCCTAAAGCTGCCGCTACTGCAATTCCCCATCCTATAGCTTCTGCCAAACGCATTACGTTCAAAGTGTGTGGATGCAAGCGTTTTGATGGTAGATACATAAACTATCGTTCCTCCTTGTGTACTTTTGAAACAATCATAATGTATTTTATGAGATTGCTTCCACCATTCTTCCTTATTGAAACGAATCAAACTAAAAAAAGACCCAAGTTTTTCAACTTTGGTCTGATCCTCTATGATATATGGACTTTAAATGCAGAAAAGAACTATCCTTCATACTTTAAATGCATGGCCATATCTACTAGAATTGAACGCGATTCCGGTTGATTTTTACCTTCCTTGAACAGCTGTTCAAAAGACGCTTTGCGTTCTTTATACTCGGTTTCGTTTTTAATATAAAAATGAGACCATTCGATCAGCCTGTTCTCTGCCTGGATCAGATCATTGTAGGCTTTATGAAACCCGCTCTTTTCAATGGCTTCTTCCATTTCATCCTGGCCGATTTCTTTTCCCTTTTCCTTCATTTCTGCGAGTTTTTTGTCCGCTTGTTTGCTTGTATGCAAAAAACGTTCTTTGGCTCCCAGATAATCGATTTGCGCTGTGGAGTACCTTCTCTTCATTTTTATCACCCGATATGTTTGATTTTCTGCCCTATGAATAAAAAAGACCTCTTTATTGTAACAAATGATCTGAAAAAAACAAGGAATTACCTGCATAATCAGGTATACGGGAAAACCGGGCCGGTTTTCTTCCGCTCTTATACTCATATACGTATAAATAGACGGGAATGTTGCAGGGGGGTGGACAGACATCATATTCCTTGTGTATGCATACCCTGTAACATCGTTTTGCTTTGCCAGAAATGAAGAAGCGGACTCGAAATTATATTTGAGAAGGGAAGGAAGTCTATGTGCGGAATAACCGGATGGATTGACTGGCATAAAGACTTGACTGGCAGTTCCTCCATTCTCGAAACCATGTCTGAATCACTCTCGCACAGAGGTCCTGACGCTTCAGGTACATGGATCTCCCCCCACTGCGCTTTGGGGCACCGCCGCCTTAGTGTGCTGGACCCCGAGAACGGAGCGCAGCCCATGGTTAGGAGAGCCGGGGAACATACGTATACCATCACCTATAATGGGGAAATCTATAACGTTTGGGAGTTAAGGAAAGAGCTGGAATCCCGGGGGCATGTATTTCGAACCGACTGTGATACGGAAGTGCTGCTTGCTTCCTATATAGAATGGGGAAAAGATTGTGTGGACCGGTTAAACGGCATATTTGCCTTTGGTATCTGGAGTGAAAGAGACCAGTCGCTTTTTTTGGCGAGGGACCGGCTCGGGGTAAAGCCCCTTTTCTACGCACGGATGAAAGGTATGCTGCTGTTTGGTTCAGAACCTAAAGCCATCCTGTCCCATCCTCAATTCCCGGTTAGAATCGGTGCACAGGGACTTGCAGAAATATTTGCCCTGGGGCCCGCACGTACTCCGGGTCATGGCATATATGAAGGTCTCAGCGAATTAAAGCCGGGCCATTGGATACAGTACGATCAAAACGGCATGACTTTGCGGGCCTATTGGAAGCTTGAAGCTTCGCCGCACACAGATAGTGTAGATGAAACCGCTTATCATGTAAGGGAATTGCTGCAGGATACGGTACAAAGGCAGCTGATCTCGGATGTTCCTCTCTGTTCCTTGCTTTCTGGAGGTCTGGACTCTTCTGCACTCTCGACCCTCGCAGCCAAACATTACGCCCAAACAGAAATGAATCCCCTGCGTACATTTTCCGTAGACTACGTAGACAACGACAAATACTTTAAGCAAAATCATTTTCAGCCCAATGCAGATTCTCCCTGGATCCAGAGAATGTCGGATTTCCTGGGGACCAGACATACAGCCTTTCATTTTGATACACCTGAGCTTGTGGAATCGCTCAAGCAAGCAGTCTATGCCCGAGATATGCCGGGTATGGCTGATGTAGACAGTTCACTCTACCTGTTCTGCCGTGAAATAAAACGCCAAGCTACCGTCGCAATTTCCGGGGAAGCCGCTGATGAAATATTAGGCGGTTATCCGTGGTTTCACCGTGAAGAAACGCTTAAAGCGGATACTTTCCCCTGGTCACTGACTATCCCGCAGCGGATAAGCGTTTTATCTCCAAATCTAGTAGATTGGATCCGGCCGCAAGAGTATGTACAGGAACGCTATCATCAGGCACTGGATGAAGTTCCCCACCTGGAGGGGGAAGACCGAGAACAAAAACGGATGAGAGAAATGTCTTACCTAAATATTTCCCGCTTCATGCCTACTCTATTGGACCGCAAAGACCGCATGAGCATGGCCGTTGGCCTTGAGGTTCGGGTTCCGTTCTGTGACCATAGACTGGTTCAGTATGTATGGAACATCCCTTGGAAGATTAAGACAACCGGGAAACGCGAAAAAGGTATCCTCCGCAAAGCCTTGAAAGGCATTCTTCCGGATGATGTCCTGATGCGCAAGAAAAGTCCTTACCCCAAAACGCATAATCCTTCCTATACACAAGCGGTAAGAGAGTGGTTAAGCGATATCATGCACGATCCATCCTCACCGCTACAAGATTTCGTCCATAAGGACCGGCTTGTCAAAATGCTGGATGCTGATGTCAGCGAGTTCTCCTTTCCCTGGTTCGGACAGCTCATGACAGGGCCGCAAATGTTCGCTTTCCTTGGCCAGGTGGATACTTGGCTGCGGAAATATAAAGTATCAATCGTGTAAGTTATACCCGGAGGGTATAAAAAAGCTCCGCCCTTCGGCGGAGCTTTGAGCGAGTTGAAGTGGATTGCTACAAAGCTTCGTATAGTATGGCCAACTGCTTTAGGGCAATCGCCCTGTGACTGATGAGGCTTTTTTCCAAAGTCGTAAGTTCTGCCATGGTCTTGTCAAGATCCGGCAAATAAAATAGCGGATCATATCCGAAACCATGTTCCCCCCGGCGTTCATTAAGGATAAATCCTTCACAGACCCCTTCCGTATGGAGTACCTCCCCGGATGGTTCCGCAAAAGAAAGTGCGCATACAAACTGTGCGGGACTTAGAAGCGATGCTTTACCGAGTGGTTGCCGCTTGTCCTCCGGCACAACCCGTGTAAGCTCGGCCAATAGTTTCGCGTTGTTAGCCTCATCGTTACCGTGTTCCCCGGCAAATCGAGCAGAGTATACTCCGGGAGCCCCGTGAAGAACGTCCACACACAATCCCGAGTCGTCCGCCAGTGTCGGCACATTCAGATGCCGGGCAATAAGCTCCGCTTTGATGCGTGCATTTTCCGCAAAAGTATTCCCGTCTTCGATGATCTCGGGCAAATTCCTATAATCGGCCAGACTGCGTACTTCCTTGCCAAATCGGCCGAAGAATTGGGCAAACTCCTTCAGTTTGCCTTTATTCCCCGTGGCTATGACAACAACATCAGTTTGCGGCATTCTTGTTCACTCCGATCGTCTCCCCGGCTGCACCTAAGGCTTCGCGCTGAAGTTCAATCAAACGTAAAATCCCTTCTTCAGCAAGTCCAAGCATCCGATCAAGGTCATCCTTCGAAAATGGAGATTCTTCGCCGGTACCCTGCACTTCCACAAAATGCCCGCGTCCGGTCATTACGACGTTCATATCCACATGAGCCTGAGAATCCTCGGTGTACATGAGGTCAAGGAGAGTTTCTCCCTGAACGATTCCTACACTAACGGAAGCGAGATAGTCCGTTATGGGGTTTACCGTTATTTTTTTATCTTCCATGAGCTTATGTATAGCCAAAGACATCGCGATAAAAGCACCGGTTATGGAAGTGGTTCGTGTACCTCCATCCGCTTGAATGACATCACAATCCAGGGTAATCGAACGTTCTCCCAGTGCCTCCAAATTGATGACAGAACGAAGAGCACGCCCGATAAGCCGCTGAATTTCCATCGTACGCCCGCCAAGCTTCCCTTTGGATGCTTCCCTCTGATTGCGTACTTGTGTAGCGCGGGGGAGCATGGAGTATTCCGCAGTGACCCACCCCTTTCCCTCATTTTTGAGGAAGGGAGGAACCCTTTCTTCGATTGTTGCCGTACATATTACCTTGGTATCCCCTACTTCAATCAGTACGGAGCCTTCCGCATGTTTATTGTAATTGGGGGTTATCCGTACCGGCCTTAATTCGTTCGGTTGTCTTCCATCCGCTCGCATAACAACTTCCTCCTGTAGCTTGGCAGCCCCGCATTTTCGGGCAGCCTTCTTCTTACTTCTCTTTCCGAGTCGTAGACCTACTTATTGTATCAGAGTGTATTAGGAAAAGCATCATAACAAAAAAGAATTGCTTCCCCTTAAGTCAAACAGACCCGTTCAAATTAAGAACGGCCTTCTCCTTTGTACGCAGGAAATTCCCTGGTGTGCATTCCTAGATTTTGCTGCCCCGCAAGCGGGAACTCATGTTTTAAAAAGGGAGAGCCCCGCTCTCCCTCTAAAAACTATAGGCAAAATCTTAAAATACACGTTCTGCTCTTTAAACACGGGTGGGGGTGTTACATCTTAACCGGATTGACATGCGAAGGGCGGGAAACAGGCTTGCCTGTTGAGGTCACCTGGGCATCTCCATTTACTTTAATTTGAACTTTAGCCGCGCCCGTATTTTCTGTCAGGGAAAGTACAACAGACTGCAGGGTCTCTTCCGGCACTTTTTTATCTTCACCAAGCAGCTCCCCTGAAAAGTTAACCGTAACCAGTCCTTCCTCCGACTCTTTGGCCTCTTCGACTCTTGTATGTTCACTGAGTACAGCCGTCAGTCCCTTTTGACCAGCAGGGCCTTTTTTCAGTTCCTCCATTACCGTTTTTGCCACATCCTGGGACCGTTTAACCAAACGGGTAACCGGAACGTAATATTTGTATTGTGTATCAGTTTGCCCAGTAAAATACAACGTAACCGGTTGCGAATACGTGTAATCTACACTTTCCGCCTTCTCGAGGTTGATCCCCATCGCCCTGCTTAAAGGTTCATCCATAGGGGTCTTGGCTACAGGCATCTCGGACAAGTCCTTTCCGTCTACACGGATTTTCACCTGTTTAATGGAAGGAAACCCGGTTAGCGTCCAAGTAATGGCCTCCATAATTTTACGTTCGTCTTTCCCGTCGTAGCCGGCAAAAGCTTTGTTAAAATCAACAGTTGCCGTTTTCTCATCATTTACATCCAGAGGTTTTATTTCGGTTCCCTTCGGCAAAATAGCCGTAAATCCCTTTGGAAGTAAGGAAACTGACGGTCCCCCATCCACCATATATTCAAGTGCAGATTTGGCTATTTGTTTCGTTTCGGGCACGTTTAAGGTAACGGGCACAACCATACCCTTCGGATCTTTGGCATATACCGTAACCTGCACGTTTTTTCCGTCTGTTTTGCCTGTAACAATGTCCTCTTCACCCAGCTTAGCCTCCTGAGAGTTAGACGGGGGCGCATCGATGGACTGTTTCTTTTCAGTAAGACCCGGAACACTACACCCGGCTGCTAACAGAGCCACCGTGCTAACCACCAAAACTCCCTGCACCCACCGCTTCTGTTTCATTGTGTACACCCTCCTTTAAATGATCCATCCAATTTCCCTTACGTGATTTTTGCTCTTTCCGGTAGTACTATGTATACAAGGACGTTGTCCAATTTAGACCGACTTTTTGTCCCCCTTCCCGGAAAAGCTTATTCTTTTTCATAACAGAAATGGTTCTTGGGAAAATTAGGGCTCAGAATGTCAAGGACGGCATGTCCGGGAGCATAAAAAGAAAAGCATCAAAGGAGGAACTGATCATGCCATACAGTCTGGACAGTAAAAAAGTCGCCAGAGCGACTAAAGAATGGCTAGAAAAGCGCGGAGTCACTTGTTCAAACATCGCCGAACTGACTTATTTTCTTCAAAAGGACTATATACCCGGATTAAAGATGGAACAGTGCCTGGAAAGCGTTGAAGCCGTTCTGGCAAAAAGGGAAGTACAAAACGCCGTGCTTACGGGGATTCAACTGGATATCCTGGCTGAGGAAGGGAAACTAATGTCACCGCTTCAGGAAATGGTTGAGAACGATGAAAGCCTGTATGGATGCGATGAGATTTTGGCCCTGTCTATCGTGAATGTGTATGGAAGCATAGGCTTTACAAATTTCGGTTACATAGACAAGATGAAACCCGGAATTTTAACAAAATTAAATGATAAGCATGGGGAACACAAGCATACGTTCCTTGATGATATAGTAGGCGCAATCGCTGCTTCGGCAAGCAGCCGGATCGCCCACCGCAAGCAGGAAGAGGTTGAAAGTAAAGGGGAATAACGGGCCTCTCCCTTTTCCTCTTTCTCCTCCCGCTTTCCTGATATAATAGAAAGCTGACGGAAAAAGGAGGGATGTCGTCTGTTACTGCTTCGAAAGTCGTTTCTTCTATTAATGATTGGCGAGGTCATCTCCGGTATAGGCATATGGCTCGGGATTATCGGGAATCTCCAATTTATGAATCATTTGATCGATTCTGATTTTATCAAGTCTTTGATTCTGATGTCCGGAGTTTTAGCCAGTCTTCTTTTTTTACCCTTGTCCGGGAAATGGATTGATAAGATGGAGAAGCGGAAGATCCTTATTTATTCCAGTATGCTCCGCTGCCTGTCTCCCGTCTGTATGTTTCCGGCCTTGGCGTTTGATTCTATTCCATGGATGATGGCCTCCCTGATCTTGAACCAGGTGACCAGTGCCGTTTATTTTCCGACCGTACGAACTTCTTTGCCTGTCCTCGTCGATAAAACGGAACTGCTTCAAGCCAATACGATTTACATGAACATTGTCACAATCTCCAGGATCACCGGTACGGCGGTGGGAGGTATAATGGTCGCCAGCCTATCTCTGAATGATCTTTATCTGGGCAGCCTCGGAGGTTTTCTTATTCTGACGATCATTACATGCTTTGTGCGGATTCCCTCCAGGGAAGGCCAGCAGACCGGCAGGAATAAAGAAAAGATCCGGTTCAGTGAAGTCTTTACCATACTTCCCAAACAGCCTGCCGTTCTTATGGGCATCATCATGTCTTCTACGATCAATCTGTTTCTGGGTGGATTTAACCTGCTCGTTCTGGCATTTAGCCGGGCTCAGTATTCCCCGGATGTAATGGGATGGATCTATACGGTAGAGGGGGCAAGCATTCTTATTGCGGGACTTTTTATCAGAAGGTTCACGGCAGGCTTTAATCTCATGATAATGCGATAATATGTAATTCCTTTAACGTATTGTTACAAAATCGCGCTAAATCATGGTTTTTCGCTTTATACACTGTAATATCTTTAACGGAAAATTACGCTGTTTCATGACCTTGCGTTACCTTTTTGTTACCGTTAATAAACAAATAAAGAGCCTCAGAGACGTATAGGGTCAGTCCCTACCTCCGAGGCTTCTTTCTGTATTTTTAACCAATTATATTTTGAAAAATGGTTCTGATTCTATTCTATAAACCCCATTTCCATCAGGATTATTAAATAGCTTTGTATTAATCCAATATCATTTGTGATTACGTCCAATTTATTGAATTTGTCAATTTTAGACTTTTCTACACCTTCCAGTGCTCTAGCTCTCTTTAGGTTGATAAGTTGCATTGACAAATCATACTTAGCTCTCTCCTCCAACCTCCGATAACTCTCCTGTATCATTTCATCGTCTAGATTACCCTTGCCCATTTCAAAAAAATTTGATAAGTCAACTTGCTTTTTAATCTGACTCACCTCTTGTTTATTGTAGTTTCATGATATTGCGAGCTCAAAAACAGAATTCTCTCCAGGAAGTTCTGAACGGATAATAAATCGTTTTCAAAATACCTGCAACTGGTTCTAAGATAAGTAATGTCCCTCCCTATTGTTATTTGATGCCACGTTCATTACTTCCCCCACTTCTAAATGCGACTTTTCCTCTAATTAATTATGGATAAAATATGAAATAAAACCGTTTGCAAAAAAATGCCCAATCAAATAACTGTTCTTACATGTATGACTATGTAAACAAATTCACTTTTCATTATTTGCTCACTTCCTTTCTTTTCCTACTTCTATTATAGAAATTATTTTCTCATTGTTTCAACGCGCAAAATAATACATTTCGTGCATATATTTGAAATAAAATGCAAAAAAGTGCCCCTGTTTTATTCACATATTTTCGTATTGTTACAATTTTTGTATTTACCTGAATTCCGCCTTTTTCCGTATTATTCGTTTTTGCAAGCGGTTTTAAATTTTATGTGAAATAGATAATTTCGTATTGCCTGTTCCAGATTTAGGATGTAAACTGGTGATGGTTAATTTGGTGATAACTTAATAAAAGGAGAGGTTAAGGTGAAGAAGTTTTTAAGCATTGTCATGATTTTTGTTTCTTTTAGGAGTGTTGGCAGCTTGTGGGAGCAAAGAAGCGTCTACAAGTACAGAACAGGAGCCTAAGGCATCTGCTAAAGAGTCCGAAAAGCCGAAAGAAAAGGAAGTAAGCGCCGAGGAAAAACTTGCTCTGGAGTACATAAATGTATATAACAACGGTAAAGATGTAGAAGCTAAGAAGAAGTTTGTTGAAGAGAAAGTTCACCCGGATATTAAGCAATTATTTACAATGGGCCTAAGCGCGACTCCTGAAGAAAAAATGTTTAATAACCCCGAAGTCTTGGAGTCGGTTGATTATGAAAAAGCAGGAAAAAAGGGAACCACAGTACTTGTTAAAGGAAAGGCCTTTGATGGAAAAGATGGGGAAAGAATTATTTTGATTATGGACAATAAAATTGGAATGGCCCTCGCTCCTGACTCAAAAAATGAAGACGCAAAGAAGGGTTATGATGAATTAAGAGCAAAATTTAAAACTCCACAATCCTGATTTTAAGCCCTTCGGGGCTTTTTATTTTGCATAAAAAAAGAGCGGTAAGGCTTTGTTCCTCCTGCTCTTTCTCGTTTATACAATTTTCTGGGGTCACTTCATTATGCCTCTGTGGCCTTTTCTTTTTCCTCTGGGCCCGGTATATGCTCAATAACATCTTCAACTGGTACGCCGAAATACGTACAAATTTTATCTATTACCTCTAGTGATACATATTCTCCTTTGCCCATCTTCGCAATAGTAGACGGACCAAATCCAAGCGCCTTACGTAAATCTTGTTTATAAACATGACTCCGTGTCTAGTCCATGATTCCTAGTTTTGATAGAATTAAGAATATCAGTTATGCCCGACTAATTTGAACGGCTCTTTCTTATTCTATCTTCAATTGAAAGCCGTCTACCTCTCTTTCCGCATCCCGAAAAAGTTCCAATAAAAGCCGGCTATATTCCCCAAGTTTCTCTTCACTTTCTTGAAAGTGCACCCACCTGATTGTCAGCGGCATCTCAATTAACCCTGTAAGACTATCCCATAAAGCATCTAAATTATGACCGTAATAGCCCGGTAAATCTAATGCTTCCTGCAAGGTGGTATGAAGGTGCTCAGGACTCTCTATTTTCTTTCCATCTAATATGATTTCACGCATATTCAACAAACTCCTATTCTTTTTCGTACAATTTTTGAAATGTCTTATAATGGTCTTCCGTCTTGTATATTAATGTAACTTCATTACCGCGATCGTTTGCAAATAGAATCCTTTTTGCCCTCCGTTTACCATCCTTGAAATCGATATCTACTTCGTACCAAGTCCTTCCATCCTTCTTTGGTAATTTCCCTTCAAGATTTTTAAAAACATCCCCCCCAATACTTTTACCTGGTGCAACTTTATTCAAGTCTACTCCTGGTTTCCAGCCCAGTTTACTAGCTTCAGCTTTTGTAATGAAGTTTAGTGGAAGTATCTTATATTGTATTAAATAATTTTTAACTCCATTAAAATCAGTTGCGTGTTGATATAGATTTCTTATAAATTCACTTGTTTTTGGTGCTTCTGTTTGTATTTGTTCTCGTTTTTTAGAGTCAGGTGAGAATAAGTTACTAAACACGCCGGCAAAAAACTCTTCTGCATTCTTTTTTATAGAATCATCAATTGTGATGTTATTCTTTTCTACCTCATATATCTTTTGAAAGTTTTCTTTTTTGGATTGGTTTTTAAACAGTAATTCATCTTGGGCACGTCCAAATTCATGAAATAACGTCTTTCTATCTGCATCCTTTTCTAGGTTATGGCCTTCATGATTAATCTGAACCCACAAACTTTTAGATTCTTTATCGTATGCACCTTTTGTATCTTTTCCCCTGGCTGCCCCATCCTGATCTGTAAAGATAATGGCTCCATCTTTGTTCATTTTGCTGACGATGGATGATAAACCATTTTTAGGTACGCTACTGGTTAAAGTGTAGCCCATCCACGTTGGGAAAATGTATGTATCGACAATCAAAAAAAGAGTGAACCTGAAACAGGCCCACTCTCTCGTTAAAATCTCCCGACTTTTTGAATAAGACTTCTATTCTTCAACGCTTCTTTCATCTCTATCCCGTCACCTATAAGCACCTCATTATGCTTACAGCATTTGCCGGGCGGCCGAAATAGGTTCTTCTATTCATTAGGGCAATAAATATTGGTGCCAATTGACCTGATTCATGGGTCTGAGGGGTTCTATCGCCTCAAAATACAGTTATAAAGAAAAGGAGATCTTCTATTACTTTTGGGTTATCATACAATTTACTTTCAATATCACCATGCATTACGACTTCTATTTCTTTAAATCCAAGAGAACTAAAATAATCTTTTAATTTGGCAGGGGTAAAAAAACCAACCCAAGGTTCTTTTGAATTTTTTAATATCTCCAATACTTTTTCAATAACTAACCTATTCGGATGTGATTTATTATAAAAAACATCCTCATTTAAAAAATCTAAACTTATCCCTACTACATTTATTGACTCGCACCAAAAGGAAATTATATCCTTTACTTTAGAATTTTCAATATAATAAGTTCCACCTTCCCAAATTATATACGTTTTTTTCTCTAAAGAAAAACCTACATCTTTGAGTTTTTTAAGTACATTTTCTTTTTTTAAATTAGTTAAATCACAATTAAGAATAATCGACTTTGTCGTCATGTCAGCTTCTTCATAGATGTTACTTATATTATCGGCACTTATATCCAACCCAAAAACTTGTTTTCCTTCTAATTCTTCCATCACATCAGCTTTGGTATCTAATCCTATTCCTAAGACGAGTAGTTGGTCAAATTTATCTTTATTCTTATGTATTTTATTTTTAAAATAGTAGTTTCTATATAAGTTGAATCAATATTCTTAGCAAACCTTGGCAAGGAAAAAGGAACCATTTGTCGAATAAGAAACAGATCAAGAATAGACAAGTGGGGATGACAATGGATAAACATACCGAACTGGCAAAAGTAACGGCAGCCATGCAACAAACCAAAGAGCGCCGAATGTATGAACGCTACCAAGCGATCTATTTGCATTTGAAAGGCACATCCATGAAGGCGATCGCTGACATTTTGAATCGAAACCGAATGACGGTGAGCAGTTACATTCATACGTACGAGAACGGTGGACTGGGAGCCTTGCAAATCAAGCATTCCTCAGGTGCTCCTACTCGGTTGACGAAGCAGCAGCAGGATCGCTTGAAACAAACCGTCGCCTATTCGGTTCCCCATGAGGTCGGCTTTACGGCAAAGCACAACTGGACGCTTGAACTGATTGCCACGTACGTGGAACGCGAATGGGGCCATTGCTATTCGCTCCGAGGCATTTCCAAGGTCATGGAGCGGCTAGGGCTCAGCTATACGAAACCGACCTACACGCTCGCAGCAGCAGATCCCAAGAAACAACGCCATTTCACCGAAACGACCTTTCCTGAACTGAAAAAAAGCTACTGAACGAGGAGATTGATCACTTGCTGTTCGAGGATGAGTCGATGATCCGGGACTACCAGGCGATTCAGAAGACCTGGTTCCTTCGCGGGAAGCAACGCATCATTCCAACCACGGGCAAGCATCGTGGGGTCAAACTGCTGGCCACGGTTGACTATGAAACGGGACACATCGTTTGGCAAGAAGATGAACAGTACACCGCTGAAACGTTTCTTTCCTTTCTTCAAAAGGTCATGGCGACTTATCCAACAGGGAAACTGGCTCTGGTTTTGGACAATGCCCGGATTCATCATGCAAAGCTGCTTCGGCCGTTTCTGGAAGCGCAAAAAAATCGGCTTGAGCTTGTGTACTTGCCTCCATACAGCCCTCAGTTAAATATCGTAGAAGGACTCTGGAAATGGCTCAAGTCCAGTGTGATCAATAACGTATTCTATTCGGCCGTTTCCGAAATCCGTCTGCGTGTCGGGCAATTTATGGATGAAATCATGAAGCATCCTCATGCCATTATTGACCGGCTGTGCGTGCGACTTTGATTGCTATTTTCTTTCGTTCAACTTATATAGTCGCAATATTTCTCGTAAACATTCCACCATTTGCGTTATTAATCTGTTCAGTAATTTTTTCTCCTTGTCTTTTGTATTTTTCTATTAATTTTTTTGATCTTTCTTCACCCAATAAGTATCCTCGTATAAATGCAACCGCACACATTGTTTGACTTTCCTTAGTTAGCAAGATTTTTAACTCCTTTATTATTTATTGCTGTCCTTCTTAAAATATATCATAATTAATATAAGAGATTCAAAAAATATAAATAAAATAATATTTAAAAATAAAAATTATCGAATAATGACCAGCCTTGCACACTTTCAAGATTTCAAATTTTTCGTCTTTGGAATAGGCTCTTATAGACATAAAAACACTCCCCTTCAAGAACAGATTTTTATTATTTCATCTGCCTACCTAAAGGGGAGCATATCAAAGCCCGCCTCGAAGGTTGATGTATATTACTATTCCTTCTTACTGCACTTTTACCGGCACTATATAGCCCACATGAAGTAAGACCACAAATAATTCCATACATAATGCCTGTTTTAATGTCCCATACTGCCATATATGCAATACCTGCCGTGATACCAAGGATAACAGATAAAACCGGGGCAGACGAACCGGGAGTCCCATACCTTTCGCCATTTCTACAAGACCGACAATAACCGCGACAATGACAGCATCTGTGATTTCTATATTCATAGCGTCCTCCTAAAGGCTGCTCGCCAAAATGTGGTTATTAAGCCATGCCAGCTCATCAACGGTAAGACAACGGTTTTCAATCTTAACCATCCAATTCCAGTCTGTAAATTTACCTGCATTCCAGGCTTTCCCCATGTTGACATAGAGTTGTTTCCACTGCCAATCTTCCAATTGTAAGGTTCTATTCATGTCTTCTTCCTCTCCTTCGCTGTATGCTTGTTTAATCCTCTCTATAAAGCTTGGCACTCTTCCCTCATCCAGCATTCTGTGCGGGCAGTATTTACCGTTCCAATGCTTGTGCGGAACCACATTTCCAATAGGAATGCAAAACTGTTTCATAAGTTGAGCAATGACAATAGCCGCATTATCCTCGGCCTTGTAATAGCGGTTGCCGCCGGACTTGGAGTAACAAATCTCTACGCCGATAGATTGGCGGTTCCCTGTTCCGTTCCCGTCTCCGCAATGCCATGCATTTCGATCAAAAGGAATGCCCTGAACAGCTTCTTTATCGTCCACAGCAACGTGGAACGAAACCTCGTTATTGTTCCCGATCATATAGCGAATCTCATTTTCTGCTGGGGCATCATTATAGGTATTGTGAAACGTAATATATTTCGGTGCCATTTTATTCGGACATTTAATGCCATATTTACTTGGGTCTACTAACATTTGTCTGATTTCCATCATTGGGCTTCTCCTTCCCCGGGTTTTCCTTTTAGAATCCCTTTGATCTCGGCAATATCACTTGAAAAGAGGCTAAAAGACTTAGCTTGCTCCCGGATGACTTCCTGGTTCTCACTAATGGTCTTTTGATACTCCTTCTCCCGAACTTCATTTTTCTTCATCGTGGTAAACAGCAGCCAGATAAACAAAGCACCAAATATCTATTTAGCGCCGTATTAAAAATTTGTTCCTCCATTCATGGTTCCCCCTGTTAATTCTTTCATCACACTTCAACTATAATTTTAAAAATTCCTAGAGGAGCATATATTTTTTCACTTATCAATGAAAATTGCATTTCCATATGTCCCCTCCTGTTTTTGAGCAATAAAAAATGCGCCTCATTTAGCGCTATTAAACTTCTTCTGTATATTCCAAAATGTAATCCTCCACAGCACAGCGGTAATCTGGATTCGTTATGTCCTCTATCACATACGTTTTTTTCGTTTTCGGGTTCAAACCACCGTTTACAATTCTATCGGCGCAAATTCTCACTACAACCATGTTTACCATTATAAAATACCTCCTGCTTCTTTATCGCTTGCTAATAATAAAGCATCTTCTACTTCTTTCACTTGTTGTTTCTCAGGTGTCATGGTCTGAATTTCTTCTAAGATTGGTTTTTTTGTTTCCTTAATATGATATACATGATCTTTTAAGCGCCCGGTAAATCCTCCATACAAACTCGCCCAATGTAGCACTTTAGATGTGTTCATTATTTCTCTTGTAAATTCCCCCAGCATATTTTCTGAGTACATCATAAATGTATACTTGTCATCAGAAATGACATCTAGTTCCATTTCCCGATATTCGATCAGAATCAATTTTGGTTTAAAATTTAATTCATTTATATCCAAATAATAAGTTTCACCATAGTCTAGGTTTCGCCTAGGTATGGTTCCCTCTGCCCATTTCTTCCCCGTATTAATTTGTTTTATCTTTGTTGCTAAGTCTGTGAATGTGTCCTCTTTTACCGCGGGCACTCCTTGGTCAGTAATGGCCTTAGCAACTTTGTCTTTCCCATCACTGACAGAGGTAAAAAGCTCGCTAATCGTAGTTTCAACATCTTTGCCACTTCCGGTTTGGATATCAGCCGCAGCAAGCACCACATCCCCTGTTTTGCCGTTTACGGAATTGACGGGGATCAGGGAACTTTCAATTTCCGCTGTCACGTTTTGAGCGTTACCGACTATGACTATTACGTCAATGGATTTTTCAACAATATCTGCTCCGCCTGCAGGAGGGATATACTCTATTTCCCGAAAGTAAAATCCTGTTGTCACCTCTTGATTGGATAGCACCGTCCCTATAACTGCTTTTCCTGCGGTTTGTATGTTTAGCTTTGTAATTGGTAATGACTTTTTTTCGTTAATCAATTTGTTTAGCGTCATAATAGACTGTCCTGCGAGCTGCCCATCCCCAATGCCAACACGAGTATATTTCAACTCTACGCCAGTCTGAGCTTTGGCTTGCAAATTGCGGCCCTTTGTTGTCATCAACAGGCCTCCAAACGCGCCCATCTAATTCACCTGCCTTACTGTCATTTTTTCTCCCACATGAAGCACGCAGCCAACGTAAAGCGACATTTCTTCCGTCTGGGAGAGGATCACTTTTTCCAATCGTGCGCTGAGTCTCTTCACAGACTCCACAGCCCGGTAAAACTCTATAGCCTTATCCTGTGTCACCTCTGGATTGTTTGTCATAACCCGGAAATGAAACGGATTGCCCCCATACTCAAACCATTCCTCGACCCTTCCTTCCTTCTCCGAAAACGGTTTTCCAGAAAAGGCTGCATGAGGGGATTCAAGGCCGTTTTTTTTCCTTCAAAGAAATGGCAGACCGGCTTGTCGTACAGATCGCCCTGCTGGCAACAGGGGCCTGCCTGGATTTGATCGGCATCTCCGCCTATATGCTTCTGCTGGCAGCTCTAACTGGCGGAATTGCGATTTTCTCTATTTTTTGGATAAAAAGATGGAAACTGGATGTTCCGTCAATTTGACGATGGAATCACTTATAAAGAAACAGCAAAAAATACTTCCCAGGAAGATATTTCTTCATAAGGCCGGGGAAACGCTGTTCTCCCCTTTAAGAAAAGCCCGGTTTCCCTGTAAAAACAAAAATGAAGGGCTTCCCCGTCTTTTAAAAGGTGGAGAAGCCCCAGGCTGCCGGGAAAGTCTATGAAATTCATCGCCTACTTTCTCTACACGTTCTCCTCTTTTTACTACGTGGTCAAACGCAAGCCTATAATTCCGATAATAATGAGGGCCAGAAAAAGAAACTGGGTTCTGGAATACGATTCTTTGAACCAGAAAAATCTGACGAGCACGATACCTACGGAACCTACACCTGCCCATACCGCATAGGCCACTCCTGAAGGAATGATCAGCATCGCCTGGGTAAGAAAATAAAAGGAAACACCCAAGCCAGCCGCTATGATAATTAATGGCGTTTTCCGCTTGAATCCGTCCACGTACTTCATCGCTACAACGGCTATGATCTCCTCAAGTCCGGCTAAAATCAAATAAAACCATGCCATTACTCTACACCTGCCTTCTTGTGACCGGAATCCTTATCTCCGGTAGATAACTTCATGCCGATAATACCGGTTAGCAATATGAGCAGAAATACAATCTGCGGAATGGAGAAAGGTTCTCCCAGATAAATCCCCATGACATAAGTTCCTATTGTCCCGATTCCGACAAAAACCGTATAAGCAATTGCCACCTGTATTCGCTTGTATGACTGGATAAGCAGTACATAACTAATTGTGATCAGCAGAAAAACTCCCGCCCATTCCACAAAAGTCTCCGCATACTTCAAACCCGATGCCCAAACAATTTCCAAAACCGCAGCAACTAAAACCAAGATCCATGCCACGATGCATCAACCTCCAAATAATCCAGATATACATAACTGATTACGAATCATTTTTAAACCAAAAAAATTAGCGGATCGCCCGCTGAATAAACGAGAATACCTCCTGCTTTAACCCCTTTGCGTCATGCTCTTTTTGATGGTTTTCTGTAAAGTAGTAGTTCTCCGCCGCCTGTTCTATAGAGTTGATAATCATCTTTACCAGGTTGGCGGTAATCTTTACACTGATTTCCCCCCGTTCCTGTGCTGTTCGCAGCTCACCCTCCAGCCACTGATAATAAGGAGCATAGATTTGCTCCCATCTTTCAAATGAATGATTAAATGCAACTCCTGAGTAGCATAGGATAATAACTTCACGAAACGATTGGGTAATCGTGAATGTACTTTCAATAAGAGCCTGAATTTTTTCCCAGATCGTATCTCCTGCGGCAGCATGGCTTTTGATATCAGAGAACAGCTTTTCCAGAATAAGCTCAGCTATAGCCGGAATAAGATCATTCTTCGCCTGGAAATAAATATAGAAGGTCCCATGGGCGACTCCCGCTCTTTTGGTTATTTCCGATATGGAGGTTTTGGTAAACCCTTTTTCCAGGATAACCTCAATGGAAGCGTGCAGTATCGCCTGGTACTTTTCCTCTTTTTTATAGTTCACTGCATGTTCCCTCCCCTCCGAATTCAAAAATGATTAATAATCAGTTTATATAAAAATCGTACTATATCTGATTATCCGCCGCAACTTTTTCTTTAACCCGCAATCCGTTTTCCCATGCAAGGTGAACCCGAGCCCCTAATATATCTGACTGAATCTTTAAAACCCTTGATTTATAAGGGTTTTTCTTGTTCGTATCTGTTCGTATCCGAGTGAATTATGGTGATTCCGAGTACATTTCGTCCCCAATTTGTCCCCAATGGGGACATGGGTGTGCAGATTAAAAACATACCAAATTTGTAATTTTCTATTGCCTGTACAACATTTAAGATGTAAACTAAATTCTGGTTATATCTGGATTTTCTGAAAAGGAGTTGGAATAATGAAGAAGTTTTTAAGTATTGCCATGATCGTTGCACTCGTGGGGGTATTGGCAGCTTGCGGGGACAAATCTAAAGAGGCAAACAAACCGACTGCAACAGAAGCACCTACAAAAGAAAGCAAAAGTAAGGTAACAACGGCGCAACAACTGGCTGAAAAATTTAAACAAGAAGGACTTGAAGTTGGGGAGATCAGAAAAATGGAAGCGCAAGACTACGGGATCATCCCGAAAACGGCTAAAGAGGGTATTAGAGTCTTTACCCCTTCATTAGGAGAAGACGCTGGCGGACGGGTGATGTTATTTGATAAAGAGGATGAGCTTAGCAAGGTAAAAGAAGCATACGATAATATGGGTAAACAAAGTGCCTTGTTTTTCTCACACACATACGCAAAAGGAAATTTTCTATTACAAATGACTGGTGAGATGAAAGAAGACCAGTTTAAAAAGTACCAGGATGTTATGGATAAGGCCATCGATTAGGTATGAAATTTGGTGTACGTAAACCAAGCATTAAGAAATCACTCTCAACCCGGACAAGCATCAAACGACAGGTTATACATAGATCCGGTTTAAAGATGCCGCGCGGGGATTGTTTAAATAAGCCCTTCGGGGCTTTTTATTTTTCGTGAAAAACACATAAACTTGTTAATTAAAATAAATTTATGTTAAAATAATGATATTAGGCATATACTAAAAAAGACCGCAGACGCTATGAACGTCTACGGCCAGCAACAGCCGCACAATAAGCGGTCGGCTTATAAGGGTTTTCAAACGAAATGGATCGTTTCCTTACCGAGGGCGATCTATTTCATTTTCTGGATAAACGTTAGTAGCGCTAGAATAAACATTCCGAATAGGAACATTAATTGAAGAGCCTGAAACGTCTCCATTGGCGTCACCCCCTTTCTAATTAAGGGGTATGCGCCGACCGCCCACGTAAGCCACTATTGCTTGTACCATTGTACCACATATTACCTTTTATTAAAATTGTCCGCAGCCCTTCGGGGCTTTTTATTTTTCGTGAAAATATGCGGGAGTTTTTTGATATCTAACCCGTATTGTCTTCGTTTTGCTTAAATTGTTGTTCCAACATATGCTCAATTTCCTTGGCTATAGATCGTTTATTTATCTCGGCTTGTTTTTTAATACGTTCGAACAGGTTTAAGTCAAGTCTTAGTGTAAACCTCTTTTGTTCCTCCATCCTACTCACATCCTTCTGACGTCTTTTCGCCACCATATTACTAAAAAAAAATTATTTTGTAAACATATTGACGTCATGATGACGTCGTGTTATATTTAGCATGTGACGTCTATAAGATGACAAAAGACATCAAAAATAAGCTGGCGAGTTAACGCGGGAGGTATCGTAAGAAATGAAAAGAGAAGTAGCATTCAAGGGATTTTATCGTACTCTACGTGAGATTCAGGGGTATGAAGCCCAAGCTAAAGCAGATGGGCACTCCTGTAACATCTCAAACTGTTGGAAAATGGCTGAAATGAGGGCACGGAGATACTGCAAGTCTTTGGTGTTTGAGCACGGCTGGCAAGACATACACACCAAAAAATATTATAAATAACATGGGGCTTCGGCCCCTCTAAAGGAGGAAATGAACAATGAAACTTGTTCAAAAAAGAAACGGATTTATCATTTACCAAGGCTTTTCCAACGATTTCAAATCGTATGCAGTTTTTCATGATTTTTATCTGATTGACGACTTTGAAAACCTGGCTGACGCCGAGGCGTTTTGCGACAGGGAAGATGTTGACGATTGGGGTAGATGGATAGCATCTTATCGGGAGGGAATCGACAATGGGTTACTTTGGATCGGTTGAAAATTACCTTGATCACCTTAGGGATTCTAACGGACCCCCTGAAAGTATGTTCGTGGTTATATTGAAGCTTTTGCTATGGTCGGACCATACAGATGCGGTGATTGTTACGCGGGTACGTAATTTAGTCACCGCCTATGATAAAATCAAGTAATGGAAAACCGAATAGGAAGGATTTACAATAAAAAGAAAGATCACGCATCACACATAAAAATATGAGAGGGTGAATAAAATGACTACCGCATATAAAGCTGATCAGAGCAGAGGTAAATCCGCATTACAAATTGCTGAGATTTTAAATAATTGCGAACTTCTGTTGCGGTTAGAGATTGAAGATTTAGGAAGCAAAATAGTTCTACATATTATCACAGATTCCGCAACTGTACAATATGTAGAAGTCACTAGAGACGGCATGCTGAGTTTTCTTAGAAAACTCAGAGAGTATGTCATCCGAAAAGGTGATATAGATGAACTGCTGGAAGAAGTTCAATATTTGGAGGAATAAGGGAGGGTTAGAATTGGGAATAATTAGACTTTGGAAATGGTATAACCCAGATGGTTTAGATGGATGGGACCTTGGAGAGGGGTACTCTATTAAAAAACCTGATGTGAAGGGCGTAAAATTTGAAGAGCCTCAAGATTATATATTGCCCGATGGATACCAAATAATAGAGTTTGATGGCGACCTTGAGGTATTTGACTCCTCAGGAAAACATTGTAGTATTGTGCAACTAAAAGGCGGCCCAGCATTAATAAGTAGACATGAATACGCAGAGCTGCGTTCCGCTTAATTCAAAAGAGCCTTTGAGGAAACACCTCAAGGCTCTTTCTGTAATGGAGGTTTTGCATATACCACCCATATTATACCATTTATTAAGTGAGGTGTCTACCCAGTTGCAATTGAATTCTTCTATTCTCCGATGCTTTTCGCATCTCTTCCCTGCCTGCATGAATTCGATCTGATACTTCTGAGAATTCTTCATCAAATGCCTTTTCATGTTTCAAGGTTTCAGATACCCCATCACGAATAAATCTTTTTAGTTCTTTTCTCACAGCGCTCACCCCTCCAGTTTTTGCTAATTCCTTAAAGGAACTCAGTTTCGTTATTGTTATTAATCCAACGTTATTTGTTAGTAATGAGTACGATTTTGTTACTATACGATGGTTTTTTGTTACTGAGTGAGCATTTTCTGTTACTATCCCTTCTTTACAGCGCTCTTACCGGCACTATACAGCCCACATGAAGTAAGACCAGAAATAATACCAAACATAACGCTTGTCTTCACATCACCTGGGAAGTAAACAACACCTGCTATGATGCCCAGGATAACGGAAAGAACGGGAGCCAGACGAACTGGTAGTCCCATTCCTTTCGCTATTTCTACAAAACCCACGATAACAGCAACCAGTAAAGCATCTGTAATTTCTATATTCATAGTGAAAACTCCTAATCGTTTATGGTGTTCTGCACCACCGCTTTTTTACTGACGTATCTCGGTCTTCCCTTCCGGGCCTGTTACTCCACCTACCCGATTTACTAACGCCCAGAACAAACCAGTTATCAGCCTGATAGATAGTGCCGTTCCGCAATCCACCTATCTAACTCGGTAGATCGGCTAACCTCTACGTGTATCTGATTTTTCATAGCCGTCTACCTTATAAACTACTCGCCAAAATGTGGTTATTCAGCCATACCAATTCATCAACGGTAAGGGTGTGGTTTTCGATCTTAACCATCCAACCCCAATCTGTAAACTTCCCTGCATTCCAGGCTAACCCCATATTGTCGAAAAGCTGTTTCCACTGCCAATCTTCCAGTTGTAATGTTCTATTCATGTCTTCCTCTCCTTCATATGCCTGTTTAATACGTTCTATAAAACTCGGCACTCTTCCCTCATCTAACATTCTGTGCGGGCAGTATTTACGGCTCCAGTGCTGATGTGGAACCACATTCTCAACAGGAATGCAAAACTGTTTCATAAGCTGGGCAATGACAATAGCCGCATTGTCCTCGGCCTTATAATATCGGTTACCGCCGGACTTGGAATAACAAATCTCTACGCCGATGGACTGACGGTTTCCTGTTCCGTTCCCATCTCCGCAATGCCATGCATTTCGATCAAAAGGAATGCCCTGAACAGCTTCTTTATCGTCCACAGCAACGTGGAAGCTAACTTCTCTGTTGTTTCCAATCATATAGCGAATCTCATTCTCCGCTGGAGCATCATTGTAGGTATTGTGAAACGTAATATATTTTGGTGTCATCTTGTTTGGGCATTTAACACCATATTTGCTTGGGTCAACTAACATCTGTCTAATTTCCATCATTCAGCACCTCCGTTTCCTTTTAGAATCCCTTTGATCTCCGCGATATCACTTGAAAGAAGGCTAAAAGACTTTGCTTGCTCCCGAATGACTTGCTGGTTCTCACTAATGGTCTTCTGATATTCCTTCTCCCGCACTTCATTTTTCTTCATTGTAGTAAAAAGCAGCCAGATAAACAGCGCACCAAATATCCCGGTATTTAGCGCTGTATTAAAAATTTGGTCTTCCATCCTCTCTCACCTCCACTTGACATATCGTTTTACGCTCTTTTTCCGTGATATACCCTTTTTCCACAGCTCGCTCCAACTGCCTTGGGGTTACGGTTTGGTTACACCAGCAATAATAAAAGTGGGGATACAGTTCACTTTTCATTCCTCATTCGCCTCCTCTTGGTCAACAAGCACATAATTTAGTGCTTTTTGCAAAGCTTTGATCTGTTTCTCTATGACCTTCATCGGATCAGGTGGGTCAGGACGATTTTTGATCTGATCAATTTCCTCAGCAGAAAGTCCCTCTTTCCAGACTTTTCCCTTAAAATCCCAAATAGGCGTATAAATCGGCATGGGTAAAGGATCAAATACGACAGTATCATCTATGGGCACCTCTTGATCCAAAAGATTAAAATAGTTCCCGTCTTTCTCTATGAGTGCCAGTGCCTCTACATATTTACCTGCTTTGTCTACTCGACTGGCTTGTATGATCTTATCCATCTCAAACACCTACCTTTGTCCGTAAAATGTGGAGGGGAAAATGGTAAACGAGACAAAACCGGGTAGCCCATAACTTTCTACCAATACCTCTCCACTGGGATACACACCCAGAAATTGAATAGATCTGGAGTAGTCTGCAAAGTTGATCATCAGACAACCAACGCGGATTACACCACTTGGGCGAAACCCAGCCGGGAGGTTGAACAGGGGTGTGCCAAACTCAGTTTTAGTCCCTGAGCAAGTGCCATAAAGGTGGACATAGCCAAATTGGTCCTTGTAATAACAAACCCCTTTAACTTCGCCTGCTTGTACGTACCAACCATTCAAAAACGTAGGTGTGTACTGCCCCGCGGGTTCGCCTTTCAGGGCGTATGCTCGAAGATCATTTATACTTGGAGCTCCAACATGTTTGGCCATAAGTATCACATCCCCGGTCTTACCGTTGACGGATGTTACGCCAAATTTACCGCCCCCCTTGTCCTTCATTTCTTCCAGCCAGTCTTTCCATTCTTTTTCAAAATCCGCGGTTCGAGAGTCAAACCAATGTTTAAATTGATTAAAAATAGTGGTAGTATCGGCCTGTATAAGGGAGTTAACAATGCCGCATACAGTTTTGTTTAGCCTCTCATCTGTTATTTGGTAAGCTTCGATATAAGATTTACCTTTTACTATTTTCACTTGCGCCAGGCTGATTTCAAACACGTTGTCGTTACGTGTTAATGCAGGAGGGCTGGGACTAGTCGAGGGTGTCCCTTCTTTAACAAAAGCCTTTAAATACCGATGTTCTAGTCGTTTATCCAAACGCACAACTACCCGATCAATACGATCCAGCGTAGCATGTGGATAAGGGTGCTGTAGGTTTAGCTTCGTATCCTTTACGGCATATAGATATCCTTGCAACCAGGCATAACCTGGCTGAATATAGGTTTCCATGTTTTTACCTGTGCTTTCTACCTTAAGATTTGTGCCGCCGTTAAACACGCCGTCACTTAGGACTTGTCGAAAATACTCGGCAAATTCATCTGCCGAGTAGAGTCGCTCGTCCGTATCCGTCGAATCAAAAAATCTGTAGGTTTCTGCCAACCTCATCAACTCCTTAGTTTTCGTCCTATTACATCCGCTAGTGTCGGAATACTGTTACCAAAAGTAACATCTATGCGAACTTGGGAGGGTTCATATACTTCCGCTACTTCTGTAATTCTTGTGTTCATCGTCAACCCCCACTGACGGTTTAGCACAGTCACGACATCCCCTAAATCGTAATCCTTACGGTAGGTGAGATTGGATTGGGTTAGAATCTTGGCTTCGAGAGACTCTACCCGTTTTACTTCCGCCAATTTTTCACGTCCTCTATCCGTCAGCATTGTCTTTATCTGCTCTTCTGAGAGAGGTTCTGAGCCCTCTTCTTGAGTCCCAACGTCCCTGGCATCGACAAACATTTCATATCTATTTAGACCTGTTGATGTACCTACCGTAACGATTTTCCGATCTTCTCCCTCGCCTTGTCCACCGACCACAGCTATGTTTTTATACCCTATCGCACTATTGGTATAGCTTTGGCTCTCAATGTTGTCATACGCCGTGCTAAAGATAGCAGGAGGGCGGACATCCTGGTCAGCCGTTAGGTTTCGTCCGGTTAACATATCAAATACATATCGCTGGCTTTCAATATCTAACGATACCTCCCAGCCCATTTGGGACATCAGGCTAAGTTTCTCTACTTCTTCGCCTAGCGGCTTGTATCGCGTTTGAAACTGGATTTTCTCCCCGCGTCCCTGATCAGGCGCACAAATTAGTCCTGGTACGGTACGTTCTTGGTCAACCGGATTTACGCAATTATGTTTAATGATTTGTTTAATTACAGTTTCAATAGGTGCATTAAAATAGTCATGGGATTTTCCTTCGGGAGGATACGTAATGCGTCGACCAATTAGACTAGCCAGCAGGTTCCCCTTAATGATGAGTTCCTCCGCCCCGTCTTCATTTAGCGTAATTTCCCTATGCTTGATAATAGCAGCTTCCTCCGGGCGACTAGCTTTAAATAGGATCACGTCTTCCTGGAGTTGATCCGCATTTTGCATGAAAGGATTAATGCGCAGTTCGACTTCACCGGGTTTATGCCAACGGCGAATCCATTTCAGGGATGTATACGAGTCCACCTCTCCCAAAAGATTAAAATCCGTGTCTATGAGTCTGATAGGCTCCATCCTTACACCCCCACGTATCGGTTTTTATACGTAACCGTAACTCTTGTCTTTGAGCTATCGTTGTTGCTGTTGTATTCCAGTGTATTTGGACCCGGCACCAGTTGAAAAAAGGAGCTGGCGAGATCGATGTAGTGAAACGCATTCTCCACCCTACCGCTTGCGCGAACAATTTCGACTCTTTTCTTTCCGAATGTAGTATCAATATGCAAGATGTCATTTTCACTTAAATCCCTTTTAACCCGGATGAATTCCCCCGTGGTTCGGTTATACACCGTAGGATTTTGAGCTGGCCCTTTAAATTCAATTTTCACTGGTGTTTCCACATCCCCTTCGTTTACGACTCCACGTTGAAATGAGCGTTTGGAAAACGACACAGGCAGCCGAAGAGAAAACTTATAGCCGCCCATGACATAGCTCATTTGGCGGCTTGTCGTATACGTATCTACCCAATAGGGGGACGGGCAAAAAAGAGAAACAAGGCACGGCTGTACACGTGTTGTACGTGTCTCTTTTTCCTTAGGAAACGATGGAGCTATTTCAATCACACAATCTACTTTTCGTTTGATACCATCAGATACATGGCACTCCAATTCACCCATGCCTAATTTCGGATTGAATATAGAGCTAATTTTCCGTCTTAACTGCGCCATGTGGTTTTTATTTTCCGCAACGATCAGGAATTCTAACTGCATTCCCCGTTCTTGGATCTGACCATCCACATACGTAACCCCATCTTGATAAGGGGATCTTTGGGTTACGACTTTGGAATGCACCCCATCAGAAAAAACGCGGCTAACCAATTTAAAAGGAGCGAACCTACTAAATGTAATAGATTCGCCCCTGCTATTTGTAAATATGACCTGTTCCACTTACCTCATCCCCAACTCTAAAGCTATCTCCGTTAGCATTCTTCTTTGTTTACGTTCAGCTTGCGAATAGTCCTGAGCTTGTATGACAACATTGGGCTGAAAGCTCGTTGTATTATTATAATTTTTAATATTACTAATATTATTGTTCGGCATAATTGACCGTGCATTGCTATTGACTATACTTGCAATGCTATGTGGATCTACCAATTTAGCCTGCACATGCATAACACCTTTATTTAAAGCAAGATCGCGGCGTTTCGTCATCCATTGTTTGGAGGTGTCGTATAATTTCTTTCCTAGCTCATCGTTTGCTTTATAGGCAACATTGGCACTATCCCTAATACCTTTCGACACGCCCTCGGGTATACTTGTAGCTAATTTAGCCATTACCCTAGAGGGAGAGTTGATACCAAGGAAAGACTTAAACCCCTTAACTATGCCCTCTCCTATTCCTGTGACTGCATCCCACACACCTTTAGCCATGTTTCCAATCCCTTTTATGAGCCCCATGATAATATCCTCACCTATTTGTAATAGATCAATATTTTTAAGGAAATCTACAGCATCGTCCCATATTTTAACAATGAAATCTTTCAAAGATCCCATGATTTCGCATACGCCGTCCCACATGTCCGATGCCAGTCTGACAATGGTATCTTTTAAGCCATTCCAGATTCCCTTGACGGCTCCAACGGCTCCGGAAATAATGCCCTTGATAATTCCTAGCAAATTACCCGTTATGCCCTTGATGGCCTCCCAGGCTCCCGACCAGTCGCCTTTAAGGATGGAGGTAAAAAATTTGATAATGTTTGTAATAATCCCAATCACATTTTTAATGATCCCCATCACGGCAGGGAACACAGCCTGTACAATCTGCAAAATGGTTTGAATGACGGGCACCACCACATTTTTGATAAGCGAAGCCACACCGGATAAGATTTCAATCACGATGGGAATAACCATTTGGATAATTTCCATGATCGCAGGAAAGACGGCTTGCACGACCTCTAGGATAATCGGAATGACAACCTGTGTAATGTTCAGGATAACGGGAACGATCGCCGCTATGACCGGAATAATTACCGCCATCGCTGCCTGAATGACCTCTAACACGATTGGGAACACGGTTTGTATCACCTGCACCAAAACAGGAAGAACCGCCTGGGCAATTTGGGCAATCACGGTAATCACGGACTGGAAAAGCTCTATGGCAATGGGCAGGACACTTTGGATGACCTCAATAATAATTGGGAAAATGGCGGTAAATGTGGCTAAAAAAATAGGTAAAACCGTTGCCGCTAGTTCCGCAATGACTTTCCCGATTTCAGCAAACGCCGGAACTGCCGTCTCCACAAACGTTTTGAACAAACCCGTTGCCAGTTCAAGTATGGCTGGCAATTCCGACGCAAACAGGGTGCCGATGGTTGAAAACAACTCTGCAAACGCTTGACCCAGTTCAGCAAACACGGGACCTAAACTGCTAAAGGATTCCCCAATCACCTGACCTGTCTTCTGAAACTCTGGTGCTAGTTCCGTAAACATTTGGGCAAATTGGTCGAATACCGGACTGAGCGCCTCTAGTATAGATCCACCCACTTGAACTAAAGCACCAAAAAAGGGCATGACAGCTTGAATGGCCACTCCAATAGCCGACAGTGCTGTTGTTAACACCTTACCTATGGTTGTAAAAATGCCTGTTAATTGGTTGCCCGCCCCTCCAGCAGCATTTGACATCCCATTAAAAACATTTGCCACGCCGCTAGAAAGAGAAGAAACAACGTCTACTATAACCGGAATTACATTTCCCAAAGCATTCCCTATTCCGGTTAGAATCCCGGTAAAGACTGGAGCCAATTTACTAAGAGCGTTTCCGATAGCCTCCGTTGCGGGTTTAACTGCATTCGAAATGGCCGACCACGCACGGGTAAAGCCGTTTTTCAAGGTTTCGTTGGTCGCCACAAATTTAATAATAAACGGCAAGAGCGTAATGAGCGCTCTACTGATTAAACCTAGAGGACCAAACATAGCAGAAAGTCCTAAACCTGCCGCTTTTGTGCCCTTTTCTGTGCTAACCAAAGCCTTAGTTAAGGCTCCAAAACCGCTCAATGCCGTACCGACGAAAAACATCACAGCTCCTAGTGCGGCCAATATACCCAGGATCGCCGAACTCACAACGAGGGCAACGGCGATAAAGGATTTCATCGATGGGGATAAGCCTTGAAATCTCTTAGCTAAAGCAGAAAAAGCCTCCGCCAATTTGCTGACAAACGGCAGCAGGGCAGCCCCAATCTCGGTCTGTAGATTCTGAAACGTGTTTTTCATCATAATTAATTTCGATTTTGTCGTTTCATACCGGGTTGACGCTTCCTTCTGCATGGCGACGTTCTCCTGAAATGCCTCAGATGCCCCATTCAAAGCTTCTTTCAGTAAATCCCCACTTCCGGCAGTACGTTTCATTAGGTCAATCTGTAAAGCTTCCTTAATTCCCAGATCGTCTAAAACGGCATTTAAATCTCCGCCCTCTGTTTTGATGCGACCCAAACCATTAGAGACATCTGCAAAAGCTCCCGCGGCATCTTCTTTAAACTTTTTCTTAAATTCCGCTGCTGACATGCCAGCTATTTTTGCCCACAGCTTCAGTTCATCCCCATTTTTAGCGGCGGCGTTACTTATCTTGGTCATGATCGTGCTGAATGCTGTGCCTCCAGCCTCGGCGCGAATACCAAAGCTTGAGAAGTGCGCAGACAAGGCCATGATCTTTTCGGCAGGAATATCCAACACACGCCCAGCACCTGCAATCCGCATGGAAAAATCCAAAATTTCGGTTTCCGTAGTCGCAAAGTTGTTACCCAGCCAGACTACAGAACTAGCCAGATTTTCCAGTTTGGGGATAGGTAGCTCCATGATATTTGCAATACGTGCGAAGTCCATGGATGCCTGTTCTTGTGCGATGTTTGTCGTGTCTGCGATCATGGCAATCGTTTTGGTAAAGCTGGAAATATCTTTAGCCTTTACACCAAGCTGTCCGCCAGCTTCAGCAATTTCCGCCAGTTGTGTTGCACTTCTGGGCATCTGCTCAGACATGTCAAACAGGCTTTTTTCGATTTTTTTAAACTCGTCATCTGACGCATCTACCGTTTTTCTCACGCCTGCAAAAGCACTCTCAAATTCCACGGCATTAGTTACAACGGATTTTAGCGCCAGGGCTGATCCTGCAAATGTGGCTCCAAACACGATGGAGAGATTTGATCCAACGCTTTGTAGCTGGCCGCCTAGCTGCTCCATCCGTTTCCCAACAGACTGCATTTTTCCCGCATCTGCGCCCATTTGCCGTTACTATCTGCTATTTTTTTATTCGTTGCATCTAGCGCACCTTGAAGTTTATTTAGCCTGGCCTCCGCATTGTGGAGCTGGGTGAGATAGTTTTGAGTCTCTTTGGCGTTATCGCCTTGGGCTTTTCTAGCTCTTTCGTAAGACTGCGCCAACATGGAAACCTTTTGCTTTTGTAGACCAAGCAAATTGGATAGCTGTTCCGCTTTAAGTCTTAGCTGATTTTGCGCATTTCCAAAATTTTTCGATGAGCTGCTTGCGTTTTTAAAGGAAGCATCAACCAGCTTCATCTCTCTATTAATCTGCTCAATAGTCTTCTGGAAATTAACCGCATCCAGATTCACCTTAATATTCAAATTCCCGACTGTTCCCAACGTTTCACCCCCTCGCCGCTAAAATAAGTAATGATAGGCTACTTGTTTTTCTTGTGCCCGCGCTTCTTCTTGTTTCCGCTCTTCTTCTGTCATGTTTAGTTTTCTGTGCACACTCATGAGCATATTGAGTTGTTTCAGGGTACTTTTCCAAAAAAAGTCATCACTCTTTTGCAGAGTGACGGTAACGAAATAATATAAAACGTCCCAATCGACCTTTTCATCGGTTTGGGACGTTACTGGTTTTTTCCGCTATTTTGTTGTTCCCCAGGGATACTTAGGTTAAAGGCTTCTATAATTTTGTCCGCTAACTCAGACATATTATCGAAACCAATTTTGGCTCCTACTTGCTGTTCGGTTAGCGCTTCATCTTCATGAGCAAGCCCAGCAAAAAGTAATGCACGTAATGTAACAAAAGAGATGTTGGGCTTGTTTTCATCTTCACCTTGGCCGCCAATCATTTTGTTAAAAGCCGCTAACGCATCTCCAAATCTTTCTTCGAGCACACACATTGCATTCATGTCAAAAAGTAAAGTACGTGGGTTTTCTTCACCCTCAAAGACAATTTGTACCCCTTTTGGCCGTTTAATTTCCGATAATGTAGGCATAACTTCCTCCTTCGATGTTTAAAAAATAAAAAAGGGGGGAGGCAAGAATGCCTATCCCCTAACAAAATATTCTATTTAGTTCCTCCACCTGCTGGCGGTACTACCTTCTTCTTTTCATAAACCTGATCAAACCATGTTTCTATTACGGTTTTTGGTATATTTTCATCTCCGCTATTGACGGTTCTTTTCCAGTCTCCGTCATAATCACGCGGTAAGAATTTCGCGGTAAGTTTTGGAGGTTGGTACTCGATGGATTCGCCTTTTGTTTTTCTGCTCTCTTCTGGCAGAGCGAACTTCCCTTTCAAGAGCCACACATACGTATGTGCATTACCGGACTCAGATCCTTGATAGCCAAATGCAACATATGGCGCTTGATCATCTCTGTTCCAAACCAGCACTCCGTTTTCATCCACTTTAGCCCCCAGAAGCATGGCGGCGTTTTTAGATCCAATTTGATCTACCGTAATCTCTACTTCAATGTCGGCCAATGTGGATTCAGATTCAGATGCTTGGTCATCCGCGTAAAACGTGGTGGATGAAACATTCGGTTTTACGCTGATCTCAACCGCTTTAGCCAGGTGGACGGGTTTGTCGTACGTCGCACCATTTTTATCATCGGTTTTTAAGATGGCTACATATAAATTCCTTACCCCAATCGGTACTCCCATAGTTGTTCCCCCTTGTTTACAAATAAAAAGCACGCCTAGGCAGGCATGCTCATCACAAAACGCAAGACTTTTTGATACATCTGTATGTCGGGAGCATAAAGACCAAACGCACTTGTCCGTATGGCACCCAGCTCCTGCATCTTCTGCTTAACTTGTTTCTCTATTTCCGTGTAATCCCCTTTTGACCAGATATCAACCTGGATAAAGTACTTGGTCAGTTGCTCTTCGTCATCTGCACAAAACAGCGGGCGTTCGTCGTTGATAAAAAAGACCACATACATATTCTCTTTCTCAAAATGCGTCTCAAACGCCACTGGAACGGGTAGTTCCCTTAGTTTGCTAAGTATCAAACTTTGTATGGTCATAGGTTCAACTCACGTTTCACCGCCTCCTGCATAGCTTTCAGTGCCTTTTTCTCGTTGCTATTATAGATCCGCTCTACATTTCCTCTTGCGGATACTTTACCTTTGTATTTCTTTGTTTTTGTATATCGCTCAGATGTCCCGGCTTCCAGAAAAAGCATGTAAAAATGCTCTTCACCGTAGCCCACTATCATGCCGTCGTCTATCTTTTCAATCTCTACATGGTCTCTAGCGTGTTTGGTATGAGGACCAATAGGAGTACCTTCCTTGATGGCTTGCTGCATGATTTTTGCACCTTCCATCTCGGCCTGCTCTTTTATTTTGTCTCCTTTTTCTCCCATATGGCGGAGTTGGGCTAATAATTCCTCCATACCAGACACTTGAAAGCTCATTGTACCCTCTCCTTGGCGTGTATCGTCAGGGTTTTATTCATTTCGTCGTCATTAATGATGGCTTCAATATCAAAATATCGGTTATTATATTTGATCCTCATGTCAGGGTGAAGCCCTTTTCGATACCGGATGATAAACCGTGTTGTATTTTGGTTCTGTGTAGTAGAGGCTTCATAAAATTCTTTCCCTTTCAGCGTCTTGATGCACGCCCAAACCGTCTGCACATCCACCCAGCCATCTGTTTTAAACCCGTTTTCATTCGTCGTTTCACCGTGCTTTTGAAATGTGATCCGGCGGTTTAATTTTCCCGGATTCATGTTGCAGGCACTTCCCTCAATTGCAAAATCATCGTTTGCAGCGATTGTTTGAGTTTATCCAGCGTCCTATCATCCATTTCATAATAGATGGAGACCCACACCATCACGGCAAGCTTGTATAAATAATTGTTTGATTCTTTTACTCCAGCATTTGCAAGATATTCTTTGGCTGACTCCAGGAGCGTACTTAGCGTTTGATCCCCGGCATCATCATCAATTCGAAGGTATTCCTTCACTTCTTCCAAAGAGATGTTACCCATTCACATCATCCGCCTTACGCCGCTTAGGCTTTGGTGTTCCAGCAGGTTCAGCTTCCGCTAATTCCTTCTTCGGTTGTTCTGGCTGTTCGGGTTTGTCTGGTCTCTCCGGTTCCCCCGGAGACGGATTAGGGAGTTTTAACTTTAGCAATCCGGAATGCAGATTTCAATTTGATTTGGTGATCAAACCACGCTGTGACCACAAACTGTTCAATTCCTGTTTTTACGTCCTTATCCCGGTCGTAAAGGGCATTTAAGTTATAGTTAAAATGAGAGTAATTGAAATCGCCAATGATCGGACTGGAAGCAGAGTCACAAAACACAACCGGCTTACCCAATACTTGTTCCGGTTGTGCCGTATACAACGTTGCGCTACCATTCGCTAAGACTTTGATAATGTTCTTGTAATCCTGGTAACGCATGACGATTTTAGCATTTTCCCTGTAATCCTCATGAAGATCCGCAATCGCATCGGTAATGGCATCAAACATATTTTCTGCCACGATTTCTTTAATTCCAGATTTATAAAAAGACATATGCTCTTCCCCTGTTTTGGGATTCGTTGTGAAAGCTACTTTCTTTTCTTTTGCGGCAACACCGGATTGTAGTGCTGTCTCGACGTACGAAACCAAGTTAGCATCTGAACCATTGATGACCGTCTCAGAAACGCCCGCAAGCACCTTAAATTTATTTCGTCCGAAGGTAACGGTATCTCCATCTGCCTTCATTTCTTTTGCTGTTTCGGTGTCCGCAATAAAGTCATCGTCATCCAGTGTGAAATGGAGTTTGGGGATTTCCAAGTTCGTAATCTGTGTGACGGATGAAAGTTCACGCAACGGGTTTTTTACAGTTGGCTCTACCAAAATGTCCGTTGATACCGTTTTAGGCAAGAACTTGTTACCGCCAGTCGTATCGTTATCACCTAATGCTTGTCTAACATCAATTGATACAGATTGTTCGCGCATAACCGAACGGATCAATTCGGCTTTTGCTTTAATAGCACGTTGCTTTGGATCATCAACTGAATTGATATTGTCTTTAGCTTCAAAATTAGCCTTCAATTTTGCCTTTTGTTCAGCCTCAAGTGCATCATGTTGTTCTTTAATAACGTCAAACCTCATTTTTAAATCAGATTTAGACCCTTGCAAAGCCTGAATATCTTCCATGGATGCATTAGGATCAATGGCTTTTTCAGCCAATTGCTCCTCTACTTTTTTAAGCTGTTGGCCAACAGTAACTAGATTTTGTTTAAGCTCGTACAATGTTTTCATTCAAATATTCCTCCTAAGATTGTATTGATATAAGTCACATTTTCCTTTGCTCCATCGGCAATTTGTTGTCTTTTTGCCATATCACCCACTGAAATAGGTGTTTTTTGCTGTGAAATAAGCTGTTTTGGAACATTTTTGTATCTATTTATGAATTCATCACTTATAGATGCAGCCATCGTATTAGCTTCCTGAACTACATCGCATAAGCCGTATTCAAAAGCTTCATCGGCAGATAGCCACGTTTCCGCATCCAGCATGTCCTGCAGCTTTTCATCGGATAATTTATCCCCTGCTTTTTGCAAATACACCTGTTTGCTGGAATTGCCGATACGGTCCAGATCGTCGGCTATTTTTCTCATTTCCGAGGCGTTACCCCAGGCAAAAATCCAAGGATTATGAATCATCAGCATGCTATTTTTAGGCATATAAATCGTGTCACCTGCCATGGCAATGACACTGGCAATCGATGCGGCTAAAGCATCCACATGAACATGTACGTTCGCCTTGTGCCGTTTCAGCATATTGTGTATAGCAATTCCTTCGAAAACAGACCCTCCAGGTGAATTGATATAGAGGTTGATCGTCGATAGGTCACCCAGGCGATCTAAATCCTCTTTAAAAGAGGTTGCACTTGTGTCGACTTCATCCCATTGATAGGTAACGATATCCCCATAAATAAATATGTCCGCTGAACTGGAACCGTCAGCTGACATCTTCATCTTCCAAAACGTGTTCTTTTTCGGTTTCCCCACGCTCTTTCACCCCCTTTCGCTCTGCTGGATCCATGTTTAATGGATACATGTCACCGGAGATCCAAAGCTCAGCTGCCTTTCCGCCTTCTGGTGGCAAATCCTCATACATCCTGACTTCATCTGGCTTCATCCCAGCACTTCGGAGCATCATTTGATAAAACTGCGTCCTTGCCGCTGTATCTCCGCGTAATAGTGCGCCAAGGTTAAATTTGAAGTAATATCCGGCTTGTCTTTCTTCGGACGTGAGCAGTTTTCGATTCATTTCCTGCTCATACTGCCTAACGGTAGGCGTTAACGTCATTTGGACAAACTGGATCATCATCTGCTCTGCATTACTTCCTTGACTATCTTCATTTAAAAAACTTGTTGGTAAATTAAACACGTTTGCGACCCTCGAACGTGTTATTTTTTCAGAAGCCAGTGTATCTGAAGCGACATACTTACGCTCCATATTTTTCACTGTTACCCCTGGTTCCTGAAACAAAATTCCGCCATTTTCTTTGTAGAATCGCTTGAAATCATCCACAATTCGCTGTCTTTTTTCAGTGTCTACGTTTGCTCCATATTCCAGGATGAAACTGTCTTTCTTCTGCATTTCGGACAGGCTAAATTCTTGGACAGCCTTATCATACTCCAACGTATTTTTCAGCACCTCAATGGGACTAATCCCTTTCCAGCGAGCCGTACCCGTGATGTGCTTCACATGAAACATGTTCATGTTATGGATATAATACGTTCCGTCTATTCCCCGTACTTCATACCACAAATGACCGTCGTCTTGATTGAGAATAGGCGTAACATAAACCGGATCAACCGGAATTAAAGCTTCAGGCTGTAGCCTAATGTCCCTCATAATCACAGCATAGCCGTTCCCTGTTTCGTTGCGGGATACTTCCATTTTATTCAGCCATTCAAACCCTGACATATTGGGATTTGGGCGATGAATCAGCATATCCGCTATCTCATTCATCTGAATGTCATAGTCTTTGTATAGTTTCAGTGGCAGACAGGATAGCGCATTTGCAAGGCGGCTCACCACGCTAAATATGGTTTCATTTGTGGCCAGTTTCGTGTTATCTATCCCCCAAAACCTTCTCCCAAACCACGTGGAGAAATCACCGGAGCCGCCTTTCCAGCCTGATATAGCCCCTCTCATGGCAGATTTCATTTTTCCAAACCATCTCACATTTCCACCCCCTCTCAATGAAAGAGATCACCCACAGAAAGAAATTCAATGTTTCCATTCCCTTGCGGCGCTACAAGCTTTTCCATGACGAAAACATGAGCATTTAATAACGCTGCAAAACCGTCAATTTTCCGGTATCTGTTTTGTTTCGTTGGCCGCCAATTTCGATTACTATCTTGAGTCAATTTCACGTTGTTGATATACCATCTGAGTAATTTATTTTCATTCGTAATCACTTTTCCGTCGTAAAACATTTCTTTCAAGTCGGAAAGTGGTTTGGTTAGTGTCTCGGCTCCCTGTCTGACAATCTCGGTTTGAAATCCGTAGGATTCTAAAGCCTTAACCAGACGAAATGCCTTCGCCCTATCGTAAGCGATCTTTTCAATACTGAATGTTTTGGAATGGTTAACGAACCAGTCATAAATCATCTCAAACTCCACATATTCGGCTTCACAAACCGTTAACGATCCATCTTCTACAAACTGCATGTATGGTATTTTCTCATTGTTAGCCAGCACTTTCTTTCGAGGTATCCAGGAATGAGACAACACGAATATTTCTCCCGTATCCAGCGGAAATTCAAGGCAAGCTGAGGTGAAGTCCTCTGACTCTGATAGGTCAAAAGATCCTATAGCCGTCTTCCCGTTTAAGGAATCGATATCTAAATGCTTGTTATTTTTCCTAAGCGTGTTGAAGTCAATAAAAGACATTTCATCTGCTTTTACAAAAATATTGAACCGTTTGACAATCATATCTGATCGTTCAGCAGGAATGTTTTTTCTTTTCTCCCACGCATTTTTCAGCTTTTCAAGGTCATAGGTGACCCCTAAGTTAGGATTGGCTTTCCCCCACATTTCGGGGTTATCAATTTCTTCTTCGCTGTCTAATTCAGCCATATAATAAAAAGTACGTTCGTCTGAAACTACGCCCTCAAGGACATCTGCACCAAGCTCATAATAATCCACTAAGGGACCGTCTAGCTGATAGCCGGCAGTCGTAATATAAAGCAATAATGGCTGTTCCCGTGTATCTGTTGAGTTCTTGATGATGTTAATTAAATCGTAATTTTTATACTCATGAATCTCATCAAATACGGCTAAGTGCGTGTTTAATCCGTCCAGTTTTTCTGAATCAGAAGCCTGAGGTTCAATGATTGAGTTGGTTTGCTCGTATTCAATAACATCCCTCAATGCTTTTAATTTTTTCTTAAGCTGAGGGGATGCCTTAATCATTTTCTTACATTCATCAAAGATGGTTTTGCGAACCTGTTTCATGCTATTGGCTAATACATACACATCAGCCCCGCGTTCGCCATCTTTTGTGCAACCATAAATAGAAATTCCAGATGCAAGACCCGATTTTCCGTTTTTTCTGGCAATAAAAATAAGACCCTCTGTAAAGCGTCTTAATCCCGTTTCTTTATGCACCCAGCCATACAGATTGCCAAGGATAAAATGTTGCCAGGGTTGCATGATCATCTGTTTAAACTTTCCCTTAGATGGTTTACAGAACCTTTCTATAAAGACAATGGGACGATGGCCTTTTTCCTCATCGAACACATAGGGAAAGTCCTTACTTCCTTGTCTTTTTAGATCATCTAAATGCCTTTTTCCAGCTAACATCACCTTATGGCTTGCCAAAATGTGACCTTGTACCACCTGCTCAGCATACCAATTCGTCAATAACTCGGAAGAAGGTTGCGATAAGACCCCCGGAAGACTAGAATTCGTCGAAGTCATCATCTTCATCACCTGCAACTTTCTTGCGCTGAGCAGGCGTTAATCCAAGTGATTTCAACAGGTTATTCAGTGTTTGAACAGTCTTTGTCAGTTCGATTGAAAGGGGGTTTTTCACTAAATTTGTGGCCCCTGCTTTATTGGTATATTCATACATAAGCTCTGAATTTTTGATTTCTTTTTGGAGTCGCCGATAAAACTGGTGCGTTTCAATATATAGCTGAATCAATTGTTCATCCGATTCTTCATAAGCTTCTCCTAAATATTCTCTCAATAATTTTGAAGTAGGTACTGCCATTTCAAGTTACCCCCCTTTCATGAAAATTTATATTTGGTGTGAACGATGGGGTCCGTCGGTTTAGGGAAGCTCTTAGCTCCTAGAAAAAGGGTGGGGGGGTATGCTAAACATACTCCCTATTCGCTTTTTCTATATGAACCTTGATCTTCTTACTAACCTGTTTTCCCCCATTACCATGCTCTTCGTTGTGACAACTTAAGCAAAGACTCTCTAAGTTATCCATGTCCAAACCCTTACTCCAGTCATCTGTAAGATGCACGATATGATGTACCATATCCGCCTGTGTTATCTTCTTTTGTTTCAGACATTTCTGACATAGGTGATGATCTCTGATGAGGACTGCCGTCCTACACTTCTTCCATGCTGATGAGTTGTAAAAGTCTCTGGCTTCTTTATTGCGTTTGTACTTGTCATACGTTCTAGCCTGTTCTTGATTACCTTTGGGCATAGCTTAACTCCTCATCTTTTACAAAAGTCTTCTGCGCCCATCCAGCATTCTTCTGCCCCGTTATCCCAATCAACTCGAATATCGTGTTCCATGTGCCCTCCCGGAAGTTCGGCTGACTTTACATCAATCACCATGCCTGTATCTCCGCTAAAATGTCCTCCGTCTTCGTAACTGCTTGAGATCAATTCAACTTCATCGCCAATTTCAAAGGGCGGCTTTTGAGCCTCTTCGATAGCCCTACACATTTCCATGTAATAATGATCAATGGCCTGTACGACAACTTCAGGAACATCAGGGTTAGCATCTTGCCAAGCGTTCAATTCAGCCATTGTTTTTCGCATTCCCTTGATTAAGTGTTCCATGTTCTACTCTCCCCTTTTATTTGCTTACTACAATTTGTATAAAGAACATCACAGCCCAAAACAAAGCCAAAAGGATGTGATAGATTGCCCTAAAAACATCATTCGCCTGATATTTGTTATAGGACACAGCTAAATGGTACATAAAAGAAATAATAAAAATTATCATGCAAACGACTCTTATTACCGTCATGAAACCCACGTCAGCCACCCTTTCACCCAAAATAAAAAGCCACTCAACTGAGTGACCCCATCCTAGCTTTTAGCGCATCCATCTTCATCTTGATTTTTTGGTGTAATTCGTCATGTTCCTTTTTGTTAGATTTTAACCTAAGATACCTAAGCCTTTTCTGATCCTGTCTGATGTCTGGATCTGTATAATAGCAAACATATTCCTCCCCACACTGTGAACAAGTAAAGAATATTTTCTCTATTCCGTTTTTTAATCTCTTTGTTCTAAACGCAGCGAAAAACTCTTTATTACATCCCTTATTGCATATTGCTTTCATACGAACACCTCCAAACTGTCATAAATGAGCCATGCCTTTTGACATAGCTCATTTGCTTAGTTTGTATAATACATATTGATTTAATGATATACCTTCTCTTTCAGCGTTCTCTGCCAACTGTCGGTGAAGTGTCTTAGGTATACGAACATTAAACCTTCCGCTGTACGCATCTTCCCCTGTTGGTTCCGGGATTGGGTCACCGTGTTCTAGCTTCACCTCAATGTATCCGCTCATAGCTTCTTGGATCATTGCATAGGCTTCTTGGACTGTGTTGCCATGGCTCTGACATCCGTCTAATTCGGCTACTGTGGCAAAGTAGTAACTGCCACTCTCGTCTTTAATAGGTCTAATTTGTATTGTATAGGGTAGTGCCATGTAATAAGCTAAATCTTTATTTGCCATTTTGGTTTTGGCTAGGATAAAATGTTTTGTAAGGAAAGGGAAGCGGCTACTTCCCAATCCTCTTGAGTACGTCTCTGACGTACGCCGCCTTGAGTGGGTTTTGCCTGGGTAGGGTAATCAAGTCCCCTTGCTCATTTCGGAAGTGGTGGTGTGAACCTTTCGTTCTAACCAGTATGTATCCGTTATGATTTAGTACGGTCATGATTTCCTCTAACCTTACCCCATTCGGGCGGTTTTTCATTTTTTGCACTATCTTGTCTATCCTAGCCATCACTCACCTCCTGTTACTATAGTATCATATTTGGTACTATTTATCAAGAGGTGTTTATAAAAATTAGTTTCGTGCTATTGCAGCATTCGCCCACATCACAGCTTGCTCCAGATTCGTTAAAGCTAACGATTTTTCCCTGCTGTTCGGGCAAAGTTCGTCAATCAGGTATGCAAGTTCTTTCGCTTTTTCCCGAATAGCTGTGTATTTCTCAGGCTGTCCCTCTTTTGGCGCATGATATTTAAAATTATTTTCGATTTGTGGATTACTCATTTTTTATACCTCCGATAATTTAGATAGGCGCAACTGCCGTACACCCTACAGCATAGCCAGTTACGCCTCTATTACAATTCTCCTGATACTATCATAATAACACGGAATAATGGGGTAGTTTGTCTCTTCTTTGTCTCAATTTCGTCTCATTTAAGTCTCGTATTTGTCTCAATATTAATTTAGCCCAATTAACTTCGCATATTTTCCAAGCGCTTCCGGAACCCATCTGTATAAAGTTGACCGGGATATATTCATCTTTTTTGTCGCTTTCGAAATACCACATCCCTCAATGTATCTCAGTCGAAGCAGGTCTGCCAAATGGGACTCCTGCTGCTCCATCACTTGAAGCACACTATCGATTCTTGTCTTTTCAGCCTGGAGATCTTGATACTCCGCCAACTGCTCAAGAATCGCCTCGTATCCATCCACCACACCCGTTCGGGCTTTAATGACTTTGCGTATTTTATTTTGCAGAACCCGAAGGTTCTTAGCGTCCTCCTCGTCCAGTGGATTGCAGTTTCTTACAGCTTGTAATTGCGCCTTTGTCCCCGTAGGATGGCTAACCAGATAGGCATTGGCAGCCGTCTCTAATTTTTGCTCGTAGGGCGTGAGATACATATAACTCGGCAGGCCCCGCAGCTTTTGGTGAAGCTCTTGTAGGTGGTCATCCTCGTTAAGCCGGGAAACCGTAATGCCGTTACCAACGCTGTATGTCTCCAAGACACGTAAACGGCCTACAATGTCACGGTATCCTGTCAGTTGCTCAATCACTTGTTGTTCGATCTGTTTTGATACCATGTTCTTCCTCCTGCTCCAGAATCAGAAAATCTAAATACTCCCTTGCCTTACGTAAATCCTCAACGCCGTTTTTCTCTTTCCAACGCCAGGTGTACTTGGTCACATTCCCTATGCAAAATCCCTCAAACCCGTCTAACCCCTGTGTTATTGCTTTTATGGCATCCAGGCAGCTCATCCCATTTTTCACATAGTAAGACGGGTTCACCTTATCATTTCGCACTTTTTTCAGCCTCCTTAATCCGTTCAATTCGTGCTTTCACCGCTTGCATTAACTCCTCTTGTCCAGTCGCTTTTTTATCAATGGCCTCTACGACTTCCTCGTCCATGGTCCCCTCCGCGACCAGCTGCATCACGACAATCTTTCTGGTCTGCCCTTGTCTGTACACCCTGGCATTTGCCTGCTGAAACTCCTCCAGGCTCCATATCTGATCAAACCAAATAACTGTTTGGCAGTTAGACTCTTGCAAATTGAGACCGTGCCCTGCGCTTTTTGGGTGTAGCAGCAAAAGGGGGATTTTGTTTGTGTTCCAATCGGTAATATCCTGCACTCCTTCTTTCCCTTTTCGTAAAATTCGGGCTTGTGGGAAGCGTTGCTGGACACGTTGCAGGGAATGCTTGTAGTTATAAAACACCATGACGGGTTTTCCCTGTGACGCTTCCAGAATGTCCTCTAGCGCGTCCAGCTTTGCCTCGTGAATTTCCTTGACTCCTCGTTCTTCGTCGTATACTGCGCCGGATGCCATTTGCAAAAGCTTGTTACTGAGTGCGGCTGCGGTCGTAGCTACTACATCCGCATCTACAAACTCAAGCAGCAATTCCTTTTCCAGCTTTTTGTATAGCTGTGCCGCCTTTTCTGACAGGCGTATAGGTACCGTTCGATCGATCCGTTCAGGCAGTTTCAGCCAGTCCTCTGCTTTCATGCTGACGGCAATATCTTTTATAGCTCCGTAGATCCGTTGTTCCGCCTCTTTCTTCTCATGCCATTTGTAGACAATGTGTCCACTACGTTCCCCAGGAACGAAATATTGGTCCCTGAAACCCGTAATCGTCTTTCCTAGCCTCTCTCCCTGATCCAGGAGGTATATAGGTGCCCATAAATCCATTAAGCTGTTTGGTGCAGGTGTCCCTGTAAGACCGATGACACGTTTTATCATTGGCCGGACCCGGCGAAGCGCCCTGAACCGTTTTGACTGATGGTTCTTAAAGCTAGAAATCTCATCAATCACCACGGTGTCAAAGTCCCAAGAATTCCCTAATTCGCTGACAAGCCATTCGACATTCTCCCGGTTGATCACGTAGATATCTGCTTTGGCAGAAAGTGCTTTTCTGCGCTGTGCGGCACTGCCTAAGACTTTACTGATCTTGAGATGCTGCAAGTGGTCCCATTTCTCAACCTCTCGGCTCCAAGTATCCTCTGCAACCCGTAAGGGTGCGATCACCAGCACTTTGTCAATGTCAAAGTAGTCATGTAGCAAAAGGTCAATCGCCGTTAAGGTTGAGACAGTTTTGCCTAACCCCATTTCCAAAAAAAGGGCGATATAAGGAGTTTCAATGATCCTCTGAGTTGCGTACTCTTGGTACTGGTGCGGCTTGTACTTCATTCAGCCACATTCTTCACAAATCGTTCTATCCCTTCGAGGCTATCGATGACAGCTACGGTGTGCCCTAAGCCCCTGAGTGTGTTGTGCCACTTTACTTGCAATGGTCTTGGTTGCCCTCCAGGTGCTTTCATTTCCACAAATGCCGTCCGCCCACCTGGCAGAATGATAATCCTGTCGGGCACCCCTCTATGACCGGGAGCCACCCACTTGAGGGCAAGTCCACCGATCGCATTAATCTCTTTAGTCAGTTTCCTTTCCAGATGTTTTTCTAACATGCTCCTGCCTCCCTCGTGTGTGTCAGTGATGCTTCACGCACACGTATATGCGCTCATTTTGCGTTTAGCATACGGGCTCAATATTATGTGTTATATGCTCTTATATATTTTTTTCCTATATAGGAGGTTTACTGCAACATCTGCAACAGTACCGCCGAACCCGTGCCATTACTGGGTTTGAGTTGTTGCAGAAGGTGTTGCAGTAAGCTTTTTTCGACTGCAACACTGATACACTCAGGTGTTGCAGTTGTTGCAGTATGTTGCAGTAATGTTGCAGTAAAAAATCTACTTACTGCAACGCTTAAATGTGGTCTGAATACCATAACCCGGTATGCGAATACGCCCTTTAGCTTCCTCCCAGCCAGGCATACGGCGCATAATATTTACAATTTCTTTTGACTCCCACGGTCTGGTTGTCCCCTTACGATGACCAAGGCATTCGGTTAGTATTTGGGTTGCACAGACACGCTCCCTATACGTAGGTTCCTCTGCCCACTCGTCCTGCGCAGGTGAGTCTAACCACTCCTGGATAATCCCAAAACGCGGATCTTCTTCCATGTGGCTTTCCTGGATACCAGGCGCTTCTTTCTCCACTTCTGGAGACAGTGTAATCCGTTCCCCTCTTCGGTAGGCTTGCAGCGCCTCTGCCCATATTTGCCCTATTTCGTGCTCTGTGAGGTCCTCAAACACGTTCTTTGTTCTACGTTCAGGCTTGACTGATACGGGCCAGAAACGGCGGTTTCCTGTCGGGTCTTTCAGAAAGTCCCAGTTATTCGTAGACCCAAAAAACACGCATTTCCTCGGGAAATCTGTAATAACCCGGTCATAAGCTACCCGATACTTATCACTACGTTTAGTGATGAATTGCTTAATTTCATCTACTTCAGCTTTAGTCATTCCGGCTAACTCCCCAAACTCAAATATCCATGCACTTTGAAGATGCTCCCCTGCCTCTTTGGTATCAAAGGTCTTGAGTGAATCACTAAACCAGCGCATAGCTAATTTCTGAATAATCGTGCTTTTACCAGCGCCTTGTGCGCCGACCAGAACCAGCATGTAGTCAAATTTGCACCCGGGTTCATACAGCCTTTTTACGGCAGCCACCAGCATTTTTCGGGTAACTTCCCGGGTATAGGGGGTATTATCAGCCCCTAGATAATCGATGAAAAGTGTATCGATACGTTTCGTTCCATCCCAATCCTGGGCTTCCAGATATTCAATAATCGGATGAAATTTATTCATATGCGCTACCTCCGTAAATGCGTTTTGGATCATACCGGCTGCTTTTATGTCATACTTTTTGCCAAACCAATGCTGCAACCGTCTGTCATCCGATGCCAGCCAAGGTTCATAATCTTCCCAAGGTCTTTCCCGTTCCCTCCACGGTAACTTTTTCCGCACCACTTCTGTGTTTCCGAAAGCATCATACGCCAGCACTTTTTTCCATTCGCCATGAGATAAGATCAGTTCTACATTGCCAGACGTAGCGTGCGGATACCCGGTATTTTGGTTCATTTTCAGCTTATCGACCCAGGCATCGTCATCTTCGTCTTCTTCCTCACTTATATTGTCGCAATGTTCAGATAGTTCATCCCACCTCTCTCTTTTGACCTTCTTGTCTTCATTAGCAAAAGCTCGCATGGCTGTATAGCTTGGCAGCTTTGTGATATTTGTCTTCTCGCTAGCCTTATCATCCAATTGACCAAATTTATGAATACGAACCAGATCAAAGGCATTTACCTCTCGTCCACTGATCGGGTCACTCTCATGATGACTGTAGGCAAAGGTGTCGTCATCATAGATCACAAGTCCTCCGTAGCTGCTTGACCCAACGTAGGTGTATCTGTTTGCTTGCTCTGTAGGCTCATATACACCTGGTAAAAACTCATCTATTGCCTCTGAGATCGTATAGCAACGGCAGAAGACACCTACAAGTCCTTGTTTAGCCCTCGGATCCTCCATTTTGGCGGCTGTACGTCGCTTAGCTTTGTCAGACTCATGCCGGGGCCACTCAAGCGGATCTTTCCAATCAAGGTATTCACCCAAGACCTCATCGACTCCAAGCGGCTCACCCTCAAACACCTCTAAGATAGGCTTTGCATCATTGGAACATGACGGCAAATACATGAGCCGATGCACATCAAACGTTGTCTTGTCAAAGTACTGCATACCGATCTGCTCCGCTATTTTCCGGCTGACAGCTGCATACTCATCCGGATTCATGGTTCTATCAGTCGGGATGATTAAACGATACTTAGGCTTCTTGGGACGGTGGCTATGGGTTGTGTAAACCGCATATGCCGTATCGTCCAGCACCAAATCACAGCAAAACAGAAAGTTCTCATCTCCCTGATCTACATCTAGCGTAATGAGGCTACGGGTCTCTAGGTTTTCCTTTTTGCGCCTACCACCACGGATAAACCCGCCTACAAAGGCAGGTCCATCCTTTACTCTGGCTTTATTGATATTATCCATCTTGCTGTATTCCGCCATGGTTTCACCTGTGCGGCGGACTTCGCGCAAGCGGTCTACAAACTCATCCCAGGTTAAGAATTCATTTTTCCAGTTTTTATCTGATCGATTTTTGCCGAATGCAATATCTAACTCTAGCATGGACTAAGCCCCTTCCACGTTAGCAATCTCCGTTTAGTACACAAGGGTTGACCGATAGGGCTACCACAGCCGGAAGATTGGAGCTTGCGGCCTTAAATTCGGACAAATCCACTCCTAACTCCAGTAGTCTTTTATACGCCTTGTCCCCGTTATGACAGGTGTTTATGACGGCTGCAATCTCTTTTTTTAATTTAATTAGATCCTTGTAATCTTTGATTTTAGAGGCTAACTCTTCCTTCAACTGTCCCATGAGTGGCTGTAGTTCTTCCATTAATTTATTAGTTCCTTCACGTAGTAAATTACATGTTGCATACCCGGCTTCGCTGTCCACTATATCGTCTCGAAACCCCAGCACATATCGATCAATGTCGAAGATGATATGTTTAATGCTCCAACTGACATGCTGCTCGTGTTTCTCTGATAATTGCGTCAAAGCAGCATGTAACTCTTCGGCTCTCAGCTCCACATCACTCACACTGCTAAACTTTCGGTAAACTACAGGCCTGAATGCTGCTCCTATTTTCTCTCTTACATATTTATAAATGTCTTCTCTACGCTGATCCACTTTGCCCATTATGAAGTCTTTCAACTCATGCTTCTTTATACCCATTTCCTTTAATCCTCCCGTTTTTTAGTTTCGCTTTTGAAATATAAGTCCATTTACATCCCCATAACGTTCACGAAGTGTACGTAACCCACGGCGGCCTTTCTCGGCATTGGGCACTAGGGGTTCCGTTGCAGCCCGTTCCCAACTCCAGCCACAGGACACACGGAATAGAAATGTTTTATAGCTTATCCCATTGTTTTCAGCCTTTTTGATGAGTTCGACAGGATATTTACGCTTAGCTTCACGCTGTTTCTTTAGTTGGTGTCTATATTGTTCAGTGGTCCATTTCGGTTCTGTTGCAGCTTGCTCCTCAGACCAACCGTACCTTAACCGATTATCGAATACTTGTCGGCTAATTCCATTCTGCTTAGCGATTTCAACCCATTTACTACGATCCTTATGTTTTCGAGGCGGTGTATGGATGGCTCTATCCTTTGACCAACCCTCGTAACGAATACGACATTCAAGCCTGTTAGCCGATACTCCGTTCTTAGCGGCTTCTTCATATTCTTCTGGAGTGATATAAAAATAATGGCTCATTTACGGTCAACTCCTTACCTTTTCCTCCTCGTTTTTGTACGAACGTCTATCATGGTTTTCCGGTTGTATTTATTTAAGTGCTTAGTTCGTTCTTTTACTTCTTCCAACTCTTCTGGTGTGAGCGTATACGTAATGACTTCGCTGTTCACTTCTCCGTTCGGTTCGGTGTTCCGGTTAGGCACAATCGTTCTTCGTTTCGTTCCATTTTTGACCATGTAGACTCTCCTCTCTGCCTCTGAATATCACAATAGATCGTCCGTCCTCCTTACGCGTTATCCGCAATTCCTTTAGCGTTATTCGAAACTGCAATGACCCCAAAAAAATCGCCAGTTGCTTCATATGCAACCTTAGCTGCTTCATACGCCTCTTCCGGTGTTTCGTACGTTTCTATAAGAACAGATCCATCTATAATTCCATATATCATTTCGTTACTCTCTCCTCTTTTAAAAATTTTGCCATTGCATCGGCACGGGCCTTTTCAGCGCGGTATTTCCTTGCCAGAACTTCATTTACTTTTGATAAGCCCTCAGCATGATATCGTTCCTGTTCTAACTCTGACTGCAATTTCCCATTGTCCTGAACAAGCTTCTCAATGCGCTTTTCCAGTGTAGTAATAGCGGATTTACGACTCATCCTCCTTGCCTCCTAACAAATGAGGATCTTGATAGACGTTCCCGATTACCGAAACGTAAGGAAACACACGATGCAGTAACCAAATACCACAGCATATTATCATATTTTCGCTGTAGCTAACCCTGTATGATCCATCTATTTTGACGCTATAGTCAAAGGGATGATTTTTAATTTTTACTATGTCCCCCTCATATATTTCCTTGCCATTTCGGTCATAAAATCCGGTAAATTGCATCAGCGGTGAGAAATCTTCTTTGCTTTTTCCATTGACCATTGTGAGCATATCTAGTAGATATTCCTCGTGGATCAAGTCTTCCATATCAAACATTTTACGTGTTGGTAAAAAGCACGCACGAAACTTGATTGGTCTATTCATCCGTCCTCATTCCTCCTAACACCATAATGCTCGGCACACCATTCTGTGGATCTATTACCAAATTGTATTTTTCAGAAATTTCCTCCATATTGGGAAATAAATCTGAGAATACCTGATTACACCATGGGCATTGCTCTAATTTGTGATCTACTAATTCAAAAAATGGCTTTCCGCAATTGTTACACCTACACTTACTTATAGGGATAAGTATACTGCTTGCTTTACTCATCCCCTGCACCCCTTTCCCATACTTCCGGTCTTATAAATGGAGTCCAGTGAGTATGATATCCCGGCCAATCTTCATCAAGTGGGGATCCGGAATATGGGGGTTCTACAATCGGAAACTTCCACCAGAGGACAGCACCATGATCTTCATGCCATTCTGATTTTGGTATTGGTTTTGGATTTAGCAAAGCAGATGCCTGCCTTAGTGCTTCTACATTATTAACTGATACAAAAGAATCACTTCTGTCACTGTAAATGGAGTTTATAGTTTTAAGTGATTCTACATCCGCTATCATTTCAAGTCTTTCGGTGATTTCTTTAACGTTCATTAATCCTAACCTCCTTATGGTAGGGAGAAGGCTGGTGCCCTCTCCTTTATTCGTCTACTTTTTCCCATGATAGAGAGATATAATCCTGAGCATGTTCATTGACAATCTCATAAATTCTATCTGCGGCCTCTTCTTCATTGAGCCCTGCCAATTCCTTATCATCAATTTCAATTTCATCTTCTCTACATGCAGCTGGGTAGCCGATACTAAGCCTATATTTTATTTTCATAGACCATCTATCCCCCATTAATCTTTTTGGTAAAACTCACACTCAAATCCGGCCGCCGATAGAGGTAATCCGGGAGCCCAATCAATCGGTTGACTCATGATTCCCGTTACGTGATCCACAGACCCCGTACCTATCGGCACATCCAGTACCACCTCGTCATGTACATGCATCACCGTTCTGTATTCCGCGGCGTCCAGCCTCATCAGACTTTCCGCCAGACAATCCCTAGCAATCGCCTGAACAAGATTCTCCACCAGTCGGCCGCCATATGTCCGGTGGCTCATCCACTTCTTTTTGATCTGGTCCATGCCGTCAAAGACAAGTCCGTCCTTACCGAAATTAGGGTCAGGCTTGATTCTGGGATTTACATAAGCCAGACTTCGACCACTCGGTAGATCAGCGAACAGGGTTCCAGACTTGTAGCGGTACTTCACCCCATGTGCCAAAGGTACCGTTCGTTTCTCTCTTACCGCTGTCAAAGCCGCCTCCTCTGCGGCGTACCAGAGCTTGACGATGCGCGGGTTAGCTTTTCTCCAGCGCTTCACAATACCAGGCAATTCTTCCTCAGGAATGCCGCTTTTGAGTGCGCCCATTTTGATGAGTGCAGGGGGACCGCCTTGATAACCACAGGCCAGCGTTGCTACTTTCCCTTTCGCCCGCAGCTCATAATTAGGATGACCTTTTACGATCGTCTCCATGGGCACTTTAAACATCTGAGACGCGGCTGCCTCGTAAATCTTGCCATGGTCCTGGAATACATTCAGGACCCAGTGTTCATCTGCGAGCCAAGCGATTATTCGGGCCTCAATCGCAGAGAAGTCACTGACAATAAATCTGCACCCCGGTGATGGGATAAAGACTGTTCGTATTAGCTGAGAAAGCACGGATGGTAACGCTCCATAAAGCATCTCCAGCAGGTCAAAATCACCACTTTTCAGCACCTCTCTAGCCATCCACAACGCATTTAGTTTGTTTTGAGGTAGGTTTTGAACCTGTATAATCCTCCCTGCCCAGCGCCCAGTTCGATTTGCCCCGCAAAACTGTAGGATACCTCGAGCCCGACCATCGGCGCAGATGCTGCGTGCCATGGCGTTGTACTTATCCACGCTGGTTTTACCTAGCTCTTGTCTAATCTGTAATACCCGTCGGGTATCTTCATCCGGCGCTTGAACCAGCAAGGTAGGCATATGTTCTTTCCCCAACCCGTCTGGGGTTTCTAGTCCTTGTTCGGCTAACCATTCCTTTAGCTTCGTTAGGCTATTAGGGTTTTCAAGCTGTGTAATATCTTTTGCTTCTTGTAGGAGACCCGTTTTATACTGGTCCGCACAATCAATAGCTTGATTAAACAACGTAGGGTCAAGCTGGATACCGCGGTCATTGATTCTTTGGTCAAGAGCCCACAAGTCCCATTCGTGTTGCGGGACTGGAAACCGTTCCAGCTTGCGGCGCACTTCTCGTTCCACCACCACATCCTGGATGTTATAGGCTTTGTACTGCTCCCATTTCTCCATGTCATGATGTGGTGGGTGATTCCGTGTCCGCCCACCATTTGCCTTTGTGGGCTTACAGGGGACGGAAAAATATTTAATGAGGTTCTTACCGCGAGTATCTTTCTGGGCTTCTAGTTTCAGCACCTCAGCCACACCCTCCAGATAACCTGGTAACCCTAGTGCCAGCGCCCAAACAGCCGTACATCGCCACTGACTGGGATTGCATTTGATCCCAAAATGCTTCTTTATACAAGTCCGTTCAAACGCTGCATTAAAAGCAGTCTTGAGTACATTTGGGTCAGTGAGATCATGGACAACCTGATCGGGTAAATCCTCAAAGGCTGTTAGGTCGATCACCTGCACGGGATCATCATCATAGGCGTAAGCAAAAAGGAGCACCTCAAAATCCGGCGATTCTACATATCGGTATACTCCGCAGTCTTTCAGGTCTACACTGGAATATGTTTCAAGGTCAATTTGTAATATTTTCATTTGTATCCTCTCGTATCCTGGCACTACGCCTCCGGTATTTTAAGAGAAGGGGCAATGGAGCCCCCTATTAACCTAGAAAATCCTCGTCATCGATATCATCGTAGATGTCGTCAAACTCCTCATCTGCAAATTCATCCTCCAGACTAGGACGACCCCCTAAGCGCTCTCCGTCTTGTATTTTTACAATGTCGTTAAGGTATACGTTGACCCCTCGGCTACCACTAACATCGAATGCGTTAAAAGTGAGGGCTACTCTAACGTAACAGCCTGACCATAATTCCGAGCTATCTGTAATCTCCTCGAATTTCATTTTGCCGTCAGACCCCTTACCGATAGGTTTGGCGATACGAGGCTTATAATAACTAGAAGCATTTAGAAAATAGTGTTCGGCATACGCCTCATCGTCTGGTCTCTCCTCGTCGCCGTCTCGTAGTGGCGTTTTGCACTTTGCTGGAATCTTGCCACCCCATTTGCTTTTCCCCAATTCCTTGGCCGCCTCAGTCGCTGCCTTAATTTTTCTCAGCGTTTCTTTATCCTCTTTTGGGATCAGGATACACGCACTATATTTCATTTCTCCGCTATCCCCTTCTTTTGGCTCCCAAATATTCGCATAGTTAAGTCGTACTTTCCCTGTAACTACTTTTGTTGTTTGATTGTCGATTGTCATTTCTATCAGTCCTCCCAATCCATGTTTGCAAATTCTTGCTCTAAGCTATTAAATTCTGGTCTTGGATCTGTTTCCGGAACCAACGTAGGCTTACCTTGTGGTTTCACGATTAGATCACCTATCAGATTATTTAGTTGTTTTTTATCAAGCTGTTTCTCAAGTGCTCCTATGCCTAAAAGCTCTCGCGGCTTGAGGTATTTATCAGGGTCAATCTTAGCTGCTTCAAGCTTGGATATGGCTTTCCCTTTGTCCGTTATGAAGCGATTAGACTTACCTTCTACTAGCTTCCACTGCGGGATATTTTCCCCGCTGAGAGCTTTTTCCTTGGCGTAGTCTTCAACATCCTTCGCCCAGGCTTTCAATTGCTGAGCAACAAAGAGAGTAGAACCTATTTCTTCATCCGATAGTAAAGCCGGGTCCTGGAATTCTTGCTGCACGGCTTTCATATTCTCCTCGGCTCTCGCCCGGCAATTGCCTTTTACCTTGCACCATCTGCAATGATCACCGGGCTTAAATTCTCCCTCCCCGGCATAGGCCAATTTCGCCGCTGGTTTGATCACATCTTCCGCCCACGCTAGTAGCTCTTTCACGGTTAACTCTTCTGTGGTGATGCTATCGAGCCGCGGTTGAACGATCGTCATACGCACTTTATCGATCTCATACAGCCAGTTGTAAGCCTCCCAGGCTCCCAGAGCATACAGCCTTATTTGCGGGTTACCAATTGCGGATACAGGCACTTTTCCATATTTAAGGTCTATGACTTCTACGACCCCGTCTGAGATGAGCACAACATCCCCTGTACCAAAACCCTCTGGCACCCACTTGCTATAATCTATCGATTCCTCCAAAGAGACGATAACCTCATTGGATCTAGCTTTATGTTCTAGAAAAATTCCACCAACTCGATCTACATACTCGGATATGTAGTTCTCCATCTCCGCGCAGTAGTACTCTTTAGCCTTTATTTCCTCCATCTTCTGGTCAATCTCTCTACGCTGTTTAGCGTTACAAACCGTTATTTTTCGTCGTAATTTTAGTTCTGCTAGTTCATGCGCCACTGTGCCTTCATCAGCGTACTTATTACGTTTATCTGGAATGTCCTCCGTTAATCTGGCACTAGGCGGACAGGCTATCCACTGGGCTGAACTGGATGCACTTAGGAGCGCATGGGCTCTTTCCGTGTGTCCACTCATAGCGCCTCTAGCTCGGCTAGGAATTCAGCCCGTTTCTCTTCTGGAATGGTACTTATGTTCTTAACTTCAAATTTACTTATGAGAGCTTTAATAGCTTTTTTGGCCTCAGTGCTTTGCTCTGCTTTTTCCTTGGCCTTGGATAACAATTCGGAGGTACTGACTACTTCGGCGGGCTCATCAGGCTGTTTGGCCTCTTCTTGCTTAACTTCTTCCTGCTTGACTACTTGTTTTTTCTGCCGTTTCGGTTTTTCTTCTGCTGCTTTAGTAGTTTCAACGGCGGCTGGTGCCGTTACTGGTACGCCATCTACCAAACTTAATAGTGCGCCTAAATCCCTTTTCAACTCTACTGCATTAGCCGCGTTAATCTTAATCTCAATTGCCATTTCTCTTACTCCTCCTCTGATTTTATAAACTCAATAAGCATAACGTGATCGTAGTTTATGGCTACTTCGTCAGCTATAATCCATCTTGAAGTGTCTGGATGCTTTAAAGACTCAAGAGCCTGTTTAACGTAGTTCGTCTCACCCATAGTAAGCTCTATGACACGACCATTAACCATAGTTAGTCTCCATTTAGTCATCAGTTGTTGCTCACCTCCCTTTCCAAGTCATCTACACAGTAACGGCAAATTTCTTCACCGTTACCACAAGGTTGCAAATACTCATCCGGCGCGTCCTGCCCACATACCATGCAGGTTTTCGGTATTAGCATTTCTTTAACTCTCATATCATCACCAGATTCTTTATCTCTGTGATACAACTCTGACAAATGTTACGATCAAAAAATGTCTGTAAATCGCCACTAATTCCACCACAGAGATAGCAGCCCGGGTTATATTTCTTCAATATAATGCGCTCACCGTCCACATAGATTTCCAGAGCGTCTTTTTCACCAATGCCTAAAGTGCCGCGAAGTTCTTTCGGGATAACTACCCGTCCTAAATGGTCAAGTTTCTTTACAATTCCGGTTGCTTTCATTGGTTTACACCTCCCCCGCACAATTCTTTAAGAATGTTGTCAATATGACAATTAGCCTTTGAGACCGCATATTCTGCGTCTCCCCATGCGAGTTCCCTCTTTATTTCCATTAAGGCGCTCACAAGATTCAATTCCTGTTTAAGATAAGCTTCTAAATTCAGTTCCCGTTTACGGTAAGCTTCTAACTCCTCTTGCAATTTGCATAATTTCTCATCTAGCGACGTTACTGCTACGACTTCATAAAACAACCCAGTGTCTCCATATCTAAACCTAACCGCATAATAAGCTTCCTCTGGAGTGTCATACGTTTCTTCAAGCACCCCGTCTAATTTAATTCCATATCTCATTTCGTTGCGCACCTCTTTTCATTGTGGTATAGTTAATGTAATAATGTTTGCATTCGAACGGTCATCTTGGCGGACAGCCGTTCTAGATTTGTGGGCTTCTTCGATTTCTTTTTCTATTTCTTCTATTTGGGCGGTAATCCACCAGTCCCAAGTGCCATCTTTTTCATGGTGCTTTTTGTTTTGACGATAGATTAGCTTGAGATCCTCAATGCGCCGCCTAGCGGATTTGAAATCGTACATTTGATTTTTCACCTCCTTTCAGAAACTAGTGACAAGTATTCTTTAAGTTGTTTACCAATAAATTCTGTATAGACTGGAGGTATGGCCTCTGCAAGCTCTTCCCTACTCATCCAGTCAATACCGCCCATGGCGAAACCCCAATAGAGTACAATTTGTTTTGATTTTAGTCCTCTAACCCCACCATTACCGCAAATAGAGATACTGCCATCTTCCCCTATCCCATTTCCTGCCGATGGAGTTTTCATCTTTATTCGTGCTTGAGCAGGTTCTTTAAGTGGAATATTACTTTCAAACCATCTTTCACGCTGCGTATATAGATTCTTAAATTGCGAGCCAAAAAGTTTGATAGGGTTTATTAATGGTGAACCCGAAACATTCTCAATGATATAGGGCTTTCCAGATGCTTTTAGCAATTCTCTTGTCTGAGGTATCAAATCTTTATGATCACCATATCTACCGCCATTTCTTGCTTCAGACAGCCCCCTAGCTTTGCTGTGTGCTTGGCAAGGAGGGCTTGCGTGGATTACATCAAATTCATCTATGAGTTCATGATCTTTTAATATCTCAAACGCATCTGCCCAAATGAATTCATATGGATAGTTTGGCTGAGGTTCGATATCCACGCCAATAACCTCAAAACCAGCACTAGCGTAACCTGCCGAACAACCGCCTGCTTTACAAAACAAATCCAATAATTTTGGTTTCATACCCCTTTAGCCTTTCTTTTTTAGTGTCAGCTTCATATTTTCCAGACCAAGTGCATACTCCTCAATAGTTTTTAGCTCTAGGTTAACTTCGTAGATACCCTTAACCTTGCTCGCGGAATCATGGGAAAGCATCCCTGCTAGGGCACTAAGTGCCGTCTCTTTAGTGTCATACAATACAACATCGGTGAGGGACCCCAATCTAATCAGCCATACTTTCAGCAACCTTCTCACCCCCTTAACTGTAGTTTTGTATGCCTCAATCTCCACTTCATCTTCTATGTTGGCGCTGAGTATCCAAGGCTGACTTCAAATTTCACTCGCATAGTCATCATCAATATCATCAGGAATCATAACTTCACAATCCTTACACTCATAGATTCCTTGGTTCCAGTGCTCCATTTCATCTCCGCAAAAAGGACAGATCATCTCTTTCCCCTCCCTACCATTTTGAGATATCAAAACTAACCTTTACCTCTGGTGTAACCTTATTTCTGACATTCAAACTTAACTAAGCTTTCGTGCCTGAAGTCTCGCTTTAGCTTCTTCGTCGATTGCAGAAATCAGGCGCGAACGTCTAATTTCACCTTTTGCCAGTTCCCCTGACTGAATCTCTCTCATCCTTCGGGTGACGGCTTTCTCAAATTCCAACTTTAGTTTATCCATTTCGTTCAACTCCTTTACTGTAGTTTGGTAGAAGCAGCTTCCCGTTCTTTTTTGAGCTTTTGGTAAACTTCTGGTACTACATCTGCTAAAATGGAGATGACTTCTGTAGGCATACCCGCCGATCTGGCTGTTTGAAGCATATAGACTACACCAAATTCAAGGTCTTCCAAGTCCTCTCCGGTTGCCGAACGAATTACAAATTCTACGAAATCAACAAGTTTGGCCCACAATTCCTTTTCAATGTCTTTATCCATCTCTTTCACCTCCTTTTAACAACCGCTTCTAGCTTCCTGATTGTCAGTCTTAATTGACCCAAGTCATCAGCTAAGAGCCATTTACTTGTCGCATTATCTATCTGACCAATTCTACTAATGTGAAATTGCAAGGCATCTGTTACCTCTTGTAGATGTAGGAGGATTTCTCTTAAATGTTTCCCGGGCCTTGGTATATTAGATCCTCCTTTTGGGGGAGGCAGTTCACCATGTTTGAAATACTGACGCAACTCTCCATAAAGAGTATCTGCCGTTTCACTGATCAGCTTTAATCGTTCCGGCGAACTATTTTCTACCGTAATCTCAATGGCGACTGTTTCACCAGTTGCCTCAAAGGCAGTGCTTTTCTTTAGATGGATTGTGCCATTTTCATTCATGTGCATTTTCTCCTTTCAGGTATCTCGCGGTGCGCTTTTTTTTTCATACCCTGCTTTTAATTCCTCAAGCGGGGTATTTCTTATGTGCTCTTCGGAATATAGATGTCCGAACGGTGTGTGATACCTCATGGGGTGTTCAAACTTCTTAAGTCCGATTTCTTTCATCCATTCTAGTTTTTCTTTTGATAGACCATTGCTATCCATCTTTGATTTCTCCTTTCGAATCGCAAGAGCAATTATTTTCTAAGTATTTTTGAACCTTCGGATGGCGTTCAAATTTTTCAACCACACTATGAAGATAGTTAAGTTCCGCCTCGTCCTTTAGATTGATCTTTATCCTTTGTATGTCTATCAGAATGCCAAAGAATAAAACGCATATGGTGAGTACAGACATTACAATTGCTAAAAATCTCGGAGTAAGCCACTTCATACCCTTTCCTCCCTTCTCCCCCACACATTGGGATCTAGTAGTTTTTATCTAAAAAATCACTAAACTTCTTCATGAAACTATCGAATTTATTAGGGCTGTAATCGTTGCTTAAGAAAGTTAGTTCCAAGACCATCTTACTTTCTCCAAATCTTTCTTCTTGCTCAGATTTAGTCTGTTGTTCAACGGAATACCCAGCACAACGGACTATTGTCTTAGCCTTTACTGGTTTTTTAGGTTTGTAGTAATAGTTCAATGTTTCTCCACCCTCCCCCGGTTTAAACTAAAAATGATTCTTTAAGTTTTTCGATCTTGCCGCAAATCTCATGAAGCCAATTCATGTCATTTATTTGGTACGCAATAAGAGATAGACTATTGAGTTCATTAAGCTTCCTAACCATATGTGCATTTAGTTTTAGGCTCTCTTCCAAGTTTCGGAATTCTTCTACTGAGGCATTTTCATACATTTGGGTGAGATTTCCGTACTTGAAATACAGTTGAGCCAATCTCTGATGCACTGGGTGGAAACAGTATTCAATCGTCTTCTCCAACTTTCTCACCTCCCCCAAATCGTTTTACATAGCCTTTTTGTATCCATTCCGGGCGCGGGAAATATTCTTCATTACCTTCAATCAGGAATCCTATCGGTACCGATTCCCCAGCTTTTCTATCTGGCATCTTGGATTCAGCTTTTTCTGTCCATACCCACGGGTTCGGTTTTTGGTTCATTTTCGTTCTCCTTCAGCCACGACTCACAAAATTTTATGCTCTGTTGAGTTTCACTTTTAATCAACTCCAACAACTCACTGTCTACATCTTCAAAAATTCTCGTCCCATTCTCAGTGTTGACGGTGATCCATCCTTTATAGTTGTCTAAAGTAGTCAAACGTTCCCGGAGTTGTTCGAGATGTCTTTTTACAGACGCAAGGTTTGGTTCATTCATTCAACTTCACCTCCTTTCGGTTCTGTAAGGAATGAGAAATTCATCTCAGCGTCTTTTATTTTTTGATTGATAATGGCTTCGAGTTCTTCCATTGATAATTTCATTAATTCTTCAACCAAATTACTCATGTTTTACACTCCCGCTGCCGTAATACCCCCATAGTTTCAAACACCAGCAAAATCTGCGTATCACTAATGTGATTAAGTTGCATAGATAGTAGCCTATTAGCTTCTTCATCACCCAATTCAGTTAAGTCAAATTCTTGTCTAACTTCATTGATGGATGCCCGCCCACTTTTTAATCTTTCAAGAACTGTTACACTTTCAGCTGATTTACTCATTCAACTTCAGCTCCTTTCTTTACTAATTATCAAACCAGAAAACGATACGGACACTTTCCAAATCACCGTCAGCCAACTCTATTAGCTTTGGGATAGACCAAGTGTAAAAGGTATCAACGCAGTCCTTAAGCGTCTCTGTCCACTGTATTAGCCTGCATAATGTTACCCCTCCCCACTCGCTCTCGTCACGGTACCACCACGTCGGAGCGCCGTTTTTCAAAAACTCCGAGTATTGTTCGTCATCCACGAAACCTTCGAAACAAATTTTCTGATCCCAATCAAACTCGGAGAGCTCTTTTACGGTTAAATAAGAATGGTCGTGAGCTTCATCCCACTCATCTGCTTTCTCTTTTACCACTGTTGACACATCGGAAGGGAGTCCCCGCGGTTCTGATATCGGCTTGACACGGTTGTAGTAATAGTTTCGGACATTAGCGAGAGCCGCGTAGAGGCGGTAGTTCCTATGAATGTCGACAAAATCATACGTCCCCTCTTGCTCCTTTTTAATCCATTCACCCCAGAGTGACGTACCTTCACCACGTTTTTTACATCTCTGCAACATTGAATGAAAATCTTGGATTCTTGGTTCATTAACTCCCTTTATCGCATTCCAAACTCCGTTGACATTCTTTTCGACAAATAGATGGATATCGCAACCCATTGTGCATTCCTCCATTTATTTGGTTTGATAATTTCGCGCTTCTTGCTCGCGAACCCATCTATCCAGACTAACCGTGCTAAACAGATACTTTGGCTTCCGACTGCCTTCCGAACCAATCACACGGTGTGGGATGCGTTTTTCTCTGCACAGTTGACGTAAAATATGTTCGGATACTTGCAGATGTTCGCAGGCTTCTGAGAAAGTTAAGGTTTTGTCCTCTGGAATAGACAGTCGTTCCAGGATACGCTTCTCAGCTTCTGCTACCTGAGTTGCTACCATATCGGCGATTGCTCTTTCTACTGTGGTCATGAGACATCATCTTGTCTGAGCCCGCCGTATTTAATGGCGATATCTTTCACGATTGCCACATAACTATGGATAAGCTTTTTGTCGTCAGCGATCACATCTAAGTAATTGAGCTTATCCCGTTTGGACTTACAGACACCTTCATCTGCCAACCGACGACGTTTATTAGTTAATCGTGTTGCAAGAGAAACGCCCAAGGTTTCATCCAGTAAACGGTAACTCTCTTCACGTAAATGTCTGATATGTTCATATCCGCCCATGGCTTGTGCTGTGCGCTTTATCAAGTTAGCGGCATCCTTACGCCAGTTAGTAATATTCAGTGCTACAACCTCACGGATGGACTTGACATCCTGATCGACTGCCTCAATCCTTGCATCATGCTCAGCTAAGCGGCGATCTTGTTCAACGAGTTGATTAATGGACGCTTGAAGGATTTCTAATGATGTTTGTGGTGGCTTGCTGAGTTGCTCGCGCATACGGTTAAACTCTGCAATATACATTTCTTTAAAACGCGCCGCATCCTTTCCGGTGTAACCCATGACCAAGAATGAAAAGCCGTCTTGGCTCATGACAACCTTTTTGCGTGATTCGCCCTTTGCATCAAGGTAATCAACCGACGCAAAATTGCGTTCGTTAAAATCATCGCTACATTCTAGGTTATGGATACTCCGTAATACATCAGCATGTCTCTTGCCAAACACCTCAGCAACCGTTAGGCTGTCAGTTACTGTTTTGCCGTTTTCGATGAAGACTAATTGATTCATTTTGTCTCCTCCTTTTTCGCTTCTTTTGAGTGCTCATATTTCTGTAAGAATTTAAAATATTGATCATAATCACGGAGTTTAAGAATGCTTAGGTAAGTTATTGCCTCATCAACGCTCATCCACCAATTTAACTCATATTTTTCATAGAACGTGTCAGCATTCATAATAAGAGCGTCGATCATGGCACTTTCGTGATCAATCTCCTCAACTTCATTTACAAACTCCAACCAATAGCCCAGACTCTTCACCTTCGTAGGAGTAATCTTAGCGTGCATGACTAGCCATTCTACGCCGTTTACCCCTTGGGCTAATTTGTCTTGCATGATCTGATTCTCCATTTCAAATGCTGCCCTGCGTTTTTCACGCCAGGTGGAAAAGTTTTGCATCAGCCGTTTCTCCTTATCTTTAAAGTCCCACTTGTTTAATCAATTCCGGAAACTTATTTGCGAAGTAATGAGGTGCTGTTTCTCTCGGACTATGCGGACTAATGATGTTCTTCCCATATTCCAACCCTTTGTCCGTCAGAGATTTAAAGAGCTTTACCCCGCCGTTACTTGAGGGACGTTCCTTCTCTTCCAATAGACCGTGTTTGATAAGTAAAGTGTTAAACTTCGCCGCCCCAATTGGAATTTTGTGTTTCTTGAGTAGTACAGTTGCAGATTCTGTTACTTGTTCGTCTGCGTAAGCTGGCAAAGGTACTTGAAGACAGTGTTGCTTGTTGAAATCATGAAGAAGTTTTAACTTACCGCTATCTGGGAGCCGTAGAACATTAGCTGCGATTTCGATCATATAAGCTTCTTTCTTGAAGTGGAGTAACCCGGGATCGTCATAGCTAGCTTTGTGTTCTGCCTCCACATTAAGTAAGTGGTCACGTACTGATCGGGCGACTTGACTGTCTCTCAGCAGCATACCGATTCGTAAGACTGCTCGACGCGGGATGATGGTGAATGATGCTGTGTTTTTTCCAATTACACCCATGTCTTTTAAAGACATCAGTTCAGCCCCAGTTAAAACTTTCAATCCGTCACTTTCCAATTCATTGCGATTGACTTTAATTACTGAGTTAATTGTTTCTTTTCCGACTTCATAATATTTCGCCGCCATTTCTACGCTGATATTCACATCATCCGGCAACATAGATAATTTCTTGACTTTATCCAGTACCTCTGTGCGGTCGATTACGGATTCACGTAATGTTTTGCTTTCAATTAATGCGCTACTATTAATCATTTGATTACCTCGCTTTCAGGATTGTTTCATTGCATTTTGTAAAGTATAAATTCGAGCTCACCATACTCTGTAATTCTTTCATGAGCTATTTTCCAGTCGCCTGATGCCAAAAGTGCATTCACTTGCCCGATGTTGTTGTCTCATTTTCCAATTTAGTTTTTCAGGGAAATTTTACAAAAAAACGTTAATTAGACTTGCGTTATTTTAGATAGCGCTATATAATTATTAGTGATGGGTCATACGAGTTACTTCCACCGCTGCAAGGTCAGGAAATAACTCCTCAGGGGAAGTATTAAAATACTTAGCTAATTTAAACAGAAGAATTACATCTGGGTTACCTCTTCCGCTCTCTATATTGCGGATATGACTTTCGCTAACACCGAGATCAATCGAAACTTTTCTTTGGGACACGTTGTACTTTTTACGGAAAATTTGAAACTGTTGACGTCTCGATTTCTCCAAAACATTTACACTCCTTTCTGTCGGTATTTTAGTTCACGCCTTTAGTATAAGCGATAACTAAAATATCGTCAAGAGGTTAATTTAGTTATCTTTTTTGAAGGGTGATTGTGTTGAATAATCTTGAGAAAAAACAAATGGGGTTAAGGATTAAAAAATTACGCGAAGAAAAAGGTCTCACGCAAGAGGAATTGGCGGAAATACTTAAAATGAAAAACCGGGCTACCGTATCTAGTTATGAGGCTGGGCGCTCCACCCCTCCTAGCGATGTTTTGCGCAATTTGGCTGATATTTTTAATGTGTCTGCTGACTATTTACTTGGGAGAGGAGGAAATGACGAATTCGTTACTCCTCCTGAGGACAATCAGGGGGGCGCAGTATCTGAAATTGGGTGGGCGATAAAATTAGAGAGACAGAGCCAAGATATGACACAAAAAGAATTAGGTAAGCAGGTAGGCGAGAATCAAAGACAAATTTCCAGCTATGAACTGGATCTTAAACCTGTTCCGGAGCATACACTTGATAAAATTATGGAAGTTTTCGGCTTGTCATTTCCAGAATTTTTAGCTAAGTACAACATGTGGGATGAGTCCATTCACCCTCATTTTGATGGAGATGCCAATAAGCAGATTGCTTTCGAGAAGGCGCAGGAACGGGACGCTCTTAACGACTCATACAAAGAAGATATCCAAACCATAGCGGCACATCACGATGGGGAAGAGTGGACGGAGGAAGAGTTAGAAACACTCGAAAAATTTAAACAATTTGTTTTATCTCAACGTAAGAACCGGAGCTGATGACAATGCTTTACGAAAAACTCCTTATGGAAACAGGGATAAAAGTATTTGAGGTAATCATGCCTACGGGTATTAAGGGCCTTTATAGTGATGGCATAGCTTGGATAAATAAAAACATAGAAACCAACACAGAAAAAGCCTGCGTCTTAGTCGAAGAGGTCGGTCACGAGCAAACCACTGCTGGTGACATTACCGACCAGTGCGATTTATGCAAGCGCAAACAGGAATTGATTGGCAGGCGCTGGGGGTATAGAAAGCTCGTCCCACTGTCCGCAATTGTACAAGCCCATAAAGCCTGCTTAACAAACAGGTATGAAATCGCTGATTACCTAGGTGTAACCGAAGAATTTTTACAAAACGCAATTGACTACTATCGAGATAAATACGGTGTATGTACGCAGTACGAGCAGTATATGATATACTTCGACCCACTCAACGTATTTGAGCGCTCATATGAAATAACTTACGGTGCTTTCCAGTTGTAAGGCTGTTTACTATACATAAAAATAGAACATATGTTCCATTAGGAGGGAATTAAAATGGCAAAAGGTAGCATTGAAAAACGAGGAGAGAATACTTGGCGGCTGACAATTGATCTTGGATATAACCAAGATGGTAGCCGTAATCGGTTAAGAAGGAAAGTTGTTGTTGAGGACAAAGCGCTACTGAAAACCAAAAAGAAGCTGCGAGAATATTTAGAGGATGAGCTACACAAATTTAAAATCGAGGTTGAGGCAGGGGAATATATTGCCCCACAAAAAATGACCTTAAGACAATTCATTGAAAATGAGTGGGAACCTAAGTATGCATCAAATACAGAAAACTTGTCCCCTCTAACGTACCAAACGTATATGCATTTCATTGAAAATCGCATCATGCCAGTATTTGGGCATAAGAACCTTGAAGACATCAGGACATTACACATCGTAACCTTTATTAATGACCTCAGTAAACCGGAAGCACGTAAAGACGGGAAAAGTGGTAAGCTTTCACCCGGCACTATTCAGTACATTCATCGTGTACTTAAAAATATCTTCAACCGGGCGACGGAGTGGCAACTTATTAAAACCAATCCGATTGTCGGAGTTAAGAAGCCTAAGGTAGAACAGACCGAATTTGATTTTTATGATGAAGACGAAGCCAGAGAAGCTATAGCTGCATTGAGCAAAGAGCCTAGACGATGGAGGTTGCTAATTTTAGGCTCCATGGTCGGGGGGTTTCGCAGAGGAGAATTATTGGCATTGGAGTGGTCAAACGTCGATTTCGACAATATGACATTGTCAATAAATAAGAGTATCTCGTTGACAAAAGATGGGCGAGCAGTTGAAAAAGCCCCCAAATCCAAAAGTTCCAAACGTATAGTTGATATGCCTGATTGGTATATGGATGAACTAAAAGTACATGAGTACGAATGGAAAAAAGAAAAATTGTCTGTAGGCGACAAATGGCGTGGCGGTGACAGACAGTATGTCTTTCATGCTGGCTTCGGAAAACCGTTTCATCACACCTACCCTACAGAATGGTGGAACGGTTTTACCAAACGGCATAATTTGAAGCGTGTGCGCTTCCATGACCTACGGCACTCCAGTGCCACTTTACTAATTGAGGCTGGGGCATCAATGAAAGCAGTACAGCAAAGACTTGGGCATTCAAAACATCAAACAACAGCGGATATATATGCCCATGTAACGAAAAAAGTAAGTCGGGACACCGCGGAAAAGTTTAACAAGTTTGCCCCAAATAACATTCGCCCCCAATCCGTCCCCAAAACCCAAAAATAGACCGTACGTTCCACTTCTATAAAGCCCCCAAAAGAGGCGAAAAACCTTGATATATAAGGATTCCCTCATTATACGGCAGAGGGATCGTAAACCTATTTGGGTTCAATCCGTTTTCCCATGCAAAGAAACAGGAATATACCTTGCCTCTCAACGGTTTCCTGCTTCTTCTTTGTTCTTCTCTTTTTTTCTCCCACAATGCTCAAGCAAAGTGAAATAAGTGGACCCCTTCTTTATTTGAGGTGCAGCCGTTTTTATTTCCGGACAAATGTAACCAGTTCCCCCTGTTCCAGCATTTCCGCCCGGCCTGTTTCAGCCAGAACTGCCAAATGGGCCAAGGTCTCAGCCATGGCAAACCGCAGCTGATGAACCGTAAGGCGTTCTCCAAAGACGATCCGGCATAGCTGATAGGCCGTGAACGGATCACGCAGGTGCCCCATCATAAGCGAAAGACGCTGCTCGTGGTGGGCTATCAGTTCGGTGCAGCGACTGCCGAACTTCGCAAAGGGATCGCGATGGCCGGGATAAGCCATCGCGACCGGCAGCCGGCTGATCTCCAGCAGGCTGCCGAGGTAGGCGCCGAGCGGGTTGTTGTCCAGCCCTGCGGGCAGGAAACTCACGTTCGGCGAAATCTGCGGCAATACATGGTCGCCGCAGAAAATCTCGTGCGCCGAAGCATCGTAGAAGCAAAGATGCCCCAGGGCGTGGCCCGGGGTATGGATTGCTTCATACGGCTTGTCCCCAAGGCGCACGGTCTCGCCTTCCCGCAGCGGGGTTAGCAGCGGCTGCGGGGAGACATGCCGGACGAAGCCCTCCAGGTGCTTCGTCATAGGTTCCAGGAGCGCCGGCTCCAGCCCGTGCCGGATAAAGAGTTCAACCGTCAGCCGGGTCATAGGCTGATCCGGGGCCCACAGGAGCTGTACCTGCCGGCAGCCGGCAGCAGACAGAAAAACAGGGGCTGAGGAGCGTTCCTGGAACCAGCCTGTCATCCCATAATGGTCTGGATGATGGTGGGTAAGAACAATTCGTTCTACGTCCTCCGGGCGGAACCCTATTTCTGCCATCGCGGATTCCCAGGTCTCTTCGGATTCCGGTGTATGAAGTCCGGGGTCCAGTACCGTAAATCCATCACGGCCGCGAAACACATAGCTGTTCACCCAGCGGAGAGGGAACGGCAAGGGCACTTTGACCTGCCATCTGTTTTCACCAATCGGAATCAGGGTTTGTTTGGTTCCCATCGTTACCGCTCACCCTTTCTTATGTCCGACAAAAATCATACGCGGAGATTTGCCGGGGACGTAAACATTATTCTCATAGGTACCATACACTTGTTCCACCTCAAGACCCACTTTGTGAAAAGCATCTTCAAACCAATCGTAATCATACAGTTTTACCTGCTCCAGGTAATGGCGGTTTGCTTCTCCAGGTTCTTTAATCACGATTCTTTTGCGCACGAAACCCTCTTCGATGCTCCGTGACTCTTCAATAAGCATGTCCCCCTGGAAGCGTTCCGAATAAGGCACCAGATGTTCCGCCACATAAGGCGGGTTTAAGAAGTCGACAATAAACTTGCCGTTCGGGATTAATAAGCGGGATAGTTCGGAAAGCACTTTAAAATTATCCTCGTCTTTTTCAAAATAGCCGAATAAAGTAAACAAGTTCACCACGGCATCAAATTTTCGTTCCAGCGGTATCTCTTTCATGTCAGCATGAATCCATTCCACTTTGTTGTCCTTATCCAGTTTTTTTGCCTCCCCCAGGAGAACCACCGATAGATCAAGACCTGTAACTTTAAATCCGAAATCCGCCAATGCCACGGAGTGTCTGCCCATACCGCAGCACAAATCCAGCACCTCCGATTCCTGAGGAAGCTGGAGCCATTCCATCATGTTTTTAACCTCGTGATAAGCCCCCTGCAAGTCGCGGTGTTTGTATACGATTAAATAATCTTTTCCGAAGCTTTCTTTAAACCATGTACTCAACCTTCAACACACCCCATCCGTTTCTTGATGCTCTTTTCCCTGCACCTATTATTACATACATGAACACACGGCAAAAGGGAAAAAAATACTCCGTCCGCTTTCCCCGGCTCTATTTAATCAGGAATATGCACTTAATCAGACTTTTATTTAAATCAGATTATCATCCTGAAAACAATCATAAACATCATAATTTCTTTTCTGAGGGCCAGAATAAAGGAAACAAGCAAAAGCAGATTCATCATGTACGAAAGTAAAAGAAAAAATTTCCTTTCCTTGTGTGATTTTTTTTTTACAAATCTTCGCGCATTGAGTAAAATAATAAAGGATGAACCCGTTTCACACCCCCGGTTTTTGTCCGAACCGGAATGTAAAAGGATTTTTTACATGGCATTTTTCATATTTCGATTGAAACGCATCACTGAAACAGATTATAGAATTATGGAAAATGCGAAGTGAACAGGGGGAACCTATTAAATCTAATGGTAATGGAGAGTGTACAATATGATGACAAAACGTGTAACAAGAGTCGCCTTGATCGGTTCCGGATTTGTCGGTGCCAGCTATGCTTTTGCCCTTTTGAACCAGCAGGTAACCCAAGAACTGGTAATCATTGATAAAAACACCAAGAAAGCCGAAGGGGATGCGATGGATTTAAACCATGGATTGCCCTTCTCCTCCTCCATGCGAATATGGGCCGGCGATTACAAGGATTGTAAAGATGCCGATCTGGTTGTGATTACGGCAGGGGCTAATCAGGCTCCAGGAGAAACACGTATGGACCTTATCGAGAAAAACTCCCGTATCTTTAAAAGCATTATCGAGGAGGTCATGGCAAGCGGCTTTAACGGACTGTTTCTGATTGCCACAAATCCAGTCGATGCACTGTCTTACGCGTCCTGGAAATTTTCCGGTCTTCCGTCCGAGAGGGTTATCGGGTCCGGAACCATCCTGGACAGCGCACGTCTCCGCGTTCTTCTTGGCGACGCCTTCCATGTTGATCCCCGAAGCGTACACGCCTATATTATGGGGGAACATGGGGATACGGAACTTCCCATCTGGAGCAATGCCAATATTGGGGGACGCCCGATTATGGACTTCGTGAAGGAAGAACACGGCCCTTCCAAAGAGGATCTGGATAAGATCTTTGTTAATGTGAGAGATGCGGCCTATCACATTATCGACCGGAAAGGAGCGACTTATTATGGAATCGCCATGGGCCTTGTTCGCGTAACAAAGGCAATTTTGCGTAATGAAAATTCGATCTTTTCCGTATCTACCCTGGTTCAAGGCCAATATGGGCTGGAGGACGTATACATCGGCGTTCCGGCTATTATTAACCGCAATGGCGTGCGGGAAATTATTGAGCTTAAGCTATCCGATGAAGAGATGCAAAAGCTGCATCACTCTGCCGAAGTGCTGAAAAAAGCAAACCGCTCCCTTTCCTTGTAAAAGCTATAGCCGCTTCACTTACGGCACAGAATCCATCCGCGCCGTTGACAAAATCGTCCAAATATACGGGATGTCCCCTAAAGCAGTTATCTTTTAGGGGCATCCCTTTGTATTTGAATCATTCCTAGACAGATCATTGGAGTCTCCACAAAGCTGATTATTTTTAAATTCTCGTTTTTCCTGGCGGTACCTCAGGAATATAATGGATCAAGTCCAAATTTGTGTGTAAATTCCCTCAGCTAGACTGTGCTACATAATGCGAGTCACTTTGGCATCGGACTTTGGCCGATCCTTCCGCCATTCCATGTACTCGGTCATGTCGAGATATTTCTTGCCGGCTGCCCATTTTTCATCCTGTTCCATCAATAGAGCACCAATAAGACGAATCACGGATTCACGGTTTGGGAAGATGCGAATGACACGTTCCCGGCGTCTAACCTCTTCGTTGAGACGCTCAACGCTATTTGTCGTGCGCAGCCGTTTTCGGTAACGCTCTGGCAGCATTAAGACGGCGGTAGCATCGTCAAATCCGCTTTCCAGCACGCCCATCGCCTTACCCGCCTTATCTTCATAAGCCGCTAAGGTCTGTTTTAATAAAAACCTTGCCGTTCCAGTATCAGGAGCATCTAGAATCGACCGTAGACGGCCATGGATCTCATCCTTCAAGGCTTTGGGTGAGGCTTCTAATACATTTCGCGTGAAGTGAGTCTGGCATCGCTGCCATGTTACCCCTTGCAGCTGCTGCCGTACCGCGCGTACAAGGCCGCCATGATCGTCGGAGGTAATGAGATCCACACCTCGTAATCCACGTCCTTTTAGAGAGCTGAAAAACTCACTCCAGCTTGCTTCAGATTCTGTGTCACCCAGCATCAGGCCAAGGACTTCACGATAGCCCTCGGTGTTTACACCAATGGCAATCATGATGCCTCGTGAGCGTACACGACCGTCTTCACGGACCTTGAGATACATCGCATCTACGAGAACAAACGGAAAGAGGCTGTCTGCCAGGCTTCGATTATTCCAAGCAGTTACGATGGGATCCAGCCGCTTACAAAGGTCTGAAACAGTGGATTTAGAAAACTCGGTTCCGCAGAGTTCTTCGGTTACTTGCGAGACTTTACGCGTAGAGACGCCGTTTACGACCATTTCCATCATCGCTAAGATTAACGCTTGTTCACTTCTCTGGTAACGACTAAAGAGCTCTGTCGTGAACTTCCCGCCACGGATGCGCGGAACACTTAGTGTAATGGTTCCCACCCGCGTATGCAGCCCATGTGGATACGATCCATTCCGGTACGCTTTTCGATTCTCTGTTCGTTCATAACGATCTGCTTCCACTTGTTCACTCACCTGTGCTTGTAAGACTTGGTTCAGTACAGACTCGAGCAGCTTGGCTACACCCGCATCCTGAGAATTTCCCAAAAATAGTTGATGCAAAAGCTGCGAATCTACGTTAATCTGGTATTGAGCCATTTCATAACACCTCGTATATTTAGAATTTTGTGTCCCAACATTATTCTAACTGAGGGCTATGAATATGGCTCCTTTCATTTTTTGGAACCTAGCTTTTTACACAATTATACGGACTCAACTATATAATGGTCTTCATGATCAATGGTAACCCTAATAAAATCACCAGAGGTTCAAGAAGAACGTCCTTGCCTAAATAGCATAAATAAGAAAATAATGATGGCTACGACGAGAATGGATAAAATTATGACACTTAAAGTAATTCCCAATGAAGTTTTAGCTATAATAACAAGGACTATACCAATTGCTAACAGTCCAATTGCTTCGAAATTGTATTTACTAAGTCTGTATTTGGCAACTCTATAAGTAGCAAAATAAAGATAAACATAAAGTAAATAATACCAATATACAGCATATATGAATGACCCCAATAAAATCAATACAGGCCCGGTAATTGAATCGGACCTGTATTATTTGTCTAACTTAACGCAGTAAGAGTCATTCTCTCTACCTAAAGGGGATAATATCAGTGTACAAGGAACCGGTTATTTTGTTCTTAATGTGTTCTTTGATCAAATTCCCCAGCTCCATGATCGATAAATGCCATAACAAGATTCTTCGTTGCTACTTTCTGCGTCGTACTAAGTGCAGAACCGGTTAAACTCCCTAATTGTGGACACTGCACCTCTTATTCAATTGATTTTATAAAATTTCTCCAAATTGCGATTTATTCTGGAGTTTTACACCTTTATTGTCTTTGAATCCACAGCTTTTTTCCTGACCGCATCCATGTATTCGTAAGGCGACATGTCGTAGATGCTACCGTGGATGCGGTTGTGGTTGTAGTTATGAATAAAGCCGCTAACGATTTCATACGCCTGCTTATAACTTTCAAATTCGTGACGCTGATAACACTCTATCTCTAGAATGGCATGAAAAGACTCGATATGAGCATTCTTGTTAGGAGTCTTCGGCGGTATACGTTCGTGGACAATTTTGAAGCGCTCACAGGCCTGTGCAAATCGATGGCTGATGAATTGCGGTCCATTGTCTGAGCGGATTACTGGTTTATTTGCTTTGTCAAAGAGCTGGCGCTTCATCAGTGCCTCTTGTGTAATTTGAACAAGATCCCTGGCCTCGCAGGACAATCCATGGTGATACGTGATAATCACTCGATCAAACACATCTATGATGCTCATCAGGAAGAAGAAGCGGTGTTCACCTGCTACCCAACGTGAAGTAAGAGACAGGACGTAGTCAAGCTATTTTTCCTGCCTCTCCTTCCCGAACCGGACGTGCACCTCTCAGCGCATCCGGCTCTCCATTTAAGTGTTGCTCAAAGCAAAGGCGACTTCATTGTAGTTGGACTCAATTATTCGTTTTCTCTCTGATCGCAGAATGTACGGGTTTTCGGTCGGATTACGCCATGTGAACCAGCCTTTGCGGCTGGTTATCAGCCTCTTCAGAGCCAGTTTCTCAAAGCCCTGATCTCGAAGGAATCGTGTCATACATCGGTAGCCGAAGTACGGGTGCTCCATATATATTTCGTCGATTCGATGCATAATCTGCACGTTTTCTTCGCTTTCACAATGTTCCTTGTGATGGCGATAAATGCTTGTCCTGTTCACTCTTCCGCTTGACGCTTAACGTTGATTTCGGCATGATTGCGTTCTACCATCACTTTTCGAGCTTCAAGAGGTTCATTTAAGGCCAGATTTTTTTTTAAGCCAGTCGATCTCCACGGTGAGCTGACCGACCAGCTTTTGCAGATGCTCTTTCTTGCTCTCGTACTCCTTTCTCAGTTTGTCCGTTTCATTGTTTTTTTTCTCGAACACCATAGAAGCACGTTCAGAAATTCCGATTTCCACCGGCTGATCATGAACCGGGCTTAGTTCATATTTATCAGCGATCTCGTTCACAGTCTGCTCCTCACGAAGGACCTCTAACACGACCTTCGTCTTAAACTCTGAGGTATATCGGTTTCATTTTTCCATAGTGTTATTATAGCGCTGGAAGCAACCTTTGCATACTTTGTCAACAAAAATTTCACTTATCGATGAAAATATATATGCTTTTTTTAAAATCATTAGGTCTAAAATTTATAACGAAAGGAGGATTTATCAAAAAACTGAAACATATCCACCAATTTGATGATGGAAAAGCCTCATCGAATGTAGTAATTTCCTTAAATTAACCACAGGTTCTAATCTTTAACTCTTAAAGGAAGAGAGTTAATCTTAAAAATTAAACGAAGGAGAAAGAATATGAAACAAAATTTACAGAGAAAAAATATACATCATTTAGAAGCTCCCACCTGGATATTTAATGCTGGAATCAGTAAAGGGAAATACCATGACAGGCAAGACTTAGGAGTGCTTCTTCAACCACAAGCCACCATCCGGATTCGGCAAGTGAATCCCCATTTTAATGACAAATTAATAGTTCGGTTTATTAAATGATGATCAAAACACAGAAAAAAAGGAAACGATTACTTCCGAATGGTCCACTATTCAAGCAGATGCTATTTCCGTGCCATTTATTGATACACCTTATGGGGACCAAAATGCTGAAGTGGAATATAATATTGAAGGAAAACAAATTCCATTACCTATTTATCAACCATGTGGCAATGAAATGGAATTTTTCCAACAATGGGATAATGAACAAGCTGGCTTTGCTCTAGTACAGGGTCCAAGTTTTCAGTTGCTAGTACCAAAAAAAGATAAAGAATTTCTTCGAAATCTGAAAGATTTTAAATCTATCGATGAATTAATTCAATATTACGAAGAAATTTTTCATTTATATAATGATATGATTGGTTTAGAAGACACAGATACCGGAACAAATCGGATGAGCAAAAATAGATATTTCTTAAAGGCGGATGTTAATGGATGTGGAGGAGCTTGTTACTACGATTGGTGTACAGTTAATAGCGAAGATACCGTTGATATGTGGCTCAAAAAAAATAATTGGGGACCCCTTCATGAAATAGGCCATGGCTATCAAGCAGCGTTTGACGATAAAGGGATGTATACTGGAGAAGTTTCAAATAATCTTTTTGGAGTTCAACATCAGTATAGTAAAAATGGAAAAGATGCGGATAAAATAGGCTGGCTATTTAATTATGGGAAAAAAGAAAGTGTGGAAAAGAATTTATATCAAGCCATTATAAAAGAAGGAAAAGGCTATACAGAGGTAGATGATCTTCGTTTCCAACTTATTCTATTAACAATGTTAAAACAAAAAGCTGGGAATGAAGCCTTTACCCACTTATATCGAGAATATCGTAAATTAGCGAATCAGGAAGGCTTTGATGCTAATAAATATCCACTTCCAGATTTAATGAATCGCTATTATGGGGAAACAAGTGGCTATGATTTTACGCCTGTTCTGCAAAAATGGAAACTTTATACAGATAGAATACAGGCAGAAATTAATCGTTCAAAAGGCTACAAAGCCACAGCTTCCCTTGCGGATATCGTCTCAGAATCCCAATTATCGAATGCAAGGAAACTTGTAGATAAAGACATTTTAATTAATTCTAACTTTGAAATGGTAGATAATCAGCAAATTGCTCCTTTAGGATTAAAAGGATCGGTAAAGATTCAATTAAATATTGATGATATCAACCAATTGAAGGGACAAGATTTATTATTAAAAGAAGGAAGTAAAGTTGTAAAAAGGATAGCGATTACTGGAAAAGAGCTAACGGTTCAAGATGTTCCAAATGGCGTGTACACTATTGAGATTCCAACTGGAAGAGAAGCAAGATATAGTGTAGATAAGCATTATCTTTATATTAAAGAAAAAGAAAACCATCTAACTTTAAAAATTGAAAGAATTCAACATAGTGATTTAGTTAATTCAGCAATTCAATTTTTAGGTATAGGTGATAAACAATTCGCTGAATTAAGGACAAATTTAAATCAGCAGCAAGCTGTATTTCATGTAACCGATAAAGATCCGCATTATAGATTTGAGAATGAGAAATATGCGGGAATTCAAGTGTTCGATGAAAATAAAAAAGTCATTTTTGATAAAGAAATCGAAGGAACAAATGTTCCTACTGGTCAAGAGATTATCCCTTTAAAGGAAGGATATACGATCAAAATCTTTCATGCGTAAACAGAAAATCGCTTAATAAGTGATGATTCTAACTTGATTAATCCGAAAAGTAACGAGAATACGTTAATCATGACTAGATATGGGTTAAAAAATGTCGGTTCATTTATTCAATTTTTAGGTTATAATGATAAGCAATTCGCTGAATTTAAGACAGATTTAAATCAGCAGCAAGCTGTGTTTCATGTAATCGATAAAGATCCGCATTATAGATTTGAGAATGAAAAATATGCGGCAATTCAAGTGTTCGATGAAAATAAAAAAGTCATTTTTGATAAAGAAATTGAAGGGAAAAATGTTCCTACCGGTCAAGAGAGTATTCCTTTAAAAGAAGGTTATACGATCAAAATTTTTCATGCAGAAACGGAAAATCGCTTAAAAAGTCATGATTCAAACTTGATTAATCCAAAAAGTAACGAGAATACGTTTATCGTGACCAAATATGGATTAATTAACGCATTGTTTATTAATCAATCCATTCGATTTTTGGGTTATAACGATAAGCAATTCGCTGAGTTAAAGACACATTTAGATCAGCAGAAAGTTGTGCTTCAAGTAACTGATAAAAATCCGCATGAAAGATTTGAGAATGAAAAATATGCGGGAATTCAAGTGTTAGATGAAAATAAAAAAATCATTTTTGATAAAGAAATCCAAGGAACAGATGTTCCTACTGGACAGGAAAGTATTCCTTTAAAAGAAGGATATACGATCAAAATTTATCATGCGGAAACAAAAAATCGCTTAAAAAATGATTCTGACTTGATTAACCCGAAATCTAATGAAAATATGCTTATAGTGACTAAATATGGATTAATAAATCCATCAACATCATTTATTAATCAATCGATTCAATTTTTGGGTTATAACGATGAGCAATTCGCTGAGTTAAAGACACATTTAAATGAGCAGAAAGCTGTGTTTCAGGTAACTTCTAAAGATCCGCATTGGAAATTTGAGAATGAAAAATATGCGGGAATTCAAGTGTTCGATGAAAATAAAAAAGTCATTTTTGATAAAGAAATTGAAGGGAAAAATGTTCCTACTGGTCAAGAGAGTATTCCTTTAAAAGAAGGATACACAATTAAAATATTTCATGCAGAAACGGAAAATCGCTTAAAAAGTGATGATTCTATCTATATTAATCCAAAAAATAACGAGAATACTTTTATCGTAACCAAATATGGATTAATTAACACATTGTTTATTAATCAATCCATTCGATTTTTGGGTTATAACGATGAGCAATTCGCTGAGTTAAAGACACATTTAGATCAGCAGAAAGCTGTGTTTTATGTAACCGATAAAAATCCGCATTGGAAATTTGAGAATGAAAAATATGCGGCAATTCAAGTGTTCGATGAAAATAAAAAAGTCATTTTTGATAAAGAAATTGAAGGGAAAAATGTTCCTACCGGTCAAGAGAGTATTCCTTTAAAAGAAGGATACACAATTAAAATATTTCATGCAGAAACGGAAAATCGCTTAAAAAGTGATGATTCTAACTTAATTAACCCGCAAAGTAATGAGAATACATTTAAAGTGACCAAATATGGGTTAGAAAATATATCATTAAAAAACAATGCTGAAGATGTTTTGATGAAAAAAATTGCCGAAAAAGATTTGATGAAAAAATTTGCCGAAAAAGGGCTGGTGGGGAAAGTTACCGAAAAAGATTTAATGAAAAAAATTGATCAAGCAGCAGAAAGAATTCTAGCTAACAAAGAAATTCTAGAGTCTGCTGTATCTGAAATGAAAGATCAGCTTTGGGTTGCCATCCAATCATTATCTAATAACAATAGAGAAATCTACTTAAAAAAATACCAATCGATTTTTAAGTAAACCTATAATGGACTAATAATTTGGTAGCAAAAATGCGTTCTTCGAGGATTTATGTATTTTATTATCCTAAGAAGATCGCTTTTTTGTTGTCCAGGAAAATCATGCTCTATCAAGATTTATCTTCAGCGGCGAAAAAAATCTTGCTTTAGCTATGGGGATGTAAAGCTCTTCGGATGTAAGATGGCATTAGCCCCCCTCGTTTATCTGTCTGGGCATATTATTTATTGATGACATTTATTGTTGAAAAAATAATGCCAAATAACAATAAAATTTACACTTGATGTCCGCTAATGTTTCGGTTAAGATAAGAATAACATGTCCACTAATGTAAGTCAAGATTTGGAGGCTTTTCTAATGAGAGAGAGATATGGAATTTCAGAACAAGGCAAGCAGATAGTTCAGGACTTTATTCATAGTCTTACCATCCACGAAGATTTGAACCCTAAAACACTAAAAGAGTATGCAAGCGATCTTAAACATTTTATCGGTTGGTTTGAAACTGCTAATTACCAAGAAGAAAACATCGTTTTTCGAATTGAAGATGTGGCTACTCCAACATTAACACGATACCAGGAAGCCTCGCAAAAAGTGATGGAATTGAAACCAGCGACCATTAACCGGCGACTTATAACATTGAAACGTTTTTTTGAGTGGGCCGCATCGAATTCTATAATTCGCCGTGATCCTTCCAAGCCAGTTAAATTGGTTCCGGAGGAAAAGGTAAGCCCTCGGCAGATGACAGACAAGGAAGAAGATGCATTGATTGCTGCTGCCGAGCATGGCGGTTCCCTCCGGGATCAGACAATTCTTATCGTGATGCTTCACACTGGTTTGCGAACAATGGAAGTTTGCGACTTAGCTCCCGGTGATATTCAAATAGGTAAGCTTACGGTGCGATCAGGAAAACGAAATAAACAACGGGAAGTACCTTTAAACGCTACGTGCAGATCTGCGTTAGAAAAATATTTAGTATACCTCCCTCCAGGCAGTCCATATTTGTTCCCTTCGGAAAAAACAGGGGATCGGTTGTCTGAACGTGCTTTACGGCATTTAATTCAAAAATACATGAAAAAAGCGCGACTCAAAGGATTAAGTGCCCATGATCTACGACATCGATTCGGGTACGTGATGGCAGTGAACACCCCGTTACACCGTTTGGCACAAATTATGGGACACGACAGTCCCGATACAATGATGATTTACGTCAAGGCGACTCGTTCAGATCTGCAATCTGAAGTCGAAAAAATAGCTTGGCAATGATAGAATAGAGCCGACATATATATCAATCAATAATAGTTAAAACCCGTAGATAACTACGGGTTTGAGACTGTCGACAAAGTCCTGTCGACAGTCTTTTTTACGAAAATACTCCAACCATTCACCGCAATCATATTTAGGTAAATTACTAGTACGCTTGAAAATGTTACGAACCGGTTAAGAAGGACGTTCTCAAATTTCCATGGTCTCGTTGGACGAGTTTGCTCCCCCTGTTAGAGAATCCAGTCGTTTCACTCAATAGCGAGGCCTTTAAGTATTGACTTATATTAGCGGACATGGTATTCTTATGTTAACCTAAAAATAGCGGACATCTGAAAGCCTTTATGACCGCTAATCTTTACTTAGTGCTCATATGGTCATGTTAATAAATTAAATTTTTTGGAGGAATCCTATGCAAACAGGTACGGTTAAATGGTTTAATGCTGAAAAGGGCTTTGGCTTTATCGAAATCGAACAGGGAAACGATGTATTCGTTCATTTTAGCTCGATTGAGGGTGATGGTTACAAATCGTTGGATGAAGGTCAACGCGTCCAGTTCAATGTGACCCAAGGTAATCGTGGACCGCAGGCTGAGAACGTTTCTAAAGTTTATTATTAATCTTTCAAAGCTGCCCTAAATGTGGGGCAGCTTTTTGTTTATTCTTGCTTATATCCATGCTCATTTTCGTAATTTTGATAACATAAGTGAGGTATCGCAAATGAACAAAGAACAATTAGTGGAAGTAGTAGCTAAATCTAGTGGGTTTTCAAAAAAGAATGCTGAAAAAGCAGTAACTCATGTACTCGATTCGATTTTTGAAGCTTTAAAACAAGGCAAAGAAGTTCAACTAGTTGGCTTCGGAAAATTTGATGTCCGTAGTCGTGAAGCACGCATGGGAAGAAACCGCAAAACCGGTGAAGAGGTGGAACTTCCGGCGGGTAAAGTCCCTGTATTTACGGCAGGAATCACTCTGAAAAAAGCTTTAAATAGAGTTTAACGCCACCAATGCTAATATAAAAAATAAAGATGTGACCACATCAGAAAAGCGGTTTTTTATCAAAACAAGTACAAATAATTCGAACGTTAGTGTCGTATTTTCTAATATTGATGACATTATTAATTTTTATTCCAACAGTTTAAAGAGCAAAGTGGACGATCTGAACAATTTAAAGAATCACACAAGCAAGGCTGTCGACAGTCTGAACCCGTAGATAACTACGGGTTCACCTTTTTATTAATATGGACTTGCATTTCATCGAAATAACTACCTCCGTGAGGTCAATTTGTATTTCCAATTTGATTTCATTACCCTGTTGACATATCACCGCTATGCTTTCTATTTACAACAACGTATGCAGCTTAATGGGCTGAGGGTTACCTTAAATTGAACGAAAAGGCTGCCGGTTTTTGCGACATGGGATCACCTCCTGTAGAGCATAGATCAAGCTGATCTCAGACCTGGGTGCCCGCCTAAGCCACCTACTACAGCCTCGTCATCAGCACTCTTCTGAAGAAGATGACGATTTGGGCGCTACTCCCATTGTCCCACGGGCAGGTCCAAGATTCTAGCTGGAAAGTAGGATTGAAATTTTTCAATCCATAAGGGGCTGGAAATTGTTCGAAACCTTGTTTCAAAAAATACTATACGAGGAGATTGATTATGGAGTACAGCATCCGTGAAGAAATTGCCAATGCCATCAGTCATGGTATCGGTGTTTTGCTAAGTATCGGCGCATTAGCCGCTCTCATTTTTTATTCCGTCCAATACGGGGATGCCTGGCATATTGTCAGTGTCAGCATATTCGGAGCTTCATTAATTTTATTATATCTATGCTCCACACTAGTCCACAGCATTACTTACAAGCCGGCTAAAGACATTTTTGAGATTATGGACCACTCAGCCATATACGTCCTGATTGCAGGTACATATACTCCTTTTCTGCTTGTCAGCCTTAGAGGAACAATCGGCTGGACCCTGTTCAGCATAATTTGGGCCCTTGCGCTTGCCGGTATTGTATTTAAGATTTTTTATTGCAAAAAGTTTATTGTACTTTCTACTCTTCTGTACATTGCCATGGGATGGCTCATCATTTTTGCAATAAAACCGCTGGCTCAGCAATTAACCGCAGGAGGTATGATCTGGCTTGTTTCCGGTGGTATCCTCTATACAGTAGGAACTATTTTCTATGTATGGAGGCGTGTCCCCTTCCACCATGCTATCTGGCATCTTTTTGTTCTGGCAGGCAGTGTGTGCCACTTTTCCGTCGTCTTATTTTATGTAGTACCTTTTCCCCGCTGATATACACTTTTCTGACCGGATAAGGGTACTTATATTCAGTATTGGTTTGATAGCAGCTCAAGTAGTAAACATCTTGTAAATGTTGGAGTTCTTAGGTATCCGGATTATTATCGTTTAGATCATGTAGTAGTAGCGCCTGGAGCTGTTACTGGAGACAGCAAAACTATCCCACAGGATGGATATTACTACGTTAGAGCAGTTTGTGGAGGGAAAGGACAGTTTGGGTGCTCCGGGGTCTGTCAAGATTTATGTGTAAACTTTTTTAAAAGTATTTCCCCCGAGGGGGAAATCGTGTTCTAGCACAAGTGGTGGCCGACTCGATCCGGGAAAAAAACGGAGAACTGAAGTAGCATTTGCCCCCAGTTTTGAACCCGGCCGGTCCATTTGTGGGTGACATCCATCGTCGTCAGATAGAGCATTTTGAGCAGGGCTTCGTCGGTAGGAAAGATACTTTTGCCTTTTGTCACTTTCCGAAGCTGACGGTGGTAGCTCTCGATCATATTGGTTGTGTAGATGAGTCTTCGGATCTCCGGCGGATACTTGAAAAAGGTAGCCAGTTCTGCCCAGTTATTTCGCCAAGACCGGATAATGAGCGGGTATTTGGTGCCCCATACTTCTTCAAAACGATCCAGTTCCAGTAGAGCGGCTTCTTCGGTAGAAGCCTTGTAAATAGGCTTTAAATCGGCGGTGACCTTCTTCAAATCTTTGTAAGAGACATAGCGGGTAGAATTCCGGATCTGGGGATGATACATTTTTGGATTTCCGTCTTAAGATAGCTTGCCGTAATGGCCTCCGAGAACCCATTCAGGTTGTCTACACACGTAATGAGAATGTCCTGGACGCCACGGTTTTTCAGGTCATTCAGCACGCTGATCCAAAATTTGGATGATTCGTTTTCGCCGATCCACATCCCCAATACGTCTTTGTTGCCGTCCAAATCGATGCCAATGACCATGTACGCCGCCTTGCTGACGATGGCCCCGTCCTGTTTGACTTTGAAATGAATAGCATCCAGAAAGACAACCGCGTATACGCCTTGCAAGGGGCGATTCTGCCATTCTTTGATAAGGGGTACAATCTTATTCGTCACATTGGAAATGAGCGTGGGCGAAACCTCAATACCGTCCCCATGTGTTCTCCCCAACCTTTCAGTTACTTTCATTTTAGTAGATTTGAGAGTTTACACAAACTATTTTACAGACTCGTGCTCCGGTACAGCTAGAATAAGTGTTGTTAGTTATTAAAACTAATAAAAACGTCCTCTGTAAAATGAGGACGTTTTTATTCCCTTATTTTCCGATGTATCCTGAATCACTTAATGAATTTGCAACTTTGATTAATTGTTCCTGTGTCAACTTATTATTTTTCTTAAAAGCTATGATACTATAAACAACATCTTCACGACGAAAAACAATATGATGAACTACGTCATCATCATAGTAGTACACCTTTGTTCCATCTTTAAGAATCATTTCATTTTTATTACTGAACCTTACAGGATATGATACACAGTTTCCATAGTACCCGTACGTGCATTATCAAAAGGACTTTGTATATAATTACTTTTTTAAGTAGGGTGTGGTAAGGCGATCCAGTTCCTGCTCAAGCCCAGAATTAGCTTGTATATTCATACACTAGCTCCTTCCATGTATAATTGTCAATTCCCTACCGAGGATAATCGTCTATTCCCTGCCGAGTTCTACAATTCGTTTGAACCGGGCGTAATATCGCGGAGAGCATCGGCTTCTGTCAATCTGTTTCCATACAAAAAAGCCTCTTAAATCTTCGTTTCAAAAGAAATAAAGATTCAAAAGGCTTTACTTTGGAAGGGATGATGCAGTTATCAGATGTTCAGTTCCCCAAGCTTTATCAGCTCGACAACCGCTTGTGAACGACCCTTCACATTTAATTTTTGCATCACATTGGAGATATGATTGCGTACGGTCTTTTCGCTGATAAATAACTGCTGCGCGATATCTTTTGTCGTCTTGTCCTGCACCAGTAATTCAAAGACTTCGCGTTCGCGGTTGGTTAATAAAAATTTGTTTTTATGGTCGCTGCCCTTCAAGTGTCACCCCTCCTTGCCCGGGATTTATTTATTACAAGGGTAAGGGATACAGTCAAATCCATAGTATGAGGGGCACCGGGCATTGGTGCGGTAACAAGGGAAAAATGGGCCATTCCCACAGGATGAATCTCACTTAAGTCTTATCTTGATTTCGATACCTGCTTTCCGTTTTTACGGTCAAGGAGGCGCCGGCCTTGTTCCAATACGATATAGGTTACCATTCCCAGAATTAATCCATTATTGGCAACCGTACGCAGCAGGCCGGGCAGATGGCCGATCGCCTGGGCAGGAATGAACATAGATCCGATGCCTACCATCATAGACACGCCCAGAATAAATTTGTTATGCTCATCCAGCTTTATTTTTTTATATTCGTTCAATCCAAGTCCGATCATAGAAGCAAACGGAACAAAAATAGTCGCATAGCCCACTGGCATGGGAATGGAAGAAAAAAAGGATGTCAGCACCGGGAAAAAACTGATTCTTATCATAAAGAAACTTGCAATGATGAAAGGAAGCCGTTGATAGATGCCTGTTGTCAATACAAACCCGGCGGTACCTGAAATAGGTACGCAGCCCATGGCGGAAAAAACGCCACCCAAGGCAGTGTTTACCCCCATAATCAGGGTCGTTCGGTTGTGCCGGACCGGTTTTACTTCCCCGCCTTTTTCCCGGATGACTCCCTGCATTACATGAATACTTGTAATCATATTGGTTAAAAGAAGAAGGCTGATAAAAACCGAAGTTAGGAGAATACCCGGATCAAATTGAGGCATCCCCCAGGCAAACGGCTCCGGGGCAGAGAATAGGGTATCAGCCAGCGACTGCTTCTGACTTACACCAAATATAATAAACAAAAGCCAGCCGACAAAAAGGCTGATCAGGACAGAATAATTGCGCAAAAAAGCCCATCTCATTCGCGGCATGACCATAGCCAGAATTAATGTTAGTATTGCCGGGACGGCTACCCGCAAGTTAATCTCTTCTGAACCCAGATAGCCAATTCCCATCATTCCTTTCATAAATGAGCCGCTAAGCTGGGCCACCAGCAAGAGCAGATACGTTCCAATCACAAGGGGGGTAAATAGTCTGCCCAGCGCATCTGTCCACTTGAACAAGGCAATTACCACAAACAAAATACCCGCTATAAACATCCCCATTTCCAGTTGCTGAAGGCCCGCCTCAAGGCCAAGAGTACCGGAAACAATGAGTCCTGCATAAACGGTGAAAACCCCCCACCAAAGCCCGGCGGGATTTTCCATCAGAGGCAGACGGTGCCCGAACATCGTTTGCAATAACCCGGATATTCCAATCAGCAAGAAAGTCCGCTGCATCATACTGGAAATATCTTCAGGCGGCAGGCCCAGCGCATGGCCGGCGGCCAAAGGAGCTACGAGACTTCCTGCTAGAATAAATACTACCCATTGAATGGAAGAAAAAACTGTTTTCATTGGGCCCATCACCTTACTCTCTATCTGACGTAAAGGCTGCCAGTCTACGGACCAGGCAAGCCCTATTAAGGGTATAAGGGAAAACCAGCCGGAGCAAGCTGCAAAAAAACCGTTTTTCTCCCAAAATGAAGGGATTTTTTCATACAACCCCCGGATTTCATCCCACGTTTGTATTTTTTCGCGTTCCATGTATTGTTCTAACCCCCTGACAAGCTCCTCACCGGCCCTCAGGTTCATAAAGTTATAGGTACCGATCTGCACAATAGAGGCTCCAGCCATGATAAACTCAACAGCATCTTCGGCCGATGAAATCCCACCCATTCCAATTACCGGGATATTCACATGCCGAGCGACCTGGTGAACCATCCGCAAGGCAATCGGTTTAATAGCCGGACCGGACAAGCCCGCATACAGGTTGGTAAAGACGCTTTGCTTCTTTTGAATATCTATCTTCATACCCGTGAAGGTATTCACCAGGGAAACCGCATCTGCTCCCTCTTCTTCACACATCACAGCCATAGAGACAATATCCCTGGCATTAGGAGAAAGCTTTACGGCCAGCGGAAGCCCGGTAGCCTGTCTGACTTCCCTGACTACTTCCCTCGCTATTTCAGTTTCTATTCCGAATGCCATTCCTCCCTCTTTCACATTAGGACAGGAAATATTCAATTCGATCATGCTGATGCCCCTCAGTCCCAGCGCTCTTCTTTTGTTCTCGTTATCCGTAAGCAATTTGGCTCCAAGAACATATTCTTCCAATGTCCCGCCGCCCAGATTTGTAATAAGAACTGTATTTAGAAGTCCAAGCTCATCCAAATCATATTCAAGAAAAGCTTTAATTCCCGGGTTCTCCAAACCTACGCTGTTTAGAAGACCGGAAGGCGTCTCGTAAATCCTGGTACCTGAATTCCCGCAGCGGGGTTGAAGAGTCAGCCCTTTTAACGCAATTCCGCCAAGCATGGACAGATCATAGAACTGTGCATATTCCTTGCCGAAACCAAATGTTCCGGAAGCCATCACTATGGGGTTTTTAAACGTGACACCTGCTATTTTACAAGTCATGTCCAGCATAAAGGTTTACCTCCTCTGCAGCAAATACAGGTCCGTCCGAGCAAATTTTACGGTTACCATGTTTGGTGGCTATACTGCAGCCGAGGCAGGCTCCAACCCCGCAGGCCATCCTTTTCTCAAGCGAAACGTACAGCCGGGCGCGGCTTCCTTTCATGCGCTCTGCCAAGGCTCTCATCATCCCCAAAGACCCGCAGCAATACACAGCATCATAAGCATCAGGCTCAAGATCATTCATAATATATCCGCCGATATTGACCACTATTTTTCCGGCTGCCTGTTCAAACGCTTCAACCCGAAAAGACTTACCGCTAAAACCAAGGTAAACGTCTGCATTCGGCAACCTTTTAGCTGCATACAATAGCGGAGCAGTTCCCATCCCGCCTCCGATCAGGGCTACCTTATTTTCCGTATAAGGATATCCGTTGCCGAATGGCCCCTCCAGCATAAGGGTGTCCCCCGGCTTCAAGGCCGTAAGCAGCTCAGTACCTTCCCCGACTTTTCTATATAAAAAGCTGATATATCCTTTCCCAATGTCATGGATGCTGATGGGACGGGATAAAACAGGATAATTGTCCCATGCTCGGAGCATGTAGAACTGTCCCATTTCTCCGTGATAATCTCCTTCAATATTCATCCAAAACACATCCGGTGCCACTTGTTCATTAGATAGGACTAATCTCAAAGCCTGGTCCCCTCCCTCTTGGTATTATAATCCCTATAATGATGAACGATCCCTGTCACACATGGCTGTATCCTTTTTCACAAATAGAAAATGACTTTACAGAACTTTTAGCGAAAAACGAAATTTTTTTTAAAGAAAGGGCGGCTTGTCCGCATCCGAACAATGTGCATTCATACAAAATAGAATAACCCGGCCTTCAAAAAAGTCCGGGTTTCCTTTAGAGCTTTTTAGTAAAGCCAAGTACGGCTTACGATAACCAACAGAATAAACAATACTAAAATCGCTCCTGTACTTGTAAATCCGCAATATCCGTTTCCTCCGACTCCACTCATGGTTCATTCCCCTTTCTATTGGATTGAACTACATTAATATTGTATGAAAAGGCACAGATTAAGGATTGGACGATTATCATTTAATGGAATTTCATACGAGTGATGAGTGGATTGTACAACGCACGGGGATACGTGAACGCAGAATTACAACTGAAACGGAATTTACCAGCCACTTATGTATCCGTGCCGTGGAAAATTTACTGGAAAGCTACGGCGGATCACTGGAAGATGTTGATTTGATTTTAGTAGCTACCCATACACCTGATGTTCCCTTTCCTTCCGTAGCCTCACTTGTACAAAAACATTTTGATGTCCGCCATACCGGAGCACTTGACGTAAATGCGACCTGTGCCGGATTCACTTATGCCCTTCATATGGCTAATAGCTTAATAACAGCCGGACTACATAACAAGATTCTGGTCATCGGAGCCGATACCTTATCTAAAATAACGGACTACACTGACCGTACTACCTGTATTCTATTTGATGACGGGGCAGGGGCCTTTCTCGCCCATCATCTGGGTTCGGACGGTAAGGGCGGAATTCATCTTTACCGTGCCAGGCTTGCAGATCAGTTGGATGGCTACCCACTTGCCGGGGAAGGAAATCTTGTCCAGAACTGCCGGGAAGTTTACCGGTTTGCTGTCAGTACCGTTCCCAAGGGAGTGAACACTCTGCTTGAGCAAGCAGAACTTGAAGCCAAGGATATCGACTGGTTCATTCCTCACAGTGCCAACCTCCGAATTATTGAAGTTCTAGAGGAAAGAACGGGAATTCCCGTGGAACATACGCTGTATAACCTTGAATACTTCGGAAATACCTCTGCCGCTTCTATCCCTCTTGCTTTGCATATAGGCATTAAAGAAGGCAAAGTAAAAAAAGGCGACCGCATTTTACTTTACGGTTTTGGAGGGGGATATGTCCATGGCGGAATTATTTTTACCTGGTAGGCCTCTTTTAACTACGAAAGGGCATGATTCGAAAAACCGGTTCTTGAGAATCCATGCCCTTTCCTTAAAGACATCCCCTTCATTTACTCTCCCAATGATAAGGAGCTCCGTTCATCCTTTCTGTCCCCTTCTTTGTCCTGCGTATGCGGCATCCCTCCTTCCGTTTTAGCATTCCGGAATAAAGTCCCTTTTTGTGTAAGCACAATGGGATCCATTACCCATTTCTCCATAAATAACTTCCGGTTTCTGTCCAGAAGCCGGCGGATATATTTTTCTCCGTATTTTTTAAAGCTGGCAGAACCATGATGAAATATAAATACATCCCCGGCAATTTTAAGGTTAAAACCTGCTAAAAGGGCGCGGTAACAGTAATCATCGTCTTCATAATGCCCCGGGGAAAAACGCTCATCCAGCAGCCCGATTTTTTCCACCAGTTCCCGTTTTATCAACATGCACAGCCCGACAATCCGGTTAACCTCTTTCCATTTCAGCGGATTGGGCTCATTCATCTTGGCCATTATCTCTTCCAGACATGTAAAAGGTTCGCTTATTTGCTGCTCCCCATTCGCATAATTGCTCATCGGCCCGACAATTCCGGTTTTGGGATCATGGTTTAAGCAGGCCAACATACGATCCAGCCACTCTTTCGTTACCAGGGTATCGTTATTTAAAAGCAAAATGCTTTCTCCTGAGGCGATCTTTATTCCGGCATTGCAGGCGGTAGGAAACCCCGTCTTCTTAGGGAGACGAACGACTCTTATCTTTTTTTTCAAACAATAGGATACAGACTTATCAGACGATCCATTATCTACCACTATGATTTCATGAGGCAGATGGGTGTGGGTTTGAATGGAACGGATACATTCCCTCAGCATCCGGCCTCCATTGTAATTTGGAATAATGATACTAGTCGCTAACATGAGCTCCTCCTCCGACAAATTCCCGCCTTCTCATGGAATCAGGATGCAGATAACGCACCCCCAAATCCTGCATGACAAAATGGATAGCCTCCAAGTGGTCTCCAATAATCATCTGGGATACCGGGTTGAGGGAACCCTGATTCCCGGCTCTCCGCCGGTTCCTTTTTATAACGTTAACCGATGCCGGCGATACTATCGTAAGACCATTGATAATAGCCATGGCATGAGCTCTCGGGGGAACCATAAGATTTTCTATACCGATAATTTCAAGTGCCCGCCTGGACAGTGCATGAGGGACGGCTGTCATGGAGTCCGCACCCAGATCGGATCTTCCCAGACTGGTATTCAAGAACTGTTTCAATACAGTCACTTTATCGCGATCTGCAAATACAGGAAGATAAGGCCCCATATGATTTAATGCCACGTCCGCACCTTGCTGGATAGCACGAATATAAGGCTTAAGCTGTTCTGCTGAGACGGGAATATCCGCATCAATAAAAAGCAGTATGTCCGACACCGCTACCTTGGCACCGATAGTCCGGCCCACATCGTGGCCTACAGGCTCATTATAAGAAAGGACGGTTGCGGTCGGATGCTGCTTGGCAATGTCAAACGTGTGATCTTGGCAACCGTTCACCACGATAATCAATTCCTGGGGGGCAAGACGGTCCATCTCATTTAGAAGTCTGCCCAGTGTTTTTTCTTCATTCATAGCGGAGACAATTACCGCTACAGAATCCGGCCGCTTGCGGGACATTACTTGTATTTGAGGAAGCGCCCTTTTTTATTCTGACTGGCATGGGGCATTTGTTTTTTCCGCTGCTTTTTTCGTGCTGCCTCCCTTAGGGATGGGCGACTGGATGCAGAAACCAGCAGCCTTCCTTTCCTCGGTAGGAAGGTTTCTTTTAAGTGTATTTGCACTTCCTTTCTTCCCGCCGAGCTTCTCTTGGACGGTTCTGTAAAATGAACGGATGCCTTGCCCGAATTCTTGTAGGTTATCATATTTTCACCTCACTAAATGCCTTTGCCGCATGTGATCTGTAAATCCTCCCCGCATATCGGTATATTTGATCCATTCGTGCAACGCCTCCAGATGATCCCCCACAATGAGTCCTGTTAACGGATCAGGCCCATGCTCTCTTCGCCGTCTCGGATTGTTCGCACCTACCCGTACATAATGTACCGGTTCCACCCTAAGTCCCTTTAAAACAGCCAAGGCAAGAGCTTTGGGCGGAACAGCCAGGCATTCTGTCCCTAACGTTTCTACCGCTCTCCTGCTCAACGCATGAGGAATAGCTGTCATGGAAGTTCCAAGCAGATCCTGTCTGGACATGACAATGCTGAGAGCATGTTTTGCCAGGACTACATCATGCACCCGATGTTGATGTGTGAGACCCTTATATTTATTCAGAGCTATATCTACTCCTGAGAAGACTGCTTTGATAAAAGGAACCAGTTCCTTGGAAGGTATTACGATATCCCCATCTATAAACAGTAAAACATTTCCCTTGGCATAGCTTGCTCCTACACTCCGGCCAACATCATGTCCGAGCGGCTCAGGATACCATAGAACGGTAGCTCCCATATCTTCAGCAAGCTTTCTCGTGCCGTCTGTGGAACCGTTGGCGACCACGATCACTTCCATAGAAGGGTGCAACCCAAAAATCCCCTGCAGTACACCCGGTAACGTCCGGCTTTCATTATAAACAGGAAGGATGACTGAAACTTCCGGGCGAAATTCTTCCTGCATCACATCCTGCTGCAGGTCCAAGTCCTGCTTCATACCGCCTTGGTTCAAATGAATCAACTCCTGTTCCTACGGCCTTTTCTTATAGTGTATGAATGCCCCGCCTGATGGGCAGGGCAGGAGTATATCTTGTGGAAAATCGGGCTGGCGGGGCATTCCTTTTTTGCGTACGATACATCATCAAATGCAAAGGAGGTTCCCAGGATGAAGGTTGCCGTTACTGGGGGGCCGGATTCATCGGCTCCCACTTGGTAGATGAACTTGTGGAGTCCGGCCATGAAGTACATGTTATTGATAATTTAAGTTCAGGATACAGGGAATACGTTCACCCAAAAGCCTATTTTCATCTGCTTGACATCAGAGAGGAGTCTTGCAGGGCATGGATTCATAAGGAGAAGCCTGCTCTTTTCTATCATTTAGCTGCACAGGCAGATGTGCAGCTTTCTCTGCTGCACCCTTATGTCGATGGAGATGTAAACATTACAGGGACAGTGAAGCTGTTGAAAACTTGTGCGGAAAGCGGTGTCCAAAAGTTTGTTTTCGCCTCTACTTCAGGAGTTTATGGGGAATTACAAAAAGAACGGGTCACCGAAACTGATCCAGTACAGCCCATTTCTTTTTACGGGTTGTCCAAGTGTACGGCAGAATCCTACATCCGGCTGTTTTATATGTTGTTTGGATTACCCTTTACAATTCTGCGATTTGGCAATGTCTATGGTCCGAGGCAAACTCCAAAAGGGGAAGGCGGTGTAGTGGCCTTATTTGTAAAAAGGATGAAAGAAGGTCTTCCTCTAACCGTATATGGGGATGGGGAACAAACACGAGACTTTATTTACGTAAATGATGTCGTCACTGCCCTTACGGCCTCTGCTTCAAAAGGGAACCAAGAAATCTATCATGTTAGTACAGGTACGCACACTTCTGTAAATGACCTGGTCAGACACTTGGCCAAAGTCCACTCCCAACCGGTTGAGATTCTATCCCGTCCAGCCCGCCCCGGGGATATTAGACACAGCTGCCTGTCAGCCTTAAAAGCAGAAAAAGAGTTGGAATGGAAAGCAGGAACTGCTTTAGAGGTTGGTTTGGCAACTACTTATCATTCTTATCCGGTATCTCTTCAATAAGAAGGATGCCTGCTGAAAACCTCTCAGCAGGCTTACTAACTCCAAAGGTTTGACCATATGTCCAGCTGTTTCCTTACCTTCTTACCGGTTCTTCATTCTTTCCACGATAGTAGTCAAATACGGTTCGTATTTTTGCTGAATAACACTTATTTCGTGTTTAATTTGGGTATGATATTTGTTCGTCCCCATTTCCTCATGCCACCTGTACAAAGTAAGCGGTTCATCCAGAAAATCAATTGGAATGCCGGTAAGCAATACCCGGATCCAGTAGTCATAATCGTGTGTATAACGGAAAGTTTCATCAAAGAGGCCAACCTGCTTGGGTATATCTCTATGCATCATCAATGTGCATCCGTTGACCGGGTCTATAGTAAGGAAAGAGCGCACAAACTCGGATGGGGAAGAAAACCTCGCGGCCGCATTGTGTTTAATTATTTCATTACGCTCGTTGATTTCATCATAGGAAGTAAAGCTGATCCTTGAGCCTACTTCCTGCATCCATTGCAATTGGCGTTGAACCTTCAAGGGATAAAACTGGTCGTCAGAGCTGAGCCAGGCTATATATTCTCCGCTTGCCAAGCTGATCCCATAATTTAATGCGCTTGCGGTGCCGCCATTCGCTTTTCCTATATAATGAATTTGGGAAAGATAGGGTTCAATGCGCTCCTTATACAAGGTTGATCCATCATCAATGACTAATACTTCTTTGTGGGGATAGGTCTGATTCAGAGCGCTCTCAATAGCCTGGTGTACGTAAGGGCAATTGTAAACCGGAATGATGATAGTAACTCTGTCTGGCATTGCCTGGTCATTCTCCTTCCCTACTGTTTAGGCTGCGGTTAAAATCCAAAATATCCTTCAGGGACTGATTGAAGGATATAACCGGCTGCCATCCCAGCTGCTTTAATGGCTGTGCGGAGACTGGCTGGGGTATCTCAGCTTGTAAGGCATCTCCTATCTCCAAAGGGAGCATCCGGGGTACCATTTGTGAAAAGGCGGCAACAATTTCCCCAAGGGATCGGAGTACCCCTGAACCAATGGAATAGGTCTCCCCATCCTTTCCCTTTTCTAAAATAACCGCATAAGCGGAGACAGCATCCCTTACGTCCAGATAATCCCTCTCTTCTGTACTTGAAGAAAGCCGGAACGGTTTGTTTTCCTCTCCACGTTCAAATTTGGCAATTGCCCTGGCTAATAGTCCGCAAATCCCCGTTGAAAAACCGGGACCTATCAAGTTGGACGGCTCTCCCAGAAGAATTTTTTGGTGAAAAAGATGCCGCCATGCCTTAGCTGTAAATTGCTGTAATGTCTTGCTTAAAGCATAGGGATGCGCGGGGGCAGGATCTTCCGTAACCTCAAAACGAAGCATGGAACCTACAATCAATGTCCGGCAAGAAGGAAAAACCCGAAGTGCATCCAGGAGATTTATAGTCCCGAGTACATTGCTTTCAAAATAATGGGCCGGCTGCACCCAAGATTCCGCTACTGAATTCTTTCCCGCCAAATGGAGCACATAATCCGGCCGGACTCGCTGAATAATGGATTGAATTTGTTCCGGATGGTTTAAATCTCCTGTTACTGTAAACCAAGGCAAGCCTTCCTCCACCGGGCCGCGAATCAAGCCGGTCACTTTATATCCTTGGCTGTTAAAGTATTTACACGCATGTCTTCCTGAAAATCCGTTAGCTCCCGTGATAAGAATGTGCCCTTTCATCTTCCGGCCATCCACTCTTTAAGTTCTGTCAGCATCTGTTCATAATCAGGAACCCGGTATACCATATCTTTGCGGGTACTTCTGAGCGTTCGGTCGAGCTTCACCTTACTGTCGGGAATTAGTTCGACATCCTTTTTTTCGAAGATGTTACGAAACAACTGAAGAAGCTCATATTTGCTTACCTGTTCTGGTGCTGTAAGATGCACGATTCCATTTAATGAGGTATCTTCCATAACATGATGGACAAATTTGGCCAATTCCAGGGTGGTAACTCCGTTCCAGTAAGCTTCGGTGTATCCTTTCACTTCCCCGGATTGATTTAAAAACCAGTTTAGAAGTCCGATTCCATTCTGCCTGATTTCAGGACCCACTATAGAGGTCCTAATGGTTAGATGGGGAGCGTCCTTAACTTCTCCCATAGCCTTGGAGCGGGAATATACCGTAAAACCATCCGGTCGTTCCCACTCTTCATGTCCTCCCTGTTTACCCGAAAAAACACAGTCCGTGCTGATTTGAACCAACTTGCCACCCACCTGATTAACGACTTGCTTTAAAAGATGCGGAAGCCTGCCGTTCACATGATAAGCTTGTGCGGGATCTCTTTCGGCAGAATCATTTAGAATACCGATGCAGTTTACCAAAATATCGGGATGAACGGCTTCAACAACATGGCGGACAAGAACAAGGTCCCGGGCATCTGTGTACAGGCTGCCCGGATCTTTTTGGTTTCTTGATGTATAAAACACAGAATGTGGGGTTTTCTCACGAAAATATCTAACCATTAGATGTCCTGCCATCCCATCTCCCCCCATGATGAGCACTTTCATGATAAAAATCCCCCTTTCATCAGCATCTCCTTGATTTGTTTCTTGGCCATCAGCGTCTGGTCTGATTTATAACTCGTGATGTTTGCGTCAGGATATCCTTGATAATGTTTTTTCAGATGGGGAAAATCCAGTGTAGGCAATATGCAGAGGTACTGTTCATCGTAAACTAGTGTACTTTTGCTTTCAAACTCCGTCAGCAGCAGTTCATCCATTTTCTCTCCGGGACGAATTCCTGTCTCAATCACGTTATAATCAGGAATCCCCATTTCTTCTGCCAGCACGTCGGCTAAATCCATAATTTTGCAGCTGGGCATGATCATGACAAAGATTTCCCCGCCCTGACTGTCTTGGGATACTTTAAACAAAAGATGAATAGCTTCTTCAATTGTCATAAAAAACCGGGTCATCTGGGGATGGGTGATGGAAATACTTCCTTTTTCTCTTAATTGGTTCATAAACAAATGAACAACACTTCCATTGGTACCCAGTACATTGCCGCCACGAATACAGACAAATGCGGTATTGCTCGGAAGCAGATTGGCATGAACAATTAACTTTTCCCCGATTGCCTTGGTCATGCCATAAAAATTGGATGGATCGGCTGCCTTATCGGTTGAAATATACATCACTTTTTTCACATTATTCTCCATTGCAGCTTCGATAACATTTTGCGTTCCTACTACATTGGTTTTAAGTGCCTCGTAAGGCTGTTCCTCACAAACAGGCACATGTTTTAAAGCAGCCAAATGAAATACGTAATTGACGCCTTTGCATGCCCGGCTCAAAGCCTCACGGTCCCTTATATCCCCAATACAAAAGGTTAACCGGTTATCTTCAAACTCCCTTTCCATTGCCACTTGTGTGGATTCATTCCGGGAGAAAATCACGACTTCTCGGGGATTTTGCGGAAGAAGCTGCTTAATCAATTCATGTCCCCAGGATCCGGTACCTCCTGTAACTAATACTTTGGTTTCACGAAACATCCAGTTTCCCTCCCAGCAAAAATTTCGTCACTTTATCCGATACATCCGTATCCAGATATCCTGCAGGGCAGGACCAATTTCCCTTTAAGCCTGTCATGATCCGGACGGCTTTCATAATTTGTGAAGGTTCAAGACCGGCTACAATATTACTGCCGCAATCCACTGTTTCCGGACGTTCAGTAGTCGTGCGTATAGTGACAGCAGGAACCCCCCATATACAGCATTCCTCCTGGACTGTCCCACTGTCTGTCAGGACACAGCGGGCATGTTTTTCCAGTTTGGCAAAATCGAAAAAACCGAAAGGCTCGTGAAACTCAACAAGAGGATGCAGACGGGTTTCTGATAAATGATTTAATTTGGAACGTGTACGCGGATGGATACTGCAAACCAGCCGCCGGCCGTATTCTTCAGCTACCCCGTTTAAGGCAGACAGGATTTGTTTCAGGTGCTGCAGGTTATCTACATTTTCGGCCCGGTGAGCCGTAACAAGGAAATAATGATTCGGTTCCAGCTGAAGATCAGAGAGAACCCTGCTTGCATCAATTTGAGACTCATGAGTGAGCATCACCTCGTAGATCGGATTACCTATGAGCACAATACGGTGAACCGGGAATCCTTCATTTAGAAGATTTTGTTTACTCTGGGGAGTATAAGGCAGATTGTAAGAAGCTGCGGCATCTATAATCCGTCTGTTTTTTTCTTCAGGAACCCCTAAATCAAAACACCGGTTACCAGCTTCCATATGAATAGTGGGAATCCCCATTCTCTCTGTCAGAACGACGCCGAGTGCGCTGTTCGTGTCTCCTAAAACCAGTACCTTGTCGGGCTTTTCCTGTTCAATAATCCATTCCAGTTCCTTAAAGGTTAAGGCCAGTTGGCCGCCGAGAGAAAGCTGACGGTCACTAAGTACATAGTCAGGCCGTCTTACTCCCAATTGCTGAAAAAAGATGCGGCTTAAAGTGTCTGTGAAATTCTGTCCTGTATATACAATCACGTGGCGTTCGGCAAATTGGTCCAGCTTGTTCAGAATGAGGCTCAGTCTGATAATTTCGGGGCGGGTACCAAGCAGAGTCATAATCTTCATAGGTTCACCTTCCTTATGTCAGTCAGTTTGACTCTCCTGACTGTATTCCTCCGGTTCCTCCGTCTTTTCCGATAAACCGTACGATTTTGATTGACGGACCGCCACCGGGATTTTGTATAAGTAGCCCTGGATTTTCCAGGTACCTTCTTTCCTGTTTTTTTCTTTCTCCTTTTTCTGTGAACAATAGATGGAACTTTTTGAACCGGAATCTTTCCAGAAGGTACGGGGGAAACCAAGGGTCCGGTACCATCAGCCTGCCACCTCAAAAGCTGTTCCTGAATCCGGTTCAATATAATATGCAGACGGCTCCGAAAGGCAGTTATTCCAAAAAAAGCTTCTGCTGCTGCTGCATTTTGAATCCCTTGCTGCTTACACGCTTCTTTATGTTCCAACCATGGTTCCACCACTGCCGCCAGCTGTGCAGGTTTTCCTTTCGGTACGAGCGATGCCTGATTATTGGTATTCAGGAAAATTTCCCGCAACCCCCCAGACTCGTAAGCTACAACAGCTTTGCCAAACCCCATACTCTCAAGAGCCGTCATCCCGAATCCTTCTTCCACAAGGCTCGGAACCACGACAACATCCATAGCCGGATAAAGGGTATGAATATGCTTATCAAAAGGGATAAAATGGAACCGGTCTTTCCAGGGGCTGTTTTCCGCTAGCTTCCGGCATTCCTGATAATATTGAATATCAGTAGGTCTCCCGATAATCATAAATCTTGCATGATCCCATTTTGTATTGAGATGAAATGTCATCTGTATAAAATGATCCAGCCCTTTACTCGGGTAAATGTCAGAAGAAATATAACCAATCACCGTTTGCTGTTCGGTTAGACCAAGTTCATTTCTTCTCTTGCAACGTTCCGATGGCCACAACTCAGGTAAAGCCTGGCTCTTGTCAAAGAAAGGATAAAGAATAAAAAGCTTATCAGGATCTATAATTGGACGAAAAGAACGAAGTGAAGCCTCAGAAATGCCAATGATCCAATTGGCATAGCGATCGATGGCCTGGATGGATAGGGAAGTGTACTCATTTTCCGTCATGATTTCGGTGATTATCCATGCAACCGGGATTCCTATTTGCCTAGCAGCGATAGCCAGTAATGCATTTATACACGTATTGGCCACAACTACATCCGGCCGCTCTGCCGTCAGGAGATTCGTAAGAAGGGTCATTTCCGGTCCCCCCTTCTCTAAAACCATTTGTTCCGCTTGGTTCATTGAGAAAGATGGAGTATACATTTCCCAAAGCAGAGGATAGTTCTGTACAAGAGTACGTATTCCTTTGTTTCTTGCCTCGTAAGCAAGCTGCCCCTCATTGGGAACGACCAGCGTGCATTCATGCTCGCTTTTCAATTGGTCTACAAAAAAAAGCAGCAGCTTCTCAGCGCCGGTTATATGCTCACCGGAGCAGATATGAGAAAACAACATTAGTTTTAACCGGGAATGGTTCATGAAGGCATACCCCTTGTCGCAGCAGGTATGGTATTCACCCCCTTTGAGTATGTAGTACAATATATTAGGGTTCCAGCCCTCTTGGCACGACACTTGAACCCCCTCATTCGTACAATTTATCCAGGTCTCCTGGCACGAAATATAAAAATTCAGCGCCTTTTAATAGCAGAAACTTAACCGTTTCAGATGGTACGATCGATTTAGCAAATGCTATATGAAAAAAGCCGCTCCTTTCGGGAACGGCCTCGTATACAGGCAGACGAGCGCGGAATTTTAGGCAAATTCCCGCTCTCCTTCCTCCAAACCTTGTGCAAATCCGGTCTGAAACCCTTCACTATAGCCTTCATTGAAGGCAAGTTGATTCTGTAAGTCTACCGGAGAAAAAGTAGGAACTGCCCCAGTTTTGTATTTGGGAAAACTGCGATTTTGCGATAGGCGTGACGGTTTCTTTTTCCGATTTTTCCTTCTCACTTTACCGTATACGAACCGAACCCTCTTATGCCTTTTAGTAGGAGCCTCTCTCCTGCGCGCTCTTTTGGCACTTCTACCGATTGTGCCGGACCGCTTGATTTTCCTGCGGGCTTTTTTTCTTGATCCTCCTCCTGTCTTACGGGTAGTGATCGCCCGGCTGATTAACATTTTCATTATTCCCCATCCTCCCCTGCTTTCCGGGAAAAAATAGAATTAAACATCTGTTCTATCCGGCTTGTGAACGTGTGTTCACGCATTGTCCTTCTAAGTGCACGGTATGCAATTTGTTTGGATTCCTCTTCGTGTGCCAGATAATATTCAAGTTTTTCCTTGAGCTCTTCTGCACTTCCATAGGTGACAATCTCCAAACCCGGGGTATAAAAACGGGATAAATCATCCCGGATATCCGTGATCTGCAAAACACCGCAAGCCGAAATTTCAAAAGTCCGGGGATTGGGCGACACAGCTTTTATCTTGCGGCTGTTTTTGTTAAATGACTCGTCGTCATAAGACCGGTGCAGGTTAATAACCAGTTTAGATCCGCTGTAATACGTTGCTGTCTCTTCAGGTTCCATCCATTTGTTAAGCTCAATTTGCCTCTCCAACAATCGAAAGGAAGAAAGGCGGTCCCACCAGATTCCGTTTATATGAAAATCTTTTTTACTTAAATAAGGTGCAAGCTTATCGAAAAAATAGACCCGGTTCCAGTAACCTGATCCCACAAAGCAAATGTCCCTTCGTTCAATTAAATGGGCATGCCTAGGGCGGAAAACCTCCGCATCAACTCCAAGAGGCAAATAATGAACCCTCTTGCAGCCAAGCTCCTGATAAAAAGAAACGCAGGTATACTCAAGTGTAAATACGTCATCGTAATAACCGGCAATTTCCGCCGTAACATCAGTATAGTAAGGGTCGTCCGTGAACCATACGGCCATCCGAAAACCACACGATTTTAAATGGGCTGTCTTCTCTACAGGAATCAAGGTGCCGTCTAAAATCAAAATCAGATCAGGTTGAAATTGTATGGCGTGCTGGGCCACATCTTGATCAGGAAAAACTGTTTCCAATTGATCAGCCATTACTTCGAGAGTATCAATAATGCCCTGATCCAAAGGAGAATAAGGCAACCCTTTGCCTGATGTTACGTATAAAATCCGGTAAGGCCAAGAACGGGGTTCCGGCAGGTGTCTGCGGATAATGGCCTCACAGATGCCCAGATGATGTCCGTCTCTGAAACCAAAGTTATGTCCGGTCGCATATCCCCCTTCAGTGATTGCCTTCCAATTATCGTAATGATACTGGGGATTCATTTGCTGTTCCTCCTTTCCGGACAGTTTCCACCCTGCCCTCAGAAATTACCAGTTCCAGCAGTCCCCGTAACCGGTTTGGAAAAGTGTGCTGCTCCAAGGTCCGGCGGAATCCTCCGACAGCCAATGAAAGACGTTCCTCTTCCCGCTCCAGGTAATATTCACATAAAGTGATGAATTGGCCTGGAGAAGTAAAGGAAGCTATTTCTATCCCCGGGATATATAACGAGGGAAGTTCCGGACGAAAATCTGTGATCTGGCAAACTCCACAGGCAGCAATTTCAAATGTGCGCGGATTAACCGAAACACCCTGCAGGCCCACGGTATTCTTATTATGATCTCCGTTTAATGTGGAGCGGTAGAGGTTAAGAACCAGTTTAGCCCCGTTATAATAACGTACGGTTTCTTCTACAGGCATCCATCCAAGGTGGATACTGGATTCAAATTTCCTGAAGTGTTTGAGCTGGTCCCATAAGGCCCCGATCAAATATATCTTTTTGGTCAGTAAATAATCGGCTACTTCATCAATAAACGCAATCCGGTTGGAAAAAGCATTGCCCACAAAACAAATATCACTGGAGTATTTATCATCTACTGCCATAGGTCGGTACAGTTCCAAAGAGACGGCCAGCGGGAGGTGATACACTTTTGTACACCCTTGGGACCGGTAGAAGTCAACACTCGCCTGTTCGTGTGTAAAAACGTAATCATAGCTAAGTGCTACTCGGATGCTTTCATCCATAAAGTACGGATCGTCTGCAAACCATATAACTGTCGGTATTCCCAAACGGCGGATATAAGCCACCTGTTCCAGATGATCCTCGGGAAAAACATGAAGACCGTTCATCACCAGAACGAGATCCGGGTTTTGCTGTTCAGCCTGGCTAGCCATATAGACGGCGTCTCCCACGATCAATTCCTTCGCCAGAGCTTCAAGCCCCTCCCTAACCCCTTGGTCCAATGCATCAAAGCCTTGAGGGATAAAGAGAACACGACAATTGAACTGAGCCTGGGGCTCTGACCGGATACATCGGCGAAGGGCTTCACAGCGGCCCAGATGATATCCTTTTGACCAACCATTCCGGAAACCCAACTCCCTATAGCGTTTTTTTTGAACAGCTTCTTCAGTCTGTGAAATTGCTACGTTTCCCCTTCTTCCGCTCTTCATTCCTCATCATCCTTTGCAAAACGAAGGATAGCTTCGTACAGGGAGGCGTGTGTCCCGGCATCGGTCCACCAGCCTTTTAACATGTCATATTGAAGTGAACCTTCAGCAGCATAAACATTATTTACATCCGTAATCTCGAGCTCTCCCCGCTTGGAAGGGTTCAAGGCACGAATGACTTCAAACACATCCGACCCATACATATAAATGCCAGTAACTGCATAGGGGGACAATGGCTGTTCCGGTTTTTCTTCAATCCGGTCAATCCTATTTCCGTCTACAACAGCTACTCCGTATCGTTTCGGATCCCTCACCTCTTTAAGAAGCACCCTGGCCCCATGTTTCTGGGATGCATATTGCCGAATATATGGTGACAAATCATCTTCAAAAAGATTATCTCCAAGAAGAACCAGCATCCGTTCCCCGGAAGGGATAAACCCTTCGGCTAAAGCTAATGCCTGAGCTATTCCTCCGGCCTGCTCCTGTATTTTATAAGTAAGGGAGACCTCCCATTTGTTTCCGCTCCCCAAATAATCGACATATAATCCCGCTGATTGCTTCCCTATTACAAGAAGAATGTCACGGATGCCGGCATCGGCCATTTTTTGGATGGCATAATGAATCATGGGATATCTGCCAATAGGCAGCATATGTTTATTCATGATTTGAGTTAAAGGGCGCATTCTTGTCCCTGTTCCTCCAGCTAAGATGACTCCTTTCAACAGACTTCCCCCTTCCCTCCGATCCTTCGTTGACTCACAAGCGTTCGAAACTTGAACGTTGTATTGCTAAATCATATGCGCCATTTAACCAGTCGAACAGGACCAACTACCCAATCAGCCAAAATTGGCGAAAGCCCACACTTGTCCTAATACCGGGCAGCGCTATACTAACCATTTGCCATCATCATTCCAATCCGTCTTGCAAATGGCTTATACCACAAGAAAAAGCCGCCAAATTATGGCGGCTTTCCAGCTTATTTCCTCTCTGTAAGGCCGCATGCCATCCAGTTCAATGTTCCAATCAGCTGTTCGCCATGCACCGGACCCACTAGCTTAACTGTCACCTGTTCAGGAAGTTTGCGGTCTATTACTGGAGTACATCCCTCCGTATCGCTAGTTACGACTATTACGTACTGATCATCTGCAAAAGGTTCCTTAAACGAAATAGTGACCGTTCTATTTTCCAGACCGGGTAAAAAAGAGAACGGGCTCAGGCCAAACTGTTGAAAAACAGGTGAAGAGGCCCGATTGGTTTGAACAGGACAAAACGTGAGATGCTTGGGGTTAATTATTCTTCTGGACAAGTGTTCTTGATGAATACTATAGGGAGCCAGCTTTTCTCCATTAATACATCCTTCTTCCAAATGTTCCACAGTAAATGTTCCCGGCTTCAAATGCTGCGGAGCAATACTGCCCGGCTGTATATGACCTTCCCCGATAGAACCCGTAGTCAAATGTGCTGCTGTTACACTTCCGGCAGCCAGTTTGCTTTGGCCAATCGATCCGTCCGCAAGTTTTTCACCTGTAACCGCCTCGTCAGCCAGAGTATCAGACTGAACCGCACCATTGGCCAAATGTGCTGCCTGGATAACTCCAGAGCCTATATGGCGAGACTGTACGGCCTCTTCACCCAGGTGGTCGGATTGTACGGCTCTCTCTGCAAGATGCTGGCCGCCTACCGATTGATGCGCAAGCTGTTCCGGACCTACCGCACCATCCTGTATTTTCTCCCGGCCTACACTTTGATTACGCAAATGTTCCGTACTGATGCTGTAGATATCAATATGCTGCTCTTGGACCGTACGGGGGGCCAATTTATCGCCGGTTACACTGTATCCGGCCAGCTTGGATGTAATAACAGCCCCGTCTCTTAAACTTCTTTCATTTACGGATCCATCCGCCAGAGCATCGGACTGAACCGCACTGTTTTGCAAATGTCCTGCCTGAATAACACCTGTACCTATATGGCGGGACTGCACGGCCTCTTCATCCAAGTGGTCGGATTGTACGGCTCTCTCTTCAAGATGCTGGCCGCCCACCGATTGAAATGCAAGCTGTTCCGGGCCTACAGCACCATCCTGTATTTTCTCCCGGCCCACACTTTGATCACCGAGATGCTCTTCCGCAACCGTTCCCTGAGCCAGATGAATGCTTTGTACGGACCCTTCTCCAAGATGCTCTGGATGAATAATCCCTTCAGACAAATGCTCCTGACGAATACTGTTAGGCGCCAGCTTTTCCCCATGAATGCAGCCATCGGCCAATTGTTCTGACGTAAATGCCCCCGGCTTTAAGTGTTCTGGAGCAATACTATTCGGCCGAATATGTCCTTCTCCAATTGATTCCGGGGCCAAATGTTCCTTTTGAATAACACCTGTACCTATATGGCGGGACTGCACGGCCTCTTCACCCAAGTGATCGGATTGTACGGCTTTCTCTGCAAGATGCTGGCCGCCTACCGATTGAAATGCAAGCTGTTCCGGGCCTACAGCACCATCCTGTATTTTCTCCCGGCCCACACTTTGATCACCGAGATGCTCTTCCGTAACCGTTCCCTGAGCCAGATGAATGCTTTGTACAGATCCTTCTCCAAGATGTTCTGGATGAATAATCCCTTCACACAAATGCTCCTGACGAATACTGTTGGGAGCCAGCTTTTCCCCATGAATGCAGCCATCGGCCAATTGTTCTGACGTAAATGCCCCCGGCTTCAAGTGTTCTGGAGCAATACTATTCGGCCGAATATGTCCTTCTCCAATTGATCCCGGGGCCAAATGTTCTGAAGTAATACTTCCGGCGGCCAATTTGCTTTGGCCGACCGAACCATCCGCAAGCTTATCGCCTGTAACCGACCCGTCAGCCAGAATATCGGACTGAACCGCACCATTGGCCATATGTGCTGCTGTTACACTTCCGGCAGCCAGTTTGCTTTGGCCAATCGATCCGTCCGCAAGTTTTTCACCTGTAACCTCCTCGTCAGCCAGAGTATCAGACTGAACCGCACCATTGGCCAAATGTGCTGCTGTTACGCTTCCGACAGCCAGTTTGCTTTGGCCAATCGATCCGTCCGCAAGTTTTTCACCTGTAACCGCCTCGTCAGCCAGAGTATCAGACTGAACCGCACCATTGGCCAAATGTGCTGCCTGGATAACTCCAGAGCCTATATGGCGGGACTGTACGGCCTCTTCACCCAGGTGGTCGGATTGTACGGCTCTCTCTTCAAGATGCTGGCCGCCTACCGATTGATGCGCAAGCTGTTCCGGACCTATCGCACCATCCTGTATTTTCTCCCGGCCCACACTTTGATTACGCAGATGCTCTTCCCCAACCGTTCCCTGAGCCAGATGAACGCTTTGTACAGATCCTTCTCCAAGATGTTCAGGATGAATAATTCCTTCGGACAAATGCTCCTGACGAATACTGTTGGGAGCCAGCTTTTCCCCACGAATGCAGCCATCGGCCAGTTGTTCCGCTGTAAATGCCCCCGATTTCAAGTGCTCTGGAGCAATACTGCCCGGCTGTATATGACCTTCCCCGACGGATCCCGGGGCCAAATGTTCTGAAGTAACACTTCCGGCAGCCAGTTTGTTTTGGCCGACCGAACCATCCGCAAGCTTTTCATCTGTAACCGACCCGTCAGCCAAAGTTTCGGATATAACCGCACCGCTTTCCAAATGGCTCGTTTGAATAGCTCCAGGGCCGATATGGCGGGATTGAACGGCCTCTTCATCCAAGTGATCGGATTGTACGGCTCTCTCTGCAAGATGCTGGCCGCCAACTGATTGAAGCGTAAGATGTTCGGGGCCTATTGATTGATTTTTTATCTTCTCCCGGTTAACGCTTTGATCGCGCAGATGTTCCGATCCAATGCTGTAGATATCGATATGCTGCTCTTGAACCGAACGAAAAGCCAGCTTCTCACCTGTTACACTGGAATCTGCCAGTTTGGAAGTGATCACAGCCCCGTCGGCCAAAATTCCGGACCCAACTGAACCACTTTTCAAATGTTCCGTTTGAACAGCAGCAGGGCCTATATGGTGGGACTGTATAGCATGATCAGCCAGGTGATCAGATTGTATGGCTTTCTCAGCAAGATGCTGGCCGCCCACCGATTGAAGCTCAATTTGTTCCGGGCCTACTGCCCCATCTTGTATTTTCTCCCGGCTGACACTTTGATTACGCAGATGTTCAGTATTGATGCTGGAAATATCAATATGCTGCTCTTGGATTGTACGGGGAAGCAGTTTGTTCTGATTCACTGAACCATCCGCAAGCTTATTGCTTGTAACCGCCCCGTCCTCCAGAGTCTCGGAGCGAACAGCACCTTTTTCCATATGAGCCGTTTGAATAACGCCGGGACCTATATGATAGGATTGTACGACCTCCTCGTCCAGATGATCGGATTGTACAGCTTTATCTGCCAGATGCTGCCCGTTTACCGATTGAACAGCGAGATGTTCGGGACCTATCGACCCGTTCTTTATTTTTCCCCGGCCGACACTCTGATCGCGCAAATGCTCTTCCTTAACCGTTTCCTGGGCCAGATGAATGCCTTGTACGGACCGTTCTCCAAGATGCTCGGGATGAATAATTCCTTCGGACAAATGCTCCTGACGAATACTGTTGGGAGCCAGTTTTTCTCCACGGATGCAGCCGTCTTCCAATTGTTCAGCTGTAAAGGCTCCTGGTTTCAAATGCTGCTGAGCAATACTATTCGGCTGTATATGCTCTTCTCCGATGGATTCCGGTGCCAAATGTTCTGAAGTAACGCTTCCGGCAGCCAATTTGTTTTGGCCGACCGAACCATCCGCAAGCTTATTACCTGTAACTGCCCCGTCAGCCAGAGTATCAGACTGAACCGCACCATTGGCCATATGTTCCGTCTGAATAACACCTGGATGGATATGGCGGGATTGGACAGCCTTTTCGTCCAAGTGATCAGACTGAATAATCTGCTCGGCAAGATGCCGTCCGTTGATGGATTGAAGTGCTATTTGTTTCGGACCTATCGACCCGAGTTTTATTTTATCCCGGCTTACACTTTGATCGCTTAGATGTTCCGTATGAATGCTGCTGATATCAATATGCTGTTCTTGAACGGAACGGAGGGCCAGCTTTTCGCCGGTTATACTCGATTCGGCCAGCTTGGAAGTAATAATAGCCCCGTCACTTAAGTTTCTTTCGTTCACGGCTCCATCAGCCAGAATTTCGGACGTCACCGCACCTTTTTCCAAATGACCGGTTTGTATGACACCAGGACCTATGTGACGGGACTGGACGGCCTCTTCTTTCAGGTGATCGGATTGTACAGCTTTCTCCGCAAGATGCTGTTCATTAACCGATTGAAGGATCAGATGTTCCGGACCTATCGACCCATTTTTTATTTTTTCCCGACTTATACTTGAATCGCTAAAATGCTCTTCCTTAACCGTTCCCTGGGCCAGATGAATGCCATGTACGGCCCGTTCCCCAAGATGCTCGGGATGAATAATCCTCTTGGACAAATGCTCTTGACGGATACTATGAAAAACCAATTTTCCCCACGAATGCAGCCGTCCTCCAAATGTTCCGCCGTAAATGCCCCCGGCTTCAAATGCTCAGGAGAAATACTATTCGGCCGAATATGCTCTTCTCCTATAGATTCCGGAGTTAAATGTTCTGTCGTAACGCTTCCGGGAGCCAATTTATTCTGATCGACCGATCCGTCTGCAAGTTTCTCACCTGCGACCGCCCCGTCAGCCAGGGATTCGGGTCCAACCGCACCGCTTTCCAAATGACCTGTCTGAATAACACCGGAGCCGATATGGCGGGATTGTACGGCTTCTTCGTCCAGGTGTTCGGATTGAACGGCCCTCTCAACAATATGATGTCCGCTGACCGATTGGAGTGCCAGATGCTCCGGGCCTACCGCCTGGTTGATTATTTTCTCCCGGGTTACACTTTGATCACACAGATGTTCTGTACCGACGCTGTAGATATCGATATGATGCTCTTGAACGGAACGGGGGGCCAATTTTTCGCCGGTTACACTGTATACGTCCAGTTTGAAAGTAGTAACCGCCCCATCGGCAAGAGTATCAGTCCCAACCGCGCCATTTTCCAAATGGCTGGTTTGTATAACACCGGAGCCGATATGGCGGGACTGTATAGCCTTATCAGCCAGATGATCGGCTTGGATAATTTCATCATCAAGATGCCGGCCGCCTACCGATTGGGCTGCAAGTTGTTCCGGGCCTATGGCTCCGTCTTGTATTTTCCCCCGGCCGATACTTTGATTACTGAGATGCTCTTCCCTAACCGCTCCTTCTGCCAAATGAATGCTGTTTACAGACCTTTCTCCGAGATTTCCGGAATGAATGATTCCTTCAGCCAAATGCTCCTGGTGAATACTCTGGGAGGCCAGCTTATTCCCACCGATTGATCGGTCAGCAAGCTTATCTCCCGTAACGGCTCCATCAGCCAGAGATTCGGACTGAACCGCACCGCTTTCCAGATGACCGGTTTGTATAACACCTGGGCCGATATGGCGGGATTGTACGGCCTGATCAGCCAAATGTTCGGGCTGTATAGTTAGATCAACAAGATGCCGTCCGTCAACTGATTGGTATGCGATCTGTTCCGGGCCAATGGCCCCATCTTGTATTTTCCCCCGGCTGATGCTTTGATCACTCAGATGTTCTTCAATAACCGCCTCCTGGGCCAGATGAATACTTTGTACAGCCCGTTCTCCAAGATGCTCAGGATGAATGATTCTTTTAGACAAATGCTCCTGTTGGATACTCTGGGGAGCAAGCTTTTCTCCACGAATGCAGCCGTCTGCCAATTGTTCCGCCGTAAATGCTCCCTGTCTCAAATGTTCTGGGGCAATACTATCCGGCTGTATATGTTCTCCCCTTACGGACTCTGGAGTCAAATGTTCTCCTGTGATGCTTCCGGGAACCAGTTTGTTCTGGTCTACTGAACCGTCTGCAAGCTTAAACCCTGTGACAGCCCCATCAGCCAAATGTTCGGTATGAACAACACTGTTTTGTAAATGCCCTGTCTGAATAGAATCAGGACCTATATGGCGGGACTTAATAATTTCCTCTGCCAAGTGATCGGATTGGATAATTTGTTCAGCAAGGTGCTGTCCGTCAACCGACTGAAGGGCAAGATGTTCCGGGCCTACCGATCCATGTTTTATCTTCTCCCTGGTGACGCTTTGATCACACAAATGTTCCGTATGAATGCTAAAGATATCAATGTGCTGTTCTTGAACCACCCGGTAAGCCAATTTTTCCCCCGTTACACTGGATTCGGCCAGCTTGGAAGTTATGACAGCATGATCTCCCAGCTTTTTTTCATCTACGGATTCATCTGCGAGCTTAGAGGTTAAAATAGCTTGATCTGCTATATGATAACTTTGAACGGCATCATAGCTCAGGTGGGGAGATTGTACAGATGCACGGGCCAACTTAGCACCAGTTACGGAGCTATCCTGCAGATGGCGTGTATCAATACTTTCACTTCTTAAATGAAAGTCTTCAACCACTCCCTGGTCCAAATGCATGCTTTGAATAGCAGCTTCCGCAAGATGGTCTCCCCTCACTGCTTTCTCTGATAATTTATCAGCTGTAACCGCTTTAGCCGCCAATTTTTCGGCAGTCACGCTTTCTTCCTGCAATTTGGAGGTAGAAACGGAGGAACTATCCAGATGGAAAGATTGGATAACTCCCTCAGGCAAATGATTAGGTTGTATTACACCGGGACTAAGATGTCTGCTCTGAACGGATTCAAGGCCAAGCTTTTCGGAAGTTATAGCGTCGGGCTGAATATGGATGGGCTGTATGAGGCCGGTTGAGAGATGTTTGGATTGGATTTCCCTTTCCTCAATATGCTCTCTTCTTACTGATCCGGGGGATAAATGTTGGAAGGTGATGCTTTGCTCCTGAAGCTGCTCTGGACCTACAGCGTCAATACTTAATTTTGAGGCTGTTACGGCTTCATCGCGAATTTTATCCGTAGTAATGGCCTGATCAGCAAGCTTGGCAGTATCCACAATCTCGTTAGCCAAATGTCTGGCTTCTATAGCTCCGCTTTTGATTTGGGCGGATTGAATTGCCTGATCCTCAATCAGTTCTGTTACGATGATACCAGGCATGAGATGCCTGGATTGAATCGAGCCGGAAGCAAGTTTGGAACCGTCCAGCACCTGGTCCTCCAATTTGTCCAGCGATATGCTCTTATCCTTTATTTTTGTACCCGGGATGGAACGGTCCCTGACATGATCCCCCGTTATTGACTGTGGGGCAATATGTTCGTTAAGCACGGAGGAACCCGCAATCTTGCTGGAAGTTATACTGGAAGGAGCCAGCTTCGAGGACTCAATAGAGCCGTCTTTTAAAGAGTATGTTCCAATGCTTTGTGGTTTTATTTTGGATTCATCTATCGATCGGTTTGCTAATTTCTCACCTGTAACTGCACCGTCCACAATATCATCTGTATAAACTATCGCTCCGGATTTTTTACTTTCCCGCCTATCAATTAACTGTTTCGGTAACTTAGGCTTGGGAGCCGAAGAAGCCTCCGGTTTCCCGGGAGTTGATACAGGTTTGCTTGGAGCGCTTATCCCGGGTTTACCAACTGGCAGTTCCTGGTCGCTTTTGGCACGTTCCTCTGCTGCAGGAACAGAAGTTATTTGAAATACCTGCCGCCTATCGGGTTCAGGATGCTCATCTAAAAAAGAAAGCTCGTTAATTTCTTTTCTGTTTAAAGTTCTTTGTCCCTTTTTTTGTGATCCCGCCCGGTTCTTCTTTATACTCATATGCATCCCCTTCCTGATGTCTAGATTCTCTTGTAAACTATGCATTTACCCGGAAGGGCGTGAGCCCTGACCAGGTGAAATAGGAATAAAATAGGCATCTGGCTGACCTGATTAAATCATTCTTAGGCTAGTCGTGAATGGTTACTTTTGTTCCGATCGGAACTCTTTTTTCCAAATCCAGTACATCCTGATTGTACATGCGGATACAGCCATGCGAGACCGCCTTACCTATAGAAGAAGGATCATTGGTGCCGTGTATACCGTAATGAAGCTTGGACAGACCCATCCAAAAAGCACCGAAGGGCCCTCCCGGATTAGGCTGTTTATTTATGATAGAGTAAGTCCCCTTCGGGGATTGTGTTACCTGTTTGCCGACAGCCACAGGGTATGTCCGGACAACCCTGCCGTTATCGTATAAGGTTAATGTCTTGCTCGACGTATCAACATCTATATGGGTACCGGGCATCTGCATCTCCCCCTATTATTTCATTAGAATATGGTTATGCCGGGGATAGGGAAAATGTCCCGGTCAGCCTCCATTTTTGTTGCAGGAAAGACTGTGGTACAGTATTAATGAACGAATGAAGAGAAAGAAAGGACGAATAGACATGAACGCTTTTGAATTTCAAAATCAGACCAAGCTCGTATTCGGACCGGATGGAGTCAGTAAACTAGCCCCCCTGGTATCTCCCTACGGTAAACGGATACTTCTCGTATATGGCGGCGGAAGCATTAAAAAAAGCGGTCTGTATGATGGTATATATAATCAACTAAATAAAATCGGCGCGAAAGTAGTGGAACTGCCAGGCATCGAGCCCAATCCCAGACTTTCAACTGTACACAAGGGGATTGAGCTTTGCAGAGAGCATCAAATTGATTTCATCCTTGCGGCCGGCGGCGGAAGTGTAATTGATGCGGCCAAAGCAGTAGCTGTAGGCGTTCCATACGAAGGGGATGTATGGGATTTTTGCATGAGAAAGGCCTCTATCAAAACTGCCTTGCCCTTCGGTACCATTCTGACCCTCTCTGCTACCGGGTCGGAGATGAATGGTAATGCTGTCATTACGAATTGGGAAGAACGCCAAAAAAGATCATTCAAAAGCCCGCATGCCTTCCCTAAATTTTCTATCCTTGATCCTACACTTACTTATACCGTCCCTGCTCACCAAACTGTGAATGGAGCCGTCGATATGATGTCTCACGTGTTTGAGCAGTACTTCAGCCAAACCAAAGACTCTCCTCTGCAGGAACGCTTTTGCGAGTCAATACTCCAAACAGTTATAGAAAATGCGGAAAAAGCGGTCCGCCAGCCGGAGGACTACGCGGCGAGGGCCAATCTGATGCTTTGTGGAACTATGGCTTTAAACGGCGGAATGATTTCAATGGGCATGGAGAATGATTGGACTTCCCATGCCATTGAACATGAAATCAGCGCCATTTACGATATTGCCCATGGAGCCGGACTGGCGATTGTTTTCCCGAATTGGATGAAATACGTATATCAGGAACGGACTGACCGGTTTGTGCAGTACGCGGTGAGGGTATGGAACATCGATCCCGCAGGGAAAACCCAGGATGAAGTCGCAATTGCCGGGATAGAGGCTACCCGGGCTTTTTTAAAAAAACTGGGCGCACCAAGCACACTTGGAGAACTTGATATCGATGACAGGGATATAGAACGCATGGCGAAAGAAGCCGTTCGCTTTGGACCGATAGGTTATTTTAAAAAGCTGGACGAGAATGATGTGGCCAATATTCTCCGCAGCTGCCTTTAAAACAAACGTAAAAGACCTCCTGCTCCACCTGTAATGGTGTAATAGGAGGTCTTTTCGTTACTTGTTTCATCCATTGTATGAGGAGGCTCTTCCTCCTATGACCTGGATTAAATCACTTTGGTCGGTTTATCCTTTCTCTTCATGCGGATATTGTTATTTTCAGCCTTTCGTGGGCGTTTTCCTTATAATGACAGAGTGTCTGACCTATGATAGTATGGATAGGAACTTAAGCGCGATACGATTGCAGCCACTTCGTGATTGCTTATTATGAGGTTATGTGGCAAGATAAATCAAAGATAATGTTCTATTGTATTTGAGAATAGGAGAGACAGGCAAAACATGAAACCTTTGTTCCGTTTAATGACCGAGCTTTCGTCAAGAAAATGGGTCTCCAGGCTCACCGGATCTTTTGCCAAATCCAAAGTGAGTAAGCTGATGATCCCCCGCTTTGCTAAAATATACGGGATACCTGTGGAAGACGCCGAAAAAGAAATCCACGAATATGAATCTCTTAATGCGTTCTTTACCCGGAAGCTAAAGCCCGGGCTTCGTCCTCTGGATCCAGATCCGAAATCCATGCTAAGCCCCGTGGACGCCATGATAACGGGAATGGGCCCCATCAAGTCAGGCCAGATTCTGAATGTAAAAGGCCAGGATTATACTATTGAAGACTTGTTAAATCGTTCACCCCGTACAATGAATTATACGCATGGCTTCTTCTTCGTGCTTTACTTAAGTCCGACGGATTACCATCGTATTCATTCTCCTGTTACCGGTACGATACTGGAGAAAGAACATGTGGCAGGCAAGGTATATCCCGTCAATGAATTTGGCCTGCGGAATATGAAAAAAGTACTCAGTCGTAATGAACGCCTCATCACTATCATGCAGACGGAAGCAGGCGAAGTTGCAGTGGTGAAGGTTGGCGCACTTAATGTGAGCAGTATCCAATACATAAGTCCTCTACCGGATCGCCTGCAAAGAGGTGATGACCTCGCTTATTTTGAATTCGGATCTACAGTGGTTCTGCTTACGGAAAACAACATTTTCGAACCAAGAACTGACCTTGAGATAGGAAGCAAAGTAAAAATGGGTGAATACCTGGGGCATTTTGTGAAATAAAGCGGGAGGGTATGCTTCTGCTTGCGTTCGCGCCCAACTATGCTTTAGTATTGCTTGCTGTCATTTTTGTAGGTCTCGGTTCCGCCGCTTTTCATCCTGAAGGTTCCAGGGTTGCCCATATGGCAACAGGCTCCAGAAAGGGGCTTGAAGCCGCTGCTATCCGCACTTGTAATCCTAATCTTTCTGGTATTCGCCAGATCCTGGTACAGTTTGGGCATGATCAGTTATTATGCCTTTTACCTGCGCGATGTTTAGGCCTTACGATCAATCAGGCACAGACTTATATTTTCTTATTTCTGGGTGCAGGTGCCGGTACTTTCTTCGGTGGACCGCTTGCCGACCGCTTCGGTAAACGAAACTTAATCCTGTTTTTAATTCTGGGTACACTGGGTAACCTGATTGATGTATACGGCATCGAACTGATCATGAAGATCTGTGGTTTTTGCCGCTTCTCGGCATCCTCACGTATCTGCTGCCAAGCGACGGTCAAAAACCGCGTAAGGAAACAAGATTTGCTTTCTTAGTTTATAAAAAAGCCCGGATCCCGCAAAGATTACAGCTTTCTTTGCAGGAAATCCAGACTTTCTTTGTGTTCAGGAGCAACTATACCTTGATACAGGATGGTCAAGAGCTGCTCCGAAGCCGTTTTTAGACTGGCAATGCCTTGCAGCTTCTCGGGTTGGGCCAAAAACTTCTTTATGGAAATAAGAAACATAACGAGAAGATGGGGAGAGATATCTTTTCTTATTTTCCCTTGCTGCTGGCCTTCAAAAATAACGCGTTCAAATTCCGGTAAAACGAATGTTTGCTGGTAATCAAGCAATCTTTGCGCAATATTCGGATATTCCCTTATCAATTCCTCAATAAAGATTTCAGAAATACGGTCAAGCTTGCGGTAAGCGGCCATTTTCATTAAGACACCCAGGGCATTATCCGATGTTTTTACCATTTGTTTAAAATCTCCATGGGTTACCTGCAGCAAACGGTCAATAATAGCCTCAAGCAGTCCCTCTTTGCTTTGAAAATATTTGTAGATAGTCATTTTAGACACGGGCACGGCCTCGGCTATTTGTTCCATGCTCGTATCGTTGATACCTCGGATAAAAAAAAGTTCTTCCCCGGCATCCAGGATCTGATCCCTTTTCCCTTTCACAATTGTCCCCCTTGGTCAGGAAGCTAAGCTATATAGTGCTTCAGAATTAGACTCCCCATGATCAGACTACCAGCATATCACAATTCCGAATAATCGTGCCTGATCAATAAACAAGTCCTTAGTATTAAATATAGTAAACAAACAGAATTTAGACAACCATCCTATCTGACTGCCATGCCCGCAGACATATGATGATGAATGATTTATCTTTTTTTCAAAAAAGCCTTCTGCCTGGAGTGAACTGACCCCTGTCAAGTAGACAGTGTAAAAAACAAAAAAAGTTGTGGCACTAACCGTATCCCCATGGTTGGTGCCATTTTCTATGCTGCTGAACTTAGAAGGTATTGCCTATATTCCAACGGCGTCATACAATTAAGTCTTTTCTGGTATCGACGAGTATTGTAGTAATCGATGTATTCTATCACGGTTGCTTCCAGTTCCTCATATGTATAGAACTTACGAAGATAATACATTTCGGATTTCATCATTCCCCAGAATGATTCCATTGGGCCATTATCTATACATCTTGATACCCTGGACATGCTTTGAGTCATACCTGCATCGTCTAGTTTTTTCTTGAAGATTTTACATGTATATTGGAAACCCCGGTCACTGTGAAAGAGGGGTATAGCGTCAGGATAAGTCATATGGGCGATATCAAAAGTTTTAAATACAAGTTCATTGTTGTTGGAATGCCCTACCACAAAAGAAACAATGCTTTTATCCGATAAATCAAGGATTGCACTAAGATAAGCCTTGTTTTGGTTGCCATACTTCATTTCAGTCACATCTGTGAGCCATTTTGTACCGAACTCAGAGGATTCAAAGTCTCTGTTCAAGATATTTTCCGCCGTAATTTCAGGCGTGGAATGGATGTAGTTTTTTCGCTTCCTGCGGCATACCGATTTAAGGCCTAGGATGCCCATAAGTCTGTATATTCGCTTATGATTGACAGTTAAATGGCGTTCCCGGTTTAGTTTAATGGTCATCTGGCGATATCCAAGGATGCCATCCTTTTCCTCGTAGGCATCTTTAATCATGGGAAGCAACGCTTTATTAAAGATCTCATTCATGCTTTCTTTCCGGTTGATCCATTTATAATACGATGAACGTTGGATCCCAATAAGATCACATAATTGACATATGGGATATGACTTCGTTTCATGGAGCCCGCGTATTGCAAGGTATATCGTTTCATACCTTACCTGGCTTAGAACCGCCTCCTTTCGATCTCGTCCAACTTTTTTAGCAAATCGATCTCCATCTGCTTCCTTCTGTTCTCAGCCTGTAACAGCTTATTCCGAGCCCTTAGTTTCTCCACTTCGGACATCTCATCCTCAGATTTTCTTTTCCCGCGTCTGTCTTGAAGTGCATCCACACCAGATGTTAAGTATTTATTTGTCCATGAATACACTTGCTGATAGGATACCTGGAATTTATCAGCTGTCTGGGCATAATTGTGTTGATGTTCAATGCAGAATCTGACGATTTCAACTCTCTCATCGTAAGTAGTTGTTCGTCCTTTTGTCATGATCGGCGCTCCTCCCGTTCTGGAAGTGTTCAACTTCTCATGACCATTATACTTCAGAATCCAATCGCGCAATTGGCAAGTTGACTTAATGCCATATCTTTTACATATATCCATGTGAGAACCGCCGCCAGCCAAATAGTCCTCGACAGCTATTCTTTTTAACTCTGCGCAGTAAGATGCATTCTGTGATGTTTGAAGCAATCCGTTTGGGCCTAGCGACTGGTAAGTCTGAAGCCATTGCCTAACGGATGAATGGCGTACATCAAGAAGTGCTGCTAAATGATTAAGCGAATCTTCTACACGTAAATACTTTTCAACAGCTGCAATCTTTTCTGATCCTGATACTTTTGCTTTAGGGGACATGAAAAAATGCTCCTCCTTACAGTAAACAGTTTTATTATTTCAACTGTCTACCGCAAGGGGAGCATATCAGAGCAGAAGGCTTGAAGGTTCTATGTTTGTACCTCATCAGCTAAGAAGCACCCGAACAAACTCTTGCAGCATCTGTTCATCCGTTTCATCAAAGCGGTCCTGAAGTGGGCTATCGATATCCAGCACACCGATTACATTCCCGTCTTCGATCATCGGCACTACAATTTCGGAGCGGGAAGCGGCATCACAGGCTATATGCCCCGGGAAAGCATGGACATCCGCGACGCGAAGCGTCTTCCTGTCCCGGGCTGCTGTTCCGCATACTCCTTTGCCGAAGGGTATTCTGACACATGCCACGAGCCCCTGGAAAGGGCCTAGTACGAGTTCGCCCCGTTCCGTATCCGTCAGGTAAAATCCGACCCAATTGATATCGTCCAGAAACTGTCTCAACAAAGCTGATGCGTTAGCCAGATTGGCAATCCGGTTTGGCTCGTCCTGAATCAAGGCGCCAAGTTGGTGAATGACCTGGTTGTATTGTTCTTCTTTTGTACCTGAATATGGTATATGTTCAAACATGGGTATCCCCCTTTTCCCGCTCTGTTCGGTTTCATGCTCATGGATGTTTTAATGATAGGTAGCCATTACCGCAGTGTGGACGGGGCCCTCCCGGTGTACTGCTTGAACTGCCTGCTGAAGAAGAAAACGTCGCGATATCCGAGAGCATCGGCCACTTCGGATACGCTCATCCCGGCATACTGCAGAAGATGTTCGGCACGCTCAATTCTCATCCGGATCATGTAGCTCTGTACGGAAATCCCCATAATCTCCTTGAATTTATGCGAAAAATAACGGGGGGATAAGTTGGCCCTTTTGGCCAAGTCCTCGATTTTATGCGGAACGGCAGCATGCTGGCGGATGTAGTTAGCCACTTCCCGAATAGCTTCAGTCTGTTTGCAGCTTCCGGGTGTAACCACTTTCTGGCCTTCCTGATCTTCCCTCAGCAGACGGATCAACAGTTGTCCTAAAATCAGTTTGGCTTCCTCCTCGGCCCCCAGACCGCCTTCCAGCCTCACTCTGACATACTGGGTTAACAGCGTTTCAAAGAATACCCGGTCCTCCAAAACACGGTATCTTTTTGGAAGCCCCTCCGAACGGCAAGAAGGATCCAATGAGAAATGGATGTATGTCAGATTAAGCGGATTTTGCGGATCATGGGTTGCAGTGGGGTGATCATCGGGACGAAATAAAAAACAGCTCCCTGCTCCCACTTCGTAAGATGTTCCCCCTTCCTCTACCGTTCCTCTTCCGCTCCATACGTAGAACAAATCATAATTTCCCAGCGGCTTGCTGTGACGCGTCCATTTCCATCCGGGTTCACAGCAAATTTGAGCAAAGTAGGGTTGTAGCTGCAGATGTTCGGGATTCAGCCCAATCATAGCTTATTGCACCATTTCCTCTTCCTGTTGGTTTACTCCGCGGCGTCTGGCCACTCCGGTTTCATAAGCCGCGGCAATGACTGCTTCTTTTACTTTCTTCACTACATTACGTTTAAATACACTCGGTATGATATAAAATTCATTCAGTTCGTCATCTGAGACTACTGAAGCTATAGCTCTGGCAGCAGCCAGCTTCATCTGTTCATTAATCCGGGAAGCACGACAGTCAAGAACACCCCTGAAAATACCGGGGAAACAAAGTACATTGTTGATCTGGTTAGGATAATCAGATCGTCCGGTAGCCATAACCCTTACATACGGTTCTGCATCATCCGGGGAAATCTCGGGTGTGGGATTGGCCATAGCGAATACAATCGGATCTTTCGCCATCTTCTTCACATCTTCCACCTTTAAAACACCCGGGCCCGAAAGACCAATAAAGATATCCGCATTTTCAATAACCCGGGACAACGGCCCCTTTTCTTCATGGGCATTGGTATGTTCGGCATACCAGGACCAAGCCTCGTAAGGGTATTCCTCACCACGGACAAGTGCCCCCTGGCGATCAATACCTATCACGTTTTTCACGCCCGCAGCCAGCAAAATTTTCGTACAGGCTATGCCTGCAGCACCAATTCCGCAAACCACAACTTTACAATCTTCCAGCTTTTTCCCCGTCACCCTGCAGGCATTCAGCAACCCCGCCAGCAATACAACAGCAGTACCATGCTGATCATCATGGAAAACAGGAATATCCAGTTCCTCAATCAACCTGCATTCAATTTCAAAACAGCGGGGAGATGAGATGTCTTCCAGATTAATGCCTCCAAACGCCGGGGCTATTGCTTTGCAAATCGAAATAATTTCTTCAGTATCCTGTGTGTTCAGACAAATCGGAAAAGCATCCACACCCGCCATCTGTTTAAACAACATGGCCTTTCCTTCCATTACCGGCATGGCCGCCTCGGCTCCGATATTGCCGAGTCCCAGAACAGCTGTACCGTCTGAGATAACCGCTACAGTGTTTCGTTTGATCGTCAGGGAGTGAGCTTTGGTAGGGTCATTGTGAATCGCCATACACACTTGCGCGACTCCTGGTGTATATACCCTGGACAAATCATCCCGGTTTTTAATCGGAATTTTGGGTGTGGTTTCAATTTTTCCGCCAAGATGGAGTAGGAACGTCTGGTCCGATACGTTAACAACCTTGACCCCGTTTAATTTGCTTAATGCTTTAATAATAGCATCGGTTTGCAGCTGATCCGTTACGTTTACCGTAATGTCTCTTGTGGTCTTGGTTTTGGTAATACGGTTTACGTCGATAGCAACAATATCTCCTCCGGCATCCCCTATTGCCGCAGCTATTTGAGCAAATGTTACAAGCTCCTTGTACATATCTAATCTCAAAATGATACTTGTACCCGCTCCGGCGAAACCTGCCATTATCCATCACTCCCGAAGTAAGTTTAGTACAACCTAATAATTCCAACAAGTATCATCATAGCATAAAGCTCCTTCTTTGGCATGAAAAATGTGGCTGATTTTATGGATGATTTACAAAGTGTTTACAGACTTTTCATTCAATTTTCGGAAAATAACCCGGAATTTTTTCACTTTTCCCGGTTTCAGTGACGCACAGGCAGGGGTGGTGGTATAATAACTCCCAAGAGAAAAAGGCTTCACCGCCCTCTAATCAGCAAAAGTCCCTGAAGGTAAAAGACGGACTAAATAAAAACTTGAAACCGGAAGGATGGAACGTAAATGCACCCTCTTGCACAACAACTTAACGAAACCATTCAACAGGAAAATCCCCATATTTCCGACATGCTTTCTGATCTGGGCAAGATGATTTATTTCCCGAAGGAAGGCATCCTGAGTCAATCTGCCGAAGCTAAGGCCAAGGCCAAGACTTACAATGCGACAATCGGAATCGCGACAGAACATGGCCAGCCTATGCATCTTGGCGTCATTCAGGAAACCTTGTCTTCTTATTCGCCGAAAGATTTATATGAGTATGCTCCTCCGGCGGGAAAACCGGAACTTCGCAAGCTATGGAGAGCCAAAATGATCAAAGAGAATCCCGGCCTTCAAGATAAAAAATTTGGAAACCCGGTTGTAACGAATGCTCTTACTCATGGGTTGAGTATTGCGGCCGATTTATTTCTTGATGAGGGAGATTCCGTGGTCCTTCCGGATAAAAATTGGGAAAATTACGAGCTGACTTTCGGAATCCGCCGCAAAGCCAATCTCGTACTTTATCCTTTATATAATAAGCAAAACCGCTTCAATGCCCAAGGTCTGCGTGAAGCTCTGCTTGCACAAAAAGACAAGGGAAAAGCATTTGTCGTGCTGAATTTTCCAAACAACCCTACCGGCTATACACCGACTTTTGCAGAAGCACAAGAAATCGTTCAGGCGATCCATGAAGCTGCGGAAGCAGGAATGAACATTGTGGCCGTGACGGATGATGCTTATTTTGGTTTGTTTTTTGAAGATTCCCTGCATGACTCGATTTTCAGCCGTTTGGCTAATCTTCATCCGCGCGTGCTGGCCGTTAAAGTGGACGGGGCTACCAAAGAGGAGTACGTGTGGGGATTCCGTGTCGGTTTCCTGACATATGCGGCATCCAGCGACGCTTTGCTGGCAGCATTAGAACAAAAAACGATGGGAATCATCCGGGCCACTATCTCCAGCTGCTCTCACCCTTCCCAGACTTTTGTTCTTCACGCCTTAAAGTCCAGTGAGTTTAAAGCCCAAAAAGAAGAGAAGTTCCTCATCATGAAGGCCCGGGCAAATAAAGTTAAGGAAGTGCTGGACAGCGGACGTTTTGATGATGCCTGGGATTACTATCCGTTTAATTCCGGTTATTTTATGTGTCTTAAGCTGAAGACTGTACCGGCGGAGCAATTACGCGTTCATGCGCTGGAGAAATACGGAATCGGTACAATAGCACTTGGAGAATCGGACCTGCGCGTGGCATTTTCCTGCCTGGAGGAGTCGCAAATCGAAGACCTGTTTGAGAAAGTATACAAAGCCGTGAAAGAAATAGAATAAACGGCTGTCAATATGGATGGGTAATCTGGAATCAAAGACTGCCTGGCGGAAAGCCGCAGGCAGGCAGTCTTTTCATTATCAGCAAAATATTTTGCAGATTCTTATTCTCTTTCCACAAGCAGGGCCTGAAGCTGGTCGAACGAATAGCATTCAAGCGTATTCGTATCTAAGAATCCGCCATAGTAAGGGGAGTTAGAGTCCTGGACTGACAATTGTCCCATCCTTTTTTTCAATTCTTCTGCCAGCGGGTCCTGCTGAAGCCGAAGAAGCCGGACGGCGATAGCGTATACAGCCGGGGATTCATTTTCAGTCAAGGTTTGTCCGTCCTCTTTATAGGTTCCATACAGTACACCGTCTTTATTCCAGGCTTTTTGCAGAAAACTGAGGGTTGGCTCGACAGACAGCCCATCTTCACTTGCATGAAGAGCTGCAAGCAAAGAATCAATCAGATTATATCCCTGTCCGTCCGGGAGCCATTGCTTCGAATCCAGCTTGTATGTTTTCCGGTAAAGTCCTGATGGAAGCTGTGCCTCTTGCAGCAAAGTCCTGGAAGATTCATAAACCTTCTTCCAGTCAGCAGGTTTTTCCTCAGCCAGTAATCGCATAGCCTTCAGGTCCAGATAACTGCTCGTAAGCTTGTCCCCTTTCTTTTTATCTTCCCAATTATAGTAATCTGCCAAATAGGGGCCGCTCGCATTTCCCTGAATCAAGCCTTCTGCCACCGACATGCCAAGCTTTTTGTATTCGGGGTTCCCCCATTTCTGTCCTGCCTGTATCAAGGCGTGTGCAATTCTTAGATCATCAATGGAGGCATTCACCGGAGGACCTTTTTTTTCATCCCCAACCATCCATTTAACCCATTTTTTCGAAGACACCAGATTTTTATCTAGAAAATATACCTGATGATCAAAGAGGTCTTTTTTTTGACTTAGAAGTGCATACTCCATAAGTAATCCGGTAGATTCGGAAAGCTGGTCATGATTTCTTGCCGTATCCGGCTGCTTGAGTAAATCCGTACGCAAATTTGTGTATACCCCCCATCGTCACTCATCAAATGCCGGGAAACGAATGAATAGAGAGGACTATCATCAGGGCTGACCCCCGGTTTATGTTGTACGTTTTCCTTTTCCTGGCACAGGAATATTATGGGGAAGACGGCAGCTGCCAGCAAAATGCCTCCACCTATCACAGTTTTACACCATTTTGTACCCATACTGATTTCACCATCATTTATACATTTTTCATATAAGCAAAGAATAACTTTTAAAAAACCTGAGGCTTAGCCTCAGGCTCTTTATTTTTGCGGTGTTAAATAAATGGCAACAATAACCCCGTCCTTACCGTCCAGTTTTATCATCTTGTTGACAGTCAGATCCGACTCTTTTCCATATATGACCACATTCGGTGAAACTGTATATCTGGTTGAAGCGGCTGAGCCGTTGAGGGCCCGTTTCAAAGAAACTGTTGTAATTTGTCCATTGCTGTTTACCAGCATGCCTTCAAATTCTCCGGTTACTGTAAAATCAGGTGTGATTCCGGCATTTTTCGTCACCTCGATAAACACCGCGGAGCCATAATGGTGCCGTAATTTAATCTGATCTCCTGTGTTTAAAGCATAGGAACTAACCTTGCTGCCATTTTTGTACACATGAGCATCCTTATAGAACGGGTAGGTAAAAGTCTCCCCTAAATCCGTTGTTACCTGTAAGGATTGTCCGGGAGCCACAGCCGAAATACGTCCCTTAACAAGTGTGGGATCCTGAACCAAATCTCCGGCATTGCCTAAGATACCAGCATATTGTGCTCTTGTGATGATGTCATGAGGACGAAAAGTCCGTTCTCCGTTTGATTCGATAAATCCATAAATCAATCCTTTTTCCACTCCAACTGCCAAATATCCCTTATCCTCATCAGATAATTCATTTGTATCGATGAAAGGTAATTTATATAAGTTGAATCAATATTCTTAGCAAACCTTGGCAAGGAAAAAGGAACCATTTGTCGAATAAGAAACAGATCAAGAATAGACAAGTGGGGATGACAATGGATAAACATACCGAACTGGCAAAAGTAACGGCAGCCATGCAACAAACCAAAGAGCGCCGAATGTATGAACGCTACCAAGCGATCTATTTGCATTTGAAAGGCACATCCATGAAGGCGATCGCTGACATTTTGAATCGAAACCGAATGACGGTGAGCAGTTACATTCATACGTACGAGAACGGTGGACTGGGAGCCTTGCAAATCAAGCATTCCTCAGGTGCTCCTACTCGGTTGACGAAGCAGCAGCAGGATCGCTTGAAACAAACCGTCGCCTATTCGGTTCCCCATGAGGTCGGCTTTACGGCAAAGCACAACTGGACGCTTGAACTGATTGCCACGTACGTGGAACGCGAATGGGGCCATTGCTATTCGCTCCGAGGCATTTCCAAGGTCATGGAGCGGCTAGGGCTCAGCTATACGAAACCGACCTACACGCTCGCAGCAGCAGATCCCAAGAAACAACGCCATTTCACCGAAACGACCTTTCCTGAACTGAAAAAAAGCTACTGAACGAGGAGATTGATCACTTGCTGTTCGAGGATGAGTCGATGATCCGGGACTACCAGGCGATTCAGAAGACCTGGTTCCTTCGCGGGAAGCAACGCATCATTCCAACCACGGGCAAGCATCGTGGGGTCAAACTGCTGGCCACGGTTGACTATGAAACGGGACACATCGTTTGGCAAGAAGATGAACAGTACACCGCTGAAACGTTTCTTTCCTTTCTTCAAAAGGTCATGGCGACTTATCCAACAGGGAAACTGGCTCTGGTTTTGGACAATGCCCGGATTCATCATGCAAAGCTGCTTCGGCCGTTTCTGGAAGCGCAAAAAAATCGGCTTGAGCTTGTGTACTTGCCTCCATACAGCCCTCAGTTAAATATCGTAGAAGGACTCTGGAAATGGCTCAAGTCCAGTGTGATCAATAACGTATTCTATTCGGCCGTTTCCGAAATCCGTCTGCGTGTCGGGCAATTTATGGATGAAATCATGAAGCATCCTCATGCCATTATTGACCGGCTGTGCGTGCGACTTTGATTGCTATTTTCTTTCGTTCAACTTATATAGCTCCCTTTTTGGACAGGGCTTCTTGTTCCAGCCCCAAAGCTTTTACGGTAACTTTGGTTGCCCAAAGACGGCTCGCTCCCTGTTCAGGATAAAAATAAGATTCGCCTGGAGAGATTAAGTTCTCTTTTAAGCCTACTGAGACATAGCCTACTCCCCATGAACTGACATCATCAGCATCAAGAAAGGGCAGTTTGGTATTCATTTCTTCGGAAGATTCCGCCTGTTGTTTTTTGTCCACAAGGCGAAGAATAAAAGCTAAAGTCTCCAATCGGCTTATCGGCTTTCGCGGATGAAATCCACCATCCGGATAACCGTAAAAAATAGGTCTTGTTGCCAGGCTCGCAATAGGTTTAGCCGCCCATTCCACATCACCGCCCTGAATATCATCAAAGGATAATTTCAATTCCTCCTCTGGCGATTTTATTGCAGACGACGGCTGTTTTCCGCCCTGTGCCGATGTAACCGTACCAAGGCCGGCAGTAAATAAAGTAAAGGCAAGCCCGGAAAGTGCCGCTTTTTGCCAAAACTTGTTGTTCATCTTTGTTCCCCTTTATCTGTTTATGTATTTAGATCCTGCTTAAACTATGAAATAAATCAAAATTCATCTTAGCAGGCTATATTCATTATAAAGGCCAAACCGCCTATTCGTAAAATAAAGTTTTGACTATGAAAACAATCAAATCATCATTTGGATTTTTTGTTATTGTTTTCTTTATTCCTTGTATTCTGGTAAACTAAATTTTCAAGAAATTGTATTAAAGGAGACTGTATATGAAAAACCGGCGAAATCTATTCCCATTTAAAAGAGCCAGAGTTTTTCTTGCTCTTATGCTGAGTGCGTTACTTTTACTTTCCGGCTGCACCGGAGGTACGAATTCCCCTTCTTCCTCCGCACCGTCGGATAGCTCTTCCCCTGCTCCTGTTTCAAAGGAAGATCCGAATGCAGGATGTGAAAAAGGAGATTCTGCCAAAGCAGCCCAGGCTGAAGAAGAAGTCGATGTAGCTATCATCGGTTCAGAACTGGAAGGACTTTATTTGGCGCGGGCAGCAGCTGATGAAGGACTGAAAGTTAAAATACTTGATCCGAGGTCATCTTTTGGCGGTCAAGTGCTCCAGGGAGAGATGCTCTTTCTGGATGAAACCAAGGACGAAAGCAAGCATTCTCTGGTACAGGGAAGGGTAAAGAAACTATTCGATGGGTTCAAAGGGGCTAAAATCCGTAAAACGTCCGAATTTGAGGCGTATATGACCAAGCTGGTGGATCAGATTCCGCTTGAGCAAGGAGTAACCCTTGGCCATATAGATACAATAGCTTCCAACGGGGGATGCTCTGTGGACCGGATCGAATATTCGACTAAAGACGGTAAATCGCACAGTATTCACGCCAGGTATTGGGCAGACAATACGGACTATGCCGCTCTTGCAAGCAAATTGAAGACAAACCGGCTGCCGGGATTAGAGAAATTATATGGTCAATCCCGACCCGAATTTATGAGTGCCGGGATGATAATGAAGTTCAAACATGTAGATTGGGATAAATTCTCCAAAACCTATAACCAGCTGCCTGCTTCTGAAAAGAAAGAGCGGTTTGGCGGAGGTTATGTGAACAAAGATTTCGCTATTGGCTTAAGCGGTATTGCAAAACAATTTCAGCCGTCCAGTGACAGAACTTTCCTGCGCGGTCTTAATGCGGTCAATCAAAGGGATGGGGAAGTATTAATCAATGCCCTGCTTGTTTATGATGTTGATCCGGCCGATCCTTCCTCTGTCAAAACCGCCGTGGAATTAGGAAATAAGGAGACTCCCCGTGTACTGGAGTTATTCAAAAAAACATTACCGGGCTGGGAGAATGCAGAGGTCAATGGATTTCCCTCTTATCTTTACATACGGGAATATAACCATTATGAAAGTGAGTATGTGATGAAACCTTCGGATCTGCTCTCCGGCCGCATGTTTTGGGATAACGTCAGCATAGGGGGATATCCCATGGATTTGCAAGGTATTACGGCTAACAAATGGGGAACCGAGATGGGAAGACCGGACAAATACGGCATCCCGCTTCGCAGTTTCCTGCTTAAAGGATATCCGAATGTGATTCTGGCGGGTAAAAATGTGGGAGTATCAGCGATTGCGTATGGAAGCGTGCGAATCCAGCCCAACACTAGCCTTGGGGCGGAGATGATTGGCATCCTGATAGGACAGCTTCCTAAAAATCAGAATCTCGCCTCCATCTCCCGGGAAGAAATGAGCCGTATCCAAGGCTATGCAGCTTCCAAGTACAAGATTAAACTAAATGGAGAAGCAGGAAAAAATAAAATTAAAGACTGGGATCAGGATGAAATAAACAAGCTGGACGAAGGAGAAATCAGTTATACGAGTTATAAGCCGAAGAAACATTAATTTACACTAAGGATAGAGACAGGCAGGACTTCCGTCCTGCCTGTTCTAATTTAACTATGGTTAAAACGGTTTATTTAATTTGAACGTAATTTTTATGCCCTGGTTCTCAAACGTAACATGCTTTACCTTAACGACACCCGGAAGATGGTCATTCAGTCCGATGGACATAGCCGGGAGCTTAACAAAACTTAGCGGAAGATGAACGCTGCGGATTTTTGCGTCTTTAGGTGTGAGTTTTAAAGTACCGTCTTGCCATTCCATCGTATACCAGATTTTTACACCTGCGGGAATAGTATCTTTATAGAGCAGATTAATGTCTCCTTCCAGCTCATTTCCATTCAGCTTGAAATCAGCCCCGGTTATTCTGACATCAGGTCTTACATTCGGACGTTTTGCAATCTCCTTTTTGGCCAATTGGTTAATTTCATCACTTGATAATACAAGTTCTGTATTTAAATTTTTGACCATGTCCATTATTTTAGATTTCAGAGAAGTGTCCCGATAACGAAGGTCCAGCTCTTTCTGGGGTTTCACATACCAATAAATGCCCGCTCCAATAAGGACAATAAGCAAAATAAGAATAAATAAAGTCCATAATATTTTTTTCAGCATACCTTCCATCCCTTCTTCTATGAATCTTGTGGCAAACAGATTTATAGAAAGGCCGATCCTCCCGGACCGGCTTTCATATTTTTCCTTACTCAGGTCTGAATCTTTTAGGCTTTCCTTTTTGCTTACGGTCACGTTCCCTCTGCTTAACGGTTTTTTTTACTTTGGTAGTTTGCTGAGAAGAATTGGTCTGCAGTCTTTTTTTACGTGCAGGAAGCTCTTCCGGATTCAGAATATTGCCTCCATACAAAACCTTCTTATGGAATTGAACATGAAGCGATTGGCTGAATTTTTCCATAATAAATGTTTGCTTAGGGGTAACAATGGAAATGGCTGTCCCTTTTCGGCCCATCCGCCCCGTCCGGCCGATACGGTGAACATAATGATCCGCATCCAACGGAGGGTCCAGATTAATTACATGGCTCACCCCTTCGATATCGAGCCCCCGTGCCGCTACATCAGTTGCAAGGAGCAGCTGAAATTTATTGTTCCGGAAATCCTGCATGACTTTCGCCCGTTCCTGTTTCCCCGAATCCCCATATAATGCAGCTATAGACAGGCCTACATACTGAAGTTTAGCCAGAACCTCTCCGATATCATCGGTATCGTTAATAAACACAATCGCAGCCCGGGGATTATAATGGCGCACAAGTCTGCGGAGCATATCGACTTTGTCTCTCTCCTCACAGACAACGTATAAATGCTCATGGGCCGGCTGCTTCAGTTTGATCTGAACCTTAATAGGGTCCTGCATCCATCTTTCTGCTGTCTCCAGGATTCTGGGGGCATGGTAGCGGAGAAGAAAGCAACCTGTTTCGATTTCAACATGGTTTTTAAAACGGCTCCGACCTCCTGCATATTCCCCAGTTCGAACACCTGGTCCACTTCATCCACAATCACGGTTTTCACAAAATGAACTGTAAGCTTACGCATCTGGATCAGCTCTTTAATCCGGCCCGGAGTACCTACTACCATATGGGGACGCTCTTTCAATTTGTCGACCTGTCTGGATAGGGAAGCTCCTCCAATCAAAGGCTGAATACGTATTGAGCCGCCTTCAGTAAGCTTCTGTGCCACCTGGACAATCTGCATGCCGAGTTCTCTGGTAGGCACAATTATCATCACTTGGACATGTTTATCGTCCGGATCAATGTTATGCAGGGCCGGCAAGACATAAGCCAGTGTTTTTCCTGATCCGGTTGCGGACTGGGCTATGACATCTTGGCCACTAAGCAAAGCCGGAATCGCTTCCTCCTGAATGGGGGTAGGCTCTGTAATTCCCATGCGCGTAAGCGTCTCTACATATGAAACATCAACATGAAGTTGTTCAAAGCTAAGTTTCATTTAAATCCTCTTTTCACACCTTTTTCCCAATTATAATCGAGGATACTCATGGGCACAAATTTTATAAAAAAAGAACCCCCTGATTCCAGGGAGTCCGAATGAAAGATTATTTTTCTTTAAGATCTAACCCGGTCTTCAACGATATCCCACTCTTCCATCAACTTTTGCCGAATGGCTTCCCGGGCACGATACAATCGTTGACGGACTACACCTTCCGTAACTCCAAGCTCTTCCGCCATATCTTTGTAAGATAAATGATGAATCCATTTCATAGCCAGAATTTGACGATACGAGGGGCTGAGTTGATTGACGTAGTGGATAATAGCCTCCTGCATCATTTTAAGCTCCACTTCTTTTTCCAAATTCGTATCCGGCACCCAGTTAACATACTCCCGAGGGGCCAAATTAATTTCGGCGTCCAGTTCATCCCGATTCCGCTTTACTTTGCGCAAGTGATTCAGCGTTACATTCCTGGTAAGTTTTTTGAGCCAGCCTTCGTATTTCTCCGGTTCTTTCAGAAGCGGTGCCTTACGGATAGCCCGTATAAAAGATTCCTGAATCAGATCTTCCACAAGGGTATGATCCCGCAAAATAAAATAAATCGTAGGATATACAAGCATGTAGAATTCTTTATAAATCTGCTCCTGCATCCCTTTATCCATTGAAAGAAAGTCGGCTGTGAACAGTTGAATCAGATTTTTAGACATATAAGCCCTCCAACCAAGACCTTCGTTACCCTCCAACTCTATATTCTTCATATTAGGACATTGCTGTAATGTAAACAATATAAAACTGAAACTTTTTGTAAAAAAAATAAAAAAACTAGTCCCTTACCTGTAAATTTCGGTTCAATTGTCTTCTTTTTTAAGAGTTTTATCCCTTTTATATCCAATCCGGTTAAAAACCGAATTCATAGCGCATTCATCAACCTCCCGCGGGAACCAATGTATATCCCCTGCGTGCCATCTCTATAATTCTCGGAATTCGTACCATTCCGATCCGGCGTCCCCTGCACCGATTTTGCTTTTGACATTTTGCACATAGTTGTCTAGACTGATTCACTAGAAGGATTTCCATCTATCCCCATTTCCAAATAGAAAGGCAGATTCGTATGCATGCACATTTTCAATCGGAATTTGATGCCCTCATGAAGAAAGCGGCTGAGCTTTTAACCGGAGACAGTTCGGAAGAAATGGTGAACAAAATAAAAATCTGGTCTATGTATCAGCATATTCACAAAATTATGCCTGCACTGACTTCCCATTGGAATCAGACTCATCCGGATTCCAAATCTGAAATGCGGAAATTGTTTGAAGAAATTCGCGACCTCAACCAGCAGTTCAAAGCCCAATCGGAAACAGACAAGCAGCAAGAATAATTGACAGCTTAGCGTGCCAAACTATCCCAAGTATCCACTACCTGAAGAGGAGTTGAAGAGATATGGTGAAAGTGGCCGTTGAGCAAGGTTTGAATGACATTCAGCAAGCCCTTCAAGAAAGCGGACATGAAGTCGTGTCCATGGATAACCTCAAAAACGCTTCCTGCTGTGTGATTTCCGGACAGGACCATAATATGATGGGCATGTCAGACATCTTTACCCAGGCGCCTGTCATTAATGCTGACGGTTTGTCCGCACAAGAAGTTGTTCAAGAAGTGAACACCCGTACCCAAAACATAAGCTTTTAGTGCAAACGGGCAGCATTTCCCTCGGGAGGATGCTGCCCGCTTCTTTTCATTCAGGATTTTCCCACAAGCCGAAAAACTCTGCGAGCAGTTTCCGTCTTGGCGTAAGCCCGGGCGATCCCTTCCTGACGGACTAATTGCTTCGGCACTACTTTTAGTCCAATTTCACACTCAAGCTCCCGGTCCAGCACATAAGGGTCGAGCTGCAGCCGGTAGGAATCCTGCCACTGCGCCATAAATGTAAATCCGGCTCCGGCAAAAAGCTTCAGCTTTCTTCTGGTGCCCGGATCATGCATACAAATAAACAGGGAAAGATTATCGCAGCATTTAAACAAAGCCAGATGTTGTTTAACTTTATATTCAGATGTCTCATCCGTTAATCCGAGCTTCTCCCGGATCTCCTTCTGACGCCTTTTTTCTGCATCTACCCATTCCTTGGTCTGCGGGGGAAACTCTCCGGATTTCAAGCCCTCCTCCAAAACAGAGGGAGGAAAAAAAGAAGTAAAATGAAGACTATTGATAAGAGCAGCGTATGGACTCTTTGACTGCACTTTATCCAACCCTTTTGTGTAAAATGCCAGCCTCAGCAGAACGGGAGTATCAATAAAAGTATAAGGTTTGTCCTCTGCATCGTTCCAAAGGGGAGTTTCGTCCAAGTCGATCCAGCCGCGGTCATGCTCTGTAACGGAAAGATGCATCTCCTCACGGCGATCGCCGTAAAAGCGCTTCCAGTAAGGGATCCACATTCCTGCCAGGCGTGCATGGTCATCCTGCCGGGTCATTACAAAGTCATGTTCCCGTTCATACACGATCATAACCTGTCATTCCTTCCTATTCGCATTTGGGTGATTCTATTGTACCATACTCCCTGTTCTTATTTTTTGTTCAGCAGTTTATAAGCGATACGTTCAAACAATCCGGGAAATAGGTGAAACAGTTTGATTCCGGCGGCCGATAGAAAAGGCAGGTTCACTTCGGATTTGTTTTTTTCTATGGCCTGAATCGTTTTGTTTGCAGCCTTCTCCGGTTTTAGCATAAACCAGCTTATATTCTTTACATAATTTCCTTCCGGATCAGCTATATCAAAAAAAGGCGTATCAATTGGTCCCGGATTAACAGCGGTTAGACCGATCCCAGTGCCGGCAAGCTCAGCTCTTAGACTGTTGGTAAATCCCAAAACCGCATGCTTGGAAGCAGAATAAGCCGTTGATTTAGCCGAACCAATTTTGCCGGCCATGGAAGCAATATTTACAATATGTCCGCTGCCCTGGCGTAACATATGAGGCAGTACAGCCTTAGTACATCTGACTATTCCCATATAATTAACATCCATCATCTGTTTAAACTGATCCAGAGGTATATCCAGAAAAGAATGAAAAATACCAAACCCCGCATTATTGATTAGAATATCTATACGCCCATGCTTTTTATAGATGCATTGAAAAACTGCCTCAACCCCAGCATCCTCTGTAATATCCAGCAAATAAGGGTAAGCTGTTGTTGCAAGCTGACCGGTAACTTCCTCAAGTTTGGCCTGATTTCGTGCCAGCAAAAGCGGGATTGCACCCTTCCCTGCAAGCTGGCGGGCTATCTCTGCACCGAGTCCGCTGGAAGCTCCCGTGATAACTGCTATTTTGTCCTGTACCTGCAAGTTTTCCTGCCCCCTTATAAGCTTTTATTTCATTTAAATTGTACACGGAAGGGATCAACAAAAAAAGCGAAGCTGCCTTTTACGCACACTTCGCTATATAATAAAAAAAGTTAATACGTCAGGAGACCAGCATCTGAAGATCCATTCGGCCGATTCCCTCCATCTGCAGCGGGATGGTCAGAGCCTGGCTGTTCACAATCATTTCTTCAAGGGAATGCCAGACTCTGGGAGGGGTTATGTCTACTTTTACCCCTTGATTATAAAGCATCGTGCTGGCATTGCCGCTGATCATATTACCTAATTCTGAAATGGCGCTTCGGCTAATTTCATTCATCTCGGCAAGAACAAATCCGCCCATCATGGCTGAAACCATTTTTAAAGCTACATGCTCGGCAAATCCAAAAAAGATATCTCCCTTCATTTGTCCGGTCATGCCGATTTGAATCCATATGTGGTCTTCCAATGTAACAACCTGTTTCATGCCCAGTTTGCCGGTAATCGGACGAATGTTGACCACCTGCTCAATGACTGTACGTGCCGATTCCAAAAATGGATTAATTAGTTCTGCTTTCATGTCCGCCACCTTCCTTCTTTGTTGGGGATGTTACCATTGTCTGGACGTTAAGCCCCCTCTTTCTAGTCAATAAGGTATCCATCTATCAAACTATCCGGTCAAAATAAATGCAACTTTAGACTTAATATTAATATATCGTCATCGTTTGAACAAGACTTAAGTATTAAGTCATTGTATCTAAATATTTTCTTTATACACGGAATTGTCGAATTTTGTTACACTAGAGAGGGAAAGTTAAAATTAAGGAGACTGGGTGTATGTTTCAATTGGACTGGTTCATTTTAAAGAAAAATAGGTGGCTATACCTGCTTTATGCATGTATTTTTGTTTTTATCATCTGTAAAAATTTTCTGTTCGTATGGCCTATAACCCGCTCGGTGGAAGCCATGATCATCATGATTATAGAGGATCTGATTCCTGTTGTTATGCTTACAGCCGTTGTACATGTCCTTTATACCATATCCATACATAACAAAAATATGCTCTCTAAAAAATCACAGGAATATAAATCTTTATTTGATAATCATCCGGATACTATCCTGTATGTTGGACGGTGCGGTCACATAAGTTCCTCCAATGCCAATATTCAGTCCATGACCGGGTTCACTCCACCGGAAATTTTGTCCTTATCCCTTCAATCAATAGTGAGTAACGCAAACTGGGATAAGGTTACCAAACGGTTCCAACTCGCCTTAAACGGGGTTCCGCAGCATTTTACCTGTATGATAAATCATAAAGACGGCAGCTGTATAGATACTAAAGTAACTTATGTTCCAAGTGTGGTAAATGGGGAAATCGTCGGGGTCTATGCCATCTTAAAAAACGTAACCGAAGTGAAACGGCAGAAAAAAGAAATTGATCATTTAAACCGGCAAAACCGCCTTATACTGAATTCGGTTTCGGAAGGGATCTATGGAACAAATATGGAAGGAAAGGCTATCTTCTGGAATTCGGCGGCTGAGCAAATGACAGGCTGGACTGCGGAGGAAGCCATCGGACAACCAATCCGGCACTTGCTTGCTTCCCCCGGTAAAAATATATTTTCCCCTATGGGTGAAAATACTTTCCTGGATAAAACGCTGATGGATGGGAAAGTCCACCATGAGAAGCATACCTATTTTTGTCATAAAGACGGCAGCCGCTTTCCGGTTGAATACGTATCAAGTCCTATTTTCCAGGAAGAAGGGGAACAGATCGGGGCCGTTATCACATTTCGTGATATGACTGAGCAAAAACGGACAGAGGAACTGCTCCGCAAATCGGATATGCTCTCCGCTGTCGGACAATTGGCTGCCGGAGTAGCCCATGAGATAAGAAATCCGCTTACTTCCCTTAAAGGGTTTTTACAGTTAATTAAGCCGAGTACCGGTAAAGAAAACTATTACATGGAAATTATGCAGGACGAACTGAAACGGATTGAACATATTGTAGACGAGTTCCTGTTCGTCGCCAAACCAAAGGTGTCCCAGTTTGAGCTTAAGTCCATGAGTGCTATTGTAAGCAGCACGGTAGATCTGCTTCAGCCTCAGGCAAGACTGAACAATGTAGAAATCCGGACCAATTTAAACTCCAGACTCCCCCTAGTATATTGCAACCAGCACCAGATGAAACAGGTATTTATCAATATTATAAAAAATGCCATGGAAGCCATGATAGATGGCGGCATTCTGCATATCGAAACCGATTATATTTCTGCCCTCCAAATGGTCCGAATTCGCTTTAACGATGAGGGATGCGGTATTCCGCCCGAACGGATTCCCAAACTGGCCGAGCCCTTTTACAGTACAAAGGAAAAAGGAACCGGCCTGGGTTTAATGGTAACCTATAAAATTATTGAAACCCATTCAGGAGATATCCAGTTCCGCAGTCGGCCCGATCGGGGGACTACCGTGGACATTCTTTTACCTGCCAGCCGGCATGAGGATGAGAATGCGGAAGATGAGAAGAATTCAACTGACATGGATCACGGAAATGATAAACTGAAAGGGGACAAAGAGTCCCAAGACACTGCCAGCTAGAAAGGCATGGAAAGGATAGTGATAAAAGATGAAAGGCTTTTTAATCGATCTAGACGGAACTTTGTATAAGGGGAAAACATCTATCCCCGGTGCAGACAAGTTTATCAGGAAGCTCTATGAACATGATATCCCGTTTATGCTTGTGACCAACAACTCTTCCCGCACAACACAGGGGGTATCGGAGCATCTGGAAAGTATGGGCGTGCATGTGGAACCGGAAAATATTTATACATCAGCCCAGGCATCCGCACGATATCTAACGGAACTTCATGAAGGTGCCTCCGTGTATGCCATTGGGGAAAATGGTCTTTTTCGGGCTCTTGAAGAAAAAGGTCTGAAGCTGACCTCCGAACATCCTCAGTTCGTCGTTCAAGGCATAAACCGTAAAGTTACGTATGACCAGTTAGCCTGCGCTGTCCAGTTTATTTTGGATGGAGCCTCTTTCATACTGACCAATCCCGACCATCTTCTTCCCTCGGATCATGTAATGCTTCCCGGAGCGGGATCTATCGCAGCTTTAATTGAGAAAGCCACGCAGGTAAAGCCGGTAGTCATCGGCAAACCTTCGCCTATTATTATGAATTTTGCTTTGGAGAAAATCGGTCTTATCCCCGGTGAAGTTTGCGTTATTGGAGATAACCTGAACACGGATATCCGGGGAGGACGGGATACTGGATGTCATACTGCTCTTGTCCTTACAGGGCTCACCACTGAAGATAATAAGGAGACATTGATAAAAGATACGGGCGTAACCCCCGATTTTATCTGTAAAGATCTGGATGACCTATGGAATCAGAACATGAACGGATAAGACGGCAGATATTTATATTTCCCCGTGCAGCTGCTTTAAAACCAGAGTATGGACAAAACCCGGCATTCCGTTACGGAGTCCGGGTTTTATCCGCAGGTAAAGGTTACTCGTTGTATGCCGCTTACAGTTTTTATATAATAAGAACAACTGTTATTTGTCCGCATTCAAATGGATGAATCCAAAATGAAAGATTGATTATTTTACCTATCGGAGGGCTGCTATGAACCTGAACCAACTGGAAACGCTGCTCACGATTTCCAAAACCATGAGTTTTCGCAAAGCAGGAGAACTGCTGAACCTGACTCAGCCGGCTGTTTCTGCCCAAATCCGGAGTCTCGAAGAAGAATTCGGGACCGTTCTGATTGACCGTAATCAGCCGGTTACGCTGACTGACAGCGGTAGACTATTTTTGGAGCACGCGGAAAAAATACTAAGAACCGTTGAGGATTTGAAGCAGCGCCTGGCCGACTTGGATGAAACACCACAAGGGCATATTCACATTGGTACCACCACTTCGATTGCAATGCAGATTCTGCCCAGAGTGTTGTCTTATTTCCAGGATCAGTTTCCGCTTATTCAAACCACCATTCATTCGATGACATCCTCCCAGATCATGGCCTGTGTGGATAACGGTACCGTGGACATCGGCATTTCTTACCTGTTCGATAAACATCCCGGCCTGGAGTCTTCTGTACTTTATTATGATACGTTTGAGTTTATTGTTTCCAGCGAGCATCCGCTAAGCAGACATTCGGTCGTTTCTATCGATAAGCTCCGAAATATCCCGTTTATTATGCTTTCTCCCGAGACAGCAGGCAGACGTTTTGTCGATCAGGTATTTAAAACCTATGACATTCGTCCCCACGTCATTATGGAATTGTCAAGCAGTGAAGAAGTCAAGCGGATGGTAGAACTGAATCTCGGTGCCGCGATTATTTCCAAGCTATCCGTAAATCAGGAACTTCAACGGGGAATGCTAAAAATGATTAAGGTTCATGAGCTTGATCTTACGCATCCCGTCGGGGTCGTATATAAATCCGGAAGGTACCTGAACTCAGCCATGCAGCAGTTTTTGCGGGATTTAAAGGGAATGCCGGAGACACATTTTCTAGGTTCGGAGTGACCGTTAGGAGGAAGGATATGAGATTTGATCTTCACACTCACCATGAACGTTGTGGCCATGCCACCGGAACCATTCGTCATTATATTGAAGCCGCCATCGAAAAAGGCCTTTCTGTAATCGGAATTTCGGATCACTCCCCTTACTTTGCAAGCGAGGAGGATCAGCTTCATCCGAACATTGCTATGGCAAAATCCGAATTTGCCCGGTACGTGGAAGAAGTTCTTGAACTGAAGAAGGAATATGCCGAAAAAATTGAGGTACTGCTTGGCGTAGAATCTGATTTTTTCCCGGAATCAGCTGATATTTACCGTCATATATATGAGCAATATCCATTTGATTATATTATCGGTTCGGTCCATTATACGAGAGGCGTCAGCATTTTTAATAAAAAGAGGTGGAGAGGATTATCTGAAACAGAGCAGGTCGAACAAAAGGAATATTATTACGACCTGATTCAGCAATCTGCCAGGAGCGGCATGTTTCAAATTCTCGGCCACATTGATGCCATGAAGGGCTTCTATCCCGCTTTTTCTGATATTAAAACCCCAAAAGTCGAAGAAACACTGAAAGTTATCAGTGAGTGCGGAACGGCTATTGAAATCAATACATCCGGTAAAACTAAATACGTAGGCGGATGGTATCCTTCCGATGAAATGCTGGAGTGGGCTCTTCATTACGGAATAGACGTCACATTCGGTTCCGATGCCCATGTTACGGACCGGGTTGGCGACGAATTTGACCTTGTGGCAAAACGTCTAAAAGAAATTGGATTCAAGCGATGGGTATATTTTAGGCAAAAGGAAAAACAAATCGTCGAGTTATAATGTTTCATCCGGACAGCTAAGAGCACCTTCATTTGAGGAAGGTGCTTTCATCTTTTTCGCCCGCCATAAAGACAAAAAAAGAGAGCCTTGCCAACGGGGCAGGCTCAAGTGTTGTATATATTAAAAAGGGGATCTTGTTTAGTATATTACCTGCCCAACATTATAGAACCATGACAGGAATATTTCAATTATGTAACAAATATGAAAGCGCTATTTTTTTCTTTCTTGTTTTTCTTTCCAGGTAAATCTCTTCTATAATTAAGCTTATGGAGGTGTTCTGACTTATGGCAAAAATGATGAAAGCTATAGTTCTGCCTGAGTTCGGCGGGCCCGAATTGTTTCTGCCGGCTGAGGTGCCGGCTCCCGGTCTGCTGCCCGGACATATTCGAATCCGTCCTGCTGCTACAAGCGTCAATCCAATTGATTGCCGTATCCGAGCAGGGCTTATGCCGCAGCTAGCGCCAAAGCTGCCGGCCATTCTTCACGGGGATGTGACCGGTACGGTTGAAGCCGTCGGCGAAGGTGTTACCCGCTTTAAACCGGGTGATGAAGTATTTGCCCTTGCCGGAGGTATACGCGGCTTTGATGGTGCACTCGCCGAGCTGATGCTCGTAACGTTCTACGGGCAGGGACGTTCCTCTGGACAATGCCTTAGAAACATTCAAAAAAGAAGGCTTTCTCATACCTGAGACGAAAAAAATGATACGGCATCCAGACCGTTTAACTACCGGAGAATGCTATATGATCTACAAGGATTTTGTCAGCAAATCGGCTAATGTCCAGTTTGAATAGCAATTAAGCTGATCCAATAGAAAAAGACCGGAATTTTCCTCAGGAAAATCCGGTCTTCTCTTATTTTTATCGGCTGAGCCACTTTTTGAACAAACGTTTCGTCGTATCCTTGTTGATTTCTGCAATGGAAGTGGTAAGAGGAATACCTTTAGGGCAAGCGCGCACACAGTTTTGCGAGTTACCGCAACCTTCAATCCCCCCGTCTTCCATCAGCATATCCAGGCGTTCATCTTTGTTCATTTCACCTGTCGGATGGGCATTGAACAGACGGACTTGGGAAATTGGAGCAGGCCCTATAAAGCTCGTTTTCTCGTTTACGTTCGGGCAAACTTCCAAACAAACTCCGCAAGTCATACAAGTAGATAATTCATAAGCCCATTGACGTTTAGACTCTGCCATACGAGGGCCGGGACCAAGATCGTAAGTTCCATCAATCAGAATCCATGCCTTGACTCTCTTTAGTGCGTTAAACATACGGCTACGGTCAATAACCAGATCACGAACAACCGGAAAAGTCTTCATAGGTGCAATTCGCAGAGGCTGCTCCAGCTTATCAATCAATGCGGAGCAGGCCTGGCGGGCTCTTCCGTTAATAACCATCGAGCAGGCACCACATACTTCTTCCAGACAGTTCGACTCCCAACTCACCGGGGTTGTTTGCTTACCCGAAGCATTAACCGGATTCCGCTGAATTTCCATTAATGCACTGATGACATTCATATTCGGGCGGTAAGGAATTTCAAACTCCTCGGGATAAGAGGGTTGGTCCGGACCGTCTTGACGGGTTATGATCAGTCTGATTGTTTTTTGGGAAGATTCAGTTTGTGCCATGCTCATTTGCCCCCTTTCTTCTTGTCCGTCGTGTAATCCCGTTTACGAGGCTTGATTAAAGAAACATCCACATTCTCGTAGCTGATTTGAGGGCCTTCTGGTGTCCACGCGGCTTTAGTCGTTTTCAAGAAATTCTCATCATCCCGTTCCGGGAATTCAGGTTTGTAATGGGCTCCCCGACTTTCGTTACGCAGAAGGGCTCCTAGAGTCATAGCTTCCGAAAGCTCCAGCATATTCCAGAGCTGACGTGTGAAGGCCGCACCCTGATTATTCCAACGGGACGTATCTGTCATGCTGATGTTCTGATATCTCTCTTTCAATTCCTTGATCTTACCGATTGTCGCTTCCAGCTTGCTGTTGGTACGTACAACCGTCATATTGTTGGTCATCCATTCTCCAAGCTCTTTATGCAGTACATAAGCATTTTCCTTGCCGTCAAGCTTGAGAAGTTTCTCATATTTATCGATATGACGCTTTTTCTCCCGTTCAAACATGGAGGAAGGTACATCTTCAACGTGCTTCTCCAATCCGCGGATATATTCAACGGCTTTCGGTCCCGCAACCATGCCTCCGAAAATGGAAGATACCAGGGAGTTAGCTCCCAGACGATTCGCCCCGTGATATTGATAATCACATTCTCCTGCAGCAAATAACCCCGGAATATTGGTCATTTGATTATAATCTACCCACATGCCGCCCATGGAGTAGTGGACTGCGGGGAAGATTTTCATCGGAACTTTACGTGGATCATCTCCAACAAATTTTTCGTAAATTTCAATAATGCCGCCCAGTTTTACATCAAGTTCCTTAGGGTCTTTATGAGAAAGGTCCAAATAGACCATGTTTTCCCCATTGATTCCAAGCTTCAAATCTACACAAACATGGAAAATTTCACGTGTAGCAATATCCCTTGGAACTAAATTTCCGTAAGCAGGATATTTCTCCTCAAGGAAATACCATGGTTTTCCGTCTTTATAGGTCCAAACACGTCCGCCTTCTCCGCGTGCCGATTCTGACATCAGCCGCAGTTTATCATCTCCGGGAATCGCTGTCGGGTGAATCTGGATAAACTCTCCGTTCGCATAATGGACTCCCTGCTGGTAAACGGCGCTAGCCGCTGTTCCCGTATTGATGACAGAGTTGGTTGTTTTCCCGAATATAATGCCAGGTCCGCCTGTTGCCAGAATCACCGCATCGGAGGCAAAGGTTTCAATCGCCATCGTATGCAGATCCTGAACGACAATTCCCCGGCACACCCCATCGTCATCAAGAACAGTTCCCAAAAATTCGGCGTGCTCATACTTTGTTACCAGGCCAGCGGATTCCCAGCGGCGTACTTGCTCATCCAGCGCATACAGAAGCTGTTGTCCTGTCGTGGCACCTGCAAAGGCCGTCCGGTGATGTTTGGTTCCTCCAAACCTGCGGAAATCAAGCAGCCCCTCAGTCGTCCTGTTAAACATAACTCCCATCCGGTCCATCAGATGAATAATGCCTGGCGCAGCTTCACACATAGCTTTCACCGGAGGTTGATTGGCCAGGAAATCTCCTCCGTATACTGTATCGTCAAAATGTTCCCAAGGAGAATCGCCCTCCCCTTTGGTGTTAACAGCTCCGTTAATTCCACCCTGAGCACATACAGAGTGGGAACGTTTCACAGGTACCAGCGAAAACAGCTGTACATGAATACCGGCTTCTGCTGCCTTAATGGTGGCCATCAATCCTGCTAGGCCGCCCCCGACGACAATAACTTTGGAATTCGACATTTGCTTTTCACCTTCCCCTTATCATTTATGACTTATCACAGGTACATTGCTAAACTGCGGGTCTGTGAATGCAGTCAGAGACATTATGAACATAACGGACATAATGACAAATACACCCATCCAAATATAAGTGGATACTTTTTGAGCGCGCGGCCCGACTGTAATTCCCCAGCTTACCAGAAAAGACCACATCCCGTTGCTGAAGTGGAAGACAGCGGATAAAATCCCAACCACATACAGAACAAAAAATACAGGATTGCCCGCAATCTGATGCATAGTAGTTCCCAATTCTTCATGAGACACATTGCCTAAAGCAACTTGTACCCGGGTACTATACAAATGCCAGATCACGAAAACGAACGTAAAGATACCGGTTACGCGCTGAAGCAAAAACATGGTGTTTCGGAAATAGACATAATTTGTCACGTTGTTACGGGCAGTGAACGCTACATACAATCCGTAGATAGCATGGTAGGCCAGCGGAAGCCAAACCAAGAACAGCTCCAAAAAAAATATAAGCGGCATATTATTCAGCCACAATACGCTGTCCACAAAATCTGAATGCCCTTTCGTGGCGGAGTAATTCGTCAGCAAATGTTCAACCAGAAAGAAGCCGACCGGGATTACGCCAAGCAAAGAATGCAGTTTACGGGAATAATAAGAATTCGCCCTCATTCAGTTAGTCCCCCTCCTCAAATAATAAAGAACGACAAATTCAGACAAAGCCAACTTCCATTGTACTTCTGCTGGAAAAATGAGTCAACCCAATATTATCCACGTCTTCCCAATATTGAATTCGATAAATTTTCAATTTTTTTGTGAACAACTGGTGACATCTATTATCGTACCTCTTTATAGCTTATAATGGAATTGCTTATTTTGTATAATTTCTTATAACGAATAATTATAAGAAGGGGACCGGACCATGGAACATTTGGAAATTTTTGCAACAGTTGTCGAACAAAACAGTCTCAACAAGGCTTCCCAGCTATTGAATATCTCCCAACCTGCCTTGTCCAGAAAAATCAAAAAATTGGAGGAAGAGCTTGGGGTGGAATTGTTTGAACGAAGGGGAAAAAGACTTGAACTGACCCGGGTAGGTGAAATATGTTATGAATTCGCCCTGGAGCTTAGACAGTTGGAACGAAGATTCCATCAAACGATCCGGGATTTTCAAAAACCCGGCCGCCATGTCAGCCTTACGATCGGAGCCAGTTTGACCACACTCCAGTCTACTCTTCCGGATCTGATCACCTTATATACCAAGGATCATCCGTATACCGATATTAAGGCATTGACCGGAAAGACACATGAGATTGTTACCATGGTCAAGGAAAAAAAGGCCGATATTGGTCTTGTGGCTTCTTCCATCACTGTCCCCGGCCTTGTCTGTGAGCCTCTCTTTGATGACCATCTGGTTCTGGTACTCCCAGCCGACCATCCATTCAAAGAGCGTACTTCCCTAGCCATTCATGATTTAAATGATTTGTCTATGATTCTTTTCTCAAAAGGGACCTGGTATCGTGTTCTTACAGACGAACTCTTTCATAAATACTCCATCATGCCGGATGTCAAGATGGAAATTGATTCATTTGAGGCAATACTGAGGCTTGTCTCAACCTGTAAAACACCGACTTTGCTGCCCCAATCGTATTTACGTACTCATCTGCTCGCTTATAATGACCTCATTATCAGACAGCTTCCGGAGCTGGAGCAGACGATCCGGACTACATCCCTTATCTATTTGGAGGATTCGCTAAAGATGCCGGCGGTTGAGCAGTTTGTCGAAAATACGTACCTATACACAAACGGACATAAAGAAACTCCCCGTCTTTCATAGCAGCTTTTCCCCAAAAACAAAAAACGAACCGGAACTACCGCCTCCCTTCGGCAGCAGTTCCGGTTACCGGTTTATCCTATTCTTCTTATTGCCCGGAAGGTATTTCCAGGCCAAGGTTGCGTGCTACAAATGCCGTTGTACTGGCCTGAACGAGGATGGTCATTAAAACAGCCAGGAAGGTAACAGAAGCGATAATATCGGTGTAGGCTATTCCGAGCCCCGCTACCATACCGGATAAAGCTGCCGGGATTACTCCTGTCTCCCTTACCCAAAACATAAACACAATCTCATTCCACTTCCAATTCGCTTTCCGATCCGGAAGTGTGCAAATTAGAACCGTAAGCGGGCGGGCGATAAACATAAAAATAAAAATGATAGCCAGGCTTTGCCACAGATTGGCCCAAATTACAGTAAAATTAACCTGGCTGCCGAGCAGGATAAAAATCAGCATCCTCATTAAGGAAGTAATATTATCCGTAAAATGGGACATTTCGTGAAGCTTGTCCTCCATATCCAGCTTGAATAAAGATGCATTGCCCCAAATCAGCCCTGCGGTAAATGTAGCCATAAAACCGCTAAAATGCAGCATCTCCCCGGCCCAATAAGCCCCGAGGGCAGTCACTACCATGGAGATGGTTGCATAATCCCGCAAAATGCCCAATTTCAAATGTGCCGTTAAAAAAGACATGGTAAAACCGATCAGACACCCGAGTGCAATTCCTCCGGCTGCCGTCTTCAAAAAATCCAGTATTCCGGAGGACAGGGATACTTGATCTGTTCCACTAACCAGATGCAGTCCCTTTCCGACAATCATCCCGGCGATCAAAAAAAGTGCGACATCCGGGAGCTTTAGCCAGCTTGCCGCTTTTCCGAACAGCATACCCAAACCGAAAATGAGAATTAGCAAAAATAAGACATGATGAATAGATCCGGTTATGGCATTTTCCATCTTCTTCTTCTCCTTGGCTGCCCCCGCCGGTTTTATTTGAAACCTGCCCGGGCAGCTTATCTGATGACTTCGTCTTCAAAGCGGTCGATCTGTTCGTTTTTTCCGATAATAACCAATACGTCATTGGCTTGAATCGTATCTTCCGCTTTTGGTGCTATAATGATGCCGTCGTTCTGCTTATTGATCGCCACTACACTGCACCCAAATCTTGCCCTAGGGTCCAAATCTTTTAGCGTAAAACCCGACAAGCGTGAAGGGACAGACAATTCTGCGACAGTATATTCTGTTGATAATTCTATATAATCCAGTAAATTAGGCGACACTAACTGATGGGCCACCCGTATTCCCATATCCCTCTCCGGATAAATGATTCGGTCTACCCCAAGTTTTTGAAGCACTTTGCCGTGCAGTTCGGATAGTGCTTTAGCTACAACCATCCTAACACCCAAATCTTTCAGTAGAATGCAGGTTAAAATGCTCGCCTGAATATCATCCCCGATTGCTACAACTGCACAGTCAAAGTTCCGTATGCCTAGTGAACGCAAGACCGGCTCTTCCGTTGAATCCGCCGTAACCGTGTGAGTAAGCACATCGCTCATCTGCTCTACTTTTTCTTCGTCTTTGTCAATCCCCAGCACTTCGTTACCCAGTTTGCTAAGCTCTTTGGAAAGACTGCTTCCAAAACGGCCTAATCCGATAACAGCATATTGACTAACAGCCATGGTTCTATGTTCCCCTTATCCTATCGTAATTTTCCCTTCCGGGTAGCGGTACAGTTCTTTATCCGGTTTTGGCCCCAACGCATAAGCCAGGGTTAAAGGTCCAAGCCGTCCGGCAAACATGGTCAGACTGATCATGATTTTTCCAAATATAGTGAGGTACGGCGTTATTCCCATAGTTAGCCCTACTGTACCGAATGCAGATGTAACCTCAAATAGTATTTTCAGAAATTGCTGGCTTTCCGTAGTGGAAAGAACCATAGAAACAAATATAACCAGAAACAGACAAATCATAGAAAGCGTAATCGCTTTGAGAATACGGTCTTTTCCAAGCCGATAGCGAAAGAAAACTATATCCTCTTTTCCCCGGACCATAGCAATCATTGCCCCGATAATAGTCATGAATGTGGTTGTTTTAATGCCGCCCCCGTCGAACCCGGAGAGGCCCCGATAAACATCAGAATAATAATGAAAAACTGCGTAGCCTGCCTTAAGGAACTTATATCAAGCGTATTGGCGCCTGCTGTACGCGGAGTGACAGACTGGAAAAAAGCGGACAGTACCTTGCCAAAAAAACCTTGCTGTCCCATGGTTGCCTGATTCGTATACTCAAATATAAAGATGACCAGAGCACCAAATACTATCAGAAAAGCCGTTGCAGATAATACCACTTTGGTATGTAAGGATAATCGCCGTGTCTTCTTGTATTCCATAATGTCTGACATAACGATAAATCCTATACCTCCAATTACAATCAGTGCCATTGACGTAAAATTAATGATAAAGTCATTTTTGTAACTCGTTAAGGAAGAAAACGGTCCTGAGATTGAACCGAACAAGTCAAATCCGGCATTGTTAAAAAACGAAATTCCATGAAAAATCCCAAACAGAAGGGCTTTCGGAAAACCGAGGTCGAAGGACCAGCGGATAGTAAAAAGGGCAGCCCCTATCCCTTCAATCGTTAAGGAATAGACGAGCACTTTCCGGAATAATCGTACAATCCCTTCCATTGAACTTTGATTAAGAGCCTCCTGAAGAACAAGCCTCTCCCTTAAGGAAATTCTCTTCTTCCGCAAAAAAGCGATTAAAGTTGCCATGCTCATAAAACCTAGACCGCCGACCTGAATCAATAAAATAATGACTACCTTGCCGAAGACGGTAAAATGTGTCTCTGTATCTACAACTACAAGTCCTGTTACACAAGTGGCGGAAGTTGCAGTAAACACGGCGTCAATGAATGGCATGGAATAGCCGTCTGCTGAAGATATCGGAAGCATCAGCAGAAGCGCACCGATCAGTATAATACTGGCAAATCCAAGAACTAAAATCTGCGGGGGCTTTAATCTGAATATTTTGCCCGGTATGTTCATCATTTCCTCCTGAAACACAAAAAAAGGCATTGGAAACCCACTGCCTCATCGGTATGGTTCCCCATGCAAAGCCTACGAGGTTAGCTGACGGATTCGGATGCATAGGTCACCCTATTCACCGGTCTATGCGCATTTCTGCACAATGTGTATACTTAGGTATACCCGGCGAAATTCACCCCAATTAAATGGTTCCCCCGTTTTACTATTGAAATTCAGCTTATATATTTGAATGATTGAATTATATATGTCTTTTCTACCGGACACAAAGTCATTATTGACCGAAATCCAGCGAAAATAGCCGTTAAATCACCTTGTTTGAAACGCTGAGGCATGCGCTGGCATCCTTACACATTCTATGATAACTTTAGGATGAAACTCTTCATTTTAAGGAGCTTTTCTATGAAAATCAAACCCGGCAACCGCTATCTTGTTTTTCTCGCTATTATAGGTATTATTCTCTACTTATCAGTGGCCTTTATACCCCCTGCGGACGAAATAGATGATGAAGCCTATATGTATGAAAACAGTCCGCTTCTTTCCAAGAAAGAAGCCGCGGATAAAGCCGTGATTTTCCTGAACGATAAACAAATGTTCCTGGAAAATCCCGTAACCTACACTGTGTATCAATCAGAGTCAAACCTCAGCGGGTATATCCAGAAGGAGAATCTTACTGGATCTTACGAGGATTTTAAAGAAAAGTTCCCTCTTGAATATTATTTGATTCAGGTCATTGACGGGGCGGATGGCAGACAATTTGAAGTAAAAGTGGATTTTCAGACAGGGGCCGTGGTGGGTTGGTATTCCAAACCTGATCAGTTAGATCCCCCTACGGAAGACCAAGCAGAAACCATAGGGCGCAAAGCCATTCAAGATATGGGCTGGCCGCAGGAGCAATTTAAACTCACCGGACTAAGCACGCCCGAAGCGGATCTGGTTTTCGAACAACAGCAGCCGTCGATTGGAGGGGCTCACCTGAGAATTCAGGTTCAGTTGGATCACAATATGATTGCAGGAGTTTCACCTGATTTCGCAATCCCGGATTCGTTTATAAAGTGGATGGACTCACAAACGGATACCGCGGGTACAATGACTTTAATCAGCATGCTGCTCAATATCGGAATGACTATTTCGGCTGTTATTTATGTCATTTTAAAGCGCCGGCAAATTGCATTTCATCGCGGGGTCCTTTTATGCACCGTCTATCTTGTTCTGTATTCTCTCAACAATGTCAATTTGTATCCGACCTACAAAGTATATAAAGGGCATTTTGCGGCAGGATGGGAAAGTATGTTTTCCGTTCTGCTAATGAACATGCTGATAATTGTGATAGCTGTTTTCCTGTATTTCCTTCTTCTTGCAGGTAATCAGATGTGGCAAGAACAAGGATGGAGACCAATACCAAGGTGGAAAGACAGAAACTTTGGTAATGAAGTTCTTAGCGGCATGGGAAGGGGATATTTACTCTGCTTGTTTTTGATGGGCCTACAGCAGCTCCTGTTTTTTATAGCCGATAAAAACTTCCACGTATGGTCTGTCAGCGACCCGGGCGATTCTCCTCTGAATATGTTGAATCCGTGCATCTATCCTTTAATGGCCTGGGTAGCCGCTATTTCAGAGGAGGCAACATTTCGGCTCTTCGGTATCATTTTGTTTAAAAAGCTGTTTAGAAACAACTTTATAGCTATACTGGTGCCCAGCATCATTTGGGCTGCCGGTCATACTCAGTACCCGGTATTTCCTGTTTACACCCGGTTGATCGAAGTCACCATTTTAGGCATCGTATTTGGTTATGCGTTTTTGAAATTCGGCTTTTTTACAGCCCTGTTTGCCCATGCGGCCATGGACAGTACACTTATGGGATTATATTTGATGACGGTGGGCAATGATGCATCCCTCTTCGGGGGAATCTTCTACATGATCCTCCCTGCTCTTGTGGCAGGAGTCCTTTGGCTTTTTCATAAATGGCTGTTGAAAGGAATCCGTTTTGCAGTCTTTAGACGGTAAGTCTTTGTATTCGTCTATTAACAACAAGCATCCTTCACCATCCTTCAATAGGAGGGAAGCTGCTCTTTCTCTTATCCATGCCCCTAATCCCCTGTTGGAGTATCCATATTTCCATTCAGGGATGTCAAAATCTGTGCCGCCAATTTGTCTCCGATCCCGATGGGGCGGAAGTCTTCGACTTTCGCCTCTTTGATTTTTTTGACGGAACCAAAATGTTTGAGCAGCAGCTTACGGCGTTTTTCCCCAATGCCTGGGATGGCATCTAATTGGGATTGGACCATCGATTTTGCCCTTCGTTCGCGGTGGAAAGTAATGGCAAAACGGTGCACTTCATCCTGAATGCGGTTCAGTAAATAAAATTCCTGGCTGTCCCTTGGAATTGGAACAACCTCGGCCGGATCTCCCATTAACAGCTGGGCTGTTTTATGTTTTATGTCTTTGGATAATCCGCAAACGGGAATGTAGAGGCCAAGTTCGTTCTCAAGAATATCTATGGCGGCGGAAATCTGCCCCTTGCCTCCGTCCACGATAATTAAATCCGGCATTTCGAGCCCATCCTTTAGGACACGCTCATAACGCCTGCGAATAACCTCCCGCATCGACGAATAATCATCCGGTCCCTGGACCGTCTTGATTTTGAACTTCCGGTATTCTTTTCGTTCCGGTTTCCCATCGATGAATACAACCATAGCCGCGACAGGGTCCGCCCCCTGGATGTTGGAATTATCAAAGGCTTCAATGCGTCGGACATATCCGGTTCCTATCCACTCTCCAAGGTTTTCAACCGCCTTGATTGTCCGTTTCTCATCCCGTTCAATCAGGCGGAATTTTTCCTCCAGTGCCACACGGGCATTGTTTGCAGCCATCTCAACCATCTGCTTCTTAAGGCCTCTCTGGGGAAAATGTACTCTAACACCCAGCCAGGATTCCAGCGCTTCCTTAACCATGCCTTCCTCTGCATCCGAAGGTAAAACGGGCCCCTCCTGTTCGCGGGGATGCTCTTTTTGAAATTCATCCTCTTTTTGCAAAGCCTCAATAAAAGAATCTTTCCCGGAAATCTCGTGCGATTCCCCCGCTTTCTGTTCCCCGGCCTTGTTTCGAAGAGGCAGAAAGATTTCTTTTGGCAATGCCGGATTATCACTATATGCCTGGGTCACATAGGTTATAAAGTCCTCATACTCATCCCCGTAAAAAGGAAACATCGAGACATGCCGTTCAATCAGCTTGCCTTGCCGCATATATAAGATCTGGACGCACATCCAACCCTTATCGGTAGAATAACCAAACACATCCCGGTCCACATGGTCAGCCATAGTAATCTTCTGCTTTTCCATAACAGCTTCAATATACGCAATTTGATCCCGTAATTCCTTTGCCCGCTCGAAGTTTAATTCTTCGGCAGCTGCGTGCATTTTGGCTGTCAGATCCCGCTTGATTTCCTCATGTCCGCCGTTCAAAAAGCGGGTAATCCCTTGAATCATCTCTTCGTTTTGCTCCTTTGTGACATCGTACACGCAAGGAGCCAGGCATTGTCCCATATGGTAATACAGGCATACCCGGTCCGGCATATGCTTGCATTTGCGCAGCGGATAAAGACGGTCCAGCAGCTTTTTGGTTTCCTGTGCAGCATATGCGTTGGGATAAGGACCGAAGTATTTGCCCCTATCTTTCACGATCTTTCGCGTTACCTCAAGCCTAGGATGTTCTTCATGGGTGATTTTAATATAAGGGAACGATTTATCATCTTTTAATAGAACATTATAACGGGGCCGGTGCTTTTTGATTAAGTTGCATTCCAGAATGAGGGCCTCAATATTGCTGGAGGTTACAATGTATTCAAAATCACGGATTTCAGAAACAAGCCGCTGCGTCTTCCCGTCATGACTGCCTGTAAAATAAGACCGGACCCGGTTCTTCAATACTTTTGCTTTTCCGACATAAATGATGACGCCATCTTTGTTTTTCATCAAATAACAACCGGGCTGATCCGGCAGCAGCGCCAGCTTGTTACGAATCAGTTCCGTACTTTTTCCGCGCTCCTTCGGATCTTCATGCTGGGTCATACCTTAGTCCCCCTTTCCTGGCTTCTCCTCTTTTTACATGGCGGTTTATCTATGTTCATTTCTCTTCTTATTTTTGCACAAAAAAGCTCCTTTTCCGGCACGGCAGAAAAAGAGCTCCTTTTGGCCTAACATTACTGATGGCGGGACAGCAGATTGATCAGTTGATCTTTGGACTGTACGCCCACTGCTTTATCTACCGGTTGACCCTCTTTAAAAACGATCAAGGTAGGGATGCTCATCACTCCAAAACGGGAAGCGGATTCCGGATTCTCATCCACATTTACTTTAGCAATCTTGGTATCCACTTCTTTATCCAATTCTTCAAGCACAGGTGCAATCATTTTACAAGGTCCGCACCATGGTGCCCAGAAATCAACTAATACAGTACCGGAACCCTCAACTTCGGCCTTGAAGGTTTGGTCGGTAACATTGACAATAGCCATGCAAGATCCTCCTTTAACTCGGTCAATAACGTAAGTATACCACAAAGACCCCTATTTTCAAACGAACTGGCTTGCAGCTTTCAAGTTCCATATGGGGATATCTGGATTTTTAATCTATTTGTCACCTTCTCCATCTTTACAAAAAACATCCCATATGATTTACTAAAATTATGCAGCTGAATCAATTTCATACTATGAATTGTTTCAGCTAAGACTTAATGTAAATGAAGTTGTTCCGGTAAAATAAGAGAAGTTACTATACTTGTAATGGAAGTAAGGAGGAGCAATCCATGAGTGAACAAGTGAACCGTGCTGAACTTCATGTGAATGAAGAGCCCCGCAATGATTTTATAGACACCGCTGTTGGTTTTGGCGTATTTTTTGGTGTTCTGATGCTTATTTTCATTGCTGCAGTAGTCATTAAACTGTTTGCAGGTTGATTCAACAATTCAAGAGAGACCTCCCTGTGATGAAATCCGGTAGGAGGTCTTTTCTGTTAGTGTACAAATTATCTATTTTAAAAAAGATTGGGGTCCAAACATTGATTCAATTAACGGAACAAAGACAGAAGCTCATCAATTTCATCGGTTTGACAGATGATGATTTGGCTTTGCTGAAGAAGCATGAACAAGCTTTTGGACAAATTGTCGACGGATTGGTCGATTTGCTGTATGAACGGCTTATTGAGGTGCCGGAATTAAAGGAGCTAATTTTTAAATACAGCACATTAGAAAGTCTGAAGCAAACCCAACGTTGGTACTTTTTATCCATGGCATCAGGAATCGTGGACCAAGCATACATAGACGGAAGGCTTAAAATCGGACATGTCCATTCCAGAATCGGATTGACTACCGATTGGTATTTAGGTACTTATCTGCTTTATTTGGATCTTTCCACCGCCTATTTTAAAGAAATCATTCCGGAAAATTGGCTGGAGGTCACCTATGCACTCACTAAAATGTTTAATCTGGACTCCCAGCTTGTGCTTGAAGCTTATGTTCACGATGAAAAAGCCAGGATTGAACGGCTCGTAGACGAACAGGAAGAGCTTATTACCGGAATTTCCAAAGCAGTTCAGGATCTTGCTGCCATGATGATAGAACTGAGCAGCAACAGTCAGATTGTTGCCGAAACAGCCGCACAAGCTGCCGCCTCTCAGGAAAAAAGCCACGGCATGATCCATAACCTGAGCCACGAAGTCGAGGATATTCAAGCGATGGGCACACTGATGAAGGAAATCTCTGAGCAAACCCATCTTCTTGGGCTTAATGCCGCTATTGAAGCTGCCAGAGCAGGTGAACAGGGCCGGGGCTTTGAAGTTGTGGCCAATGAGGTGCGCAAATTGGCATCCCGTTCGAAAGAAGCACTGGAAAGCATTCAGGACAAGCTGCAAAGTATAAATGAAATATTAAATAAGGTCAATTCTGAATCAGAACGCACGACCCAATACGCCCGTTCGCAGGCTGCAAGCTCCCAGGAGCTTATTTCTTTCGTACAGATGGTTGAACGGGTGACAAATGAATTAGAAGAGCTGAAACAGTTGTAAGCGTATGCCAGGTATATGGGTTGTTCCATAAGTAACTTTGATCCTCCCGGCAGCCGGTTTGCTAACAATAAAGGCGTCTTTCTCCAACAGAAAGACGCCTTTTGTCATAATTGGTTATTTGGACCGTTCACCTTAATATTACTGCGCCCGTTTGTTATGGCCGTTTACTTCTACCACCTGAACATAATGGCGGATGCGGTCCATGATTCTCCGGCCTTTATATTCTTCATCCCCATCCTTGTTCGTAAAGCTGAAATGCTGCTCCAGGCTGTCCAAATTGTAATTGGAGGTAAAAAATGTCGGTTTGCGGTTCATCCTGCTGTTTAAGATGGCTCCGATCACATGATCCCTCAGCCATGGATTCAGGTTCTCCGCCCCGATATCGTCAAACACAAGCAGGTCTGTATTTTTTATCATTTCAATGGTATTTTTTAATGTATGGGGCTCATTAAACATTCCTTTAAGATCTTCAGCAAAATCAGGCATATATACGATCGCACTGGTAAACCCTTTTTTCGCTAGCTGATGCAGCATATAACACATCAGAAAGGTCTTGCCTGTCCCGAAATTACCCTGGAGATATAATCCCTTGGTCTGTAAACCTTCCTCTGTCGTTTTCTCAATATAATCTGTAATGGTCTCGACTGCTTTGGCCCTTTGATAATCTACACTTACAATATCTTCAAACGAATGCTCCCTTCGCAAGATGCTTTCATCAATATGAAAGGTACGGATCCGCCGGCGAACCGCTTCTTGTGACTGCCGGGCCAGGAACTTGGGACAAGCCACTTTTTCCTCATCAATGAGCGTATGGCCACCACTATGTTCAATCTGCAAATGGGTGCAATGACCGGCCAGATCATTAGGACAGCAGTCCAGACCGGGACACTGCTCACAGTTACCGGTTTCTTTCACATATTGATATAAGCGATTCATATTCACTTTAAGAGTAAACTCATCCAATTCAGGATGTTCGGATCGCAGTTTCCGTATCTTCGGATCAGACAATAGTGTACGTACTTTCTCTTCTGCTTCCTTCCTAAGAACCCCGGGCATCTGCTTAAGCATGTCCGCCAAAGATTCCATATCGGCTACCTCCAATCCGTTTTTTTCTTTATTTAAACTTCTCATCTAGTCTCCTAGCTTTCTGGATAATACGCTGCAATTCTTCATCAGTCAGCTCAGCCTGCTGTACAGCTGGCTGCACGATCGGAATCTGCGGCTTTTGCTGCTTCGTCTGTCCTCTTGTATTTCTGCCTCCACGGCCCTTGTTCTTCGCAGCAGCCGCCTTGGCGGCAGCCTGTTCCTTGTACCGTTGACGCTCCCGGACATACTCTACTGCCTGCTCATAAGTTAGTATCTGTTTGCCAAGCATATCGGAAGCAACCGCTTCAATAGAAGCCTTGGTCCAGGATCGCCGGTCCACATATATATAATGAATCAGAACATTAATTACTTCTTCTTTCAACTTATAATTTAAATCTATCTTCTCGAAAATATCCATTACCCCATCCGGTACAGAACCATGAGGAAAAAACTTTTTAAGCACAAAAGTGTAGGGTTCATTTTTTAAAATATAATTGTACTGATGATCATTACACTCTCCCTGCAGTAGCTGGGGAACAGCCAGATAATATTCCATCTGAACAGATTGCTCCGTTTCCCCTTCTCTATCCTTCCCTTGTATTACGGTCAGTTCTGCGGCACGGGATATGGATCTTTCCCGTTCTTCCTCTCTCTTTTTGCCCTGCCGGTAATAGAGATTTGCCTTATATTGAAGCCCGTCGACCAGCAGTTCTCCTTCTTCCGTAAACATGCCGTCCTCATCCAAAAGCCGGCATGTCTCCTGCAGCGTCAGGTTATATTTACGGGCCACCAGATTAATAGAAATCATATGCTCGGGACGGTTTTTCAAATCCTCCACATAAACCCGGTTCCGGGAACCGCGCGGAAAACGCATCAGAATGTCGGCGAATTGAAATCCCTTGGATACAACATCCATCCGTTCCATCTGTCTTGCTGCCGAAGACTCGTACAGTACCTGTTCTAACTCGTAATCAATCGTTTGGGTATTTAAACGGAAAATATCATAGAAAGGAACAGAAATGTTCTCACTATTGGCTGTTTTCAATTCCGGGGCCTCATCCAGCAGCAGCTCGTCCCGTAAAGATAAAAGCATATATTTGCCAACTTTATCACGTAAAAGAAGTGTCAAGTGCTGGTTTTGGAAAAATTCAGGAGGGCTTAGTGGCCGAAAGAGTGTATATGCATATAAATAATCCTCATCTTCCGACACAAACTTGCGGCATGTTTGCAAAAGACCTACTGCCTCCAGCTTGGAAGCCTGTTCTATGAACATCTTCCTTCCCCGTTCGCCGGGATCTATGTCCATAGCAAAAAATAAACGTCTCTGCTGCTCCAGCGGGCTGTATCCTACCTGGTCGCCTTGCAGCTGCTGATAGAGAGTATGGTAAACGCTTATAGCCAACCCGCCTATCATCGGTTGATAGATCATTGTCAGCATCTTATATTCCAGGCTCCTCAAAGAGAAATCCCGGAATACGTAAAACCGGTGATTTTCCGTAAAGTGCAGCATATTTGAGATACGCATTTTATCCTACTCCGTCCGTTCAAAAGTTACTGGTCTTCATTTTACCACAAATCTCGACAGTCTACGAAAAGAAAAATAAACCTATCCTGAAACCATTTCATACTATTACGCCATGAACTGGATACGCGAAAGACAGGTTTATTTAGAAAATGGCTGTTTAGTGCTTTTGAAACCAGGGAAAACCTTCTATCCGCTGGCTTTAACCCTGATTTTCCGTTCAGGTTTAAAACATTTTGTACCCCTTAATACGTAATGTTTTGATCGCTTTGCCGCTAAGTACGGCACCGACCAAGCCGCCTGCCGCCGGGACCAAATCCACAAATGTGATATCCTCGAACGTGGCTGCAAAACCGGACTTGACCCCCCAATATACGATCATTCCCCCCACCAGCAAAAAATACATATAAATAGGAAGCCAGGTCGTTTTAATCAGCATATTGAGAATAAAGCCAAGCCCGAAGAACAAAACAAACAACAGAACGGTAACGATCACCAACTGAATCAAAACTGAATCAACCCCTTTGGTTTCTTCCATTCTGATTGTAAAACATTCCATTCAAAGAATAAAGTGTCCAGTCAATGAATTTTTTCACAGTCATAAACTGTTCATTTGCCCTGTATGTATGAATTCGTTACAATGTAGACAAACAGGCAAGTAAGCAAAGGAGTGTGCCAGGCATGAATGAAGCTGTTCAAACGTTAGAGGGTTGGTATGCCCTTCACGATTTCCGTTTGATAGATTGGAACGCGTGGAAAGAAGCCCCCGGTGAGCTGCGAAAGCAGGCAGAGCTAGAACTGCATACCTTCCTGCATGAATGGCAGCGCATAGAAGATGGGAAACAAGGCAGTACTGCTGTCTACAGCATTGTTGGACAGAAAGCTGATCTTGTTTTTATGCATCTGCGCGAAACCTTGGAGGAACTGAATGAACTGGAGACAACTTTCAATAAATCAGTTCTTGCTTCTTTTACGATTCCTTCATATTCTTATGTGTCCGTGGTAGAGCTTAGCAATTATATGGCCAAGCCCGGAACCGATCCCATGGAAAATCCCGAAGTGGTAGCCAGATTAAAGCCTGCACTTCCGAAAAGCCGCCATATCTGTTTTTACCCGATGAATAAACGCCGGGAAGGCAACGATAACTGGTACATGCTTAGCATGGATGACCGCCGGGCCTTGATGCGCAGTCACGGAATGATTGGACGAAGTTATGCAGGCAAAGTGAAACAGATCATTACCGGTTCCGTAGGATTTGATGCCTGGGAATGGGGAGTTACCCTGTTTGCCGACGATGCTCTTCAGTTCAAAAAACTGGTTTACGAAATGCGCTTTGATGAAGTAAGCGCACGTTACGGAGAATTCGGGGATTTCTATGTAGGCAACCTGCTGACTCCAGACAAAATCTCCGCTATGCTAAGCCTTTAAAGATTTAATAAACGCCCTGCCGGCTTATAGACCGGGCAAGGCGTTTTTATTTCGGGAAATCATTCTTCCCCTTCTTTCTCCAATGCATAAAGAGCTGCCTCCATCTCCTTGCGGCGCAGAAAATCTTCAGTTTCCCTGTCTCTTTGACGGCTTTTCTCTTTCAACCGTTCAATGGCCGGCATTATCAGAATATCGATTTCTTTCTGTACAATAGCGGACAGATCGTGGCGATGATGAGACTCAAGATAATGTCCCACTTCAATCAGATTATTATAGCGGTCAAGCTCGGATCGTTCCAATAATCCTCTTACCTGCACACTGCAGTGACGCATGAAAGGGCTCCTCTCTTCCGGTCATCCAATGTCCTGCCGGATATCTCCGGACAGTAGGAAAATTTGATTAAGTAGAATAGGCAATATAAAGCCGCATTTTGTCTATACGCTAAGGGCTCTCGTATGAGAGCCCAAAACTGTTCCTTATTTCGTAAAGATCCCTTTTTTCAGAACCAATGGAATTCCGCCAATTGTATAAAGATAGCGCCATTCGATGACGCGTTTCATAAAGGAGGCGAAGCTTCCTTTTATTTTTTTGCTTCCCACCACGCCGATAGCATCTTTTTTGCCAAGAGAAGCGACAGTACCACGGTTAATGTATTGGAATTCTTTCAGTTCCTTATTACGGATAGTGGCTACCAGGTTATATGCACAATTTTCTCCTTGTTGGGTTGCAATTTGGGCTGTAGGCGGATAAGGTCTTCCTTCCGGATTTATTACCAGAGAGCAGTCGCCTATAATAAAGATATTATCATGGCCAGGGGCTTTCAGATAAGGATCCACTTTAATTCTGCCGCGGGCTGTTTCAAATCCGGCTTCCTCCAGCAAATGGTTGCCGCGGATACCGCCTGTCCAAACTACTGTTCCCGCTTTAATGAATTCATCTCCGGCGATCAGAACACCTTCCGTTGTACATTCTTTAATAGCTACCCCGATTTTGAAAGTTACGCCTTTCTCTTCAAGCAGTCTCATGCCGTACTCTACAAGCTCCGGATCAAAACCTGGAAGCATAGTAGGCGCCGCTTCAACATTAATAATGCGGACCAAAGATGGATCTACATCAAACATACGGCAAAGTTCCGGTACCCGGTTCACGAGTTCGCCCAAAAATTCAACTCCTGTGAAGCCTGCTCCGCCAACCACAATTGTGAGCAGTTCTTTACGTTCCTGATTCAGTTTGTATTGAGCAAACTGATATTCAATATGTTCACGGATAAGACGAACACTGTTAATGCTGCGAATGCTTAACGAATTTTCTTTCAGGCCGGGTATACCGAAAGTTTCGGGTTCTCCCCCAAGACCTACTACGAGATAGTCATAAGATATTGTTCGGCCATCATCCAGAACGACACTTTTTTCCTGTGGGCGAAGTTCTGTAACCGATGCTTTAACGAAGTCTACTTTAAACTCGTCAATCAATTTGGAAATCGCTACACGGGAATTATCTACGTGATCAGTTCCCGCTGCTGGCATATGGAGCTGAGTAGTAATGTAATGATAATCATGCTTGTTAATGAGCACTACATCTGCCTCATTGGAGTTCAACTTCTTCTGCAGATTAATGGCCGTAACAATACCGCCATATCCCGCTCCGATAATTACGATTTTTGGAATTCTACTAGTCATTTTTCTTCTCACTTCCATCTGCGTAATTGTGTTTATATACATTGTGAAAAATCACACATACAGCGACAATATTTATTGTTAGTATTATTGTACGGAAGTATGCACAATATTGTTTTATCGTGTATGGAATTTTTTACAATGAAAAAACAACAGGTAATTCAAGAATATTATGATGTATTCTAAATAGCAAGGACTATTTCATGGGAAATCCAGGATAATTTGATGAGAGCTTCCCCGTTTCCTTACATTCCCGCATCAGTGCCGCCTTTTTAGCTCTTTTATCTAGATAAACCAGGGGGTTTTCTTATTTACAAACGTTTACATCTAAAATGAGGGTTTTATTCCTTATACGGTACGTTTATAATGGATGGAGAATTTACCCATTGGAGGTGCAACAGTTGTGACTGAACATGATCCTAAAGAAGAAATAGTCGATATTCTAGTCATCGGCGGAGGTCCTGCCGGCATGTTCGCTTCTTTCTATGGCGGTATGCGCCAAGCATCCGTAAAATTGATTGAAAGCATGCCTCAATTAGGCGGCCAGCTAGCCGCTCTTTACCCGGAAAAATACATCTATGATGTAGCAGGTTTTCCGAAAGTTACAGCCCAAGGGCTTGTAGATAACTTGTCCATCCAGATGCAGCGTTTCCCCATCGACATTCGCTTAGAAGAAAAAGTGCTGCAGGTCATTAAACGAGAAGAGCGCCTCTTTGAAATCGTTACGGATAAAACCACTCATTTCTCAAGAGCCGTTATTATTACAGGCGGTGTCGGTGCCTTCGAACCAAGACGTCTTGATTTAGAAGAAGCACCCCAGTTTGAAAAGCAAAATCTTCATTACTTTGTAAATGACCTGAGCCAATTTGCCGGTCAAAAAGTACTGATTAGTGGTGGTGGCGATTCAGCTGTCGATTGGGCCCTTATGCTCGAGCCTATTGCTGAAGAGGTAACCCTGATTCACCGCCGCGATAAATTTAGAGCACATGAACACAGTGTCGAAAACTTGATAAATTCCAAGGTAAATGTGCTTACTCCAAAAGAAATTACTAAACTTCACGGTTCACATACTATTGAAAAAGTCACCATAAGCGACTGCAAAACAAAAGAAAGTATAGATATTGATGTGGATGCCGTCATAGTGAATTTCGGCTTCGTCTCATCTCTTGGTCCTATTGCTGAATGGGGATTGAATATCGAAAATGGCTCCATCGTAGTTGATTCCCGCATGGAAACAAGCGTACCCGGGATTTTTGCCGCCGGAGATATCACTACTTATCCGGGAAAACTAAAATTGATTGCAGTTGGTTTTGGAGAAGCTCCTACTGCAATAAATAATGCCAAAGTCTATATCGATCCAAATGCGCGTCTGTCTCCCGGCCACAGCAGCAACATGAAATTTTAATATCAAAGATGTAAATTCTGTTTATTATTGGGCATTCTATTCCTGAAATCCTATTTGGATAAAGGAGGAATGCCTTTTGTCATCATCTTATTGCGCAGTTTGTAATGGATTGAAGCAGTTATCTCTGTCTTGCCCGCGTTGCAGTTCCATGACTTTAGATGGAGGAAGACTACATGATTTTCTAGGCCCATATGCCCCGTACCGTCCTATAGAGGAACTTAGCTTAACGAACGGCTTTCCTGATCTGGAACAGCATGAGTGTATACATATGGTATATTGTAGCCAGTGCCGTGCTAGTTTTGCCTATCCCGTTAAGGAAGTAGTTCTCTGACTGATTCAATTTCATAAAATATTGTTGGAAACCCAAGTTATGAAATTGATTCGACTGTTTTATAGAACGGTCATTTCTTTGGAAGCTTTATTTTCTACCGACAAATCTCTACGTTTGATCTCCATTAACAATAAATTGACAAAATCCACGTCCAGCTGCAGGTCTAATGCTTTCCAGTAAGATTCTAGCAACGTTTCATCGCTGATCACTCTCATTGGGAATCATCACCTTCTACACCAATTTTTTATTATATTATCACGGGGTCAAAACTAGAACAATCGTTCCGTTATCCACAAACAGATGTGTATATCCTGTGTGTAATTAGGGGATAACCTGTAAAAACCTATGCAGGATGAGGGTGGATAATGTGGACAAGGTTATACACAAGCTGGCAGTTTCCGACAGTGATAAAAACAAATAATCAATCTTTGTCACCCTATACGGATTATTATCATAGCTGCTTTTGACTAGGCCTAAAGTATTACCTGAAAAATACGGCCTATTCCTTTGAACCAATTTCTCCTCCAAATTCAAAATCTCAGGCCGTCCATTTTACAAAAAACAATCATCAAATTGATCCTTGGTTAATACTATTGATTTAGTATGTAAAAAACGGAAAGGAGGAGAATTCGGGATGCTGGTTTATGACGTTGTGGTGAATGGAGAAATCAAAGAAACCATCCTTCCCCGCAAACACCGACTTAAAGAAATTTACCATTACATGATGGAACAAAGTCAACTTATGCAACGAAAGTATGGCGAGCATGTCCGGCTCAATAAGCGGATCGTTTATTAGACCCTCCCCCACCGGCATGTCTGCTTTTATGGCATACAAGGTAACACAAAGTCCTGTCTGATTTATTTGCAGGACTTTGTTTCATTTTAGGGATAGGGGGCTAATCGTAGGATTGAAAAAAACGGGGCGTGTCTGATACACTGGGTAAGAATTTTGAACGAAGGATGTGTAAAGCCATTGTCATTTATACAAGAATTTAAAAAATTCATTATGCGGGGGAGCGTCGTTGATCTTACTGTCGGTGTTATCATCGGAGCTGCCTTCAACAAAATTGTCACATCCCTTGTGAACGACGTAATTATGCCTCCTATCGGGCTGCTGCTTGGAAAGGTGGACTTTTCCAGTTTATTTATTAATCTGTCGGACACGCACTACAATTCTCTGGCAGAGGCCAAAGCGGCCGGAGCCCCAACGATTAATTATGGGCAGTTTATCAATAATGTATTGGACTTCCTGATTGTCGCTTTCGTTATTTTTGTTGTAATCAAGCAGATCAACCACTTCCGTAGAAATGAGGAACGGGAGGAAAAAGCGGAAGATCCGACCAAGGAATGTCCGTATTGTTTATCGAAAATTGATGTAAAAGCTACGCGTTGCCCCAAGTGTACCTCCATGTTGAATGAAAAAGAGCCGGAACCTTCTGCCACATAGAAGTTTCCGGCTCTTGCCGTTTGCAAAAATCTCTTATCCAATGGTTATAACCTCATGATTTCGGGCCAGTTCAACGAATTCCTTCATGCTGGATACTTGTCCGACCGTAAGGACATGTCCGACTCCATAATAATCCAGGCACGTCTTGCAGGCCAGTACGGGCACCCCCTGATCGGCCAATTCTTTGAGATGAACGGAAATTAATGACTTCTCAGTAAGCAGGGTTACTCCTTTGTTCAAACAAAAGACAGCAGCCGGTTTATTTGCCTCCTGTTTGATCAGCACCATGAAGGTTTCTAATAGAGAAGACCCTAGTAGGGCGTCCCCATTGCCAAATTGGTCTGAAGTAAGTAATATGACTTTTTCTTTCATACTTTTCCTCCTCGTTCCCTGGTTCAGTATTGAGAGTAGGTTCGGTATGTGGAAAGTACAACCTCCCGAAACCTCTCCGGCTCCTCGAAATGAGGTGAATGTCCCGACCGTTCAAACCAGAACCATCCCTTGTCCGGTGCACGGAGAGTCTGATAATAATGCCGGCTAAGTTCAGAAGGTGTACTGTAATCGTATTTTCCGGCATTGATGATTACCGGCACATTCACTTCCGGAACCTTCCCGGCCACATTTATCTTGGCTATTTCCGGCCACATTGTTTTTGTAGAGAAGAAGGTTCCTGCCGTATATCGGATTAAATCCATCCAGCCGTATTCTTTGGAAGCAAGCATGCCTTTAAGCATTAGAGCGGGCACATTCACTTCGTGATAGATTCCTCCCAGACGCCCCAGCCATTTCCGCTGAATGTTCAGACTTTTCTGGTCAGTAAAGGGTCTTGGGCCAAGTGAACCCAACTCTTTGACGGCCTTTTGCCATCCCCGTTTTTGGGCTTCGTTCAAGGAATACTGGTAGCAGAATTCCTCGTTTTGCAGCATATCACTGATTTGTCCGATACCATAATATGCATAGAAATATTCCGGTTTTTGCTTAATGGCAAGCATGCCAAGGATACTTCCCCAAGAATGGCCAACCAGATACAACTTCGGCCGCTGAAAACGTTCAAGCAGTTTAGTGGTCACTTCCAATGTATCCTGAACAAATTGGTTCACGTTCATAGAAGCAGGAGAGATTTGTTTCGAAAAGGACAAGCCGGAACCACGCTGATCCCAATTGACCACGACAAAATGTTCCTCCAGTTCCTTCTGGAATGAACGGGCAAAACCAATCTGGGCAATACCGGGTCCGCCATGCAAAAAAAGCAGGAGCGGTTTTTTGATATCCATCCCCCGCATCATAACCCATTGGTTTATCCCTCCTACGTTCCATCTTTCCACTGCAGCAATACCACTTTGCCGATTTTTGCTGTAAAGGGGCATTTTTTGCTGAAACAAATGTCTGACCTCCCTACCCTCTTTGTTTTAGTATACACTTGTTAACGATAAAAATCTTTCAGTCTGTTATTTCCAAAAAAATTAAGAGCAGAAATGCGAATCCGGAAAAGTATAGAAAGCCGTCCCTAAAATCGGGGACGGCTTTTGACTATTGTCAAATGATTCTTATATGTAAAATTTGGCTTCCTCTTTTCTCTTGTGGAACAGGCACTTTTGGGTCTAAAGTGTATATAATAAGAACATACGTTCCTTCATAGAGGAGTGATTTCATGGACCCGTCGGTAAACAGACCCCAGCTTCCCAGTCACCAGGAATTATCGATGATTAAGGAGTATCTGCTTCTTCCCCTGGTCCTTTCAGTATTTGAACGTGATGCCCGTTACGTTAGGGAAAGTCCGATTAAAACACCTGATCCCTATATTAAGGTCATTCACCGCGCAATGGATCAGGCATCCGGAGAATGGACCCGTCTTCGTGCCGAATTTCGCCGGAGGGGGATTCAAGTGACTTGGCAAAAGCTCGAACCGGAAGGGCTTTACGCCAGTTATCTGTGCCGCGGTTATTCCGGCTCTATGCGTCTTCTTATCCGCCTGGTAAAAAGTGAAATCGAAATTCGCCTTCGCAAATATTTAGGCGAGGATATGACCTGCTACCGGGATCTGAACCAGGATGTAATAGACCGCCTGTAGGTCCGTATCATATCGTATCCTGGTAAAAATGGGTCCGCTATGGTTACGTGACGGAACTTATAGGTATATCTTCCTCCCCCCTCCTCCTTTTTTCCTCTTTTTCAACCTTACGGACAATTTTTATGGTTGTCGGGCCGAACGCTATAAGCAGACAAAGTTTTTCCAGGCATTTTTTCTACTTTGTCTCTCTGCTGCAATAAAGCGTGTGCGGTCAGTCTATCGTCAGAGAATAAGTTCTTCGTTTGTTTATTGCACCAACAATTGACGTCAGTAAGTAAGAGGAGGGTAATCGATACAAATGAAAAAAATAAAACAAGCAGTCATTACGCTATCTGTCAGTGCCTGTGCTTTGGGTTTAATGGTCATGGCTTCACCGGCGGGTGCCATGACACTCAATATAGGTACCCAAAGCGAGCATGTGCTGAATCTGCAGGAGAGACTCAGTTCGCTCGGTTATTTCAAGAAAGGAATAACCGGTTATTATGGTAAAATTACTAAAGAGGCGGTCCGGGACTTTCAGAAAGCGTATGGTCTTTCCGTCACCGGCAGCGCCGATTCCGCCACGTTAGCCAAACTGAATCAAATGGCAGGCTCAAAACAGATCACTTTGGACCAACTGGCCCGTATTATTTACGCAGAAGCCCGTGGGGAGTCCTTTAAAGGACAAGTTGCTGTAGGAGCCGTAGTTTTGAACCGGGTCCAGTCCAATGCTTTCCCTGATAGCATTACCGAAGTCATTTTCCAGCCGGGACAATTTTCCGCTATCCGTGATGGCCAGTACAGTCTGAAGCCAAATCAGGCGGCCTACGATGCAGCCCGGAGTGCTTTGAACGGTTGGGACCCTACAGGCGGAGCCCTTTATTATTACAATCCGCATACAGCAACGTCCTCATGGAGCAAATCCCGTCCAACCTTGTCCTCTATTGGTAATCATGTATTTACCCGTTAACAGATAAGACTGCAGCAGGGATAGTCAACTGCACACGCATTCCGGATACCCCTGGCGGCCGACCATGATGCCAGGATAACCTCACACATAAGAAAAAAACTTTGCGTTTATTTCGCGAAGTTTTTTCTTATGTATGATTTAAATGAATAACTTTGATTTCCATCCGAAATCGATTCGATTAAAAACAAATCTTTAAATAAAAGCCTCCTAAACGTTTGTATTTTGAGAAACGTCCAGGAGGAAATAAATCGTTAATTTCAACTCATTATGCATCACACTTTTGTGCTTTCGCTTCCTGCTCGGGTGCTGTCCGGAAGCTGGACCCGCAGCCGCAGGTGGCAATAGCATTCGGATTATGGATGGTAAACCCGCCCCCCATACCGGCTTCCTTATAGTCAATCTCAAGACCGTTTAAATACTTCATACTGTCCTGGTCCACTACAATCTTAAGACCGTCCACGTCCAGAACCTCGTCCTCTTCCTTTTGCTCATTGTCGAATCCCATTCCGTATGAAAATCCGCTGCATCCACCTTCCAGCACACCCAAACGGAGAAACAGGCCGGGGGTCTCCTCAGCAGCAAGCAGTTCCTTGATTTTTTCATTAGCTATTTCACTGATTTGAATCATTCTGTCATAACCTCCTTATCCCCTGACGCCCCGAAAGGCTTAACAGGATAAATGAAAATGGCAGTTCCGTGCTGCCTTTCTTTTCAGTATACTCCTATTGAATAAGGGTCTCAAGAAATAACGGACCTATTCAGCTCTGTCCGCTGTTTAATTGGCCAATTCCGCAGTGTGCTCATCCAACCGCCGCCAGTTGTAATACTGCAGCAGCAGCTCATCAAGCTCACGGCTGCAAGCTTGAACTTTAGGATGAAGAAAACCGTGACGAATACCGAGTTCGACCATTTGTTCACGCATTCTTTCAATTTCAACAACAATTTTATTTTCCATTTTTGAAAGTACAGAAATAGTCACGATTAATCCCTCTTTACCAAATAATCTCCTAATCAAACAGTATACAACAATATATGAAAAAATGGAAATACCGTCCATATTACTTGTTCCCTTTCAATGCTCTTTCTCACAAATGTTGGATTTTTATTGCCCGCCTGCATATGTAGGTTTATAATTAAACAAGGTGTGACTGATAAGGTGCTTAACTTTAGAGAGAACAGCAGCCGCTTCTCTCTTATCAAAAATTGTATTGTTCTATCGTTAGATGGAAGGAATACTTTGTTTTTTGTTGTACACAGGAACCAACCGCTGCACCACCCTGCCCTCCGGAAGTCCTGCCTGTCTAGGAACCGGGGGTTTTGGCATGTTGCATTGCTGTGTTTCTATGATTCAAGTCTCCCTCGGGCTATTTTTCAAGACCTGGGACGAAAACCCTATGGGAACAACTGAACCGCTTTTTAGTGCCAGCTTATTAACCGAACAGGAGGGGATCTGATGAATGTCATTCTAAAAACTCCCGCGAAACAAATGGCGGAGATTGCCGAAAAAGTGAAACACGGCCAAAGGCTTTCCCTGGAAGAAGGCTTATTTTTATATGAATCCGATGACATTTTAACTATTGGACAATTGGCCAACGAGGCCAACATGCGGAAAAACGGAAATAAAGTATATTTTATAGAAAATATGAGCCTTTATTTCACCAATGTTTGTGAGGCACATTGCGCTTTCTGCCATTTCCGCCGGAATCTCGGTGAGGAAGGCGCCTATACTTACTCTCCTGATGAAATGATCAGTCATATCCATGAGCATTTTCATCCCGGTATGCGCGAATTTCATATAACAGGCGGCCATAATCATCATATGCCGTTTGATTATTATGTAAGCTGTATCAAAGCGCTAAAAGAAAATTTCCCGGACGTAACAGTGAAGGCCCATACCGCGGCAGAGATTGATTTCTTTTCCCGGATAAGCGGCCTCAGCTACAAAAATGTACTTCAGGCTCTTATGGATGCAGGACTTGATACAATGCCGGGCGGAGGCGCTGAAATTTTGTCCGAACAATATCGTAAAAAAATGCGTGTTGATAAAGCTACAACAGATCAATGGCTGGAAATTCACCAGACTGCCCATGAGCTTGGAATGAAAACTCATGCTACCATGCTGTATGGTTCCATTGAAACTCTTCAACAGCGTATTGAGCATATGATATCGATCCGCGATCTTCAGGACAAGACGGGCGGTTTCATGGTATTTATTCCGAATGCTATTCAGCCTGCAAGCAAAAAAGCCGGTATTAAACGGCGCGTTACCGCTTTCGAGAACCTGAAAACCATTGCTATAAGCCGCCTGGTGCTGGATAACATTCGGCATATTAAAGCTTACTTTATTAATCTGGGTACGAACATTGCCCAAATGGCTTATTGCTTCGGCGCATCCGATGCTCATGGGACTATCGTGAAAGAACGTATTTCTCATGCGGCAGGAGCGACCTCTCCTGAAGGACTGACAAGAGACGAACTGACATGGCTGATAAAAGGTGCGGGCCGCATCCCTGTTGAACGAGACACGTTTTACAATGAAATTCAAGTATACGAATAGTGTTTAAGGTATAAAACCATCGTAGAAGGGATTTTTCACGCATGAAAAAGCTTGTTATTCTAGGAGGAGGCTATGGGGGACTGACCATAGCCCTTGAACTGTTAAACAAAGAACTGCCCGATGATGTGGTTCTTATGTTGGTTGACCGTATGCCTTTTCAAGGCTTAAAGACCGAATATTATGCTCTCGCATCAGGCACCATTGCAGAAACTCATATTCGCGTTCCTTTTCCCGACGATCCAAGGATTCAGCTAAAGTACGGGGAAGTAACGGGGATAGACCTAGAGAACAAACAAGTAGAGCTTTTAAACAGTGAATCGATCGACTATGATTGGCTCGTAATCGGGCTTGGCTGTGTGGACAAATACCACGGCATTCCAGGAGCCGACCTGTATACCAACAGTATCCAAACATTGGCGCAAACCAGAGCTACATACGGGCGAATCAACGATGTGAACCCGTACGGTCAGGTCACTATTGTCGGTGGTGGCCTTAGTGGTGTTGAAATTGCCGCGGAACTGCGGGAAAGCCGTCCTGATCTGAATATTCGCATCCTTGACCGTGGAAAAAGCGTCCTTTCTTCATTCCCAAGCAAGCTACAGGAGTTTGTCAGCGGCTGGATGCTGGAGCATGATATTGAGCTTCGCTCTTATGTTCAGCTTAGCCGTTTGGAAGGCGGAGAACTGTATAATCAGGAGGAGATCATTCTGACTGATGTTACGGTTTGGACGGCAGGCATTCAGCCAAGCCCTCTTGCACAGGCATTGAACGTGTCTAAAGATAAGCATGGCCGGGTTATGCTGAATGCTTATCATCAAATACCGGAATACCCGGATGTCTATGTGGTGGGGGACTGTGCCAATATGCCGTTTTCACCGAGTGCACAGGCAGCCGGAGCACAAGGCAAGCAAATCGCCGAAGTGATACAGGCTGTTTGGCATAACAAAACCCCCCGGCTTGGCAAAATCAAGCTCAAGGGGGTTCTGGGGTCACTCGGCAAAAAATCAGGCTTTGGTGTTGTGGGTGAACGTGCGGTTATGACTGGAATGGTACCCCGAGTTTTAAAAAATGGGGTGCTTTGGAAATCCAAACACCATTTTGGTTAGCTCCGCATCCCCAGATATTGAAGTCATGCGGCATGAGATCAAGAATTTTAAAACAAGTCGTCCATGGCTTCGATTTCGTTTATTTTATCCGCAATCGCCTGTTCTAGTTTTTCTACCGTTTCGGCGAATACGGCTTCCCCGTTCACAAGAGCGTACGGACTTAAGTAGCACTCACCGCAATACCCAAGACACCCGTATTCCACTACATCTATATCAGGATTTTTTTCCAGACGTACAATCAGTTCCCTCATCCCTTCATGAAGGCTGCTTGCACAAAACTCAATAATAGGTCTCAAGAATGATCATCACCTTACGGGTTAAAATAGAAAAAGACCACCATGAAATCATCTGGTGGCATTTTCATTTTCTACCTTCTTGTATATAATAATATAAAGAAAGGAGTTGAATCAAATGACGGAACAACTGCAAGATTCCACCATGTATGATGAAGTGCTGGAAGTTTTAGATAAGCTTCGTCCCTTCCTTCAACGTGATGGAGGTGACGTTGAACTCGTAGATGTCGAGGACGGAATTGTAAAATTGAGACTGATGGGGGCCTGCGGCAGCTGCCCGAGTTCCACTATCACCCTGAAAGCAGGTATTGAACGTGCCCTGGTTGAAGAGGTAGAAGGCATTCAGGAAGTTGTCCAAGTATTCTAATCTCCCACCTTTACCATAATCAACTGAAGCCCGCGGATTGCCGCGGGCTTTTAGATTAGATTTCTTTTTATTTCGGCGCTTTATTTCCTATTCAATGTCGGCAGCGTTTGGATAGGATCAAGCCCCCCGATATTTCCATAATATTGCCGGTAATAAAATCCGAGTTCTGCTGGCAAAGAAATGCAATGACTCTGGCGATATCCTCCCCGGTACCGGGTCTTCCAAGCGGCGTCTCTTCATCCGATTGAAAAGCCACTTCATGAATAAGCTTCTCTTTATTATCCCCGCGGATATCCCCAGGGCATATCATATTCACCGTAATTCCATTCCTCGCTTCTTCTTCAGCAAGTGTTTTGGTGAAGGATACAAGTCCGACTTTAGCTGCAGCGTAGACGGCCCTGTGCGGCCACGCTCTGGCCTCAGCGGCATGCCCAAACCCGAAATGGATAATCCTGCCCCATCGTCTCTCCCGCATCATTGGAAGAAGGGCTTGATCGAGCTGCATAACCCCGAGCAGATTTCCCCGGACCAAGTAATCAATTTCATCCGCATGATACTCTGCGAAAAAACGTCTTTCTCTAATAAATGGCCCTGCATTATTTACCAGAACGTCTACATGTCCCATATGGCTGCGTACTTCGGCTACCAGCCGCTGAATATCCCGGGCCTTGGACACATCTGCCCGAACAGCCTGGGAACGAACCCCCATTTTTACTATTTGCGCCGTAAGCTTACTCGCATCTTCCCCGCTGTTCACATAAGTAACCACAACATCATAACCTTCTTCCGCCAGAGTCAGGGCTGTCCTCTTTCCAAGTCCTCTGGCGCTGCCTGTAATTAAGGCTACCTTCCGTTCTTCGTTCATCCTTCTCCCCCTTCCGTTAAACCAAGAGGATGATGCCGGTCCATGTAGATAAAGGCTATGCTGATAGAGGAGCAGACCATTTGGAATCCCTGTTCCAAATCCAGGATGTCTTCCAATACCTGTTCGACCTGAATCCGTTCCCCAATAGGAGAATAATTCTGCATCAGATCATCCAGCATCTCCACATTAACAAAATGAATTTCCATATTGCGTCTCTTTCTGAGTTTATCCATGGCCGGTTTCATAGTAACTTTCAGATCGTGCAATTGCTGCCCCAGTTCAGGATGAATATTCTGCTCATGCATCTGGCGCAAAACCGTATAGAAAGAAAATCTGGGTTTCTTTGTTTCCGTGCGTACGTTGTATACATCATTCAGAAAATAACCAAGCTTATCAAGGATCGAAAATACACGGATTAATGCATTTTTGTAAAAATACAAATACCTTCGGTAATGATCCAATTCCTCGGGTTTCATCTCATCTATGTAAGAAGATTTAACATAACGAGCATATCGGGAAGAGCAGTAAAGGCTTTGTTCAATCTCGTTCAAAGCATCCAGAAAGCTTATACTCCGTACATGAAGACGGTGTTGTTTCTGCTTATGTTCGGGAAGTACTGCCTTATACCGGTGGAGCCTGGAAGAATAACGGCGGATGGCCTCATTCGCCTCGCGTATTTGTCCATCATCCGTACGCTTTGGTTCATGGAATAAAAATCGGAGCATAGCATCACCTCAAGTTGAATCCTGTATCCCAGGGTACTGGTAGTTTGTCACATTTTACAAGTCCCAGTATGCGCTCTAGGTACATGAATCATACCCCTATATATTACCATAAAAGGCAGGGACCGGTCTCCCCGGGTCCCCTGCCTTTTCTATATATAAATGTATAAGCTCTTTCTCTCTTAGATTTCAGGAAGGAAAGTATTCTTTCCAGCGGCTGTCTACCAGTTTTACGATGTCTTCCCTTGGAAAAAGCTCATCCGGGTAAGAAGGCTTCATTCTGGCATCGATGATCAGAGGAAGCTCATACTCCACGTGATTGAAGGAAACTTTGGATTTAGCGAAAATATCCGTTGCCGGATTGAAACGAGTAAACACGGTCCACAAGAATGATGTTTGCCCTGCTGCCACATCCGCATCATCTACTAATATAACCAGCGGCCATTCTACAAGCTGTCCGTAAGAGTGATCCAGAAGATGTTTGGGCAGATCAGGAGCCTCCTCATAAGACGGTCCCGAAATACATAGGCATCCGCCACAGTACGGGTTGGCTTTGGTGATCGGCGGAAGCTGCCCGCCCTGATAGTCTCTCGGTAATTCTCTTACAGGTTCCCCGATCCCCATCATGATCGCTTTGCTTCCGTGGTTCAGCTTATGGCCGGTATAATCCAAGGTATCGTGGGAAGTATGATTGATAATAATCAGGTCTTCCCGGGGTTGGAATCGTTCCAGCACGGTTTCCAGCAGCAGCGGAAAGTTCTCCAAATCTACAGTCCGGTCTGTAATCATCAAGAATTTGGTCAGCGTAAGCTGACCTTCCCCTAGAATACGGAATGCGGATGTCAAAGCTTCCCTCCGGTAGCTTTCCCGGACGATGGCTGCTGCCAGAGAATGAAACCCTGTCTCTGCATATGTCCATAGTTCTTTGACTCCCGGCATAACCATCGGAAAAGCGGGAGAAAGCAGGCGCTGAAGAAATTCCCCCATATAGTAATCTTCCTGTCTTGGCTTTCCTACAATAGTCGCTGGGTATATGGCATCTTTACGATGCCACATGTGGTCAACTTCAAATACAGGAAAATCATGCTTCAGGGAATAATAGCCAAAGTGGTCGCCAAATGGTCCCTCAGGACGTCTTAGATGCGGGGGCACTTTACCGCTGATAGCAAAGTCCGCTTCTGCGACAAGACGGTGGCCTCCATGGGGATTGGCTGTCATAGGCAGTTTCTTTCCAAGAATTAATGAGGCTATAAGCAATTCCGGAAGCTGTTCCGGAACCGGGGCTATGGCCGACGCTATCAGTGCCGGAGGCCCGCCGAGGAATACGGTAACAGGCAGCGCTTCGTTTCTTTGTTCGGCTTCATAATGGTGGAACCCCCCGCCTTTATGAATTTGCCAGTGAATACCGGTCGAGCGGTCATCGTATACTTGAAGCCGATACATGCCTACATTATGCTGCCCCGTTTTTGGATGTTCCGTATAAACAAGCGGAAGGGTCACGAATGGCCCCCCATCCTCCTGCCAACAGGTCAGCGCGGGTAATCCTTTAAGCGGGTCCTGCCGGCGGCATTCTCCCAAAATCGGGGCACCCGATCCCTTGATCTCCTTGGTGCCCACTCTTAAGAGCTCCATAATCAGCTTACGTTCTCCCCATATAGCTTTAGGAGTCGGAGGCAATAATGATTCCACTGCTTCTATCGCTTCTTTCATAAGCTGCTCAGGCCTTGGACCAAAAGCCTTGTCTACCCTATCGGACGTCCCGAACAAATTAGTCACTACCGGAAAAGAGCTTCCTTTGACGTTGGTAAATAATAAGGCAGGTCCTTGCTCTTCAATGACCCTCCTATGGATCTCCGCAAGTTCCAGATACGGGTCGACCGGTGCAGAGATTTCCACGAGATCACGGTCTTTTTTTAAATCATCAATAAAGTCTCTTAAATTTGTGTACACGGGCAAGATCCTTTCTACATCTTTTGTTTACGGTAATGGAGCGTCAGCACGCACAAATAACTTAAATAACCGAACAGGAATGCAATAAAGGCATTATGCAGCAGTGCCCCAAACACATAATTGTCCGTTCCCACCACATAAGTTACAAGAATTCCGGCTGCAATCTGAAGCAGCGTATGCACAAAGGTTAGACCACTGCTTCGGCGGATGAAAGGATTATCCCCATAAACCGTCCGTCCTTTAACAAACAGGATGACTACCATAATGGTCAAAATAAGCACTGTTACGCGGTGCATAAAAACAATTCCGGCTGCTCCGGAAAGATCAGGGATAACTTCTCCGTTGCAAAGGGGAAACCCTGTACAGCCACCGCTCGAAGTTGTATGGCGTACGAATGCCCCGACATAAACGACCACATAACTGAAAAAGGTTGTAATCCAGATTAAGGCGGCATAACCCGGACTCATTCTCCCTGGATGATCCAAATACTTGCCCATTTCCCCCAAACTAAGCAAGGTAAGCAAGGAGAAAGCAAAAGCCAGCAAAGAAAGGCCGAAATGAAGAGCAAGGATAGCGGAGGATTGGCTCCAAATTACCGCTCCGGCTCCCATTAGAGCTTGTATGATAACAAATAAAAGCGTCAGTGAAACGAACCATCGTGTGTCTTTCCGTTTCACATCCTTGAAGACTAGGAAGGTAGTAGCCAATAAGATCAACCCGACTATGCCCACAACAAAACGATGGCTGAATTCGATAAAGGAGGATATCGTATAAGCCGGAATAAATTTGCCGTGGCAAAGCGGCCATTCCGCTCCGCACCCCATGCCTGATTCGGTTGTGGTAACCAGGGAACCCATGATCAGGATCAAAAACATGCCAATAGCTGTGGCCCAGGCAAATCTGGTTACTAATTTGTTCAAATCTGTTCACCCACTTTGTATATACCTAATTAGATAGGCCAAAATAAGTCTTGCATATGACATCTTATACAATTATATCGGGATTTTTCAGGGGTTTATAGGCTTATCCGCCGAGAATTGTTACAAAGCCTTGAAAAGAAACAACAACACTTGCCGCGCCGCAACGCGCTCTTTAAGCATAAAATTTCCTATATATAAGAAAGAAAACAGCTTGCTTCCCGTTTCGACCTCAGCTGTTTCCTCTTCCTGCCCCATATTTTCAAACCGTTCATTCCCCCAACAAAACAAATAGAAAGAGGACATGACCTAGCCATGCCCCTTTCTGTGTTTCTGTTCAGGCTACTTGTTGTTCAAAGCCGAAGAAACGTCTACAGCCCGGTCAAGGAACTGCTTGATTTCTTCCTTCGTCTTGTGAAGTTTGCTGACAAAACGGATCAGTTCCTGGCCGTTACTAAAGGCGATAAAACTGGGGATGCCAAGAATGTTCAACTTCGAACACATATCCGGAAGCTCATCCCGATCCACCTCAATAAAACGGATGCTATCCTTATATTGAACCTCCAAATCAGGCATGAAGGGCTCAATAAAATAACAATCTTTACACCAAACCGCCTTAAATACAGCGACTGTTGTACCGGGGTCTGCCACAACCGAGCGAAACTCCTGTTCTGTTGATACTTTCTTCATTTTCACTCACCTCTTTGGGTTTTTGATGCTTCATATATAGCACTTTGTCCAACCCCTGTCAAGAAATGAGACTCCTTATTCCATCTTCCAATTCAAAGGAAATTATGATATCATAAAAATATCCAAATAGTATCAATTTAGTATTAACAACCCAGAAAAAGTAGTAGAGGGGGAGAATGTGAAATGAAAGAAAAACAAGCTTGGTCCATAAATGGATTCATCGGTTTTCTAGGCTTACTGGTAGTGATAGGACTGGGTTTATATCTGCTCTTTGCAGAATTTTATGTCCTTGCCGTGCTTTGTGCAGTCGTAGCCTTCATTCTGATCTGCTCCATCAGTATTGTTCAGCCAAATCAGGCCTTAGCCATAACCTTTTTTGGACAATACATGGGTACAATCAGGCAAAGCGGATTTTTTATGACCATCCCTTTTTCTGACCGGAAGAAAGTCTCTTTGCGGGTTCGTAATTTTAACAGTGCCAGATTAAAAGTCAATGATGTGGAAGGGAATCCTGTAGAAATTGCAGCGGTAATCGTTTTTCGGGTAGTCGATTCGGCCAAAGCCTTATTTCAAGTCGATAACTATAATTCGTTTGTGGAAATCCAAAGCGAAAGTGCCCTTCGCCACGTAGCAAGCAAATATCCGTACGATTTATTTGAGGAAACGGGTTATTCACTCCGGGGAAATGCGGAAGAAGTAGCGGCCGAGCTAACGGAAGAACTACAGCATCGTTTGTCTGTAGCAGGAGTGGAAGTCATGGAAGCAAGGCTTACCCATTTGGCATATGCTACAGAAATTGCCAGTGCTATGCTGCAGCGCCAGCAGGCAGCGGCTATTGTTGCTGCGAGAGAGAAGATCGTGGAAGGAGCTGTATCGATGGTACAGATGGCTATCGGCAAGCTTCAGGCTGAGGGTGTAGTGGAACTTGACGAAGAACGCAAAGCCGCCATGATCAATAACTTGCTCGTAGCTGTAGTCTCCGACCGTTCTGCCCAGCCTGTCATCAATTCAGGCTCCATCTATTAGGGTCCTATGGCTGCCAAAAAAAATTTTCCGCTTCGCCTGGACCCTAAACTGTACGAAGCACTGGAGCGCTGGGCGGCAGATGAATTCCGCAGTGTAAACGGCCACATTGAGTTCCTGCTCCGCGAAGCATTAATGCGTACCGGCAGACTTCCAGGCCGATCCTCCCCGAAGGATCCCGGATCCTCATCAGGAACAGATCAATAACAGATTCGTATACCAAAACTGGCGAGAAACCCTATAAATGAGGAAATGGCTCTGCAATCAGAGGAGGAGTATATCCCGCAAGAGTTTACGTCCGCTTTGAAACCCGTGAAAATACCGCTAATTTCAATTCCTTTCACGGATTCTGGGCAGAGGCTGAGGGATATACTCCTCCGGCCTGTACAGACAATTTCTGCGTGAAGTTGGTTTCTCGGGTAAGCTCTCCGGCTTTATAAACGGCAGCTACTAACTGAAAAACGCTCATACGATAAGGAAACAGAGGGAATGCTGACAAAATACCGAATTGAGGAGGCATTCATATGGGAACGAAAGAGCGGAGTTGGCTGAACTCAATCACAGATTGGCTGCTGAAACCCCCTTATAAATGGAAAGGTTTGTTTCAAGGGAAAATGGAAGCCGTAGCATCTGCGATAAAAGCAGCTCCTACCACCACGGCACTATCTCCTTCTCCTGAAGGTTTGTCGCAGCTTACAGCCATTCTCATGCACCAGCTTCGGCTTAAGAAATCATTCCAGGGACAGAGCACTTCTAAGGTGGGGACAAGGAAACAGTCCCTTCATCATCATGAGTATGATCTGGTTGAAGAGATCAGGGAAACCACGGTTCGTCATAACCGCAATAATGTGACCCGTACAAAGGCCTATCTGCAGATATACCGGCAGTTCCCCGAACTTCACTGGGCTTTTCTTGCCCACATGGTATCCCGGAACAGCGGCTACAACATGACAGACTTGCGGGGTGATCTGCTTCCACACTTACTGAACGAAAAACAGAGCAAAGATATGTTTTCATTTCTGGAACGGGCAAATTGGCTAATTTTTCAAGATGCCTACCCCCAGCTTTTGCTCTATGCTTATAGCCGCAAACAAAACCGATCCTTATTTCATCTGCTTCCTGTTTTTTCCGTATCTGGTTTTATGCATCCCGTTTGGAACCTGTTTTGGCAGAAGCGGGACTCGGTTTTACTCTCCCAATGCCTGATTATTAATGAGCAAAATTATATTGAATCACGAATTGTCAGGAATACTTTTTATCGTGAGCACGTTCTTGATACTTTATTATTCCAGACCCAGGCCTTATTCCAGCTAAACCAGATTATATTCCCTTACCGGGCTGTGAATGAGCAGGGAATCCCCCTTTCTGCCGGCATGACAAATAAACCTGTATCCCATTTATTGGCCGGATTAATCCTGGAAGATTTCTCTGATTTAACAGAACGCATCGAATTCGGCAAAAAGCTCTACGGTATTTTATTCGGCATCCCCGAAGTATTCGAGGGCGCAACGAGCTTTGCATACCGATTCCCGCACACAGGCTCCCGCCTTGACTATTGTCCTCAGCTATTTTCATGCGTGAATAAAGCCTCTCCCGGAACCCCGTTCCGGGAGAGGCTTGATCAATGCAGGCTTAAGCCGGAGTCCGAACCTTTTTACAGTCCGATGCTTGAACATGTCTGGCAGGACCAAAAGTCCGAAGCTGCCGGGGAAGGCGATTGGTTTCAACATAGTGATATTCTAAACAGACTGGGCACAATCAAACCTCCGCTATTCTTTGATATGACGGCGGAAGCCTGTCTCCGGCTAAAAAAGATCGAACTTGCCATTTTGGCGGCCCAGCACTTTTCGTCTTAGGATCTTTTCAATATTCTGGCTGCCTTGTGAATCAATTTTTGCAGCGGAGCCGGAAACGAGAGTACGTCGTTCCAGGTTACAACCCGGGTAACCACCAGCATAATCGGGTACAAGGCCATTACTGCCCCGCAGATGATAACCGCATTCAGCCCGTAATTGAAACGGACCCATGGAGTCAGGTGCAGGTAGGTATCTGTTACGATTTCCAGCATCATGCCGACGGCAACAATGATAATAGTTGAAAAAGCCAGGCCTACCCAACGGCGCTTCAGCATAATGCGGAATTTCACTTCCTTATGCAGGACTCTCAGATTCAGATAGGACATGATCACAAAACAAAGGGCCGATCCGGCTATAATGCCATAGATCCCCAAATATTTCACCAGCATTATGCTGCTGACCATTTTCGTTCCGATGCCGATAGCCACGATCTGTACCAGCTCCGGCATTTTCCCCATGCCCATCAGCACGGCACCTGACGTCTGCATAATAATCTGAAACATGACACTGGCAGTCATTAACGCTATGATACTCGGAGCAAACTGGTTCCCTATTTCACTACCCCCGAACAGGAAAATAAAACCGTCGATTGGGCGTGAGCCGGTACAAATCAGCAGGACCATCGGCAAACCGGAGATAATGGAGAGCTGAAGCACTTTAGCTGTCTGATTCGCTACTACGTCCATCTTTCCCTGCGAGTAAGCTACCGAAATTATCGGCATTATGGACTGGCTTAATGCCACAGCAAGGACGATAGGCAGCCCTGCCAGTGACTGCGCCTGGCCACCCAAAATTCCGAGCAGTTCCTTGGCTTCCTGATACGGTGTATCGGTAAACCGGGTAAGAAACGGAATAACAGTAGAGGAATCAATGTTATAAATAAGCGTGACGGTCATAGAGAAAATGACAATCGGGATTGACAGACTGAGCAAATCCCTAAGAATACTTCCATAGCTTAACGTGATTCCGGGGTCAGACAATCCTGCTTCTTTTGTATATGAGATTGAACCGTCGGAACGCTGTACGGCTATAGACGGAAGTTCTTCCTTGTCCTCTTCTCTGATTTTGACCGTATAATAAATCATCACTGCAAGTGCAGCAACCCCTCCGGCAACACCGCCAAGTGAAGCCCCGGCAATTCCCCACTCCAGGCTTACGTTCAGCAGCAGATAAGCGAGCAAAACTCCTACGACAAGGCGTAAAATCTGCTCCACTACTTGGGAAATACCATTCGGCATCATTCGCTGTCTTCCCTGGAAGTAGCCCCGCATTATGGCAATCAGCGGGAACAGCAGAAGAGCAGGTGCAATGGCCTGGGTAGCCAGAACGGCATGAGGATCCCTCGATATATCTTCGGCATAGAAAGGAGCCAGAATGTACAGCATGACGGCCATCACAATACCGGCAATAACCGCGAACCAAAGCGATGCCCGGTAGATTTTCCTGGCATCCTGATAATGGCCTACGGCCATCTTCTCGGATATCATCTTGCTTAACGCAGTGGGTACCCCGGCAGTTGCAATAATGAGAAGAGTCGAATACAGATTGAATGCAATCGTGTAACTGGCCATTCCTTCATTCCCCAACAAATAGACCAGGGGAATCCGCTGGAATAAACCGAGGAAACGGGCTACAAGTGCAGCAACAGTAAGAATAATAGTCCCTTTAATAAGCGAATCTTTTTTTGACAACGTTTCTTCCTCTTTCCTCTATAATGACTAAAAAACAAAGTCGCCCGCGGTAAATGCGAAGCGACCATATCTTTGTCCTTACGGGCATGTGGTGCTAATATTCAGTTTACTGGATTTCGATGCAAAAGTGTAGTCCACAGATTTTCCAAATGTGCCAGACTGAAGAAAATTGTTCCATTATTTTTGCGAATGACTCAAATCTTCCAACGGTTTCGAAAGGCCGTAAGCCTGCCTGGCGCCGGCGGGTTGCGCTGTCCATCTGATGCCGTTCCTGATAACCTGGAGCACCTGTTTATTGTGGTAAGTCGGGAAAGTCTCATGACCCGGACGGAAATAAAAAATCTTCCCGTTGCCGCGATGATATGTACATCCGCTTCTAAAAACTTCACCGTCTTCAAACCAGCTGATCATCACCAGTTCATCCGGAACCGGAATATCAAAGTGCTCCCCGTACATTTCCTCCTGTTCCAGTTCCAGGCAGGCATCAAGACCTGCTGCTATCGGATGAGCCGGGTCCACCACCCAAATACGTTCCTTTTCCCCGACTTCCCTCCATTTCAGGTCGCAGGATGTTCCCATCAGTTTTTTGAAAATTTTCGAGAAATGTCCAGAATGGAGTACGATCAATCCCATACCATCTAGGATGCGCCGATGAACCCGGTCCACAATTTCATCCCGGACCTGGTCATGGGCTTTGTGCCCCCACCAGATCAGGACGTCCGTATTATCCAGCACATCCCCGCCAAGACCGTGTTCGGGCTGATCTAGTGTAGCAGTCCGTACTACAAAATCATCATTGCTGATTCCTTTGGCAATGGCTTCGTGCAGACCGTCCGGATACACTTCCCGCACCTTCGGATTTTCTTTTTCATGCACATTTTCGTTCCACACGGTTACTCGAATCATAAATGAGTTCCTCCCGGCAATTAAAAATAGGTATGTAGGATAGGCAAATTTCTTCGTTTATATAAATAGCCACACGATAAACAACACGATCATGAAAGTCTGTAAAAGTACTTTGACTACCACACTGGAGAAAAAACCAACAACAGATCCTGCACCGGCTTTTATCGCTGTCTGAAGGGGCACCCCTTGAGATAATTCTCCGATCACTGCCCCCAAAAACGGACCGATAATCAATCCGAAAGCAGGAATGACAAAAGGACCAATAATCAGTCCGATTGTACTTCCGACAACAGAAGCCCGGGACCCGCCGAATTTTTTTACCCCTAAAGCGCTTACCAAATAATCCGCAATAATAATTCCAAGGGCAAAGGCGGTCTGAATGACCCAAAACCATATACCCAGATGCTCAAAACTAAAAAACCATCCGTATACCAAAAAACCTAAGTAAATCGCCAGCACACCGGGCAAAATCGGGTACACCGTACCCAGCATGCCAATGATAAACAAAGCGATAATTAGCACCCAGCCCAGTATGCTCACGGTTTCTTCTCCTTCATGACCTTATTCTAAATTTCAGTAAGGAAAATTTTTGCAGAGTGAAGCCTTTTCTCTTATGCATTTAGCACAAATTGCTCAATGACACGGGCTACCCCGTCTTCCTCGTTCGTTGCAGTTACATAATCCGCAATCCGCTTAACTTCCTCCTGGGCATTGCCCATGGCTACTCCCAATCCGGCAAAACGGATCATGGCGATGTCATTCTGGCTATCCCCCATAGCAATCACCTGGGACATATCAGCCCCAATCATCTTGCAAACCTCTTCAACGCCACTTGCCTTGCTGATTCCTTTCGGGTTCAGCTCGATATTACATACATGGGAATTCGTTACTTCAAATAAATCCCACTTCTCTACTTCGGAACGAATGGCCTTCAGTTTATCTTCTTCCTCGGTATAATATCCGAATTTAAGCCACTGCTGCCCGTCCAGATCGTCCGTCCACTGATCCCGGTTGAATAGTCCGTCTACAGCGTAGGCCCAATACCAGCTGTCGTTTTTAAGGGCAAGGGCATGCAACCTTCTAATAACATCAGCCTGAAACAAAGTTCGTTTATGCAGCTTATGAGGCGCACTCCATACCTCACTTCCGTTGACTGCTACCAATGGTGTTTCCAGTTTTAATTCCTCGGCATAAGGGGTTATGCTTTGCACTCCTCGCCCTGTTGAAAAAATAACCGTCACCCCTTTGTCCAAAGCGGCGAAAATCGCCTCCTTGTTCGCCTTGGAGATTGTCTTCTCCTCAGTCAGCAAAGTACCATCCATATCCAGTGCCACCAGCTTGTAAGTTCCCATTGCGACCTCCTTCATGATAGATAAGCTTATTAGTTGCCTAAACAGCTTTTTCCCGGCGAGGGGATCTAACCCCTGCACTGGGAAAAAACCATGTAGAACTCAGGGCCTTACGGCCGGAAAAAAAGCTTGGCATTTTGTAATAAATCCCCAAGCGCCCGTTAGAACAAAGCTTTTTTCCGGTGAAAGTCAGGGACTGCAAGAAATCATGCAAATGCTTCTATGTTTCAAAAATTGGCGGCTGCCAACGCAGGACCCTCTTCCATGTATTTCATATGCCATAATCCAAAAATATAAATGGTCCAGAGGTGCCGGGCATAATCCTGGGTGCCGTTGCGGTGTGCTTCCGCCATTTTTTCCACAGTTTCCATGTTGATATATGAATGAATCCCGCTTCCCTTAATTTGTTCCAACATGGTCTGGTTCAGCGAACCTTTAAGCCAGTCCCGGAGAGGAACAGGGAATCCTAGCTTTGGACGGTTCAGAATAAAGTCCGGAATAATACCTTCCATCGCTTTACGGAATACATACTTGGTCGTCTCATTCGTAACCCGGTATTTTGCTGGAATGCGGCTGGCCAGCTCGAACACTTTGGTATCAAGGAACGGCACACGGAGTTCTAAGGAATGAGCCATGGTCATTTTATCGGCTTTCATAAGAATGTCTCCCGGCATCCACAAATTCATGTCGATATACTGCATCCGGGTTATCGGATCCAGATGTTTCGTTTTGGTATAGTATTGATCTGCAATCTGGAAAGGGTTTTTATATGTTTTGAGCAGTTCCCGGTCTAAACTAAGTACATCAGCTTTCAAATCCTCACTGAAGATTTTCGCGTTTCCAAGGAAACGTTCTTCCAGAGGGGTGGTGCCACGAAGGAGATAATTCTTTCCTTTCATTCCGTCAGGCAGCATGCGCACTATACGATTCAGAAACCGTTTGAGCGGTAGCGGCAGATAGTCGAAATGCCGGAGGGACATCGGTTCATGGTAAATCCGGTATCCGCCGAACAACTCGTCTGCCCCCTCCCCGGACAATACTACTGTTACATGCTCACTGGCCAGCTTAGCCACATGATACAATGCGATGGCCGCCGGGTCCGCAACAGGTTCATCCTGATGCCAAACGGCACTCGGGAGCGAATCCATGAAATCTTTTTGGGTAATGATCTTTGCATAATGGTCGGTGCCGATGGCTTCGGCCGTCTGTTTGGAAATAATGGTTTCATTATTTGCTCCCTCAAAGCCAACCGAGAAGGTGCGCAAAGGTTCGATTTCTTTGATTAGCGTAGCAATTGCTGTTGAATCAATTCCGCTGGACAGGAAACAACCCCGCTCCACATCGCTGACAAGATGGTGGGAGACAGAATCGCGGAGGGTTTCACGGATTTCCTCCACATAATCCTCGAAAGACCGCTCAACCGGTTCAAACATCGGGTCCCAATATCGGTGAATAGATTTGGTTCCGTCATAACTTACACGGATATAATGTCCCGGAGGGAGCTTATGGATATCATCGAACATTGTATCCGGGTCAGGAACATATTGGAAGGTGAGGTAATTCATCAAGCTCTGATTGTTTACCCTGCGCTCCACATGGCCTGACGCCAGAAGGCTTTTGATTTCGGAACCAAATACAAACTGCTTGTCCGAAGTATGATAGTACAAAGGCTTAATGCCAAAGTGGTCTCTTGCCCCAAAAAGCTGTTTTTTATGGCAGTCCCAGATGACAAATCCAAACATGCCCCGCAAATACTTGACGCATTCCTCACCGTATTCCTCATAGAGGTGGACAATGACTTCCGAATCCGTATGCGTTTTAAACTGATGTCCTCGTTCAATCAGCATATTGCGCAAATATTTATAGTTGTAGATTTCTCCATTGAATACAAGCCATACTGTTTCATCTTCATTACTTAAAGGTTGATGTCCTTCTGCAAGGTCGATAATGGATAATCTGCGAAAGCCCAATCCAATACGATTCCCCGTCCAGAAACCCGAATCGTTAGGTCCCCGGTGGTGAATTACGTCTGTCATTTGTTGAAGCATGGAGAGTGAGGGTTCTCTATCTTCAAAATATAATATACCGGTGATGCCACACATTGTGTTTTCACACCTCCACAGTTCATACAAGTTTACGTGTCGCTCGATACATTAGTATAGCATACCTTGCGGACAATCAAAAATATCCGTTTTCGGACAAAATGCGGGCAGTTCGAGAGCAAAATGGGATAAGAGAAAGCTAAAATCCGGTATAGCTAATTGCTAAACTCTCAGATATGATACGGCTGAATATGAGAGAATGAGGCGGAGGCAGCCCGCTCGATCGGCTGTACATAATGCTGCACCTATGTGCTTCCTTCCACCGATTACCCTTCTGCCCGCTTTATGGCACTTGCGACAGCCCTGCGCCCGGAATTTTAGACCAGGCTGGGCCTGGAATACGTGGGCTCTCATCATCTGCGTACTGCCTGGAGGTATTCCTTCATTTGGAACCTTGCAAGCACACTGGATTGGATTGAAGCAATAGATCAGCGTAATGTCGGCCCTCTCTTAGATACTTTTCATTGGTATACCAATAAAGAAACAGAGGAAGATCTTTCTTAAGCTCCGTCCGGATCTTATTGTTCATGTACATCTGAACGATGTACCCGATGTGCCGGTTGAAGAGGTTAAAGACAATGAACGACTTTACCCCGGCGAGGGAGTCATTCCATTATCCCTATTCCTCGCAGCCTTCAGAAGATCGGCTATAAAGGGTCTGTTTCCCAGGAAATATTAACACCCGCACCCGTCTCAGGCCCGGCTGAAACTTATATCCTAAAATCCGCCGGATTGGAGTAAGCGGTGGCTTCAACTACAAGTATAGAATCATATATAAAAAACGCCGGATGGAGGATGAGACACGGTGCTTTTTCAACTCAATCACCCCTCTTTCCTTTGCGCATTTTTGTTTCCCTAACGCAAAAAAATGGCCAAAAAAAAGTTCTCCCTTTACTGTACGTGGGCGGGCTTATCCCGGTGCATCAGGATAGGAAAACTTTATGCCTATTTTGAAGGACCCTATAGGCCTGCTATTCCCCCCGGTCAAATTCATCTTTTAACATCCATTTTATTCATTTACATACAAGTTGTAACTTAATTGTCAATTATTTTTTTGATGAAATGAATCTTAAAATCAGACAAGAGAGGTATAATCGATATATTCATGTGTAAAAGGAGCAGGTTTTAGTACAGTTGTTCAGAAAATGTTCAGTGAATGTTTGATAATTAAGATTTACGGCTTTGGCAGGGTATGTTTTTGTATGTAAGGGTATGACAAAATTCGATCTAATTCGACATTATCCATAAAATCCAGCAAAACAAGGATAAGGTTAACTGGCAAACGAGAACGGAAGGAAGGTAAGCATGTCAGTCAACGGGACAAAAATATATGTGCGGTGCAAACTTGTGCCGCTAAGCCGGTATGTATAGCCGGCTCTGTTGGCAGCAGCCGGTGTATTCCTGATAACGGCTATTGCATTATTTGTGCCGCCTTATATCGGAATGGCGGATAACGGGGATTATTTTCGCGTTCTGTACAGCAACGGCCTGTATTTCAACGCTCCTGATTACGACAGCCAGTATCTGGGATATTTTGTAAAATAATACGGAATTTTTCAATATTATAATGAAAATGGTGCCACTCTATCCTTATCCCAGTCTTTATTTATCCGCCTGGCGGTCTGGATAAATAAGCTGGTTGATCATCAAGTATTCGACATTCGGGTTCAAACGGCCATTTTTACCATCCTTTATACAATTGCCGTGTATTTATTCATTGAGTGCATCACTTGGAAGACTCCTGCAAAATATGCCTATCCTATTGCACTTATCGCCATTTTTATATTTGGGGACACAGCTTATACGGCCTTCTTTAGTTCTTTCTTCAGTGAAAGTATCGTCTTAATCATGATGATGTTCATGTTCGCCTCCGGTTTGCTGCTCTATCGGAACAGATATAATGACTATTTTCTGTTAGCCGTGTTCGTCTTCAGCGGTCTTCTGCTCACAACGAGTAAGCAGCAAAATGCTCCGGTCGGCACCATTATTGCAGTAACAGGAATCATTCTGATTTTTATCCGCAAAGAAAAAATTTTTCGCATATTAATGGCTTCCTCACTTGTTTCCTTGTTGTTGGCCGGTTTAGGAACCTATTTTTTGATTCCAAAAGAGTTTGTGAACATTAATAAATACCATGCAATGACCCGTGGAGTCATGATGGAAGCACCGGACCCTGAAATTGCGCTTAGGAATTTCGGCATAAACAGGCAGTTCGCGGTTTTGGATAGAAGCATTTATTACGATCCCTATACAACAGTGGATGTCGATTCAGAAATACTTGAAAAACATTTCTACAGTCAATCCGGGTTCGGATCGATTCTGGGTTATTACATCACTCATCCGGGACAAGCCGGTAAAATGCTTGACATGGCTGCCAAGAATGCATTTACGATTCGTCCTCCGGCGATGGGCAACTATGAAAAATCGGCAGGAAAATCTTTTGGAGCCCAGACGAAGTTCTTCTCCGGATACAGTATGATAAAACAAGCCCTTGCTCCCAAAACCTTCGGATTTGTTGTCATATGGATATGTCTGGTTGTCGGCCTTTATATGCCATCTTTTATCTCGGCCATTAAAACCAGGCATAAAAGGCATGTCTTGCGGTTACCTCTCATCGTAACCATGATCCTGATAGGACTTTCCGGTGTAATGGTTTCAATTATCGGTGCAGGAGATGCTGATTTGTCTAAGCACGAATTCCTATTTACAGCAGCCTTCGACATGGTTACATTCGCAGCCCTGTCCGATGCTATCCGTCGCCGTTTATGGCGCAATGAACAAGGGCAGGAACCTATTTTATATCCTGGCGAGGAAACAAGGTGGAGATTAGCATGTTCGCAAAAAAAATAACAAAAACGTTGATCCTGTTCCTTGCCGCCCTGCTTATGCTGCCTCCTTCATGGGCTCAGGCAGCAGAGCAGAAGCCGGCACATGTCCTGCTTATCTACGACAGCCTGGCAAAGGGAACATCCCGGGAAGGCAATATTGAGGCGATCCAACGCCTGCTTGCATCCTACGGGACCAAGGTAACCCTCACAACTTTTAACAGCTATAAAAAAGGGACATTACAGCAGTACACGAATGTAATCGGAATAGGGAATGCTGATGATCTGGCCATTATCAGTCAAGAGTATATAAGCGACTTTCAAACCTTCGAAGGTAGCTACCTGCACATTGGAGCGCATATTCCGGAAAAGGTAAAGACCCAAATGGACATTCAAACCCGGACAGAAGACAAGGAAACGGTTCTGCTCTCAATCGGCCAGTTCTCCCAGCCTTCGCGCTTCCTGTCCATAACATAACCCGTATTGTACAGGCTTCTGGTACGGCATATGGAAGTATATCGTCAGCTGGCGGGGACAAACAGTCTCCCTACGCCGTCCGGGATGACCGTCTTGCGTATATACCTTATTTCGAACAAGGAAATCTTAGCGAGCTGGCAATGGCTTTCCTATTAAAGGATTGGCTTCATGCAGACGGGCAGAAACATACCTATCTCATATTCAAAGAAGTCTACCCGTTCTCGGATCTCAGGCGGCTTGAACAATTAGCCGACAAACTTTACGATGCAGGCATACCCTTTATCGTAAGTATCAGGCCTGTATTCAGCAATACGGACTATCCCGCTATGAAACGTTACCTAGAAACGCTTAAATATGTACAGGCCAGAAATGGAAGTATCCTGGTTAACGCTCCTGTTGTAGCATCAGCCATCAGTCAAAATGACCAGAACCTGAAGGCTCAGATGGAGTCTTTTGTGGATGTCCTGGCGGATAACGGGATAGCTCCTTTGGGAATGGGGGTGGAAATGTACTGGTCGTATGACCGGAAATATACCGCTGACGCAATGGGCTTCTTTAACTCAGGAATATTGTTTCCAAATGAGAAGCTGATGTATAAATCCCGCTCAGATTCGTCGGAGCCGTTCACTTCTTCCATGTACAGCTTAAAGATGAGTTTTCTGAAGCAATTCAAACGAAGTGGCAAAGCTCTTGGGGAGTTCCCCATGAATATGGCGATTACGTATGATTTCTTCAAGGACAAAACGCAGCTTGATCAGGCTGTTCAGGAGCTTGTTGATAGCTGGATAACATTTGCCGACTATAAATATGGATATCATGAGGTCCGCACGCAAGCGAATACCATTTCTTCACGCAACGGCAGTCTTCTCATTAATGGTCATAATGTGGATCTGAATAACTCCGTCAAAAGCATCAGCTCCGACTATACTTATAGGCAAGAGGAGCAAAAGAGTTTCACGGCGCTATTTAACGTGCAAAACAAGATCTTTATTACCTTCATTCTTATGACGCTTATTGCATTCGGAATCTTCATCATCATCGGGCATCGGCTGTATAAACGTAAATATTTCAAATAAGGAGACAGCTATGACGGTTGCAGATATTCTTATGCTGATTGCGGTTATTTGTATTTGGTCTCTCTTGCTTGTGAATGTGGTCCTGATCATTGCAGGTTACCTTTACTACATTGAAAGTGACAGCAAATCAGTACCGGGATTTACGGGAGAAGCACCTTTCGTCTCGATCATGGTCCCGGCCCACAACGAAGGAAAAGTCATTACCCAGACGGTGGAAGCACTATTGGCTCTGGATTATCCCCATGACTGGTATGAAATTATAGTGATCAACGACAACTCATCGGACAATAGCAGCGTACTGCTCGGTAATTTGCAGGACAAATATCCTCACCGCAACTTGATCGTTATCAATACGGATGGAGTTACAGGCGGCAAGGGCAAGTCCAATGCTTTAAATATCGGGTTTGCACAAAGCAAAGGCGAACTGATTGCCATCTACGATGCGGATAATACACCGGAAAAACAGGCATTGCGGTACCTGGTAGGTGAAATTATGCATGACTCATCACTGGGTGCGGTCATCGGTAAATTCAGGACACGTAACCGCAATAGCAACTTGTTAACGAGTTTTATTAATATTGAAACGTTATCTTTTCAATGGATGGCGCAAGCGGGTCGGTGGAAGCTGTTCAAGCTGTGTACGATTCCGGGGACCAACTTTATCATGCGGCGTCATCTCGTGGAGCAGATTGGAGGTTGGGATGTAAAGGCGATTGCGGAAGATACGGAAATCAGCTTTCGCATTTACATGATGGGATACCGCATTAAATTTCAGCCGAAGGCTGTCACATGGGAACAGGAACCGCAGACCGTCAAGGTTTGGTTCAAACAGCGAACACGGTGGGCAAAAGGAAACATTTATGTAATTTTGAAAAACCTGCCCCTATTGTTTAACCGTTCGGCATCAACCATTCGTTTCGATATTCTTTACTTTTTATCCATCTATTTTTTGCTGCTGACTTCACTGGTAATGTCCGATCTCCTGCTTATACTACATGCTTTGGGTTATGTTTATACAACAATCGCCGGGTTCAGCTTATTATTATGGGTTCTGGCCATTATTCTTTTTGTCGTAGGAACTTTTATAACCATAATAACGGAAAAAGGAGAAATGAGCCTATCAAATATTTGGATTATCATGTTAATGTATGTTTCGTATTGCCAATTATGGATGGTTGTTGCCGCATACGGCTTCTATACTTACCTGAAAGACCAAATATTCAAACGGGAAGTAAAATGGTACAAAACCGAACGTTATTAAAGACAGGAGAGAAGAACGTGAATAAACGATTCATTATCATATGCATGTCCTGCTTGTGCTTGGTTTTCGTACAGTTCGGCCAGGCTTGGGCTGCCGAGACATCGTCTGATAATTTGACCTACGAAACGACTTTTACAAATACCGATATTGGCCTATCGGGTGTAAGAGCATCCAAACAGGTGCATTTTCAAACGGAAGATTATTGGAAAGTAAGTGACGTATCTATTTACTTGGATTATAAATCGTCTCCCTTAACGCGGACTGAACGGTCCAGCATTACATTAACAATGAATGGAACTAAGTTTCATTCTTTCAGACCCGTAGTGGGCGAGGACTTGAAACAGCAGGCGACAGTTAAAGTGCCCAAGGAACTGATCCTTAAAGGCAAAAACACGCTGACCATTGAAGGTTATATTCAGACCGTATCCGAGTATCAAGTCTGCGTGCCTCCGGAGGCCCGGGATAATTGGTTCCAGATATACAGTACCTCCGGTGTAGCTGTGCACTATACGAATGAGGCACCGAACGGGAGTATTAACGATTTTAATCGGCGTTTCATAGGCCTGGATACTGTGAGTACCGGTCAAAATGCAATTTCGGTACCTAAACAGGGCAATCCGGCTGAACTGGAAGCAGCGGTCTATGCCCTATCCGGATTCGCCAAAACGAACAGCCTAAAAGATAAGACGATTCCGATAATCGCATATGGCAATGAAAACTTAAATGATAAAAAGGCTATCGTAGCAGTAGCTTTATACGATCAGTTGCCGGCTAATATCAAAGGCATGCTGGAATCCCAGGACTTAAATGACAAGGCCTTAATCCAAATGATGAACAAAGATAAACAGCCGACACTGGTCCTGACATCCCAAAATCCAGACCTGCTGGTAAAAGCAGGCCGCCTGGTAGCCAACCAAGAATTAATGAGACAATTAGACAGCAGCACTAAAGTTGTAGATAATCAAACGGATGTAACGACAGCCGAGGTTAGCATTAATAAAAACGTGAAATTAACCGATACTGGCGATGAACTGAAGGGCTGGATGCATCAGGAGAAGACTTATTTTGTTTCGCTTCCGGCCAACCGTTCTCTTGCAGACGCCAGCAAGGTCAGTCTTGATTTTCGTTATGCCAAAAACCTCGACTTTGATCGTTCCTTGGTCACAGTGCTGGTGAACAATACGCCTATTGGCAGCAAAAAACTAACTTCAGAACTGGCCGATGGTGATGCCGTCACTTTACCAATTCCAAAAAATCTCAACATTACAGGCAACTTTGCCGTTACGGTCGCCTTTGATTTGGAGTTGAAGGACGCCGGATGCATTCAGCTTCAGGACGAAACTCCCTGGGCCTTTATTACGAAGGATACGATGCTGCAGTTGCACACGAAAGACAAGACGGATTTATTGTTTGACAACTACCCCTACCCGTTCCTGCATGACGGCAGTTTCAACCAGGTTGGGGTCATACTGCCCGAGGAACATGATGCTTATACATACTTGACACTCTCGAACGTGTTTAATCTATTGGGCCAATATGCGGAAGGAAATACGGGGAATGTCCGTTTCTACGGAGACAGTACAAGCTCAAGTGATTTGCAGGAACGCAATATTATAGCCATTGGAACTTATCAGAACAATAAAATAGTCCGGGAGAACAACAGTCATCTTTATTTTCAGTACGATCAAGCTCGCAGCAGCTTTCAGTCTAACGAAAAAATGAGTATTGATACCGATTACGGCAAGCGGATAGGCACACTGCAATTGATTCGTTCACCGTATGAATCAGGGCATGGCTTACTTGCTATAACAGGGGCCGGCTCCGAGTATTATTACTTGGCTTCCAAACTTATAACGAGCGAAAGCACAAAATGGAAGGTATTTGGAGACGGGGTTGCAGTGGACAAGGACGGAAATATAAATCCGTACCGTTTCAAGAAGGAGGCGGAACAAGAGCCCTCGAGCATTATGGATAAAGTGATGCAGCGGGGGGATGTGTTTGGCTTTATAGCTGCTGCCGTATTGGTTATGGTTCTGGTCCTGGTATCGCTGATTCTGATGATCCGCAAATATAGAAGAAACCGGGAGGGAGAACGATGAAACGAAATCAAAGTAGTCTGCTGTCGGACAGTGCCTTCTTGCTGCTGTTTGTAATCTGTTTTATCAGCATCGTGTTCACGGCAGGCGACCCCAACCGGTATATCCAGAATATTGTGTTCTTGAATGCGGCTTTCTTAATTGCAATCATAACTTACTTTACGACTTTGATAACCGGGCTGGTTTTGAACATCTTGTTTATTTTTGGATATGGTACCTTTACTCTGTATCAGACTGTCGTTGTGGGAGCTCTTGTCGAAGGCCATACTTACTTTTGGCTTATTATGACCCCCTTATTTACCGTTGTCATATGGATGCTGACTCTTGCTAACAGACAGTTTCAAGGAGAAAACGAACATCTGAGAAAGGCAAATGCTTCCCTGGCCACTATGGATGAAAATACAAATCTGAAAAACAGCCGTTCGTTCCAAAAAGATGCTACCGTATTTATGGCTCTTTTTACCCGTTATCAAATCCCGCTTACCTTATTAGTAATGAATGTGAGATACTGGGATGAATTAAGACGGATGGTTAGTAAAGAGCAGATGACGGAAATGATCTGCGACATCTCTAAAATAAGTGAGAACAGCATTCGCATGAATGATTCCTTGTATATGCTTGATACGGAAAAACCGACATGGGGTTTGCTGCTCTTTACAAACCGTGAAGGGGCAAATGTAGTTATTGAGCGGTTGAAGGAGAAAGTTATTACATTTAACACTGTAGAATTTGCCGACAAATACAAAATCGATCTCCAGCTTGTCATAGGAGCCGTCGAGTATAATCCCGAGACCATTCCGACGCCGGTTGATTTTATTGTACAGGCAAGAAAACAATTGGAGTATGATGTTTAGCCTCTTATTGTAGTATGCATAAATCCCCGAAGGTTTGAGCGGCCCGTTTAACGGGTGATGTAATCTGTCAATATGATTAGCCAAATAGCTAAGGCTGGCCCAAAAGTGTTCGCATGAATAGGCCAGTTCCAAAATTCAAACGAAGAAAACCTCCAAATCCGCTAACAAAGTGGAGATGGAGGTTCTTTTTTACCTGTAAGTTAATTTGAAAAAAATGCAGAAAACGCAGGGGAATTTTTAGTTCAGAAAGCCCGATATCGGGATTACCATTAAAGTAGCTAAAGCTGCAATAATCATGGATACGCTGGCAATAGCCCCCTCCACATTTCCCAGTTCATAAGCCTTTGATGTTCCGGCGCCATGTGCACCCATTCCAAGGAGAACACCTCTTGATATATTGCCCCGGATCCGGAATTTTTCGATAACGATAGGCCCAATCATCGATCCAATGATACCGGTCAGAATGACGAAAGCTGCCGTAATCGCAGGTATTCCGCCTAACGATTCGGAAACTTTCATCGCGATTGGAGTCGTGATGGATCGTGGAATCATACTTTCAATCATTTGCGGACTGGCTTTTATTACATGCAATAGCAACACCGAGGTCACAACTGCAACTGCGGAACCCAGCAAAACGCTCGAAATAATTTCGGCAGCATGTTTTTTGAGCAGCGGATAAAATTTATACAACGGGATGGCAAAGGCTACGGTTGCAGGCTGAAGCATATTCGATAGCCATTTGGTCCCTTGATTATATGCAGTTAGCGGAATATCGGTCAACAATAGAAAGACAATCAATAAAGCAGGAACTGCCAGTAAGGGTGTAAAATACCATTTTTTTGTTCTTTTATAAAGATGTTGAAAACCAAAGAATCCAACAACGGTCAAAAGAAAACAAGCTATACTTGCCATTATCATTTAGTGTTACCTCTTCTCATGCGTGAAATAAATTCGGCCACCAGGCCGGTTGAGCTCATTACAAGAAACGTGCTAAGTATAACCATCCCAATCAATCCGATGCCCGCCATACTCACCAGTTCACTGTGTTCAATAATTCCGACTGCCGCAGGAATGAAGAACAAGAGCAGTGTGGCCAGCAGCCAGTCAGCCCCCTGTTCGAACCATTGAAGCGGAAGTATGCGAAGCTTCAGACAAGTAAATAAAATAAAGATTCCGATAATGCTTCCGGAAATGGGAAGATGCAAGTAATCTGAGACAAGGCCTCCCAGAACGGCGAAAAGCCACAGCAGCCCCATTTGTAAAGCAATCGTGATCCATTTTTTCATCTCCCATCCTCCTCTCTCTAAGAAAACAGTATACAACGGTTATGAAAATAGGTAAAATACATATATAGAATTGTTTCCATTCATTTTATCTATGATAAGGGGTCATGAAAGGAGAGTCCGAATTGGATATCCGCCATCTTAAATATTTCATTGAAGTTGTCCGTTGCAAGAGCTTTACTAAAGCGGCAGATGTTCTGCATATTACGCAACCGACCATAAGCAAGATGATCAAAAACATTGAAGATGAATTGGGTGTAGTCCTGCTTGACCGATCAACCAAGCAAGTCATGCTGACTGATGCGGGACAATCCATTCTCCTCCAGGCACAGCAAATCGTCAAGTCTTTTGAAAATTTGTCTATAGAATTGGCCAATACGATTCACTTGAAAAAAGGGAAGATTCGTATGGGACTTCCACCAATGGTCGGCTCACGCTTTTTTCCCCATATTATTGGCGAGTTCCACCATAAGTACCCCAATATTGAAATTCAGCTGATTGAAGAGGGTGCCAAAAAGGTTGAAGAACAAGTAGAAGAAGGACATTTAGATATTGGAGTGGTACTGCTGCCGATTCCAAGCGGTACTTTTGACTCATTTCCTTTTGTTCACGAGAAATTAATGGTCGTCGTATACCCGAAGCACCGGCTTGCGGGACAAACTGTTATCGCTTTAAAAAAACTGGAGCATGAACCATTCATTTTATTCCGGGAAGGCTTTGTTCTGCATGACCGCATTCCGGAAGAATGCATCCGTGCAGGTTTTCAGCCAAAAGTAGTCTATGAAAGCTCGCAGTGGGATTTTATTAGCGAGATGGTGGCGGCAGGCCTTGGCATTTCCATGCTGCCGGAAAGCATTTGCCGGGAGCTCAACCCGAATCGGGTAATAACGATTCCGCTGGTAGAACCTTCCATCGATTGGAGCCTGGCCATGATATGGCCGAAGGAACAGTATATATCCTATGCCGTAAGGGAATGGATTAATTTTGTCAAACAACGTTTGCAGCCAAAGGAAGCATGAAAGTAAATAAAACATAGCGGGGCTGCCCCCGCTATGTCAGACACACTTTGCCTTATATCTTATCCCATATTCTCCGGAATGAACAGCGCCGTAAGCAAAATCTTTTACCTTATTAGCCTTAGAAAAGAAGAGTCGTTTTCAGGCGCGGGTGTAGAGAAATACTCAGCCACTGTGGCCCCAACATCCGACATTGTTTTAAAATGGCCTAAATAGCGGGACTTTTTGCAAAAACATCTGCTCAACCCATTTCTTCCGGCAACATTCATTGTACAGTTTTTTTGTATTTTAGAATGAAAGTGAAACGTAGAAGTCTGCCAAACTCAGATTATTGGCAACCAGCCCCCGCAAAAATGAGTTCATGCCTCCCCTTTCTTTTTAATATCGGGGGGTTACAGTCCCATCAATCACAGCCTTCTGTATGTTTAAAATGTCTTCCAAAGGCAGCGTACCAAGAACTTCTTTCAACGTGCTATTATTTGCATGCACAAGGCAAACGGCTTCGGTCAGTTTCTTATCCATCTCCTTGGCCTTCCTGGTGCAAAGCGGAATGTTGGGCATTGAGGTGTTTTGCATAGTATCCTCGTTGTCCCAAATCTCCGCATCAATTTCTCCCCGGACCAACATGTCAAACAAATGCATATAGTTAGCCTCTACAAACTCGACATCCAGATTCTCGCATTCTGCCATTGTAAGATCCACCTGCTCGGTAGAGCTGGAATCAATACCTATTCTCATCCCGTCTTTAAGTTCCTTGATCTGATCATGGCCGACGAACACAGTGTACCCGGATACGTATGATTGTTTTCCTAATGAAAGGCCTATCTCTACTGGGGCATTGGATTGGATAAGCTTCTCGGCCGCAAGAAGAGACATGATCGCGAAATCATAGCGACCGTCCGTAAGCGCTTTCTCTCTTGCGATGGACCCCCTCATAAAAGCAAAATGAAGCGTATATCCCTGCTTTGTTTAGGTAGAAGATCAACCCATAGATCTATAGAAGCCGTTTCTTCATACTTCCGTACGAAAAAACGGCTCTCAGCAGCTTAAGCCTCTCTGATATGGGTCTGGTCAAAATTAGGCGGGTTAAACCAGTTACCTCCGCTGGAATACCATGTTGAGTCTAGAGGAACCCATTTATCCTTTTCTGCCAGATACACCTCGTTCCATGCATGCGGTCCATACCCTCCTTTCCCGTCGTACCCAAGACCGGTTACTACTTTAACATCAAGTCCGACAGCACGCGCCATAACAGCATATAAACGGGAGTAATCAATGCAGACGCCTTCCCGTGAAGTGAATGTATCTTGGGGAGTTTGTTCTTTCCAGACGCGCTGCTCTTCATACATCTTCACTTTGTTCCAGTCATATTTCACCCGGGAACCGACCCATTTATATAGGCGGCGGGCTTTTTCCTCGTCCGTTTTGGCTCCTGCCGTTACCTTTTTTGCCGCCGCCACGATATCATCCGGGACATTAGCATCCACTACCTCATATTTCCGCTGCAGAATCTGGTTGAACTCCTGCTCGACCGCCCGTGTGAATATCGGGATTTGGGAAGTGATGAAATCACCCGTGAACGGGGCAATAATTTCTTGTGCCCCCTTTTGATAAATAGGTGAGGCCTGAATATAAGAAGTCATCGGTAACTGGGGGTAAACCGATGCGTAAATAAATAAAATCATGATAATGATCAGTGACCGTGCCGCCCCCATTATCACTCCTATTGCGCCTCCAACGACTGCGCTGACCAGGGAATGGGTCCCATCCATTTCTCCCCTGTAATGTCCGCTTAACCATCTCCCCATAAAGGGAGATAGTATCCAGCTAAGCAGCGGCTTAATAATTAAATAGATCAGAAGGAATAATAGTCCGATCCGGAATAAGGTGAAATCTCTGATTCCGGTCACGACAGTATAGTACAGTTGTTTAAAATAGTTCAAATCCCCGCTTGGAATCGTAATGTTTTTATTTTGCAGCCAGCTTTGCAAATGGGGAGATGCATATTGGGCGAGCTGCCAGGTTACGAGCAGGCTTATGATCGTAATAATTCCTTGCAATATCATAAGAAACAATCGCCGAACCGAGCCCGATGCACCGCGAATTGCTCCTTGAACAACGGAACCGAGCAGAACGATGATAATTAAAATAGATATTAAATTTAGTGAAAACAGCCATTCTCCTGTTCCGTTCAATTATCTTCACCTTACTTTTTCCTTGAATTAGACTTGTGCAGATGAAATATCCTTCAAATCAGCAGCCTGATGCGGACTTTCCATTATTGGGCTGCCTTCCGCTTTTGTAACATAACTGGAGCCATAGATCACTACAGCTGCGAGCACGGCCAAAATGACGATCCATTTGAGCAGTGCCTTAAATAATTTCCACGCCAACATAATAACGACTATACCTATAATAAGGACAAACCAGCGTTCTTGTAGAAACAACGAAAGTGAATCCAACTTAGTTCCTCCTCACCCTTTTCTAATCTTCTTCGCGTTTTCTGCGCAATTCCTGAAGCTTCCGCCGTATCTCTTCTTCTTTTTTCACATTCATACTTGTGGACCTGTAAGTCATACGAAGACGGAGGAAGATATAAAATGCAAGAACCAGGAAAGCAATAATCGCTACTTTCATAGGACAACCTCCCAGCTTCCTGTTTGGACAAAACAGGCATATCTGGCGGTCCGCCTGCGTACAAGTAGGATAGACAGGACTTGCCATTTCTACAGTACAGTGAAGGCGGTGAACCTACATGCGGACAGCCGTATGGCTTTATTTGTTTTTGTTTGTGGCTTTTTTCGATCTTCATGCCCAATACCCGATCTTATCTCCTTTTGCGTTATCTCTCGGAGCTGCGCCATCCTTCATAGGGCTTATCCTGGGCGTTTACTCCATAACTCATCTTCCAGGCAATATTCTGGCCGGATATGGGGTTGACCGTTACGGCAGCAAGCCATTTATTGTGTCCAGCTTGATTGTAGCAGGAATCATACTGCTATTTCAATCAAACGTCACAGACCCATGGGAATTGCTTCTCATCCGTTCGGTCAGCGGTTTCGTCCTGGCATTTCTGTCACCCTCCTGTATGGCTTTACTTGCCAAAATGGCTAAGGACCATATCCAGCAAGGGAAATTGATGGCCGTAAACGGACTGGTCCATACACTGGCCTCCGTACTTTCTCCGGCGGCAGGAGCTTTATTAGTAGCAAAAGTAGGATTTACGGCATCATTTACCATTCTGGGATGGATTCTGATCATAACCGGATTTTTGTCCATAGTAGGGGTTAAGGAAGAAAAAACAAGTCCCGCAGTCCCTTTTATGAAACAAGAAGCACGGGCCAGGCCGATTAAAAAAGACAGGCTGCAGATCCCCTGGATGTTTTACATCATTCCTCTGGCCGTTTCCTGTTCTCAGGGGATTTTATTTTTTGAACTGCCCATGATGAAAACTTCCCAGAGTTCTATTCTCACTTCCGGTATTTTCTTTTCATTGGTTAGCCTCGGGGCCTTGTGTACATTAAGCCTGCTTTTTTTAAATCGTATTCCGTCGTTATACCGGACCATGTTCGGCAGCCTGGCACTAGCTCTCGTTTTCTTCATCATGGCTGTTGATACCCCCATACCCTTGACAGTTTCTCTCTTTATGCTCGGCATGGCCAAGGGAATTATTTTTCCGGCATTATCGACCCTGCTTGCCGCTATTTCCAGCAAACAGCATTATGGTAAAGCCTTCTCTTTCCTGTCTGTTTCCTTTTCCATCGGAGCCTTCTTCGGTCCTTTACTGGCTGGACACTTCCGGGAAACCGTATCACCTTATTTCATTGCTTTTTTCATTCTTATGCTGGCCCTGCTCTTTCTGCCAGTCCGTTCCTTTAAAGCTGCTTCAGCCTTATAACCCGCTTTTGCCAATATCGGAATTTTATACTTTCTGCCTATAATTACAATAAGGGACAAACGGTTTTGCAGTATGGTCATAGCCCCGTCAAGTAGACAGTAAAAAACGGGGCTATGACCGGTATTCGCAAAGCCGTTTTATCTTTTTTGCTTATTTAATCTATAATAAAGAGGCAATTATTTTTGCTAAATGAGGGTTGTCTTATGTCTATAGCCGTCATCGTGGAAGGAAAAAATGACCGTTCCCGGCTCAGACGTCTTCTTCTTCCTGAAGTTGACGTGTTATGTACGTTCGGTACACCCGGGGTTGAATCACTCGAAAAGCTAAAGAAACAAGTTCAGGGAAAAGAAATCTACATTTTCACTGATAATGATCCCTCAGGCAAAAAAATCCGCGGCCTGCTAAGAGAGCTCTTTCCTGACGCCTATCATCTATATACCCGGAAAGGATATGCAGGAGTTGAAGGAACACCGGAAAAATATTTGCTGCTCCAATTAGAAAAAGCAGGGCTGGAGGATGTATTGGTTTACCCCCCTGGCTTCCCTGCTTTCTGATCTATTTTTCTTTAGTAAGCGTCTTAATATCCCGTACTATCGCATCAATATCCAATTCATTCCTTGCTTCACCGCCAGGGGTGTAATTCGTTCTGACCATTCCTTTACGGTCTACCAGAAAAATGGTATTCGAATGTAAAAAGTATCCTTTTCCGTCACTCTCTATGGTCATATTAAGCTTTTTCATCATGTCTTTGACCTTCTCATGATCATCCCTTAAGAACCACCAGCCTGCTGGATCAGCCTGGTACCTTTTTGCATATTCCTTCAAAAACTCAGGTGTATCTCTTTCCGGGTCAAACGTAATGGAGAGCATCTTCACCTTATCTCCAAGCATATTTTTTTCTTTCAGCTGATTTTGAATCTTGCGCATCAAATCGTTTGTAACGGGACAGACGTCCGGACATTGACCGAAAAAGAAATAAACAAGATGAACGGTATCCTTCAAATCCTCTTTGCCCACCTTCTGCCCGTCCATCCGGGTAAATTCAAAAGAGGGCTCCTCCATCACCGGGTCTAGATGTTTGTCATTGGTACCGTTTCCATTGCTCACCCAAAGTTTATAGGCAAAGGAAGCAATGATGGACAGCAAAATAATAGTAATAGCCAGTTTAAACCAGTTTTTTTGCAAAAAAGCAGACATCTGTTTCAACTCCTGTTCCAGTCCAGGGAATAACCCTTACTTAATTTCAAAAAAAGATCCCATGAAATTACATGGGATCTTAGAGCGGCCTCAGAAAGGAAATACCGAGTCCACAACCATTAAAATAAACAGAATCGTCAAGTAGTTGATGGAGTAGACAAACATGCCCTTTGCCCATTTTTCATCGTCATCTGTTTTAAACCCTGTGTAAGCAAGGTAAGCCCAGATCAATCCCATAATGGAAGCTGCCATTAGATAAACCACACCTACTAAGTTCAAAGCGTACAGAGAGATGGATACAGGCCCCAAAAGGACAATATAACGCAACATGCTGATCTTGGTGGCATGAATACCCTTGACTACAGGCAGCAAAGGAACTCCTGCTGCCGCATACTCTTCCCTGCGGCGGATACCAAGTGCCCAGAAGTGGGGCGGCTGCCACAAAAAGAGGATACTGTAAAGCAATATGGCTCCCCAGTCAATTTGCTGGGATACGGCACAATATCCGATTAATGGAGGCATGGCACCTGCAAAGCTGCCTACGAATGTCCCCCAGACGGAGGTCCTTTTAAACCAAACCGTATATAGCCACACGTATACAAACAATCCTATAAATCCAAGCAAGGAACATAATGGACTGACGGCGTATAGAACACCTACACCGAGGATGCCAAGGACAATACCATAAATGAGCACAACCGAAGGTTGGATTTTACCGCTTGGCAGGGCCCTTTTCTGGGTTCTTGTCATTTTAGTATCCATATCCCGGTCTAAGTAATTATTTAAGACACAGCCTGAGGCCATGACTAAAACGGTTCCCACCAATGTCAGTAAGAGCTGCAGCCATTTGTTATCAAGCTCAAAAGCTGAAGTCGCAATCCAAAATCCACCAAAGGCGGCTATAGAATTAGAAAATAAAATTCCCGGTTTCGTTAAACGCACAAAGTCCCTCCAGGTTGCGGGACCTTGATCCGTCATAACGTCGGCTTCATCCACAGCCACGGCACCATGCTGCATTCCGATCTCGGAAGCTGCTTCGTAGCTTATCGGTTTTTCCAATTTAGTTACCCTCCCAGAAAAAAAACTTTCGCATCTAAGAATCTCTACAATCAACTATAGCAACGGAGATAATCTTTTACAACGAAAGAAGGGAGAAATTCATCATTTTGTCGAATATTTCTCCCGTTTTTTCGGTATTCCGGAGGGTCTACAGTGATAATTGTTACTGATTAATCATTGAATCAATTTCACAAAATCCATTTTACAATTTAAAGTTTTTGATTCGGTCTTTTAGCATTTCGCCTTCTAAGTATAGCTTTTCAGCCAATTCATGCAGTTTCTCCATCGAATGACTCTGCTCCTCAACCGAAGCTGATACCTCTTCTGCTGAAGCCGACGTCTCCTCTGTCAAAGACAAGATGGTTTGGGCGGCATCGGAGACTTCCTCCGTGCCTGAAGTCATACGCTCTATTTCATCGTTAATTCTGGTTATAGCCTTCAGCATTTCCCCGCTCAGCATAAAAATCGTTTCAAACGATTGTGCAGTTCCATTTACAGCTTCTGATCTCTCGTCTTCAATCCTATTAGCCTTGCCCATTTCTTTCACTGCTTTCCCGGCACTTTGGGCAAAGTTTTCAAGCATATCCTGTACAGTCGTTACCGCTTCAGAGGTTTGAGAAGCCAGTTTACGGACTTCCTGGGCCACAACGGCAAACCCTCGGCCGTGTTCCCCTGCACGCGCAGCTTCAATTCCTGCATTGAGGGCCAGTAAATTGGTCTGGGCTGCAATACCGTTGATTGTTTTCGTGATATCTCCTACCTTTTCCATGTTGACAATAAGCTCATCCAGGGTTCCGCTAACGGATTTCATAGTTTCCGAGGACTCGGCATTCTTCACATGCAGCTGGGTAATCTGATCCATTCCTTTATAAATGGAGTCTTCCACGGAGCGGGACATTTCCAAAACTTCTTCCCCGGATTTTTTGACTGTCTGGAATTGTCCGACAAGAGACTCTATCTGTAAATTGGAACGTTCGGCATCGGCTGCCTGCTGCACTGCCCCATTAGCCACTTCCTCAATAGCGCGGTTAATTTCCTGGCCTGTTGTAAGTGATTTGGCCGAGATCTCCTTTACCTCGACGACGGACTGATCTACTTTGGCAGTTGCTTCCCCTACTGACCGAATCATGCCTCTCAGCTCGTCGATCATGACATTGAAGCTTTCCGTGAGAAGGCTGACCTCATCTTTTCTCTTGGATGAAGGAAGTTTTTTGCTTAAGTTGCCATTCGCCACCTGCTGGACTCCTGCGACAAGCTGGGCAAGCTGCTTAGTATAATATCCGATAACAAAGAAACTGAGAACGGCAACCCCTACAACCATTGCGGCTGATAGAAGAACAAGAAGAAGCATGGATCGTGAAAGTTCTCCGTACAGCTCCTCATATGAATAAACCACGCCAAGTTTCTATCCGGTTAGAGAGTTGGTTCCATGGAAAATAATCTGTCTTTCTCCTTGGTCATTATTCTCATTCCGGCCTTTATCATTCTCTTTAACCGAATTCCAATAAACATCATCTTTCACATTCTCTCCGGCACGGGTAGGATGTGCAAGAAGTGTCCCGTTCCGGTCTGCGATAAAGGGGCTGCCTTTCTCCAGTTGCAAAGTCTCTTTGGAAATCATCTTATTCATATTTTTGAGCGAAATATCCATTCCTACAACACCGCGGACTTGTCCGTTCTCAACAATAGCCTTGGATAATGTCAGGACTGTTTCACCTGTTACCTGATCTGGGTAAGGGTCCGACCAAAGAATCTGATCGGGTTTTGCTGCGGCCGATGTATACCAGGAAGAATTTGTTACATCATCATAATTCCCTTCTGATTTCGGATAATCATACATCTGCCCATTAGGTAAAGCCACATAAATAACAAGTGATTCCCCGGACTCTTTTATTTGCTTGAACAGATTGACAAGTCTGGAGGCAGCCGCCTCCTGGGCTGCTTTATCCCCTTTTCCTCCAACGACAGTGAGCATATCATCCGCCCCGGAAAGCATATTTATAGAGGTACTGGCTTTGTCCGCAACGGCGTTTATCATGTTATCCAATTCGTGAATAAGGATCTGGGATCTCTCTTCTGTCGAATCCTGAATGCTTTTATTTAGCTTATAAGCATTGTAACCTTGTACCACTGTACCGAAAACCACAAACAGAATACAAAAAAACAAAGCCAGTTTTCCTTTAATCGAGTGCAAAAAAGTCACTTTTCCTCCCATTGATTTCTCCCCTTTATTCTTTTAAAGTTATCTGCTTTCTTTTATCTTTTTTCGACATTTTTGTCCAAAAAATGAAGCTAAAAAAATGGATGGCCTGTGGAGGAAAATGATGGAGGAATTGATGATTGGGCCGATAACTCAGGGGGTATTCGATTTCACCTATATAGGATCGGGATAAAGAAGAAAATAGCGGCATGTCATTTTTATTTTTTTGGGACTGACACTAAAACCGCCCAGTCTTCATACATATTAAAAGGGACTGCGCCTAGAAAGCGTAAAATAAAACGGTGTATGGCCAGGAAGGGAGGAGGAACACCTTACATGTCGGTAATCAAAGCAAACAGCCCATGATCAAAAGCCGCTGGCCCGTTTAATGAGATGGAAAGCCAAAGGGAAGGGGAATCTGGCATGCTCCAGGGGGATATTTCCCGCCCGTCACCAATTCTCTCTGGTTTTCCGCCCTTCCGGGGATTATCTGGATATTTGCTACAAACAGAAAAAATCGGACCGTTACAAAAAAACATTGTTTCTTTCTCCGACTCCTGAAGATTGTCCCTGGGTCTTATTAATTTTATAAAATTGCTGAAAGATAAGGAGGAATCTGTTGCATGGCTTACAAAGGAAGCTCGCCTTACGGGTATTATCAACAAGGTTATCAAGGGGCCGCCCCCAGCAAGGATACCCTACATATCCGCCCGGTTTTACCGGCTATGGACAGCCGGGAGCTGCTGCTCAGCAAACACCCCTGGCTCCGGCCGGGATGGGAGTTCCTTCCCAGGTTTCGGCCGGGATGGGGGTCACTCCTCAAGGAATTGTCCCCCAACTGCCCATGGAAGAGTCTTTTATTGAAAATATTTTGCGGTTAAACCTTGGTAAAGTTGCCACCATCTACATGACATTTGAAAATAATTCAGAATGGAACGCCAAGGTATTTCAGGGAGTACTTGAAGCCGCAGGCCGTGACCATATCATTATCAGCGATCCAAAAACGGGTATGAGATATTTGCTGCTAATGGTAAATCTTGATTACATTACATTTACTGAACCGCTTAATTATTATTATCCGGGTTATAAAACCCGGAAGTAAGTTTTAAAGGCCCTGCGGGGCCTTTTTGTTTTTTTCGTCTAAAGCACCTTAAAATGCCAAATGTGAAGCTTGGACAAGCCTCCCTTAACCCAGCCCTCCAGCTTTCCCTATTCAGGATGTGAAGGAGCCTTACGTTCTTTTTTCATGGTTTCAAATTCTTCAAGAGAGACGTTATCCCACAATTCAACAAACAATAAAGGCTGATCCGTCCCTTCCATCCATGTAATCCCATGTTTTTCCGTCTGTATTTTCATAAAGTACATATAATGTTCACAAAACTCTTCTAATATTTTGTATTCTATAAAAACTTTGTATATTTTTGGCCTCCCGCTGATTTAAATTGTCAGGGAAAATGGTAAACTATAGAATGAGCTAAAGGACACGTATGTTAGGAGGAAATGTATTTGGATACGGGAACTCACCTAGTTATAGGCTTTGGCCTTGCCGGCCTCTCACTCATTGATCCTATAGTCGCAAAAGACTCCACGATAATGACCGCAGTGTTTATTGGAACGGTTCTTGGCTCCCAAGCTCCCGACAGCGATACACTGCTAAGATGTAAAGATAATGCCGCTTATATCCGGAATCATCGGGGAATCACTCACTCCCTTCCTTTTCTAGCTATATGGACCCTGCTGATCACTGGAGTTCTGGCTTTGGTCTTCCGGGGGCTTCCCCTGTTTCACGTAGGAATGTGGGTTTTTATAGCGGTAGCTTTTCATGTATTTACCGACTGTTTTAATACTTATGGAACACAAGCATTCAGGCCTTTCACTCATAAATGGATCTCATGGAACATTATACACATTTTTGATCCATTTATCTTTGCCAGCCATGTTCTATGTATCCTGCTCTGGTCTTTCCATCTGGTGCCCCCCGAGATTGTATTTCCGGTGCTCTATGGAATTATTGCCCTGTATTATGTCTGGCGGACGGTTGTACATTCCAGGCTTGAGAAGGGACTCTCAAGGCAGGATCCCGATTATCAGAACGGAGATCAATACCTGTTGATTCCAACATACAGTCTATATGCCTGGAACATAGTGAAAACAAGAGCGGACGGGACTTATGTACTTGGAGATTTAAGAAATAACCGTTTGCGCTGGGTAGACGTGGTTATCTGTGATAATCATCCTGCTGTTGAGGCTTCCAAAACTAATACAGATATTGAGGCACTGCTGCACTTTTCCTCTTATACGTGTGCAGCTGTCTCGCAACATCCTTGGGGTTATGAAGTCAGATGGACTGATGTCCGCTATCGCCATCGTAAGCAGTATCCTTTTGTAGCCGTTCTGCTCATGGATCATGATTACCGTCATTTAAATTCTTATGTAGGATGGCTAAGTGAAACCAAGCTCGAAAAAAGACTGAATTTAAATAGCCATTAAAGAGAGCAACTTTAAAAGTTGTTCTTCTTTAATGGCTTCCTGCGGCTGCTGTTAAGGCAAAAGCCCAAGGGACATTTCCCTTGAGCTTTCTATTGCATCGGACATAAAAACTTATGGATAGGTAAGGGTCTTACGATTAACGAAATTGACCTGCTAGGGATTGCTCGGCAATTTGTACCAGGCGGCGGGTGATATTTCCCCCGATTGCTCCAGTGTCACGAGTTGCCATGTAGCCATAATATCCATCTTGAGGAATTTGAATACCCAGTTCTTGAGCTACTTCATATTTCAGCTGCTCAAGAGCTTGGTTAGCTTGTGGTACTACGAGTACATTACTGCTGCGAGATTGTCCTGTTCCCATATGAGGATCAGACTCCTTTCGGTAAGCTTATTAGTCTTTGATGTAGTTGCAAGCTTGCAAAGATAGTATGTGAAGGAGTTTAAATTATATACACACATTTTAAAAACTTTGAAAGGTCGTGAAACTATGCCGCGATGGATAGCCCTTTTATTCGCTGTCGGAGGTACCGTATTATTGGGGGCAGTAGGTGTATGTGTCAGTTTGAAGGAGCTGTGGCTGGCCGTTTCCCTGAAAGTGGCAAGTGCATAACGTATATTTTACGTAGTCTCAAAAGTACTTAAAAGAGTTAGACAGAGAAGTGGATAGGATTATGGGAAAAGAAAAAAGGGCCCTGGTTTCGGGCACTTTTTTCTTAAGAAGAAGGCACCTTATTTCTCTCAGAGAGGAAGAATATAGCCCATTTTCTCTTTGACTTCATTTAAGGTTAGTTCCGCCGTTTCAGAAGCTTTCTCTGCTCCCTTCTTCAATACATCAAAGATATAGCCGGATTCCCGGATCTCCCGGTAGCGCTGCTGAATAGGTTCGAAAGTCGAGACCACAGCCTCTGCCAGATCTTTTTTGAAAGCTCCATATCCTTGCCCTTCATATTTAGCTTCTAAATCAGCCAGGGTTAAATCCGAACAATGTGTATAAATGCTCATCAAGTTACTGATTTCAGATTTTTGCACCGGATCAAATCTGACTTCTCTGCCTGAATCCGTAACTGCACGGCTGATTTTTTTGCGTATTACAGAAGGTTCGTCCAGCATCGTAATAAAGCTGTTTTTATTTGGATTGCTCTTGCTCATTTTTTTGGAAGCATCATCGAGAGACATAATCCGCCCCCCTACCTCCGGAATATAAGGATCGGGCATACGAAAAGTCTCCCCAAAGCGATTGTTGAAACGTGCGGCTAGGTCCCGAGTCAGTTCCAGATGCTGCTTTTGATCCTCTCCTACCGGAATCAGATCAGCATTATAAAGTAAAATATCAGCTGCCATCAAGGACGGATAAGTAAATAATCCGGCTCCAACCGTCTCCTTCCCTGCAGATTTGTCTTTAAATTGGGTCATCCTTTCGAGTTCACCCATATAAGTTATCGTTGTTAAAATCCAACCCAGTTCGACATGGGCAGGTACATGGGACTGAAGGAATACACAAGCCTTGTCCGCATCCAGTCCCGCGGCCAGGTAAAGGGCCACAGCTGATTCGGTCTGTTCCCTTAAGGCAGCCGGGTCCTGAGGAACAGTAATGGCATGATGATCCACCACCATAAAATAACAGTCGTATTGTTCCTGCATTTTCACATAATTGCGTAGTGCTCCGATATAATTGCCAAGAGTAAGCTGCCCGCTAGGTTGCATCCCCGATAAAACTCGTTTCATCTACAAAACCCCCATCTTTAAATAGAATATAAAAAAGCTCTTCGTCTGGAAAGGGACGAAAAGCCGTGGTACCACCCTAATTTATCTTTAACCTGGACACCTGGTTGTATGCCGGTTAACAGACCTTATATCTCCGGTAACGGGGAGGATAACGCTGCAGGATACTAAAAAGCGGCCGTAAACAGTCTGCTTTCGTTCCCCTGCAGAGCTTAAGGATCCATTCAGTTCGTCCGTCCATCCGATTCCCACCAACCATCGGCTCTCTGAGCAGACTGACAACGACCTACTACTTCCTATCAAAGCTTTGTGATCTTATTTTGTATTATTATCACCGCTTTCACATCAAAAAGTCAACCTTTCGCCTCAGACCTTTACCGCCTATGCCTTGGACCGGTTTTCTACCCTTTCCCTGTTCTTTTCAAAACGCCTGCAAAGTCCAAGCCATCTTGGTACAATCTCTTCATTAGATGCAAAATGCATATGGGTATATCCCGCAAATAAAGACTGAAGACGTACTCCCTCCGGAGAAAATTCGCCTCCCTTGCCTTTAACTTTAACATTTGGCGTCCATTCAGCCCCCTCTTCAACATGAAGGGTTGAATAATGGAATTCATGCCCTTTCGCCGTTTCCCCTTCAGGCAGAAGCTCGTGTTGGCCCCAGCCGCTTATTTCCCTGTATCCCAAGGCAGCCAGACGATTCTGCATGATTACTTTAGCGGGCAGAAGTCCTACCATTGGGTAAGAATCTCCCTGGGTATTCACAATTTCTTTGGCCAAATACATATAACCTCCACACTCGGCGATCGTAGGCATGCCTGAAAGAATACCTTTACGTATTGACCTCATCGTGACAACATTCCCGGCAAGAGTAATTGCGAATTCTTCGGGATAACCTCCTCCCAAAATTAAACCGCTTGCCTCTGCTGGTACGGGTTCGTTATTCAACGGAGAAAAATACACGCATTTTGCCCCGTATGCTTCCAGAAGTTCCAGATTCTCGGGGTAATAAAAATGGAAAGCGGCATCCTTGGCTACGGCAATAACCAACCCTTCTCCTACCTGCGGCTTTGGTGCATACAGGTGTATCCGGTCATTTCGGTCGGTGTTGACTGGTGCAGACTCACTTAGGGAAAGAAGCCGGTCCATATCAAGTCCAAGCTCCATACAATCCGCAAGCTTTCCAAACAACGGGGCCAATTCGCCTCTTTCTACCGAAGGAATCAATCCGAGGTGCCGTTCCGGTATACAAACCTCTTCCTCCCTGGTCATATAACCCACTACGGGTACCCCGCATTCTTTCTCCACTGCTTTTTTGACAAGTTGGTAATGCCCCTTGCTTCCAACATGATTGGCAAATACTGCAGCTATGTTCACACCGGGTTCCAGCAGTTGAAATCCTTTGACAATAGCAGCAGCACTCCGGGCCATGCTCCGGCAATTTATAACGAGCAAAACCGGACAATCCAGCAATAACGATACCTCTGCCGAGCTTCCCTCATTGGATAGAGGATCTCTTCCGTCGTAAAAGCCCATGACCCCTTCTATGATACTGATGTCCGCATCGGAGGAAGCGTGGACAAAAATTTCCTGAACCGCATCCTTGCCGGCCATCCAACCGTCCAAATTCCGGGAAAGACGGCCCGTAACCGCAGTGTGATAAGTAGGATCAATATAATCCGGTCCGCACTTAAAGCCCTGGACCTTCAGCCCTCTTCTCTTAAGAGCGGCCATTATTCCTAAAGTGACCGTTGTTTTCCCAACGCCGCTTCCCGTTCCGGCAATCATCAGTTTTTTCATATATTGTCCCCCTCTTTTCTTCTGTTTTATTGTAGAGGGATCCATTTAAATTTGTAAAATAGAGGGATCACATGATGAAAGTAAAATTATTAAGTGACACTCCAAGAAGGACTTGGTAAAATCATACTGCTACTCTATAACAAAGGAGCAAATCCCATGATAGAACAGGAATTCTGGCAAGGAACTCCGGTAAAAAAGGTGACCGGGGAGAGTTACTTCCTGCCAAAATCTGCTTTGATTTCCCCCCACCTTTTCGTATCCCATTTGAGTAACGGATTGCTATAAGAGTTGGTTTTTAACCAGATCAAAGCCCGGTCAACCAAAGTCCAGATTTCCTTTGTGGATTCGTCCCGTACCAGATTGGTCGATATCTCTTTCCTTTTTACCCAGCTTAAAGCAGTCCGGGAATCTGAATAGATAGTTTTATTGCTTCCTTTTTGTTTCAGATAGGCCAGAGCATGAACTATTGCAAGAAACTCTCCAAGATTGTTTGTTCCCTTGGCAATAGGCCCATGGTAGAATAAAATCTCCCCGGTTCTTGTATCCACTCCTTTATACTCAACAATTCCGGGATTTCCGGAGCAGCCAACATCTACCGAAACACTGTCATAGTCTATTTCGGCAGCCGCTTCTGCAGAAGCAGAAGCGGCTGATTTAGTCTTCCCAGAGAAATCCAGGGATTTTTTCCATCCTCTTTCAAAAGCTGCTCTTGCCTCCTGCTCATTTTCGTAAGATTTAAATTTAGCCTGAGGATACCCCTGGGTTTGTTTTTGGCATTCCGTCCAAGTCGAATAAATCCCTGGAATCCGGCCTTCCCATACTACATAATATTTGGTTTTATTTTTGGCCATAGCTGGTCTCATTCCTTTGTTTTTCATTCATTTTAATCATCGATCATATTATCTTTATACGGGCATAATGTAATGTCTCTTCCGCGGTACGGATAACCGCTTCTGCATATAATGGCCACGGAATTTCCCAGTTTCCTGTTCTCGGGGGTTCTTCCCTGACGCTCTTCCAGCAGAGTCCATCAGATAATTCTTTCCCGGCCCGCCGCTTGGATAAGTTTGGGCCCAAGCTGATAACTTAGATGGCTGTAGCGGATAACAAACACTCGGTCCTCCCCTTTCTCTTTGGTCAACATTGTATCACAATCACAAAAAAACCGTTAGAAGACGGAGACAGCATGCTTCTGATCAAAATAGCTCCAAGATACTGATTTCAAGAAAAAAAGCGCCCATGATCTCGTCTTGACCGCTTTCCCGGACAGTCAATATTCCAATTTCTAATCAAGCCAGGTTAGCCATATTGTAGTTAGACTCAAACTATTTTGCAAATGCAACATCTTTATCAATAGTTCATTATCTAGCGGTATTACTGGATTTTCCGCTTTTTATACTGAGATTTTTTTAACTCTAAATAACGTATTTTACTTAACTGCGTGGTCAAAATGTGGTCATTGTTGTCGGTAAAAGGAGGGGAATTTTCAAAGATGACAGCCTCTCCTTTTTATTTGTTTTGATGTATAAAGGATGTTCTTTTAAAGCATCATCATACCCAATATGGTAAGAAGTATAACAAACAATAACACCTTTCTGGATATATAAATCTTCAATCTCCACTAATTTGGTCAGTTCTGATTCAGGTAGAACTTCCCACAGGTGATTTAGGATTAGAGACAATCTTCCATGTAAATGATTATCTTTTAATTCACACTGTTCTAACACCTTCAATAAACGATCATTTATTTCCATTAGCATGAGATCAACCCCTTAATGTAGTATATATATTACATTCAATTGCTTTGCTTAGATTTATTTACTTGAACAAAACCGTTTTCAAAACATCGGACAACCATTTTGATGTTTGGTTATTTTTCTAAGATAAGTAATGTCCCTCCCTATTGTATAAGTATGGTTTACACGTCCATTACTTCCTCCACTTTTAGTTAAATTAATGGTTAGAACACCGCTTTCAAATCATTCACTCAAACTTATGTACTAGGTGAATATTTTCACAATCCATCATGCATCACTCCCTTTCTTTTCTATTTTTATTATAAATTTAGTGTCTCTAATAATGCAAAGATCAGTTGAGTCCGTATAATTGTGTAAAAAGCTAGGTTCCAAAAAATGAAAGGAGCCATATTCATAGCCCTCAGTTAGAATAATGTTGGGACACAAAATTCTAAATATACGAGGTGTTATGAAATGGCTCAATACCAGATTAACGTAGATTCGCAGCTTTTGCATCAACTATTTTTGGGAAATTCTCAGGATGCGGGTGTAGCCAAGCTGCTCGAGTCTGTACTGAACCAAGTCTTACAAGCACAGGTGAGTGAACAAGTGGAAGCAGATCGTTATGAACGAACAGAGAATCGAAAAGCGTACCGGAATGGATCGTATCCACATGGGCTGCATACGCGGGTGGGAACCATTACACTAAGTGTTCCGCGCATCCGTGGCGGGAAGTTCACGACAGAGCTCTTTAGTCGTTACCAGAGAAGTGAACAAGCGTTAATCTTAGCGATGATGGAAATGGTCGTAAACGGCGTCTCTACGCGTAAAGTCTCGCAAGTAACCGAAGAACTCTGCGGAACCGAGTTTTCTAAATCCACTGTTTCAGACCTTTGTAAGCGGCTGGATCCCATCGTAACTGCTTGGAATAATCGAAGCCTGGCAGACAGCCTCTTTCCGTTTGTTCTCGTAGATGCGATGTATCTCAAGGTCCGTGAAGACGGTCGTGTACGCTCACGAGGCATCATGATTGCCATTGGTGTAAACACCGAGGGCTATCGTGAAGTCCTTGGCCTGATGCTGGGTGACACAGAATCTGAAGCAAGCTGGAGTGAGTTTTTCAGCTCTCTAAAAGGACGTGGATTACGAGGTGTGGATCTCATTACCTCCGACGATCATGGCGGCCTTGTACGCGCGGTACGGCAGCAGCTGCAAGGGGTAACATGGCAGCGATGCCAGACTCACTTCACGCGAAATGTATTAGAAGCCTCACCCAAAGCCTTGAAGGATGAGATCCATGGCCGTCTACGGTCGATTCTAGATGCTCCTGATACTGGAACGGCAAGGTTTTTATTAAAACAGACCTTAGCGGCTTATGAAGATAAGGCGGGTAAGGCGATGGGCGTGCTGGAAAGCGGATTTGACGATGCTACCGCCGTCTTAATGCTGCCAGAGCGTTACCGAAAACGGCTGCGCACGACAAATAGCGTTGAGCGTCTCAACGAAGAGGTTAGACGCCGGGAACGTGTCATTCGCATCTTCCCAAACCGTGAATCCGTGATTCGTCTTATTGGTGCTCTATTGATGGAACAGGATGAAAAATGGGCAGCCGGCAAGAAATATCTCGACATGACCGAGTACATGGAATGGCGGAAGGATCGGCCAAAGTCCGATGCCAAAGTGACTCGCATTATGTAGCACAGTCTAGCTGAGGGAATTTACACACAAATTTGGACTTGATCCAAAGATCAATATATACCATAACACGAACAAAACAGACAAATATCGAAACATTTAGTTTCTGCTTTTACCACAATATGTATAAATATGAAAGGAATCATCAAGGTTATTCCCGATTTATTCCACCTCCTTAAGGACATTTAACCATTTCATCTTAGCATTCAGTTTTAGGATATATTTTCCACTTGTAAAATGGAATGGGGTTATGCTACTTTTTTATTAGAATCGTTGGTTTTCCTACTAACTTTCTTGCATTTTTTCTCGATGGCTTCCGGTAAGTTGGGGCCCAATATCATCCATGAAAAAGATCACGTTGGCAAAATTACTCCATCGTGATCTTTTATTATTAGAATTTTTCGCAATTACTGAACCCCAACAGCATCATAGGCTTTATTTACTGATTTAGCCTCATTTGAATTATCTCCAAATAAATCTTTTGCTGCTTGTATAGCTGCAACCCTCATAGTTGAGAAATTAGCATATGGTGTCAAATAATGAGTAAGTGCATGGTAATATATTTCGACTGCTTCATCCCTACCTATGCCAGACACTGTTACCCCTCTATGAGTTCCTCCTTCTGCGAGCAAATAGAAGGCTTTGTTATTAATTCCACTGTTGATATGGACTCCTCCATTATCAAATGGACCTGTGTACAGATCCTCGTACGAATCCGGTTGATCATAACGTGTTGGGTCTTGCATGGAACGAAAAGCTTCTCCTTTTACCGACACATCTTCTCCTATTAGCCATCCTTTGTTTTTGATAGAGTTGCCCATAATATCGGATATAGATTCATTAAGCGCCCCAGGTTCATTTCGATATTCTAAATTTGCCGTATACTGGGTAACGCCATGAGTTAATTCATGACCAATTACACCTAAATCTGAAGAGAATGCCCGAAAGTTAACTCCATCACCATCTCCATAAGCAATTTGTTCCCCATTCCAAAAAGCATTATTGTAATTCAAGCCTAAATGAACTGTTGATTTAATCTGCATTCCTTCGCCATCTAGGCTATCTCTGTTAAATTTGTGTTTGTAGAAATCATAAACCTTTTCAGCATAGGCATGAGCGTCCACAGCAGCTGCATCTGTCCAATTATTATTGTTTCTACTGGTTACAAGAAATCCCGGAAGGAAATATGAGTTAAGTGCTGTGTATGTTTTTATACCGTTACCACGCGTCGTATCATAGAGTTGAAACTGAGCTCCAACTTGTTTGGTTTCAAATGTTTTTGTGTCGCCCAAAACACCCGTTCCTGTTCCTGTAGCCTGTTCTAGTAGGCTATATTTGTTCACGATACTACCATCCTTTGCATTGATAAAATAACGTGTACGAAAAGGTTTGGGATCAATTGTATTCATTTCTGTCATATAGACTAACCACGCCTTGCCTTGATGCAAATATACATAGATATCAGCTTTGGGATCCGTTGCAGGTTTGCCAATATTTCCGATTTGGTTTTCAGCGTCTTTTTGTGCGACTTGAATAGCATCAGTTGGACTTATTTGGGGCTTAGCCTCTACTGGCAAAAAGCTTTGATGTTGGCTTGGGAGCAGATTACCAAGTAAACAGGTGATTTTCCCTTTTTTATTTATATGAATGGTTTGTTCAGCGCCATACACGGGAATGTCATGTATATATTGTTTCAGTTTGTAATGAACCGTTCCTGCTTTAGGATGAGTTTCCTTCTTGATAATACGGAGTTGATTCCGAAGTTCACCAGAACTAATATCCAGTTCCTTTTCTTTGTTAAGAAGAAACTCCCAAATTATTTCCTCTTCAGGCGTTCCAGGCGTAGGTTCCCAACTTTCAGCAGCAATAACTTTAGCAGGTAATTCATCGCCTGGCTCTGCTGCTCCAGCGCTTAAGGAAGTCCCTATAAGAAAGAACCCCGCTAAAAATGTCAGTAGTAGTTTTTTCACTTAATCCTCTCCCTAAAAGTTTTTTTAACCAAAATGAATCCCATTGAAATAATTAACAAGAAATTACATTATGCTATGTCAGAATGCCAAAAACTGTTCGGGCTTTTCACACAAAAATAAGATCACGAAGGCAACTTTACGTCTGCCTTCGTGATCTTTTTACTTTAAAGATCCCTACCACCATATAGAACGTGAAATAATGACCAATAGAATAAACAAGACTAAAATAGCTGATGTACTTGTGAATCCTCCGTAACCTCCACATGAAGCTCCATTTCCGTATACTTGGCCCACTCATAACACTCCTTTCCTTTAGGCTCAATATCATTGTATGATAAGATCTAGGTACTGATTGGACTGTTTGAGCCTCTTTTAGAAAAGGGCTGTGACTTGTAAGGCGGCGTAAGATATGCTACTTTATATAGGAATTGTTGGTTTCCCATCGAACATTTTCATAATGGCTCTTTGGGGAGCTATTTCTTTGTACATTAAGCCGCGAGCGCCTAGGAAGTTAATTTTGGCGCTTTTTTTGTATTTCGATTCAACTCCAGTTGTAAAAACATAAAGAGGTTGCAGTAAGAGAATCCGTGGGTTCTGGCCTGCGCATTTTTCAAAAAACATAGAAATTTTTGTTAAATATTTCGCTAATTTAGAAGGAGTTCTATTGAGGCGTGTAGAAGTGTTTTATAAGTTTAAGATATCGAAGATAGCTTAAACCTTAATTAATTATTATGCTAGAGTCCTAACTGATGGCTAAAGAGCAGCAAAAGAGTACGGGCAAAAGTACAACAATTGTTTGGTGGTGGTTAAAAAGGATGGATTTCAGTCAGCGGTTAGGAACTATTATAAGCATTGATTACAAACCTATAATACACTTGATAACTGAAATTAGTGATATACATGGAGAATTCTCAAATGAATATTTAAAAGAATGTAGAAACCGGTTAATAAATATGAAGAAACAGTTGGTTAGGGATACCTTTGAAGATGGACTTAATATTGTCAAAGAGGATTTTTATTCTTTAGTCCAAAATTATCATGAGATGCTTAGAGCCTTCATTGTTGAAACTGAATTGGAATATGATTATGCCGATTTGCATTTGCGCATGAGAGTGAAACAAATGGAATCAATAATGCATAAATTGATTTTTTATAAGACAGGAAAAAAAGAGGAAGGGAAAGTTCCAATAAACAAGTGTTTGAATGATTTATTGGGAATCAGAATATTAATTGGCGGATTTGACTACAATTGTAATAAATTCAATGACTTGTATCAAAAAATAAAGTCGACTCATAAAATAAAAATAGAAAATAGATCCATTGAGGGTTATCGAGGTACTCATATTTATTTTTATGTTAATAATCAAGCTTTTCCTTGGGAACTTCAAATATGGAATAAAGCGCATGAGAAGGAAAATGAACAATTACATAAAACACATAAAAGTAAACGCGAGTACATAAAATGGCCTAATACATATAAAAATTCAAAAGAACATGAAGGAGGTGTTTGAACATGGCATTTCACTTTGTAGCAATAATGAGTAACTATGTAAAAGGAATGCGTATCGGCTGGCATTATGCTTCAGAGGGGAAACTTGACAAAGCTTTGATAAAGCAATTTATGAGTAGAGTCGAGGAAAAATATAGTGATGCTCAATTAGGCATTCACAAAATTGCTACAGATTCTGTTACTTGGCGATCAGTCGTAGAAAAAGATTCATTTTTCGAGGATGTTTTTGTAACGACTGATATAGAAAAATTTGTTAGGCTTATAGCAGAAGATCAGGAATTAAAGGCCTATGATGTAGCTAAATTTATAGTATCCACTGTACAAGTATCACATTTAAAATTGCAGAAGCTGTTATACTATGTATATGCAGATTTTTTACTGGCTACAGGCAAAAAGTTATTCAAAGAACCAATTGTAGCATTTGAATACGGCCCAGTGGTAGAAGAGGTTTTTCATAAATATAAGGTTCATGGTTCTTCTGAAATTGATTATAAAGAAGATGAGTATTTTTGTATTTATACGGATGAATTCGCCGTTACACCTTCTTTCATGAGAGTAGCATCTTCTGAGCATGGTATTTATGCGGTTGGATTCATATTAAAGGTCCTAGATAAATACGAGTCATATTCAGCAGGAGAACTTGTTAAAAAAACACATCAAGTAGGAGGCCCTTGGAAAAGGGTTTATGTAAAAGGAATGAATTATGAAATTACGGATGAATTGATCAAGAGATACCATAAATTTGTTCAGTAGCAGGCACCTACCTGGTGCAACGTGGATTTGAATCGTGTAGAAAGAGTCTTGAGGAAGCACCTCAAGGCTCTTTTTTCCGTTTCTAAAAACACAAACGATCTGGTCGCAAAAATTAGCTCTTAATTGGAGAATGGTTGCAAAATCATAAAGAGGTGCTTGTAGGTAGCAGAAAAGGTGTCTTATTAGACAAAAGGGCTATTCTTGGACTGGGGTAAAATCGAAAGTCTTACCGTAGAGGAATCGGTATGGTTTATACAAATAACCTGTGGAATAAAAAATAGGCCGTCACGGCATCGCTTTTGTGTCCAATCCCGGATGTTAAGCGAAAAACCGTGCGGCCTATTTCCTGCTTGCCAGAAGTACCACCCTACGACGAAGAATTCCGTCCTGGACTCAAAGGGGAAGTCTAAGGGTGGTGATACCATAATATGCTGACAATGTATGGTTGATGCATGAAAAGTCCGTCATAAAAAACAACGGATTCTCCTTGGTAACTACCTGGTTGCAAAAACACGGGTTTTTGGGTGAGATGGTTGCAAAGAGCTTTTGTCAAGACATATGTTAAGTTTTAATTGAAAATTTATAAACAAACAATTCATTTCTACCATTTACACCCACCTACTTTAAGCAGGTTAAATCTTGTCAGCAGAGATAAAGTATGTTACCATTCTATTTGTGAAGGTGAAGGTGCGCATGGACATTTTCCAATGTTCATAAAAAGAGATCCACGAAGGTAAATAATTACCAACGTGGCTCTCTTTTTCTTTAGGGGAATGTTCGTAAGATTCATAGAAGAAAGGATGCACGGTATGCTGAAAAAAATATTTTGGACTTTATTGATTCTTATTTTGCTTATTATCCTTATTGGAGCAGGCATTTATTGGTACGTGAAACCCCAAAAAGAGCTGGACCTTCGTTATCAGGACATTTTTCTGAAATCTAAAATAATAGATATGGTCAAAGATTTAAACACAGAACTTGTATTATCAAGTGATGAAATTAACCAATTGGCAAAAAAGGAGATTGCAAAACTTCCGAATGTAAGACCTGATGTCAGAATAACCGGGGCTGATTTCAAGCTGAACGGAAATGAACTGGAAGGAGACATTAATCTGCTCTATAAAGATACTATTCCCGCAGGTATAAATATCTGGTATACAATGGAATGGCAAGACGGTACTTTAAAACTCATTCCTAAAGACGCAAAAATTCGCAGCATTCATCTTCCGCTAAGTTCTGTTAAACTCCCGTCTATGTCCATCGGACCGAATGGCCATCTTCTGGAATTCGTTAAGGTAAAGCATGTTACGTTTGAGAACCAGGGTATAAAAATCACGTTCAAATTAAATAAACTGTTTTAACCATAGTTAAATTAGAACAGGCAGGACTTCCGTCCTGTCGACAGTCTGAGAGCCTTGAGGTACTTCCTCAAAGGCTCTTTCTGTAATGGTGCTTTACCATCCATATTGTACTTAAGTAAGGTTTCTACTGGTTGCAAAAACAAGGGTTTTTGGGTGAGATGGTTGCAAAGAGCTTTTGTCAAGAGTTTTTTTAATCTTTCTTTAGCAATTTCTCAAGAGTCCAACATAATAACTACGAATATCTTCATCATCAATAACATTTCTTGAAGATTCATACGGCTGTAACCGGTTCCTAGCATTTTTCCAAGGATCTTCTTGACGTGTTAAATACTCTAATTGGCTACCATCCAGATGTCCGTATGATTCGTATACTTCTTCAATTATTTCCCTTACTCGTTCATTTTTCATAATGGAATTTGGGTAATTGATTTCCTGAGGTATCTCTTGCCAACCATATTCTCGATATTCAGTATACAGTTGAGGATTCACAGGTCCATGAACCCAAGCCTCAAAATTGTCATCAAACAACTTTTTCTCATAAATAGCAAGATAAAAAGAGTAGGCATAGTAGCATAGCTTTTGCAACTTTTTTGGAGTCATTGATTCCAAGCGAAGAAATGCTTTTGCCACATCATGGACGGTTGGTTCCTGAATTGTTTTTGCTCTTTCTTCTGTTTGTATCATTTTCACTCATCTTCTTGAAGAAAAAATTTTTTTCATGGATTACCACCACTTACTCATTTACCCTTCCCACCTCTTTATGCTTTTGCAACCATTCTGCTATAATGTACCCGTTTTTGCAACCAGATCGCTTGTGTCAAAGAACAATAAAAACTGCAATGGAACTTCATAAGATGTATTCATACTTCTGTAGCTTAGGAATAGATGAGAGGGGATATAGGGGAAGTACAATAATATGGATAGTACGGTGGTTAAGTTGAAAATATGCCTTGCCAGTATATCCAGCAGGGCATATTCTTAATTTTATGATTCACTAAAGCTTCAATTGCTTGTTTAAGTGCTGAAGGCTCTTCGAAAGGTAGTTCATTTCCTCCATCTAAAGGTTCCTTAATTAATTGATTATTTTTCGCTAATTTCTTTCTTATATAAATATGCTGATGTTCACTGAGGATACCTAACGAGTTAGCCCTATATGCCATAGCTTGAATGGATACTTTCCAACGCTTTTTTAATGAGATAAAATGTTCGATTGACGTTGATACTATCTCGCTACCGAAACTGGGAGCAGGTAATAAAAATGCGCTCGCAAATCGATGATCCTCTTTTTCTATTAGCTTGTAGTTTTCTTTTTTATTAAACTCGCTTTTTTTTAATTTCGAATGCAATATGAGGTGACCAAGTTCATGGGCAATATCGAATCTAGACCTTGAAGATGTTTTATCGTTGCTTAAAAGAACATATGGCCGCTCATCTGGCTCCCAAATCGAACAAGCATCGATTTTATATGAAGAAGAAGGAGCCCGAGATACAATGATGCCAGCTTTTTCTAAAAGCAACACCACATTACTGATTGAGCCATTCCCCAAATTCCAGAGTTTGCGAACTTCCATAGCAATCTGATCGATCTCTTCAAAAGGGGTTGGGTAATATTCTTGTCTTGTTATAAACTGCGGAACATTCAATTTTGGAAAATTGAAATATTGTTCCAGGTATTTATGAATTTCCTTAATCCAACTAATCTTATGAAGATGGATGTTCTTTGATTTTCGAGTAGCCATTGCCATACTTCTAAAATAAATGACACCATCAACTTTCTTAGGATAACTTTTATAAAAGTAGGTGACAGGAACATGTAATGCATCAGAAAGCTTCTCAAGTGTATCATGATTCGGGGTAGCTTTTTCTTTTTCATATTTAGATATTGCCTGATGTGATATTTCAACGATGTTCGCTAGATCCGTTAAAGTAAACCCCCTAGCTTCTCTGGCCTCAATAAGACGATCAGGAATAAACTTGGAAAAGCGATTACTTGCCTCCAAGATCCTCCACCTCTTTTGTGAAATTTTTAAAATCAATCAATGTACTTGGAAATGTTTCCTTGCTTTATTGTAGGATAAAAGCAAACAAAAAACCAGCCAAGTGACTGGTTCGTATGGCCGCTGATTAATGGGTTCAGCGAGCCGAAACCTTTGTTAGTCCTCTACTGTAAGTAAAGGAGCAATTTAGATACCTTGTTAATGTGAAACGGCTTTCGTTGATTAACCGTTTATCAATCATCTTCCAATCTCAAATGTTATCTTATTGAAGTCAAGACTTCATTTCTACTTCTTATTTCTATTGGCTCCAAAACTTTAAATTCATTTAAAATCTCCTCGTATAGGTTATCTTTGTATTTAGGGATACTGATTGTAACAATAACAGCATAGTCAATTCTGTCAATACTTCCATTTCTCCCAATTCCATGAAGAACCAAAAATGGATTTTCCAACGAAGATGCTCTCATGTTTTTCCATCTTTTTACCACTGTATCCCATTTTAGTTCGTTTCTTTTTTCTGATTCAGTTTTGTATTTTGTGGTATCAGCGGATTTAGGCAGTAATGATTGTTGGTATCCATTAGATAAAAATTCTTGAATTTTATCTTTATCTTCAACAATATGAAAAGTTTCAATTTTACAATCTTTTTTAGTGAAATTGTATTTTTTATCATGTGGATAGAAGGTGTCCTCAATTGTAGATTCAGTGTAATCTTCTACATGTAAAGCATTTGCCTTAGATAAAGTTGCAATTGTCCATGAAAAATTCACATTAGAAGTTATTGAACTATTTAAAGGCAACGGTATCGGAAGCTTTGCCATACCTGTAGGATTCATTGAATTAGTATATATAATATTTACGTGATTTTTGTCACACTTTAAAATTTCATCAACACTTTGATCAATAATTCCATAACCAATACTATTATCTACTCTGTTCGGGTTCTGAGCTGTATGTATTAATAATGCCCTAGCTACTAGTGGTGTAAATCGGCTACACCTTCCTAAAATTTCTGCTGCCTTACTTGATATAATTGGAGCCGAATAACTTGTGCCAGCAGAAAGCAATTTCTCTTTAGAATCTGAAGAATTTATAAGGTGAATAGGATATCGACTATCTCCTCCAAAAGCGCAGACGTCAGGCTTTACCTTGCATCCCTCTCTTCCATCACCAATACAACTGTAGCTAGCTCTGATTCGTTCAGCAGTATCATAATTAAAAGTATACGCCCCTACACCTAATCCATTAACTAAATCTGCTGGAGCCTGTACCCTGTTATAAGGTGAAGGTGCTTCTCCATCATTCCCAACAGCCACAACAAAAAGTTTCTGGTAATTCCAAGCTAATGTATCCAATGCATATGTAAATCTTGAAATTTCATCATCAAATATTGGACCTGTTGGTCCAAATGATAAATTATAAACATCAATGTCATGTCTATTTGGAACAACTTGTTCTATAAATTCAATGGCTTCGTATAGATCAAAATCTTTCGGATCACTTAAAGGCAGTACTCGAAAACTTTCAACAAACAAAACTGGGTCATCTAAATGCGAATTTGCTTCATATTGATTTAAATCTCCGTATAAAACGACCCCGGCCACCGCTGTCTTATCAGGATGAATCCGCTCCTGCTCAGCAGGCCGTTCAAAGAAAAAGCGGGGGTTTTGGATCATATATTGGTCCAACGGATTACTGCTGGCAACCAGAATGGTCAATGAGCTTTCCTGGCGGCAGCCGGCCCGGCCGGATTGCTGCCAAGTGCTTCCAATGGTACCGGGATAGCCATTCAACACGCAAGCTTGCAACTGGCCAATATCGATTCCGAGCTCCAGTGCGTTTGTGCTTACCACACCCCGGATTTCCCCTGTACGAAGTCCCCGTTCAATTTCCCTGCGCTGCTTCGGCAGGTAGCCGCCCCTATAGCCCCGGATCGTCTTATTGCCCAACTCATGCCTGACTGATTCCTGCAGATAGGTAAGCAAAATTTCCACGCGCACTCTGCTTCTCGCAAACACAATGGTCTGAATGCCATTACGCAGGAGGGTGCCTGCAAGCTTTCTTGTTTCAAGAACGGAGCTGCGGCGAATGCCAAGCGCCTGATTGACCACAGGTGGATTATAAAAAACGAAATGTTTCATCCCTGCTGGCGCCCCGTTATTGTCTATCAGGGAAATTTTCTCTCCGATCAGTTTTTCCGCATGCTCTTTTGGGTTGGCAATGGTGGCGGAAGCACAGATAAATTGCGGATTTGAACCGTAAAATTTACATATCCGCTTCAGCCTGCGTATAACATTAGCCATATGGCTGCCGAATACTCCCCTGTAGGAGTGAACCTCGTCAATGACGATAAACTCCAAATTTTTGAAAAGTTTTGCCCATTTTGTATGATGGGGAAGAATAGCCGAATGAAGCATGTCAGGGTTAGTCACCACAATATGACCGGCATTGCGGATTACTTGTCGTACGTTTGGCGGGGTATCTCCGTCATACGTATGTGTTTTAAGGTCCACCCCCATAAAGCCGACGAGTCCTTGCAGTTCCGAGACCTGATCCTGAGCCAATGCTTTTGTAGGGAATAAATATAACGCACGTGTACTTTCATTCTCCAATACGCGCTGGATTACAGGCAAATTGTAGCAAAGCGTTTTTCCCGAAGCGGTAGGGGTCACTGTTACCACATGTTTTCCAGCCGCAACTTCGCGGAAAGATGCTGCCTGATGCGTATAAAGTTGATGAATTTGTTTATGTTGTAAAGCATCCCTCAGTTCCGGGCGAAGCGAATCTGGGAAACTTTCTGTCTTGGCTTCGCGTAGAGGGATGGTATGCCAATAACTAACTTGCGCCATAATCTCAGGCGTCTTGCGAATCACTTCAATCATTTCTTCAATGGAGGAAACTTTGCCTGTCAATCGGTTCATGGCCAAACTCCTTAATACAATCCTGTTTCCTTCCATTCTACAGAATATACGTTCGCCAAACAACCTGAATATGAGTGAATTATCAACCTTGTATATTTTCCGGCGCATCCGTATGGGCTTAGCCGCTCCGGCGAAATTAGAATTCGGAATAATCATCAAAACCATAATGTAATACCTTTAACGTATTGTTACAAAATCGCGCTAAATCAAGGTTTTTCTTTTTTTCATTAACGGAAAATTACGCTGATTCATGACCTTGCGTTACCTTTTTGTTACTCTTAAATTAAAGAAGAGACTTAGGTAGAAGGCTCTTCTTCTTGATTAACCAACTAATGTAAATCCTATAAGTCTTTGTTTAAATGACAGATTGTACTTCGTCTACTTTGCTTTGAAAGCCCATTTCCTTTACGACGGTAAGATAGATCTCCGTTAATATTGCATCATCAATAATGACATCCATTTTTGTTAGTTTATTGACTTCCTCCCTTGAGACACCTTTCTCAAGATGCCCATTCCTTTTGTTTTCCAATCTTCTGGAAAGTCTACATCTAGCTCTCTCCTCCAACCGCCGATAACTCTCCAGGATCATTTCATAATCCGGATTATCATTGTCCGTTAGAATACACAATTTTGATAAGTCAACTTGCTTTTTAATCTGACTCACCTCTTGTTTATTTTAGTTTCATGATATTGCGAATTCGCTCTAGGAAGTTTTGAACGAATAACCTTCAAATAAATCGTTTCAAAATACCCAAAATTCGTTCTAAGTAAATAATTTCCTTCCCTATTGTTATTTGCTTACACGTTCATTCCTTCCCTCACTTCTAATGCTATTGTTAAAATTCAATTCCTCTATTAATTATGGATAAAATATGAAATAAATCGTTTGCAAAAAATGCCCAATCAAACAACTGTTCTTATATGTATGACTATGTAACCAAATTCACTTTTCATTATTTGCTCACTTCCTTTCTTTTCCTACTTCTATTATAGAAATTATTTTCTCATTGTTTCAACGCGCAAAATAAGACATTTCGTGCATATATTTAAAATAAAATGCAAAAAAGAATGTACCTGTTTTATTCATATATTTTCACTCTTTTACAATTGTTATATTTACCTGAATTCGGCTTTTTCCCATAATGCTCGTTTTTGCAAGCGGTTTTAAATTTTATGTGAAATAGATAATTTCGTATTGCCTGTTCCATATTTAGGATGTAAACTGGTGTTGGTTATATTTTGTCCAACTACATAAAAGGAAAAATATTGATATGTATCTTCTAGCTTTTCTTTGTTCTCCACTCGCTGTTTTTTTCTGGAAAGCCAGGACAGGGAATACTGAGCATAATCCTGACTATGCTTGGATGGTTCCGGGGATAGTCCATGCTGTGATTATTGTGAAAGATGAAATGTTAAAGCAGGTTAAATTAATGAATAGAATGAACATGAGACAGTGAAGCCCTTCGGGGCTTTTTATTTTGCACAAAAATAACCTGCCGCAAAGACAAGTGTTATCTCTCTTCCCCAAAAAAATTATGTAAAAACAAAAACAACGAGCAACAATAACCAATAAAATAAACAGGACTAAAATGGTTCCCGTATTCGTGAATAAACCTCCGTAACATGAACCGCCGTATCCTCCACAAGATGATTTATGGTGAATCCGAGTACATTTCGTCCCCAATTCGTCCCCCAATATCTTTATCCAGCAAACCCTAATTTGAAGCGAATATAGTAATTAGTTTCTTTTTAATTGTGTTAGAATTTTCGTTGTTTTCTTTAAACTGTAAAAAAACAGAGACCCTCTGCCGATATATTAGTGAGTCTCATTGGGGGTGGATGGAGCAGATACGTAAAAAAAATTAGTAAACTTTTTCAAAATACACGTACCAAGAAAGGATGATATTTATAAATTAAAGTTGTTTGCTGAGAAAGCTTAAGTTTAAGTAGTATTGAGAATAGTCACCAAAGTTTGGAATTCCTCTTAAGCGATTTTTGGTCGATTCAAAAATGTCACAGAAAGTTTCTCCGCATGGAACTTATCGGATAGATCAAAGCGAGTAGGGTATTTGTAACTTCGATGAGACTTGGATTCATGGGTTCTGATGATAAGGTCGAACTATTGGTGAAATGGCATGGTATAAAAGCTGTTTTTAATGTCACAAACCCTGAACAGAGTTTTTTTAAAATGTTATGTAAAATTCTTGGAGGTATAATTTATGAATAAAAAAATTGGAAAGAAAATGTTTATTTTAGCTACTGTTGCATCCATAGGAACATCATTTACAGTAACATCCCTAGATAAAGCAAGCGCTGCTCCAGTAAATGATACAGAATATATGTCGCAAATAAATACACAAACAAATGCAACTATAATAGACTGGAAAAAACCAATCGAGGAAGCTATGCAAAGGATGGGCAAGAAATTTGCAGCAGATAACCCTGAAAGGGGAAAATTTCTAGGGATAAATGATGTTCGTTATTTAAATGTAAAATTCCTTGATTTCTCAGTTGAACAGATCAAGTCCAAATTTGTGTGTAAATTCCCTCAGCTAGACTGTGCTACATAATGCGAGTCACTTTGGCATCGGACTTTGGCCGATCCTTCCGCCATTCCATGTACTCGGTCATGTCGAGATATTTCTTGCCGGCTGCCCATTTTTCATCCTGTTCCATCAATAGAGCACCAATAAGACGAATCACGGATTCACGGTTTGGGAAGATGCGAATGACACGTTCCCGGCGTCTAACCTCTTCGTTGAGACGCTCAACGCTATTTGTCGTGCGCAGCCGTTTTCGGTAACGCTCTGGCAGCATTAAGACGGCGGTAGCATCGTCAAATCCGCTTTCCAGCACGCCCATCGCCTTACCCGCCTTATCTTCATAAGCCGCTAAGGTCTGTTTTAATAAAAACCTTGCCGTTCCAGTATCAGGAGCATCTAGAATCGACCGTAGACGGCCATGGATCTCATCCTTCAAGGCTTTGGGTGAGGCTTCTAATACATTTCGCGTGAAGTGAGTCTGGCATCGCTGCCATGTTACCCCTTGCAGCTGCTGCCGTACCGCGCGTACAAGGCCGCCATGATCGTCGGAGGTAATGAGATCCACACCTCGTAATCCACGTCCTTTTAGAGAGCTGAAAAACTCACTCCAGCTTGCTTCAGATTCTGTGTCACCCAGCATCAGGCCAAGGACTTCACGATAGCCCTCGGTGTTTACACCAATGGCAATCATGATGCCTCGTGAGCGTACACGACCGTCTTCACGGACCTTGAGATACATCGCATCTACGAGAACAAACGGAAAGAGGCTGTCTGCCAGGCTTCGATTATTCCAAGCAGTTACGATGGGATCCAGCCGCTTACAAAGGTCTGAAACAGTGGATTTAGAAAACTCGGTTCCGCAGAGTTCTTCGGTTACTTGCGAGACTTTACGCGTAGAGACGCCGTTTACGACCATTTCCATCATCGCTAAGATTAACGCTTGTTCACTTCTCTGGTAACGACTAAAGAGCTCTGTCGTGAACTTCCCGCCACGGATGCGCGGAACACTTAGTGTAATGGTTCCCACCCGCGTATGCAGCCCATGTGGATACGATCCATTCCGGTACGCTTTTCGATTCTCTGTTCGTTCATAACGATCTGCTTCCACTTGTTCACTCACCTGTGCTTGTAAGACTTGGTTCAGTACAGACTCGAGCAGCTTGGCTACACCCGCATCCTGAGAATTTCCCAAAAATAGTTGATGCAAAAGCTGCGAATCTACGTTAATCTGGTATTGAGCCATTTCATAACACCTCGTATATTTAGAATTTTGTGTCCCAACATTATTCTAACTGAGGGCTATGAATATGGCTCCTTTCATTTTTTGGAACCTAGCTTTTTACACAATTATACGGACTCAACTGTTGAACAAGAAACCCCCTCTATAACAAATGAATTGACTCCTATGTTTGTAGGAAAGACGATTTTAACAAACAATACAGATCAAGAACAAACATTCTCTACAAATAGCTTTTCAAAAACTATTACAAATTCTGTTACTAATTCTACTACACACGGATTTAAACTTGGAGCTAAAGCCAGTGCAAAGTTCCAAATCCCTCTCGTGGGAGAAACGGGCATGGAGTTATCGACCGAGTATAACTTTTCAGATACGTCCGCTAAAACAAACTCGGAAAGCTATACGTATACGGCCACACCACAAAACATTAAAGTACCCGCACATTCATCTGTAGAGGTAATTGTAAATTTAAATCAGGTTAAATCAAAAGGAAATGTCAACCTTCTGACTAAAGCAATAGGTTTTGTTAGTGCCCGTTACGATTATTCAAATTATGGGCACTATTCTGATTTTTCTCTAGGTGACTTAGCATTTAGGGCTCCTGGAAAGGATTTTAGCACCGATATGTATAATAAAAATTTTGCATTCCTAAAAGGGAGAGGTAAATACGAAGCTAGTTATGGAACTGATTTTTCAGTAACGGTTAAACCTATAAATAAAAACGGCATATCAAAAAGATCCGTTAATGAAAGCTACACCTATAAAGTAACTCCAGAAATCAAAAAAATAGACAACTAAACCGAAAAAAACCCGCAGGTCTAGACTTGCGGGATTACTTCTGAGAAATCTTCAAATTTATACTCCATTCATTTTTTACCAAATTACACCCAGTTCCTTTAAGGAACCAAGTTCAATTCTTGTCAGCAGGGCATAAATTATTCTATTCTTGTTCTGTTGGTCCCACCGTTTAAACCAATTTAAAAACCACTCCAATTACCAAAAAAATCACGTTGGCATTTTTACGCCTTCGTGGTTTTTTTTGTATTAACTTTTTACCAATTACACCCATATCCTTTAAAGACATCAGTTCACCTAAGCTTGTCAGCAGAGACAAAGCATGATACTCTTACAGTGTTAGTTCATATCCTTTCTTGCTGGCTCTCTGAAACGGGCGCTATTTTTTTGCGCCCAGGAAAAATACCCCTTGACAATCCTTCCTACAACCAAATTGCTAAATAAACGCGAAAATCACAACCAAATGCTCAGCCTCACTAACATTTGTGTGTATGTAAAAGGGCCTTGAGGTACTTCCTCAAAGGCCCTTTCTGTGGTTCCGATCCTCCATATCATACCAGTAAAAAAGTGAGGCGTCTACCTGTTAAAAAGAAATAAATAAGATAAGTTTTTGCTTCATTATGTATGTGTTTACCCAGTTGGACGTGAAGCTTTTGGTACTACGTGCACGATAATTTATCGTAACGAGTAGCTAATCGACGATTGTGTTTCAGTTTATTGAAAAGACATTCGACCAGGTGCCGTTCTTTAAAGAGCCACCAGTCGGTTACACGTTGAACAGTTCGATGTTTACGGCTGGGAATGACGGAACAGGCCTGCTTTTCTTCCAGCAGCGCAATAATTTTATCGGTATCGTACCCACGATCAGCCAAGACGTTTTTACCTTCGATATCAAGGGTTTGCAGAATTTCGTATCCGACTACGCAATCGTTGATGTTTCCTGCCGTCACTTCGAATTTGAAAGGATTGCCGAGGGCGTCCACTACCGCGTGGATTTTGGAGGTTAAGCCTCCTCGCGACCGGCCGATGCCTTGGAATTGCTGCCCCCTTTTGCCCCCGCCCCGTGCTGGTGAACACGGATAATGGAGGCATCGAGCATGACGCTTTCATCATCGGGATCGGCAGAAAGGACATCCAGCATGCGATCGAATACGCCTGCTTTTTCCCATCGGCGGAATCGGGTGTATACCGATTGCCAAGGTCCGTAGTATTCGGGCAAATCGCGCCAAGGCGCTCCCGAACGGATCACCCAAAGCATCGCATTGAGCATTTGACGGTTATCCTTGGCAGGGCGGCCACCCTGCGTTTTTCGTTCAGGCGGCAACATATCTTTGATTTGGTCCCATTGATCATCTCGTAATTCGTATCGTCTCTTCATATGCAAAGTTTACCAGACTTTTGGACTTCATGATACTTTGAAAACGCACCCTAGGGTCAACTAGCATTTTTCTGATTTCCATCATTGGGCTTCTCCGTTTAGGGTCTGTTTTTGTACGTAAGCTTACCCGTTTTCCTGCGGCGTTTCACCTTTTTTATCTTTGCGGGGAATCGAAATGCTCCAGAAGTCCTCGGCTACAAAAGTTTCAGCATGTATACGCCTTGCTTCCTTAGCCAGGGAACTTGCATCTTCCCCATACCTCGAACTGATATGTGTAAGGACTAACGTACCTACTCCGGCTTCTTCCGCCGTTCTTGCCGCATCAATGGTCGTAGAATGCCCATAGGCGCCGGCCAAATCCTGTCTTTCTGCTCCAAAGGTCGCTTCATGTACAAGCAAATCGGCACCCTGAGCGAGTTTTACCGCATTCGGTGTTTTCTGGGTATCTCCAAGAATGGTGATAATCCTTCCCTTTACCGGTTCCCCCACATAATCGGGGCCATGTATCACTTGCCCATTCTCTAACGTGATGCTCTCCCCGTTTTTCAACCGGCCAAAAAGCGGACCTGCAGGAACTCCCAAAGCTTTTAATCTTGCATGATCCAGCTTGCCCGGGAGATCTTTTTCCACAATCCGGTAGCCAAAGCTTTCGATCCGGTGATTCAGTCTTCTTGCCTCAACAGAAAAACGGTCATCCTCATATAAATTTCCTTCATGTTCAATTTCGACGACCCTTAATTTATAAGTGAGCTGGGCTCCGCTAATGTCCAGTACTTGTCTCACAAATGCCCCGATTCCTTTGGGCCCGTAAAGCACCAGAGGGTCTTCTCCTCCCTGGTAGCAACGGCTGGTCAGAACACCGGGAAGTCCGTATAGATGGTCCCCGTGCAAATGAGTAATAAAAATTTTATCCACTTTTCCAAGACGGATCGGCGATTTCAAGATTTGATGCTGTGTCCCTTCTCCACAATCAAACAGCCAATAACTCCCCCGTTCGGGCAGCAGGTTTAATACTATAGATGTTACATTCCGGTGTTTTGCAGGAGAACCTGCCCCCGTTCCCAAAAAATACAGTTCCACACCTATTCCTCCGTCCTCTGTGTAAACCCTACATTCTTTTTATCTATTACGGCTAAACGCTAAACGCTATTTTCTTCACATGCTACTTATTTCCCTTTCAAAAGTCAATCAGCACAAAAAAGAATGCCGTCCCTGAGGGACAGCACCCTATATCCAATTAAGCAGTATCTATGTTCACAGTACATTAAAGTATCTGGCTTCGGGATGAGCAAACACTATCGCGGAAACAGAGGCTTCCGGTTCCATCATGCATCCTTCTGTCAATTCTACCCCAATATCTTCAGTCTTCATCAGTTCAAACAGCAGCCGCTGGTCTTCCAGTGCCGGACAAGCCGGATATCCAAAGGAAAAGCGCTGTCCCGTATACTTGGCTCCGAATCTTTCCTGCATTGTCATCGTGGCCGGGTCCGGAATTCCCCATAAATCCCGCATCATCTGGTGGATTCTCTCCGCGAATGCTTCGGCCAGTTCAAGAGCGGTGGCCTGAAGGGCATGGGATTTCAAGTAATCCCCTTTTTCCCGCCAATCCCTGGATAATTCTGAGATACCATGTCCGGCGGTCACAACAAGAAATCCTACATAATCCATTTGTCCGCTGTCTACCGGTTTTAGATAGTCCGCTAAACAATAATAAGGCTCTTTATGCTGGCGGGGGAAAGTAAATCTTTTGATTTCCTGTTTCCCGTTCTCAGGGTCATAAATGATAACGTCATTGCCTGCCGACTGGGCAGGAAAAAAACAATACATGCCGTTAGCCCGAATGATATGATGCCGCTGGGCCTCACTGAGAATACTATCTACCGTATCTTTAAGCTGAAGTGCCTTAGGATCCCGCTCAACCAGAAGCTTCTCCACTTTTCCTTTCAGACCAAGATGATGTCCAAGAAGCATTTGCATATTCACGTAAGGCATCAAATAGCTGATCGGGTAGTCTCTAAGAATATGGCGTTCCTGATCCGGTGGAATTTGAACGGGTACATCTCTGGATATAGTTGACGTTTTGACACGGGTTAAAGTAGGCATTGCCTTTTCTTCGGACAGATCCGCTTCCTTGAGCTGAGCTTCCTTCGTTTCCTTTAATTCTTGAATAAGCCGGGCTTTTTGATCAGGATTGCTCAGCTGATTGGCCAGATTCAGACCATCCATCGCATCTTTGGCATAGAGTACCAGTCCCCCGTACTCCGGAGCAATTCTTGTCTTGGTAAATTTACGGGACAAGGCCGCCCCTCCTACCATAATAGGAACATCAATGCCTGCCGCCCGCAAATCCTGGGCTGTAACAACCATTTGCTGGGCTGATTTCACCAATAATCCCGAGAGCCCGATTGCATCCGGTTTTTCCTTGCGGAAAGCCTCTATTAGCTGTTCAGGAGGAACCTTGATTCCCAGGTTAACAATTTTATATCCGTTGTTGATCAAAATAATTTCTACCAAATTTTTTCCGATGTCATGAACATCGCCTTTTACCGTAGCAAGAAGGATTTTCCCTTTTACCGCCGATTCGGATTTTTCCATAAACGGCTCCAGGTAGACAACAGATGCTTTCATAACTTCTGCGCTTTGCAAAACTTCAGCCACGATCAGTTCATTGTTATTAAAAAGACGACCTACTTCTTCCATCCCCTTCATCAGAGGTCCATTGATAATCTCAAGCGGGCTGTTTTGCTTTAAAGCCGTATCCAAATCCTGAATCAGCCCTTCCTTGGTTCCTTCCACTACATAAGCAGCCAGGCGTTCTTCGAGGGATAGATTTGATACCTTCTCCTTCTTCTCTACCTTTTTGGACCGGAAGTGAGCAACAAACTTTGCCAAAGTCTCATCATTGGTTTCATAAATCAGAGTCTCAGCCAGTTCCCTCTCCTCTTGCGGTATCGACGCATAGCGTTCCAGCTTCTCCGTATTTACAATTGCGTAATCGAGCCCTGCCTTGGTACAGTGATAGAGATATACGGCGTTCAAGACTTCGCGTCCGGCCTCCGGTAATCCGAAGGACACGTTGCTAAGTCCCAAAATGGTTTTGCACTCTGGAAGCTCCTGCTTTATAAGCCTGATCCCCTCGATCGTCTCCTTGGCCGATCCGATATACTGCTGGTCACCCGTTCCTACCGGGAACACAAGCGGGTCAAAAATGATATCTTCCGCCTTCAGGCCGTATTTGCCCACTAGCAGTTCATGGGAACGTTTAGCAACCTCCAGCTTATCTTCCCTTGTTATCGCCTGACCCCGTTCATCAATAGTTCCAACAACAGCCGCTGCTCCATAACGATGCAGGAGAGGAACAACGGACTCAAATTTTTCTTCCCCGTCTTCCAGGTTGATGGAGTTTATAATCGCTTTACCCTGTGAGTACTTTAGGCCCAATTCCAGTACACGAGGATCGGTAGAGTCCAACATCAAGGGAACTTTGATTTTTTTTACTACTAATTGAAGGAATTTTTCCATATCCTCCATCTCATCACGGTCCGGGTCCTGCAAACAAACATCAATTACATGGGCGCCGCCCTTAACCTGTCCCCGTGCTATCTCAGAGGCTTCCTCATATTTCCCTTCAGCGATTAGCCTCTTGAATTTGCGTGAGCCCAAGACATTGGTTCTTTCTCCTACCATATACGGACGGTTTTCCGGCTCGATGTATACCGTCTCAATGCCGGAAACGGCTGCAGGGTGATGCCCTGTTTTTGACCTTGGTTTGAGTGAACTCATTACCTCCGCTAACGCACGGATGTGATCAGGCGTTGTTCCGCAGCATCCCCCCGCAATATTCAGCCAGCCTTCTTCGGCAAAACCTGCCATCTTTTTGGCCAGAGAATCGGGAGACTCATGATAATGTCCATTTTCATCAGGCAGTCCCGCATTGGGATAGCAGCTGATAGCTGAGGATGAAATCGTTGCAAGAGTACGGATATGGTCTCTCATGAATTCAGGACCGGTCGCGCAGTTCAGCCCGATTGATACCGGTTCCAGATGCTCTAGTGAAATATAGAAAGACTCAATATTTTGTCCGGCAAGTGTAGTTCCCATAGGCTCAATCGTACCGGAAATCATCACAGGAGGTTTACGCCCGGATGTTTCAAACGCCCGTCTGATTCCAATGCTTCCGGCTTTCACATTTAACGTATCCTGTGAAGTCTCCAGAAGAAGAGCGTCCACTCCTCCTTCTATAAGAGCCAGTGCCTGTTCATAATAACTTTCTTCCAGCTCCTCAAAGGTTACCCCTCCGGTAACAGACAATGTTTTGGTAGTGGGTCCCATAGCTCCGACCGCATACCTGGGATGTTCGGATGTTGAATATTTATTTACGGCTTCGACAGCCAGTCTAGCTGCAGCCAGATTAATTTCACGTGCTTTGTCCTGCTGATTATATTCAGCCAGCACAATGCTGGTAGCACCGAATGTATTCGTCTCAACCAAGTCCGCCCCGGCTTCAAGATATTCCTCGTGAATGCGTCTTATCAGATCCGGCCGGGTAAGGACGAGAAGTTCGTTACATCCATCCAGCTCTTCTCCTCCGAAGTCATCTGCCGTCAGGTTGGCCTGCTGAATCATTGTGCCCATGGCACCATCTAGGATAAGGATCTTTTTTGTTAACTGTTCTTGAATTGTAGGTTTCAACATCTTAATCTTAAACTTCCTTTCACCAACCCAGCTGCAGTAGTAGATGAGTAAGATTTCCAAATAATTAAGAACTAGTGTAGCAGAATCATTCGGGAATGAAAAGGTACAAAGCGGAAAGATAACGTTGCCAAATCGAAAACTTTACTTGAATTCGCATTTTTCTCATCGGAATTATAAAATTGTGAATTTTGCATCGACAGAATCCTGAATTTCCACTATAATACAGAATAAATCAATTATTCCAGTAATAATTTTATCAGAAAGAGGGAATTGCGTATGGCAGAAATCCGAATAAGAAAAACGAATGAACGTATTTCAGAAGAGAGTAAAGTCAAGTCTTTTTTAGACCGCCAGCATGTTCTTTACGAACATTGGGATTCCGGAAAACTTCCTGAAGCGTTGCAGGAAAAATTCCAGCTAACAGACAAGGAAAAACAGCAGGTGCTCCAAACTTATGAAAGTGAAATCAGAGACCTCGCAGCTCGCCGCGGTTACCAAGCCTGGGATATCATCACTTTGTCTGAGGCAACTCCCAATCTCGATGAGCTTTTGCATAAATTTGAACAAGTGCATACCCACATCGAGGACGAAGTCAGAGCCGTAACGGCAGGCAAAGGTATTTTTGTAATTAAAGGTTCTGATGATACGGGCTATTTTGATGTAGAGCTTAAAGCGGGTGATGTCATCTCTGTTCCGGAAGGTACTCCGCACTTCTTTACTCTTATGGAGAATAAACAAATTGTGGCTGTCCGGCTTTTTATCGAAACGGAAGGGTGGGTAGCCCATCCTTATGAAGATGCTTCTTTCCAAAGGGCATAGCGGGTGTGACCTGACCACTATACTAAGCTAAAGGCACTCTATACCTGGCAGGTAGGAGTGCCTTTTACTTAAGCGGGTTCGTATAACTCATGCTTATATAATTTTTTATATACTTGAAATGAGGGGCAATAATTCCTTTAATTGTGTAATTTCAAAAGTGGGAATAATCTCATCGGTTCTGCTCATCTTGTGACGATTGATCCATACATTTTTTATACCGGCACGGCTGGCACCCAAAATGTCGGTTGTCAGCTTATCTCCTACCATAATAACCTCTTCCTTCTTAACTTTCAGCAAGTCCAGAGCATGATGAAAAATCGCTACAGAAGGCTTTCCTTCCCCGAACTTTCCGGAAATAATGATATGGTCGAAATAAGGCGCAAGCTCCTTAATTCCGTCAATCTTTTCCTGTTGCAAATCCGGAGCACCATTGGTAAGAAGAAGTATGGTATAACGGCCTTTTAACTGATCAAGCACTTCAAACGTATCTTCATATATATAAGGACGCTTTCTCCGCTCGTCAATAAATCTTTCTCCTAACTGCTCCGCGAGGAGGCCATCTTCAATACCTAAAGCGGCCAATCCCCTTTTCCAGGCTTCTTTCCGGTACAAAGGAGCTATTTGTTTAAGCTTGCGAAGATTTTCATCCTCTTCCATGGTAAATCGAGCCCAGAGGGCTTCAAAAGGGTTGATGCCGATTTGTTTTGTGTAAGGATAGGTTTCATAGCTTTCATATAAACTTCTCGCTTCTTGTCTTACGCTTTTTTCCAATCGTTCGGAAGAAAGCTGAGGATAATACCGGACTGCTTCCTCACAAGTCGTTTTGAAAGCTTCCTTAACACTTCGTTCATCCCATAATAGAGTATCATCCAAATCAAACATAACCGCTTTGACTGCCATCCTGAACTCTCCTTTGTCTTCGGGTATCATTGCTGCGGGTTTTCATCAACAAATTCGATGGAATCTAACTGTGATCTTAACGAGGCACGCATTGCCTCAATATATGTTTGACGAAGAACAGTGCGTTCCTCGGTTTCGGATTCGGTCAGTCCGACAGATTTGGCTTTACGGGACAGTTCGTTAATGCGACGAACCGTTTCTTCCATAGACATGCACGTTCCCCCTTTCTACTTTTGGTCTGAATCTACTATCACATTGAGCAGGCGAATTGTCAAGACAGATATGCTACTCATACCAAGAAGATATAGGGGACTCTCTATCCGAATATGTCAAAATGCTTAATTAAAAAAAGACCTCATTAATCAATGAAGTCTGTTTAATAAATGTTGCAATTTAATCTCTCTTGGGCAGTAATAGGACATCTCCAGCTTGAATCGTTGATGATTTGAGCTTATTCAGCTTCATTAAATCATTCAGATAGTGGCGTATATCTTCATGTTCTGGTGCATATTCGTCCGCTATTCTCCATAATGTATCCCCGGATGTGACGATGACCTTACTGTAGGTGTTCGGATCAAGAACGGATTTATCTCCCGCATATGCATGGATAATTGCTCCGGATGTAAAGGCTGCAAGCATCAGGACACCAATGACCAGCAAACGTAACCATTTAGTTCTATATCTCTTCGAGCGGCGATCTGCCTGAAAGGTTGTTTTCTTATATGTGTGGATTGTAGAAGAATTTGTATGATCATAATAGCCAATGTACATGAAAGTGCCCTCCAAACATTTGTTCTGTTTTCAATCTAACACGAACGAATGTTTGTGTCAATACATATTTAGGAACTTATGTTTGTACGAACTCGGGTTCTATGCTATACTTGAATTAATTATGAGAACACTGGAGTGATAGGTAATGGGAAAGCTCTCTCAGCGCCAGCAAGCAATATTGGAGTTTATTAAAAATGAAGTCAAGGAAAAAGGTTATCCGCCTTCCGTACGCGAAATCGGCGAAGCTGTCGGCCTGGCTTCAAGTTCCACTGTTCACGGTCATTTGGAACGTCTGGAGAAGAAGGGCCTGATCAGACGTGACCCGACCAAACCAAGGGCGATTGAAATTCTCGATATGGATAGTTCCTCCACCTTTTCCTTCTCCGTGACCAGAGTTCCCTTGATTGGTAAAGTCACAGCCGGTATGCCGATAACCGCAACGGAAAATATTGAGGATTATTTCCCACTTCCTTCTCATTATGTAGGTGATCATAACGTCTTTATGCTGAGCGTTTTGGGAGACAGTATGATAGAAACAGGTATTCATGACGGCGACCTTGTCATTGTCCGCCAACAACAAACGGCCGATAACGGTGATATTGTAGTTGCTATGACAGAAGATGATGAAGCTACGGTCAAAAGATTTTATAAAGAAAAGGATCATATCCGCCTTCAGCCTGAGAATTCCTCGATGGCTCCGATTATTCTTTCCAATGTTTCTATCTTGGGGAAAGTTATTGGGATTTTCCGGAACATTCATTGATCAGACGCGTACTTATACTTCAACCCTTACACATAACTTGGGAAACGCTCACTGACTGAAAACAGTGAGCGTTTCTTGTCTTGCCTTCTTTTATGCCAAAACTATCCGTAATTGACAAAACCACAGCTGTTCCCTCTCGTTATTTTCACATACGTCCCATAAGCGTATTGCTTCGGGTACCATTATAGTTCCTTGGTGAATCTTCCCAAACGTTGATAATTTGGATGGATTGAACTACCCTCGGCTGCCAGGTAATATAACCTTGCTTATACAGTCCATCCAATGCCTTAAAGATATTTACTGCGCAGGCCCCTGTCTTCTTTTCCAGCTCCTTCATGGTAGGCATTCTGCGGTAAAGATTTGAAAAGTTGAACAAAATGCGAAGCGTTTTTCTTTCTAAATCAGTTAGCATGATCTCCCTCCCCTTCCGCCGAGAATATTATGATTTTGATCCAAATTAAAAATCCTGAAGATCTCCGGGTTTACTTGCCATTCAAATCAGACCCTCTAGAACATTTGTTCCCATTATAAAACTGGAACATTCGTTTTGCAAGGGATCACTTCACATACTCCCGCGTTAAAAAGAAAAGAGCCTGGAGGCAGTTCCTCTAAGACTCTTCTGAAAGATATACAACAGTAAACGGGATGACTCCGCTCTCCCACAGTTACTGTGGAATGAGAAGGGTTGGCAGTTAACTGACAAATTAGTTACAGATATTATTCACATGGCTGTCTTTGTGACGAATACTGCATCGTATCGGGAAAGCATGAATATACCGCAGACATAAGTCCTGTACTGCCTCTATCAATTAAGCATATCTTAAAATAATGGGCAACCAGCGTGTTCCTACATCAACTGGAGGATACTGGTTTAGTCTTTTTAATAATCCACAATTAGGGTCGCAGTTTTAATTCTTAATGGCCTCTTTGTCATCTTTTACAAATTCCATTAATTCGGATACATCCTCTAATTTCAAGGCATTCATGATCCTTTCTAAATTCTCTACCGACCAGTGTTTAGCACGGTTGTTCACTAGATCACTAATTGTATTTGGCCTGATGCCTGTCAACACATGTAGTTTGTACATGGTCAGCTCAGGATCAGCTGCAATTATCCTATCAATCTTTAATCTAATCAACATACCCACCTCTTGAAATAACATACCGAAAAGACTATACGGATCAAGATAACAAGCATTGACCCCTAACGGAATTCGTTATATAATTATTTGTAATTTATTACCGCATATTTCCCGACGAACGATAATTTGATTTCATATCAGTTCCTGTGGGGGTTTTGGAATCCAGAGTTGGATTCGGATTTGCCTCTGTCCTCATTCGTTCAATTTTTAAGGCTTTTTTGGCATTCTCCCAATCCTCGTTTGGTATTACCACAAAAGGACTGATCCAATCTCCATCTAAGCTTATGAAACGAATCTTCTCACGTTCAATGTTCATGTAAGACAGTATCATTTGTTTTAAAGTATCTGATGGAACATCCGTCTTTATGTTATCCCCTGCCACATCCAGAATATCGTTTACTTTTGTTATAATATTAAAAGATTTCAGTTTACCAAATAATTGATTCATGACTTCCTGCTGGCGCAGATTCCGATCGTGGTCGTTGGACTCTTTTGTGCCACAGTTAGATTTTCGGTAACGTATATAATCCAATGCTTTCGGACCATCCAAATGCTGCTGCCCGGCTTTAAGATTGATGTTGGTTCCGTCTTCATCTGATGAATCCCGGTAACACATATCCATCTTTACATTGACATCCACTCCGCCTAGTACATCAACGACTTTACGAAACCCCTCAAGATCAATGGTCACCATATAATCAACCGGAATTCCTAATTTACTGCTCCAGAAATCTTTTGTCTTCGGAAAAGCTTTTTCTTTGTCAACAATATAGTTATGCGCGAAAACGTAATTGGCTTTTCTGGATCGTCCATCAAAAGTAATTTCCATATCTCTTGGAATGGAGACTACAGTGGCCGATTTTGTAATGGGATTTAATGAAATCGCCATCGCCGTGTCACTATTCAGGGTTTCCCCATCGCCACGGTCATCGATCCCAAGCAGCAAAAAAGTGATTGGATTGGTTGCTACGGGAATAGCTTCAGCATCATTTCCAGAGGGAGCTGCAATTTTATTCAGGGTCTGGTCAAATTTAGCATAAAGGAAAGCAGCGTAAGCTCCTGCTCCGCCTAAAAGAAGTAATAAGACGACAAGGATGGGCACCCATCTTTTTCTTTTTGACTTCAACTTTTTTCTAGGCTGTCTATCCGAACGATTCGGATCATGTTTATTGGTTTCTAAATTCGTCATAGCTTTCACCTCTTTTTTTGACTGGCTCTCATATAGTCTTCATTCGATCTATCACTGTTTCCACGATCCACCAACCTGCCAGCCCGGATTTTTTATTATCATACGAGATATGTAATTAGTTTGCAAATTTTATACCAAACCTAATGATTCTATGAGTATTCATAAATTTAAACTGGAAGTAAAATATTTTACTAGGCTATATTATCATTTTCTCTGAAAATTTCTTGTTTCAGGCACCCATTTTAGACATAAAAACAAAAATTATGAATTCTCTATATTGACAATTAAAAAATAATTATTTATATTTTAAAGTACAACTGAATCGCTAGTCTCCGTTAGGTGAGGCTCCTGTATAGAGAAATGCTACTGCCCAAAAATGTCGAGAGACGCCAATGGGTCAACAGGAATGGTCGAAAAGAAGGCCCCTCTTAATGTAGCTGGTTTTAAACCTATGCTGTACAGTGCTAAAACTCAACGAAGGAGAGGTTAGAATTGGATTGGACTGCCTAGATCATGATAAAAGGAACCATCCAATGATTTGCGGGATATGAAGCCTCTGCTCCTTTTTTGAGCGGAGGTTTTTTATGTTATATAAAATCCGAAAGAAGGGAAGGCTTTAGGAATTTGAAACTGGCTTTTAATTTTGTGATATGTTCATATGAGGATTTAGAAAATAGGATCGAGCCTTTTATTATCCCATGATGGTAACTTTATGCCCACTACCTTTCTCTTTAATGATTTTTTAAGAATTTTAAAGTGTGCCGAACTTCAAACCCTCCAAATTGTTTCCTTTGCCGCACCCGTACCGTTGCTGTTATTGTTTTATGAGTGAAGCAGGCATGAAAGATGTCAAGGGACTTGGCCACGGCAGTATCCAGGTTACATCAGACGTTTATGTCCGTATCTTGAAGAAACTTTCTTATTTTATAGCCTTCCATTTTATTGTTTCAAAGAAGAAATTATCGGGGAACTCACCGAAATATTCGGCAATATTATTGCCCATCGTTTCAGTCTATATCAAAAATCGGAAGTATTGTCGGGTGAAGCCTTTGAAACCAAAGGAATGAAAAAATCCAATTTATTAAAACACTGGACGGATGGAAGATCAGCTATTAGGCATAGAATGATGACTTAACGATTCCATAAAGCATCATACTATGAAAATAACACGATATAAGATGTAGAACCTTTGATACGTTAAAAAGAGCGTTCCGTATAATATCCACAGAAGACCCTCTGGCTGTCGAGAACTTTCTCGACAGCTGTATTTCTTTCCATAGCTTTAGTATCGGCAACTCCGAGCTATTCAGAAATGAATCCGATTTTCATATTCCGATCTGCGAAAATCTCAAATGGCCCAGCCAAATTATAAAATATACCGGACTCTGGACTATTACTTTCCTATCCATGGGATGAGCAAAGTAAGGCTGCAAAAACAAAAGATGAATTAACAACAAAACATTGGGAGAGCTTTTCTACCCGATTGCTCCGACGGTGAAGCTCTCGAAGCAAGGCAAGGCAACTCGCCTCAGCCCGCCTAAACAAGCAAAAATCTGACCGCTTGGCTTCACGAAGGCATCAAAATGGATTTTCCTAATTGGATCTGTTATGCAAGAGCGAGCGGGCACAGTCCGCTGATCTCAGCGAGATTAAGCTCATGGACCAATTGGCGGAAGTAGAGCACGTTTTACAGCCGGGAGAAACAGTTGCCAAACAGATAGCCCCGGATATATTTGCTCATATTCCGCTCGTTCTCTATAGAGACGATAAAGGAACACTAGGCGCAACGCCGAAATCGGCACAAGCATTGACACAGCTGCAACAGCAGCTTTTACGAATCGATTTAGCCAAAGTTTTGTTAGATGACAAAAATGTCCAATTGGCAAACTTTGTGATTGCTTGGAACGTTCTTCAGCATTTCTACCCATACACCCAAAAAGTGCTTGTTAAGATGGCGAAAGACTCAAGAACATCATATATGTCCAAACCTTCTGAAACGCCAGTTTGATCAAGGCGAACCTGAGAAGGTCCTGCTTACTGACATCACCTATATGCATTATGGTACTGGCCAGTGGGTCTACCTGTCCTGTGTGAAAGATGGTGCAACAAAACAAATTTTGGCACACTATGTATCCTCCACTTTGGGACTATCGCTGGTTAAACGAACTCTAGAGAGGTTACTTAAAAGATTGGAGGGTAACATTCATCCAGATGCCATCTTTCATTTCGATCAAGGAATGCACTACACTCATCCTAATACAAGACTGCTCGTTGCCAAAGCTGGCTTAAAGCAATCTATGTCTCGTAAGGGGAATTGCCTGGACAATGCTTCCATAGAAACATTTTTTGGTATGAAAGATGAACTTGAATACAAGGACTGCACGTCTCTTGAAGAATTACGTCAGCGTGTCAACGAATACATAACATACTATAATTCGGAACGTTACCAATGGACATTAAAAAAGATGACTCCTGATGAAGATGAATTCAGGAACCATCTCATTGCTGCTTAAATCTCAAGGACTCTTTTTATTAATGTTCACTTTTAGGGTCACAGTTCAAGATCCTAGGTACCCTTTCTGTAATGGTGCTTCCATATACCATCCATATTATACCAGTTATTGGGTGAGGAGTCTACCGAAAATAAAAAACACCAGACTCTTGAATTCTCTAATTACTCAATCTGAAAATGTGTTGATTGATAAACTAAATCTACCTTATCTCCTATTGCATATGTACCAAGTACTGGAACGGGAACAACTACTAACTTACCCTGATCAATTAGATCCTCCCAATCTCCTTGCAATGCTTCTTCTTGTGTGGGAGCAACTATAATCAATGCATACCCATGGTCAAAGGAACGGATGTATCCAGTCAATTGAATTTGATCCTGTTTTTCAACAGAAGATACGGACGGATTCAGAGTATCGTCTGAATGTGCAAAAGTGGGGGTGGCTCCAGCCGCGAATCCTAAACCTAATGTAAGAGAGGTTGCTACAGCTACTAACGTCTTCTTTGTGATCATAGTTCTAATCCTCCTTGTAAATTTTTGGTTACACAACCTTATTTCCACATGACAAGTCGGAAATCCTTTATATTTCCATATAATTGATAAATTTGTAACAAAATCTGATATCGATCTAAAAAATCAAAGAATACACATTAATAAGACTTTAGGTTTTACTGCAAAAGAAGAAGAAGATTTATTTGGAGATCCCAAAACGTTTAATTCAACTAGAACAATACAGATCAGTACATCATTAACGAATAATCTTAGGTATCATATGAATTGGCAAAATCAAAATAAACTTTCACTAGGCGATGCATACTACCATGATCTTAACCTGGTTCTATGCCGGGAAGACGGAAATTACATACCAAAGTCTTCTCTTTTCAATGCATTTTCTCGCATACTCAAACGTGTAGGTTTACCGTCACTACCTATCCACTTTCTAAGGCATACTCATGCTGTCTTACTCCTTGAAGCGGGAGTTGAAATGAAAATGTTCAAGAACACTATTTAGCCCCCAAATGATCTTGGACAGTACACCCCTTATTCCGATACAATAAAATCAAGTCGGAGGGGAATGTAATGAAGAGGAAACGATATGAATTAGATTTTAAGAGAATGGTCGTTGCTAAAGGTAAAGAGATTGGCAATATGACGGCTGTAGCCCGGCAGCATGAGCTCGATCCAAAGATGGTGATTCGATGGGCCAGAGAGCTAGATCGTAAGGATATTGGACAGTTAGACGGGACAAGCTTGAAACAAGCTGCATATGTTCGAACGGCTGCTGACTATGCGGCTCTTGCAAAAGAGCATGAGAAGCTTAAGAAGCTATATGCTGAACAAGCATTAGAGAGGGAAATCCTCCGCGACCTAGTAAAAAAAACGAACCCACACTTGCGGATAAAATAGCTATTGCCCAAAAGTATATTCAGCAGGGGAATTGCATTTCTCTCGTGCTGCGCATCCTGCAAATGGAACGCTCTACGTACTATACACATGTGAATCGAAGGCAGCAAGAACCGAATACAGTCCATAGGAGAGGTCGCCCTGCGCCTGGTTATTCATGTACACAAGATAGAAAGCCGGTTAGCGATGAACAGATTTGTGAATGGATCATGGAACTGCTGGCCGACGAGTACACATCGGCTTATGGATACCGTAAGCTGACGAAAGTCTTGAGGCGCCAGCATAGACTCGTGATCAACAAGAAAAAAGTATATCGCTTATGCAAGCAAATGAATGTATTGCGTCCGTTAGCGCCAGATAAAATGTAGACATCCTAAGGCAGGTGAACACCGCTTCTTCTTCCTGATGAGCATCATAGATGTGTTTGATCGAGTGATTATCACGTATCACCATGGATTGTCCTGCGAGGCCAGGGATCTTGTTCAAATTACACAAGAGGCACTGATGAAGCGCCAGCTCTTTGACAAAGCAAATAAACCAGTAATCCGCTCAGACAATGGACCGCAATTCATCAGCCATAAATTTGCACAGGCCTGTGAGCGCTTCGAAATTGTCCACGAACGTATACCGCCGAAGACTCCTAACAAGAATGCTCATATCGAGTCTTTTCATGCCATTCTAGAGATAGAGTGTTATCAGCGTCACGAATTTGAAAGTTATAAGCAGGCGTATGAAATCGTTAGCGGCTTTATTCATAACTACAACCACAACCGCATCCACGGTAGCATCTACGACATGTCGCCTTACGAATACATGGATGCGGTCAGGAAAAAAGCCGTGGAGCCAAAGACAATAAAGGTGTGAAACTCCAGAATAAATCGCAATTTGGAGAAATTTTATAAAATTAATTGAATAAGAGGTGCAGTGTCCACAATTAGGGAGTTTAACCGCTCACTGCAAGTTGGGGAGCTATTTCTTTTACTCGTTAATATGCAAAGAGCCTCTGATGACATCTCAAAGGCTCTACTAGTTCTGTTTTTATCTTTTGTATTTATTTATACTGGACATAAAGCTTGTGTATGATTTATTCAACCTGGATAGTGAACGTTTTGAACGTTGATTTTGCTTGAGCATCAACAATCTTAATGTCCGCATGTCCGGTTAGGTTGTTCGTTATTTTAAAATTAAGATGGCCCTTTTTTTTCCATTCTGAATCTGTTGTAACCCTCAATAAATCAGGATTACCTATCTTGATTTCGTACTGATTCATATCTACTCTACCTTCAGAATAAAACAAGAGATCTATTTCTCGCTCTTCATCTTTATTTTTAAAATCTTTTGGTACTACAATTGGATTCATATTTGTTACATTTATATTCTCATCTTTTCGAGATACCCAGAGGATCAAATCTTTTATTTTCTGAGGGAACTGGAAGTATTGTGATGGATTGTTTTCATCTAGTGTCGCAATTTCAATTGGCCATCCATCTTTTTCTTCTCCATCGACATATTCTAATACTTTGCTTCTATCCCAGACATTTATAAATTGATAACCCATTTGGTCTGGATTAGTAGATTTTTTCAAATACCAAGAATCCAATTTCAAGGTAGCAACAACATCAAAAGTTATCTCTGAATCTCCGTTCCATTTTAAAACGTACTCAAACCCACCCGTAGTCGCACTCCCATCAATAATAGTAAATGAATTATCTATATTATTAAAGTCAAATCTGAAAAATTGTTTTTCATTCGTACTCTTCTTCCTCATGTAAGCCTTATTATTCAGATTTGTAATAACTGTTGTTTCATCAGATATTGGACTAATATAAAATATTTCGTCAGATTTTAAATTTTCAGCATACTTTATATTTTCTTTCCTTAATTCATCCATACCCTTTCCTATTTTTATAACAGAAAAATTATCAATGTACACAGGGCTTTGGGTGTGATTCTTAATAAGAAGTTCCAAATGCTGCTCCATATCACCAAATGTTTTAAGTACCATCTTCTCATATTTATAGTCTTTATCCACTATAAAATTTCCGATTTCTTTAGTTCCTGTTACTCCATTAATCTCTACAGTAAAGTTCCCTGCTTCACTTCCTTTAATAGCCATCACAATTAAATATACAGCATTGCGCTCAAGACTAAAGTCACTATATACCCCTACTTCTTTTTTGGGTATCTTATAACATTGACCTTTATACAAAGCATTCTCTTTATCATAGTCCCCTCCGTCCCATTGGCCGGATTTTTCCGTGAAGTCGTCATATAATACGGGAACATTGATTTGTATATTCATTCCGGGCTGGATGGTCATATCATAAATGGTTTTCCCGTCCGGATTTTTTTTGGTATTTTGTAAATGCCACTTTTGATTCTCACTTCCACCGTTATCCTTATAGGCTTTTAATTGGTTACTATTGGTAGTGTTACTGTCCGGTAAATCAAGAACCATCTTTGGATTTTTATAGTTCCTGAGTGTAAAGTAACCGTCCGACGTTCTTTCTACACGCCAATATTGGCTATCATAATCTCCAGCGTAACCAAATATTTTATCTGAATCCTTGCTATCCCAAGTAAGGGCTAGTTTAGGATTAGATACACTTGTTATTTTGTAGGCTTGTTTATCACGATTAAAGGTAAATCTCCATTTTTGATTATTTCCTTCATGGTTACCATAGATGACAACTTTATTATCAGCTAAGTCCGCTACTTTATTTTCACCTATACTGCTTACGATCTGGTATTCGCCAATTGTTTTATTAAGTTCTTCCCTTATCTTTTTATCTGTTTTTGTATCATATACAAGATGAACCAGATCAGGACTTATAATATGTTTGGTGCCTGTTTCTTCATTTATGAAATAAAAATTTTTGTTCTCTTCATCTAAGTACATCCCTATCGATTTTTCCAAGGCTTCTCCCAGTGTCAATTCCGGAGTTCGATCATTGGGATTCAGAGGGTCTTTTGCCGCAATACGCCGTTCCATGAACCGGTTACCCCCCATATTAATCAGGATACCAGCCGTCACACTTTCTATTTGCGGCATATAATGAGCCCACTCATTTTCCTCCAGTACTACTTGACCGCCAGCGGGAGATCTTCTCGCAAATGCTCCCTGAAATTGAGTAGTTTCTAACTTCAATTTTTCTCCCGATTCCAATCTATCTAATTGATTGATATTAAGAGCAATGGGGGCCGAGCTAAACTGATCTAATGTATTTAAAGCCACCCCATGTAAATGTTGTTTAGGATACGTCTGCCCGGGAGCTAAACTAAGCGATCTTTGATTAAGTTGTCCGGTGACGGTAGTAACGGTTTGTCTTCCTAACACTAAATTCGTGGTCGGAACCAGGTTATATACAGGGGCTGTTCCCGTATTATAATAGCGTACATTGGCATTCATATAAGCAGATTGTCCGGTATTTAATTCTAATTGATGCTGCCAATCTTGCCCTGAAGTATTGGAAGAATCAACGGTATGCGTTGATGAATGGGAATAATGGCCGGTAACGGATGCTGAAAATCCCTCAAAGAGAGAGAATCCCACACTTGCGTCGATCCCTTCCGTATTAGAGTCACTAACACTAGAAGAAGTGGACCGGCTAACGGTCTTTCCCTCTGTCGAGCTAATATTTTTATTATTTGAAAGAACCAGTTCTTCCATGCCAACTGTAATACTGGGATATGCCGCAACAAGAGGGTCCCGGGCTGCTTTGTGAATTGTACGGTCAAACGCGCCGCTTGCTTTTTCCAAATCTGAATAGGGGTCTCCAGCCGTATGAGATTCATTCGGATTTGAAACAAATTTTTTAAATCCTTGCTTAATTAATTCTTTTTCTTCTTCCGACCCCTTTTTAGGCCAAGGAAGAACCAAATGGTTTTTTATATAATATCCGTTCACTTCCCAATCATCATAAATACCATCATCATCGGTATCTAACATAGGCTGTTTATTTTCTTCCGTTTTAGAATCAGTGCCCATTGGAAGATTTTCAAAAGAAATGATTTCAGGAATAGAAAAAGTTTCGACTTCAATCTCTTTTGTTTCTTGTTGATTCAAGGTATAGTCTACGTCTAATTGAAGCAGTTCTTCTTGTTCTGCCATTGGATTTCCAAAGTAAGCTACCATGAATGGATAACTTTTTCCTGCTTCTAACTGCATTTCTTGATCCTTAGCATTTTCACCGTCAATGAGAATATGGGCAAAACAATTAGGATTTATGGTGAATGTATAGGCACCGCTTTTCCTTGGTTTAAAATTGGCTAACCACCGAACAGATTTTATGTTCTTTCTAACATTCATGTCATCTAAAGTTTTGTTATCTAATTTAAATCCATTCATGCCCCGAGCCACAACAAAGGCCGGTTCGTTAAAATTCTCTCCGTAGAAGAATTGACCTACAGCTTTTAGCATTTTCTCTTCTGTTTGTATCATGGGGATTTCTCCTTTTCTTTATGTAAAGTAAGTAAATCTCTTTCATTCCGATCAAATGTTGTGATGTTTACCTATTTAATTCTTTCTAATTTAAAAGAATCAATATATCCCCCTTTGTCGCGGAAGTTAGCAAAAAATTCAAATGTTAGATTTTCTTCGTCGTCCCCCAGGGTAAATTCCTTACTCACTTCTTTGAATCCCTTATCTACGGACGGTAAGTCATACGAGTTTGAAGAAAAGATTTCTCTTTTTTTAGAGAACTATTATCGGGTATCAATGATAGTGCAATTTTATCTCTTCTACTTAAAACATCTGGTTTGATAAATGCCGTAAATTTGTACAAGGCTCCTTTTTCTAACCTATACTTTTTATGAGCCTTAATTGAATCATTAGAATAAATAACGTGGTCGTCTGTTAGACTATTGTCTGGATCTCTAACAATCTTCCATTGATTTGCAGACGTGAACTTCCAACCCCTAAGGTTTTTATCCTTCCAAGTACTCTTATCTACAGCATTGACTTGCACATCAAATGTAAGGTTATGTTCTTTATCTGTTTTATCTTCTTCTCCGTGCTGGTCCCATGCATGGATGTAACGGTGTGCTTACCCATATTATAAGAATTAGAATATAGTTTATTTATAAATTCTGTTTCCACTTCCCCAGCACTACTTATTACATCAAAACAATCCTTAGCGTTTACTTCCGAGTCGAGGTTGATTTCGTAATTTGTCTTGCGATTCACCTGTAATATTGGTATCTCTTCGAAATTGTTAAATGTGAAAGACACACGATGCTCTTCTTCTTTATTAATTGTCTTAATTAGCTCATACCTTGGTGGTGCATCCGGAAGATCGGCCAACTATCAACTATACTATATATTTTTACATCATATTTAATTTTAAGTATTGTTTGAAAGTATCCTGTTGATTGCTTATTTTTAATTCTTTCTATTGTTAATTTTCTATTTTTGTTTGATAAATGTAAAGTAGGATCACTCGTAGATTCAACTGTATACCAAATTGGACCTATATACGCTGTTTTATTTCTTTCTTCCCTTATGAACTCATAACCAAAATCGGTACCTACTACTTTACTTCCTTTTAAGTAACCTAATTTTTCTCCCTTATTTAATAATTCCAAAAAAGCCTCTAATTGGTTTTTAAGGTTACGTCCATGATTATTTTCATCAAACATTCGATTTTTCTCCTTTTTTTCTTTACCCGGTATTTTGGGGTAACAACTTTTCTTTTATTTTTAAAACTCCCCCCTTACAAATAAAAGTATATTTCTAATTCTTTTAAAAAAAGATACATTTTTTCACCCATTAATGAAAAATATAATCTTTTTATTATATATCAAAAACCAAAAAAAGAGTGAACCTGACTGGCAGGCCCACTCTCTTAACAAGCTAAATATAATGCTCCCATAAGTTGAGACACGGGAGAGGTGGAAATCGGAATTTCTTGAACGTGCTTCTATGGTGTTCGAGAAAAAAAACAACGAAACGGACAAACTGAGAAAGGAGTACGAGAGCAAGAAAGAGCATCTGCAAAAGCTGGTCGGTCAGCTCACCGTGGAGATCGACTGGCTTAAAAAAAAATCTGGCCTTAAATGAACCTCTTGAAGATCGAAAAGTGATGGTAGAACGCAATCATGCCGAAATCAACGTTAAGCGTCAAGCGGATCTGCTAAGTGTGAACAGGACAAGCATTTATCGCCATCGCAAGGAACATTGTGAAAGCGAAGAAAACGTGCAGATTATGCATCGAATCGACGAAATATATATGGAGCACCCGTACTTCGGATACCGACGTATGACACGATTCCTTCGAGATCAGGGCTTTGAGATTAATTATAAGCGCGTACGTCGGCTTATGCAGTTCATGGGGCTTGAGGCGATCTATCCGAAGCCGAACCTGAGCAAACGCCTTCACGCCAAGTACACCCGTCCTTACCTGCTGCGCGGTTTAACCATTGACCGACCGAATCAGGTCTGGGGAATCGACATTACGTATCTGAGGATGGGCAAGGGATTTATGTACCTGTTTAATATCTTCGATTGGTACAGCCGTAAAGTGATCGACTATGAACTGTCCAGCACGCTCGAGAAAAGCTTTGTTCTTAAGTGCCTCAAACGCGCATTCAGCCGTTGCAAACCAGAGATTATGAATAGTGATCAAGGCTCTCATTTCACCAATACTGATTATATGGAATTGCTAGAGAAAGAAGGCATCAAGGTGTCAATGGATGGTAAAGGCCGGGCAAGGGACAATAGCCGAACAGAGCGCTACTTTCGATCCCTCAAATATGAATGTATTTATTTAAATGAATTTGAAGACCCTCGCGCACTCCGCAAAGGGATAGCTCGCTATGTCCAATTTTACAATCAGGAACGTCCCCATCAATCTCTTGATGGAGCAAAACCAAACCAATTCTACGCTCACACTATCAATAAACTCGCATCTTAACATACTGGAATACACGAGTAGGAGGACTTAACTTATTTCTCAAAAAATCGTGTCTTGACAAGACGTTTTGGACTTCTGTCAATAGATTGGACACCTAAAACCGAGAGAATTATGCAGCTAAACAGATCATATGTTCGCATTGATTGGGCGTAAGATACCCGATAGAGGAATGGATTCTTTTTCCATTGTAAAAGCACGTAATGTACTCAAAAATCTTCTCCTTGGCTTCTTTCCTGGTTTTGAATTTGTGCAGGTAAACGAGTTCTTTTTTCAGCACGTTGTGGAACGATTCAATACAGGCGTTATCGTAGCAATTGCCCTTACGGCTCATGTTGCCCGTCATGCCGTATTGTCGTAGCTGCGTTTGATAGTCCGAGGACGCATACTGGCTACCGCGATCCGAATGATGCAACACGGTTCCTTTCGGCCGTTGATGGCGGTACGCCTGATCCAACGCCCTCAGGCAGAGCTCCCTGGTCATTCGCTCGCCCATGTGAAACCCGACGATCTTACGTGTGCACAGGTCTTCCAGACTGGCGAGATAGAGCCATCCTTCGTCAGTCGGAATATACGTGATGTCCGCCATCCAGACCTGATTGGGCTTTTCCGCAGCAAACGATTGATTCAAGACATTTTCCGCTACGGGCAGGTTGTGTTTCGAATTCGTCGTCGCCTTGTACTTCTTAACGGTACGGGATCTCAACCCAAGTTCCTTCATGATACGAGCAACGGTCTTCTGAGAGACGTGAATACCTTGTTTTTTCAATGCATACCACACTTTCGGACTGCCGTACAACTGCCTGGAATCAAAGAAAGTTCTGCGAATCCATCGTTCGAGTTTTTTGCGACGTTTGAGGCGTTCGCTTTCCTTGCGTTTCGTCCATTCGTAATAACCGCTTTTGGAAACGCTGAGCAGAGCGCACATCTTCGTGACACGGAACTGGAAGCGGTGATCATGGATGAATGGATAAATCAGCGCCGGTCTTTTGCGAAGTAGTGCATCGCCTTTTTTAGGATGTCGTTCTCCTCTTCTAGATTGCGAATTCGCTTCTGGAGGTCGCGTAAAGCTTTGTCCTCCGGCTTTAGTTGTCCACTACCAGGGAATGCCTGGTTGCCAGCGTTCTTAAATTACGCGATCCAGCGGTAAAGCGTGTTCTCATGCAAGCCCATTTCCCGGGCTACCTGCGCCACCGATTTTCCCTCTTCCTGGATAAGTCTTACGGATTGAAGTTTGAATTCCTTGTCATACTTTTTCGTCATGTCGGACACCTCGATTATGAATGTTTTTATTGTCGCACTCTCAGTTCTCTGTGTCCAATTTAAAGTCTAGCGGCTTGGTCATGGTAGTATTCAGGTTACTTCAGATATTTATGCCCACATCTCCAAGAAATTAGAATCTGACAATATGGAGAGATATGATGATTATATTCAAAACTTACTCCAGTGAAAACTTTGGGGGCATTTTGGGGGCATCATTCAATAAAGATTGAAAAAAAGTACTATGCCCCAAAAAGAAAAACCCTCAACACCAGTAGTGTCAAGGGTTTGAAAGATTAATATAAGGTCATATACTGATCGCGTTCCCATTGGTGCACTTGTGTGCGATACATATCCCACTCAATTTCCTTCAGCTCAATAAAATGAGTGAGGGCATGTTCACCCAAGGCTTCACAAATAACTTCATCCTTAATCAGTTCATCCAGGGCTTGGCGGAGGTCCAAAGGAAGGCTCGGTATTCCTTGATCCTCTCGCTCTTCTTCCGTCATGACATAAATATTGCGGTCAGTTGGAGCAGGAAGAGGAAGTTTCTTCTTGATTCCGTCCAGTCCGGCTTTCAGCATAGCAGCAAGAGCCAGATAAGGGTTGGCGGCAGGATCAGGGTTCCGTACCTCAACACGGGTGCTCAGCCCGCGGGAAGCCGGAATACGAATCATCGGGCTGCGGTTACTATCAGACCATGCCACGTAGCAGGGTGCCTCATACCCGGGCACGAGACGCTTGAAGGAATTGACTGTCGGGTTGGTGATCGCGGCAAATCCTCTTGCGTGTTTCAAAATACCCGCCATATACTGCTTTCCTACCTCACTTAGCCCCAGTTGGTCATCTTCCTTGAAAAAGGCATTTTCCTTCCCTCTGAACAAGGATTGGTTGCAATGCATTCCGGAACCATTGACACCGAAAATCGGTTTTGGCATAAAGGTTGCATGCAGGCCATGCTGCCTTGCTATTGTTTTGACAACAAGCTTAAAGGTCTGGATCTGGTCGGCCGCTTTTACTGCATCCGCGTATTTAAAATCAATTTCGTGCTGCCCAGGGGCAACTTCGTGGTGAGAGGCTTCAATCTCAAACCCCATCTCTTCCAAAGTAAGAACAATCTCACGGCGGCAATTCTCACCAAGATCTGTGGGCGCAAGGTCAAAATATCCTCCCTGGTCGTTAAGCTCCATAGTAGGACGGCCATTGTCGTCTGTTTTAAACAGGAAAAACTCCGGTTCCGGCCCTACATTCATATCCGTAAAGCCCATTTCTTCCGCTTCTTGCAGTGCTCTTTTTAAAATTTGACGGGGGTCCCCCATAAAAGGTGAACCGTCAGGCATATAAATATCACAAATCAGACGTGCCACTTTGTTTTCCGTTACCCACGGGAATACGACCCATGTGTTCAGATCCGGATACAAATACATGTCAGATTCTTCGATGCGCACATAGCCTTCAATGGAAGAGCCGTCAAACATCATTTTGTTATCCAGCGCTTTGGGCAGTTGGCTGACCGGAATTTCCACATTTTTAATGGTCCCAAGCAGATCTGTAAATTGCAGACGAATAAAACGTACGTTCTCCTCTTTCGCAATGCGTAAGATGTCCTCTTTGGTAAAGTTCGCCACGATAGTTCCTCCCCTGATTTAAAAATCTATTTATGATTAATGATAAAATCTGGATAGCTCACCTTGGATGAGGGATACCTGGCCTGGACGCCTAGCACCGACAATTTGTTGTTTCAAAAGCTGACGAAGCTGAGAATCTGTCAGTTCCTTCCGCTTTGTCTCACTAGCCTCATTCAGGTAGGTAGCTTCCTCTGAATCTTTAGATACCGGCAGCAGAACCTGTTTGATTCCGGCGATATTCACGCCTTTCTCAATCAGATCCTTGATCTCCAGGAGACGTTCCACGTCATTGAAGGAGTAAAGTCTCTGATTACCGGAGGTCCGGGCTGGTATCACCAGTTCATGCTGTTCATAGTAACGAATTTGTCTGGCTGTTAAATCAGTCAGCTTCATTACAATACCAATAGGGAATAACGCCATATTTCTGCGAATATCATCACTCATGACTCATCCTCCTCAAAGAAACAACTGGACCGCCTTAAAGACGGTGAGTGTTTCCTGCTGATATAAGACAAGATACGAAAAATCATGTACTCTCTTATACTTGAACATAGTGTACCTTGTTAAGTATTGTATCCTTTATGCAAATATATGTCAAGTTGTGTGAGGAAACTTCACAAGAGTTTGTTATTTTTCATATGCTGCAGAGCTGTCAGAACCCCTAACTTACAATGAGAATAGGTCAGACCGCCCTGCATATATGCCGTATAAGGTTCCCTTATTGGTGCATCGGCCGATAACTCCAGGCTTCCTCCTTGAATAAATGTGCCTGCCGCCATGATCACGGGATGTTCGTAACCGGGCATATCCCACGGTTCCGGCGTGACATGGGCATCTACAGCTGATGCTTTTTGAATGCCCTGTACAAAAGTGATCAAATGTTCCGGACTCGTAAAACGGATTGCCTGAATCAGGTCACTTCTTAATTCCTGGCTAGAAGGATGGGTCAGAAAGCCTAAATCTTCAAAAACAGCAGCGGCAAAAAGCGCCCCTTTCACAGCTTGTCCAACGAGATGGGGGCAAGGAACAAACCTTGGTACATGGTGCGGGTTGTTCCGAGCATGGCACCCACTTCCGACCCGATGCCCGGAGCCGTTAACCGGTTAGCAGCGAGCTCAACTAAATCCGCTCGTCCCGCTACATACCCTCCTGTTGCTGCAATCCCGCCTCCAGGATTCTTAATCAGGGAACCTGCTATAAGATCAGCCCCCACCTCTGTCGGTTCCTGATCCTCCGTAAACTCTCCATAACAATTATCAACAAAAACGATAACATGGGGATTCAGTTTTTTAACAAAACGGATCATTTCTTCAATTTGCCTGATGGTGAAGGCAGGCCTCCAGGCATACCCTTTTGAACGCTGAATGCCTATGACGCGTGTGTGCCCATTTATAGCTCCACGGATGGCCTCCCAATCTGGAGTTCCCCCGGGTGTCAGCTGCACTTCGTTATATAGAACACCCCAGTCCCGCAAGGAACCTGTCCCGTCCTTCTCCTTGCCGATTACCTTGTGTAGAGTATCATAAGGGGCTCCGGTTATATAAAGCAATTCGTCTCCAGGACGAAGCAAGCCAAAAAGAGCCGTTCCTATAGTGTGTGTACCGGAAGCAAAATGGGGTCTTACCAGGGCGGCTTCAGCTCCGAATACTCTGGCGTAAACAAGATCCAGCACTTCCCTGCCCCGGTCATTGTATCCATAGCCGGTAGAAGACGAGAAATGAAAATCACTGACCTGGTTTTCCTGAAAAGCCTCGATTACTTTCCAGGAATTCCGGTCTATTATTTGTTCCACTTGTTTGACTATTGGAGCGATCTTCCTTTCAGCCCGCTCCATCCGTTCCACTAGATCACGATCAAAATTCATGTTTGTTTATACCCTCCCTTATTTATGCCGACACCAAGAACTCTATTGCTTTAGTTCATACTGTTCGAGTCTGTGCCTTACTTTCTGATACTCTTCTTCTTGAATGTGGATGCGAAACTTCATGCTATTTGCTTCCATTCCTTCTTCTTCCACATCACCTATCCGGTAAAGAAGTGAGATAATTCCGCCCTCGGTGGAAGGAATTAAAAACTCTTTACTGTCTCCCATGACGTAATCCTGGATGGTCTGTTTTAATCTTTCGAGGTCACTTTCCTGATAAGCCGAAAGACGAAGGAACTTTCCAGGTGAAGTTAGCATATCCTGCTCTTTTTCAGGAATTAAATCTATTTTGTTAAATACAGTGATTGCCGGTTTTCCTGAGGCCCCAAGTTCTTCCAGAACTTCATCTACTACCCGCATTTGTTCCTGCCGCATTTTCGAGGAGCTATCTACTACATGCAAAATCAGATCCGCTTCATTCGCTTCCTCTAGGGTGGCACGAAAAACCGCGATCAGATCATGCGGGAGGTTCTGAATAAAACCAACCGTATCCGTTAAGACAATATCCTTTCCGCTTGGCAGTTTCATAGTTCTGGAGGTAGGGTCAAGAGTGGCAAACAATTGGTTTTCCACATATACATCCGCTTGCGTCAATTCACGAAGCAATGTTGATTTTCCCGCATTGGTATATCCTACGAGCGCAACCTGAACCACACCTGATTTTTTACGTCTTGCTCTGTGCAGATTACGGTGTTTGACAACTTCCTGCAATTGGGATTTCAATTCGTTAATTCTTCTGCGGATATGGCGGCGGTCTGTCTCCAGCTTAGATTCGCCCGGCCCCCTTGTTCCGATTCCTCCGCCTAAGCGGGATAAGTTCTTGCCGTGTCCAGACAGGCGGGGAAGCAAATAACTTAGCTGAGCCAGCTCTACCTGAATAATTCCTTCTCTCGTTTTGGCTCTCTGGGCGAAAATATCCAAAATCAGCTGGGTACGGTCAATGATTTTTACATCGAGCAAGGCCTCCAGATTCCGTACCTGTGCCCCGGATAACTCCTGATCAAAGATTGCGGTATTGGCTCCTGTTTCCTCTATGCGATTTTTCAATTCCTCCGCCTTGCCTTTTCCGATGAACCAACGGGAATCGGGAACTTCCCTGGATTGCATCATAGTTTCCAGTACTTCCACCCCTGCGGTCTCGGCCAGTTGAATCAGTTCCTGCAAAGAATATTCCGCTAAAGCTTCATAATGCTTAAAAGTTTGAGTGACCAGACTGACTAAAATAGCCCGATCTTGTTTATTCATTTCAGTTTCGTGCATGGAGGGCTTCAATTCTATTCTCCTTCGTAGGTTCAAATTATCCGTAGACCGATGTTTTCCTGTCAAGACGAATGTCCTCCGGCCGGATCAACATCAGTTCCTGCTTGCTGGGCTGATGGGGAGGCTGATGCTGATGCAGCAGCCTGACGGCCTGATGCCTCATGGATTTCTCGATCGTATTCCGGACATACCTGGCATTGCTGAATGTCATCTCCGAATTCGTTTTTTCCTGGGTAAGGTGCTGCCTCAGCTTCATTTCCGAACCCGGCGATAACGTGTATTCTCTTTCCTTTACCATAACTTCGGCAATTTTCATGAGTTGATCAACCGTATAATCTGGAAAATCTACTTGAATGGGAAACCGGGAGGGCAAGCCCGGGTTTGTCAGTAAAAAATGCTCCATTTCTTCCGAGTATCCAGCTAATATCAATATAAATTGGTTCCGGTAATCTTCCATGCTTTTCACAAGACAGTCAATAGCCTCTTTACCAAAATCCTTTTCTCCCCGCGAGCCAGGGAGTAGGCTTCATCAATAAATAGAATACCACCTAGTGCTTTTTTTACCAACTCTCTAGTTTTTACTGCCGTATGTCCAATATATTCCCCAACAAGGTCAGCTCTTTCCACCTCAATCAGGTGACCTTTGCCGAGTACTCCCATATTTTGAAACAGCTTTGCCATGATGCGTGCTACTGTCGTTTTTCCTGTCCCGGGATTGCCCTTAAATATCATATGATATACCTGGGAGTTGGCCTGCAGACCTGCTTCTGATCTGTATTGCCCGATTTGCAGGAGTGCGTATATTTCATAAGCCAGTTCTTTGACGTTTTCCAGTCCTATCATCTTGTCAAGTTCCTTCATGACTTCGGTAAACGGTCCATGGCCGGGCAGCATCTTCTTACCATTAAATTGACTCTCCCTATCAGCCAATGAGGGCTGCTCCGGGGTTCTCAGCACAACATTGATCTGCCGGGAGCTTCTTGCCAGACTTAAGCTATCTGACGTAGATGTTACACGTCCATTCACCCTATCTCACCTCTTCTCTATACCTTTCCATTATATTGACGAAAAGGGAAAATTATTTGTAGAGAAAAGTTATATAAAAACCCCGTCCGGTGATCCGGAACAGGGCCTTGTTTTCCGCTTTTCGTATTAAGAGGCTAAAGTAAGCAGAGAGATGAAATCGTTCGGCTCAATCTGTCCGAAGTAGGTTTGTACGTCCACCCCCTGCAGGGTATCACGAATCGCTTTTTCTTCATAACGAACCCCTGTAAGCTTGTCCTCCAGCTCCGAGACGTCCTGTACACCAAAGAAGTCTCCAAATATTTTAATATGCTTAATTCGTCCCTGTTCAATATCAAGGCGGACATCAATGGTGCCGGCAGGAAAACGTTTGGAATGTTGCATATTGCTTTTAGGAGACTTTCCATAATTCCATTCCCAATTGTGGTAGCGCTCTTTGGAAATTTGCTGGATTTGCTTCCAGTCCTCGTCCTTCAATTTATACTGGGGGACTTCTTCCGCCGGCATTCCAAAAATAGAACTGAGCAGCGTAAAACGAAACTCTTCGATTGTCATGGGCTCTTTTAAAAATTCGGAGATGTTGGCCACGCGGCTTCTGATAGATTTGATGCCCTTGGACTGGATTTTTCCGGCCTTAACCTTTAGAGCAGACACTACATTCTCCATCTCCGAATGGAATAAAAGGGTACCGTGGCTGAACATTCTCCCTCTGGTCGTAAACTGGGCATTCCCGGAAATTTTACGCTCTCCTACTTGAATATCATTGCGGCCTGATAATTCCGCTTCTACCCCAAGCTTACGGAGGGCTTCAATAACCGGCTCGGTAAACTTTAAAAAATTATGAAACGAATTGCCGTCATCCTTGGTGATAAAACTGAAATTCAGGTTCCCAAGGTCGTGATAGACAGCTCCACCGCCGGACAAACGCCGGACCACATGCAGCTCTTGCTGCTTCACATAATCCATGTTGATCTCTTCAATCGTATTTTGATTCTTTCCAATAATAATCGAAGGTTCATTTATATAAAACAGCAGATAGGTTTGCTCTGTAGATAAATATTTCAGCGCATACTCTTCAATAGCCAAATTGATGCGCGGATCTGTTATTCCTTGATTGTCAATAAACAGCATGGAATGTTCAACCCCTCTATGTATAGTTACCTTTATTGTAATCAAAAAACGGATTCCATACAAAAAAGAAAGGCTTCCAAATCTTTATCTTGTAAAAGGAAAAGGCCAGTACCCTCAATGGAATGCTGACCTTCCTTCTCTAACTGCACTGTTATATTAAGCCGCATTCTCCACTTGTTGAATTCCCATTTGGTAAAGGCCAAAATCTCTCTGATTTTATGATAAGGCATAAACAAATGCGTAGAATCCGTTGTTGAAAGGTATGCAGGTGACAAAGCAATGAAATCTGCGATATCCATAGCCCTTGCCCCATGATATTCATGCGTAATAATGATGCAGGATGTCCATCCTTTCTGCTCCATGATCCGCTTGCTGAACACGAGGTTTTCGTACGTGTTTTTGGCCTGTTTTTCCATCGTTATAGCTTGTTCGGGAATACCCTTCTGTACCAGATAATTTCTCATTCCCTCAGCTTCAGTTATTTGGCTGTCCCCTTCCTTATCCAAACCGCCGCTTACAATAAGATGTTTGAATTTACGCTGATTGTATAAACTTATTGCCTGATCCAGACGTTCAGCTAATCCGGGACTTGCCTGGTTAGTTTCCAGTTTGGCTCCCAATACGATCCCTGTATCCACGCCTTCAGGAAGAGCGGGATAATCCTGCCTTGATAGAAGCCACTGGACATAGAACGTCCAAAGAAGCCCGGCCAGCAGGATCCCAAGGAAAACAGCCTCTAACACTTTCCGTTTCTTCTTGTTTTTTTAAAAAAATTGAATAGCTTTGCTCAGCTCCCTTCTCGTCTCTCCAGGAATTCCACAATATGCGTTATGGCCAAATCTTTCTCTGGTCCCAGACAAAGCTGATGATTCGACTGTTCGTAGGTGTAGATATGGCTTGGGGCCTGAATATGCCGATCGATATAAACGGCGCTATGGGGATGTACAATCGAATCCTGCATGCTTTGGGCTATCAATTATAAAGCGAACCGGACTGACATAGATAACAGCCGCGTTAACTAGCACCAGTCTCCTCACTGGAAAGCGATTTGCCAAATAAGCTGCTACCATCCCACCGAGTGAAAAACCGACGAGATCAAACTGGCTATGTTCACAAGCAAAGCGATTCGTATATGAAGTAACTTCTGATAGCCAGTCCTCCCACGATTCCTTATTACGTTTTACGAGCCTTTCTCCACTCCATGGCATTTCGGGAAGATGGGCCTGGATACCTCGCTCATCCAGAAGCTCCGAAAGAGGCTCAAGCTCAAAGGTACCTCCTGTAAAACCATGGATTAGTAATGCCGGAGGCTGCTCCATTCCCGACTCCCCCTGACAATCAGTTATGAAACAGGGAAAACTCCACTGCTTTAGGATTCTGTTATGGTTACAGATTTAATGATAACGTCTTCTGTAGGCATACTTGGCGACGAATCATTAGAATTTGGATTCTGTTTTACCGGGGTATCAGCAATAGCATTGACAACATCCATCCCATCCTTGACTCGACCAAAAATCGTATAGTTTGGAACTTTATTCAATCCTTTAGCTTGTTCACCGGTACAAATGAAAAACTGGCTTCCGTTCGTGTTAGGTCCACGATTAGCCATGGCTACTATACCGGGCTCATAGGTATGGGCCGTGTTGAGTTCATCTTCAAAGGTATAGCCCGGGCCGCCAGTTCCTGTCCCTGAAGGGTCCCCCGTTTGAATCATGAATGGTTTAATGATCCTATGGAACTTCACATTATTGTAGAATCCTTCTTTCGCCAGAAAGACAAAATTGTTCACTGTCTTAGGGGCATCCTTGGAAAACAGCTCTATGGCAAAATCCCCTTTGCCAGTTTCTATTTTGGCTGTGTACGTTTTATTCGTATCAATAGCCATTTCCGGTGGTTTAGACCAAGTTTTTCCGGAAGAAGGGGTAGCCTCGCCTGCTCCTTTTTCGTCTTTCTTCCCTGTATTACAGGCACTGAGTATTAAAATCACGGTTAGGGCAAGCAAAAAATAATGAAACATCCTATATTTTCTCTCAGATCTTTTCAAATAAAATCCTCCTTACTTTAACAAATTAGAATTCGGAATGTTGAGCTATTCTGGTCTTAAAAAGATAGCGGCCGCCTCTTACGTGGCAACCGCCTTAAACTTAAGTTTTATTTTCCTGCTCAGTCACTGTTTCTATTGTTTCCATTTTCAGTGCTATTATTGGCTTCATTATTTTCTTTATCTTCATTCATCAGGCTTTGGTGTTAGTGTCGGCTCAGGCTTTTCTGTCGGTTTCGGTGTGGCAGTTGGCGTTGCTGACGGTGTCGGTTTCGGTGTAGCAGTTGGTGTTGCCGACGGTGTTGGTGTTACTGATGGCGTTGGCGTAGCTGACGGAGTCGGAGTTGGTGTCGGTGACGTTTCTCCCTCGATCGTTACACTTGCCACATTAGACTTTACACCTGACGAATCATCGTCTGTAACCGTCTTTACGTAGTATTCGTACGTTTCTCCCGGCTTTACATTAGCATCCGTAAATTCTGTGGATGAAGTAGCCGTAAGCGTGGTGTAGTTATTTTCTTTGGAGCTTTTCCGGTAGATCTGATAACTCAGTTTGTCATCAGGCGCGCTCCACTTCAGATTTACCGCTTTGGAGTCTTTATTATATTGGGCTGACAAGTCCGATATGCCCTTCTGTTTGTTTGTCTCTTCTATTTGCTGGGTTCCTTTAGGCGCCCCCGGGAAACTTCCCGGTTTGCCGAATTTTTTCGAAAGCCCTTCCTGCATTACCATTCTGAAAATGTTATTGGCTACACCAGAGTAATCTTTCTTGATATACATGCCTTTTGAGGCATCGTATTTGTCAAATCCGGTCCAGACCGCTGCTGTCCATTCCGGAGTATAGCCTACCGCCCATATATCTCTATAGTTGCTTTCATAACCTTTTGTCTCCATCGGGTGAGAACCTGTCTTAAGAGCAAGAGGCCAATTCGAATATTTCCCCTGGAATTTGGCTTTTACACCTGTTCCCCCCGGTTCAATAACTTTTTGCAGCATTTGAGTCATGTAATAGGCTGTTTTTTCAGACATGACTTGTTTATTCGCAATTTTAAACTCCTGAGTATTGCCCTTACTATCCGTAATTTTCCGTATGGCATGGGCTTCATTTAACTGTCCGTTGTTAGCAAAGGCCGTATACGCCTGAGCCATTTCGATGGTCGTAGTACCTTTTGTAAAACCGCCAATTGCAATGGGCAGATAATTGTCATTCTGATCCAGCTTGATACCCAGTTTTTCGGTAAATGCCTTACCCTTATCAATACCAATCTGCTGCAAAGTCCAAATCGCCGGTATATTTAAGGACTCCTTGATCGCCTGAGTCATTGAAACAGGGTCCGGATCGTATTTATTGTTCCAGTTTCTCGGCGTCCACCCTTTGATAAACTCCTGCTGCTTATTGCTGAGTAAAGAGTTAGGCGTATATTTTCCGCTCTCCAGTGCCGGGCCATAGTCCATAACCGGTTTGATGCTGGAGGCAGGCTGGTATTTAACCGTCGAGCGGTTTAACCCTTTTATTTGATAGCCTCGGCCACCCGACATGGCAATGATTCCGCCTGTCTTGTTGTCGACGATAGTCATGGCGCTTTGCATTTTTGCTTCGCCTTTGGTAGGCTGGAAGTTTTTGTCGTCCGCATAGACTTTTTCAACATAAGATTGTGTATAAGGATCCATGGATGTATAAATCTTATATCCGCCTGTTAGAAGAGCTTCCTCTTCAATATTGTATCTTTCCTCGGCTTCTTCCACCACATAATCCAAATACGCTTGGTATAAACCGTCCTGATCCTGCTTTTCAACCTTCGGAGGCACGTAATCTACTGCCGCTGCCTGTGCGCACTCCTCTTGGATAATGTACCCTTGGTCAGCCATGAGCTTTAGAACTACCCCGCGGCGTTCCTTGGATTTTTCCGGATTACTGATTGGATTGTATGCGGACGGTCCTTTCGGAAGGGCGGCTAATGTGGCCATTTGCCACAACTGCAGGTCATTCAAGTTATCGACACCAAAGTAAGTCTTGGCGGCCGCTTTTATGCCAAACGATCTTTGACCAAGGAATATCCGGTTCAAATACATTTCCAGAATCTCATCTTTGGAATAAGTGTTTTCCAAAGCCAGTGCGATGGAAACCTCGGTCCCTTTACGGAACAAGGTTTTGTCTGACCTCAAAAAGACATTCTTGGCAAGTTGCTGGGTAATGGTACTGCCGCCTTCCACAGCTCCACGATGCGTGATGTCTTTCACAAGAGCCCTGCCGATTGCCCAGAGGTCAACCCCCGAGTGTTCTTCAAACCTGCGGTCCTCCGTTGCAATAAAGGCTTCTTGCAGTTTTTTGGGTACATCTTTAATGCTGACATGCTCCCTGTTTTCCCTGAATAGTGATGTTACTTTCTCATCATTCAAGTCGTAAATGTAGGATGCTTCTTTAAAATTCAGGTTGTCTTTTTGCTCATTGAGGATTTTAACCCCGTTTGTATAAACAACAATATAAAGTCCTATAGCACAAATTAACGCTGAGATTAGGGCAATGAGTACCCCAATTAGCACTTTCCTGCGATTGATCTTTTTCCTCGGCTTTGTGCTTCTTTTGTTCCCCTTAGGGGGTTTTGGTTTGGTTGCCATACTCCGACTCCCTCTCTTTCTTTCTACATTCTAGGTTGTTTCACAACTAATAAAAGAACAACCCGTCTATTAGGTTGTTCCGCCAAGTTACATGAAATTATACGCAACTGAAAGGGGATTGTTTCATGCTGCGATCAAAATTGCCCCTACCCTTCCTGGGAAGAATCGTTCATCAAAGAAACCGGCCTCTGTGGTGTAAAGGTGGATATGGCATGCTTGTAAACCATTTGCTGACGGCCGTCGCTATCAATGATGATCGTAAAGTTGTCAAAAGCGCGAATTAACCCTCTGATTTGAAAACCGTTGGTTAAATATACAGTAACCGGAACTCCTTCTTTACGAAGCTGGTTCAGAAAATTGTCTTGAATATTGATGGACTTGTTCATCAGTAAGGTTCCCCCTTTAGATATAAACGGTTCGTATTTTTAGTTTCATCAATTGCTCCTAAATAATATTCGATATCCTATGCAAGCTTTCCTGTTATTATATCATTAATCTTCTGACGTTGAATAGCATAATTCTCCTCTTCTATCATATCCACCCATTCAATCTCTTTCATGTGGCGAAACCAGGAAAGCTGTCTTTTGGCAAACCGACGGGTGTTTCTCTTCAACAACTGAGCTGCTTCTTCCAATGTAATCTCTCCAAGCAAATAACGGACGATTTCCTTGTATCCAAGTCCCTGCATGGAAACCGCATCGGGACTGATTCCCTTTTCAAGCAGTCCGGCCACTTCCTGCACTAGACCGTACTGAAGCATTTGATCTACCCGTTCTTCAATACGAGCATACAATTTAGACCGGTCCATGGTCAAACCGATGATACATAATTCGTAGGGTGACTCCTTTTTTTGGTCCGTCAGATGCTTGGATAACGGAATCCCCGTAAAATGGAAGATCTCCAGTGCCCGGATTATTCTCCTCCTGTCATTCGGATGCAGCTTCTCCGCAGAGGCGGCATCGACCTCCTTCAGTTTGGCAAAAAGGGCCTCTTCGCCATGTTGATCAGCATATGTTTCCTGAGCCATACGGAAGGCTTCATCACCGGGTGCCGGAGTAAAAGCAAAATTATAACAAACTGATTCCACATATAATCCTGTTCCCCCTACTATAAAAGGCAGTTTCTTTCTTGCCGTAATCTCAGGAATCAGCCTGATGACAGCTTCCTGAAACTCAGAAACAGAGTAAGGATAATCAGGATCGTGAATATCAATCATGTGATGAGGAACTACAGCTTGTTCTTCCTTGGACAGCTTGGCCGTACCCACGTCCATCCCCCGGTATACCTGCATGGAATCCCCTGAAATGATTTCACAGTTCCAGTCTTTGGCCAGATCCAGACTTAATCTGGTCTTCCCTACAGCCGTCGGTCCTACCAGTACGAGCAGTTTCGGCTTTGGGGAACTTGATGGATTTATTGGATGCATAAGATCACTCCATAAGCGATTTTCGTGTTGGACCTGATGATGGACGAAAATCCGAGCCGTTCAAATTCGCCGCTATCCCGGTGTTCCTTAAGCACCACACATTTTCTTGCCACCCGGAGGGCTTCGCGGATCGAATCCGGATCAACGGCTTTCGGATTAGCAATCCGGCGCAGCGGGTAAATACCGCTTGATTCCTCAATAGGCTGGCGGAACATCGGGTCGAAATACACGATGTCCACACTGGCCGTTTCGGCTTCCTTCAGATAATCAGAATGATTCCTATGCAGAATTTGAATGCGCCTCATCGCCTGATTGACTGGCTCCAGAGATGATACATAAGATTTAAGCCCTTCTTCAACCAGAAAGGAAAGCAGCTGCTCGCTTTCCAGCGAGATAACATTTCCTTGTTCTCCCGCCGCAAGAGAAAACACAATGGAATCTGAAGCTAAACCCGCCGTGCAATCAAGGACGGAATCGCCGGCTGAAATTCCTGCAGCTTGCAGCATAATATCTATCTCTCCCCGAAGAATGCGCTTGGCTCTCACAAAAGCCGTACTCGGGTGGAAAAATACAGGAGGTTCTGAATTTAAATAAGCCTTCAGTCCATCCTTTCCCACCAGGATCACTTTTTCTGTATGGTAGCGGTCCATCAGTTGAGGGATGGAAAACTTTCTTCTCGGGACAAAACGAGCCTCAAGCCTGTCCGCCGCTTCCTTAGCCTTGGCCAGCTGGCCCTCCGTTGGTTGATACGATGTCGTTATGATCAAATATGTCTCACCTGCTTGTTTAACAGCCCGTAAACTTCCTAGCAGATTCACGGCAGCTCCATGAATCCACCTTAAGATACCATAAACGATACCCCCTGGTCAAAAAGCCCCTGCATCCGGCTACATCACTCTCTTGAACATTTTCTCGAGTTCATAGGTAGAGAAACTGACAACGATGGGTCGGCCATGCGGGCAAGTATACGGATTTTTACAGCCGGATAAACGGTCGAGCAGCACTTCCATTTCAAGACGGCTTAAATTTTGATTTGCCTTGATCGATGCTTTGCAGGAACATAATGTGGAAGATTTCTCCCGCAATTTGGCCAAATCCACGCCCTGTTTTTCCGAGAGAATCCATTCGCACATTTCGTCTATGATTTCTTTTTCATCTCCGCTTGGAAACCAGTGCGGGTATGCACGAACCAAAAAAGTATTTCCTCCGAACGGTTCGATGTGAACGCCAACCTGTTCCAGCAGATGAAGCCTGTCTTTCAGGGCCGCAGCCTCCGACGGAGTGAATTCAAGCGAAATGGGCATGAGCAGTTCCTGGCTCGCTTCTTCCGGTTGACCGAATTTATGATAATAGTACTCATAATTTATACGTTCATGTGCCGCGTGCTGATCGATTAAAAACAAGCCTTCCTCATTCTGGGCAACCAGATACGTCCCATGAACCTGTCCAACCGGAGTCAGTTCCGGAAAAGCAACCCCGCCGCCTTGCCCGGTTTCCTCTTTCGGCTCAGGCAGCAGGCTTTTAACCGATTGGACGCTCGGCTGCTTGTTCCCGTGAGGCATACGGTAATCGGAGCGGTAACCGGAACCGTGATTGAAACCGTAATCAGAGTGGTAACCCGACGGCTTTGAGCGGGACCCGGCACCCGGCGAATTGCCGGCTTCAGGTGAAGATTCCCATCCTCTGAATTGATTAGGATCTGCATAACTTTCTAAAAGGGGAGATTCGGAAATTCTGCTTTTTTCGTGCATATCCTCTGCCTGATAACGAACGGAAGTGGAAAATATCTCCTTGTCGACCGGCGCAGATTGTGAGGGCTTGTCTTCTTTGAATTTCGTCTGTCCTTGAAAAGCCGGGGCTGTCTCTTCCTTGGCACGGGCAAGATGCAATTCTTCCTGCACAACTTGTTCCCTGATTTTCGCCGGTTTGTCAGCCTTTGGAATGAGCACCTGCATTCCGAGCGTTTCCTTGATCAGTTCCTCCAGCCACCTGGTCAAGTCCTGCTCCTTGCTGAACCGTACTTCCAGCTTAGCTGGATGCACATTCACATCAACGAGTCCCGGATCCATACCGACTTCAAGTACTACGAGGGGAAAACGGTTGATGGGAAGCAGGGTATGATAACCGCTCAGTATAGCATGATTTAGAGGGAAGCTCCTTACATATCTGCCGTTAACAAAAATGGAGATACCGCTCCGGTTAGCCCTGGTCAGCTCCGGCTTCGAGATATAACCCCTCACTGTATAATCAAGACTTTCCCCTTTTAGCGAGATCATCTTCTTCGCCAGGTTCGTCCCATAGATTGCCGCGATAACCTGCAGCAAATCCCCGTTACCCAGTGTTTGCAGCAGCGTATTGCCGTTATGGCGCAAAGTGAAGCTCCGGTCGGGATGGGCAAGGGCAAGTCTGTACATATAATCCGAAATATGTCCGAGTTCCGTCTGGATCGTCTTCATATATTTAAGACGGGCCGGGGTATTATAGAACAAATCTTTTATAATAATATCGGTCCCCTTGGAGGCCGCGGTTTCCTGAACAGAGCATATATTCCCCCCCTCTATCACGATCTGGCGGCCGAGGCCGTTATTATCCGTAGCCGTGGTGCATGTTACCTTAGAGACAGCTGCGATGCTGGGCAAAGCTTCCCCGCGAAAACCCAATGTCCGGATGGAAAACAGGTCTTTTCCCCTGGCAATTTTGCTGGTTGCATGGCGAAAAAAAGCAAGCTCACAATCTTCCGCTTCAATGCCTGACCCGTTATCCCGTACACGGATGGACTGCAAACCGCCCTCTTCAATCGAAACATCAACACGGGTGCTGCTCGCATCAATCGAATTCTCTACCAATTCCTTTACTACCGAAGCCGGCCGTTCCACCACTTCTCCCGCAGCGATCTGGTTAGAAATCTGCTCGTCCAGCAGTTGTATTCTTCCCACGTTCGGTTCCCCCTGTCATGGATATTCCCTTTATTGCAAATGTTGTTTCAGTTCAAAAATAACGTTCATGGCCTGCAGCGGCGTCATATTGATCAGATCGAGCCCTTTGAGCCGGCTGATCACTTTCTCCGCCGCTTCATCCCCCTGAGGCTTCGCCGTATCCTTAGCAGAAGGTAAGCCTCTCGGCTCTTCCTCCCCGGCGAAGAAGCTCAGTTGCACGGCCCCTTGCGGTTCTGCCTCAGCAGGGGGCTTCTCTGTACGTGAATCCTCGGCCGCTGCCGCCGATTCACGCACCTGCTCGTCTGCATCTGGATAAACCGGATGCAGGCTAAGCGCATTCAGCAGCTCGTAAGACCGCTGAATGATCGGAGCGGGCAGCCCCGCTACCTCGGCACAGTAGATGCCGTAACTTGTGCTGGCTGCCCCGCGGATCAGACGGCGGAGGAAAGTCACCTGTCCGCCGCTTTCCTTGACCGCCATGCTGTAATTCCGCAGATGGCGCAGGCTTTCTTCCAGGTGGGCAAGCTCATGGAAGTGAGTCGATACAAGCGTCTTGCACCCAACCTCATGATGCAAATATTCAATGACCGCCTGAGCAATAGCCATTCCTTCTCCCGTTGAAGTGCCTCGTCCCAGTTCATCAATAATGACCAGGCTCTGTTCAGTTGCCTTCTCTGTCATGACCTGGATATCCATCATCTCTACCATAAATGTGCTTTGACCACCTATGAGGTCATCCGCAGCCCCGATTCTCGTGAAAACACGGTCGGTTATCGGAATTTTTGCTTTCTGAGCCGGTACAAAACAGCCTATCTGGGCCATCAGGCAGATAACAGCAACCTGGCGCATGTAGGTGCTTTTCCCCGCCATATTCGGGCCCGTGATCAGTAGGATTTGTCCTCCTTCCCTAACCAGTTCCGTTTCGTTTGCCACAAACTGGCCTTCGTTCAATACGGACTCTACAACCGGATGCCGCCCTTCTTCAACAATCAGTTCATAACCTTCATGGATTTCGGGTTTGACGAAACGGTGCGCTGCACTGACAGATGCCAGCGACTGGTACACATCGATCTCAGCAATTTCCTCGGCCAGGGTTTGCAGACGGGAAATGTGTTCTCCAATCCTGTCCCTTATCTGGACAAATAGCTCATACTCAATGTCTACCCTTTTTTCCTCAGCTTCCAAAATGAGCGCTTCTTTCTCCTTTAGTTCCGGGGTCACAAAACGTTCCGCATTGGTCAGCGTCTGCTTTCGTTCATACCAGCCTTCTGGCAGGGAAGGAATATTCGCTTTGGTTACCTCGATATAATAACCGAATACCCGATTATAGCCGATTTTAAGCGACTTGATGCCCGTTTCCTGTTTTTCTTTCCGTTCCAGCTCTGCAATCCACTGTTTGCCGTTCCGGCTGGCTTCCCGAAGCTGGTCCAGGTAATCATGATAACCTTCACGGATCATGCCTCCTTCCCTAACGGAAACGGGAGGCTCGTCCACGATAGCTTCATCGATCCATCCGGCCAAATCTTCACAGCGATCAAGCCTCCTGGCAATACGCTGCAGAGTCTTCGATGATGAGTCAAGACATAATTCCATTAATGCTGGTACCTGGCGCAGCGATTGCCGAAGTGCTACTAGGTCACGGGCATTCGCATTACCGTATGATATACGAGCGACCAACCGCTCCAGATCATAAACCTTGTCCAAGCCAGATTTCAAATCTTCCCGGAGAATGAGTTGCTGGACAAGTGCATCTACGGCTTCCAATCTCTCTTCAATCCCGGAAATGTTCATAAGCGGCTTCTCAATCCACCTTCTCAGCATTCTTCCACCCATAGCAGTTACCGTTTTGTCCAACAGCCAAAGTAAGGAACCTTTTTTCGTACGGTCACGGACAGTCTCCACCAGTTCCAGATTACGTTTGGTGAACGGGTCCATCGTCATGTATTGGGTAGGCTGGTAGCGGCGGATTTGTTTAATATGGGTTACTGCTTTCTTCTGGGTTTCCTTCAAGTAAGTCAGGAGCAGGACAAGCGCGTTTTCTTCTTCCGTCTTCAGACCTTCGCATTGTCCTGATTCAAAATGGGTGCTGAGCAAATCCGGCTCCTTTTGTTCCCATGGCGTGTATACAATAGGCTTAGCCCATTGTTTCGTCCAGACCGTTAATTCCTCAAGCAGAGTGGCTTCCCCGATCACCTCGGAAGGCATATACGTATTAAGTTCATCTACAAGCAGTTCCCGGGATGCGGTTAACCTTGTACTGTAAAGTTCCCCTGTAGAGATATCACATGCGGAAAGTCCGAATGCATCGGTAGTTTGGAAGATAGCCGCAATATAGTTATTACTCGTTTCGCCAAGGGATTTATTGTCCATTACCGTTCCTGGTGTAATAATCCGGACAATCTCCCTTTTAACCACTCCTTTGGCAGCGGCCGGGTCCTCTACCTGTTCACAGATGGCTACTTTATATCCCTTTTCGATTAGTCGGTTTATGTATGTCTGGGCAGAGTGATAGGGAACACCACACATCGGAATACGCTCCTTGGCCCCCCCATCTCTTCCGGTCAGGGTAATTTCCAGTTCTCTTGCCGCATTAAGGGCATCTTCAAAAAACATCTCGTAAAAATCACCGAGTCGGAAAAACAGAAAAGCATCCGGTACGGTTTCTTTTATAGCGAGATATTGTTGGATCATTGGTGTATATTGGGAAGACATATGTAACCTCCAAACCATGTCTTTTATCAAAAGATAAGAACTTAGCATCAAAATCGTTTCTGCTTAAAAAGTAAGACCGGAAAACTCCGCCGTCCTGGACGGCGAAGTCTTCTACACTTGCTATTATAACATGATTTGACTATCCGAATCTTCTTCTCCGGAGAAGGGGGGAATCTCCCACGCTAATCGGACATCCCGTTCCTCTTCCCATGGTTTTAAAGAAAGTAGTCTTGACTTCATCCAATCAAGCCTCGCCCTGTATCTCCTGTAACCGGATAAGTTCTCAAGCTCAGACCAAACTTCCTTAACCGGCTCAACCAGCATATTTTTTTCCCCTTCATAATAAGCCCGCTGAAAAGATAATTCCTGTAGCGGCAGCTTATTTAGCTCAAGGTAATGCGAGGCGATCAGGGCGGATAGGCAGAAGATCCCTTCGGTCAAATCAGGTTCAACGAGCCAGCTTGGCAGGGAGCGGTATTCGAATCCGCCATGCCGCTGCCTCCGGTAATCTCCCAGGAAACCGTATCTTGGCCTGCGAAATCGGGTTGTTATCCCTTCCGCAAGAACCAATGGCATTGCCAGGTAATTATCGAGAGCCCGCAATAGATGTACATTCAACCGGATATGACTGAAATGTATATGTCCTCCAAGCGGAAAACCTTTTAGCGGCATGCCGCCGCTCCGCCAGGTAATCCGGAATGGCAGCTTCCGGGAAGCCAAATGCATGGCGCTGCGAAGATTAGCCATAAGCACGAACGGATCATCTGAAGGAAGAGGGCGCAGTTCTGCGATAAGTTGTTCCGTCTGATGTCCTTGAAGGACAAGCCCGTCGCTTCCAACCTGGCCTTCCCTATCCAGGTATCGGGAAGCGCGGACAGCTTTGCCCTGCTCGCTTACCAGTATAAATTCGGGATCACAGCCAAGTACGGGTGGGCCGGTCCGACTTCTTTCCTGCTCCATTGTCTTCTCATAAAGTTGAAGACTTTCCTTCCATTTACCTAAAATACGGGGAGGCAAGACCGGGTCAGGATTTACCTCCTTTATAAGCGTATGTCCGCTTGCCAGGATACCAACGATGACTTCTGCCGAACTGAGTCCCAAAGCATAGACAGCCTTACTAGCTTCCTTGACCGCCCGTCGTTCATGAAAAGTAAGTTCATGCAATCGGATCTCTTTCTTTTCTGACCTGCCGAATAACACGGCTTGAGAAATACCCGATAAAAGGTTTTTCGCCTCTTCTTCCATTCCTATCACTTCCAAATGCCCAATCCAAATCCGGTATTCATGAACATAAGGTTTTTCATTGCGGTTATAATCCCTTGCCGTTTTGATCCCGTGCATTCGCAAGCATTCGTTTACTTTTTTCTTGTCCCTTGCTCCTTTTACAGCCCTGTCGCTCTGTATCGGCAAAGCATCTGAATAGTCCCTCTTCTCCCCGGCATCTAGTTTATTTTCGGCAGCAGATTTGTCTGCATACATGAGCTTCTCCCCTCTTTTCGCCTATTTTTCCTTTTACAAACAAAAAGAGGGCAAACGCCCTCTGCCCTACGGTATTATGCTGCATATACTGATTGTAGGTTCTAAATTAAATCGTCATCAAGCAGATCGGGATCCAGCTCTTCAAAATCCGCTTCGTCATGCAGATGGTCGAAATCAACGTGCTTCTCTTCATAATCATGGCAATCATGAGGGCAAACGACTACACAAACCTTCGTTTCGGCGATCATCTCCACTTGGAATTCCCGCTCTACCCGGATGATGACATGGCCGCCGCCGGAGGAGATGCTCGCTTCTACACAGTTAGGCTCTTGAGTAGCAACAGCAACGACTTCGGCTGTAGAGGATTTATGTTTTTTATCCACATACGATAGTCCAACCGCTTCTACGTAAGATACCGTTTCTTTAGCAACATCGGTCTTCGTATTCCGATCATAAGAATACCAGATGTTGATATCGTAACTTCCAACTACTTCAACCCCATCGCCAGATTTTACGGCTTCATATTGATTATTAATAATCCAAGCGCCTAAGATACTGGTTGGAGCATGAGGCGGAGTCACGGTATGGCTTACGTGAGAGAATTTGCGTCCTTTGCCGCAGACAGCTTTGGTGATGATCTCTCTGCATTGCAAATCTTTATCTATTGACATCCTTTCAAACCTCCTCCATACATCATTCATTACAAGTGTATGCAGGACATTCGTCTAGGGTGACAAAAACTTTTGAGGAAGTGGGACACTACTTCTTCTATTTTTGCTTTTTCGCTTCCATTAAATAAATGTAGAGTTCCCGGGTAAGCTGGAGCAAGGCCGAACGAAGCTCAAACTCTTCCCTTGTAGTAGGGAGGGGCATCTTCTTATATCGGTCTTCCAGCTCTTTCAATTTTTGTTCGCTGCGTCCGGTATAATATTCTTTCTTTACATCTTCACTAAGTTCTTCAAAAATAGAGGACAGGCTTTCCCCTTGCGGGATAGTCCTGCTAACCTGGGCAACTAATCCCAGCATACGCTGGATAGACTCAAGCTGCTCCCTTCTCATATAAAAATACATTTGCCAGTATACATAGGCGTCCTGCCCAAAGACGAGGGAGTTTTCCAGAGAATGTGAGACTTTATAAGCTCCTTCTTCGACGAGCCGGCTTGCTTCCAGCAGTTCACTTCCGTCCCATACTACCGTTTCGTCTTTCAAATGTTCTGCTATATGTAAAAATATAGAGGCATACAGCTGTTCCAATTTAGATTTATAGGCTCTGATCATCTCGTCGTTTTTAGGAAAATACATGATGTTGATCAATGTGGCAGATCCGAGCCCTACAAAGAGCAGCAAAATTTCATTAAGGACAAGCTCAGCAGTAATGGTTTGAGCCAAATACAGATGGAACATCGTAACTGAACCTGTTACAGCGCCATCCGATAAGCGAAGCCGGTGAAGTATCGGAAAGACGACCAGGACAAACAAACTGATGACCCATACATGAAACCCCAGCATGCTGAACAAAGCGGAAGCCACGAGCAGACCGAGAATCGACGCACTGATTCGAGCGAATGCGCTTCTGAGTCCTTTCCTTTTCGTCACTTCTATCCCCAAAATAGACAATAGGCCTGCGGAATTGGGATTCTTCAGGCCTATCCAGCTGGCCAGCGTAATAGAGACAATCACAGCAATGGCTGTTTTTATAACCCGAATTCCTATAAAGCGTTTAATATTCATCCTTTTTCTCCGATGGTCCGATTTCTAGTTCTTTATCTGGTAAATTTGATACTTTATTTTAACGGCCAAGGACCGGTTCTATCAAGCGGCGGAAGCCCAAGTATTCGAAAGAATTTTATTATTTCCGTTTCCTGATCAGCTTATTTTCTAGATAAACAACCCCTTGGTACATAAACGTAGCCACCGCGGCGATCACAAACAAACTTGACATGACTAATGTAAAATTGAACACATGAAAACGTATACGATCAGATAGCCGAGACCCATTTTTGAAACCAGAAATTCACCGACAATCACACCAACCCAGGCCAATCCGACATTCGTCTTCAGCGTAGCTACAATAGCCGGAAAGGAAGCAGGCAGAATCACTTTGCGAAATACGGCATTCTTATTACCTCCAAATACCCGGATTACTTTGACAAAATTATCATCGATCTCTTTAAAACTTCCATAAACTACGATCGTTGTTATGATAATCGTTACGGATAGAGTTGTGGCTATAATTGACATCATTCCGGGACCGAAACCTACAATAAAGAGAGGTCCCAATGCCAACATCGATCCAATTATTTCTTCCCGCCACTTCCCATAAGCCGAGCCCAGTAATTAGAATAATTAATTGGGTGATTCTAATCCACCGTGCTTCGATTTTACGACGCTTCTGATCTTGTTCATATATCCGGGATGGCAGTTCAGGGGCTGCTGAAGCTAACTGCCTTTTATCCACCATCAGGACAACCTCCCCTTACCCTCATGTCCTCAAATTCCTGCCAAATCTCCTGGAAAAGCCGCTGGAAACCTGCTTGATCTCTCGCTGAAAAAGGAAGGAGGCTGCGAATTTCAGGCGGAATAGTAACTTGCCGGCGAATCAGGCCGGGACTTGGTTCAAGTACAATTACCCGGTCGCTCATTGCGATAGCCTCAGAGATATCGTGGGTAACAAGCAAAGCGGTTTTCTTATGTGCTTTGAGCGTCTCAGCTACCAAATCCTCTAGTTGAAGTTTAGTTTGATAGTCAAGAGCGGAGAAAGGTTCATCTAAGAGCATATAATCCGGTTTTGTTGCCAGTGTCCGGACAAGAGCTACCCTCTGTCTCATGCCCCCTGAAAGCTGTGCGGGTGAATCGTGATTATTGGAGAAAGGCCCCATCTCCTCCAACAAATGATCCACATACTGTTCATTCTCCGGGGTCCGTTTTCCCTGAAGCTCTAAACCGATCACCGCATTCTCATAAATCAATCTCCATGGGAAGAGATAATCCTGTTGAAGCATTTACCCAACTTTGGTAGATGGGCCCACTACCTTTTGTCCAGCCAATTCAATTTTACCCCGGGTTGGAGTAAATAAACCCGAGATTATAGAAAGTAGTGTAGTTTTGCCACATCCACTCGGTCCCACCAAGCTCACAAACTCTCCCGGCTCAACCGTCAAGCATATTGATTCTAGAGCCAAAGAGGCTTTTTCGGGTGTCACGTATACGTGTGTTACATCTTCAACTACAATAGTCGTATCCATCCGTTTGCTTCCTCCTTTCCTTGATTTTTTCCAAATCCCCATCTTACTCACTTTACATTCTGCTTGGCTTTATCTGCATATGAATTGTCAACATGCTTGCCCCAATCCACATTTTGCTTTAGTTCCCCTGCCATGGTCATGATCTTCTGCAAATGGTCCCATTCCTCTTAATCAATAGTAGGATCACTCGCGTAAGTACCCTGATCCTTATAACGCTGTAGCACACTGCGTATGATCTCAATTTCCTTATCCTTGAAGTAAGGGGCAACGGCATCAGCAATTTCATTCACACTTTTTTCCAATATCCGTTTTTGCGCTTTATAAATGGCATTTGAGAATTTTTGAACAACTTCTTCTTTTTTCTTGATAAAACTCTGCTTGCCATATACACGGTGTAGGGCAGCTTTCCGCTCTCTGTCCCGAATGAGGCAATATTCCCCAGCCATCTGAGGCATCCCGCCCTTACGCAGTCCCAGATAACTGGCTCCTTTCAGACTGCTCCAGTCAAACTCCCCTTTTGTTTTGCGGGATACCAGAAAGGTCCCGTCAGTTTGAGTCACTTGGGCAAAATTGATGGCCGGATCATCAGTCCCCTGCTGATATACATAAATCGATGTTTCAGCTCCTACCAGCCCTACGTCAATGCCTCCCGAAAAAAGCGCTGCCATAGTTTTATCTCCGCCAGAAGTCGTAATCCGTATTGTATCGTATGCAGGTGCCTGTTAGGCGGTTAAAGCAGGTAATGTTTCGTTTTCTAGGTCTATCCCTGGTCCGTTTTTAATATGGTTTACTCTAAACTAGGGGCCTCACTTCGTTCCAATGCTTTACCCTCCCTTCAAAGGGGTTCCTGAAAGAACCCTTAGCTCCACTCTCCCCTTCATTCAGGAACTATGGATCGAATCTCGAAACATATACCTTTTGCAAAAAGTCAAAGAAAAAGCATTAAGGAAAAAGAAAAAATTACCTTGATATAGGAATGTATGTTCGGTATAATGGAATTGCAAACGCACGTTCCTGTTAAATTTCAAATTTCTTTTAACTATAAATCCGATTTTTTTGAAAGTCCTGACAAGGAGGTTACCTTGATAGAAGCCCCGCGACCTATTGCTCTGGAAAATTTACATTCTACTGCTACTTTAGAAGAACTCCAATCTATTGCTACTCTCGAAGAATTGCAGCGTCAATTTCCTACCGAATTTTCTTGCATCCCTTTTCTTTATCAGTTGAAATGGCCTACTGGCTTTGTATGCCCTCGCTGCCAGCATTCCCATGCCTACAAGATCCGGACACGCAGGCTTCCTCTTTTCGAGTGCCGTGCTTGCCGTCACCAGACATCACTTATTGCAGGTACAGTCTTGGAAGGTAGCCGTACGCCTCTTCACAAGTGGCTCACTGCATTATGGCTTATCTCCCGTTCTGATACCGGTATTCATGCCGTCCGGCTCAGTTTGATAATTGGGGTAACCTACAAGACTGCATGGTTGATGCTCCGCAAAATCCGGGCTGCCTTGGGCCGTGTCGATTCTACTCGGCCTCTGACAGGGAAAGTGAATGGCATCGTAGCCTTCTATGGCCACCATGCTACTAGGCAATATAACCTGCGAGTGTATCCCTTGTTCGCAGCCGCATCCGTTTCACCCACTAAAGAAGTAGGGGAGCTCAAAATGAAGCTCTGGGAGTCTGTTTGTACTGAACATACTGGCACGTATCGCCCCAGGAAATTGCCGCTTCACTCCGATTGTGAACATTTCACCAAGCAGCATATTGATAAAACAGCTTCTGACATATCGATCATCCGTCAAAAATACCGGGTTCGCAGCAATAACCCCTTATATCTTGCCTTCAAGCAGGCATGGAGTTGGATGAATGATACCTTTCACGGAATAGGGATCAAATATCTTCAAACATACCTGGATGAATACTGTTTTCGATATAATCTATCGCTCCACCATACATCCCCTTGGGAGCAGCTATTACAATTATGTATGGCGGTGGTTTCCCCTGCATTGAACCGATCTTGTACCCCATCTAACGACCCCGTACTTCCATACGCGCCAACAGCTGCTTGATCCAGGTAATTTGGATTTTTCTTGAAATATAACACGGACTCCACAGGATTAGTTTGCCTTTTGGATTATTGACATTTAACTGATTGCATATTGAAAATGTACATGGTCTTCGTTTGGATTATTGAGACTGCATCTTGAGAATATTTCATGACGTCATGTTGATCCTCAAACTGCTAATTGAACTTGTTAATGGCTGGATTTTATATGTTTTTTATCCTATGAGAGTCTTCTCTATATGTCGTATATTATAATTGTTTAATTTTGGATGAATTTTGATAATCAGCTTTTAAAATAGCAGTTCTTTTTAAATTCAATGCTGATTCATTCCGAATGCGTTATTAATACTGGGGCCTTTAGCAATAAAGCATCTAAACTATCTCATAGTACTTTCCTGAACCAATGGGATAGTGGAGCTAAGCGTAAAGTTAAGAAAGATAGTGGAGTCTAGGAGGTAGTGAAACTAAAAAACAGTGAGGTTACTTAAAAGGCAGAAAGAAGTACCATCAATCCTGTGTACCATTGCAGAGACAACAAAGACACCCCTTTGAAGCTTGCAGCTTGAAAAAAGGTGTCCCTTATCTCAACAGAATTACAATCCATAAATTGACTTGTATTTGTTTTTCAGATAATCGACTAGATACTGCGGATTCAATTCTTCCCCTGTTACTTTTTGAACAATTTCGTTAGGGTCGAGCAGTTTTCCGTATTGATAAATATGTTCTGTCAAATAATTTTTGATGGGCTTAAAGTTTCCATCAGCTACGAGATTATCAAAATCCAGAATGTCTTCTTTCATCTTATGCAGGAATTGGGCCGCATACATATTACCCAAGGCATAAGACGGGAAATAACCGAAGGAACCGCCAGACCAGTGCACATCCTGTAGAACCCCTTCACTATCGTTCTGAGGTTCAATGCCCAGATATTCCTTGTACTTGGCATTCCAAACCTTAGGGAGATTCGCAACCTGAATATCCCCGTCTATGAGTCCCTTCTCGATTTCATAACGGATCATAATATGTAAATTGTATGTAAGCTCATCTGCTTCGATCCGGATTAGGGAAGGCTCGGTATGGTTAATCGCTTTGTATAATGTATCCACATTTATCTCATCGAATTGGCCAGGGAATGTTTCCTGCAGCTTTCTGAAGTATTTAGACCAGAATTCGTGGCTGCGGCCTATTTTATTTTCCCAGAAGCGGGATTGAGATTCATGTATGCCCATCGATGTACCTGAACATAGGTTCGTACCAGCCAGATCTTTGGAAATATTTTGCTCGTATAAAGCATGCCCGCACTCATGGATCGTGCCAAATAAAGCACTTACTACATCCTCTTTCAAATATCGGGTTGTAATTCGAACATCCCCCGGGTTTAATCCTGTGGCAAAAGGATGGACTGTTTCATCCAGTCTTCCGGCGGCAAAATCATAATTCAGTTCACCCAACATAAACCTGCTGAAAGCTTTTTGCTTATCTACATCAAATTCCTGTTTCAGGCAGGACAAGTCCGGCTGCTGACCCGATTTTTGAATCTCCGCCAAGAGAGGCACTACTTCACTACGAAGTTTGCCGAATACTTCATCGAGTTTCTCTACTGTCATGCCCGGCTCGTACATATCAAGTAGCGTGTTGTATTTATTCCCTTCATAACCCCAAAGCTCCACAAACTCCTGGTTAAACTTCACGATTTTTTCCAGGTAAGGCTGGAATTTCGCGAAGTCAGACTCCTCCTTAGCCTCCTCCCAGGCCGTCTCTGCTTGTGAAGTTAAGATCACATACTCCTGGTACTTCTTCTCCGGAATTTTTTTGCTGCGGTCATAGTCTTTCTTGCATTCCAGCACCATTTTACGGGAAACCTCATCCAGCTGGTTCAGATTATGATGCTGCATAAAGAAATCGAGGTAACACCCCATCTCATCGGAAACCGACATTCGGAATACTTCTGTTGATAATTCCCCAATCACTTCGGAACGTTGCTCCACACCTTTACGCGGGGCTCCCGTCCGTAAATCCCAGTACATAAGACCAACGGCTTCATTATAATGGTTTATTTTACGAACAAGCTGCTTGAATCCATCTAATTGAACCGTGAAATCTGTTGAACTCATTTTCAAATCCCCTTTCCAAATTTGTCCTATTTAAATGATACTTCCTTCACACCACTTTATCAAATAAAAGAGCATATGGTAAACTAATTAAAAGGAGCTGAGCTACATGCATCTAACGATAACAGAGACAGCAGAGAGAATATTGAGCCCTCTCTTACAGGAACCTTCCACATGGTTGAAGCTCGTATACGATATTGAGGGCTGCGGATGTGCAGTTGACGGAGTTCCGGCCCTTTGGCTTGTAAATGAATGCAAGCCTACCGATAAGATTGCCCGGGGAAGCTCATTCGATGTATTATATAACCCTAAGCAGGAGATCTTTTTTGAAGAAGATATAAAGATTGATTATTCAAAAGACTCCAAGGCGTTCACTTTGAGCAGCCCAAACCAGATTTACAGTGTGTCTATAAATCTGGTTAACAAAAAACATATACAGAATTAATGGATTTGAAGGAGGGAAACCCATGTCATTACTTTCAAACATTCTGGAGTACAATAAAACATTTGTCGACAACAAACAATATGAAGAATTCTTAACAGACAAATTTCCTGATAAACGCATGGTCATTCTGACCTGCATGGATACAAGGCTGGTAGAACTCCTTCCACGTGCCCTGAATCTTCGTAACGGAGATGCCAAAATAATCAAGAATGCAGGGGCTCTGGTCTCCCATCCTTTCGGTAGCGTTATGAGAAGCATTATTGTAGCGGTCTACGAACTGAATGCAGACGAAGTGCTTGTTATTGGCCATAAAGAATGCGGCATGACAGGATTAAATGCAAACTCCGTTTTGAATAAGGCCCAGGAAAGAGGGATCAGCCAAGTAGTGCTGAATACGTTGGAGCACTCGGGCATCCGTCTTGAAAAATGGCTTCGGGGCTTTAACGAAGTCAATGAGGCGGTTGCAAAGAGCTTATCGGTAATCCGCAATCACCCTCTCCTTCCCCCAAGTCTTCCTGTTCACGGTTTGGTTATAGATCCTGCTACAGGAGAGCTGGAACTTGTGGAAGAAGGGTACAAAAATGCGGTAGCCGGTTCCACTGAACCGGCTTAACCATCTGTCCTGGGTTCAAGAGTAGATCGTCTTTGATTCTCTTTCCGTTCTTTTTGCAACCGTCTTTCTTCAATAACGGATGATCGGTCTCTCCTTGTGTGACGATGGACTAGCTCATCGTTTTGAATATCGCTCAGTACTCCCCATTGAAGACCGGAAGATCGGCAACTTTCCTGGCACAACAGGCTTAGTGCAGGGTCGCGGATAGGCAAGTTTAAATCAGTAAACGGCCTGCCGTCCCTCGCTAAGTCTTTTTTGCGTTCTTCCAGTTCTTCCCTGAGTCGTTCAGGATCAAGACCTAGATCGCTGATCTGTTCAGGGTGAAAATACATATCCGCGCTCTGAAGCATCTTTAATGCCCCTCTTCTGTTCCCCCGCCTTTCATGATACTGGGCTACCGCAATCTGAATCAGAAGCACAAAGGAGCGGCTTAAAGGATGCTCCGGATGAGCCTTCCAATATTCTTCTAAAATCTCATGACATTCAAAATAATCTCGGTCAGTATGAAAGTGAATAAGAAAGTTTATATAGGCACCGGAATAATCCGTCACTTCTCCCACTTCTCCTTCCGGAAAAAATGTTGAAACCTGTTGCTTCTTTTATCGTATATGTTTACGTAGACCGCTTGCAACAGCTGTCTGCAAAATCAGACTTTATTTTGGAGGTAGGACTTGATTTATGATGAAAAAAATCGGTTTACTATGTATAGCTTTACTGGTTACATTCTCGCTTTCCATGGCTAATCCTCATCCTGTAGATGCCAAAAAAGGAGGATACAGCTCCACCCGCAAAAGCTATACACCTAAAGACCAGCCTTCCAATAATGTAACCAAAAATCAATCCAATACTTCCACGAACAAGTCTAACACAACCACACAAACTCCAAACAAGGGCGGATTTTTTAATGGTGGACTGATGAAGGGCTTGTTTATTGGAGGACTCGCCGGACTGTTGTTTGGAGGATTATTTGGAAACATGGGCTTTGTCGGAAGCATTCTTGGCCTGCTGGTGAACGTGCTCGCTATTATTCTCATCATCGTACTGATCCGCAAAATATTTAGCCTATTCAGGCAAAACCGCAATATGAATAACCGGAGGAAGTACGAATAATGAGACTTGATGAACAGGATATCATCAATGCCGTGTGCCTGAATATGTCCACACGTAAACAACTTGAGCCCGCGGATATAGAAGTGGTTCTTCATTGGGATGAAGAATTTGGTTATTCGGCTGAAGTATTCTGGGGAGAGCGAAGCCAGGTTCTCATTGAAGCCAATCTCCTGGAAGCTATTGAGCAGTTCATGTTTACACAAATGGGGGAACGGGTATTTCGAAACCAGATCAAACTAGACTTGGAAGATGAAATTGTTGCTTATATAGAAACATAAAACAAGTTGTTTCCTGCCTATAAGGATCATCGCTTCCGGGCAAAATATAAGATAACATGGTCAGGCAAATGATTTTTTTCGAAACAGGCACGTTCCTCTTTGAGGATCGTGCCTGTTTCAGGATCGTGCTACCTGTTTGTCGACAGCTTTAATTTTGGCAAGCTTCTATTTTTTTGCTATAGATACTTCCAATAAAATATTGCCCTGCCGTTTGTTCTCAGATTTCAGTTTAATATTGATTCCGTTTTTCGGGAGGATTTTGCCACCAGCCGGATTAAAGGGTGTAGAATAATCGAGTCCATCCGAGAAAGTCGGGATTCCCGGCAGGCCAAGTTGGGTCACATCGCCGAATTGGATAGGACGTGTTTTGTCAAAACCAAAGGCAGCGTCCTTGATCTGGACGGAAGTTTTTGCTGCCTTACCGGCTTTATCTTTCAATGCAGTCTGGTGAGCATCCACAACACCTAGAAAACCATACCCCGGATGTTTTCCCGTCTGATTATCTTCCTCGTAGCGTCCGTCGTAATACCAGACGACCATTCCCGGATCATACGGAACCGAACGGTGGAGCAAGCCCTTGTCTACCCCATTATGAGTGCGGTACTCTACCAAATAATAATTGGGGAAATAAGTAGGGGACCCGTCAAATACTTTAAAACCGTTCAACGTGAATTCTCCTGTTCCTTCTGCCTGGTCTTTCAAAATAATGCTGCCATCTGCCTCTACTTGAATATTGTCAAGGAAAGCCCCTTCTCCGGAAGTATACTCGTCTGTTACATACTCAAATTCAAGTTTCACCTTTTTGCCGACGAACCCGGAAAGATCCATTTTCTCTGTCACCCATTTGCCTGTAGTATCAGAGTAAGCTTTCACTTTCGTCTTACCACCTGACTCATCAATTGCATTAACATTAAGGAAGTCATATCCCTTCTCAATGTCTCTCCACGAATCAAAAGTCAGCTGGACGGATTTGGATTCCGTTAGATCCAAAGGAGTAGACATCATGCTTGTGGTCAAACGGTCCCCTTTAGTAGAAAAATATGCATTCTTTCCTTCTATAGGCTGGGTGGGTGCCTGCTTAGGCACATCCGGCAAGTCGATTTTCAGGATTTTCCCTTTTTTCTTTTGTTCAACCGCCTCACTTAATGTAACATTCTGCTTATTTTTTAGCTCATCAAAGTTGGTAGTTTTGGCTGTCGGCCAATCGAGTCCATATGTTTTGCTTAAAAACAGCTTCGCCCACGGGCTAAATCCAGTTGGTTCTGTCCCCGGGATTTGTCCTGACCAGCTTCCTCCTGACATGACGGACCACGCTTCAATCGGTGAACCGCTTCCCGAGTAAGCCGTATCGTATTCGTCGGGCAATCCCAGGTTATGCCCGTATTCATGAACAAATACGCCAATAGCTCCGTCTTCCGGCTGAATAATATAATCGTAGGCTTTCAGCTTAGTACCCGGAATCTCAACTGGCTGGCGAAGTGTGGATCTGTGAGCCCAAATCGCGTCCTCACCCATTCCTGAATGAACAATGAACAGATTGTCAAGTATTCCATCAGGCTCCATTGTATTTCCATCCCCATCCAGATCATACGGATCCCGCTGATCGTACAAGGCTTCGTTCCCGGCAATTTGTTTCCCTATTGCCTCTAGAGTCCCCTTTACCAGTTCACGGGGATTCGCATCTTTGGAACTACCCTTATGGGCACCGTAATAGGCGGCGTTATTTTGGGCCATAATCCAAGGTGTTACCGTCCCGTTCGGATTCCATGTAGCTGCTGACTGTTCGTTGTAATACTGGGTCATGGTATCGGTCTTGAAGCCTTCCTTGGTCGTATACCCATTCGGGTTAAACAACAGCTGCTTATAATGCACCGGGCTAAAGTCAGCTGTCCAGAACATCTGCCCTTTTTTGATTTGGTTATGCTTATAATCCGGGAATTCAATCAACGCCACTACCGCATTGTCAGTAAATGCTTTTTTCTTAGGGGCAATAGAGCGGTTCTCCGTATCCCCGCTTTCCTCTACACCGGCGTTCTCTCCGCGGGCTACCTTTTCGGAGGTTTGCTACTGCATTCCCTGCCTGTTTTTAAATGCTAGTTTGCCAAAGTCGGTTGTAGTATCAATGCCATCCGTGGTGCTGTGTGGATTTTCACCTTTTGTGACATATTCCTCGACAGCTTTCTGCACTTCTTCATCCGGAGCTTTTGAGCTAAGCTTTCCCTGCTCTTGAAGAGACTTAACTACAGCCTCCTGATTTACTAATCCCCAATCAATCCCCCCTTTTTCATTATCAGCAGTTTGGGCATAACTGGATGCGGGGAATGATGTACCGGCCCCTATGACCAAGGATGCTGATAAGAGTATAGATAACCATTTTCCTGTTTTCATTCGTTTCCTCCTTAGATATTTTTTGTCATTTTTGTTACAAAATGACTAATCTCAGTTTAATTCGATTCTATTAAACTCGCAATATCTAAGTTAATAGATTCATAGATTTAAATACACAAAAAAATCTGCTTGCCTCTCGCAAACAGATTTCTGACTTTTATCTTTCTATGATAGGGATGATCTTTGGAAAAATACGCCGTGCAGCCCCATCCAGGACCCATGGATCTCCGAAATACGCCATCATAAAGTTAATATCTCTATGTTTGACGGCGACCTCGTCAATCGTAAGCGGATGTGAGTATTTCAAGAGCCCCCGTTCCGAATATGTATCACCAGTGTGATAGACAACAGGAACCTTACATTGCTTTGCCAATTCATACACCGGTTGATAGACATCGTCATAAGCATAGAACGGGTAGTATCCGAGATAAATTTTGATTCCGACAGCTTCCGGCTGCTGCAAAGCCCGTTCCAGTGCGTCCAGACCGGCAGAGTCAAGCTTGTAAGGATTAATACCCGGACCTGACTCGGGTAATCAGCCACCATATCCAGCCCCATCGGGGTTTTAGCATCACGGTCAGGAAAGCTTTCTTTGTCCGTCTCCGTCAACCCCATGCCTATACCGAGAGCAATACCGTTCTGTTCATACTCCCTAAGCAATCCCTCAACGGAATAATCGACATGTGATCGTTCTGACGCCGTCTGTTTAAACGACTTAATATGAGATAGGTGCATTCTTCCTCCTTAATGGTCCATCTATGGTCTATCTATGGTCCATCGTCTTGTTGTGCAGACAACTTTGAAAATGTCAGACAACGCAGACTTCTGAGTGCTTCCCGAGACAATATATCATCAGTAAAAACGAAAAAGGTCGGGGATGAACGGGTAATGCTACCATGCGGCAAGTCCAGGTTCCGGTAAAACGACAAACAACTGATTTCCTTGTTGGCATACATACTAGGTCTAATTTGTGATTCATCCGTCACCACATGAAGGAAACCTTGTCCCTCTTCACGGCCCAGTACATAATCACTTGCTTCGCGCACCAAAATCTCCCCTTCCCCTAGCCGGTAGCGAAGCACTTCTCCTGGGAGACCAGCCGTCTGTATCCACCCGCATTCCAGCGGAAAGAATATTTCGGTTATACTCTGCAATCCCCCAAAATATATGCCGGTTTCCTGACGAATATCTGCCATATAAGCAAGCACCGGAACGCCAGGCAGCATCAAATAGTAAGAGTCCCATGTCAGTCCCCGGTACTTTTTGTGCTTATGGACAGATAGCCGCACCCGGATACCGGACCAGATATTGCCCTTGTTGTCGGGCAACTGGACGGAAGAAACTACTCTCTCTTCTTTCAAGATGGAAACCGTACTGAAGTCATCCAAACAATCATTCATCCCGCCTGTCCACGGGTTCCACCACGACTTGGCACCATAGTCTGGATATCCTGAAGCCAGCCACTCATGCCCATTCACCCTAATAGAATGGAGACCCGGGTAATACCCCCCGGCAGCCATGATACGGATAGAACCGTTATCTGCTTCCAATATCGTCCAATCGGCTTTAGTGGTTTCCCTAAACTCTACATTGCCTGGGGCTATAGGGAAGAGAGCAGCAAAGTAAGACTCTTCCAATGCTCCTAGGCGAGCATCTACCTGAACTGTTTCATATAGATTATCCGGTAGAGATAGGGTGAAACGGGCTTCCGTAATTTCGTTATCCGAAGAGAAGAATACTGTATCGTGCGGTCCTTCGTGACCGGCAAAACTTGCTGATACCTGTCCTTCCCATATATTTCGCTTCAAATCCCGCAGTATGACGGGTACACCTTCAACGCCAGGCTTCACAAACGGATTACCTCTGTTTACCGTCAACTCCAAATCCCGGACAGTGTGCTCCAGTTTTTCTTCATCAGTTCGCTTCAAAGCGAACTTCCTAAAGGATTTCCAATTACTGAAACTCCCGGCTGTCAGGATAATGTCGCCAGTTCTTCTCACCTCTTTAGGGTTCAGACAGCCCATGTCCGTTTCAAGCTCCAAAAACCAGTCCCGCAGGCTCATCCGGTGGGAATCAGACCAGCAGATCCCCTTTGTCATCCCGTTTCTTTTCGAGAACATCCACGGTTCACTCATCTTTTCACTATCCCAATATTCATATTCATCGCTATGGGAATCAGCCATCTCCACAAACTGATCCCCGTAGGGCAGTATGGAACGGTAGAGATCGCAATGAATCCGCTGGGATACCCATATTTCCGAAGCGAACGGGCTAATCGAGACATTCTCAAGTTCCTGCCACGACTTTACCGTTCCATCCGCATAAAGAAGAATATGGACATGCAGCAGAAGCCCGGTATACCGACTGGAACGGTACATGAACCAGAATCCGGCTGCCCCTTGTTCTTGCTTCCACTTCACCTTCTCCGGCTTCTTCTTAGAGAATTCCCCCGAATAAGGCTTCCCTACCATCGGATGAAGCATGATAAAGAGGTCGTCCTCACTGCCCGAACAGCGGACATAAAGTTCGTTACTCTCCTTGTCATGCTTTAGTTTATACTTCCCGTTCATTGCAAGGTAGGAACGCTCAGTTTCACCGATACACATTCCGCCTGGACCGCTGAAGCCGCCACTTATGGTCCGGGTAAACGTCACTTCTCCAGCACTTTCAAATGCAGCCTGGATACTGAGCTTCTGGCTGTAGAATCCATAATCGAGGAGCCGGCAGGGTACAGACAAAGAGACGCGCTCCTTCGGTTGGAGGCTCACTATAAATTTACGCTGCATAAGCTCAAGCCATGGCTCGGGAGGCAGTTCAAACGAGAAAGTTGCTGCTTCCGGATAATGGTTCTCGATGTCCATATAGAACTCATAGTTGCCCTGCAGCGCATACATTTCATCTGGAACCTTCATTTCCAGGCTGGCAGGAAATTTCGGGAAAACTCCAACCTGAAGTAAAGCCTGCAAACCATTTATCGTGACGTTCGTGCGCACGGTAGGACATGTCCGCCACTCGCTCTGTTCTTCTGCAATTTCTCCGACGAAAAAGCGGGCAGTAAGCAGCTGCTCGCCCTCTACTTGGACGGACTGTTTCCAGTTAAATGAGATGTTCCGGTCAGATTCACCCTCAAACTCAATTCTAAGCGGGGCCCCGGATTTGTTAACGATCCGATATTGAACGGTATATTCCTTGCCGAATACGGGTTCGGCATTCTCAGCCATGGCTGACAATAGATAATCTTCTGTCTCGATAAGGCAGATCCCCCGTCCCCTGCGTTCAATATCAACGCGAAGCTTTCGGCCATTCTTGTTCCATGTGTATGTATACGTATGAAAGCCGTTCTCTACATGGCCGTCCCGGACCACTTCAATCGTACGGGATGAATCCGCGTACCAATCGATATCCGCCATATAGGGTAAAATAGCTTCACAATTGATGATCTGCGGAATAAAATTCATAAAGTGTGTCGTATCCTCACGGTCTTCCCAAAAGAATCCGCAGCGTTTGTATAGAGGAACTGCCTTCATGTTCGACTCCCACGTATACAAGTCAACACGTGGCCATCCCCGGTGAACCGTCTCCTCTACCGCCCGGAGCACGAGCATCTTGCCAATCTTTTTCCCATGATAATCAGGACGGACATTCAGAAGATGAATATACAAGGCTCCTTCATCCTCCGTATACTCACTAAGGCTGCAATAAGCGACAACTTGGTTATCATAGACGGCAAGGAATACCGCAAGAGAATCGGAATTTTCCTCATCCCGGCGAACTTGATCCCCTGTCGTTACAGATGTCCCTCCACCCCATGCTTCCTGACTACGGTTCCACATCTCGGCCAGACTTTCCCCATAATCGGGATGATAATTAACAATTTCAACTTGTTTATCCATCAATTTTTCCACCTCTGTTCTGCCATCATTTGGAGTTAATTAACATACGAAGCAGATACCATTTGGTTGCTATTTCCATCAAAAAAAGACCGGATATCCGGTCATAGGTTTGGATACACGGTCTTGGCTATATATCTATAAATAATCGTATCCCCGAATGGTCAGGAATTCCTCAAATTGTTTCGCTACCGTCATTTGGCTGAATAACTCACTTGCCAACTCAAATTTTCGTTTCGAGTACTCTTCGTCTCCCAGCTCCTGTTTGATTTTTGCAAGTTCCTCCGCTTTGATTTTCTCAAATAACTCAAGTGTCACCTTCCGCCCGTCTTCAAGTACCCCATTTGGATGATGAAGCCATTGCCAAAGCTGAGCCCTTGAAATTTCTGCTGTTGCGACATCTTCCATTAGGTGGTTGATTGGAACCGCTCCATAGCCCCTGAGCCAGGCTTCGATATATTGAATACCTACACTAACATTAATTCGCACACCCTCTTCAGTAATCGGTCCCCGGGGAAGCTCCAGAAGATCAGATTGTTTGATCTCAATATGGTTTAGCTGCTTGTTGACCTGATTAGGTGTTGGCATTTTTTCATCAAATACAGCTTTGACCACAGGAACAAGTCCAGGGTGCGCAACCCACGAGCCGTCATGCCCGTTTGTAACCTCCCGAAGCTTATCCCGACGGACCTTTTCCATCGCCTCCTCATTGGCCTTCGGATCGCTTTTCACCGGTATTTGGGCTGCCATACCGCCTATGCAGTATGCTTTTCGTTTATGACACGTTTGAATAGCCAGAAGGGTATAGGCTTTCATAAAAGGGGATTCCATAGTAACAAGTCCGCGATCCGGCAAAATAACATCCGGCTGATCACGCAATACTTTGATGTAGCTAAAAATATAGTCCCAACGTCCACAATTCAGTCCGGCAGCATGTTCACGAAGCTCATACAGGATTTCATCCATCTCGAAAGCAGCCAGAATCGTTTCAATTAAAACAGTAGCTTTGATAGTTCCCTGGGGAATTCCCAACTCCTTCTGTGCAAATACGAATACATCGTTCCACAAGCGTGCTTCCAAATGGCTCTCCATCTTCGGCAAATAAAAGTAGGGACCGCTCCCTTTTTTCATTAGATTCCTGGCATTATGAAAAAAGAAGAGACCAAAGTCAAACAAAGCTGCCGATATTGGTCGGCCGTCAATCAGAATATGCTTTTCTTCTAAATGCCACCCTCTGGGGCGGACTTTTAAAATAGCCCTTTCCTTATGCAGTCGATAGGTTTTCCCCCCCGGTTGCTCGAAATGAATAGTTCCATCGATAGCATCACGAAGATTCAGTTGACCCTCAATCGTATTGGACCATGTAGGGGAGTTAGCGTCCTCGAAATCGGACATATACACTTTGGCTCCTGAATTAAAAGCATTAATGACCATTTTCCGGTCACCGGCCGGGCCCGTGATTTCCACACGACGGTCCTGTAAAACCGCCGGAATAGGGGCAACCGACCAATCTCCTTTGCGGATATGTTCCGTTTCATTTAAAAAATCCGGAAGTTCCCCTGCATCTATTCTCTTCTGGCGTTCCTGCCTTTGCTGAAGCAATTGAAGGCGTTTGGAGCCAAACCGCCTTTCAAGACCCGCTATAAAAGCCAGTGCATCTGGGGTAAGAATTTCCCTATGCCGGCTCTTTAAATCATCTTTTATTTCAATTCCCTGAGAAACCATTGGTTCTGTCAAAAGGCTCATCTCCTCACATTTAATATATTCTATATGTTTTGATGTACGAACTGTTCCTCTTCTGTAGAACCTGTGAGTGCCGTTGTTGAGGAAGTTCCCCCCGTAATTACTTGCGAAACTTCGTCAAAATATCCTGTTCCTACTTCCCGCTGATGGCGTGTTGCCTCATAACCATACTTCTCACTGGCGAATTCGGCTTGTTGAAGCTCAGAATATGCTGCCATACCGCGATCTCTATAACCACTTGCCAATTCAAACATACTGTGATTAAGCGCATGGAAACCTGCAAGCGTAACAAATTGGAATTTATATCCCATTTTGCCGAGCTCCTGCTGGAAGTTTCTAATCGTGGTATCATCCAATTTCTTTTTCCAGTTGAAGGATGGAGAGCAGTTATATGCAAGTAATTTGCCAGGGAACTTAGTATGAATGGATTCGGCAAAACGCCTGGCTTCTTCCAGGTTGGGTTCTGAAGTTTCGCACCAGATCATATCTGCGTAAGGAGCGTAAGCAAGTCCCCGTGAAATGGCCTGATCAAGGTCTGCTTTTACATAGTGAAAACCTTCCAGAGAACGTTCACCGGTTAAGAATGGATGATCATTTTCATCTATATCACTGGTTAAAAGCCGTGCTGCATTAGCGTCGGTTCTGGCGATCAACACAGTTTCCACCCCTAATACGTCCGCTGCCAGCCTGGCTGCAATCAGATTGCGGATTGCTTGTTGAGTCGGCAGCAATACTTTCCCGCCCAAGTGTCCGCATTTTTTCTCCGACGAGAGCTGGTCCTCAAAATGTACAGCTGCCGCCCCCGCTTCAATCATGGCTTTCATCAGCTCGAACACGTTTAGCGGCCCGCCAAAACCCGCCTCCGCATCAGCTGCGATAGGAAGGAAAAAATCGGTATCACTTTTGCCCTCGGAATGCTGGATTTGGTCTGCCCGCTGGAGCGCCTGGTTGATGCGTTTCACTACGCTCGGTACACTGTTAGCCGGATATAAGCTTTGGTCCGGATACATATGACCGCTCAGGTTTGCATCAGCCGCCACCTGCCAGCCGCTTAAATAAATGGCCTTAAGGCCCGCTTTCGCCTGCTGAACAGCCTGGTTCCCCGTGAGTGCACCTAATGAATGGACGTAATCTTCAGTATTTACAAGGTTCCAGAATTTCCCAGATCCCCTTTTGGCCAAAGTGTGCTCCACCAGTATTGACCCTCTGAGCCGAAGTACATCTTCCGGCGTATACGGGCGTTTCACTCCTATAAACCGTTTTGAGTTCCAGCTTGCTTTCAATTGTTCCAATGCACTTTGTCTATTATCGGACATTTTCAGTTTTCCTCCTTTAATTTCAGAAATGACTTGCCTTAATAGCTGTTATCTGAAGATCAATCGATTTGTTCCAAATATCCTGTCCCGCCACATCTGAAACAAATCGTGGCCATTTCATGGTGATTTCCTTTTTTCTCATATTCCTCTTCATGGTTTTTGCCAATGCGGCTATCCTTAGCTTCAAGTTCACCATTGCCCTGGCAAATTGGACAATCCATTGTACTCCCCTCCCTTTGTTTTAATACAGTTTGTATATTATGGAAATTATTATATAATAGATTCTCCATCTGTTCAATAACAATTTTTAATTTTTATTTATGTTATATAACAGATATGATGTTATCCTCTCTATATGCAAAGAAATTTTGTAGGATCCGATTGTCGTTCCGGAGACAACCAACAACGATAAGAGCCCTTACTACAAAAAAGTTGACGAAAAAAATAAAAAATGCACCATCCCTGATCGGGAATGATGCATTCATATAGAAAACAGCCTTAAATCTTTAAAGAATCCGTGCCGTAAACATCGCCCTTGCCACACGAATGCCTCTGCACATAATTTCCATATCTATTTTGCAAAATCTTCTGCTTAGTTCAATAATGGCCGGTACCAGTTCAATCACATCGTCGATCTGTAATGGCACAAGAAAATAATTGGAGAAGCTGTCCAGGATCAAATCTCCTTTTTTATGTTCCTTAACTGTCTGATAAGCTGCCCGGGTCATCAGCGTGGATAACACGCCTTCAGATACCAGACCTTCAAAGTTTGTCATTTGAGGTGTTACCGTACCTCTGAAAAACAAATTTCCATCCTTGTCCCTGACCCTCTCAAACCCCGACCATATTTGCACCTCGAAGGTTTCTCCGTTTTGGGGCTGCTTCTGGATATCCTGCATTGCTTTCAGGACATCTTTACGGCTGATCACCCCGATCATCTTACGCTCCCCGTCTATGACAGGCAGCAGCTCAATGCCTTCCCATATCATGGTATGTCCGGCGGAAGCTACGGAAGCCTTACTGCTAATCACTAAGGGATTGGCTGTCATAAGGCTGCTTATTAGCTGGCCCGGCTTGGCACCAATGATGTCTTTGGTGGTAATGACGCCTACGGGTTTTTGATCTGCATCCAGTACAGGGTATCTGGTATGAGTCGTTTTTCTCACCAGTTTTTGCATGTCTTTAACCGTTTGATCTTCAGTCAATGAATAAACGTCCCGACAAAGAATATCTTCCGCCAGCATAATTTTCTTCTTGATCAGCCGGTCCTCGATCGCCCGATTTATCAGGGTTGCAACCGTGAACGTATCGTATGAACTTCCTATAATAGGCAGTTGCAGTTCGTCCGCCAGGCTCTTCACTTCGGAAGACGTATCAAAACCGCCTGTGATCAGGATGCCCGCCCCTTGTCCAAGAGCGCGCGCATGGACCTGGACGCGGTTTCCGACGATCAGAAGATTACCGGTTTCTATGTATTTTAGCATGGCCTCGAGCTGCATCGCACCTATCACAAACTTGTTCAGTGTTTTATGCAGCCCTTCTGCTCCCCCAAGCATAACTCCATCGACAATGTTTACGATTTCGGCAAACGTCAATTTATCAAATTGATGTTCCTCTTTTTTCTCTACTCTTACTGTGCCTATCCGTCTTTTCGTCTTGACGATTCCCAGATTTTCCGCTTCTTTAATCGCGCGATAAGCAGTACCTTCACTGACTTCGAGTTCTTGGGCAATTTTTCGAACGGATATGACGGTTCCCACACTTAATGACTGGATATACTTTGTGACATGTTCATGCTTTGTACGGAGATCTGGATTGACCGAATCCATCATTCACACCTCGTTCTACTGTTATATACTGTTTCAATCATTATATATCAACAGTATAAAAAAACCAACGAATGCAAACTCCTGAAAAAGCTCCCATGAATTATTTTTCCAGCAAGCACCTAAGCTACAAAAACAAAATGCGGCCAATCTCCCGTCGAGATCAAACCGCATTAGCAAAACGCATTAGGCGTAGGGCGAACTTCGTAATTTATAATTTGATTTCTTGCGGATTAACCATTATTCCCGCAGCCCCGGTATCAACCGCAGCTTTGGATACGGCTGCTGCAACAGCCGGTGCAACCCTGGAATCAAAGGGGTTAGGAATTACATAGTCATCATGAAGTTCATTTGGACCGATTAGATCGGCTATTGCGTGGACAGCTGATAATTTCATCGCTTCGTTTATTTCCGTGGCCCTCACATCCAGGGCTCCCCGGAATACTCCCGGAAAGGCAAGCACATTGTTTACCTGGTTAGGAAAATCCGAACGGCCCGTTCCTATTACTTTCACCCCTGCTGCTTTAGCTTTATCAGGCATAATCTCAGGAACAGGATTTGCCATTGCAAAAACAATGGGGTCTCTCTTCATTACCTTCAGCATGTCTTCTCTTAGTAATCCTGCAGCGGAAACACCAATAAAAACATCGGCCCCTTTAAGGGCATCAGCCAATATACCTTGGCTTTTTTCCTTGTTTGTGAATGAGGCAATTTCATTTTTTATTTTATTCATGCCGGCAGAACGTCCTTCATAAACAATACCTTTTGTATCGCATAGCAGTACATTTCCAACGCCCATCCGATTCAGCAGCTTGGTAATGGCAATTCCGGCAGCCCCCGCCCCGTTCACTGCGACAACGATATCATCCATCTTTTTACCTACTACTTTTAGTGCATTTATTAATCCTGCAGCAGTAACAATAGCTGTACCATGCTGGTCATCATGAAAAACAGGGATATTGCATTCTTTTTTAAGCCTTTCCTCAATTTCAAAACATTGGGGGGCAGCTATATCTTCCAGATTAATTCCGCCGAACGTAGGTTCCAGAAGCTTTACGGTTTTAATTATTTGTTCTGTATCTGTCGTGTTTAAACAAATAGGAAAGGCGTCGACGCCGGCAAAAGCCTTGAAGAGTACCGCTTTTCCTTCCATCACCGGTAAAGCTGCGTCAGGACCGATGTTTCCTAACCCAAGTACTGCGGTACCGTTCGAAATAACTGCAACAAGATTACCTTTGAGTGTATATTCGTAAACTTTGGCCGGTTCTTTATGAATCTCTATACAGGGTTCAGAAACGCCCGGCGAGTAGGCTAAGCTTAAGTCTCTTGAATTTTTTATGGGAACTTTGGAATAGGTTCCCAGTTTCCCTTTGCACTCTTGATGCAGCTTGATGGATTCTTCTCGTAAATTCAACATACCACTCCTTCACAAATAACTACACTCCTCCAACGTTTCAAACATTTCAAGCGTTTCAAGCGTTTCAAACTTGTTTCCTCAGATTGTATCCTAGACTTTTTAATTCTGTATCAATACAGTTTCATTTAACGATCATTATCGTATAAAATATACTCCCCGTTTGCAATACGCTTTTGAAAATAAATGTTGTGAATCCATGAATTTTTGTTTTGAATTTTTTCACATCTCAGTCTTCTGTTCTTAAAATGATAGATTGTTATATAATAATAGGAAAAATATCCCTTATCTGTTCTATACCAGAATTTATAAAGAGGTGTTATTTCCATGCTTGGTTTGGCTATCTTACTATGTTTCAACCTGTTAGGCCTGTTCTTGAAAGAGATGCTGCATGTACCGCTTCCGGCCAATGTTATCGGACTCATCTTATTTACAGGATCACTATATACAGGTTTAATCAATTTGGAGTGGGTGGAGTCTGCGGCCCAATTTCTAACCAAACATATGATGCTCTTTTTTATCCCCTTTCTTGTGGGCACTATGACCTTTTTTCCTTTACTTGAAACCCAATTTATTTCCTTGACCGTCAGTTTTGTTATTAGTACATTTTTGGTTCTGGGGGTAACAGGCTGGGTCACATCTCGGCTGGCCAGAAAGAAACGAACTGAAAGAGGAGAGGCAGCATGAAGCATAATCTTTTATACCACCCTTTATTTGGGGTAACCGTAAGCATTCTCGCCTATGTCTGCGGGATTTTGGTCAATCAAAGATTCCCCAGAATCCATCCGCTTTTTTTAAGTTCAGGGGGCATTATTCTACTGCTTCTTCTGTTTCATATTCCTTATGAAGCTTATACGGCCGGCGGAGACCTGCTTACCTTTATTCTTGGCCCTGCAACAGTCGCATTGGGAGTTCCGCTTTATAAATTCAGAAACCGGATCAGGAAACACTTGTTCGCAGTAATCACAGGCATCACTACCGGTTCTCTGGCGGGAATCCTATCTGCCGGAATAATTGTATGGAGTCTTGGGGGAACGAAGGAAATGATACTGAGCATGATGCCCAAATCCGTAAGCTCACCAATTGCCATCGAGCTTTCCCGCTTAACAGGCGGAATTCCCGAATTGAGTGCAGTTTTAGCAGTATTGACAGGACTTATGGGGAGTATGTTCGGGAGGGCATTTCTTTGGCGGCTGGGAATCCGCGAGGATCTTCCATTGGGAATCGCTATTGGAACGGCAGCTCATGGCATTGGGACTTCCAAATTAATCCGGAGTTCAGAATCTGAGGGAAGTTTTAGTGCGTTTGCCATGGCACTGGCGGGAATCATAACAGGAATTTTATTTATTCCGATAGTATGGTGGCTTCATCTGTGATAATGATAATTGCAGCAAAAAACGGGCCTTTGAAGCAGTTTCTTAGGCTCGTTTTACACACCTTATATTACAAGCAGTACGCCAGCTGTGGCTGGAGCCAGGATCATGGCTGTTTTCAACAGCGGCTTGGGAGCATGTCCAGTGAATTTAGCCCCGATACAGGCCCCGCACATGGTTCCTGCCAGCACCTGTATCAGCAGTGTCACATCCAGAAAGCCTTTGGTCGAAAAGCCCGTCCCGCCGCCAATTGCGATGAATAAAATGATTAGCATCGTAGTTCCGACCGACTGTCTGATACTCAGGCCCAGCATGGTTAGTAGGCCGATCTGAATAAAAGGCGTAGAACCGATCCCGAAGGTACCGGCCAGAAAACCTGTTGCAATTCCGAGACTGATGCACTTCAGCCAAAACAGGGAAGATTCCCGGTGTTTTGCCGTTTGGTTGTGCTGCGTATAACGGTCAAAGACGACAAGACGGACCATAAGAAGAAAAGAGGAAAGAAACAGCATCCCCGCTGTTAGCCAATGCAGGGAATCCGCCGGAATCAGAGCGGATACTTTGGAACCGGCGAAAGCTCCGGTCAGCCCGAATCCCCCTGTTATCAGGCCGGTTTTAACAGATGTATTGCCTTCCCGATAATGGCTGAACGCCCCGGATAATGTGGTAAAGGCCATCGCTGCAAGCGAAGTGGCAAGAGCCGTATGTATGGGAATATGAAATAGAAAGGTTAGTATCGCAATAATGAAACCGGCTCCGCCTGCTCCTACAAATCCTAGCAAGGTACCGGTTGCAAACATGGTCAATATAATCGTCATCTCTGTTCCTCCAAGCTCCGTGTTCTCCTTATCATAACGCAGGCTGCTTCGATCTGACAAAATGCAATACCGGAAAAGGGCAAAACCCCGAGATGTAAAACAAGATTCCAAAAAAGCAAAAAGGCACTTGCCGTTACAGCGAAGCACCCGTCCTTTTTGCAAATGTGCCGTTGCTTTAAATGTTTCAACCGGCATCTTTCACCCTCTTTTCCGCATTTTCCCTTTTAGTATAACACATTTAGATGATAGGAATAATTTGTTTTATAGTTTTTTGCGCCTGACCCATTTCCTCCGTTCGAAATGAACGATATAATAGCTTCTAAAGCAACCCGGCGATCTTGCTTTTTGAAAGTGACGCCCAAAACGTAGAATATTAGAGAAATGGCGCCGATCTTATCACGAACTCACGAACACGGCCCGGACCATACACGTTTTTTAGCCGATGCCGGGTATATCAAATAAGGAAATTTCCACAAAATACTATTTATACAAAGTACTATAATCGACTATAATAATAGTCTCTCTAATGTTAGAACCAATAGAATCTCGAAGCTCGGGAAGGGAGTTAATTATGAATAACCAGGAAATTGTAGAAAGCATTTCCTTATATTTGGCTAGAACTGATATCCATGTGTTCTCACTCATTCTTCAGGGAAATAAGCAATTGCTCCGGGATACAAGCTTCCGGAAGTTTTTTGATTCTTTGTTACAAAGTTCCCCGATTGGCCAGTACATCATAGAATATTCCGAATCATCCGATCAGGCATTTAAACATATGATCCTGGAAGAAGTGATAGATTATATACAAAGCGATAAAGAATACCTGATCTATAAGCTCCAAAAAGAAGTACGGCAAAAGATCGGCTCCCTGGAAATGGAATTGAACTATTATTACACACGGCAATATGTCACCGACCAATCACCGGCTTATATCACCGAAGTAACCCGGTTGGAGAAAATGAATATACTCATTTCCGAATTGCTCCATTTCAATCATCAATTGGCTAAGTATCAGCTTCTCCTGGGCGAATGGAAAACAACTGCAGAGGTATCCCAAGGATTTCTTGGCCCGATAGATAAGCTGAATGCCGAACAGCAGGCACCGGCACAGGAGTTGCAAGAAGATAGTCTGAAGCAAATGTCTGAGCGCGGGAATCAAAGTTCGGCGGAACTGTACGAGTTTCGAAGGAAATTAATTGGCGGTTTTATTATGGGGGCCGCTCACGATGGTGGAAATATATTTGTACAAGAACCTGATGTGAAAAGACTGGGACTTGAAAACGGGGACAAGCTGGCTGTAGTAGCGAAGCCGTTTGGTCATGAGTATGTATATGATTATCATATCGTTGTGAAAACAGAAGATCCTGAAACTGACCGTGTTCAATTTGATTACTGTTTTGCCGAAAAGATCAACGGGCAATTTTGTGTGCGGCATCGTTACACCGGCAATGAAACTGTCCCTATTAGTATGGACGGCCAAAATCTGGTCCTTTATCTTGGAGAACAGGATGTAATAAATAAACGTATCCAGGATGGAGACCTGATTAATATTGCGTTCTACCGGAATAATACGGAACACGTCCGGGTGCTATGGAAACATCCAAATCGTTAGAGAGGGAAATGAAATCGAATATCATAGATCAGAAAAATAGTGAATCGGGGGGATCCGGTTATTCAAACAAAAAGACTGCTTTCTTTAGCAGTCTTTTTGGAATTTATAAAAGCCAATATGACTGGAGTGATACCGGCCCCAGTATACTTTTTTCTTACTTTTCCTTCCGGGAAAGACTCTGTTCCAGTTCTGCAGCTTCCATGACAGGGGCCTTACAGGATAGGTTGTCACAAACATAAGCCGTAGTTTTACCATCTATAGAGGCCTTGTCCTGAACAAACGGAACCAACTCCCTAACCCGCTCTCCCTTCTTCCCATCCTCTACCAGGATAAGGATACTCTGGGGATCAAATGTTTGTTGAACTACGCGGAGCATCCGTCTTGTTGATTCCTTGCCCGAATCTCCCGCTATCACGATCTCCCGGGAAGGCCAAAGAACCGTTTCAAGTGCTATTAAATACATGGAATATCCCGGGGGATAACTGCCAACAGCACCGGCAAATGCTTCAAACATTTGATCTGCTTTCCCGGAAAGCTCGGCACTATCCATCAGGCGGGATAGTCTGGTCAAATTGTAGGCCGCCACAGAATTCCCGCTCGGTAAAGCCCCATCATAAATTTCCTTATTGCGGGTGAACAACTCTTCATTATCATTCCCGTAGAAGAATAAGCCGCCTTGGTCCTCATCCCAAAAAAGATCCAGCATCTGTGTATTGATTTCCGCGGCCAGAGCCAGATATTCAGGGTCCAGAGAAGCTTCATACATCTCCAGAAGCCCCCAAACCAGGAACGCATAATCATCCACATATGACGGATAAGCAGCCTCCCCCTTCCGGTATCTGGCCAACAGCCTTCCATCCGGCCGCCTGAGTTTGTCCAGAATAAAAGAGACGGCTTTGGCCGCGGCATGCAGATACTCCTCCCGTCCCAGCACCTGAAATCCTTTGGCTAAAGCCATGATCATAAGGCTGTTCCAGGAAGTCAAAATTTTATCATCCTTATGGGGATGAACCCGTTGCTCCCGAGTGGCAAATAACTTTCTCCGGCATAGATCCGCACGTTTTTTTATATCATCAAGTGGAATTCCGCTTCTTTTACTATACTGCTCAAGGTCCAGCTGAATCTGGTTCGGAATGCTGTTTCCTTCAAAATTCCCTTCATCGGTGATATCGTAGATTTCGCAAAACCAATTGCCGTCTTCAGCTCCCAGCACGCTTCGGACCTCATCCGGAGTCCACACATAAAATTTGCCTTCTACTCCCTCCGAATCAGCATCCTCCGCGCAGTAAAACCCCCCTTCCGGATCAGTTAAATCGCGAAGTACATAAGTAAAAATCTGTGCCGCCACTTCCGCATACGCCGGTTTTTGCGTAATTTGGTAAGTCTCCAGATAGGTCCAGGCAAGCAGGGCATTGTCATAGAGCATTTTTTCAAAATGGGGTACAAGCCACGCTTCGTCCACGGAATATCGGGCAAAACCGAACCCGATATGATCATAGATGCCTCCCCTGGCCATCGCATCCAGCGTCTTCTCCACCATCTGAAGTGCCAATTCTTTCCCGGTCCTGTGATAGTAGCGCAGCAAAAAAGAAAGATTGTGGCTCGCCGGAAATTTCGGAGCTCCTCCAAAACCCCCGTATTTGGAATCGAACTGCTGCTTATAAAGATTGTAAGCTTTATCCAGCAGAGTACTGTTATAGCTTCCGGACAAATCTACCTGTGCCTGCCTGTCCATCTCCTCTACGATCTCGTTGCCGATGCTGAGCAGTTTATCACGATCATCCTCCCATAGCTGGTGAAGCCGGGGAAGCAGGTCCATTAAGCCATAGCGGCCATATTTTTGGTGTTTGGGAATGTAGGTTGCGGCGAGAAACGGCCTCTTCTCCGGGGTCATCACAATGGTAAGCGGCCATCCCCCCTGCCCCGTCATAGCCTGGCAAACTTTCATGTATATATGGTCAATATCCGGGCGCTCTTCCCGGTCCACCTTGATTGCAACGAAATGCTCATTAAGTAGATCCGCGACTTCCTTGTCTTCGAACGACTCGCGTTCCATAACGTGGCACCAATGACAAGTTGAATAGCCAATAGACAGGAAAATAGGTTTATTTTCTCGTTCCGCTTTGTCAAACGCTTCTTCGCTCCATGCGTACCAGTTAACCGGATTATAAGCGTGTTGGAGAAGGTAAGGCGATTTCTCCGCGATTAATCTATTGGGCTTGCGTTTCGTTGTCATGGGGCATCACCTCTTTTCGATGTGGAATTTTGGTAAAAACATACTCAGTTTTAGCTTACCCAAATGTATGAGGAAAGTCACCGGGATAAAATAAGTTACCTCTGGCTTTATGTCCTTAATTCATCAAAATCCTCAATAGGTCATTATACTCATCTTCAACAACAGAAAAATTATCGGAGTTCTTTTCGAAAATGATTAATTTTCTTCTTACAAAGTTTTTTGCATTTTCACAACTCCATTGACCAAATAAAGCTGTAAAGCTTCTTGTGTTATCGTAGGCAAAATTATATTATCATCTGATTTCTCGACTGGGGGAATCTTCGGCTTTATGGGAGCATATTCTTTTGTTGGAGGATTGGGAATGCTCTAGGAGCCAAGTGGAGCTAATCACGTGGAAAGCGCGGGTATGCGATCAGAATGATTATACTTTTCTCCCTCAATGACTTCTTCGTAAAAGAGAACGGATTCTTTAGAACGCAGCGGAATAAAAAAGATTCCATTCAGGGTCTGGCCACTCTGTCTTTGTAAAAACACTCCGCAAGGTAGTACTCATAATAATATCCTTCTGGTAAGCCAAGTACTTCTATCAGCTTGTCTAATTGTTTCATGGTGATAGGCCGAAGTGATTGCCTCGAAGGCAGACACTTAGAATCCCAATTTGGGTACCGCCCTTATCTTCCAGTTGGGATAGTATACATCCGGTTTCATCTATAGCCTTTTCAAGTTCGCCGCGCAATGTAATCCTATAGTCCATTTTTTCTTCCTCCTCTCATTTCCTAGGGTACCATATAATTCCACGATACCACATTTGGATTTTTCTGCAAATTTGTACAAACCCACAAGGTATATCTGGAAATAGGTGGACCTGTTTAAAATTATGTTAATTTATGGAAGACTAAGAGAATATATTGAAAGGAAAATGTTTTATTATGGTAAATAAGGCGTCAATTAATACAGGGAGGTAGTTAAAATGAAAAAATCAAGTATTTTTTGGTGTTTGTGAGTTTGATTATGTTTTTTTCGTCTGTGGGTTCCCCTATACGAAGATGAAGGACTAAACTTATTGGAAAAAGAAATAAATGAGGCAAGTGAGTCTCATCGTGGTGTATGGTTCGAGTTATGAAGTTTGCTTTATTGGACCATTTTGGAGCAAGTGCATTTCAGGCGATGGTACAGGCTGGCATAATGGCATATATAAAACAAAAGTTATGGAAGGAGGCAGCAAAAATTGCGATTAGATTTTTTGTTGGAGCCAGTGTCGGAGGATTAGTAGGAGTTTTGCTTTGGTACAGCGGTAACTGTGGAATATGGGGAATAGAGGGGGAACATACAATTGAAGATAGAGCCTACGCGTCAAGTTAAATTGATATACTTTGTTGTATGCCCATTAGCGTTTGCTTTTAGTTTTATCTTATACCATCTTATTTTTAACAAACTAACCAACTGGATTGATGTCCTTGGTGTAACAGCTTCTTTTTATGTTTGTATAACTGTTGTTTACTTTATAACAAGAAAAAAAATCGTAAATGATTTAGAGAAATTAAAGAATAAAGTCGGATCCTTTTTATTTTTAATAATGTAATAGCCATCTTTACATTCCTCCAGAATCCAATAATGTTCCTCTTTATATTGATTAGGTGTAGCAAAAACCTGTTTGGAATTTGGGATAGCATTCCAAGCCAGTACTAGATTTTTATCACTTACACTTTTTATTTGATAGGCATTTTTATCTCTATTATATACAAATTTCCATTTTTGATGATCCCCTCTATTATTCTCCCAGAGTGTAACATGGTTAGGCCCATTCAAATCAAAGACACTTGTGTCATTTAAAGCAGTTACAATTTGATACACATCATCAGGAACTCGAGATTCTAAATGCCTATTAACTCCGGATCATTATTTATTAGGTCTGGCCCTGGAAAATCAGAAACAACGATTCCTGTATATTTCAAATCATTTTTTATGATATAATCTGTTGTGAGAATATTGGTTCCTTCAAACGCAGTCGTACATATTCCCAAAAGCAAGCGACTCTGGGGAAATCCGGGTATGAATGTGACCACCCTGGAGTTGTTAAACCAGTAGCTAGTCTAGGAGCCCAAGTCCTTGGACTACTATGACCACTTGCAACAAAATATGGAAAGGAACCGGATTAACCCCCTAATTTTGGACACATACTATCTTAATCAACGCTTTCCTCAAGGTTATAATTATACTCGAATAGCCTTAATCGAGATGAGCTGTTTTTCGTTTTTGTCGTAAAACTCGTATGGAGAAAGGTCATGAATGCTCGAATGAATTCGTCGCTCGTTGTAATACCGAATGCACTCAGTAACAGCCTGGTAAGCTTCTCCGTACGTTTAAAATTCGTACCGTGCCAAACACTCATCTTGAAGAAGTTGATGAAATGACTCAATGTGAGTATTCATATTCGGCGTTTTTGTGGAATTCGTTCGTGTTCCACTCCGAAGCTTGTACAGGCTTGTTGAAAGGCATGGGAAACAAACTGTGGTCCGTTATCCGAGCGAATTACGGGCTTTTCTAAAGCTTCAAATAACTGACGCTTCATCAAGGCACTTTGAAGTGTACTTGCAACATCTTTTGCTTCGCAGCTCAGTCCTATGTGAAAGGCTACAATCGAGCGGTCGTATACATCTATGCAAGACAGAATAAAGAAAAATCGTTCTTCACCTGCTATAAATCCGTATTTAATGTCTGTTTCGAAGAGCTGGTTGGAGTCAGTAACCGTTCGGTTACGAGCCAGTTTTCGTGGATACACAACAGGTTTCTGTCGTTGTGGGCGCAGGATTGTCCAGCTTCTTACATAGGCGATACACTTTCTTCTTATTGATCTGTAACTGGTATTCTCGGCGCAAGCAAACGGTCAGCTTCCGGTATCCATAAGCAAATCCATCTGACGAAATCAGTTCCATGAGCCGTTCTTGAATCTGTTCATCAGGTACTTTTGTTCCATTCGCTTGATAGGAATACCCTGGCGCTGGACGTCCCTCACTAACTGTTTTCTTCATGACTTTTTTATTTTTCATGTAATAATAAGTCGAACGTGGGACCTTCACCAAACGTAGCACGAGCGTTATAGCGTATCCCTGTTGAATGTAGATTTCGGCTACTTCAACTTTGTCAGCAAGTGAGGGTTTTTCTTTTTTACCAGATCACGCAGAATAGTGATCTCAAGATCTTTTTCCCCTAGCAGCCGTTTTAAGTGGTCATTTTCTTGGGACAACTTCTTTGTTTCCAGAGGGGAAATCCCCTCTACCGAAATCACTCCCCATTTTCCTGACTCAATATTGGAGGCAAGCTCGTAACGTCTTGCCACGGCTGCTTTGTTTCTGGTTTCCAGAGCTTCCTTTACAACCTGTACCTTAAACTCGTTGGAATATTTCGTTCGTCTCATTTATTCATCCTCCCCTATCACTTGTAGTATAAACAATACACACTCTTATTGTCCAAGTTCATTAGGGGGCTTTAGAGTTATGATCAGTCATTTTTTTTTATACTGTGTAGTAACTTTAATTGAAAAGGGTGGCTTGAAAATGTCTTGGGTGAAACTGGTTAATGACAATATTTTTTCTCGAGTAAATAAACCTCCACAAGAGTTCGAAAATTTAAAGTTCAAACACCTTGATTTATCTCAACAATCTTTTATCTTTACTGTTCTTTCTCAATATTTTTTATCCATGTCTGTTTTTTGTCATGACCTAGTTTATACTATCATACCTGTGTTCACATCAAATACATTATTTTCCCAGGCAAAGAATGAAGTTGCCATACATTTTGAGGATGTTAAGCTAAGGTACAACTCATCGGTTAATGTTAGTTTGAACCTAAAACAAGTTAAATCAACCTCAGCAGATTATCTAAGAAGAATGTATGCTGAGGAAAAAATGAACCTAATAGTAAGAGATCTTTTTGCTAGGGATAAGATTATTGAAGAATCGAGTTTAAATTTTGGTAACAATATCTATTATCAAATCGATCCCTCTTCTGTAGATGAACTGAAATGTGATGATTTTGATTATGTATACTCCTTTTTAGAGAAAAGTTATATGCAAGATGACGGCACTGTAACGATTACACCCTTTAATTGGATCTTCTCTGACGATCTGATACATTCTCCGGCAATAAAATATTTTGCTCACCATTTTAAAGAAATGTTTCTTATTGTAGATCCTTCAAGTAATATAATCAGAGGAATTCATTTAATCTAAAAAGGAATAAGCAACTTCCTTCCGGTGGCTACTGCGAATAATAAATAGATTCCAAGTGCGGTACTCGTATATAAAATAAGCATACAAGCTGATTTAATAACTCCCACTATAAATTAATATTTTCTTTCATTTGCTCTTGTTTTCTTAAAATTTCAACTTCGACTTCCTTAAGAGATGGAGATATCATGTTGTGATGACATATTTTTCTGAGCAAGCCGGTGGCGGGAATAGAGGTTGGAAGCTACTTTCCAATCTGTGGGTACGTTCATATGGACGCTGCTTCTTGTTCCTTCACTGGGTCGTTGCCCTGATGTGATAAAATCTGCAGCTGTTCCGTGCTTCTATGTCGTTGTTCATAATCTTAAGCGTTTATATAGCAAATTAATGGTTTGAAGTTGTTTTAAGCAGCCATCTGTAGTTGGGACTGGCGTACCGGTCCTAATACATCTTTTGCATTATAACGTATACATTTTGTACCCAATGTGTAGAGTACACGAATAAGTTTTCCACATAACGCGGGCTATCGACTGTTTCTTTTTGAGCGGATTGTGGCTGCGCTTTGTATAATACTGGTGTAATGCTTTAAATTGAGCGTTTTTCCCTACCATTGGTAACACAGCACGGAATAGCAAGGCTCGAAGCCGAGATCGTTCGCGTTTGGTGATCGTGGACTTGCTTTTCTTCTTGCCGGAGCTGTTCTCTTTGAGATGAAAGCCTGCAAGCCTGATGATCTGCTGTCTATGTTCATAGCCTCGTAAATCGCCAACTTCGGCTAAAAATCCAGCTAGTGTAACAATAGCAACTCCAGGGATCGTTAGCATTTCTTCTGTTCCTGGGATTTGCTTCAGTAGCTGCTCCACCTGTGTCATGATGTCTTGAAGTTGACGGCTAAACATCTCATATTGCTCAAGTAATGCCTTTACCTCAATCTTGGCTGCCGATAAGCCCTCTTGAATTTCAATAGATGCTTTCTATTTAGCCCCCAAATGAACTTGGACAGTACACCCCTTATTCCGATACAATAAAATCAAGTCGGAGGGGAATGTAATGAAGAGGAAACGATATTAAGAGAATGGTCGTTGCTAAAGGTAAAGAGATTGGCAAAATGACGGCTGTAGCCCGGCAGCATGAGCTCGATCCAAAGATGGTGATTCGATGGGCCAGAGAGCTGGATCGTAAGGATATTGGACAGTTAGACGGGACAAGCTTGAAACAAGCTGCATATTTTCCAACGGCTGCTAACTATGCGGCTCTTGCGAAAGAGCATCATGGGAACACTTTTTAATACTTGTGGAAGCATTTGTTTAAAGAACGTTTTAACCTCTTAGGGGTTAGCTTTAGCAAGGTGATTCAGATCTCACTATTGGGATTATTTGTTCATCTATTAGATCAAATTATTGTCGGAGTTGAAATTAGGAATTTTTATTCGGAACTTTTCGTAACGACAGTCATGTATGCTGCGCTACATTTACTTGCCAAATTTGGAACTTACCTAAAAGAACAAGAATCAAATGAGAAGGAGAAGTAGCCTTTATGAAAACCAACAACGTTAAGTGCTTCTCTACCTCTCTTTCTTCACCACGTTTAACTGATTTTCTGATTTTTCGAATAGAAATTTCGCTAGAATACCAGATGGCTTTAGACTTGCCTGATCAAAGATTTTCATATTTCCAAATACCAAAAAACTATCTTTTGCCCGGGATACTGCTACATTCAGCATGCTTTCTCCCTTATCGAAGAAAAAATTATTATCATTGTAACTATAGACGGGAGAAAAGATCACGATTTGCCGTTCGGCTCCCTGTAGCGCATGTACAGTTCCAGCGGTTATTTCCCCCAGACCTGCGTTATTTAGCCAACGTTTCAGCTCATTTTTCTGCGCGGTAAAAGGAGTAACAATACCGAAGAGTTCTCTTACCGTCAACGGTTTTTCACCTTTGAGTATCCGCGGTTCGTTATAGTATGCCAACAGCCTGTTTTGATTTGCTTTAATCCATTCAACAATCGCCTGAGCTTCTTTAGGGTTACATCGGCTCCCAGTCTTTAACATAGGGGTACCTTTAATATGAGCATATCCCATATGTGGCAGTGGAAAGTCCTTGACTGAGGGTCTAAGCGGCTGCAGCTTCCCCTTATAAGCCAGTTCATTGCAATATTGAATAATTTCCGATACACACCTTCGATGTTCAGAAAGAAACATACTACGAATTTCCTCATACCGTTGATATCGGCTTGCCCTCTGGGCAATGCGCATTACGGATCCCGAAGAAGCACATATTCCTTTATCCGAAACTGCTTCATATGCTTCCCCGTTCATTACATCAATAACTTTACAATCACAAAGGTTTGCAGTATCAATGCTTGAGGTGATGCTCCATACCGGTTCTATTTGCAAAACATCCCCCACGATGACCGACTTTTTCGCCAGCGAAAAAGTCGGTGCCGCTACTTCCGGTGATACTTGTCCGGCCTCATCAATAATGAGCAGATCAATAGCTTCAAACAATGGTTCCTTGCCTGTTCTAAAATAATTCGGCGTCATATGCAGCGTGGATACTAGACAAGGCGTCAGCTTGCAGTATCTTCTCCATTTTGCCAAGTGTGCCGTTTCGGAATAGTAGTCTTTATTCTGTCTTGGCTGCTTTGTTTTCATCTCTATTAACCAGCGAGCCTCCCAATAGTGAGTCGCCAGTTTAAAAGCGTTGAACCGAAGCGTTTTGTCCAGTTCTTCTATAAGAGAAGTATCGTTCTTTAAATCAATGTTCAGATAAGGGTAGACCGCATGCCATTGTTCCCAGGCAACCTTTAAATTGTTCCAAAGCATCCGATCTTCACCCACAACTTGTAGTTGCTCTTCTATACCCTTGATATCAACAGCAATCTGCCGTAATCTGTCCTGAAATTCAACTTCAATACGCTTGTGGTTACCTAAATGCTCTTCTACAATTTTTATATTACGTTCATGAAAAAACGCAGCATTATGCAAGTACATTTTAGTCTGGATACTGCTGGTCCAGGATAACCATTTCATCCAAAACGGTATAGACCCACTCCATTCCTTAAGTATTAGGAGCAGCTCTCCCTTACCTGTATTCTTCTGTTTCAGCGTATGCTGAAGTTCCCTTGTTAGTTGTTCCAGATCGAACGTTCCATACTTCTCTTCAAGTCTGGTTTTCATTTGCACCATCTGTTCAAAGAGCATAATTCCTTTACTTATTTCAGACAGAGTCTCCAGTAACCGCCTATGAAGCTCTTCTAAAGCCACCTGAAGATCCTGAGTATTTAGCTTTGTATATGTATTGAATTTCTTTAAAAAGAAAGTCTCCTTCTCCTCCAGCTTTGCTGCTTCTTCAATCTGCTGGGGGAACTGTCCTTCATATGTATCTGTAATATGATATTTCTTCGAGTATGCTGTCTGTTCTTTAGGGGACAAAGACCTGGGCAGATACAATCCGTAACTCTTGATTCCGGGTATCCATCGACCGATTAAAGATGGATCTGTATAAGGAGCATCCTTTTCCGTTACTTGCCCAAAGCTGTCGATCACATTCGTAACCGCTTGATTATTAGTAGACGCAGCCAGGATAATCGGCGGTTCGCCTCCTTCTGCAGCGTGGGTAACCCAAAGTGTACTGACAATACTTTGCAGAAGTGTTGTTTTCCCTGTTCCAGGCGGGCCGTTCACGGCCAGTATATCTCCATGCCCCATGTTTAAAAAGTGGTGCATCGTCTCACGTTGAGAGGGCGATATTGAGAATTCATTGCTCATCTGTCCAATGTGAAAGGCCGATTGTTTTATCTGTTCCTCCTTTGACAACAAAGAAAGCAGTGCCGCGTCTTCCAGGCTTGCATATCTTTGTAACAGGGGGGGGTAATCCTGCTCTTTTTTCTTCATAAGCTCGTCGTAAAGCATTAAAATATGTCGGGCAACCACAGAAGTTTCAATGGTAACAATCCCCTGTTCAGCACGCCCGTATTCGGGAAGATGGAATTCATGCAATCCTTGGTTTGTAACATACTTGAACAATCTAAGCGTATATTCCCAGTAAGCACTCCATTGCTCATGATGCTCTTTATGTTTGCTCAGGAACTCATCCAGTCGTTCAACACTGCCTACTGAATAATGATCCGAATCCAATACAGCTGGCTCCAGGTGATTTCGTGGAATCCAAGGAAAGCCGGTACTCGGAGTCAGCCTGCCCTCCCCGTTCAATTTTGCAGGAATACACAAGGGAAGCAGAACCTTCGGCAGCCCACCCTTAGAGCAAACGAAGATCCTGTTGGAGAAGGCAGCGAATTCGAGTGGAAAGAACTCCCCGGGTCAAAAACAGGGAGACATACAAGTTACCCTGATCCCTTTGGTGATGAATGTTAAGTTTGAACATGGATTTGAGTCTTTAATGCGCCTATGGTTACATTGATTCCGTCTTCCCCTGCTTTCTTGGGGTCTATCGTCATTCTGGCCGCATCTGCCAGACTAGACCTCCAGTATCGCATCATAGCCTTTATTTTATTTCCCACAATATTACCTCCCTGACGTTGAAGACCAAAAAAAGACCCAACTTCGCAGCGGGCCAGAAGTCATTCTCATTCCAATCTTTTTTCATTCCTCTAACCCCAATCGTATCTGTTCATCGCCCCTTCAACCGATTGCTTATGTCCGGCTGAGGCTTTGTTTATCTTCCCAGTCTATTATAACAAAACCCTTTCTATAAATCTTCCAGTATCTTGTAATATACTGATGAAACTTAAACTACCTTCGTCTGATTTTCAAGGACGGATGTAGGATTCTTATTAAAGCATGGCTCATGATGCGAACATTATATAATTCGTTCATGAGCCTATTTATATTACATAAGTTTGTAATTTCTATTTCATCTGTGAAAGCAATGTTTCTTTTAGAAGCTGAATGGCGGATTCTTCAGTAGAGTCGTTAGTTCCTAATTCTCTACGGAAGGCTTTTTGGACGATCGATTGTTTAAGCAATTTTATACTTTCTTCAAGCTGCTCAATAACTAATGCTTTATCCTCTTTATCGTATATTTTCTCTAAAAGATCTACAATTTTAGCCTGTTCTTCTACAGGTGGCAATTGAAACTTATAATTTTCTAAAAAACTCTTTGGAACACGCTGTTGCCCAACTGCACCTGTCATATGCATTTTTGCTTCATACCTAAACTTTGAAGATCGTAACAGAAAGTATATATACTTGTTATTAATATGTTGTTTAGCTCTAATCACATGAAATTCAGTAGAGCCAAATCCAAATCCATTTATTAGTTTCGAAGCTAAAGCCGTTTTACCATTCTCCATGCATGGTGTTATTTTTGCAAAAATAATATCATTTTCTTCAAAATAGGTATATCCTTTTTTTACTATTACAAAACTCTTTACCTCAGGTTCTTCTATTGTACCGGATATTTCACTTACAGCCCCCATCGGAACGAAAGTACATTCCTGCTCATCAGAAATATGCTGAAGTTTTGTTCGTCGAGGGTTTACTTGAACAACATCAGACAGAATAACATGTTTCCATCCATATGGAATCTTGGTTTCAAGATTCGGCAAAATTTCAACTTGTGATAGTCGCCACTCCTTCGTCAATTCTCCCCGAAAAGCCTTATCCAAAATAGCCGCCCGCCGAAGTTCAAAAGACTCTTTTGCTTCATCAATAAGACGCTTGGCTATATCCATTTTTGCAAAAAGCGATTCAATTTTGTCGGCGATTCGTTTTTGTTCATTTAATGGTGGCAAGCACAAAGGATAATCTATTAAAAATTTTTTTGGTACACGCTGTTGCCCTACTGCACCAGACATTACAGCTTTTGCTTCTTTTCTAAATTTTTCAGATCTTAGCAAATAGTAAATAAATCTTCCTTCAACTATATTTGAAGGCCTTAGCACATAAAATTCAGTCGAACCAAATCCAAACTTATTTAACATTCCTTTTGCAATAACTGTGTTTCCATTTTCCATACATGGCGTTATTTTAGCAAAAAGAATATCATTCTCTTGAAAATAAGTATATCCTTTACTAACTTTACTAAATTCACGTTCTTTAATAAAAGTTATCTGTCCTGATACTGGATCAATTGAACTCATAGGTAAAAAGCTGGTTTTAAATTGATCCGAGAAATTAAGTTTAGGTTTAGACGGATTAATACTTTCTTGAGCGGCCATTCCGCAATCGCCAGATTCTTCCCCTTCTCCGGTCTTGTTCCTTTTGAAAATCTCAGTTTTTTAGAATCCGCTTCCCATCCGGCATCCATTAATTGTTGATCGATGAGAATACGGGTCTCGTCTTCGGTTAGTTGCAGATTACTACCGGATCTCAAAGAACGCTTACGTCGGCGGTCTTTGTACCCCTCGTTCACATACAGCTGCTCTGAACGCACTCTTTGAAGTTCTTCTTCCATTTGGGCAAGCTTGTTTTCATAGAGCTGTGTGATTTCTTCCAACTCAGCTTTAGAAATCAGATTTTCTTTAGACGGTTCCTGATAAGCCGGAGCTTTAAACTTCCAGTCTCCATAGACCTCCATGAACCAGACGGATAATCGAAACGCCATATGAAGCAAAGCTTTGGCTTCGTCTGTATCCCCATACTCCGGCTTATGAACAGCTTTATTCCCTTTAAGCCTTATGGTATGGAATAAATCTATCATTTCACGGGGGACAATTTGTTGGTATTTAAATTGATTAAACGTTGTACCTGGGTAGTCGTACTATCTTCCCGAACCTCTTCAAATGCGGAAATGTACTTTGCTATTGTCTCGGCAAACGTACGGATCTTGGAGATTGCTGTATTTGGATCTTGATAGACATTACGTTCTGCCGTTTCCGCTACCTTATCAAACACTTCCCACTGTGGGGCTAAAAAGCTGAAATTTTGCGATGCCATGTCTGCTCACCTGCTTCTGTTTTATTCTGTAGGAGAACTGGACCTTATTAACAACTCAGTTGTCGCGAATCTATAGGATGAATAGTCTTATTTTACCACAAGAGAATACCTAATAGGTACTGTAGAGAATCGTTCCATAGCACCTTCTTTCGGCTAGGCATGCGAGATTTAGAAAACTATGTAATTGAAATGGTACTATAAGTAATTCCCTCCGTTGCTGTTTCCTGAACGAAGGGGAGAATGGAGCAAGGGACCATGAAGAGGTACTAATTCTTTTTAGGATTTGAACAACCTTCTAGGAACATGAAACGGGCATTTATCATATGGTGTAGAAGATATTCACATTATTGAACAAAGGAGTAATTAACATTGAGTAAAGCAGTAGCAGTATATGATTATCCTCATTTTTATGGGGCCCCAATGCAGTATCCGCCCTATTACCGCAACGGGTCTGACCGGCCAATGGAGAGTACAATCCTGCCGAAAACCATCGTATATTTGACAAAAGTGGATCCTAAGATAATTGAGCACTTGCAGATGCACAAAGGGCAGAAGATTCATGTCATAACAACGGTCGGCAAACTGGAAGGAAAGCTGGATAATGTGTACATTGATCACATTACACTAATCTCTCACGGAAAAAAACTGCATATCCGGATACACGAAATCGTTTATTTCGAGAAAGCTTGATTTCCGGAAAAGATCAAATCAGCCCCCGCCGGCTTCTAGCCGTCGGAGGGTATTTTTTGTCTATTTTATTTCCGAAAAAGTCCTGTTAATCAGCAGATTCCAGGTTTAATGTTTCAAATCTTTCTTTTCCCACAACAAAGCTAAAAAACGATAATAACTTTTCCTTATATTCAGCGAAATGATTGTATATTTTCTCTGTTGCTCTCCAAGGTTTATCTCCACTCCAATATTGATCAAATATGTCCCCTTCAAAATTCGGGTCATGCGTGTACCTGTATTCTTCACTGCCAATACCATTTAAAATAATTTTATTGTTCCCCTCATTCGGCAAATGGCCATCCAAATCATGAATGAGATAGGAATCAATGCCAAAGTGCCGGAGTACTTTAAAGAAAGCTAATTGTGTTAATTTCCCGTTACAAGGAACGATACAGATTGAATGTAATAATTGATTTATGTCCTCGATTTTATCGGGATAAATCTCTTTTAATTTGTTGGATATCGCGTATATACTGGCTACTTCGCAGTCTCCTTCTACCAGAACAACCCGTTCCGCAAAAAAGGCCTCTAATGTGGAAGAGGTAAAATTCAGAAGCATACGCATTCTGTCCCTTTGATCTTTCTTAGTCTCTCCCTCATATATATTTCCCGTCACTTGTATACATTTTGCCGTTCCGTTTGCCTGTTTTTTAAATAACACGATGCCTTGATGTCTATCCGCCAAATTTATAAACTGTTCTGAATGGGAAGTACACACCACTTGTGCATGGCTGCTCTTGGATATGCTTACCAGCGCATTGCGCATTTTCCTTTGTAACTGAGGATGAAGATAGATCTCCGGTTCCTCTATTAAGAATAAAAAGCTTCTTTGCCATTCGCTTTCCGTTTCCTGGGAACTCTCTTTTATGTATTCCGCCATCATTTCAAGTAGGGACAAAATCAACAATCTTTGCGCACCGTTTCCTTGATGTTCCGGTGCTGTTCGAAAATCATTATATTTAATCAAAATGTTTGAATTCAAATGCAATTTGTCCATTACCTCGGGAGGGGTAAAGTCGAATTCTACATCTGCCTCTATCACTCTCTTTAATTTTTGGGTAATTCTGTCTTGTATTCTTCTTATCTCGTCATGAGCCGTTTCACCGCTAAATAAATTTCTTATAGCTTGAATAGCTGATTGAAATTGCTGAATCTCACCTGAAGTGTTTAAATATCGGTCAAATAGTGCAGATACGATCAAATTTGCCGCAGACTTGTTTTTTTGGGCGGAGGCTTCTTCCTCGGCTAATTTTACGGCCGGTACGTATATGACCTTTGGCATGATGGACCGGAACTTTGATGCAAAACCATTAGGATTCGGTTGCCATTTTGGTTCGCTTTCCATAATAAGTCCGGCATTATTTTCATATACAAATTCAACAAAATCTTCTTGATTAGCTTTAGTTATAGTCTCCCCGGCACTTAATCCCTTACGGGTACAGTATAACTCGTACTGTCTGTTTAAATCCCGGGAAAGGGAAGCGAATGTTTTGGCATTCCATGTTTTTTTATCTGACAGTTCTTCTATGTAACGGTTAGGAATAAAAACCTCAAATGGTACTTCACTATCTTTCAAGCCGGTTCCGGACCATGTTCGTTTTACTCGAAGAACACCGTCATATACATATGGTTTTATGTATTTGTGATTGAGGTCTTGTTCAGTCAATCCCCCGAATGTAACGCATATTTCCATATAATGATCAGCACTCTGAGGTTCGCGGCGGAAAGGAAACATATTCAAATCGGGAGTTGATACATAACCCGGCATAAACAACCGCAATGCTTCCAATACTGAAGACTTGCCAATGTTATTTTCACCGATAATACTGATTAAATCCGAATCATCCTCTACAGGAAATACTATTTTGCAAGGTTTCTCTGTCCCAATGTTTTTAAAATTTTTTATAATCAGTTCATTGATTCTCATAGACTTCCCTCACCCGGATTTTTTCCATTAAATATATCTTTTCTTCATAAATCCCCATTTTCCTTGTGAGGGCAGCTATTTATTATCGTTCCCTCCCATCCCTATTTTCGCTTCCGGTGCCCCGAAGAGAACAGAAAAAACATGGACCCCTTCTTGGAGTTACCGTTCCACTGACTTTTGTATCATAAATAAATTTATTTACATAATTGTTATTTTATTCATTTACTGTAAAATAAAAGTATACCTTTTATGAAAATAAGGAGTGATGAAATGAGTACTTATGTTTTGGTTTATGGTGCGTGGCATGGAAAGCGGTGTTAGGATAAAATTGTTCTTCCGTTGCAAAAGGTACACGATAAAAAAGATTCTCCACCAGTTGTAATCAAGAGTGAAGTGCAGAACTGTTTAGGACTTTATGACACACCTTATCAGGGACACAGGCCATTCTCCGTTTTTTAATATTTTTGAAGGAGGAAAACAATTATGGCGACAAATTCTACTGTTTTGCCTATTAACCCTTTCTCACCCGATTTTAAAAATCAGGCATATGCTTTATATGAAAAGCTCAGAGAGAATGATCCTATTCATAAGATTACTTTGCCTAACGGCAAAACCGGCTGGGTTGTGACGCGTTATAAAGATGCTGCTGCCACTTTGAAAAAAGAACGGTTAACGAAAAATTTGTTTCAATTCATGCATTCCGAAGACGTAGGTTTGCCTCAGAAACAAATGAACTTGATGTTTAAACACATGCTTAATACTGATCAACCGGACCATACACGATTGCGCTCCCTGGTACAAAAAGCATTTACTCCCCGGATGATTGAAAAATTGAACGGGCGCGTGCAGGAAATCTCGGACAGCTTGATTGATAAGGTAGAGAGCCGGGAAGACATGGAACTGATTCAGGACTATGCTTATCCCCTGCCTATCATTGTCATATGCGAGATGTTAGGTCTGCCCAGTGAAGAGCGGGATCAATTTCGCAAATGGTCGAACGCCCTTGTCTCGTCCATGAATGTTCCAAAAAAATACAAACAAATTGTCCCGGACACCATTGCATTTACTAATTATATCAAATCACTGATTGAGCGGCGGCGGCAAGATCCAAAAGAAGATTTGTTATCTTTGCTTACTCAAGCGGAATCTGAAAACGGCAAACTTTCCGAAATGGAACTCGTATCGATGATATTTCTACTGATCATAGCAGGTCATGAAACAACCGTAAACCTGATTGGAAACGGAACGTTTACTTTATTGCAGCATCCGGAACAACTGGAAGAACTTCGAAGAACCCCTTCGCTGATTGGTTCCGCAATTGAGGAACTCCTCCGATTTATGGGCCCTGTTGAATTCGCTACCAACCGCTGGGCCGGTGAAGGTTTTGAATGGGAAGGAAAAGCTATATCCAAAGGGGACATTGTGCTAGTCGGACTGGCGTCAGCCAACCGGGATCCTGAATCCTTCAAACATCCGGAACGTCTTGATTTAACTCGTGAAAATAACAACCACCTTGCTTTCGGGATGGGTATTCATCATTGTTTGGGAGCACCTCTCGCCCGTATGGAAGGCCGAATTGCAATTAATACCCTGTTAAGGCGTTTGCCAAACTTAAAGCTGGCTGTTTCTCCCGATTGTCTCAAATGGCAGCCCAGTTATCTCATGCGGGGATTCGATGCATTGCCCCTCCGATTTAGGTAAGTAACCCGTTCAAAACGAATTCCGGATATCGTCCATGGCTCAAAAACAAAACGTGCTATATAATCAGTTCTGATATGTTTTGATAATGATTATCAATTGAATCAATTTCATAACTTAGATTTCCATCCAAAGGAGGAACAGGAGCCAGTGGTAAACAATAAAATGGAACGCGAGGCTGTTATGACTGACAATACCGCCGGCCGGGAGGTTACAATACCACGGACAAAACAGCGTATCATGTATTCACGCACCGGAAACCGGGAATACCGGATCTTCGTTTCTGCACCCGATACAGAGCCCCCTTCATCAGGGTATCCGGTGATTTATTTGCTGGATGCCAATGCCGTATTCGCAACAATGGTAGAGGCGATAAGGGTTCAAGCATGCCGGCATGAGAAAACCGGTGTGATCCCGGCCGTTGTTGTTGGTATCGGCTATGAGACAGAAGCTCCGTTTCCTCCTGACCGTCATTACGATTTTACTATGACGGCGACCGCCAGAGACATGCCTTCAAGACCTGATGGAACAGCATGGCCGGAACAGGGCGGTGCGGGAGCTTTCTTGAAATTTATTGAAGAGGATCTGAAACCGGAAATCGAACGTGAGTTTAATATTGATACCGGCAGACAAACGATCCTTGGCCATTCTCTAGGGGGCCTTTTTGTTCTGCATGCGCTTTTTACCAGACCGGACGCCTTCCAAACGTATGTCGCAGGGAGCCCGTCCATCCATTGGAACAAGCCATATTTTCTTGAAGAAGAGCAGCAATTTGCCTCCCGCTTGGGTCAGAAACCTGCACAAGTCAGGGTACTTCTTGCGGTGGGAGAATTGGAAAAAAACCATCAAAGCCGTATAACCGAAAATACGAAGGAGCTTTCAGAACGTTTATCCACCCTGACAAGCCACGGTGTGAGTGTGGAATTTAAAGAATTTGAAGACGAAGGCCACGTATCCGTACTGCCTGCCTTGATCAGTAAGACCTTAAGGTTTGCATTGAATCCTAACACCAATAGGGACAAATAAGGAGCGAGCCGAAAAAAGATAAATCCCGGTTACCCTACCATAACAGATAAGGTAACCGGTATTTAATTCTTTAGATGAAATAAACAAAGAGAACGTTTAAAAGATTCGATAGACAAATGAGTGTAATTCAAGAACAGGCAACATAATCCCTTTATATAGTATAGTTCACCCAAAAGATAAAGTCTGTCATGATCATAGTTTCGTTTAACTCCTATGTTACAAAAGTGAATGGCTTCCTCATATTTACCTAGACGATATAACGAACGGGCACATGCATAAGTATTTTTCACAATAAAATGTTGATCTTCAATATGATGAAGGTTTTGAATTTCTTTATAAACCCACAATAGAATTTTAAGGGCCATCCTATTTTTTTATTCTCGGCGAAGATAATGCCCACACTATTAATAATTAATAATTCCTGTTCAGTACAATGATTTAAATTATCGGTTGTTTTTTTAAAGCCTCTTTTAAAAGTTTCATACATACATCGGGTTTATTCTCATAATAAAATAAACAACCGGCTTTAGCCCATAATAAAAATTGCTGATTATATGGGGATGAAAATAAAGATTGAGTTTGCTCATCTGCTATAATTTTCAAAGCTTGTTCATAGTCATTGAAACGGATGGATTTTCTGATCATTTCTTTTATTTGTTTTCTCTCTTTATCTTCCGCCGCATTTTCCGGATTAAATAAATAATCTACGCTTATTCTCAATTTTTGAGCCAATAAGTATAACATAACTCCGGATGGAAATTGTATCCCGCGTTCAATCTTGCTTATATGAGCTTGTGAACAAATTCCTTTTGCTAACTCTTCTTGACTTAATTTATATTTTTGCCGTAACTGTTTAATAATTTTACCTATATGAATATAAGACCAATTATAAGACATAAGTTACAACCCCTTTACTGGGTACAGCAACATCTGCTAATTCATAGGGAATAAAACTCCTGAAACCCACTTTTTAAAATCGACCATAACTGTGACTTACAAATACGAATGCCTTTAAAAAAATAGGCTGCGGGGAAGTCCCAGCAGCCTGAAGGTACTTACATCAGTTAAGAATCCTTCATTTTTTCCCAAACATTTGAATTTCCGGGAACTTCTCCTCTTGTCCACCATTTTGCTTTGTATAAAGCCCCCTGGTAAATGACTTGATCTCCTCCATAATAAACTTTGTCTTTATCCCATTCAAGTATGACAGGTTTCATTAATCTCCATGCATCAGATTTATCCGGCTGGTCTCCCTTTGTCCAATACTTTGCTTTATATTCAAGCCCTTTATATAGGACAGTCATTCCTTCTGTGTACACTTTGTTAGGATCCCATTCTTCTACTGCAGATGTATCGGATTTTTTCGTTTTCACGTTCAATGCATCACTGGCCGGGGATATATTTCCGGCTGCATCCACTGCCCGGACCGTATACGTATATGTTGTATCTGCTTGCAAACCATGATCGGCATACGATGTGCCCGCCGTTTCTCCAATTAGCTGGCCATCGCGAAAAATTTCATATTTTACAACATTGCTGCTGGAGGCATTCCACCGAAGCTCTATGCTATGAAATGTCTGCCCTGAAGATACCAATGACGTTGGTGGAGCAATCGTTTCAGGTGGAGTTGTTCCTTCATCTTTGTTTGTTTTCACGTTCAATGCATCACTGGCCGGGGATATATTTCCGGCTGCATCCACTGCCCGGACCGTATACGTATATGTTGTATCTGCTTGCAAACCATGATCGGCATACGATGTGCCCGCCGTTTCTCCAATTAGCTGGCCATCGCGAAAAATTTCATATTTTGCAACATTGCTGCTGGAGGCATTCCACCGAAGCTCTATGCTATGAGATGTCTGCCCTGAAGATACCAATGACGTTGGTGGAGCAATCGTTTCAGGCGGAGTTGTTCCTTCATTGACCAAATTCACATCAACGACTTGATAGAAAGCGTTTGCTGTATCGGCAATTTCCCACACGCCTAAAATGACATGGTACCCATTCCGGTCAGTCGGCACATTAATTTCATGCGTTACAGTAGATGAAGGTTTCTTGCCACCCTCATCGATTTGACCAATCAACTCAAGATCGGCACGCGTAATGGGTTTATTCGGATCCCAATCTTTCTTCGTAATATAGTATTTCCACTCAGCTGTACTGTGCGGTGCTGTTAAATACCATTGAAAGGTATTTTTGCCGCCTTTTATCGTTACTTTATTCCAACGGTCCGGCGTCTGAACATCAAGTGGTTTAAAATTTGAAATACCGCCACTCGCAATTTGTCCATCCAATGGACCCGTCTTAGGGAATCCGCCTAAGGCTTCAATACTTTGAGGTTCATATTGAACCGGACCGCAATTCACATTTTTCCCCAGCGTACACATATAAGCGCGACTGGCTGGAGATTCAATATACCCGTGTGCATATATTTTCTCTCCAAACATCAATCCTATAATCCCAAAAGCAATAAGTAGAGGTGCTGTTATCAACAAATGTTTAGTCCAACGTCTTTTGTCTGATATCATAAATTCTCCTCCCATTTCATAAAACTGATTGGCAATCCATCCATTGTTTCATACAATGTTTTTCGTAATATCATCTCCTTTAATTAATAATTTTTCTTGAATCAAACTCATAACTTAAAATTATGAATTTAACTATATAAGTTGAACGAAAGAAAATAGCAATCAAAGTCGCACGCACAGCCGGTCAATAATGGCATGAGGATGCTTCATGATTTCATCCATAAATTGCCCGACACGCAGACGGATTTCGGAAACGGCCGAATAGAATACGTTATTGATCACACTGGACTTGAGCCATTTCCAGAGTCCTTCTACGATATTTAACTGAGGGCTGTATGGAGGCAAGTACACAAGCTCAAGCCGATTTTTTTGCGCTTCCAGAAACGGCCGAAGCAGCTTTGCATGATGAATCCGGGCATTGTCCAAAACCAGAGCCAGTTTCCCTGTTGGATAAGTCGCCATGACCTTTTGAAGAAAGGAAAGAAACGTTTCAGCGGTGTACTGTTCATCTTCTTGCCAAACGATGTGTCCCGTTTCATAGTCAACCGTGGCCAGCAGTTTGACCCCACGATGCTTGCCCGTGGTTGGAATGATGCGTTGCTTCCCGCGAAGGAACCAGGTCTTCTGAATCGCCTGGTAGTCCCGGATCATCGACTCATCCTCGAACAGCAAGTGATCAATCTCCTCGTTCAGTAGCTTTTTTTCAGTTCAGGAAAGGTCGTTTCGGTGAAATGGCGTTGTTTCTTGGGATCTGCTGCTGCGAGCGTGTAGGTCGGTTTCGTATAGCTGAGCCCTAGCCGCTCCATGACCTTGGAAATGCCTCGGAGCGAATAGCAATGGCCCCAGTCGCGTTCCACGTACGTGGCAATCAGTTCAAGCGTCCAGTTGTGCTTTGCCGTAAAGCCGACCTCATGGGGAACCGAATAGGCGACGGTTTGTTTCAAGCGATCCTGCTGCTGCTTCGTCAACCGAGTAGGAGCACCTGAGGAATGCTTGATTTGCAAGGCTCCCAGTCCACCGTTCTCGTACGTATGAATGTAACTGCTCACCGTCATTCGGTTTCGATTCAAAATGTCAGCGATCGCCTTCATGGATGTGCCTTTCAAATGCAAATAGATCGCTTGGTAGCGTTCATACATTCGGCGCTCTTTGGTTTGTTGCATGGCTGCCGTTACTTTTGCCAGTTCGGTATGTTTATCCATTGTCATCCCCACTTGTCTATTCTTGATCTGTTTCTTATTCGACAAATGGTTCCTTTTTCCTTGCCAAGGTTTGCTAAGAATATTGATTCAACTTATATAGAAAATAATTTAAAAAATAAATAATTCCTCTCCCTTCTAATAAAAACTTACTGCTTACATCATGATGCTATCATAAAATAGTTATTATTTTTTATAACAATAGGAATAACCTGTTACAATTAAAGGGCATAAAAAAATGACTCCGGTAGTCCGAAGTCGTCTTCTCTTCAAAAAACATATAAATAAAATATTATAGAATAAGCCCGTAACTTAAGTCCGGCTTTTTTCCCTATAAAGCAAATAGATAAAATAAGGAACTCCCATAATGGCTATTATGACACCGACCGGAAGTTCGGCCGGAGCAAAGGCCATTCTGCCGATATAATCGGATATCATGACCAAGAGTGCCCCGATACCCCCGCATACGGGAATGATCCGCCTATGAACATTACCAACAAGACGTCTTGCGATATGAGGAGCCATCAATCCGATAAAGCCTATACCTCCTGATACAGATACACATGCACTTACTATGCCGATACTGCTTAACAAGAGGATCGCTTTTTCTTTTTCCGTAGCTACTCCCAAGCTTCTGATACTGTCTTCATCCAATTGAAACAGGTCCAAAATATAAGACTTCATGGCTATGACAGGAATAAGAATCACAAGCCATGGCAGAATGGAACTAATATATTTCCAATTGGCATTGTAAATGCTGCCTGACGTCCATACTGCCGCCATCTCAAAGTCTTTGGCATTCATTTTCAGGGTCAAAAACAGGGAAACCGCCCCCAAACCTGAAGCTATGGCAATCCCGGTCAGCAGAAGCCTTTGTGGTTCAAGCCTGCCATCTTTCCATGAAAAAAGGTAGATCAAAAAGGATGCGGTCAGCCCCCCACCAATCCAAACAAAGGCATCACCAAAATGGACATCCAGTCACTGCCTCTAATCTGGCCCTGGTAGAAGAACAAAAAAATGACTATAGCCGTACCTGCACCGGCATTAATCCCTAGAATGCCCGGGTCGGCCAATGCATTTCTTGTTATACTTTGAATCACGGCTCCGGCAATGCCAAGCCCTACTCCGACAAATGCTGCAATGATGATTCGGGGCAGCCGAAACTCAAAAATAAGCAAATCCTGATCCGGCTTTGGATCAATACGCAGCAAAGTTCGTATAACATCCCCCAGAGAAATGTCAAAAACGCCATTGGTTAGACTTACATACATTGTAATAAGAGCAATGGCAACCCCTACGATCAGTACCGTAATGTAACGGCTTTTCGGAACGTTATTCATGTTTCCCTCCTCCTTTCACCCTTATCAGATAGAGAAAGAAAGGGACTCCAATGATCGCAGTAACAACACCAATCGGCATTTCATACGGATAATTGAGGAAACGGCTCAATACATCGCAAAGTGCAAGAAAAATTCCCCCAAGGACACCTGCACAAGGAATAATCTTTTTGTAATCCATACCGGCCAAAAACCTGGAGATATGGGGAATGATAAGTCCTACAAAGCCGATCTTTCCTGCCAATGCTACAGATATGCCTGTAAGAATCACGACGCTCAAGGTAGACAAAAGCTTGATGATCATCGTTTTTTGCCCCAGGCTCACAGCAACTTCTTCCCCAAGTGAAAGAATCGTAATGGATTTGGAAATCCAGATGGCTATTGCAATGCCGATTACGGCAAAAGGGATTGCCAGTTTGATCAGTGCCGGGTCCATCTGATGCAGCCGGGCATTATACCAAAAACTTACATTTTGGGAAATCTGAAAATACATGGCTAACGCTGCCGAAAGACTGCTAAGAAACGTGCCTATAATTGTGCCTAAAATCGCCATTCGTACGGGTGAAAACCCTCCGGGAAGAAGGCAAGCAAGACCAAATACAATGACAATGCTAAGAGCTGAACCGATAAAGGAATACAGGATCAACCCCATAGAAGTAGAGTTGGGCATCATGATCATGCAGATGGTAACGGCAAAAGCAGAGCCGTCCGAAACCCCCATAATAGAAGGGGATGCAAGATAATTTCTTGTCATCCCCTGCATGATAGCTCCCGAAATTGCCAGGAGAGCTCCAATCAGCAAAGCTCCGACTGCTCTCGGCAACCGGGACTGCATGATGATTTGATGATTCACATTACCCGGATCAAAATGGAATAGAGCATCCCAAACCGTGCTCATCTCTATCTGTTTGGCACCGTAAACGACCGATAACCATATTGCGAGCACAATAAAAATCGGTGAACTCCATAAAATCAGGGTATATGCAGGAATCTTTACTCTGATCATACCCTACTCACTTTGCTTGAACGATTTTGCTTTTTTTGATCGCTTCGAGGAAAGAAATTTTACTATAAGCCGTTCCGCCCTGAGCAATTGGATCTACCAGATTGAAAAACACATTTTCATTTTTAACGGCATTGATGCTTTTGAAAATAGGGTTGTTTTGTAAATCTTCGAGTGCTTTAGGCTTATCCTTATTCTCATCTTCCGCAAACTGAATGAAGAGATAGTCCGGGTTCATTTCCGACAATTTTTCCAGCGATATCAATTGCTGGGCTTTCGCTTCTTTCACTTCTTCCGGAACTTGCGCTCCTAAATCTGCATATAGGGAAGGATTGAAAAAAACTTCCTGTGGATAAATGTAGATGTTTCCTGTCCTAACCCTTATAGCCAGAACCTTTTTATCCTTAAAAACAAGTCCAATCTTCTCTTTCGTCTCTTTCAAATCATCTTTATACGATTGCAGTGCTTTTTTCGCTTCCTCCTGTTTTCCTGTAAGCTCCGCAAGCAGGTTCAGGTTCGCTTCCCAATCTGTTGACTTGTGGGATACGGGAATGGTTGTACCCACTTTCTTGAACTTTTCTATGGATTCTGCGGGGAATTTGGTACTGGCCAGAATAACATCCGGTTTAAGTTTCAGCATGCTCTCCACACTCGGCTGCATTTTTTCCCCGATTGCTTCCACACCTTCCGTAACCTTGGAAAACATGGACGGGAATTTACCGCCGACAGTTGTTGCTCCAACCGGTTTAACGCCAAGAACCAGCGCATCCTCCATGGATTCCAGTGATCCTGCAAAAATAATCCGGTCCGCTTTCCCCGGAAGACTGTACTCTGTATTCAAATAGCTGATTTTATCCAGCTTTTTAGCAGCACTTGCCGGACTCGCAGATGGGCTGCTTGCCGGTTTAGCCTCCTCCTTACTTCCGCAAGCGGCTAATCCCAACATCATGACAGACGCTAACAATAGCGCCCCTACCTTCTTCTTCATTTCTTTGAACCCCTTTCTAAAGACCGCAATTGATAATCATTCTCAGTAAAATTATAAACTACGTCCCTTTCATTCGAACATGGACAATTTCCAGAATCAATTTGGATGATCTCCATATACAAGCCTAAGCAGATCATCCACCATGCGTTCACAGGCATAAGCGGAATATTCCCGCCATGGATCAGAAGAAATAGGGTACACATGATTCCTTCTCACTGCTTTCAAATCCTGCCACAGCGGAGATGTTTGCAGTAATTGCCAATAACCCAAGGATTCCGGCTCCTGACAAACATTTACTAGAATCCGGTCTGCATCAAATTCCGTTAATTGATCTGCTGTAATAATCTGGCTGTATGTATCGGAACCGCTCCGGACGATATTCAGCTGCAAATCCCCATGCAGCACCTCTTTCATCCCCCGGACAGGACAAAGATAACAATTTTGCTTATATATGCTCATGACGAGAAGTCTTTCGCCCCCTAATTCCCTGCTCAAATGTTCCCGGGCGCACTTCACTTTCTGGTCATAGCACTGCAGCCAGGAGTCCGCTTCCTGCGAAACTCCCAGAAATGTTGCCGTAATTCTTAATTGTTCGCGCCAGTCTTTTTCTTTCCAGGAAATAAAAAAAACAGGCGCGATTTGCTCCAACTTTTCTTTCTCGTCAGGGTGCAGATTATCCCTGCTGCATATGATCAAATCCGGACTGGCACTCATAAGTGCTTCGATGTTAGATTCCCAATCCTGGTTAAACCGGTAGGCACTAAGGTGCACAGGAATATCAGTACGGTACATTTTGTAATAGTAAGCTGACCATTTCGGATGAAGCGGAGCGGCAAAAGGAATGATGTTAAGTGCAAGCAGCTGGCCGAGAATGGGAGCGGAATAAGCTGCGATTTTCCGGCGGCGGTTTTTCATATAGGCACTTGGCGACATACCAACCTCTTTTTTGAATTTACGGCTAAAATAAAACTCGTCGTTGTATCCGACCTGGTGGGCAATATCACGCAACCGGGCATCCGAACGTACCATTAACTTCTTGGCACTGTTGACCCTTACTTCCGTTACGTAATCCATCGCGCTTTTACCATACGTCTTTTTGAAAAGGTCGACAAAATACTTCGGACTAACCTCGGCCATATGGGCCAGCTGCTCAATCGTCAGGTTCTCGTTATAATGGTTATCCATATAAGATCTGGTGCGGTCCAGTGCAGTTCGCGAGTCAGAGTCAGGCTGGAGACGGAAATTTTTCATTATCCAATACAGCAGTTCCTGAAATGCGGACTGCGCCCGAAACCGTTCCAATGTTTGTTCACTAGAGCAGCAGAAGTACAGCGACTCACACAAAATTGCCATCTGAGTCTCCGAATATATTGGAAACTCCCCCTTCAGCGGAAATGTATCGCCCTTCCCGGCCAATCCCGAATCCCGGCATACGTCAAATCTTATGACATATAGATCTAACCCGCCTGTTTCTTCCGAAGATACGCCGATGGTTTGTCCGGGCAAAGCGATATGTACGGCATCTTGCCTTAAGCGATATTCATGAAGACCTATATTCAGACGGCCCTCACCGTTTCTGGCTATAATCAAGACATGCGATTCAATGAGCTGCTGTTCCATCCGGCCATCGCGCCTTAATTCAACATGACGGAGTTTGAGCCACAAGTCGTCCAGAGCAACATGGACATGCAGGGCTTCTAAAGGTGTATGATGCAAGATGGCATCCCCTTTCTCTCTATGCAAAAGGTTTATGATAATGATTATCATTATCGTACAAAAAATTAGCATAGTATGCAAATAAAGAACATCTATGCAGCCTAATTTCTTGAAAAAATTTTAATTAATGAAGCAATACCAACGCCAATAGATCCTCCAAATATAATTTTTTCCAGAGGATTTAATGGCTTGACAAAAAATTGAAAGTATATAAATATGGGCAAACACAATACAGTCAATACTATATAAGTTGAATCAATATTCTTAGCAAACCTTGGCAAGGAAAAAGGAACCATTTGTCGAATAAGAAACAGATCAAGAATAGACAAGTGGGGATGACAATGGATAAACATACCGAACTGGCAAAAGTAACGGCAGCCATGCAACAAACCAAAGAGCGCCGAATGTATGAACGCTACCAAGCGATCTATTTGCATTTGAAAGGCACATCCATGAAGGCGATCGCTGACATTTTGAATCGAAACCGAATGACGGTGAGCAGTTACATTCATACGTACGAGAACGGTGGACTGGGAGCCTTGCAAATCAAGCATTCCTCAGGTGCTCCTACTCGGTTGACGAAGCAGCAGCAGGATCGCTTGAAACAAACCGTCGCCTATTCGGTTCCCCATGAGGTCGGCTTTACGGCAAAGCACAACTGGACGCTTGAACTGATTGCCACGTACGTGGAACGCGACTGGGGCCATTGCTATTCGCTCCGAGGCATTTCCAAGGTCATGGAGCGGCTAGGGCTCAGCTATACGAAACCGACCTACACGCTCGCAGCAGCAGATCCCAAGAAACAACGCCATTTCACCGAAACGACCTTTCCTGAACTGAAAAAAAGCTACTGAACGAGGAGATTGATCACTTGCTGTTCGAGGATGAGTCGATGATCCGGGACTACCAGGCGATTCAGAAGACCTGGTTCCTTCGCGGGAAGCAACGCATCATTCCAACCACGGGCAAGCATCGTGGGGTCAAACTGCTGGCCACGGTTGACTATGAAACGGGACACATCGTTTGGCAAGAAGATGAACAGTACACCGCTGAAACGTTTCTTTCCTTTCTTCAAAAGGTCATGGCGACTTATCCAACAGGGAAACTGGCTCTGGTTTTGGACAATGCCCGGATTCATCATGCAAAGCTGCTTCGGCCGTTTCCGAAATCCGTCTGCGTGTCGGGCAATTTATGGATGAAATCATGAAGCATCCTCATGCCATTATTGACCGGCTGTGCGTGCGACTTTGATTGCTATTTTCTTTCGTTCAACTTATATAGATAAAATCGTTTATTCATTATGATCACGTCCTTTTCTCCTTTAAACCATCAGCTGTTAAATAATATACCCTGTTGGAAAGATCCTTCTCCAGACTTTGTAGATGACTAACAAAAATCACGGATTTATCTCCCTTCTCGCTGTATTGACGCAATAGATCAATCATATGTTCTTGTGATTCCTGGTCAAGAGCTGATAAAGGTTCATCTAAAAGAAAGATTTCCGTTTCTCTTGCATACATGCCTATAAAAAATAGTTTATGTTTCATTCCCAGGGAATAGCTGGCAACCGGTTGATCCAACGAATCAATCATGTTAAATTTTTCGGCTAATAAATTTATATTTTTCCAATATGCACGTTTATCTTCAATCTCCCACATGAACATAATGATTTTAAGATTTTCTCTTCCTGTTAATAGATCGTATAAGTAGGGGGTATCGGAAATATAAGCAATTCTTCTTTTGTATGATTTCATATCTTCTACCCTAGCCCCATTAAATAAGAGGGAAGTGTCCGTAATTATAAGACCAGATAAAATCTTTAGCAATGTGGACTTCCCTGCTCCATTTCGGCCCTTTATACATACCCGTTCTCCCGGGTAAACGCAAAATGATACATGCTCCAAAACTGGAATAGGTTGATGATGATATGAAAAACACAGATCATTGATTTCGATTTTAGGATACATAACCTATTACTCCTGTCACGTTAGTAAGAATAGCAACCAGAGCAACAATTCCACAAAAAAATAAGCAAAACCCTTTATTTAACCCGACATATTTATAAAGTCCGTAATAAAATACTCGAATCGCCATAATAGTAATAATCAAACTGCAAATTAAAGAACTAAACATAACAACTGGATTATATGAATTCGCGCTTATAATGATGGAATACGTTTTTATCGGAAGTATCTCTCGCTTGAAAATTAAACAGATCAATGAAATTATTATGGCATATATAAAAGAAACAACCTTCTCCATCTGACAAGCATTTGACCCATCATGATTCAATCCACACCCGGTTATCAATCTCTTTCAAACCTTTTGCTGTTATTTTTTTGGAGATTTGAAAAAAAATAAGACTTGATAAGGTAAAATAACCAGTAATAAAAAGTGGGAGAAAGCTAGCAGCCCAACTTGGTATAATGAATGCGCCGAAATATAAAATAATCATTATAGGCACAATAATAAATCTCCTTGGAGCAGTATCAACAAGTGTACGCAGCTCCAGCTCCTCTTTCGTTTTACCAATCTCTTGAATGCTCTTAAAGTTAAATTTAGATATAAAGGGAGAAGAATATAGTTCAAAAAAAGGCAATATCCAATAGGAAATAATGATTATGACCAGAATTAAACTGCAAGATGCCGAAAAGCCCCAAATTATACATAAGATGCAAACAATAATGAGCATGACCAAGGTTGGAATTATCATTATAATCCTCATCAGCTTCATTTTGGCATCAAATAATAATCGGCTGGAATTTCCCGATAATCTTATAAGATCTATATTTCTCCCTTCGGAACTTAATAAAAACAAAAACGGATATTCTGATCTAATAGCGGAAGCATGGTTAGCCACAGCCAACATTGTAAAGATACAAATAATAGAGATAATAAAACCCTCCGTATGTAAAGCTTGCCCTAACCCTAGTGTAATTCCTGAATAAAAAAATATTTCTATTTCTGCGACTGCAAGCGAAAAAAAACCGGATGATACGTGCTGCCTATTTCTTCCTAACAACGTAATTTCTTTTTCTAACATACAGTCACATCTATAAACAAGCTTATTGATTTGCTTGAGCCAAGTGATATAGTAATGCAAAAAATCTTTATGTTCTGTAAGTTTAAACTTATTGTATTTGTATGGGAATAGACTCATGATCATGAAAATGACAACGAAACAACCCGCACATAAAGCAAACAGGTTTAACAAGTTAGGATGATGGAACTGCTCATGCAGATAAATATGAGGCAAATTTTTATGATATATGATATGTAAAAGTTGCTGAATAACTTGATTCCATTCAACCGATATCAAGTGGATCATACGGTTCCAAATTTCTTCGCTGGTCAAGGCTTGCAGTGATGTGATGTTTGTTCTAAATGCACGAATATACGGTATGATTTGTCCAACAGCAAGAAATCCGATACCCAAACAAATAACACAAACAATTAGATAGACAAACAATCGGATCCAACTTATAGGCCTGCATATTTTATAGATGATGTAATTTCCAAGAAGGCGGTTGCTGATCAAGAACAAACCAAATGAAATAATGGCCAATAAAATACAACCTAATAAAGCTTCTATAAATGCCAGTTCATGAATGAATGCAATCAAACCTAACAAGGTTGTATATAGACCTATATTGTTCATTATGGACCAGATAAATTCCTCTGCTGCAAGTAAACCAAATATGTATGTTTCACTTTTAGAAGAAGCTAATAAAAATTCTTCATAAACAGGCACATGCGTTCTTTTCCAAGCGAACATGCCAACTATAGCAGGGTAAATCAAAAAAAATAATAGAATTGAAGCACTCCAATAAAAAGAGTACTGCTCCTTGTATATATAATTCCATATTACCCATAACGATAGAAACGAAAATGAAATTTTAATAAATAAAAAAAGGATATAAACTTTTGTTCTGCTCCATTAATTTAAGAATTTCAATGTATAAGTAAATAAAAGTGAAAATTGTCCCCTTATTCTAATCTTCAGATGCAGTAATAAGAGTTCGTTGAAATCTGACAAGAAGTTCATTCGTACTTGTCCCCCTAAGGAGTCTGTCCGATGGCTTATTTTAAAGGTTACGCTATCGGACAGACTTTCTAACTCGTCATAAGGAATAATGAAAGCAACAATTTCATTACCAAGCAGTAAATGCTCTCGCGCCCATTTCTCCGTACTTCTTCTTCAAGACCGCTTTAAGCTATTCTTTGCCGGCAGCTGCAAGCAAGGAAGCGCCGCCTGTTCCGATTGCGGCAAGAATCATCGCTCCCGTAATTAGCCAATCTGCCGCCTCCATAATTTGCTACTGTTGTTGCAACAGCGACAGGAACACCGAATTCTTTTACCATGTCTGCTACTGGAAGCATACTTAACATCGTGAAATACAAACCTAAGCATGCCACACTGCCAATTAGTAATAACAAGAGTTGAGTAAATTTGCTTTTGAAAATTAGATTTGTCATGGTCCGCAACCCGCCTTTCATTATTTAAATAAATTGGTATAATTAAATATATTTAGTATATATACCCAAATATAGCTTGTCAATTTATTTTTTTGATAGAACAAAAAAACTCCGCTCTTGTCATGGTACGTATTCTGATTTAAGGCAACAGAGCCGCTTAGAAGATTCAATGTAGCAAAATCATTCACCATCCCCATTTCTCCGAAAAGGATTCGTCTACCAAAGATTAGGTTACGCCTTCCCCAAATCGCGAACAAAGTCGAATTGATTGCCAGCGTCGGTATCCGGGGTATAACGGGCATTGCTCAAATTTTGTTCAGGATCTTTCGTGATGCAGGGAAATCTTCAATACTGACCAGGGAATTGAATCCGCAGGGTCCGTGGGAGAATTATATCGTATCTTTTCAAGCGATAGATTTTAACGTGAAAGCCGGTACCCATATCTATACTTTAACTGCGGAAAACAAAGTAAACGGAACTAGGGCCGACATAGTAGGTCCGATATCATTCAGCGGATTAGCCGTTAAAACAAAAAAATAAATCTGAGTCTAAAAGGCTTGTCCTTCTTTGCAGGGCAGGCTTTTTTGTTCTGCCCGCTTCCGTTTATAGTCGTCTGTTTCGCTAACGGATACGAAGTCCGGGACAACTATTTTCCATAAAAAAAATAAAAAGAGCCTCCATTTGGAAGCTCTGAGTTTGTCAAGAAAACTGCTTTACGCAGAATTCTGCAAAGGCACATGGCCATTATGATAGGATTTCCCCCAGTATGAGACCTTTCTTTCGGAAGCTCTTTTTTAAATCAGCAGGGTAATGGTAAGCAAATCAAACAAAGCCAGAGGCAGAATCACATTACTATAGTAAGCTCCGGGCCCATAGAAAAATCCTCTTTCCATATATCCGTCCGGGTATCCCTGGGAAACACTCAAGTAAACATGTTTTTTGTCTACTTTTACGATCATTCCTTCATAAACAATCCCATCCATGGTTTGGATTCGGACCAGCCTGTCGATACATTGATGACAGATCTTGTAAAGCCGCTCCCTGCAAATTTTGATGTATTCGACTACCTTCGCTTCGGCCTCGTATACAACCTGTTTCTGTTTAACAGGATACTCCATCTCTTCTCTCATACCTTTCGTACGTGGATTCCATGTATTTTATGCCGGAATCCACGTATGGGTGCATATCTATCAGATTTTCACCCAAGGAAAGCTTTCCCTTTTTCAATGCAGCAATTGCTTCAATTGTTTTAACTGTTTGATATGTCTTCTGTCTTCATTCAAAACCCAACGAACCAACTCCAGACTCCGCTCGTCAAGGTCACCACGAACCAGTTTTTCTGTCGATTCTATGCCTTTTTCCTCACCTTTGAGGGCAGCCTGAAGCACTTCTTCTGTTTTTTGGTCGCCTTTTATTTTTTGAAACCATTCACTTATGGTTCCTGCCAAGCCTACCCCGTCAACCGCAACGCCTCCAAGATTTTGAATCTGCTCTGCAATCTTTAAGGCATGCTGTTTATGATCCTGTTGAATCGTTTGCAGACCCTTTTTAATTTTAGGATCTTCTACTTGTTCAATATACCGTTCATAGGCATGAACCGCCATATAGTTTCCTTCAAGGAATTCGTTCAATGTAATTACAACCGTCTCCTGCTGCATGATATACACTCCTTTTTTGAGTAGCTTCCCCTTCTGCCATCAAAATATGCTTTAACGCCCGATTTTAAAAAAAACAGTTATATCAATGCGGTTTTGGTGATTGGTTTTGGACTGCTTTCTGCTATACTAATAAACATGAAAATAAAAAGTTACAAATCGGTTAAATTTGCATCCTTTTAAGAAGCCCGCACGTATAAGAATTGTTGTGACTAGAGGAAAGGGAGTATCGCTTTTGGACAAGATGAAAGATATGTTTAATTTCGCTGTAGCCAAGAAGCTTCTGGCCATCTTATTTTTGATTTTACTTTTTTACATGCTGTCGGATATGCTTAATATCCTGCTGTTCACTTTTATTTTTTCATTTTTGTTTTACACTATTTGTTCCTTGCTTCTCAAGCTGACACACAAGTGGGTTCGTATCCCGGAAAAACTTATGATTCTTCTGGTTTATGGGGCTTTCGGGGTATTTGTCGGGGTGGCCAGCTACATGTATGTTCCCGTACTGGCTAAACAAATTGTCAGCATCGTAAATATTATTGTAAATTTCAATCCCAGCGATTATAAAGATGCCTTTCATCCAAAGGTATTTGAGATGATCCAAAGGGTGGATATCGGGTCGTATTTATCATCAGCCGGAAACTATGCGGTTAATACGACTAAAAATATCGGGGGATTTCTCCTCAGCATATTCCTCTCTCTCATTCTCAGCTTCTTTTTCTCCTGGGAACGCCGCGGGATCGTCAAGTTTCTGCAGCGTTTCGAGACAAGTAAAGTAGGTTTTATTTACGAATACTACAAACAGTTCGGACGCAATTTCGTAAACAGTTTCGGCAAAGTTATGCAAGTTCAGATTCTAATTTCTTTTATTAACTCCATTTTATCCGTGATCATGCTGTATTTTATGGGTTTTCCGCAGATTCTCGGACTTGGCATCATAATTTTCGCATTGGGATTAGTCCCAGTTGCCGGAGTAATTGTATCTTTAATTCCGCTCAGTATTATTGCCTTCCAGATAGGCGGATGGATTCACATTGTATATGTACTGGTTATGATTACCATCCTTCATGCATTCGAGAGTTATGTGCTCAATCCGAAGCTGATGTCTGTCAAAATGAAGCTGCCCGTTTTCTTCACTTTCGCTGTTCTTATCTTGTTTGAACGTTTAATTGGAGTGTGGGGCCTTCTGATCGGAATTCCACTGTTTATGTTTTTCCTCGATCTTGTCGGAGCCAATGAACCTGCTCCTAACAAGAAAAAATCTTAAAGAATTGTCTTGTTTCCTTTGTTAACAAAAAGGGTCTGTCCCAAAAGTCATTGGATGGCGGAAGAGGGATAGGCTCTTTTCTCAAGACCGTAAAACAAAAGAAAACCGTCCTTTAGTAAAATGGTTACGATCCGCCATTTACGAAAGGAACGGTTTTCTTTGTATAATCAACGGAGGGATTGTAGGGTGTTTGAGACACTTGACCAAGCTCAAATTGAAATCTTTAAATCTATTAGGACCTTGATTTATTTATTGCGGTGTTAATCGGTTCGGTGCAACCTTTTTTTTAGCAGGCACGTCAAAATGGGTAGTTATATTAAAAATCTTAAGGAGGGAGTCATTTGAAACGATGGATTGTTTCCATCGGCATGGCAATCCTGTTGTTTGTCGGAGCCGGTCAGGCCAATGCGGAGGCCACCGTCAACGTGGTAGTCGATGGATCACCTATGTCTTTATCTAAACCTGCAGTCACCGTAAATGGTTATACCATCATTCCAATGAAGGACATTTTTGAGAAATTGGGAGCCAGCGTGTTCTGGGATGGTGATCATGAAATTGTAACTGCCCGGAAGGAAGAAACCAATGTTCAACTGAAAATAGGGTCCCCAGTTGCACAAGTTAATGGGATCTCTTACCTGCTTCCTGTTGAGGCTCAAATTTTTGAAGGCAGGACCATGGTCCCACTACGCTTTGTCAGTCAAGTACTCGGATGCGGCATTTCTTGGGACGGGGACACGTTTACGGCGTATGTTGATACCAAATCCATGCCGGACGAAAACCAGAAGCTCGATCAGGCCGCCATTGATGCCCTTGTTCCAAAACTCGGTACGGAAAGTATCGTTGGGCGTGAACCCAACAATATCGGCTTAACCGACAAAGAAGCCATGATGTCCATCCTTCTTCCGGATGAAATAGCCAGGAAAGAATGGGAATCCTTACCAGTCCGCAGTAAAAAGTACCTTCTGTATCAGGTTGTGCAAAAAAACCGGGAACAGGTTGCAAATGTCGAACACTGCTATACGATTGTAAAATTCGAAGATACTATTTTAATTGGTGCTGATATCACAGAGAATATCAATCCGGATGAGGTCAAACTTGTAGACGGCAATATTCTGTTACCTTCGTACCGGGAACAACAGTCTGCCATCTCCCAGCCCTACAAATGGCCGACTAATCAGCCTGATCAAGATATGGATATAATATAAAGCGATAAGTCTCCATGCTCCAGGGTGGAGGCTTTTGACTACCCTTCTCTATTACCTTAAACGTATTTTTTGTTTTCCGGGTATTTTTTGATATGCTTATTAAAGAGAGATAGATATGGGAGGCAGTCATGGTTCAACAGTACACTGAAACGAAGGTCCGTTTGGAAGATAGGCAGCCTTTTAGGGCAACATTCTATTTCACAGCCAATAATACGATTTACGGATTTGAAGCCAAGGGGGAGGCTTTTGATTACTACGGTTGCAGTATTGTAGCAACAGCCATTTCTGTTCTTATTCTTAATGCGGTAAACAGCCTGCAGGAATTTACGGAGGATGCCGCCCAGATTGAAAGGGAAGACGGTTATATCAAGTGCACGCTTCCCAACCTGCAAAAAGACAAAGGGAGCCGGGAGGCTGCCGTTATCCTGCAATCATTGAATTATGGACTGAATACGCTTCAATACGCATACGGATCCAAATTCATCCAGATCAAATTCATATTCGATAAAAAACGACGCTGGACTGATCTGCTCAGTTTTTTTCACAAAAACTAGTTTTTCTTTTCGGACAAAAGCCTGCCTGGTACTCCCAAGCCAGGCTTTTGTTTGTTTTTCGCTAATCAATCGTTCATTCTCCTAACAGCTCCTGCAAGTAACTGTTCAGAAATACCCCTTTCGGATCGAGTTGTTTGTGAACGTCCGTGAACTCCTTCCATTTCGGATATATAGCTTTCAATTCCTCTGTCTTCATCGTATGAAGCTTCCCCCAATGAGGACGTCCCCCATAAGAGCGCATAATCGACTCTACACAACGAAATAAGCTTCGTAAGGCATACCTTTATACATATGGACCGCGATAAACGCGGAATCGCGACCGTATGCCGGGCTTAACCACAAATCATCCCCCTTGACATACCTGCATTCTACTGGAAAATGTACGGCAAAACGATGCTTTCTTACACAAGCTTCTACCTCCATCAATACTTGTTTCATATACTCAGCCGGAACACTATATTCCATGACTGCGGGAAGCAACAGCTTGAATATTCTCGGCCAGAAAATCCATATCAACAAAAGCAAATGGTTTGGGAATCTCCGCAAACGCCTTTCTGTATTTTTCATATAAAGACATTCTGTTCACCTTCCCGAGTCGGGTTATTCCATAATTCTGACAGAATTTTGTCCTGTTTGGAACCGCTTTCTTTTATATTTTTCCGAGTTATTTGGCTCATCCCTCAAAATATGATAAAACTTGATATAGAGAATGCCGGCAAGGGGGGAAAGCCTTAATGATTTTGCATAAAGGGGAAGTATTGTTCCGCCAGGGAGAGCTTGGTCCATTATTCCGGATTAAAAAGGGGCTTTTCAAAGTGGTGAGGATTCATGAGGATGGCAGCCAGTTTCTATTTAATTTATTATATGACGGTGAATTTATTCCGCATCACTCCCTGATCTCACCCAAAGAGTATCATGGAACCGCCATTGCTCTTGTAACCAGTGAGGTGGAACGGATTCCCAAAGATGAATGGTACGCCAGTCTGGCGAAAAATCCGGAAAGGTACCGGAATATCGCCCTTATCATGCAGGACAAGCTCAGGGTTATGCAGCAAAGAATCGATCATCTTACTGCCATTACTCCTAAGGAGCGGTTCGAATTGTTCGAGCAATGGTTCAAACGGTACGTGCCAGGCTACAAGCTGACAGATGTATTGACCCAGGAGGAGATCGGCCAATTTATCGGAATGCGCCGTGAAACGATAAACCGGGTGCTTCGCAGTCTGTACTAGACTGCGCCAGGGCACCCGGTTTATATTTTAACAATGACTGAGCTATTAAAATATTTTACATGGATACTTCTTCAAAATAACTTGGGTCATGAATCGTGATTCTTTTGCTTAGAACGGTTACAATATGATCATTTTTCAGTTGTTTTAAAACTCCGCTCACCGTCTCACGGGAAGTTCCGGAGATTTTGGAGATCTCAATGGTTGTAAGAGGACAAGAAATGACAACCTCTTCTCCTTCTTGTTCACCTAAATCATTCATTAAGTAACCGAGCGTCTGAATGACCCGATCTTGGGCATTGGGAATGCTTATATTCTGCACGCGGCTCTCCTGTGATTTTAAAATAGAGGATAGCTGCTGAATGATATATAACAACTGCTTTCGGTTGTATTTGATCATGTCCTCGAAAATGATAGTGGGAATATAATAAATATCCACATCCGTCATAGCCAAGGCTGTATAATTATAAACTTGATCTGTAAACATCCCGCCATAAGGAAAGACTGTAAATGGTTTGACGTAGTCTTCGTATATTAAATTACCGCTTTGATTCACGCGTTCCAATTTAACGAATCCATCTAACAGAAGATAAATTCGTTCTCTTGAATCACCCTCCAGAAATAAAAATTGGCCCTTTCGGTAAGTCCTCCAATAAATGAATTTTTCGAGGCTTTGTAATTTGCTTTCGGTTAAACAAGAAAACAATTCAAATTTCTTCAAGGTTTCCCCTATATTTCTTGTCATTCTGCCCACCTCTTTAGCAAAATCAATTGGCTTATACTTTAGTGTGAACCAGACTTTGTAATGATGGTGCCGGCTTTTCCCTCCAGGGCTTCGTACGCTTTATCCAATGAAGTTATGATAGATTGCCGCTCGGGGTTTGTCCCGGCGAAATGAATGGCGGCCTGTATTTTCGGAAGCATGCTTCCTGCTGCAAATTGCCCTTCCCTAATATAGGTCTCCAGTTCCTGAATTGAAGTGCGGCCAAGTTTGGACTGGTTGTCCTTATTGAAATTGATATAAACATGATCAACAGCCGTTAAAATCATCAGAATATCTGCCCCGACCAGTTCTTCCAGTTTTTGAGCGGCAAAATCTTTGTCAATTACCGCCTCAACACCTTGCAGGCCTTCTGCATATTCAACAACGGGAATTCCCCCGCCTCCAACGGCAATGACAATATGGCCTTCCCTGACTAATGAACTTATGATTTCTTTCTCACGGATGTTAACCGGTCTTGGCGAGGGGACTACCCGTCTCCATCCCCGCCCCGAGTCTTCTTTAAATACAGCCTCCGCATCTTTCATTAGCTGCCTGGCCTCTTCTTCCGTATAAAAAGGGCCTACCGGCTTGGTTGGATTTTTGAAAGCTTTATCCTCTTGATCTATCACTACCCGGGTAATCACGGTTGCTACCTGTTTATTTATTCGGTGTTTTTTTAGTGCTTTCTCAATCGCATTTTCCATCCAATACCCAATCATTCCTTGACTCATGGCACCACAAGTATCCAAAGGCATGGCAGGTGTCGCTGTACTGTCTGCTATCTTCTGCTGTAACAAAAGCGTACCTACTTGCGGGCCGTTTCCATGGGTAATCACAATATCCGCATCGTTCTCCAAAATTTTCACAAGCTGTTCGGCCGTTCTTTCCAGGGCCTCTTGCTGCGCTTGAGCGGAACCATCCCCGGATTGAATAGCATTTCCTCCCAAGGCCACTACTATTTTTCTTCTTGTCATTTCCTTTCCCTCCACATTAAAAAGTCATATTACCCGTCACCAAACCAAAAACCGCGAAAAGTGCCAATGCTACAATTACTGTGGACAAAGCTTTCTCACCCTTGGTAAACACGTGTTCCGTGCCGGATTCCTTTTGAACCTTATAAAAGATAAAAATGCCTGGTGCATACAAGGTCATGGTCAGCAGTAAATAATCCAATCCTGCAGCCAGGACTAACCAAAACCCGTAGATGCTTGCCACCAAACCGATAACCATATTTTTTGTCCGGTCCTGATGCCGGGATTGCCGGCTATACTTGAATTGATAAAATGCTGAAAAGGCATATGGAATCAAAATAGCGGACGATGCAAGAGAGAAGGCAAAGTGGTATGCCTGTTCCGAAACGATAAAGGTTAGCAGAAAAATTTGAATGAGCCCGTTCGTCAGCCACAAAGAGTTTACCGGCGCCTTATTTTTGTTTTCTTTCGCAAACCATTTCGGAAATACACCGTCTTTGGCCGCCAAAAAAGGAATTTCGGATGCCAGCAAGGTCCAGCCCAGCCACGCTCCCAATACAGAGATAACCAGGCCCAGATTGATCAGAACCGCCCCCCATTTGCCGACAACACTTTCAAACAAATAGGCCATTGCCGGGTTTTTTAAACCGGCAACATCCGCCTGCTGCATGATGCCCAGGGATAACAGGGTTATGAAGATATAAATAATTAGTGTTCCAAGCAATCCAATAACCGTAGCCTTGCCAACATCACTCCGGTTTTTTGCACGGCCGGATAAAACAACAGCCCCTTCGACTCCAATAAAGACCCAGAGGGTAACAAGCATTGTAGATTTAACCTGTCCCCCTATCGCTTCCCAGGAAAAAGAACCCGCTTCTCCCCAGAACCCTTCTGTAAAAATATCTATATGAAATGCAAAGACAGCAGCTATAATAAAGACAAAGATAGGAACTAATTTAGCAATTGTTGTGACTAAATTCACAAGTGCAGCCGACTGAATCCCGCGTAAAATCAAAAGATGAACGCACCATAATAAAAGACTCGCCCCAATAATTGACGCTACATTTTGACCGCCTTCGAAAACGGGAAAAAAATAACCTAAAGACGAAAATAACAAAGTGCCATAGGCAACATTTCCAAGCCAGGCTGACAACCAGTATCCCCATGCACTGTTAAATCCGATAAAATCACCAAAGCCTGCTTTGGCGTAACTGAAAATACCGCCATCCAGATCCGGTCTTTTCATAGTTAAGTTTTGAAAGGATAGTCCTAAAGCAATCATCCCGATCCCCGTTATGATCCAGCCGATTATAATGGCTCCTGCTCCCGCTCCTTTAGCCATATCACTCGCCAGGTTAAATGCACCCCCCCCTATCATGGAACCCACGACAAGGGCAATTAAAGAAAAAAGGCCTAATTTCTTCTCTTCCCCCATAACGTTCACCTCTCCTTTTTGGCTGTATTGGCCTGCTCCGTTTGCCGGGAAAATCAGAACAAGGGAGGAGGACTGTTCCTCCCCCCAAAGTGATTTCTAATCCAAATCTCCTAAAGTGGCTGCCATTACAGCTTTAATGGTGTGCATTCTATTCTCGGCTTGTTCAAAAACTTTGGAATGCCTGCTGCGGAATACTTCGTCTGTTACTTCCATTTCCTTTATTCCGTATTTTTCGTAGGCTTCACGGCCATAATCCGTTTCAGTATCATGAAAAGAAGGCAAGCAATGTAAAAACATGACATCTTTATTTCCTGTCTTCCGAAGCATTTCCGTATTTACCTGGTAAGGTTTAAGGAGCTTCACCCGTTCCGCAAATTTGTCTTCTTCCCCCATGGATACCCATACATCTGTATAAATCACATCTGCTTCCGGAACTGCTTCCTCTATGCTGCTGCTTACCATTATCCGGCCGTTGTATTGCTTGGCCATATCTATGATTTCTTGATCGGGGAAAAGGGATTCCGGGGAACAAATGCGCACTTCCATACCAACAATGGCGCCACCGATTAATAAACTGTTAGCGACATTGTTTCGCCCATCCCCAACATAAACAAGCTTTACTCCTTTTAAGTGCCCGGTGTGTTCTTTTATGGTCAACAGATCAGCAAGAGTCTGAGTCGGGTGCCATCTGTCTGTTAACCCGTTCCATACAGGTACGCCGGAATATTTGGCCAGAGCTTCCACTTTGGAATGTTCAAAACCGCGGAATTCAATGGCATCGAACATGCTGCCAAGTACTTTTGCCGTATCTTCAATAGACTCTTTCTTGCCTAATTGAATGTCATTCTTGCCCAGATACTCAGGATGCGCACCCAAATCAGTGCTCGCCACGGTGAATGCGCATCTTGTCCGCGTAGATGTTTTTTCAAATAATAGTGCAATATTTTTTCCTTGCAAATAACGGTGCGGAATGCCTTTTTTCTTTTTTTCTTTCAATTCTTCCGCCAAATCAAGAAAATATAGAAGCTCTTCCTCGGTGAAATCCTTTTCTGCCAGAAAGCTTTTTCCTTTTAAAGCCTGTTGTTTCCCTAACATGTTTATTCCTACTTTCTTTATTTGTTCTGAATATCTTTTCTGACAATCGGCATGCTCATACAACGGGGGCCCCCACGGCCACGTGATAATTCCGAACTCGGCACTTCTATCACTTCTATCCCATGTTCACGCAATAAAGCGTTCGATACATAGTTACGGTCATATGTAACAACCACACCCGGTGCGATAGCCAATGTATTGGAGCCATCGTTCCACTGTTCGCGGGCTGAAGCAATGGCATCGCCTCCCCCGCATGGAATCAGGGTTAATTCATCCAGGCTCAAAGCTTCTTTTAAAGCCTTGGTTAAGCATGTGCAGCGCGTGATTTGCAGACTTTCCTCATCTGCCCCTTTTTCCAATATAAAAATATTCATATCTCCTTCCGGTCTTTGAATAGCCGGATGAATTGTGAATTTGCCGTAATCAACCATTGTAAAGACGGTATCCAAATGCATGAATGCACGGCATTTCGGAATTTCTATGGCCAATACTTTCCGGATACGGTCTTGACGGCTGAACAAATTTTTCGCCAGGCGCTCAATGGCTTTGGCAGAAGTACGGGCAGATACTCCAATTGCAATAACTTCATCATTTAAAAGCAGTTCGTCCCCGCCCTCAATTGGAAACTCATAATCACGGTCGAGCCAGACCGGCACATCATGATCTTTAAAACGCGGGTGATACCTCATAATATATTGCATAAATAAGGATTCCCGCCGCCTGGCCGGCTCTCTCATTTTATTTATTGATAATCCGTCGCCAATCGCTGCTGCAGGATCACGGGTAAAGTAAAGGTTTGGCATCGGATCAAGATAAAACGGGTAATGATCCAGTTGAGTCCGTATAATTGTGTAAAAAGCTAGGTTCCAAAAAATGAAAGGAGCCATATTCATAGCCCTCAGTTAGAATAATGTTGGGACACAAAATTCTAAATATACGAGGTGTTATGAAATGGCTCAATACCAGATTAACGTAGATTCGCAGCTTTTGCATCAACTATTTTTGGGAAATTCTCAGGATGCGGGTGTAGCCAAGCTGCTCGAGTCTGTACTGAACCAAGTCTTACAAGCACAGGTGAGTGAACAAGTGGAAGCAGATCGTTATGAACGAACAGAGAATCGAAAAGCGTACCGGAATGGATCGTATCCACATGGGCTGCATACGCGGGTGGGAACCATTACACTAAGTGTTCCGCGCATCCGTGGCGGGAAGTTCACGACAGAGCTCTTTAGTCGTTACCAGAGAAGTGAACAAGCGTTAATCTTAGCGATGATGGAAATGGTCGTAAACGGCGTCTCTACGCGTAAAGTCTCGCAAGTAACCGAAGAACTCTGCGGAACCGAGTTTTCTAAATCCACTGTTTCAGACCTTTGTAAGCGGCTGGATCCCATCGTAACTGCTTGGAATAATCGAAGCCTGGCAGACAGCCTCTTTCCGTTTGTTCTCGTAGATGCGATGTATCTCAAGGTCCGTGAAGACGGTCGTGTACGCTCACGAGGCATCATGATTGCCATTGGTGTAAACACCGAGGGCTATCGTGAAGTCCTTGGCCTGATGCTGGGTGACACAGAATCTGAAGCAAGCTGGAGTGAGTTTTTCAGCTCTCTAAAAGGACGTGGATTACGAGGTGTGGATCTCATTACCTCCGACGATCATGGCGGCCTTGTACGCGCGGTACGGCAGCAGCTGCAAGGGGTAACATGGCAGCGATGCCAGACTCACTTCACGCGAAATGTATTAGAAGCCTCACCCAAAGCCTTGAAGGATGAGATCCATGGCCGTCTACGGTCGATTCTAGATGCTCCTGATACTGGAACGGCAAGGTTTTTATTAAAACAGACCTTAGCGGCTTATGAAGATAAGGCGGGTAAGGCGATGGGCGTGCTGGAAAGCGGATTTGACGATGCTACCGCCGTCTTAATGCTGCCAGAGCGTTACCGAAAACGGCTGCGCACGACAAATAGCGTTGAGCGTCTCAACGAAGAGGTTAGACGCCGGGAACGTGTCATTCGCATCTTCCCAAACCGTGAATCCGTGATTCGTCTTATTGGTGCTCTATTGATGGAACAGGATGAAAAATGGGCAGCCGGCAAGAAATATCTCGACATGACCGAGTACATGGAATGGCGGAAGGATCGGCCAAAGTCCGATGCCAAAGTGACTCGCATTATGTAGCACAGTCTAGCTGAGGGAATTTACACACAAATTTGGACTTGATCCAAACAATGTAGGATTTGTTTCAAGTACATCGATAAAATCTGCAAGTATCGCTTTTACATGAGCCTCAATATTTGCGCACATGGAGTCCTTTTTCTCGAAATTGTGATCCGTGGCGCATTGCTGGAAGCAGATATTGCAAAATCTTGTTACATTACAGTCAGTACAGTTCTGGCACACACTCTTTTTGAAATTATTAATAATACATGCAATTTTTCCATAATCGATACCTTGTTCAATATTTCCTATGGCATGATGAGTATTTATTTTCTCGCACATATGGTAGTTGCCGTCTATATTTACATAAATTTTTTCTCCTGGAATACAGGAAGCAGTAAAGGGAAGCAGATCCGGTCTTTTTTCGTTCATCATGGGGTGAAATGCCAATTCCGAATAATTCATGCCGATAAGAGAATACAGGAATGAATCCTTCCGTATCTTGTTGCTTTCCGTCAGATTTAGAAAGATCTCTTTTAACGAGGCGAGAGATTCGCTGAATTTCTGCTTTTCATGAGGCGTAAATTGGTCATAATAAGTTGTATTGTTAGCGTCGACAGAAGCTAATCTGGCCAAGAATAAATCTTCACTGTCAAAAAAATCCCTCAGCTGAAACATATCCGTTTTAATGTCGTAACAGGAGCTTATGGCGAGCTTGGAATAACCTTTATGCCTCTCTCTGAACGTCTTCAGATTCTTCATAACTTCATCAAAGCTTCCGGTTCCGTCAGCTTTCACCCTATTACGGTCATGATTTTCTTTATATCCATCCAGACTTACGATAATGGAAAAATTATTCTCCGTCAGAAAATCCTGAACGTCCTCCGTAAAGCTGATACCGTTGGTTGTTATATTGTACTGTATGCCATCATATTCTCCGTATGTCATCTTGATATACTCCACTATTTGCCGGATAAGCTGGAGATTCAATAAAGGTTCTCCTCCATAAAACCCGATCACAGGATTTCTTGTAGGATTGCGATACTGAATATTCCGGAAATCCGAAAAATAGTAATCTATGGCGGCCTTGGCAACCGAAAAATCCATATGTTTATTTTCGTAAGTCTTAGTGAATTCATAATGATCGGAATAAATACAATATTTGCATCTCAAATTGCAAAAAGATGTAATTTCCAAAAGTAATTGTTTGAACCCGTTGGCACCTTTGCAAAGATAATCTTTTAGCTCCTCTTCTCCGGCATTTCTAATATTATGAAAATCTAAAAGCTTCCGGTCAGGAGCCAAATTCCGGAATTTTTCGGCCAGCATGGAAAGTTCGGTTTGTTTTGCGGGAAATATCTGACCCGTCAGGTCATCGTAGTAATATTCGGTTCCCCGTTTGCTTGTAAAGTGAATCCCTTTCATAGGACACCTCTTCATTTATGAATTAATGGACTCCTGCGTCTGCACCCATATCGTTTTAGCTTTATGAAGAAATCCTGCAATCTGTCCACAGATGAAACGCAGGAGCAGTAGTCATTGGATCAAGCAGAAACTCCGATTGCAACGGCCGAAGCTGTCGCTGGCGCTCCTACCTCAGCAGCAGCTGCGGCTACCGCCGCTTGTCCCAGAACCGGAACGACACAAGCAAGACATGAAGCGCACCATAGACACGAAGCGCAGACTGCACAGCCCCAACATGCAGCAGTCTCTTGTTCTTCACCAACAAGAATCTTTTCCATTTTGTTCACCTCCTTTCATTGGAATTAGAATTTGCGTAATTTATGCAGCTCTTCGGGAACCTCGGGTTGATGGGCAATCCACCAACACCTTGTATTTGCTCCAATGAAAGCAAAAAGTCCTGCCATCATGCTTAGCGCTTTCCAAGGTAATTTAATAAGCTTCATTTTTCCTGCCCCCCTTATGTTTGATGAAAATCGAATCAATTTCATAACTTAGATTTCCATCCGAGTTGTTTTATGAATTTGATTCAATCGATAATTGAGAAATAATAAATCCAAATAAACTTGCAACGACTACCGAATTGATTATTTCCAGTGAAATCATGAAAATGATGAAAAAGTAATAGCAAATATATATGCTCATGCTCACTTTGTAAAAAAGATGATCAATTATCCCAAGCCCCCTGATTTGTTTGGCAGTAATGTACGAATGAATAAAGAGAATAATAGAAATCATGAAACAAGCAATAGTCACAGGCATGAACAACCGGCAGGGCATTATATCCACCACTACCAAAGTCAGTATAAAAGCGCCGACAGATATGAAATAACAGCTTTTAAAGGTCTTGGCGTGATAGCCTCCTCCAAAACTTCTGCATAAGATAATGGTCCCCATCCAAGCTGCGGCTTCAATTATCCGACCGAATGATATAGAAATCGTCAGCATAGTTGCCACTATAATCGAAACTTCAATTATCGCTTGCAATCCATAGCGAATAATCGGCAAATTCTCTTCGTCCACAACACCTTGTTGAAAGATTTTTAACGTGATTTTATTCACAATGTTTGCCATCATGTTCCATCACCCGCAAACCAATATAGCATATTATGTTATTTATTGAAATATATTGGACCTTAATTGCAGATAACAGGGGATAAACTGCATGTCTTTGTCAGATTTATGTTATATTTATGTTAAATATGAATAGATTTAGGAAGAATGAGTTAGCGCTAGAAGGAAGAATCGAAGTAGAATGGAAGTACTTTAGTAGAGAGAGGTGGTCATTTTTGCTTCGAGTGGCAGTCTGTGATGATGAAGAAGAAATTCATCAGCAATTGCAGCAGTTTTTTTCGCAGTTCTCGGAAAACGAATCCTATACTTTTGAGGTTAACTACTTTTATTCAGGAGAGGCATTGCTTCAGTACTATAAAGAATACGGTCGATATACCTTCCATTTTCTCATCCTGGATGTGGAAATGAAAGGCATGAACGGAATCGAAACCGCCCTAAAAATCCGTTCCCTACCCGATAAGGATGTACAGATTATTTTTTTGACCAGTTACCCGCAATACATGATCGACAGCTTTAATGTGCAGCCCTTTCAGTATCTGATCAAACCCGTTTCCTATGAACGGTTTGAAACTCAAATCGCAAAGTTATGCGATTATATTCATTCCGTGATCCAACGTTATGTTGTTGTTAAGACGAACACGGAACAAATTGTCCTAAGAGCTTCCGATATTATTGCTATTGAAAAAGTGGACAAAAAACATTTGGAACTTATTACAATGGAACAACGCTTTGCTGCCGTTTCCACATTAGCAGAATTTTCAATCAAGCTGGATGCTTCATTTTATCAGATTTATCGTTCTATCATCATTAACCTGGAACATGTCCATAAGTTTACAGCCACAACTGTCGTCATGTCCAATAAAGACAAATTTCCGCTTGGGCGTTCTAAAGGGAAAGGGATCAAAGAGGCGTATGCCCGGTACAGGATTGCCCAATTTAACGAAAGAGGATAACTTCCCATGCATGATGGATTATTCATTGGAACAACTCTGCTGGAGTTAGTTTTGCTTCACTGTTACTTTGCTGTCCTGTTTTACGCTCCCGATAAAAGTAAGCGGGTCATTGGAATTAACTATGCAGCAGCCGGGGGCATGCTGTTTTTCTCCTCCGTTTCATTCTTTCCTCCCCTTGTCACCGGATTGTTATCCATTGGGAGCGCCTTTCTTGTCTCCCTTCTGTATCCGGCCCGGATGAAAACCCGGCTGGTTTTTTCCGTGTTGTACCTCCTCCTTGGTTTCATCGCGGAACTGCTGTCATTCTATTTCATATCTCTGTTCCAGAATTTGAAAGGTGAAATGGATTTGACCACGTTGGAGACCCGGCTATTGCTTCTGCTTGTCTCTTCCTGCCTTATGCTTCTTTTCATTCTCATCCTTCGCTTTATCAAATGGAAGAAGTACGATTACAAGTTAAGATTGGTCTATTATTTTATCATCACGTTGATGCTTTTGTTTAGCCTTCTAATTTTAAACACCCTGTTTTTCTATGCGCAGAGAAATTGGTTTAACCTTTTGTCTATCGTAGGCGTTCTCTGTATCAACATGCTCACCTTTTTTCTGTTTGATAGAATGACTGAAAAATATCGGCTGGCTGATGAAAATTACCAATTACAAAAGCAGATGGATTATCAGGATAACAGCTATGAGAAAACGGCACATTCTTTTAAAAGTATCAAACGAATCATCCATGATACGAAAAAACAATTGGTGTTCATTCGCGCCTGCATTCAGGAGCAGCGCCTACAGGAAGCAATCGTACATATCAATCAAACGCTGGAGCACATGAATGCCGCTTATTTGCGCATTACTACGGGAAACCTTGTGATTGACGCTCTAGTCAGCCATGCGCTTAATATCGCAAATGACAACGGAATTGCCTTGAAACACGACATCCGCATTACCGCTTCAGATATCCGCCTGGATCGTTATGATTTATGCATGGTCATAGGTAATGTGTTGGACAATGCCATTGAAGCCGTTCGCCTCGTTCCCAACAAGGAAGACAAGTTTATCCATTTGCGCATGTCCTCTAATTCCCACTCTTTGTTTATTCATGTGGTGAATTCGCGGCTGGAACAAAACCAGCCGAATCAGCGCACTCTCAAAGACAATCCCGACTTTCACGGATTCGGGTTAACCAATATTCAACGGGTAGCGGAAAAATATGGCGGCTATCTCCAAACAAAAGCCGGAAATAGACAATTCGAGACCAGCATCATGCTTCCTTTATCAGATGAAATAAGCCCGACAATATGATATAAAAAAGACAACTGGTTTTTACAGTAATATTTATGCCCACCTTTCCCCGATGGTATTTGCAATGACATACTTGGTCCCTGGTTGGAATAGCCATTACTCTAATAGCCAACATTTATGCTCATCTGGATAGTTCGAAGATTTCTTCGGCTCAAGTGATGAGCAATACATTGCAAATCCCGAACAAAAAAAAGGGTCTTTACATGACTTATTCATCATGTAAAGGCCCTATTGATAGGTAAGTATATGCGGTCGGGAGGACTCGAACCTCCACGGGGGGTTAGCCCACACGGACCTGAAACTTCTACGTCATTGTAACATAAGCGGAATCTAAGTCAAGGATGAGGAATTTAAAACCCGTCAAAAGCCTTGATAAATCAAGGTTTTTGGCGGTTTTTTTGTTCAAATTCAAGCGCCGCAAGGCTTCCCGACGATTCCAGAAAATGCGGCCGATTTTGGATGTTTGAGAGAACTCGGAGAGAACAACGACCAAACCAGCCCACTCCCTACCATTGACAAATAAACGAAGCGACAGCTTCGGGGAGGGCTAACATGAGAAACGCTACGACTATAACCATTGCTAATCAAAAAGGTGGAACCGGAAAAACGACCACCGCCTACAACTTAAACTTATGCCTTATCCAATGAAGAAAAAAAGGTTCTCTTGGTGGATTTCGACCCCACAAGGTAATCTGACCTTATGTTTCGGCATCGGGCAGCCCGACAAGTTGGACATCAGCATGTTCAATATCATGAATGCAATAATCATGAGAGATGAGCTTATCCCCTCCCCTGACCAATACCTTCATTCTCAGGGGAACATTTACCTTATCCCAAGCAATATTGAACTATCGGTTGCCGAATGAACTTGCGGGATGAGATGGGTGGTGAAAAGACGTTGGCCGCGCTGCTGGAACCGATGAAACATGTGTATTTGAATGAACGTGGGATTGTTGATCCTACAGTAAGACAAGCCTGCTGAACCTCGGCAGGCTTTTTGAATTCCACTCTCAAAAACAGGAGGCTTTTAAACATGAAGCAATGGCTGAAAAAGAAAATCATGGGTGCAGTAATCGGAACCAAGCAAGCGGTAAACAACCGCCGCGGAGAAGGGTTTCTCGATACGGCGGTTAAAATCCTGATGGCCGTCGTCATCGGAGCGCTGGTATTGGCTGGGCTGTACATGCTGTTTGGCGATACCATTCTGCCGACGCTGAAGCAACGCATTCAAGATATGTTCAACTATAAAGAGTAAGCCCGGCCTTGAGCGGAAGCGGCGTTCACTCCGCTTCTCGGAAAGGAGGAGTCCGTGGATAAATTCTGTTGTTGCTTATTGTCGCGATCCTGAACGGCGCTCTCATCTACATGGATACGCTGTTAAAGGACATCATTTCGATTTCCCTGTATGCGGATCGCTATATGACGCTTTCGACCGGCGTGGATCTTGCCGAAAGTCTGTACGAAATCCTGTTCAGCTTTGGCATCGCGCTGATGATTCTTAAATTTCCAAAAAAAAGGATTTGAAATTTACATTCTTTGGACGGATGGCGACCCTGACGAGGAACCGCTATGACTTTTTACTTTTTTCCAAATTGTCAGGGGTTCCCCTCGATACCTATTTGACCCGTCTGAACGGATAGAAGCAGGCGCTATCCGTCACCATCAAAAGCCTCGCAGCAGGCTTATCGGGCAAGCTTCAACCCGGCGATATTGTAAGCCTGATCGCTGCCGACTACAGCGATCTTCACACAACGATAATGCCCCCGGAGCTGCAATATGTAGAGGTGCTGTCAGTGACGACCAGCAGCGGACTGGATGCTCAAGCCAAATCGGAGAAACAAGCAGACACGGACGAGAAGGAACTGCCTTCCACGCTTACCTTACTTGTATTGCCACACCATGCGGATTTCTTCGGGCCTCCGGTGCCGTCTTCAGCGCTTCATCATCGCCGCGGATTCTCCCGCCGCGCGTACACAGGTAATCGTAGTTCACCACGAGCCAGACGTCCATACCCGTCCGATACAGTTACATGTACGAGTCCGGCTGTACGGCTTTGCCTAGCTCCTTGAGCATTTCCAACGTCATCAACATGTAGCGCCTCCTGCTACTGCAGATGACGTTTCTTTTCTGCCCCCACAGCAGCAACCATTGCTCTGCACCGTTGATTTTCGGATAGCCATTACTTCTTCGGTATTCTAACTAAGTATCCTTACCAAGTGGATATCTTGATTAAATTCAAAGTTGTAAGGTTGAATTTGTTATGCTACAATGCTAGTAAATAATCGAGGGGAGATGATGAGAATAATGTAATATTTCTTGCTTATTTTACGAATGGATAAAACAAAAGCTGTTTTATTCTTTGTTAGGCAAGAAAGTTACTTATTCTCTTCCCTCAAATAATCTTATCTATTCCATTAAATGGGTTAGATTTTAGCATTTATTTGAGCTACAAGAAAGGTAACTTTCTTGTAGCTCTTTATTTTATTTTTATGGAGGATATTGTCAATGTCTTTAATCAATGTGACCAACCTGACTTTTGCTTATGACGGTAGCTACGACAACATCTTCGAAAACGTTAGCTTTCAAATTAATACCGATTGCAAATTGGGTTTTACTGGAAGGAACGGTAGAGGTAAAACCACGTTTCTTAACCTGCTGCTTGGTAAATACGATTATAGCGGAACCATTTCAGCAAATATCAGCTTTGAATACTTCCCTTTCCATGTTGAACACAAGGGATTTAATACCCTGGACGTTATTGATGAAATTTATCCTGACTATGAGCATTGGCAGATCGTACGCGAGCTATCGTTGCTGAAGGTGTCAGAGGATGTATTGTATCGGCCATTTGAAACCATGTCAAACGGGGAGCAAACGAAAGTATTACTAGCAACCTTGTTTTTGAAGGAAAACAGTTTCCTGCTTATCGATGAACCAACTAATCATTTGGACATTCACGCACGGAAGCTGGTCAGCGATTATCTAAAAACCAAGAATGGATTTATTTTGGTTTCACATGATCGCGCATTTCTAGATGACTGCGTGGACCACATTCTTTCGATAAACAAAACTCATATTGAGGTCCAGAAAGGTAATTTCTCGGACTGGTGGGAGAATAAACAAAGGCAAGATAAATATGAGCTAGCCGAGAACGACAAGCTGCGAAAAGACATTAAACGACTGTCCGAAGCCTCAAAGAGAACAAGTAGCTGGTCGCACGAAGTAGAGAAAACAAAAAACGGCACTCGCAATTCCGGCTCGAAAGTCGATAAAGGATATATCGGACACAAGGCCGCCAAAATGATGAAACGTTCCAAATCGATTGAGCAGAGACAGCAATCCGCGATTGAGGAAAGTTCCAAACTCTTGAAAAATATTGAAAGCTCAAAAAGTCTGAAAATCACTCAGCTTGCTTATAATAAAAAGCAGATGGTGGAATTAGAGAATGTTTCAATCCACTACGGTGAACACACGGTTTGCAACGATGTAACTTTTACCGTTGAACAAGGGGAGCGATTTACACTTGTGGGTCCAAACGGTTCGGGAAAAACAAGTATTCTTAAGCTAATTCTTGGTGAGGAAATCCCTTATACGGGAACGTTTCGCAAAGGTAGTCAACTAAAAATCTCGTACGTGGCACAAGATACCTCACATCTACAAGGCAACTTATCAGATTATGCGAGTCGGAACGAGATCGATGAGAGCTTGTTCAAAGCGATTTTAAGGAAACTCGATTTTTCGCGCATACAATTTGAAAAAGATATGTCTTCATTCAGCAGCGGACAGAAAAAGAAGGTGTTGATCGCAAAGAGCTTATGCGAGAAGGCTCATCTCCATATATGGGACGAACCGTTAAACTTTATTGACGTCATTTCTCGTGTACAGATCGAAGAACTATTGCTGGAATATTCTCCGACAATACTTTTTATAGAGCATGATAGCGAATTTTGTAAAAATATCGCCACCAAAATCGTGAAACTGTAATTTGAGACTCCCACCCACGGCTAAAGCCGCAAGCTGACACCTTTGGTATCACTGGGATTCTTGGGTGGTAGTCGGTCATGCATTTCTGCTAACCGTAGTTCCCCCAAGTTCAGGGCTGTCTCATCAGCCCGTCCTAAGATAGTGCATATAGCATCTTAGGCTGACAGACTGTTACCATCTGCCACAGGTTGATTCATGATATTGATCGCTCCAACCCGATCTCGATGAGCGTTGAATCCGCATGAACATTCGTACCCTCTGTCTTTCGCTTTGTTCTTCTCCGCACAGGCAGGACATGTTTGAGAAGTGTAGGCAGGATTTACCTCCACAATCTTTATGCCGACTAGGTTTGCTTTGTAGGAGATGAATTGTTGAAGCTGATAAAAAGTCCAACTATGCAGATTCTTTGCGTTTTTGCGGCTTGTTCTTGCCGTCTTGCGAATATTCTCCAGTCGTTCAAGCTTGATTATGGACACATTTTCCTGAATGGCTGTATCGACAATTTGCCGACTAATCTTATGATTTTGATCTTTCATCCAACGTTGCTCTTTATTACCTGGCTTACGAATGGCAGACAATTTTTTGAGTTTACCTAATTTACGTCTGCGTTGTTGGTACTTTCTTCGTATGTACTTGTTTTCTCTGCCGTTTCCAAAGAATCGGGTTTTACCCGTAGAAGTTACAGAAACAGCGGGAACTTTCAAACCAAGATCAATACCCATGATGTTTTCGTTGTTTGTTACGCTTGTAGGTACTTCTATTGAAATTTGAGCGTACCATTTTCCTGACTTTTCGATAATACGCATCAATCCAAGTTTGGCTTTTCTTAACAGTTCCATATCTCTGCTAGTCGCTGTAGCCCGAAACGCTGTTTTCTTCGTCTTTTTATCTACAACGATAGGAAACGCAACTGTATTTTCGGATACTGTGTAGTTTTGATTGTTAACGAAATATACAGATTTTTTAAGAATTGGACGAACACCAAGTTTCTTGATTTTACTGAAAACACTTTTGGCATCACGAATCGCTTGATTACAAACGGCAGACGGAAGAACTGTTTCTACATCTTTTGTAGTCATTTTCGGAAATGCCCCTAATTGTTCAGCCCGTTTGGTTAATTGATTGACTACCCGAATGTACTCATTTCCCAATTGACGTAGAATGGCTGGTTGATCAGGAAATATGCGTATCTTAACGGTTAAAGCTTGCATGTGTTCACCCCCTTTTCTTTTGTTCTTGGGCATAACGCTTTACTGTTTCGCTTGATACGTTTCCTGCTGTACTAACGAAAAAAGAACGTGTCCACAGACTAGGCAAATGAGCAAGATGCTTGAACTCTTGCCTTAATATTCGAGGGGTCACTCCCTTCACTTTTGCCATTACGTCTGATGGAGAATCGGTGGGAAGACCATTCAGGAACAGATGGACATGATCGGGCATAACTTCCATTGCCACAATAAACCAGCTATTCTGATGGCATATTTCAGCCAATAGCTCCTTGAATCGAATTTCCACTTGTTTTACTAACACTTTTCTTCGATAACGAGGGTAGAAAACAAAATGATAGTTAATGAGAGATACTGTTGTAGCTGTACGTCTATATTCTTGCATAAACCAATTGTATCCGTTCAACTAACAACTACAACAATTGAACGAAAAGTACACGCACATGGCTATGTGTTTGCCCTGCCCATCCCATGAAGGGATGTTCTGGCAAAGCCGGCTTTCATCCCACGATTAAAACCGTGGGCTTTCAGTCGGAAATTACTGTAACTATATGCTTATTTTATCTTAGGAGGTTAAAATAGATGTCTGAAGTTGTAAATGTTCATGTGAACCGTTCATTGTCCGTTGGTACGGTTCACGATCAAACTAAACGGATGCCGGAGCATTATCCATCTATCGGTAGATGCACGTAGCGATTCTAGCTGCAAGCTTCGTGGGTTTTAATATAGTTGGTTAATGTATATGTTAAGCACCAACAAAGGGTGCTAAAGGCATTTTCTCCGGTTCAAGAGGAGAAAAAACATGAAATCAACTTCGAAATACGAAATGATTCAACACATATTGACAGAATTGAAACAACCCGCATATCGGTTTCAACAAATTGCAGACGCGATCTTCAAGCAAAAAATTGGTGAATATGACCGAATGACCATACTACCCAAGGGTTTAAGAAACGAATAAAAGATTCACAAACCTTTGGCTTGGGGCATCGAAGAATTATAGTTTCCACCATCGGAATTTTGCCAGGTATCGATCGTCTGACAAAGGAATTTCCACAGGTTAACCTGACCTTTTCACTGCACTCTCCGTTCGACGAACAGCGGAGCGAACTAATGCCCATTAACAATCGATTTCCGCTTTATGATGTGTTGAACAAGTTGGATCAGCATATTCGTGATACAGGTAGAAAAGTATATATTGCGTATATATTACTTCGAGGAGAAAACGATTCAAATGAGCTGCGGAAGCCATTGCTGCTTTGTTAAAAGACAGAGGTCCTTGGGAACATTTATATCACGTCAATTTGATCCCCTACAATTCAACCGACGTGACTCCTGAAAGCTTTCATCAATCGGACAAAGATCGGGTTCAAAGGTTTGTCAGTATCTTAAAGTCAAATTGAAATGCGCCTGATTCGTTTTCACGATCTTCGACACAGTTATGCCAGCCTATTGCTGGCGAACGGTGTAAGCATGAAGGAGATTCAAGAATGGCTCGGTCTTAGACATTTCTCCACTACAGCTAATATTTACGCTCATTTGGATTACAGTTCCAAGATTTCTTCTGCCCAGGTAATGAGTGCCAGCTAAAAGATATTGAATAATAAAAAGGTTCCTGCTCTGCCAGAAAAAGCAGATCAGAAACCTGTCATTGATGAAGTGGTGCGGTCGAGAGGACTCGAACCTCCACGGGGGTTAGCCCACACGGACCTGAACCGTGCGCGTCTGCCAATTCCGCCACGACCGCTTAACAAGAACGATACCTAATATAACATGCACCATCGAGGATGTCAACCGGGAAAAATTCAGCGAATTCATGAATAGAAACGGACATGCCGGATAACCCTCAGCATGTCCTTTCTTGGTACTTCCGGCCAGATTGCCGGACTGCTTCATAAACGGCCCGTCCGATTAAATGACCTAGCCGGGTAGCCGTTCCCGTATAGGTACAATATCGGCCCCTTCCTGTTGCTGCAACAAGGAACTGCATCCGTAGTTGTGCCGGTAGCGGATAACCCTCCCTCAACGGTTATACCCAAATCCTGAAGGGCGGCTGTCTTCGCTTCTGTCGCCGTAATGAAGGCACCGGCCAATACCGCGTCCCCTATCTGTGCGTCAACAATCACAACAATATTGATCGTACCGGGAAAAAGGACCTCTTCAGGGACCCTTAAGCCCGCTCTTGCCTTATTGCTGAACCCGGCCGTTGCCCAGGCTGAGACAGCTAATTCCGGTTCCAGTCCGCGTTCCAGGGCTTCCGGAGGCCAGACTAAAGAAGCAAACCCGAAATCCTTGACCCGGGCAGCCGTTAAGAAGCCGGCGGCCTGGGTACCGTTTATGCCTTCATGTTCAAAAAAGACGGCCATCTCTTCAAGAGGTTCATCACAGTTATACCCCTTTGTGACCTGCCTGTTTACAATATATTTCTTTTCTCCAACTCCCCCGCCCCAGATGGACGAACTGAGGGAACGCATCGGGCTTTCACTTTCCCAATACAAATAAGGAAAGGCGTCCCCGCAAATTTGCACAGTTATTCCCGGAATCCGGTAAGATGACCGCATCCTGTATCCTCTCTCCGCTGTCTATAAATCTCTTCTTCAGCAACTTTCTATAGATGTGTTCTTCAGCAAATTTATTCGCCTTTGTCCGGGAGTGTAAATTCACCCGGTCTTTCCGCTTCGAAAGGCTGGTAAGTATAGCTGCGGGACAACTTGACAATATTCCTGTTTTGTTTCCGGATCAGAACATGTTGTTCATCCCATGCCACAACAATGCCCTTCACATCATTGGCCGGGTCCGCATCTCGAATGACACGCAGCTTTTTTCCCTTGATCCTGTAATCATCCAGTTGTTCATCCGAAATCATCTGCTGTCATACCCTCCTATTATAAACATTTGGGGAAAACCTCTTTTCCATTGTAGAGGATTTATGGTTGATTTCACAGAGTCCCTGAACTAATAACTTCTACCCAAAGCGCCGCTTCCCGGGCACGCGTTGCGATGCTGCACGACGGGTGGTTAGATCCCATGTATTTTCCATGTAACCTTTTTATAGGCCTGTTTTACAAAGTCATTTACCAAGAATACGATTATCAGCTATCTGTCTTTACCAAGCTATCATAGCCTAAAGGGTAAATTCTCTCAAATTTCAGCTTAAATTTCCAATCAAACCACATACGGTCATCCGCTGAAGGAAAGACTAAGGATAACTTTAATCAGATCAGCTGTAACTGGCCAATAAGGAAAGGAGCGGACAAATTGGTTGACAAAAAAAATATTACCTTACTGTGGCCTCCGGCGACATTGTGGAGAATAAAGAAGATACCAACTACGATTTTGAAATTTACGCCAGTCCGGAAGAGCTGGACCAGCTTCAAGTATTATTCGAGGAGCTTTATTCGGCTGACATAAGTACCCATTTCCGCGCTTTAATCCCTTTCAAAGAATACCATTCGGATGAAGAAAATGACAGGTACGATAGAGGACTTAAAAACATTTACGAACTTGTACACCGGCTTGGAACAAAAGAGACGAAAGAAACTATTGAGCATATGAATATACTTTGAATAACCAAACTTCTTTTTTTACCTTCAGAAAAAGACCTGCAGCCCAATTCGTCACGAAGAAGGCACAGGTCTTTCAAAGTTTATTTTCACCGGAAAGTGTTGATCTTATAAAAAAATTTTTCCTTATTACCCGACATGTTCCTTGGAATCGTTCCTTTCGAACCATTCATCCAGAACCTTGCTGGACATGACACGGTTCTCAATATACTGAACCTGCTGACTTGTAAAAGTCTGCTTCCACGGAACGGAAAGTTCTGAGCAAATCTTAACGACAGTCAACAGTTCGGACCACGCTACATAGCGTTTATACCAAAAGAATTGAGGATGCTCAATCATGTATGGGTACAGGTCATCGAACTCAGTGTGTTTACAGTCAAGGGACCGCTCAAAAAGCGTCTTCGCTTCGGATAGCTTTTCAATCAAGTAATCGTTCGGAAGCGTCTCGTTCCCCATGCTGATTCCTCCTTTCCGTTTGCCTTCTTTTATTATATCGGAAAACTGCGGGGCCGAAAAGACGGCCTAGAAACTTCTTCCAAAAAGGAGCTCGATTTTATAAAATAAATGAATTGAATCCATTTCAAAACTTAGATACCATTCAACCTTGTACAAGGTATAGATAAATCTGAATTTATGGAAGTAAAATAAAACTTTTCATTTGCTTTAAGGGTCTTTATATATAGAAATGTCAATTTTGTCGAAGGGTTTTCCGGTTTAAAAACGTCTATAATATTAAAGCGGTGAATCCGACATTATTCGCCAGGCTTATCCTTAGTTAGGAAAAAGAAAGGGACGGATATTATGATACACCAGTCTCGTTTTACACTTGCTATTCTTACCTCAATTGTTATCACTATCTTGGCCGGATGCGGGAATACCGGGGAGTCGGCCAAACCGGTATCTACCCAGGAACAAACCGTACAGCCCGAATACAGTGATTCCTCATCCTCCGCTTCCAGGCAGTCAACTTCCAGGACCTTCATCTCCAGTCAGTCAAATAACGAGCCTTTTGTAGATCCGAAAGCTGATAATCCGCCGCTCCATGTAAATGAGCAGGATCAATTCACTCCGGCAAAACCTGCTTTACTTGGTTTACAGCCTGGCATGGACATACTGGAAGTTATGGATAAACTGGGTAAAGCCAAAAGCTTTTTTAAAATGGAGGAAACCAGAAATCCTGTAACAGTTTATGAATACGCGGATTTTTCGGTAGGATTTAACGGAAACCGCAAACTGGAGTTTGTAGAGATCAAGAACGATAAAATTAATCCCGGATTGCACGGTGTTAAAATAGGCTCTTCTACGAAAGATGCGGTCAATACACTGGGGCTTCCTTCGACCAAGACCTCTTACGTATTAGCTTATGAAAGCGGCGGAACCATTCTTCGGCTGGATGTGGACCCAAAGCTCGACCAGGTCTTGTCCATAAAACTGTTTAAAGAATAATAAGCAAGCCACAACAATTTGATATGCTCCCCTCATAGTAGACAGTAGAAAAAACAAAAACATCTACCCTACAATGATGGGAGTTTTTACAATGTCCAAAAGGAGTCCAACTTCTTTAGAGGTAAAGCTACGTGTCGTAAAGCGATGTCTTCAGAATGAGACAAACCCAAGTTATGAGGCGAAACAGCTGGGAATAGACAAAAACACGGTAACAGATTGGGTAAGGAAGTATAAAGCAGATGGTCTTGACGGATTAAAGGAATCCAGAGGATGTAAAGCTTACTCAGAGGATCTGCAGCTGGCTGCAATCAGAGATGTATTATCCGGTAGTCATTCTATACGAGAGGCAACAAAGAAGTATCATATTTCTAGTAAAAGTGTTTTGACGAGATGGATCTCCAAGTATACTAATGGGGTAGAAATAAAATCTACTCGTAAAGTATCTCGTATGAACAAAGGACGTAAAACCACTTTCGAAGAACGCATTGAAATTGCACAGTATACGATCGCAAATGATCTGGATTATCAGAAATCCATGGAGAAATATGATGTTTCTTATTCACAGGTGTACGCATGGGTTCGTAAATATAAATCTGGCGGTGAGGAAGCCCTCAAGGACAATCGCGGTCGTAACAAGCCTGCGGAAGAGTTGGATGATCATGAACAACTCTAGCTTCGGATCAAAGAATTAGAAGCACGGAACGAGTATTTAGAAATGGAGAACGCTCTGGCAAAAAAGTTGGCAGAGATCCGGCGACGACATACACGCTAACGTTAGTCCGACATGCAGACTGGTATCAAGCTATCCAAGAACTGCACGCTGAGAAAGGCTATGCCGTCACGAAGCTGTGCAAGCTAGCCGAAGTCGCTCGATCTGCCTATTATAAATGGCTAAAATGGAAACCATCCATCAGGGAACTTGAAATCCTTTCATTGGCCAAGGAAGTGAAACTTCGCTATGACAAGAGAAAGGGTGTACTTGGTTATCGTCAAATCCGCACACAATTGAACCGGAAACTCAAAAAGAGTTACAACAAAAAACGTTATTATCGAATCATGCGCGCTCTTGAATTAAAAGCGGTGATTCGCAGGAAACGACCGAATTACGTGAAATCCTCTGCAATACATGTGGCTGAAAATGGGATGAACCGCGAGTTTCACGCGGACTCTCCAATTTAAAGTGGTGCACAGATGTCACAGAATTGAAGTATGGGAATGGTCGTAAAGCCTATCTGAGTGCTATCGTTGATGTATACGATAACTCCATCGTTTCATGGGTGTTAAGCCCCTCCAACAACAAAAAACTCGTCATGGATACGGTGAATAAGGCCTACTGGAGGAACCCGGGTGTGACTCCACTTCTGCATAGCGACAGAGGCTTCCAGTATACTTCACATGAATACAGTCTACTTCAGCTTAAGTACGGTTTTACTAAAAGTATGTCTCGGGTGAGCCGATGTCTAGATAATCAACCCATTGAACGATTTTGGGGTACATTTAAGGCAGAAAGCTTTTATCTAAGGAAACACCACACCTATGAAGACGTTCTCAAAGACGTGAGAAATTATATCCACTACTACAACAATTACCGCTATACAGAGCGTTTAAGTGGCCTGTCTCCCAGCGAATATCAAAAACAAGCTGCATAAAAATGAGAGAAGAAAATAAAACCCTCAGTTCAATTTAACAGAACTGAGGGAAACAAACTAACTGTTTTTGTTTTTTTACACTGTCTACTTGACAGGGGGCACTTCAATTATCCGGGTGGGCTTGCTTGTTTTGTTTGCCATATAGTTTGACGCTGGCTCACATGTGATTACGCTGTTTTTTTTTTCGTTTGAATACCAGATATACGATAAGCCCCAGTATCAGCAGACCTCCTAAAATTCCTAAGGTAACTCCAGTATAACGGTGAAACATATGAAGAACGCGATCAAAGTTTCTGCCGATCCATCTGCCCAATAGCAGGAAAGTAACACACCATACCAAAGCCCCGCTGCCCGCATAAAGCAAATATTTCCACCATTTCACTCCGCTCATTCCAGCCAGATAACAAGTAAAATGCCTTACCCCCGGAACAAAATAGCCGAAGCCTACTGTCCAAAGGCCGTACTTACGGAACCAATTCTCCGCTTTTTGTAGCCTGGCCGGTGTCAGCTTCATCCATTTCCCATATTTATACAAAAAGGGCTTGCCTACTTTTCTTCCAACCGTATAGCTGATTGTCATACCTGTCATCGTTCCGGCATAAGCCACTGCCAAAGATGCCCAAAAATTCATGGGACCCCCGTGCATAGTCATCGACCCAACAAACGCCATCAAAGTTTCATCCGGGATAGGAAGTCCGATAATTCCTAACGCCAGAAGGCTGTACAAGGCGTAATAACCATAATCCGCAAGTAAAGAAAAAACCGTTTCCTTCAAGTTCAGCCACTCCCAATACGTTATCATCCTTAATTACTTCCATGTTGATCAACATATTTCCTTCTTATTCGTCTTTTTAGCCTGTCATGCCCGTCCTTTTCCTTACATACCTTGTACTATAAAAGGGAAGGGAGACAAGATAAGTTGAAACGCCATATACAAGTACTTCAAATTGCCTTCACCTACGTGGGTACGGTTGTTGGAGCGGGCTTTGCCTCCGGGCAGGAAATTCTGCAATTTTTCACCCGGTATGGGGCTGTTGCAACGGGCACTATTTTGCTTTCCACAATCCTGTTCATAGGTGTCGGGATAAAATTGATGTTATTGTCCCGGGAAGTCAGGGCTAAATCTTATGAAGACATGATCCGTTATTTATTTGGGGCCAAGGCAGGCAAGTGGGTGGCCCTATTCTCCTTATTGGTTCTTCTTGGAGTGAGTATCGTGATGCTGGCGGGAGGGGGGCTGTGTTTGAAGAACAGCTTGGAATTGATTCTAAAGTGGGGGCTTTGATTATTATAATGCTCACCTATTTTATCCTGACGAAAGGAATCCGGGGGATTATGACTGTCAATACGATTGTAGTTCCCTGCATGATCTTATTCAGCCTTCTTGTTGTAGCTACTACTTGGGGAACACCAGGTTCCGGTAACTGGCTGCGCATTACAACGGATTTTTCTCCGGTATATTCCTGGCTATCCCCCTTCCTGTATACAAGTTTTAACTTAGCTACAGCACAAGCTGTTCTCGTCCCGCTGGGGGCCCAGGTTCAGGACAGAAAAGTTCTGATAAGAGGCGGAATTCTAGGGGGTTGTATGATTGGCGTATTGATTATGGGAGCCCATTATGCGATGTCAGCACAAATGCCGGATATATCCCAGTTTGACATTCCCATGGGAAGCATTCTGGATCATGTAGGCGGTATATGGCAGATGCTGTTTTTGTTTATTATTTACGCTGAAATTTTTACTACTTTCCTCTCCAATGCTTACGGACTTAGTCTGCAAATCCAGCAGCACAGCCGGCTTGGCTTCCGGGTTATCCTGCTGATGGTGCTGACCATATGCTTCCTGCTAAGCCATATCGGATTCAAGACGCTGCTTACCTGGCTCTATCCGTTGTTTGGTTTCATTAGCTTGATCTGGTTTATCCTTATGCTCCGGAAAAAAGATCCTGTCCATCATACATAGATGTCAGGAAACAAAGGGAACCCTAAAAATAAGACCTCCAATAACACCCATGCAGGTGAATGGGGGTCTTTCTACCGCAAAAAAGAACTCGGATACCGGGGTTAATGCCCGGATGGCTGGGCGATATATACTTTGGTACCAAAATGGTGAAGCTGCCTGTCCGTTTCCGGATCAAGAGCACGGTCTGTGATACAGGCGGAAAGCTCCTGTAACCCGGCTATAGAAAACAGGGAGGCTTTCCCGACCTTGGAATGATCAAAAACAGCCAGCGTCTGTTCAGCGCGTTTCATCATCATGCGGGCAGTTGCCGCCTCCAGCTCACTGTATGTGGTAATCCCCTTGTCTATACGGAGTCCATCGATACCAAGGAACAATTTGCGGATGTTTAGATGTTCAATCGTTTTTTCGGCCAAAGGACCGGACAATTCAAATGTGTTGCTGCGCATTACCCCACCAATCACCACAACCTGGAGCGCTTCGCTGTCAGCGAGCTCCATGGCTATATTTACGGCGTTTGTAACTACCGTGATGCCCTGGCGCTTTTTTATTTCTTTGGCAATCAGATAAGTTGTGGTTCCTCCCGAGAGACATATACTGTCCCCTTCTTCAATCAGTTCGGCCGCTTTTTTGGCAATCGCCTCTTTTTCAAACCAAAGCTGGTTCTTTTTCTCGGCAAACGGAATTTCTTTCATGGGAGAAGGACCTTCAAAAAGGGCCCCCCCTATGGTCCGGACCAATTCACCCTGCCGCTCCAGCACATCCAAATCCCGTCTGGCCGTCGCTTCGGAGCAACCCATCGTTTCAATAATCTCCTGGACTGTAATGCGACCCTGCTGCTTCAATTTTTGTAAAATCTGTTGTCTTCTGCGGGTACCTTTGGACATTTGAGTGGAATTCATATATCTCACCTGCCTATAAAACGATATGTCATCTGCCAGTCTTGCCATTTGACAGAACGTGTAAGACAAAATATGTCCGAATAATAAAGGTAAAAGATATTGCTTCCGGCACTATTCTGTAAATCCGGATACAAATTTATCGTTATTCCCCAATCTTACATTGACATTCTTGTTTTTGAAAGACTATAATCTGTTTATGACAGTATAAATCATTTTTTTGATCGTTTCAATCATTTTGCTGAAGGAGGAAATTCAATCATGGGACATCTGATATCATCCACTTCTTTATTGGAACAAGCCCGTACAAACGGGTATGCAATCGGTGCTTTTAACGTACACACTCTGGAAATGATGCAAGCGGTAGTAGAGGGAGCTGAAGAGCTTAAAGCCCCTCTCATTCTTCAGACAACAGTGGGAACAGTTAAACATCTGGGACCGGACTATATTGTAGCCGCTGCCCGAACCGCAGCCAAGAATGCCTCCATCCCTATTGCTTTGCATCTGGATCATTGTACCGATTACGACCTGCTGATACGTTGTATAAGAGAAGGATATACGTCCGTGATGATCGATGCTTCCATGCATACTTATGAAGAAAACGTCCGCCGCACTCTTGAAGTTGTCAAAGTGGCCAAAGCAGCAGGAGTGAATGTTGAGGCCGAACTGGGCAAGGTAGGCGGCGTTGAAGATAATATTTCGGTTGATGAAAGTGAAGCTGCCCTGGCAGACCCTAAAGAATGCGCTGAGTTTGTTGAACGTACCGGGGTTCCTACACTGGCTCCGGCTATCGGAACCGCCCACGGTATTTACAAGGGAGAGCCTAATATCGCCTTTGACCGGCTTGAAGTCATTCGGGACACGGTTCAGGTTCCTCTTGTTCTTCATGGAGGGTCCGGAATTCCGGATGAGCAGGTGAAGCGGTGTGTTTCACTCGGAATGGCCAAAATGAATGTGGCGACAGAACTCAAAATTGCATTTTCAAGTGCAAACAAAGAAGTATTCCGGGAACAACCGGAAGAAAATGATCCCCGAAAATATATGGTACCTGCGAAAGAGGCTGTCAAAGAGCTTGCCCAAACAAAAATGCGTCTAATCGGCAGTGCGGGGCGTGCCTCTGAACTGCTCTTCTGACAATTGCCGCCGGGAGAAAAGTTCGTCACTTGGAGGTTTATGATCTTTGTAAAAAAAAGGAGATGCCTGCATTATGATTACAACGGTTACCCTAAATGCAGCCGTTGATAAAACCTATCAGGTACCGGAATTTAGAGAAGGAAGCCTGCATCGTATTCCCGAAATGAGCATGCTGGCAGGAGGGAAAGGCAATAATGTGGCAAGGGTTACAGCCACACTTGGAGAACCGGTCATTGCTACGGGGTTTCTTGCAGGACACACCGGGAAATTAATTGAAAAGCTGCTTGAAGAAGACGGAATCCGACATGAGTACATGTTCGTTCCCGGAGAATCCAGGACCTGCATAACGATAGTAGATCCCCGGAATTCGAGACAAACAGAGCTTTTGGAATCGGGTCCTGTCATACAGGAAGAGCATCTGAACAAGATGAAACAGAAAATCAGACAGCTTGCCGTCCGTTCCTCTTTTGTCATTTTCTCCGGGAGTTTACCGTCCGGTTGTTCTCCTTCCGCTTATGTAGATTTAATCCGGACGGCCAAAGAAGAAGGGGCAAGGGTTATTTTAGATACTAGCGGAGAAGCGCTTGAACAAAGCCTGGCCGGTCTGCCGGATCTGATCAAGCCGAATGAGCATGAGGTGGCAAAGCTGGCGGGACGTTCCATTTCATCCGAAGTGGATATCCTAACCTCTATCACTTCCCTGAATCAACGCGGTATCCGTCATGTAGTGGTTTCCCTCGGTGGCAATGGAGCACTGGCAGGCATAGATGGAAGTCTTTACCGCGTCCATCTTCCTAAGATTAATATGGTAAATGCCGTAGGCAGCGGAGATTCCATGGTAGCAGGAATGGCTATCGCACTTATGAAAGAATATAGTCCGGAAGAAGTACTGAAACTCGGATGTGCCTGCGGAAGCGCAAACGCTCTTCACATGCAGGCAGGCCGTGTTCAAGCTGACGAAGTATACGAACTGCAGGCAAACATAAAAGTCGAACGGCTCAATTGACAAGCATGTGAACAAGAAAGGGACCGTTTCAAAATAAGACAAAAAGACCTCCAAACACTTGTAGCGGATCATGGAGGTCTTTTTGTCATTTCTATTACGAGTCAAGGGAAACAGCCCACAAGTGAAACTACCCGGTATGTTCTACATCTCTACGATCTGCGAATCCGGCAACATCTGCTGTACCGCATCCCTGATATGGGAATGGCAGGTGAACAGAAGAATCTGCCGGTCTTTCCTGAGTATCTTAAGTAACCCCAGACATCGGCGGGTACGAACCGGGTCAAAATTTACAAAAATATCATCCAGAATCAGAGGAAGAACGGCTTTATTCCGGTATTCGTCGGCAAGTGCAAAGCGCATGGACAGATACAGTTGTTCGGCTGTTCCCCGGCTCAAAAAGCCCGTATCCACTGCCTCTCCGGCGGAAGTAATGGCAGAAAGACGCGGCTCTCCAAGTGGAGCCCGAATCTGGACATACCGATTATCCGTCAAATAAGCAAAGTACTCCGATGCCTTCTTAAGCACCCCAGGTTGACGTTCCTCCTCGTATCGGTCCCGGGCTTTACGGATCAGTTGGGAAGCCATGGATAGAATGGCATATCTTTCACTCATTATTTGAAGCCGGGCGATTTCTTCCTGCTGGCGTTGAAGAAGCACTGCATGACCATCCCCATGTTCCAGTTTGTCCAGCTCTCCGGCAAGTCTTCCCCGCTGCTCTCTCATGTCATGAATGGACGATTCCAGCCGGCTCTTCTGCTCCTTAAGAGAATCAAGCCTCTCTGCCAGCTTTTCTTCAGGACACCCTTCCAGCTCCTCGTTTAACTTCGCCAGGAGACCGGGGCCAATCTGGGCTTCTACGGCTGTATACAATAGCTGTCTCTCTTTTTGCAGATTCCCCCGTTCCTCATCCAGATTGGCAAGACGCCTGAGTTCTTCGTCCGTTCCGGCACCCGCTTCGGCAAGAAGGTTCTTCATCCGCTCCTGTACATGGCTAAGCTGAATCTGGAGGAGCCTTATTTCCTCTTCCCATTCATCGATTCTTTCGGTAAACAGCTGTTTCTGCTCTATCAGGCGTTTTTGCTCCTCCGCTTGTTTCCTTGCCTTTTTGAGGGCCGCTACCAATTCCCCAAGGTCTGGATAAGATTGGCGAAGGAAGTTCTCCGCCTGCACCTGATACTCACTTTGTTCACTCCGCATGAGGGCCAGTTTGTTTTTAAGGCTATGTTTCGTACGGATGGTTTCCTGTCCCTGCTCAATGACAGAGAGGCATTCCAGTACCGCCTCTGGAGACAGATGGACACGGAGCCGGTATCGACCAAGCCAGTTTTGCCAGTTATCCATCAGCTGTTTTCTTTCGTCTGCTGCGGCCTGCTTCCGCTCACCCAGCCGGTATGATTGTTGGCCGAGCCTGTCAAGCTGCTTCATTGCTTCTTCCAGCCGGTTATTTTTGCGGCCGTACTCTTCAAGGATTGTTTTGGACTGATCCAGTTCGGTAATCCAGGCATCCAGCTCTGTGTCCAGCCATTTCCGGGCTAGAGACCAGTTATCCGTCCCGTGCCCTGTTCCTGAATCCAAGGAAGCCGCCGTTTCTTCCCAAAAAATAAGTTCCTGAACGGCCCGGATTATTTTTTGCTGAAGATGAAACAATTGCTGTTCGGAAACCTCAAGTGCAGGCCAAGCTCCACTTTCTGCTAAATCTGGCGAAACCGAATTTTCCTTGTGGGCCCCTCTATGTTTGCCATGTGAAGCCGGAGCGCCTTGAAACCGCAGAAAAATGAAACTTGCCGCACCAAGTAAAACAAAACTGCCCGCGGCCAGCCACCATATCTGCAAGAACAGCGCGGTAACGAGAATCGCAGCGGCAGGAAGCACTGTAAACAGGATGGTCTGACTTCGGACTCTATTACGCTCTTGGCGTCTTCTTTCGCTCCATTTTCGCTCTGCTTCTGCGAGGTCGGCTAGTCTCTGTTTCTGGTGAACCACTTCTTGTGATAACAGTTTCCAGGAAGCATAATCTTTGGCTATCGCATGCAGGGTGGAAGAGTCGGGTATACCGCCGGATAAGGAACCTTCCTCCGTAAGTTTAAGAGCCCCGGCATATTGCTTCTTCCATTCATTCAATTCCAACTGCTGATTCTGAACAAGTTCATAGGCTTCGTCCGTCAGGTCAGACAATCTGTCTTCCTGGAGTCCCAATTCCCTGCGCTTTTCCTGCATCTCGTCAAATTGCTTTTTGAAGCTGCGGACGGTTTCCTTAAAACCGATCGTTGCCGGAAAAGTCTCCAAATCCGCTTCGGTCCAATCCTCATCCAGCTTCTGGAGCCTTCTGTCCATTTCCTTCTGTACCTGCTCCAGCTCCGCTTCCAGTCCGGCTATTACTTTTTGGTTCTCCAATAGCCTCATGCCCTGCCCGGCCAGCCGTTCCAGCTCGACTTCATCCCACGGTTCCTCCCGGATTGGTAAGGACATAAGCGCGGTACGCACCTGATCCCGTTTGGATGTGCAATTGCGAATCCTGGCAAGCTGATCGTCAGCTTCTTTCTGCAGGGATTCCCAGCGCGTAACGGCATGCCGGGGGAAAGCCCTGAGGGGCGGGAATTCGTTCAGCTGTCTGTCAATCTGTTTAAGCCTAAGCCAGGACGGCCGGATTTTCAGGCAAAGTTGAATCCATTCCGTCTCCCTGCTTATCTCCTTATATTCTTCTTCCGCCCGTACAATGCTTTCCTCTAATTCGCTTAGCTCGTTGTTCCATTCATCGTACTGTTCAAGATGTTCCTTCACTTTTCGGATCTTGAGCCGAAGCTCGTCCCACATTATTAGTCCTTGATTCACCAGCTGGTTTTTTCCTCTCGGCTTGTACAACTGGTCCATGTCCTGGTTCAGCTTGCGGCCTGCGGCTATAATGGCGCTCCCGCTAAGTCCGAGTCCGGCGCTGTATAAGTAGCCGCTAAGCTCTTCGCTTTGCAGGGTCCTCAGCTCCTGCAGTTCTCCTAGCCCGAAGGCAAACAGGCTGCGGAACAATTCCGCCGATAAGCCCCCATCAGGGCCCGCAGTTCCTCTTCGCCTCCGGTAGAACCGTCGGTAAACGTCACTTTAACGGAGCCGGCCGACCGGCTTCCGGTTCCAGTGCCGCCAGCGTAACGCTCCACGCGGATTCTCTTCCCCTGATCATCCTCCAGGAACAGGGCCCCGCCGTGGATGCCGCCTTTCGGCGGCTCGTAGCGTTCCGCCGGCTGGCTGCGCGGCGGAAAGCCGAACAGTACCGCACGAATGAACGCCAGAAGCGTGCTCTTGCCCGCTTCGTTGGCTCCGTGAAACACGGTTAGCCCTGCTGTGAGATCATGGTGCCGCTTATTAAGCGAGCCGAAGCCGTCCACTTGGATGGAGGTGATTTTCACCCCTCCCACCCCCTGTCTTCGGCGAGCAGGTCCAGCGCCAGCTCCCTGGCTGCGGCCAGCAGCTCCGCCGGCCGGCCGGGAAGAGCCGGTCCAAGTGCCCTGGCCAGCTTAGGATTGTCCATTAATGGCTTGCAGGCTTCCAATACAAAAGCTTCAAGCTGTTCCGGCGAGTCCAGAAGTTCTTCACTGATGCTGATAAGATCGCCAAGGAAGCCGCCCTCGGCTTTTAGGGAAGACAAGTCAAGCTCCCTGCCTGTCCTGTCCACAGCGGATTCGATCCAGACAAAACTGGCCGTACGCCCAGCCCCTCCAGTTACAAGAGCGGTTTGTTCCTCGCGTAACTCCTGAACCAGTTCGTCTAGAACATGTGAATCCCTAAGCTTCAGATGAAGAGGCCCCCTACCTTCCAGGATGAATCGCACAATAACGTCTTTCCCGCCGGCTTCCCCAAGAAGTCTTTCCAGTTCCTCCTCGATCAAATCTTTAAGTTCCTGCTCCGTTTGCAGCTGCTCGATGGACACCTTGCATAATTCCCAGCGGATGTCATTCAGCTCAATAAAATCAAGATCCGTACCGCCGTCTTCTCCAACACGAACCACATAGCATCCTCTCGGACCGCATTCCTTAATACTTCTCCCCTGAATATTGCCGGGATAAACAATGTAAGGCTCCTCATGGAGAACAGCACGGGTATGAATATGGCCAAGCGCCCAATAGTGCATTCCGCTTTGAATGAGCTGTTGTCTCGTGCAGGGGGCATAATTATCGTGACTCGGATCACCGTCCACATTAGTATGAAGTAAAGCTATCTGATACACATCGGGACGACCCGCCCGATAGTACCGGGCTAAATTCTCAGTCACCGAAGCCGAGGCAAAAGACATTCCGTGAACCTCTGCAATTATACCCCGTTCCCGGGTCGTTACCTCGACGCTTTCTACCCGGTCTGCCGGAAAAACATGAACTTTATCCGGCCAATCCAACGAAGCCCTGCCACCGTTCATCGGATCGTGATTGCCGTGGATCAGGTATACGCCGATTCCCGCTTCGGCAAGCCGGGATACAGCTTTTTGAAAGCGCAGCTGTGCTCTTAGCGACCGGTCTGCCGCATCGTATATATCCCCGCTAATAACTACGAAATCGGCCTTTTCCCGAAAAGCTGCGTGAACCAGCCTCTCCAGTGCTGCGAAAGTGGATTCTTTGATTCTCTCTCTGACAGCCCCAGGCAGACCGCTCATTCCTTTGAAGGGACTATCCAAATGAAGGTCAGCAGCATGAATAAACGTAAAAGGCTGAATGGCTGTCACCCCCGTTACTTTCTATAGGATTCATATACACTTTTATACTGCCGGATCACCCTGTGCAGGGAATAAGACTTTTTCGCTTTTTCCGAAGCGGCGCGAGCCAAATGATAGCGGTATGCCGGGTCTGCGATCATTTTTTCCAGTGCCTGGCTTAATGCTTCAGGGTTATCCGGCGGAACCAGAAGACCGTTGCGTCCATCTTCGATCTGTTCGGCTATGCCGCCTACGTTTGTCCCAACCAGTCCTAATAAACATAAGGCCGCTTCCGCAAACACGGAACCAAAAGCTTCTGCACGCGAGGGAAGGACAAAAATATCAAAAAATGGCATAAACTCCTCCGGATGCAGCATGTACCCGTAAAAAATCGTTTCTTCATAAATGTTCAGTTCCACCGCCATCTGCTCAAGTTCCTTGCGGCTCAGCCCGTCTCCAATAATGTGCAGGACAAACAGGTGCCCTTTTTGTTTGAGCAATGAACAGGCTTTAAGCAAAATATCCAGACCTTTAGCCGGGACGAGCCGGCATACGGTAATGAGCTGCGGAATTTCATTCTCATGATCCACGGGACGGAATCTTTTTTCATCAAAACCGTTTGGAATTACCCCTACTCTATCCGGATTCTGTATGTATTCTTCCAAATATTGCTTGAATGATTGAGAAACAGTAAGCAGTTGGTCCACTTTGCTTTCCAGCTCATGATAGAGCGATGTTAAAAACCGCTGCTCCGGTCCTTTTTCCCGGATCTGCCCGTTCAGCAGCAATTCCCTCTCGTAACTGGAATGGACGGTCATTACTACGGGCACATCCGGATACAGCTTTTTCAATACGAGTCCCGCAATAGGATGATGGGCATGAATCAGGTCAAACGTCTTGTTAAGACGCAATTTAGCCCACCATTCATAGTCTTTATAGGTTTGAATATATTTGTCCACAATCGGGTTTCCCTCATAGGAGTGCCAGTCGAATGTATCAAACCCGACAGGTTCAGTCCCTTTTCCTCTAATCCGTTTCGGTAAATAAAATAATTCCATCTGGTAACCGCGTCTTTGAAATCTTTCCAAAGTATAAGGAATCATGGAAGAGACCCCGCCTGGTTGTTCGGGAGGAAAAAACAAGGCTTGCAAGATATTCATTATTCAACACTCCCATTCTATTCTCTTCTTTCATTTTAACGGGGAAATACACAAGAAGAAAGAGATAAGAAAAGAGCCCTTCCGACAAATAATCCGTTAATCCTGCTGTCCGGAAGAGGGGCTCTTGGGGTGAACCTGATAGATTTTTAACCAAAAGCTTACGATAATGCAAGCCGTGTATAATGCCAAACGATGTCTTATCAGAAACCAAAAAGATAATATATAGACATAGACGGCATGACAAATTAAATAGATCAACATTCACTAAGGAGACGATTCACATGAAAAAAGTATTCAATTCGACCAAATGGGCAGTTTCAATTCTTCTGTTCGGCTGCTGCCAAATGCGTGGATAACGCGATCCTAATCAGAGATTAAAAGCAGGCTTGCGCTCATCAATAAAGAAAAGGTGATGTTGTTGACAAAAGTAAACATCCTAATAAGACCATATATTCTATCCTTCTCCTCTGTTTCTCATCCTCCCGTCTAATCCGGCGTACCCTCAAAAGGTAAACCCGGGTTGTGCTTTCTCACTGTTTCCCGACTATTCGATAATGAATAGCTCTTCCATCGGCCTGTTCAAAACCTCGCTGAGCTTTTTGGCAGTTGCCGGACCCACAGGCTTGACGGACCTCTCTAGCAGACTGATATACGCATAGCTGAGTCCGCATTTATTGGCCAGTTCTCTCTGTGTCATTCCCTGAAGTACCCTTGCGCGTATGAATGTTTCTTTCCTCGCAATAATCTTCATGCATCTCACCCTTGTTCTCATCTCGTTCCCATTATAACATCTATTTTTACTATTGCAATCATTTTTGTTAACAATTGCATTTATTGCCTCCAGAAATTGAAAAACAAAAGATGAACTGCTATGATAATAATCATAACTAATGTTTACCAAATTTTGATCGCGGGTGTTCTCATGTATTTTTATGATAAATTGCGGGATTTACGTAAACTTAAAGGATATACCATCCGTGAACTGTCTGACCGTTCCGGGGTTTCAACCGCCTATATTTCACAGCTCGAAAACGGCAACCGTGGCATTCCTTCACCTGAAGTGCTGATGAAATTATCGGAAGGTTTAAATATTTCCTATGAAGAATTAATGGAGATTGCCGGATATCTTCAGACTTCCTCCCATTCTTCCGGGGGCGATAAACCCAAATCTCCTGTGAATCTTCGCCGCTTTTTACATGAGAATGAGGTTATTTTTGACGGTATTTTACTTACAGAACAGGATAAAGAATGGATGGAACGTGTATTGACCGCTTTGTTTTGGAAACAAAAACAGACGCAAAAAAAGAAACAAAAACCAAAACAAAAAACGCATGGGTCGTGATTTCCTCTTCCCTCGGAACCGGGTTATCACGTCTTTTTTGAGTTGAGATAAAATTTTCTTTAATTTTGCCTTGACTTTAGGGCGGGCAACCCCTTTATTGCCCCTATTTTTCGGGAAGCGGCCGTTGTGGCCGTTTCCTCTTTTTTCCTGTATTATTTTAATGGCCAAAATCAGAAAAACCGAAAGGAGATAATATCGTGCATTTTGACGGACAACGGATTTTACCGGCTATCCGCCGGATAAAAGACTTGGAGAAGCTGCTGGACTCAAGTTACACCTATTTGGTACTGCTTGATGTGCACATAGCTCAATTAAAACATAATGTGCAATTTGCCAAAGGCGCCGGTAAAAAATTGCTTTTACATCTCGATCTGATTCAGGGAATGCAAAGTGACGGCTATGCAGCGGAATATATCTGCCAGGAATTTCAGCCTTACGGTATTCTTTCTACCAAAACCAACGTGGTCGCCAAAGCGAAGCAAAAGAAAGTCCTTGCTGTTCAAAGGGTCTTTCTTTTGGATTCCGGGTCCCTTGAGAAAAGTTACGCTCTGATTGAAAAGAACCGCCCTGATTTTATTGAGGTGCTGCCGGGTGCTCTTACACCATTGATCCGGGAAATCCGTGAAAAAACCGGTATCCCTATTTTGGCTGGGGGATTTATTCGTACACCCGAAGATGTGGAGCGTACCCTTGAAGCAGGCGCTGTAGCTGTGACAACTTCCACACCGGAGCTGTGGGATTTATACAGAAAATAATTTTCTTGACATCGCTTACAGGAATGATTAATAATAAACTCAAGTTAATATTGTGACGGAGAACTTGGAGACTCACGTGGAGCTCTGTTCATCTGGATTTACGGATGAATGCTGGGGGCAACGTGGGTCTATTTGTTCTTTTCCGCCTATGTTACTATTTGCATAAGGAGGGGTTACTATGTCGTCTTTTATGGGAGAATTGGTCGGTACTATGATCCTGATTATCCTGGGTGGCGGTGTTTGCGCCGGTGTCAATCTGAAGAAGTCTTTTGCCCATCAATCAGGGTGGATTGTTATAACATTTGGCTGGGGCCTTGCAGTAGCTATGGGTGCTTATGCGGTAGGTTCCGTCAGCGGGGCTCATTTAAATCCGGCCCTGACACTGGCTTTAGCGTTCAAAGGGGATTTTGCCTGGACAAATATACCCGCTTACATTCTGGCCCAAATGATCGGTGCCTTTTTGGGAGCAGTCATTGTATTTCTGCATTATCTTCCTCACTGGAAAGAAACGGAAGATCCCGGCGCCAAATTGGGGGTATTCAGTACGGGTCCTGCCATTCCTAATCCTTTTGCCAACCTGCTTAGCGAAATGATTGGTACCTTTATTCTCGTTCTTGGAATTTTGGCCATTGGGGCCAACAAATTTACTGACGGACTAAATCCGTTTATTGTAGGATTTCTCATCGTAAGCATCGGTCTTTCGCTTGGCGGAACTACCGGTTATGCTATCAATCCTGCCCGTGATCTTGGTCCAAGAATCGCCCATTTTCTTCTTCCTATTCCGGGTAAAGGAAGCTCTAATTGGAAGTATGCATGGATTCCGGTTGTCGGTCCGATTCTTGGCGGTTGTTTCGGAGGTCTGTTTTATAAAGCCGTATTCGAGGGCAAACAGACGGCAGCCCTTTGGGGGATTGTTGCAGCCATACTGGTCGTGCTTGCTTTAGCCGCGGCTTTAAGACCCGGAGTAAATTCGACTAAATCAACACTTCGTTCATAACCAATGTTATAAACACCTTAATAAAGAAAATGAGGGAGGATTTGTTCCATGGAAACCTATATTCTTGCATTAGATCAGGGAACAACAAGCTCAAGAGCTATTTTGTTCAATCAAAAAGGGGAAATTATCCACATCTCCCAGCGGGAATTTACACAACATTTCCCGAAGCCGGGCTGGGTGGAACATAATGCTCAGGAAATATGGGCCTCCATCCTTTCCGTTATTGCCACCGCATTGATCGAATCGGGTATTAAGCCTTCCCATATTGCCTCCATCGGGATAACCAACCAACGGGAAACGGCCGTAGTTTGGGATAAAACGTCCGGTATACCGGTATACAATGCGATTGTATGGCAGTCCAGACAGACTAAGGACATTTGCGATGAACTTAAGGCCAAGGGCCATGAGGAAACTTTCCGTAAAAAAACCGGTTTGCTTGTTGATCCGTACTTCTCCGGAACAAAAGTGAAATGGATTCTGGATCATGTGGAAGGTGCCCGCGAAAAAGCGGAAAAAGGAGAACTCCTTTTCGGTACTATTGATACATGGCTTGTCTGGAAATTGACAGGCGGAGCGGTTCATGTGACGGACTACACGAACGCATCCCGTACTCTGATGTATAACATTTATGATTTGAACTGGGATGAAGAGTTACTTGAGATATTGGATATTCCGAAGCAAATGCTTCCAGAGGTACGGGCATCTTCCGAAATATACGGCAAAACAGTCCCTTATCATTTTTTTGGGGAAGAGATCCCGATTGCCGGGATTGCAGGTGATCAGCAAGCCGCTTTGTTCGGTCAGGCTTGTTTTAAGCAGGGAATGGCCAAAAATACTTACGGCACGGGATGCTTTATGCTCATGAATACGGGTGAGAAAGCGGTTCAATCCGAACACGGCCTTCTTACTACTATCGCGTGGGGGCTAAACGGTAAAGTCGAGTATGCTCTGGAAGGAAGCATTTTCGTAGCGGGGTCGGCTATTCAATGGCTTCGCGACGGGCTTCGAATGTTCAAGTCCGCCCAAGACAGCGAGGCTTATGCCTCCCGTGTCGAATCGACTGACGGAGTATACGTCGTGCCCGCTTTTGTCGGACTCGGGGCCCCTTATTGGGATAGTGAAGTCAAAGGGGCTGTTTTCGGCCTCACAAGAGGAACTTCCAAGGAACAGTTTGTCAGAGCAACTCTCGAATCACTCGCCTATCAGACGAAAGATGTACTGAAGGCCATGGAAGCAGACTCCGGCATTGAACTGCATACTCTCCGTGTAGACGGTGGAGCCTCTATGAACGATTTTCTCATGCAGTTCCAAAGCGATGTCCTGGGAGTTCCTGTCGAAAGACCTGTAATTAGCGAAACGACAGCTCTCGGGGCCGCTTATCTTGCCGGTCTGGCAGTGGGTTACTGGAAGGATCAGGAGGTTATATCTGCCCAGTGGAATAAGGACCGCAATTTCAGTCCGCAAATGGATTCACAGACGAGCAAAGAGCTTTACTCCGGGTGGCAAAAAGCTGTGCAGGCTACCAAAGCATTTAAATAATTGCCGGCTTATTGAAACCGCCTCAAACTAATTCAGCAGTTTAATAAAATTCATTACTATGTTATACTCATTTTAACAAGTTTATATTTCAATGGTTGGAGACTAGGAGAAACCACAACACCGCTATGGAGGAATATCTATAGTGCGGTTGTGGTCTTTTTGTCTTTTATGGATATTTAAAGGAGGTCAACAAGATGAACGGATTATTCTCAGCAACTAAGCGAAGAACTCTCCTCCAGGGGCTAGACCAGGCACATACAGATGTACTGATTATCGGAGGAGGAATTACTGGAGCTGGAATCGCTTTAGATTCAGTTACCCGGGGACTAGATACGGTTTTGCTGGAAATGCAGGATTTTGCTGCCGGAACCTCCAGCCGTTCTACTAAACTGGTACACGGGGGACTCCGTTATTTGAAACAGTTCGAAGTGAAGATGGTAGCGGAAGTGGGTAAAGAAAGAGCCATCGTCTACGAAAACGGACCTCATGTAACAGAACCCGAATGGATGATGCTTCCCTTCCATAAAGGAGGAACGTTTGGAAGATTCAGCACCTCCCTCGGTCTTAGGGTGTATGACTTCCTGGCGGGTGTTAAACGGAGTGAACGCCGCCAAATGTTTGGTATTGATGAAACCATCCGCAGGGAACCTCTCGTTAAGAGGGAAGGTTTGAAAGGCAGCGGATATTATGTCGAATATCGCACTGACGATGCCCGGTTAACGATTGAAGTTATGAAGGAAGCGGTAAGCCGTGGAGCAAAAGCATTGAACTATGTGAAGGTTGAAAAGCTCCTTTATGATGAAAGAGGGAAGATCAAGGGAGTCCTGGCGGTGGATCAGCTTGACGGGACTGCTTATGAGATTTATGCCCGGTATATCATCAATGCTGCGGGCCCCTGGGTCGATACTCTGAGGGAAAAAGACGGATCGAAAACAGGCAAGCATCTTCAGCTGACCAAAGGTGTTCATCTGGTAATTGATCAACGTAAATTCCCCCTGAAACAGGCTATTTATTTTGACACTCCGGATGGCCGGATGGTTTTTGCCATTCCAAGAGGCGGAAAAACATATGCAGGAACTACTGATACCTTGTACCGGCAGAATCCCGCTCATCCGAAAATGAATGAAAAAGACCGTACCTACATTCTTTCGGCTATCCGGTACATGTTCCCTGAAGTAAATATCGGTCCTGAAGATATTGAATCCAGTTGGGCCGGAGTACGGCCGCTCATTTATGAGGACGGAAAGAGCGCCTCCGAGATCTCCCGAAAAGATGAGATCTGGCAGTCCCCTTCCGGTCTGATCACCATTGCAGGTGGTAAGCTGACGGGATACCGGAAAATGGCCGAAACGGTTGTCGACCTGATTGGACGCCTTCATCAGGAGCAAACCGGTGCTGCCCTGCCAGCTTGCCAAACCAAAAACATGCCGATATCAGGAGGGCATGTAGACGGCTCAGCCGGATTTCCGGCTTTCATCCGGACAAAAGCTGCTGAAGGACCCCGGCATGGCGTCTTAAAGGAAACGGCCGAACAATGGGTCCGGATGTATGGTTCCAATATAGACCGCCTTTATGGGTGGGCTGATGAGGCCGGGCAACAGGATGAGAGCCTTCCGCTTGAAGTTCTTGTCCCTCTGCGTTATGCCCTGGAAGACGAATCCGTAGTAAAACCCCAGGACTTCTTTATCCGCCGGACCGGTACCTTATTTTTCCGAATCGATTGGGTACGGAAGTGGAAAGAAGATGTGATAAGTTACATGGCTTCCTATTTCGGCTGGGACGAGACTTTGCAACAGGCGTATTCGTCCGAGATGGACCAGTGCCTGCATGATGCCGTTGTCCCTGATCCGGATGTGGAATAATAAAAAGCCGCATCAAAGCTAATGGGCCTCATACATTATGGAACCCGGCCAAATAAGCATTCCTAGTAAAAAGGTACCTGCCGATTTTTGCCGCAGGTACCTTCATTATTGGTTTTCCTCATTATTTGAACTCGTTCATTTTTTACAAAGTATAGGTCCGGACGCCATTCCCAGAAACAGCCCGTGTTCTACAACTCCCGGGATGGCGTTCAGTTGACCGGCCAATGCGGCAGGATCCGAAATAGACTGCAAGTGAAGATCCAGGATCACATTTTGGCTGTCGGTCAAAAAAGGAGTATCCCCTTTTAACCGGAGCCGGGGCTTCCATTCTTTATGACGGAACAGTTCCTGGACAGGTCTAAGTGCGAAGGGAACCACTTCCACAGGCAAGGGAAACTTGCCAAGCTGTTTGACCCGTTTGCCGGAGTCTACAATCCATACATTATATCTGGAATAAGATGCGACAATTTTTTCATACAGCAAGGCCCCTCCTCCCCCTTTTATTCCCTGCATGCGTTCATCCACTTCATCAGCGCCGTCTATAGTCAGGTCAAGACCTCCGGTATCTCCCAGCTTAACGAGAGGGATACCAAGTTTCGAAGCTAACCGGGTGGTCTGTCCTGAAGTGGAGACTCCTCTGATATTCAATCCCCTTCGCCTTGCCAAGGCTTGAAGAAAATAAAACACAGTTGAACCTGTACCAAGCCCTAAAGTCATCCCGTCTTCTACAAGATGGACGGCCTCTTCTGCCGCACGTTTCTTTTGGTTGTTCTGTTCATCCATCTTTTTTCCCTCCCTTGTTTCTAAATCCTATGATTAAATGGTTTCTTCCTGTTTTGCCCGAGGACTTCAAAATCAAGTATAATAAAAGGCAGTCATGAAAGGAGCCTTAGTTATGATGGAACAACTTCCCTCTTCCTATATCCGACAGATGAAAGAGCTTTTAAAAGAGGAAAGCGAGGCCTTCCTTAACTCTTATACTGAGCAAAGAACATTTGGCTTGCGTTTGAACCCATTGAATATCCGCAAATCTCAAAAGGAGCGGACCGGCGAGCTCGTCTCTCTCTTTGGTTTAACATCCGTTCCCTGGTGCCCAACCGGTTATTATTATAAGGAAGAAACCCGTCCCGGCAAGCATCCTTATCATGCCGCAGGACTTTACTATTTGCAGGAGCCATCCGCCATGTCGGCTGCCGAAATTTTGAACCCGGAGCCCGGCGATATCGTTCTGGATTTGGCCGCAGCCCCAGGAGGAAAATCCAGTCAAATTGCCGGAAAGCTTCTTGGCCGGGGTCTTCTGGTAGCGAACGAAATTCATCCGGGAAGAGCCAAAATCTTAGCGGAAAATATAGAACGGATGGGAGCAGGGAACGTGCTTGTGGTGAATGCCTCCCCCCAACAGCTTGCGGAGAAGTTACCCTTATTTTTCGATAAAATTATCGTGGATGCCCCTTGTTCAGGTGAAGGCATGTTCCGTAAAGATCCTGAAGCCATTAAAGAATGGTCGCCGGAGCATGTGCAAATGTGCGCAGCAAGACAGATGGACATTCTCCCGGATGCAATCCGGATGCTGAAACCCGGAGGCCTTCTGGTATATTCAACCTGTACGTTCAATCAGGAAGAGAATGAAGGAACAATCCGTGCCCTGCTTGCAGATTATCCAGAGATGAGGCTGATTTCAGAAGAACGAATATGGCCCCACCTTCAGAAAGGCGAGGGACATTACGTAGCACTGCTCGCCAAGGAGGAAGGGAGCATACGGGTAACGGGGGAACCGGAAAAATCCCGGCGAGGAGGAAGGAATAAAACCGGTAAATCCTCACGAAACCGGGAAGAGGCGGAGGCTCTGCAATACTTTGAAACGTTCCGTAAGCAATTTCTTCCGGGATATATACTTCCCGAGGGAAGCCCCGTCCGGTTTGGCGATCAGCTTTATTGGATGCCTCAAGCAAAAGAAGGCATGATACCGGACATGTTGAACGGACTTAAGGTACTGCGTCCGGGGCTTCATTTAGGTGAGATGAAGAAGAACCGTTTTGAGCCTTCCCATGCACTTGCGCTTGCCGTTTCAGCCGGACAGGCAGCCCTTGCTCTAGACCTGAAGCCCGAAGATCCAATGGTCCAAGCTTACTTGCGGGGAGAAGCCCTCTACACCGGCCGAAGCTTATCCGGGTGGACCCTGGTGTGCGTGAATGGTTTTCCCCTGGGATGGGGGAAGGAAAATCAGGGACAACTCAATAACCGTTATCCCAAAGGATTACTCCGGTTTGCCTGAGCAAGCCGGTCTTGAATTCCCCGGATCCGCTCATTTTCAGATCGCAGGTCCGCCTCAATATGCCCGGTAAGCTGTTTGATCTCGGCAATGACACTTTCAGGCAGATCTACATTCTGGACGGATTTGGCCACATATAATAAACACTGCAGCGTCTCTTTCATCAATCCCTTTTTATTGCCGGTCAGCACCACTTCCGAAAGGAAAACAAGATGCTGCAGTTCTTTTTCATCCATCTTCATCGCTCTCACTTCCTTCCTATAATTATCGCCGATTTTATCGAATCTTGGAAGCAAGAACTTGACACGAATAACTGTAATAATTATGATTATAGTATCACCTAGACAGGAGGGAATCATATGGCTATTACGAACGTAAATCAGCAAAGTTTCCAGGAAACTCTTGATAACAATGAACTGGTATTAGTCGATTTCTGGGCGCCCTGGTGCGGACCTTGTAAAATGCTGGCTCCAACCCTGGACAAACTGGATGAAGAGCTGGGAGATACCGTTACTATCGCCAAAGTTAATGTGGATGAGAACGGCCCGATTGCTGAGAAATTCGGCATCATGGGAATTCCTACTCTGAAGCTGTTTAAAAACGGAGAGGAAGTTCAATCCGTTTCCGGTGTTCAGCCGCTTAATAAACTGAAAGATCTGATCAGCCAGCATAAATAATACTGGATCAGACAAAGAAGGCATGTCTTTTCTAAGATCATGCCTTCTTCTTTTATGGACATTTGCATAACTTTATTGATACGGCAGTGTTTATTGCTATAGTTTATGCAAGCTGCTTTTGATCTTTAATGAACCGTCTCATTTTCAAAATAAATTTCGTCAATGACACGATTATTGCATAACATACTCACGTTGAAGGTATCATATTCCGCCTCTTTATCCAGTTCCTCCATAAGGAGAGCTGCTATAACATCACGGTCATTTGTATCTTCAGGGGCCCGGAAGTCTATAAACCCTGTTAATTGGCGTTCATTGATATCCACGGTTGCAGTACCGATCGGCAATCCTCCCCGGTCTTGTTCGTAAATTTCGTAAGTCAGCGTATCTCCATCATCTCTTACCAGCGATATGAGGTAGTCATCCCGAAAATCTTCTGCGAGGATTTCATCTAATTCTTCTTCAGCTGAGTTTTCCTCGTTCATAAGGAGTTCATGGGTGTCAATCAGTTCACCGTCATACTCCATATGAAAGATAAAAGAACGGAACTGCCGGGAATCATAATCTTGTGCTACAAAACGTGCGGCCTGTTCCATCTCTTCCGGCAAAGGGTCCACAACCCAGACAAAGGTCCCAACTACCTCATCACCATACATTTTACAATAAATATTTGCAAGCAAACCGGAATCTTCGTCTAGAAGCTCGTAATCTACCCTGTTTCGCTTCTCATTCACTATAACCAGTTCGTATTGGGGGTCATCTTCCAAATCATATTCTTTATACTCATCTTCCGATGAGCTAATGATAAAGCGGTCTACACTGCAAGTTGCGATAATATCCTGTTCATGGATATTCAATGCTTCGGCCACTCCCAGGACATACTGTTCTACAAACTCAAGTACGGCACCTTCCTCATCTTCCCCCAAAGAATGTTTCTCCAGCTGTACAGCTCCAAACATACGGTCTCTTTCACGGTAAATGATGCTGACTGAACCCACATACTTTCCATTCACTAGCACATCGTTTACTTCTCCGCCTGCCGTCTTAAGATCAGGCCTTAGCATGATACTGCTCATCGTTCGATCCTCCTCAAATGGGTCGGGTAACCATTTTAGGCTTGTAACCGTTCACCTCAGATTAATGGTTTCTTCCTTACATTTCCCCGATATCCGTAAAAATATAAGCCCGGCCACCGGGCCGGACTTGGGATGAATTTTATCTTTTTTATTTAAGAACTGACGGTAGTTTCCCTTCGGGATTTTTTTGGGGAACCCTGCCCTTTTGGACACGGATTGTCTTCATCTACCTTAAACCGCTTTGGCAGAATCCATGTTACTGCCAGTGCTATGGCTGCAATAATTAACAGAGATATAAAAATATGATGAATACCGTACACCATCATCTCCCTCAATTGTTCCATGAGACCGGGAGGCAGGCTCGCCGCCTGATCTCCATGAAATACCTGGCTGGTATCCAGTTGCTGGAGCGCTTCATTTTGACTGTGAGCTGTCTTATAGGACTGAATATTCATATTGAACAGCATCCCGAACACGCTGATACCAAGCGTCTGGCCAAGCGTCCGTAAAAAGGTATAGGAAGCCATGGCCGTTCCCCTCATCTGCCATCCAACCGCAGACTGTACCGTAATCGTATAGGATGTAAAGGCAAATCCGAACCCGAGCCCAAATAGGCCCATCAGAGCCACCAGCAGCAAATAAGGCGTATGAATACCGACAAAGTAAAGACCGGCCGCTGCCGCGAGCAAACAACTCACACCGATCAAAGTCGTAGACCTTACGCCCATGCGTACAAACCATCTGCCTGCCAGTGCGGCACCAACCGGCCAGCAAACCGATAAAGGAATCAGGGTAAATCCTGAATCCGTAGCCCCTTTTCCGGCAACCCCTTGTATCCAGAGCGGCAGATATATCGTAATACCGACAAGAATGGCACTGAGAAGAAAACCGCTAAGGTTGGACACGGAGATTAGTCTCATAGCAAACAGCCTAAGAGGCAGCATCGGTTCCTTCACATAATATTCCACAACCAGGAACAAAGCGAGTGTAACAACTGCCAATATTAAGATGCCGATCATGAAGGGAGAGTTCCAGGCATATTGGTTTCCTCCGCTCAGCAGTGCAAACATGAAGGAAGTCATGCTAACCGTAAAGAGGGCAATTCCCAAATAATCGACCTTCTGCTTCTTTTTGTCCAGATGCTCATGCAAATACATCACAATGAACAAAATCGACAGCAGGCCAAACGGGACATTAAAATAAAAAATCCAATGCCAGGATACATAGTCTACCATCAGCCCGCCGGTGAGCGGTCCCAGAATACCGGAAATCCCCCAGATTCCGCTGATCCATCCCTGAATTTTGGCCCTTTCTTCAAAAGAATAGATATCTCCTATAATAATCATCGTTACTGGAAGAATAGCCCCTGCACCTAACCCCTGGATGGCCCTGAACACAATAAGCTGCTCCATGGATTGGGACATTCCTGAAAGCATTGATCCGATCAGAAACAAGATCGTTCCGCATATGAACATCAGCTTGCGCCCGTACAAATCCGATAATTTGCCCACAATCGGAGTGGCTACGGCCGTTGTCAGCAGATAGATGGATACAACCCAGTTCATAAGATGCATTCCGCCCAGGTCACTTACGATTTTCGGGATCGCAGTACTGACAATCGTCCCTTCCAATGAAGAAAGGAATGTGATAAGCATGATAGACAGTGTGACCATTGTTTTATTGGTTTGTTTTTTTTCCACTTAACAACTCCAACTCCTCTACTTTTTACAGCACATATTTCATTAAAGCTTCCCTTACACCGTCTTCATTGTTAGAACCCGTTACTACCCGTGCAGCCTTTTTAACGGCATCCGGGGAATTATCCATAGCCACTCCAAGTCCGGCATAAGCCAGCATTTCCAGGTCGTTGAAGTAATTGCCTATAGCCATAATTCTTTCCGGAGGAACGTCCCAGCGTTCGGCAAGGGCTTTGAGTGCATTTCCTTTGGAAGCATCCGTGTGCATGACATCAATGAAAAACTCGCCGCTTCTCATCATGGTCAGATCGCCGTAAATTCTGCTTTCTGTCCACTCCTTCTCAATCCGGTCAACCTGTGCGACTTCGCCGGCAAGAGTAAATTTAACCAAAGGAATTTCAAGTTTCAGTACATCCTCGTATAATTCCGGAGTCAGAAAAAATTTCTCATAAACGGTTTTCTCCTCTTCTGTAAGTTTCTCAACATACATGTGAAAAGCTGTTGAAACATCGAAATGAACCCCGTGCTCTCTACAATACCGGACCAAAAGCTCGATCTGGTTCACGGAAAAAGCGAATTCATGAACCAGTACAGGTTCTTCCGATCCCCTGGAGTGTATGGTGGCTGCACCGTTATGATTAATCGAGTATCCCTCCAGTTCCAGCTCCTTCAGTAAGGGAAGCGTGCTTGCCGGTCCTCTTCCGGTACACAATACAATTTTCGCACCCAGTTTATGGGCTTTCCGGACAGCCTCCTTATTTCCTTCCGTCAATTCAAACTGGTCATTAATCAGGGTTCCGTCAACATCAAGCGCGATGATATCAAAATCCATACTCTTCACTCCTGTCACTTTATTTCTCTATAATGAAGCCGTCTTATAACCCTGTAGAGCCTCCAGTTCCTTTGCAGTAAGTTCTCTCGATGCTCCAGGGGAAAGGGAAGGATCGAGCTTTAAAGATCCCATGGAAATCCGTTTCAGATAAACGACTTTTTTATGAACAGCTTCAAACATCCGTTTTACTTGATGAAATTTCCCTTCATGGATAGTAAGTTCGATCTCGGCAGGCTTTTCTTCCTCCGGGTTCCCGGAATCCAAAACGACAAGCTGTGCAGGCATGGTCATATATCCGTCATCCAGGACGACTCCTTCGGAAAAAATCCTTACATCTTCCTCAGTTACATCCCCATTTACCCTCGCATAGTATGTTTTAGGCACATGCTTGCGGGGGGAGAGTAAATTATGGGCAAGCTTCCCGTCATTGGTCAGCAGGAGAAGCCCTTCGGTATCTTTGTCGAGCCTGCCTACCGGGAAAACCCCGAATACCCGGATGTGATCGTCCAGCAGATCCACAACAGTGCGGTCCCGCATATCCTCCGTTGCCGAAATGACCCCTGCAGGTTTATTCAATAGCACATATACATGCTCTCTGAAAATAACCTGTTCTCCGTTCACTTCAATATAGTCTTCGTCAGGATAGACTTTCCATCCGCTATCTTTCACAACCTTGCCATTTACTGTTACCCCTCCGTTTTTGGCCAGCTTTTTCAATTCGGAGCGTGTTCCGTATCCCAGATGGGATAACATTTTGTCCAGGCGAAGTGTTCCCTTCAAGTTCCAGTCCACCTCCATTCTGCCGGATGATCATTTTCCAGCAGTCCTGCTGCTATTCGCCATTACGCAGGGAAACTATCCGGACATACAAGGCATCCTTTGGACCCCGGGCAGGTTTGTCCAACAGAACGCAAAATTTTCGTTAGCTTCCTAAACAAATTATAGTTATAAATACCAACTTGACCGATCAGGTTTATTCCTGATCGGCCTGGCGCTCCGGCGGGTTCGTTATAAGAATACTCAATGCTTCCTCGAGCTTTTTGTCCAGGATCCGGATCTTTAACGGACAGAAAGGCAAGTTCTCCTCCTGTTGCAGTCTGGTCAGGCAGGACCTGCTGTCAGCAAGCAGCTTTCCGATGTCCATTCCTTCATTTCGTCCCGGTTCCCTTCCCAGTTTATCAATGCCGCCTGATAACAGCTTGATTGCACCGCTAACATTACCGTTCCGGTAGTGGTATAACCCGACAGCAATCTGCAGCAGCCCCTGATAAAAAATATCCCGGCCTTCTTCCATCCATAATTCTTCCAACACCTCATGACATTCGAAATAATCTTCCGTCTCATTAAAATGATATACAAACGCAATGAGCAGCGGATTGTAAGGTGTCTTCATTCTCGCTCCTTTTGTTTGGCTCTGGTAACGGCCTCTTCAATCTCCTGAGCCAGTGCACGTAAACTCCGTGTATCTTCCTTTTCCCAAATTTCAGTAAATCTTATTTGGAATTGGGCGGCCTCGCGGACCCGGTGGAAATAGTACAGAACCTGGATATAGTTCAGTACATTGGAAACGAGCATAGAGTTATCCTCGAACAACTTCTGGGCTTCCACAATCTCATCCCGGATGCTGGACATCTCCTGATCCAACAGATACGCGGCTTCTGCCGCTTTGCTGAGCCGTTTGCGTACTTCATCCGGCAGCATGCTTTCCTTATACTTATAATTGAGAGAATGTTCGATGGTTGCCCAGAAATTCATAGCCAATGTACGGATCTGAATCTCGGCAAGTATCCGTTTTACTCCGAGAGAGGTATGAACTGCGTACTCAATAATAATATGGTAGCTGCGGTAGCCGCTTTCCTTTTTATTCGTAATATAATCCTTTTCATACAGCACTTTCAGATCATGGCGCCCGTGAATCAGTTCTATCAACGTATGGATATCCTCAACAAACTGGCACATAATGCGAATGCCGGCAATATCCTCGATGCCTGTTTCCAGTTCATCCATCGGTACATCCAGTTTTTTTGCTTTCTCTAATATACTTGAAATCTTCTTCACCCGGCCGGTTACAAATTCGATAGGAGAATACTCGTCCGGGCTTTTCAATTCTTTGCGAAGAGTTTTAAATTTAAATTTGAGTTCTTCCACAGCCTGCTCGTAAGGCTGCAGGAATTTCCTCCAGTCACGTCCATCCATTGAACTAGCCCCCATTTCTGATGAAGTCAGCGATGATCGGCCCCTATCGCTTGGGAAAGATGGGTATAGCCGTCACGCTTCAACAAGGCGATCAGTCCCTCATTGAGCCTGCGGATCAGTTTAGGACCTTCGTATATCAAAGCGGTATATACTTCAACCAGGCTTGCTCCCGCACGGAATTTGGCATAAGCGTCTTCTGGTGTAAAGATGCCTCCAGACCCTATAATCGGCATTTTACCCCCGGTCAACAGGTATACTTTAGCCACCATTTCCGTTGAACATTCAGCCAGCGGTTTCCCGCTCAATCCCCCGGCCTGGTCTTTATGGGCATGAACGATACCCTCACGGCTTATCGTCGTGTTGGAGACAATGATACCTGCTGCCCCGCTTTCCCTGATCGTATGAATGGTGTTCTCCACCTCTTCATCCGTTAAATCAGGTGCAATTTTGACTAGTACAGGCTTGCCTGAGTCTCCGTATCTGGCTTGCTGCCGCTGCATTTCGTCGGTTACGGCATGAAGCAGATTCAATAAATCACTGCCATGCTGCAGACTGCGTAAATCAGGTGTATTCGGAGAGCTGATATTGACTACGAAAAAATCTGCTTCCTTATATAAAGTCCGGATGCATATGCGGTAATCTTCTTCAGCATCCTCATTAGGCGTCACCTTGTTTTTTCCAATGTTTACAGCAACGGGTATTGGCCTGTTCTTTAAAGCTGACATAGTTCTGGCCATTTTCTCTGCACCAACGTTGTTAAAGCCCATCCTATTGATTAGGGCTTGGTACTCGAGCAGACGAAACAGCCTTGGCTTTTCGTTGCCTTCCTGAGGTCTTGGAGTAACCGTCCCAACCTCCATAAATCCGAAGCCCATTTGGGAGAATCCTTCCACTGCTTCCGCATTTTTATCCAGACCAGCGGCCAGGCCGACAGGATTAGCGAAGCCGATCCCCCATAATTTCATTTGCAATTCTGCCCGTTTAGGCATCCCGTAAAGCCCGTGAATGATACCTTTGGCTCCCGGCACCTTACCAGCTATGGATAAACCACAGATCGTAAGATGATGGGCAGCCTCCGGATCCATCCGGAACAAGACAGGTTTAGCCAACTTTTTGTATAACATCCGGATAACACCCCGTTCTAAGTTGCTCTCTCAGACAGTTTATCCTGTTCCTTAAGGGAATGCAAAATATTTTATAATAAACGCGCTTACATGATAATCAATTTCACGTTATGTACACGGTAAATTATGCTAAAATAAACATAAGATCAGCACTCCAAAAGATGGAAGGAGAGTCCTATCATGGCCAAACCTAAACGTAAACCCGTACCAAACAGTATCGCCGTAAAAAAGAAACAGGACGGGCCGAACAAAAAAGCACTGATCTGGAGCGCCAGCTTGATTGTCCTCATTATCATTGCCATGAGTGTCCTGTTAATAGTAAACGGATAATATTTTTACATACCCCGGTATTTTTTATTGGTCTGCTTACAAATGAACTTAGAAGGAAAAGCCGTTTCCGTCACGAACTGCATGGAAACGGCTTCCTTTCTTATGTTTATATAAGAAAGGCTATTTTCATCCATTCATATAATCCCGTTTGATTTAATTCAACCATTTGTATACTTTTTGGGGATTGGTTTCTACTGCTTTTCCGGGCAGACTCCATCTCGGTTCCGAGGGATCACCGTCAGACAATACCGGGAGAAGATCCCGGCCAATAGTAACCCTTGTTTCCAACGGCACCAGATCAAACAGTTCCTCGACATCTTCCTTCCCCATACGGATGCATCCCTTGGACTCATCCTGTCCGATGCTATCCGGTTCATTCGTTCCGTGAATCGCGTACAGTGTATCGGATAAGGTCATTCCCCGGCTGCCAAATTCCCCGTTTGATTTCCCGTTAGGGTTCCTTACTTTTTCCGTAATGGTAAATTCTCCATCCGGCGTTTTTTCTCCCCCGAGTCCTACCGGAAATGTGCGGATAATGGTGTTTCCACTAATGACCGCGAGCCGGTATGCCCGCCGGTCAACTACAATGCGCAAGGGCTCCTCGAAGAGTTGATCTTCCGCATGTTCCGGCTTTACGGACGTAGCCAGCCATTTGGCAGGACCGGATTTGACCGGTTCCGCCTCTTTGTTCATTCCCAGCTTTGTATGAACTTCCTCCCGTATTTTGATAAACATCGTCTCCATGTAAGGGGTCATACCGGGTATAATATTGTCCGGATAATTACCAGTTAATTCTTCGGCCTTTTCCGGCATCCGGCTGTTCCTGCGGTAAAACGACTCCACGGCCGAACGCAGCACAAGCAGTTGCTCCTGGCGGCCACGCCATTCAGCTGCCATGGCTCTGGCATGGGCCGAATTTGCAGGTTTACAGGCACAGGTTTCGGCATCGTAATGTTCAATTCGGGGTTTATCCCTGTCCGCGCCCTGTTTCACGGACGCAATTAAAACGGGCGGCCGGTACCAGGCCGACCACTCCCCCTCCTCCGCCGCTTCACCCGCTAGAATAAGCGCTTCAGGAACGCGTTCGCCGCTTGCAAACAGGAGGTGTGAAATCTCCTTCCGAAGCCGTTCTCCTCTTCCCGTTTGCTCTCCCCCGGACCTCCGCCGCAAGGCCCTGTCCGCGTAGTAGACGACTGCCTTCGGTTCGCTGCCGACCACCGGCTTCTCCGATATCGCCCGCGCTTCGGCCAGGGCTGTTTTGTCCGTCCTTTCTACCGTCAGGCGGACCGGGATTCTTCTCTCATCCCCAGTAATAGGGATGAGAAGCAGCGCCAGAAGCGCGACCAGCAACGTGCCCCGCCAACGCCGGGACGGGCGGCCCGGCTTCTCGGAATCCCCTCTTCCCCGGGCCGCTTCTTCGGCAGCTGCCAGGACGGCGGGGTCGACCTTAATCGCCCGGTTCTCGAATGCTTCATACACTTCTCCCGCCCTGGCAAAACAATAGCGCGCCTTGGCCATTTTCCCCTGGGCCGCATATTCCCGGCCGAGCAAATACCAGGCCATCTGCTGATTTGGGTGCCGCTGAACGAACTGTTTCAGGTCTTCGAACAGCTCCTCCTCTTCCGTCTCAAGGAGTTCCCGGCGATCGTCCTTCATCCCTCATTTTCCTCCCGAAAAACTCTTGTATAACATATATCGGCAGAAAAACACAAAAAAAGAACCCCGCAGCAGACCGCTTGAGGGTTCTGAATCAGATCTATATCGAAACCAATTAGTTAAATGGTGTATCGGCAACTTTAATGGAATCCGTCGGGCAGCCGTCCTGGGCATCCTGCAGATCATCGTATAAATCTTCCGGAATTTCAGTTATGCCTTGGTTGTTATCGCCTTCGTAAATAACTTCGGCAAGTCCTTCATCGTCGTAATCATAAATATCCGGCGCAGTTGCTCCGCATGCACCACAAGCAATGCAGGTATCTTTCTCCACCCATGTGTATTTTGCCATTGTAAATTCCTCCTCTAAATATCCTCAAACTACAATATAATATAAAAGTTTGCAAAGTTCAAACGTAGTTTTTGACAGATTATGACTCCGTTTGACCAGGATTAAAGAGCTGATCCTTCTGTAAGGACGTTCCTCTTCTTTTATGGTTTCTCAGCAGCGTTGAAGGATCATCGCCAAGCATACCCGCGGTCAGGACCGCATTTTCACCAAATTTGTCCCTTAGGGAATCAAGTGCTTTGGTAAGCTGCTCTTTTTTGGGCTGCTGTTCGTAGCTGAACAAATCCAGTTGAATCGGCTTTTCTTCTTTATTCCCCAGACTCTGGAGAGTAATACCCAGCAGACGGATAGGCCTTCCTTCTTTCCAATGGCGGTCAAAAAGTTTGCAAGCCTCTTGATAAATATCGTCAGCATGTTCAGTCGGTACAGGCAGTGTAACTGACCTTGTTATAGTTTTCATATCCGGATCCCGGATCGTAATCTGGATGGTAGAAGCTACCAGACCCTGGCGGCGCATTCTCCGGGCCACCTGATCGGCAAGGTTTAGAAACACTCTTGTAACCTCAAGGCGTTCTGTCAGATTATAAGGAAGCGTGGTAGTATGCCCCACAGATTTGCTAGCTTCTCTCTGCGGGTTTACCGGAGAATCATCTAAACCGTTAGCCGCCCGTTTCAAATAAGAACCCTGTACACCAAACGTTTTCGTCAAAAAGGATTCCTCACAGGAAGCAAGCTGCCCGATGGTATGAATATTCAGCTTTTTTAGCTTGTCCGCTGTTCTTTTCCCTATACCAAACAGGACACCGCAAGGTTTGTTCCATAAAACATCCGGGACATCCCTGAGGCGAAAAACAAAAAGTCCCCGCGGCTTCTTCATGTCCGAACCCATCTTGGCCAACAGCTTGTTAGGAGCAATGCCGATGGAACATGGCAAATGCAGTTCATCCTGTATCCGTCTCTGAATCTCCCGGGCAATTTCCAGCGGTGTTCCGAATTGTTTAGACCCGGTTATATCTACAAAGCATTCGTCAATTGAAACAGGTTCCACCAAGGGGGAATAATCGTACACAATTTTTATGAATGCCTTGGAATACTGGCGGTATAAATGAAAGTCCGGTTTTATTAAAATCAAATCAGGACAAACCCGCAGTGCCTGCCTGACATGCATCCCGGTTTTTACCCCCTTGGCCCTGGCCGCATACGAAGAAGTAACGATAATACCTTTTCTCTGTTCGATGCTTCCGGAGACCGCAATGGGTTTTCCCTTATACTGTTCAGGATCCACAGCAGCATGTACCGAACAATAAAAAGCATTCATATCAATATGCAGGATAACCCGCCCTTTTTTCGGATAACTGTCATGCACTGAATTCATAGCAAGACTTCCTTATTTTATAATCATTTGGAAACGCTCTTTTATAAAAGGTAACCATTTCCGCCTCTATTATCAGCATACTTCCGCCCTTTTTGAAAATCAACAAGAAGCTGCCTTGTTTCCCTTACAATTCTTATCCATAAGCAGGAATTTGTGATATAATCAAGCAATATACTTGGACAGACGATTTTTGCGGATGGAGGGACAACAATTGCCTAAGTCAGTTCGGATTTTTGACACAACTCTAAGAGACGGCACACAGGGTGAAGGAGTTAGCTTATCTGTTGAAGACAAACTGAAGATAGCACACAAGCTCGATGAGCTGGGTGTCCATTATATTGAAGGCGGTTGGCCCGGAAGCAACAGCAAAGACATAGAATTCTTTGTCAGGGTCCGGGAGCTGAACCTGAAGCAAGCGAAGATTTCAGCTTTTGGAAGCACCCGGCGCAAAGGCATCAAGGCCAGTGAAGACATCAATCTAAACCGTATTATAGAGTCGGGTGTTGAAGTTGCCAGCATTTTTGGAAAGTCATGGGACTTCCATGTACACAAAGCTATTCAGACTACACTGGAAGAAAATCTCTCCATGATTCATGATTCCGTATCTTACCTGAAAAGCAAAGGACTTGAGGTCATTTATTTGGCCGAACATTTTTTTGACGGGTACAAACATAATCCCGCCTACGCCCTGGATACTATTCTTAAAGCCCAAGAGGGCGGTGCCGATTGGATTGTCCTTTGCGATACCAATGGAGGATCACTGCCTGATGAAGTGGCTAATATTGTAACAGCTGTTCAGCAGCCTTTAAATATACCGCTCGGTATTCACGCCCATAACGACTGTGAGCTTGGGGTGGCCAATACACTCGCGGCAGTAGCTGCAGGGGCCACTCAGGTACAAGGAACCATGAACGGTTACGGGGAGCGCTGCGGCAATGCGAATCTGTGCTCGGTTATTCCGAATCTCCAACTAAAAATGGGCCTTGAAGCCCTTGCACCGCAGCAGCTCGAACTGCTGACTCCGACAGCCCGGTATATCAGTGAAATTGCTAATATGCACATGCCTCTGAACCAGCCGTATGTAGGCACAGCAGCATTTGCCCATAAAGGAGGCATTCATGTTTCTGCCATTCTGAAAAATCCTACAACTTACGAGCATACAAAACCCGAATACGTGGGCAACAAACAAAGGGTGCTTGTCTCGGAACTCGCCGGACAAAGCAACCTGTTATCCAAGGCCCAGGAGTTGAACATGGAGCTGGACCCTCAGCATGAGGGCACCAAAAAAGTCATTCTGGAAGTGAAAAATCTAGAACATGAAGGTTATCAGTTTGAAGGTGCCGACGCTTCCCTGGAACTTCTTCTTCGTAAACATGTACACGGGCTTGAAGATATTTTCCGGTTGGAATCCTTTAAAATCCTGATGGAAAAAGCGGCAGGTAAGCCGGAAGAATCCGAGGCGTTTTTGAAAGTAAATGTTCACGGGAATTCCATGTATACAGCTGCTGAAGGACGAGGGCCTTTAAACGCCCTTGACTATGCTCTTCGAAAAGCATTGGAGCCGTATTATCCTTCCATCCGGAATATGCATCTGACCGACTATAAAGTCCGGGTGCTGGATGAGAAAGACGCATCGGCCGCTAAAGTAAGAGTATTGATCGAAACAACTAATGGGGAAACTTCATGGAGTACCGTCGGAGTCTCCGAAAACGTTATTGAAGCCAGCTGGAATGCATTGGTCGATAGTTTCCGGTATGCCCTGATCGGTAAAAAACCGCTTCCGATCGCACCCATGGAATATAAAGAACATGTTGGACTTGTTAACCATTAAGATACTTTTAAGAATTCAACAAGAAACTGCGTGCAGATGATCAATTTTCGATCAACCGCACGCAGTTTTTTAAATGGTTACCGGTTTACCGGTGTCTAATAAAACCGGGTGGTGGAAAATTCCGGTTATGAACCCGATTGGTGCTTCTGAATTTTTTTCTCAAGTTCCTTGGGCGGAAGCACATTAAATATTTCCACAATTTTTCCGTTCTTATCAATCAAAAAACTGGTTGGAATAGCAAGAATTCTGTAGGCACTTGCCACTGTGCCCTCTTTATCCAGCAATACAGGAAAAGGAAACTTGAATTCATCCACAAAGGCCTGAATATTCCGCATGCTGTCTCCTTGAGAAACATTGACTGCATACAAGTCCATTTTATCCTTATATTTGTTGTACAGCTGGACCAGGTCGGGTGCTTCAGTCCTGCAGGGCCCGCACCAGGATGCCCAGAAATTAACCAATAAAAGTTTATCGCGGCTGCCTCCTACATTATAACTTTTTCCATCGAGTCCCGTTAAGGAAAATGAAGGGGCGGAAGACCCTTTTTGGGGAGCTTCCTGCCCTTCGGCAATCTGAAGCCCTGCTGTATTGATCGCCTGGCTCATCGGCTGATTGGCATTATTCCCATTTTTATATACCGCAAAACCGACAAGCACTATCAAGAGGATACTTACGACAATATTCCTTTTAAACATAGTCCCTCCAAGCTATTTTGTCTTCTTCCTTTATTATCTCCAAAATGGCCGGAAAATTCCAATATCTTTCTCTTTTCTGACCGAATGGGGGACTTGCCTTAGGGAATCTTATACAAAGAGTGCGATTAATGTGAAGAAGCAGAGGTGGACAGCTTGGAACAGACAAAATCTAAAAGGCTACGTGTGGTTTTTGAAAGCGACATGAGGGAAGATGCCCATCCCGGTGAGCATTCATCTTCCCAGAGTTCGCAGAAATCAGGCCAAGATCAAGGGTCCAAGGGAAAACTGCTGGAATTTATGGCGATTGCTACAATTCCTTTAGTCCTTGTTCTGGGAAATTCCATGCTGGTGCCCATTCTCCCTGAACTGGAGAGCACCCTCGGCGTTTCCCGATTTCAATCCAGTTTGGTTATCACGTTATTCTCAATTACAGCCGGACTCGTTATTCCGGTCTCCGGCTATTTATCGGATCGTTTTTCGCGGAAAGCCATTATTATCCCGTCCTTGGTCATTTACGGGATTGCCGGTATATTAGCCGGCTTTGGCGCAATATGGAAGTCTTATACCATTATCATTATTGCCCGGGCCATTCAGGGGATGGGTGCAGCAGGGACTGCTCCTATTGCCATGGCTCTTGTCGGTGACTTGTATACCGGGGGAACAGAAAGCAAGGCCCTTGGCCTAACGGAAGCTTCAAACGGAGCCGGTAAAGTGATCAGTCCGATTTTAGGTTCACTATTGGCTATAATAGCCTGGTATGTCCCTTTTTTTGCTTTTCCTGTTTTTTGTGCAATCTCCCTGTTAGCCGTTATTTTTATCATAAAAGAACCGAAACGGGACCAGAAACCTCCCGAACTTAAACCATACCTGAAGAAAATTGGAAGCATTTTGAAAGACAAAGGGCGATGGCTCATCACTTCTTTTTTTGCAGGTTCTCTGGCCTTGTTTATCCTGTTCGGTGTTCTTTTTTACTTATCCGATGTACTGGAAGAAGCTCCTTATCACATTAAAGGGGTAAGAAAAGGTCTTGTTCTCGCTATCCCTTTGTTGGGCATGGTCGTGACCTCTTATACTACGGGAGCTCTCATTAAAAAGAACGGAACCGCCATGCGCTGGCTCATTAACATCGGGCTTGCTCTCATGACCGTTTCGCTTGGCGCCTCTATCTTCCTGTTTAATAAGCTGTATATCTTTATAAGCCTGCTGACCTTGAGCGGTATAGGAACCGGTCTTTTGCTTCCGTGTCTGAATACGATGATTACCGGATCCGTCAAAAAACAGGAACGCGGGATGATTACTTCTATTTATAACAGCTTGCGATTTATCGGTGTTGCTTTCGGACCCCCTCTTTTCGGATGGCTGATGGGCATTTCCCATCAATCTGTTTTCATTACGGTATCCATCCTGGCCGCCGTCACTTTGGGCCTGGCCTTCTTTCTCATTAAACCAAAGGGGAAAATTAATTGAATTCCGGCACCCGGACCTGGCAGTCGGGTGCTTTTTTTATATAATAAATCTATGATGACTACCTTATATATTTCAAAAAAAATGTTTAACAAGGTGAAACAATCCTGCCTGGAGCAAGCCCCACGGGAAAGCTGCGGATTCGTATATGGCAGCAAAAGAGAAAATGGGTTTCATGTCTCCTGGATCCGCCTGGTACCTAATGTCGCCGCTAATCCGACTGCACACTTTGAAATGGACCCCAGAAGCGTTATTCAAGCCCTGATGGAAGAAACCGCTCCAGAGAAAACCGGATTTTTAAGGAATACTGAATTAATTGGCATTTTCCATTCCCATCCGGAAACACCTCCAATCCCATCCATAGAAGATAAAACAACTTTTTGGCATACTCTGCCTACGTATTGGATTTTATCTCTTTTGCCCGGACTGGTTAATCCGCTTCATATATATGAAATGCCGTTTCCCTGTACACCGTACTCCGGAAACTTAGAGGAGCGGCTTTGCCGTATAAGATGGTGTTGAAGTTTCACATAGGCTAAGGTAAAATCGCACATTCATTATTACATTTGAAAATTTAGGTTGTTTTAAGGTTCTCATAGCCACAAGTTTTACAATGGATAGTATATAATCGTATATACAATACTCAACTGAAACAATTTTGTCATACAACAAAGCTATGAAAATTGTTTCAACTTCCTGTTTATGAAAACTATTACGTTTGACTGTACGGTTTCAATTCAGGTATCATTATAATAATAAGGAAGAAGAGTATGAATAAGTGTTGAGGTGATGGAGATGGGGATAAACCACTATATAAAATAGGCGAATTGGCCCAGCTGGCTGGTGTAAGCTCCAGGACTATCGATTACTATACGAAACTCGGTCTTATCCGTCCTGAGATGAGATCTGACAGCAATTACCGTTATTACAGTGACGATACCTTGGCCAGGCTTAAACGCATCGAAATGCTGAAAAAAGAGAAGTATAGTTTAGATGAGATTAAGGAAAAGCTTAAGCAGTGGGATAAAGCCCTTCAGCAACCGGACATGACGGATAAATTAACTTCTCTTCAACTGCATCTTGGACAATTGGAGAAGGAAGTGAAGGAACTGGAACCCATCATTCAGCAGCTGAAGCCGCGTCAAATGAAAAAAGTCTACAATCTGCTTACCCAGCCAACCGCAGCATGTATAGAAGCCCTGCTTTTCTTGCTAGGAAAAGGACCTTTCTCTTAAACAAACAGTTCATCATGAATGGAGGTTAGGCTATTGTTTATGCCATTTTATTTTCATCCAATGGATTTACTAATTTTTGTAGCATTCGGTATCTCAATGTGGGCTTCCTTCCGCGTGAGAGGAACCTTTAATGAATATTCGCAAGTCCAAACCATGTCCGGTATGACCGGTTACGAAGCGGCCAGAAGGATGCTCGATGTTAATGGTCTTCACGATGTACCGGTTGAGCCTGTCCAAGGAGCCCTTACAGATCATTATGACCCACAAGCCAGAGTAGTCAGATTATCGGAACCTGTTTATTATGAAAGATCCATTTCGGCCATTTCGGTTGCCTGTCACGAAGTAGGCCATGCTATCCAGCATAAGGTCAATTACCCGATGCTGGTCACCAGAAGCCAGATCTTCCCGGTTGCCAATTTTGCATCCGGTGTGGCTCCTTTTCTGATTCTGGCCGGGTTAATCTTTCAACAATTCAGCTTTCTGCTTCATATTGGCATCATCTTTTTCTCCGTAGCCGTCCTGTTCCAATTGATTACCCTCCCGGTTGAATTCAATGCAAGCAGCCGGGCAAGGAAGCTTATGCTGGATTATGGATTCGTAACCCGCGAAGAAGAGTACGGTGTAGGTAAGGTCCTGAATGCCGCTGCTCTTACGTATGTAGCTGCAGCCCTGATTTCCGTACTTCAGCTCCTGAAGTTTATTATGATTTTCAATAACAGGGATTGACAAAAGGTTCCAAAGCCTTAAGCTTTGGAACCTTTATTTTTCTTGTTCTGGTTATTCCGGTGTTTTTCAAAATAATCAATTAAGAAACGGCGAAACACTTCAGCCACTAGGGGGAGTTTCTCCCCTTTCCGTTTAATAATGCCGACCGTGCGTGTCACCTTCGGATCAATAATTTTTACTTTGGCCGGCTGAAGCTCTCCTTTATCGCGAAGAGCCATGGCAGGCAGCAGGCTGACCCCCATTCCGGCTGCAACAAGGCCCCTTATCGTGTCGGTTTCTTCCCCTTCAAATTCAATATCAGGTACAAATCCGGCTTTCATGCAGGCATTCATCGCAATGGCACGCAGCGAATAATCTTCACTGAACATAACAAAAGGCTCATCTTTTAATTGAATCAACCGGATTGCCTTTTCTCCTGCCAACTCGTGATTGGGGGGAAGTACGGCAAATAATTCTTCCGTCAAAATAATCTCACCCGAAACCTGATCATGATCTTCAGGATAAGGCGTAATAAAAGCTAAATCAATCTCGCCTTGAATGACATCCCGGATCAATGTATTATAGGTTCCCTGCTTCATTCGAAAGCGGACATTCGGATGATCCTTCCGAAAACGGGATACAAAATTGGGCATAAGCGTAATCACAATACTATGCGGAAACCCTATCCGGATTTCGCCCGCATCCGGATCCAGGAATTCATGAATTTCATTTACGGCTTTCTCCAAATCCAACAGGATTTCTTCCACTCTTGATAAAAAGAGACGCCCGACGGATGTCAGTTGTAAATTCCTTCCTTTTTGAACAAACAAATTAACGCCTAGTTCGGCTTCAAGCAGGTGAATTTGCCTGCTTACCGCAGATTGAGCCACGTGCAGTTCCTCCGCGGCTTGTGTAACGTGTTGTTTTTTCGCTACTTTCACGAAATACTGCAACTGTCTTAACTCCACATTTTCCTCCGTAAGATTTGTTCTTCGCAAACGTTCATAGTGTACAATAAAAGCAGGAATTGGACAATCTCCTTTTAGGAAGTTTATAATAGAATCAGTAACTTTTCTCACAGCATTTTTACATATTCCAAAAGGAGGATTTAGCATGACTGTAGAACGCAAAGAAGCAGCTACCTTCAAAGGCAATCCCATCACTCTTGTCGGACCTGAATTAAAAGCGGGCGATACGGCGCCTGATTTTAAACTGAATAAAGATTTGCTCACAGAAGTATCCTTGAAAGACTTCTCCGGTAAGGTCAAACTGATTAGTGTAGTTCCTTCCATTGATACAGGGGTATGCGATGCCCAAACCCGGCGTTTTAACGAGGAAGCTTCCAAACTTGGTGACAAGGTGCAAATTTTAACGGTAAGTGTCGATCTTCCGTTCGCTCAAGCCCGCTGGTGCGGAGCAGCCGGGGTAGATCGTGTAGTCATGCTGTCGGACTATAAATCCAAGTCGTTCGGCCAGGCTTACGGTGTACTGATCAAGGAACTTCAACTGGATATGCGCTCTATTTTCGTTATCGATGCAGAGGACAAGATCCGCTATGTTGAATACCTCGGTGAAATGACCGATCATCCTAATTACGACGCTGCCCTCGAAGCAATTAAGTCCCTTCTGTAAAAGATTTTGTAAATCAGGTCATACCAACTTATACCAAACAGTCAGTGAAAAACAGCAAAGGACTTCCTTTGCTGTTTTTATATGCTAAGTACGGATAACGTATTGAGCCAACTTTTTATCAAACATGTTATAAAGGTCGCGAATCGCCCGATAATTAGAACCGAGATCTCCTCGTGAACCGCGCGATGCAGAATAGATGTCAATGGCCGTGATAACAGGATTCACAGCAATTATAGTAAGGGTGATGTCCTGAGTCCGTCCTAGCATGGTTTTTTTCTCAAGCACAATTTCCCCGACATTTTTCACTTCATGAAGCAGTTTGTAACCGGGTGTTCTTTTTATGAGCGTCACAACTTCATTCCATACCAGCTCACCGGGTAATTTATAGTATCTCGTCTTTAATGCCGGGTCTTTGGCTTTCTCCCCTGTTGTCTCCTGACTTCTTACTATACCCACTAACGTTCTCTTAAGCAAAACCCTCCCTCCTTCAAGGTGAGTCCATACAATGTCTTCCTACATTAAAATTAATCTTACCATTGATTCCGGATAAGAAAAAGAGGATTAGGGAATAAAACGAAACTTATTTACATAAAAATGCGAGTTTATGGAAAACAAACAAAAACACTTTATTGTCTCGGAGATATTCTTTACTTTTAAACCGGACAAGTTTAGTGATCTACTCTACCAGCAGTCCCGGAAAAATCGTTTGATATAATAAATATATATTCAGGCAGGCTATAACAATGGCTACCACCCAGCTCAAATATGACATCCATTTCGGAGCTGCAAGCTCACCCATTTTGTATTTATCAGAAGTAAATTTCACAAGCGGAATAACTGCAAAAGAAAGCTGCAGAGACAAAATAACCTGACTGAATACGAGTAGATCAGCTGTTCCTTGTTCGCCATAAATAGCCGTCACAACAACAGCCGGAATAATGGCAATCAGCCGTGTTATAAGGCGTCTTAACCATGGCTTTAGTCGTATATTCAGAAAGCCCTCCATAACAATCTGTCCCGCAAGCGTACCTGTAAGCGTTGAACTCTGCCCCGAAGCAAGCAGAGCCACACCAAACACGATGCTGGCTGCCCCTGTTCCCAGCATAGGCCCCAAAAGTTCATAAGCTGCTTCAATATCACTGACTTCACGTCCAACCGTATGGAATGTAGCGGCAGAAACAATCAGAATAGCGGCATTAACGAACAACGCCAGCATCAAAGCTATGGAAGAGTCCCAAGTTGCGTAGCGGATGGCCGAGCGTTTTCCTTCTGTTGTCCTTTCATAATCACGCGTCTGAACGATCGAGGAATGCAGATACAAATTATGCGGCATCACCGTTGCTCCCAGAATGCCAAGGGCAATGTAAAGCATTTCAGGATTCTGTACAATTTCAGCTGTAGGGACAAACCCTTTCATCACTTCAGCAACATTAGGCTGAGACAAAGCTATGTCGAAAACAAAACAAACGCCAATCAATAAGATCAGGCTAATGACAATTGCCTCGATTAGACGGAAACCTTTTTTCTGAAGAAGCAAAACCAAAATGACATCAAATGCTGTAATAAGGACTCCATATAATAGCGGAATTCCGAACAATAATTTCAACGCAATGGCTGAGCCGATCACTTCAGCCAAATCGCAAGCCGCAATGGCAAGTTCACAAAGAAGCCATAAGGCAAAAGAAACCGGCTTAATGTAATGATCCCGGCAAGCCTGGGCCAGATCTTTCCCCGTTGCGATTCCCAACCTGGCAGATAGGGCTTGCAGTAAAATAGCCATCAAATTTGAGATGAGGATTACCGACAACAGAGTGTAACCGAACATGGAACCACCCGCTAAGTCGGTTGCCCAATTACCCGGGTCCATATAACCGACTGCAACCAGATAACCCGGCCCTATAAATGCCATAAACTTGCGTAAAAAGCTTCCTTTCTTAGGGACTTTCATTGTTTTATTTACTTCGGGTAAGCTGATGGAGTCCGTTTGATGCCGCCAACCTTTTTGCTGTTGTTTTTCTTTCTCTTTGATAACGGCGTCCATTTCCACCCCTTCTTTCGTTAATTCAATAATGTTGTCCGAGGGAAACTTTTATTTTAAAAAAATAGAGCTCCGCCTTGAACCAGTTTATTTCTTTTGCCTTGAAGTGGTGCACAATTCTTTTGGACCATCCTAAGACGAAGAGATTTCGTTGGCCTGGTTTGAATGGTACAAATTTCGGCGGAAATACAAAAATTGAACCTGAAGAAATCCTTCAGGCTCAATTTTATAACAGATTTAAAGGCTATCTCCCTCTACAGGGGCAGCTACTTGCCCTTCTGTTTTGTTCAGGAGCGGTTTATTCGGCAAATAGTGGGTTGTCTGAATATAACGTACTGTTTTGGTTTTCGCCCGCATTACGAGAGAATGCGTTTCCGCTTTTTCCCCTTTCAGATAGCGGACTCCCTTTAAAAAGCTGCCGGATGTTACACCCGTAGCCGCAAAAATAACATCGCCGGTTCCAACCATTTCTTCCATCGTTAAGATTTGGTACGGGTCCTTCATGCCCATCTCTATACACCGTTCATATTCCGCGGCATTACCGGGCATTAGTCTTGCCTGAATCTCTCCACCGAGACATTTCAGTGCGGCTGCCGCCAGAACTCCCTCAGGAGCACCTCCTGAGCCTACAAACAAGTCAATTCCGCTTTCCTCCATTGCAGGGGCAATTGCTCCGGCCACGTCCCCATCGCTTAAGAACTTGATCCTCACTCCAACCCGGCGCAATGCTTTCACAATTGGGTCATGGCGTTCCCGGTCGAGAAGCATAACCGTTAGATCGCTTATATTTTTGTGCAGCTCTTTTGCCGCAGTTTGCAGTGTCTTCTCAATTGGATCGGCAATGCTTACCTTCCCGGCCAGTTGTGGCCCGACAGCCAGCTTTTCCATATACATATCCGGAGCATGAAGCAAATTCCCCCGCGGCGCCATAGCAAGTACAGAAATGGCATTATCGAGACCTTGTGCGACTATATTGGTTCCTTCGAGCGGGTCAACTGCTATGTCCACTTCTATTCCCTGATTATTCCCAACCGCTTCCCCAATATACAGCATTGGGGCTTCGTCCATTTCGCCTTCCCCAATCACGACGGTTCCTTGAACGGAAACCGTATCGAACATTACCCTCATGGCTGTAGTAGCAGCCTCATCCGCTTCGTTCTTCTTGCCCCGTCCCATCCATTTCGCGGATGCGAGTGCTGCCGCTTCCGTAACTCTTACGACCTCCAAGGCCAGTTCTCTCTCCATAGTCGACAAGGCCCCCCCATTTGTTTAACTATTTATTAAAACGGTTTTTGCTCGGCATTTTTCCAGTCTTCATTGAACTTGGCAATTCCGGCATCCGTCAGAGGATGTCTCATCATACTTTCAAACACTTTGTATGGAATAGTGGCAATATCCGAACCCGCCAAAGCGGCTTCGATTACATGAGTGGTATGGCGTACACTGGCTGCAATAATTTGTGATTCAATGCCATGAATCTTGAACATCTGGCTGATCTCTTCAATCAAGTTCATCCCGATCTGGTTAATATCGTCCAGACGGCCAATAAAAGGTGAAACATATGTGGCTCCGGCACGGGCTGCCAGAAGGGCTTGTGTGGAACTGAAAATGAGCGTGACATTCGTTTTGATGCCAAGCTTGGACAGCCTGTTGGTTGCTTTCAGCCCTTCGGCATTCATGGGTACTTTAATCACGATCCCCTCACCTAGCCCGGCCAATTTCTTCCCTTGTTCGACCATGCCCTCAGCATCTTCTGCTACAACTTCAGTACTAAGAGGCAGATCTCCTGTAATGGAAATGATCTCTTTGACTGTCTCGAAAAAATCCCTTCCTTCTTTTGCAATCAGGGAAGGATTTGTGGTAATACCAGAGATAACCCCCAGTTCATGCACTTTTCTGATTTCTTCTACACTAGCTGAATCAATAAATAAACGCATGCTCTCACCACTTTCTTTTTGTTGATATGGTTCATCCCCATATCTTTACCCCATTTAACCTTATCATAAAACGGGATAAAAAGTCACAATTCGGGAAAAAGCAACCGTAAATCCAATAAACATAAATTCTGTATGTAAAAACACAAAAAACCCGCAGTGCCGTCCGGTTTTATAGTTTCAAACCCGCTCTCGCAGGTGGGTGACCGCAGAAGTACTTTTGAAATCCCTTTTCGAGGGCATGTCAGCCATACTTCGATCTAAGTCTCCCTTGAAACTGTCATTGGTTCAAAACAACAAAAACCGAAACGAACATCGCAGGATATTCAATTTGTGTTTAGCTTATGCTGTATCTATTATAGAACAGATTTTTTGAAGATTCAAGTGATGGGCGGAATGTGGAAGTCCTGTTACTTATGCCTTATTTGGAGTCTGTTTCACGGACAATTCTTCCGCTTTATCCTCTTTTTCCTGTTCTGCCAAAGCCTGAGCCATCTTTTCCTGCTTTTGTCTGATTTTCAGGAAGTTCCGGTAGAACATCCAAAACGAATACGTTGCCATAACACTTCCCGCAAAAAACAGGATCAGCGGCGGAAACTTAACACCGATATAAGTGATCAATGCATTGACCACAATAAGTGAAAAAGCGTTAAGCGGATTTCCAACCGTAATCAGAAGCGCATTTTTCACAATATGTCTGACCTTCATGTGAAGGTGCACCGTAATCGAAACGAAATTAATTATCGCGGCTGTTAAAATAAACCCAAGAGCCAGAAACAAATACGAAAGAAAATGGAAAGTGCCGGATTGTGCGGCATAGAATTTGTAGTTGACGAAGACAACAATTGCCAGAAGGACAAAGGTCAGTCCGCCAAGCATACTCTGAAGGTAATTTTCCTTGTACCCTTTGAAAAAAGTCTTGAATAAGGGAACATCCTCATCCCCCATTACCCATTTGCGTACTACGGAAAACATGGCTGCCATGGATGGAAGCAATGTAAACGGTGCCAAAACAGCGAGAAGAAGGAGCGTCATTGCCCACATTTCCGGGGTATTCAGGCCTGCAAGAACTACCCAGAAAAATAGGAAGCTGGCCAAGAGACCCAGCAAATTAATTGCGGCCAGTCTCGTAATCCATTCTGTCAGCCGGTAAAGTCCCCCATAATTCCTCTAAACTCCAAGATGGTGCCCTCCTAAAAAGGTTTGTTTTCATTATTATAGCTTATTTCGCTTGGATTAGATAGGAAAAAGAGATCTGCAGCCGGCAGATCTCTACAATGTCCGTTTAAGACAATCTTATATGAAATTCTCTTTCTTTGAAGAGTGGGTTCTGTTCTTGGAATAATCGCGGTTTGAGAAATCTCTTCCTCCGCGGCGGTCTTTATCCCGGTCCCTGTATCCATCTTTGCGTGAAGAACGGTAACCTCCGGAACGGCGGTCATTGCCGTATGGCTTACGTCCCGAATTCCGAACGTCGAAACGGCGTTTTTTCGCACGAAGCGGTTCTTCAGGAGTCAGTTCAATATTTACGTCTTTCTTCTCACCGGTCAGCAGTTTAAGAGCCGCAGCCAATAAATTTACAGAGTCATATTGCTCCAGAAGTTGAATGGCAACACCCTTAAATTCCTGATGATTATCTTTTTCCATCAGCTCCAGGATACGTTCTGCTGTCATCTTTTGCTTGCCTTCCATAGCTTCAGCCAGGCTCGGCAGTGGTTTTCTGCTAATCTTATGACGGGTTACTTTCTCAATGAAATGAAGATGGTCAATCTCACGGGGAGTGACAAATGTCCAGGCCGTTCCTTCTTTACCTGCACGTCCGGTACGACCGATACGGTGAACGTAGCTTTCCGGATCTTGCGGAAGGTCGAAGTTGATTACATGGGAAACCCCACTTACATCCAAACCGCGGGCAGCCACATCCGTAGCCACGAGAACATCAATGCTTCCATCACGGAATTTTCTCATCACATTGTCACGCTGATTTTGGGAAAGGTCGCCATGCAGGCCTTCGGCAGCATATCCCCTTTTTTGCAGGGCTTCCGATAATTCGTCCACTCTGCGCTTGGTACGGCCAAAAATAATGGCAAGTTCCGGCGCTTCCATATCCAACAGACGGCTAAGTGCCTCAAATTTCTGTTTTTCATGTACTTCGATATATGCTTGAGCAATAAGCGGTGCACTTACTTGCTTAGGAATAACCGAAACGTGTTGAGGGTTGCGCAAGAACTGATGAGCAAGCTTCTGAATATTAGGCGGCATTGTGGCGGAAAACAGCATAGTATGGCGCTCTTCTGGAACTTGACTCAAGATAGATTGAATGTCATCCATAAAGCCCATGTCAAGCATTTCATCTGCTTCGTCCAGAACGACTGTCTCCACACCTTCAAGCTTGATGGTTTTGCGGTTAATGTGGTCAAGCAAACGGCCTGGGGTACCGATAATAATTTGAGGTTTCTTTTTCAATGCGCGAATTTGTTTAACGATATCCTGTCCGCCATAGATAGGCAGGGAACGGATCCCTTTAAAACGTCCCAGCTTGCTGATTTCTTCTGCCACTTGAATCGCGAGCTCCCGGGTAGGACACATAACCAGTGCAACAATTTTATCTGCAGCCGTATCAATCTTGTTGATAAGAGGAACACCGAAAGCGGCAGTTTTTCCTGTTCCTGTTTGCGCCTGACCGATCAGATCATGTCCTTGGAGGGCAAGTGGAATTGTTTTTGCCTGGATAGGTGTTGCCTCTTCAAATCCCATTTCTGTAATTGCTTTTGTAACTTTTGGTTCTAAACCGAATTCTTGAAATGTAGCCAATAGTTTTCAATCTCCTTTATCTTATGAAGGCTTTTCACCTTCGCTGTCTTATATCCTTAAGCACGACTTACCTGTACTTTTCGCCCATGCAGAACATGTGTATTCATGAACAGCCTCCCTATAAAAGCGATCCCTAAGAATATCTTGAACATTATAGCACAGATTGACCAACCATTTCCAGCCTCACTTTCGGTACACCCCCATGTCCGTTTTATTGCAAATAACCGATGACTTTCATATTCTTCCCTGTTTCTATGATATACTTCCTTTAGGTGAAACCTTCATCCCGGGTCAGCGTATATAAATACAATTAAGTTTTTTTCGAAAATAGGAAATACTACACAATGAAAAGATAAGGAGCGTTTGGTCTCATGTCCCTATTTAAACGAGTCGGAAATATTTTAAAGAGCCATAAAGAACAGCCCGCCGTTAAAGAAAGCAACCCTTTTGAAGATTCCCGTGTCGGTGATATCGTAACGGTAGATTTGGAAGAATATGTTTTTTCAGGTAAAGTCCTTTATTTCGACCGCGGTTATGCCCCCCACCGGTATGCTTATTATGTCCAAAGCGGCAAAACGATCAAGTGTTTGATTGTGGAAAAAGGACGGACGTATGAATGTTTCATTTGCAATTTTCTGGAAGGTGCACTTGATGACCCTAACGATGTTCCTTCCACACTTGTCCTGGACGGCGATAAAACGTATGAATTGGAGCACCACCGGTTAGATGTGACCCGAACCGAAGGCAATACCGACTTCCGCAGCGGGGATGAAGCCATGTTCTGGCGCTATTTCAGCGCCGGAGAAGATTACTTCTTCCTCCAATGGCAGGACGGGAAATTCGTTGCTATGGAAGGAAGCAGAATTCCTGCTGCCGATGTAAAATTCTTGAAAGGATCCTTATAGGATCGTTCCGGGAAAAGGGGGAAGCAAGGTGTCTAAATGGTGTAAATGGATCGCTGTTCTAATGGTATTCACCCTTCTTGTCGGGTGTTCAAACGTTGGCGACTATGTCAAGGATCATTACAATCTTGTTAAAGCCGATGGCAAAGGAAGCAATATGTCCAAAGTATATTCGGTAGAAGGCAAAAAAGTCCCGGAAGTATCCAAAGAACTGGCAAATGAGCAAAAGCCGAAAGAAATGAGCAAGGAATCCGATGAACAAATGTTTCTTCTGTACAACGATCAGGTTATAAATGTACAGAAGGATCCGAAAAATGAAAATAATACGCTAGTTGAAATCAATACAATTGAATATGCGAAGGAGCATTACAATTCTTCCTTCCTGCAAACCTTTCTGACGGCTGCGGCACTGCAATCTGTTCTGGGCGGCGGGTGGTTTAATTCGAACTCGAATTCCTCCTACAAAGGATATAGCTCTACTCCCCAGCAAAACAGACAGCAGGACTCCGGCAGTACGGATAAGAAAGACAGCAATACCCCATCCACTTCCGACCGGAAAGGCTCGTTTGATACCGGCAAAAAGGATACGGGCAGCAGTAGCCGTAAGAATGACGGATCGGCTCCAAAGACCAAATCTGATACTGGTTCAAAGCCTGGAACCAGCGGACGTTCCGGTTCATTCAGTACAAAAAAGAAATAAAAAGGCAATGAACCAAAGATTTTGTCGGCGTTTTGAAGGGGCTGTCCCAAAAGTCGATTTGTGATGTTTTGATTCCCGCTTAAAGTTAAATTTCAGGCAAAAAAGAACCTCCAAATCCACTTTGCCAGTGGATTTGGAGGTTCTATAGTTTGGAGTTTGGGACTGGATCATTCATGCGAACACTTATAGGACAGCCCCTTGTGTTTAGACAAAGCCTCCTCTGCAATGAGAAGCAAAAGTTTTATCTTCCGGCTCTCTTTTACCGGCAATATGAATGTAAACACTTCCTCCGATCCGCTATCCTTTCGCCTGGGAAAAAAGCACTTCCAGCATTAGGCTTAAATCCTCTTCTCTTACGGGCCCGAACTCTTCCGGCCATTCGTAAATAAAGGCGGAATAGGATTTAACAAGCAAAAAAGCCAGTATCCGGCTGGGAAGAGAAACCGGCACTTCTCCTCTTTCCCCCGCCTCTTTAACCACCTTTTCAATATAATGTACGACGCTCAGCTGAACATTTTTCATTCCAAGGCGAATCTCCCCGGTCTGCAATTCCCTGTATTCCTCATAAAGTTTGCAGAAAAAAGGGTCCGACGCCCTGAACCTGGTCATTTCATGCAGCAAATTATTAATATTGTCCAAAAACGGGGTTCCTTTCCCCATTCGGGAAGCCGCTTCACTCTGGAGGCGCCGCCACTTATACTCCATTACCTCCGATACAACCGCTTCCTTGTCTTTAAAATACAAATAAACGGTTCCCTTTCCAATCTGGGCACCTTTGGCAATCTGCTCGATCGTGGTGTTTTTAACCCCTTGTCTTGTGAACAGTTGTTCAGCCGCCTCCAAAATCCTGATTTTCTTGTCTGTTCCCTTCACTTTCTCACACCTATCTTTTTTAATCTGATTATGCCTGTCAACATATCCTGTTTTCTGGTTTATTGCCCATCATAAGACAGCCGCTTGAAAAAAACAAGATAACAAACGGAATAAAAGGTTTGGCAAAAAACAAATGGTAATAATTATACTTGAATATTTTGCATGATGATGAAAATTCAGTCCATTGCATTTCTTATATAGGGCCTTTTTAAATCATTTATAGATGTATACAAAAAGTTAACTTGAAAGTTTAGATAAATGCTTTATACTTACATTTGTTTTGCAAAATAAGTCTTGAGGTGATCAGCATTGAAAAAGGCGGTTGATATCGTCGGAATCATTGTGGGAGGAGCTATCGTTTCCTTTGGTTTTAATATGTTCCTGATTCCCCATGAGCTGCTAAGTGGCGGGATTTCAGGTATCGCAATGATGATAGGTTATTTAACAAATTGGGATATATCCTTACTTTACTTTATATTAAATTTGCCCCTGATGATATGGGGACTTGCGAAAGTGGGACGCCGGTTTATCGTATTGAGTGTGCTAAATGTGCTGGCCACGGTCTGGTTCATGCAGCTCATCCCCACAGTATCCGTAGTGAACGATCAGATACTTGGTGCTGTATTTGGCGGGGTAGTTGTCGGGATCGGTACAGGTATCAGTTTCCGTTTCGGAGGATCTACCGGAGGATTTGACATTGTTGCTGCTATTGTGACCCGCAAAAGGGACCTGCCACTAGGTATGATGCTGTTTTCATTAAACGGGATTGTCATTTTTGCCCTCGGGTATTTCAAAAACAACTGGGATCTGGCTCTTTACTCTATGCTGGCGATCTTCGTAACCGGGAAAGTGCTGGATGCCATCTATGTAAGCCACATTAAGGTGACCGCCTTTATTGTTACAAAACAAAAAGAAGCAATGCTTGAGAAGCTTCTCCAAAAACCCAGAGGAGTTACCATCATCAAAACCGAGGGGGCTTTTACCAAAGAGGAAAAAGAAATGCTGATGACCGTCACTACTCGATATGAATTAATCGAACTGAAAAAGATCGTAAAAGAGATCGATTCCAAAGCATTCGTTAATATCGTTGAAACGGTCGGTATTCAAGGAGAGTTCCGCCGTCTTGAGTAAGGGAGTCGGAAGCGGCCCCGATTCCAAGTTCTGCGTCATGCATTGGCATGGTAAATGTGGTATAATAAATTTGTAATTTCATACCGTTCTGGTTTTACCAGCTATTTGCTTTTTCTAATCATGTGATTGGAAGGGTGATTGGATATGGAAACCGTAACATTATCCAGGATTGTTATGAGATTAACCCCTGAACTGGTCCCTTATCTGACCCGAAGGGAGCTTGAATCACAGATCGTGCTTCGTGACGGACTGCAGGCGCTGGATGCCGGGGACGTCATGGAAATTGTTCAATTTAGCATCTCCGAACACCAAAAAGACGCTATCCTTCAATAAGAAGGAAGCGTCTCTTTTTTTACACGTTTTGAAAAAATGTGAAGGTAAACGAGTAAGCCTTTTTTAACTTGAATTCCGGCCAAGCTGATACAAACGATCACGAAAGGTTTTACGAAAGGTGTCAAATTCCTAACTTTTAAAAAAAATGGTCTGTATACTTTTGCCTATTAATGTTATTATAAATCTAACTGGAAGGATAAGGTATTTGGAATACAAGCATGTTTTGTAAAATAATGGAGGTGCAACCTGTGGGACCTTTTTCAATCTGGCATATTCTGCTGATTGCTATCGTAGCGCTTTTGCTATTCGGGCCGAACAAGCTGCCCGAGCTTGGACGGGGTGCCGGCCGTATGTTTAAGGAATTTAAGGATGCGACTAGCGGAATAACATCCGACGAAACATCCACGCATACAGAGAAAAAAACAACCGCTGAGGAGAACGTATCTTCGTCTTCCGCCGGTGAGGTTAAGGCTGACCAAAAATAATTCCCCAATTAAATCATACCCCTAGAGCATACCTGGAGAAAACCATCCCTGCTATAGGGGGTTCTATTTGCTATGGATAACCTGGTACGGTAAGGAATTATTCAGGTAACCCGGGCATTCCGGGGCGATCCAACTCATACAGATGACGGTAACGGGGAAAGAGGGACAGTAATTCCTGATGAGTCCCTCTCATCTCGATACGGCCGTTTTCCATAAAAATTACTTCATCCATATGTTCCACCCCCACCAGATGATGGGTAATCCAAATCAGGGTTTTCTGGTCTAAAACGTCAAATATTGCAGCAAGAAGCTCCCTTTCCGTTCTTGGGTCAAGCCCTACAGTAGGCTCATCCAGGATAACCGCCGGAGTATCCTGAAGCAAAATCCTTGCCAATGCAATACGCTGGCGTTCACCCCCGGAAAACCTTTGGCCCGTCTCTCTCATGGGCGTCTCAAACCCTTCCGGCAGGGAATCAATGAGCCCGTCCATACAGACACCTGCAGCCGCCCTATGAATTTCTTCTTCTGTCGCTTCAGGCTTGCCAATGCGAATATTGTTTCCCACACTCGTATCAAACAAATGAGGGCTTTGATTCAATACGGAAAGCAGACACGGAATCTGTTCCCCCCATTCGGCAGAGGCCACTCCATTAATGGTAACCGTACCCTGTTGCGGCATTAGAGCACCTTGGATGAGTTTGATCAGTGTCGATTTCCCGGCTCCACTGCGGCCAATAACTGCAATCTTTTTTCCATGAGGAAGATCCAGATTCAAATCTTGTATAGACCAGTCCTCCTTATGCGAGTATCGGAATGATACATGTTCCAGCTTAATGCCGACTTTATTTTCATGAAGATCTGAAATCTCAATTTGCGACCCGTCCCGGTATTCGATTTCCTTCCCTTGTTCGGCAATCTTCATGATGCGGTCTAGCGAATCCTGATACTGAGGGATTTTCTGAACAGCTTCAGACAACGGCAAGAAGGCATCCATTACCGGAAAGATAACAAGCACGAAGGCCGCTATCAACGTTGGATTCATCTGACCTTCTGCCACCTGTTGTCCCGACCAGTAAACGGTTGAAACCACTACAGCTCCGATCACGCATTGCGCGATCAGATTTCTCCATCTGGCCCATCTTGCAAGGGATCTTTCGTCGATCACGGTCTTCTGCTCTTCATCCTCATACCGGCGGATAAATTCCCCGTGCCTTCCACTTATCACCCAGTCCCCGATTCCTAGAACGGCATCAGTAAGCTTGCTGTAAAGACGGTTTCTCCCCTGCTTCACTTGTTGGCTTTTCTTTTTCATGATCACAAGAGAGATTGCCGGCAATACGGCAACCAGTACAAACAGGTAAATAGCCAGCAGTAAGGCAAAGCTCCAATCGAACATTCCCACAGCGCCAATCACAATGGTATATATAATCAGTCCGGCAACGGACGGAAATACCGTACGCAAGTAAACATCCTGAAGATGCTCAACATCATCGGCCAGTACACCGAAAATATCCCCGGTTCGGTAACGGGATCGGATAAACAAGGCCTGTGGTTCCAAAATCTGATACAAACGCACCCTCATCCTTGACAATATTCTGAGGATGGCGTCATGACTAACCAGACGCTGCACATAATGAACAACGGAACGGCTGATACCGAATGTCCGTACAGCCACAATGGGGACATACACCATCAATACATTCTCCGGTCTCAATGCTGATTTAGAAATCAGATAACCCGAGGTGAACATAAGTGAGCCGGCTGTCAGTAAAGTCAGCACAGTCAAGGCAATAATCAGGACGAACCGCCAAGAATAGTTTCGGATATAAGGTGTAAACCACTCGGACCGTCTCATCTGATTCCCTCCATTTGTGACTGAATCATGTTATAGTAGATCCCCTTGCGGGTAAGCAGTTCTTCATGCGTGCCTGTCTCTGCAACCTGCCCCCGGTGCATCACCAAAATGATATCCATGTCCCTCATCCAATGGAGGCGATGTGTCGCAAAGAATACAAGCTTGTCCTGAAAGAGTTCCAACATCGTTTCTTTAAGCTCATATTCCGTTTCAATATCCAAGTGAGCCGTCGGCTCGTCAAGCAGAATGACCTGCCGGTTTCCAAGGAAAGCACGTGCGAGCGCCACACGCTGTTCCTGTCCGCCGCTGAGCGGTCGTCCACCGTTTCCGATAACTTCTCCGCTCCCGTTAGGAAAACGGTCTGTGAGCGGGGCAAGTCCGGCGGCAGCTATGGCTTTTTCCACTTCCTCGGAAGATGCTTCAGGCGAATAGAACTTTACATTTTCAGCAAGAGAAGAATGAAATAAGTAAGGATGCTGCGGTATATAAGTCACCTGATTCCGCCAACCTTCAATCGTTAAAGAAGCGAGCTTCTTCCCGGCAACTTCAATAGTTCCTTCTGTCGGAGAGAGGAATCCGGCTAATACATCGATGAGTGTAGATTTCCCTGCCCCGCTCTCTCCAATAATGCCGATCTTGGCCGCACCTTGGAAGGTAAAAGAAATATCATCCAGGGAAGCCGGCCCCTCATTCTCATGCCGGACAGTGACTCCTGACAGGCGGATTCCGTTTTCCTTGTTCCAATTCAGGACACCTACTTCTGAACCTTCATTCCATTCTTCAGGATGGTTCAGTATTGCCTGTATGGCGTCCCCCGCTTCTTTACCGTTAAGTGTAGCATGATAATCCGCTCCAAGTTCACGTACGGGAAGGAAATACTCAGGAGCCAATATTAAGACAACCAGCGCTGTTTCCAGCATCATACTGCCGTCAATCAGACGCATACCGAGCCCTACAGCTACTGAGGCTACCGATAGCATGGTGAAAAAATCCAATGCGAATGAAGATAGAAAAGCAACCCTTAATGTACGGATAGTAGCTGCCCGGTACTTATCGCTCACCCGGCCAATCATCCCGCTGTGTTCCTTGCTTCTTCCCAATACTTTTAACGTTTCCAGGCCGCGGAGGGAATCTACAAAATGATTGGAAAGTATTCGATACGATTTCCATTGCCTGTTCATTTGTTTTTTTGCTGCCAGCCCCAGCAGGATCATAAAAATAATCAAAATAGGCATAGTGACCGTCAGGATGATACCGGACACCCTGTCTTGCATAAAGACGTAAATAAGAAGAATGATTGGTACAAAGACTGTGCCAATCATCCTCGGAATAAAGAGTTCCAGATACGTACGCAGCTGGGAAATCCCCTCCTGCTCCAGCGTAACCAGATTTCCTGTACCTTCTGTTTTTGTAAACCGGGGCCCTAAACGAAACAGTTTATTCAGCAGTTCCTGCCGGATTTTTGTTCCCGTGACCTCAGCGAACCGGTATGCTATTTTTTGACGGATAGCATGCAGTACATTGCGGATGAAAAAAGCCCCCGCAAATAAAGCTATTTTGTCTGTCTGCCCCGACAAGGGCTGCCCGGCAAAAAGGGCGGAAATCACTTCCGCCAGCCATATTGCCTGCAGCAGGATGGCAAAGCTTTGTATAAAGGTAATACAGGCCGTGATAAAGAGAACAGGTCTTATACCTTTATAGGCCATTATATTTTTACCCATTAGTACTCCATATGCTCCTTCTCATTTACACGCTTGCGGAACACATAGTAACTCCATATTTGATACCCGAGTACAAACGGCAGCAGCGAGAGCGCTACGATGGTCATAACTTTCAGCGAATAATCGCCGGAGGAGGCATTGTAAACCGTCAAATCAAATACACTGGTCAGCGAACTGATCATGACGCGCGGGAATAAACCGATAAAAACGGCCGCAATAGAAAGTGCAATCACCGAACCGGTCATGGCAAACGCCCAACCGTCTTTTCTTTTTCCCATGAAATAACCTGAAAGCAGGAAGGCGGCAAGGCCAAGTACTGCCACGACGGATAAGATCAATCCGCGAACTTCGAAAAGATCCGTCATAAAATAGGTCATGATACAGAAGAGAAGAAGCAATGCGGCAAGTACAACCAGCAGTTTTTTTGCCCATTCGCGGGCACGTTGCTGCAATTCACCGATAGTCCTCAAGGTTATAAACATCAAACCGTGAACCAGACAGAGTACGACTACTGTAATTCCGCAAATTACCGTATAGATATTTACAATATCAAAGAATCCGGCGCTAAGCTCCATATTTCCATCGATCGGGAGCCCTTTAATAAAGCTTGCAAATACAACACCCAGCAGGAAAGGAGGCAATAGGCTGCCGATGAAAATCACCCAGACCCATGTCTTCTTCCAGCCTTCGCTATCAGCTTTGCCCCTAAATTCGAAAGCCACACCACGGCCGATCAAAGCCAGCAGTACAACGACGAAGGGGAGATAAAAACCGCTGAACAAAGTGGCATACCAGTTTGGAAAAGCGGCAAACATGGCTCCTGCAGCCGTAATAAACCAGACTTCATTGGCGTCCCAGAACGGCCCGATCGTATTGATTAAGGCACGGCGCTGGGAATCATTTTTCCCCAGAAACCGCGATACAATCCCTACTCCGAAATCGAAGCCCTCCAGGAAGAAGAATCCGACAAACAAAACGGCGACAAGAATAAACCAAAGCTCATTGAGAGATAGCATGATACTCCTCCTTATCAAACGGGTCGTTTGAATGGGATTTCTGCGTTTCCTCTACGTTAGGGCCTTTTTTGATCACCTTAACGAACAAATAGGCCATAACAATCCCCAGGATCGTATAGATCGCTGTGAAACTGATTAAGGAAAACAATACACTGCCTGCGGTTACGCTAGGAGAAACGGCATCTTCCGTCTTCATAAGGCCAAATACGGTCCAAGGCTGACGGCCTATTTCGGTCATAATCCATCCGGATATATTAGCGATAAACGGCAGGGAAATTCCAAACAGCATGAATCGCATGTACTTCTTATTTTTAGAAATATCTTTTTTACGTCCTACCAGATACGTGCCAATAAGAGAAAGCAGAATCATCACCGTACCGGCCCCAACCATGATCCGGAAACTCCAGAAGGTGGTTCGCACAGGAGGAATATAATTACCAGGTCCGTACTGCTGCTCATATTCCTGCTGAAGCTGCTTCATTCCCTTTACTTCCCCGGAGAATTTACTATATGACAGGTAACTCAGCAAATAAGGAATTTGAATTTCGCCTTTGTTTTCTTGTTTCTCAGGGTCAATAAAGGCTGAAAGCGTCCATGCGGCGGGATCACCGCTATTCTCCCACAAAGCTTCGCTGGCTGCCATTTTCATCGGCTGGGCATGGATCAGATGCTTTGCCTGGGAGTGACCCGAGAATGCAATCCCGATCGATGATACAAGGGCCACGATTACGGATATCTGGAATGATTTTTTAAAGAACGAAAAATCCTGTTTTTTGACTAGCTTGTAACCGCTAACGCCGGCAATAAAGAATCCTCCCGTAGCCAATGAAGCAAAGATGGTATGCGGGAATTCTACCCATAATTGAGGGTTTGTAATCAAGGCAAAGAAATCGTTCATTTCTGCACGCCCGTTATTGATAACATATCCGACCGGTTCCTGCATAAATGAGTTTGCCAGCAAAATCCAGAAAGCGGAAATGGCTGTACCGATGGAGACGAGCCAAATGCACGCCAAATGAACCTTTTTGGGAAGACGGTCCCATCCAAAGATCCAAAGGCCGATGAAGGTAGACTCCAGGAAAAAAGCGAGCAGCGCTTCAATCGCTAACGGTGCTCCAAATACATCCCCCACGAATCGGGAGTAATCCGACCAGTTCATACCGAACTGAAATTCCTGCAGAATACCGGTAACAACCCCGACAGCAAAGTTAATGAGAAACGTTTTCCCCCAGAACTTCGCCATCTTTTTGTATTCTTCATTTCCTTTGACCACATACATGGTTTGCATAACGGCAATCAAGAAAGCCAAACCAATGGACATGGGCACGAAAATGAAGTGAAAAATTGTTGTTGAAGCGAACTGAATTCGCGAAAGAATTACAGTATCCATTGCTTCCCCCTCATTCTTCTTCAAGTTTTTTCGCTGAAACTTTTGAAACTATAATGACTCTAGATAAAGATTCACTATAACTGTTATAAGTCGTTTATCACGCAAAAACTGTGAAATTTATCACATTCATATTTGGCAGATATGCAAGTACATTCCTATCATTCCTTTTATTGGATATTTCCATCTCTTCTTTTCTTTTTCCTTTCATTCCTATCAACCCTGATAAAGCTTGGAAAATCAAGGGTTTAGCTCTTCCGGACATATAAAAAACTCCCTGCCAGTCCTGCCGCAAAGGAGTTTGTCATTCATGTGAACAATGTACTTGCAATGTACAAAAAAGCTTGATCAATATCTTCTCCGACTAAAGAAGAAGATCCTGATTCAATAACAGGAACCTTCTGTTTTTTAGCTATTGGGAATCACGAGGAAACCGCTCCAGCATATGAAGAAAATAAGAAGTGGTCCGGATAATCCGGTCTTTGATTTTAACCGTTTCCGGTTCGCCTTCTGCAGTAAAGTTCCTCTCTGCCCCTCCGATAGAAATCCATTCCGGACAGTTAATGCCATGCAGGTTCCGTACAATGGTGTGAAGCTGCTGCAAGGAGGAAACGCCTACAGCTCCTCCAGCAGAACTGACAGACAAAACAATTTTGCCGCTAAAGTGCTCGGAGCTGAGGTGATCAAGCGCATTTTTCAATACACCACTTATGGATCCATGATATTCCGGAGTTGCCAGGACAATGCCATCCGCTTCCATCACCGTTTCTTTCATATGTACAAGATTAGGATCATGATTCTCATTCTCATCCGGTGCATAAAAAGGCAGAGGCTGGCAGTACAAATGAATGACGGTTCCTTCGTATTCTTTCTCCCGAAGTATCCGTTGGATGTAGTAGGCAAGCTGTGTGCTGCTTGACTCTTTGCGGTTACTGCCGCAAATAACAGCAATTTTGTTAGCCATGATGCTTCTTCTCCTTACCTGAATGTTTAATCTTAATTGGATTCACTGCTCAAAAGATAGCCCGCGCCTTTGGTAACCCGTTTTTTTTCCACGATTGCGGCCTGCTTCACTTCCGGCACCACAGTATAGGCTCTTGCCAAATGATCTTCGATGTAATCAAATGCAGTTTCATCGTTATCTGCCGCTAGCACCAAAAATAACAACCGATCTGCAAGTTCAATCTCCAATTTATATAAATACACGGCGTCACGCCCTTTCTTTGGCGGGTCTTTGATAAAAATTGATGAATTGTAAAACCTTCCTAATATGTTATCAATAAATGATGGCTTGCACAAGGGGTCACCGGGCATTTCTATCCTGATTTAAAAAGCCGGCCGGCGGAAATGGACAAATCATAAAAAAACATCCTCCCTGCCCGAGAGACGGAAAATTCCGTTTTCCCGGCATGGGGGATGTTTGATTTTACATGCTTACTATTGGGAAAGGCGAAGTGCCAATTCATACAGATCCAGATTGAAAGAGCGTTTCGTATTCACTACCACATCAATATCTGTAGCAACCAACTGCCCATTAATGACACCGCATGCTTTCCCTGATTCTCCCTCGATCAGCTTTCTGACAGCAAAGTCACCAAGACGGCTTGCCAGAATACGGTCGTTATGAGTCGGTGTCCCACCGCGTTGAATATGGCCAAGTACAGTAACCCGGGTATCGATACCGTTGCGCTCCGTGATCTGTTTCGCAATTTCTTCACCGGAACCGACTCCTTCAGCCACAATGACAATACTATGGCGTTTGCCGTGAAGGAAATTGTCCTTCATCCGGTTAGCGACATCATCAAGATCAAACTTTATTTCAGGTACCAGAATAGCTTCCGCTCCGCTGGCCAATCCTGCATATAAAGCAATCTCTCCGCAGTGGCGGCCCATTACTTCTACAACAGAGCTGCGTTCGTGGGAAGTCATCGTATCGCGAAGTTTGTTAATGGCATCCACAACAATGCTTACGGCTGTATCGAAACCGATAGTAAAATCGGTAAATGAAATATCATTATCAATGGTTCCCGGCAATCCTATTGTTTTAATTCCTAGTTTATTGAGTTTGTTCGCCCCTTGATAAGAACCGTCGCCCCCAATAACTACGAGGCCGTCAATCCCGCGTTTTCTGAGATTTTCAGCGGCAAGCTGTTGCCCTTCCGGAGTTTGAAACTCTTTGCAACGTGCGGATTGCAGAATGGTTCCCCCGCGTTGAATGATGTCGCCCACACTGCGCAAATCCATTTCGCGGATATCATCCTTAAGCAGCCCCTGGTATCCCCGCTGTACTCCGAAAACCTTCAAGCCATGGAAAAGCCCGCTGCGTACAACGGCACGAACGGCTGCATTCATCCCCTGGGAATCTCCTCCACTTGTTAATACTGCAATTGATTTTATTGTCATCTCCTAATCCTCCTCTAAGCTGACCATCCTGTGATTTCTAAATTTTAGGATGTTTTACGAATCCATATACTATTCATCCAGAAGAACATTCTCGTCATGGGGCTCTTCTTCATAAGCTGCCTGGACACACTGCGTACCTGCTTCTGATCTTTTACTTTGGGGTCTGATAAATATAAGGCAAGCAGACCTTCAATAATCATACGGTGAAAATGCGAATGATCCAAGTGTGCCACCCGTTCCCGGGATTTGGTCACGAAATAAGCGATACGGTTCACCGTTTCATCCATATCCGCATAGTAGCTGCAAAAATTTAAATCTCCTCCGATTAAATCCTCTTCCTGGTCGATCAGGTAATCAAGCAGAATATGAAGACCGCATACGTAAGGAAAATACGCTTCAACGATCTGCCGGGCCTGTTCCTTGTCCAAATCAGGATTTGAAGCAGCCTGAAAAAGCATAAACACACCTAAAGTCGAACCGGTCGCAGCAGCAAACTCATTCCAGCTGATATCCGGATAAGAAGCCAGATGTCCCTTCCACCATCGGTGAAGCTCATTTTCCCTCAAATCCGCCTGAATGTGCTTGTAGACCTGAAGATCACAGTACAAAGAAACAAGCTCCCTTACTTTATCCTTCACAACCGGGTAGGAAGATAGCCCCCTGATCTCCTTTTGGCAAGTTTCTACCAGACTTCTCAAATACCCTCCGTCTTCTTTCTCCATGCGGCAGGCATAGTAGTCATGAAAGGGTTCATCCGGATCCACCGCATCCAGCATGGATTGGTGAAGCATCCGGAAATCCGCCGGATCAAGGGAAGTACTGCGGTCACACAAATTATCCAGGTAATCGCTTATGGTTTGAAAAGCTACGATTAAAGGAATTAATCTGTGGTGTTCGGACAGATGGACGATTCCATATACGGCACCGCCCTGGCAGTGAAACCTTTTGGCCGTAATACTGGCGAGAGCCTGCTGTTTCAGTTCCGGATCCGGGATTTGCTCTGCTTTTGATGTCCACCTACGGAGTTCTTTATCCACTGTAGGTAAAACATAGCGGTATACACGGAACATCAGGCGGAGAGGGTTTCGAGGTACTTGGGCTGCCTGATTGTTAGGTCGCTTCAAATCATTGTCCTCCGCCACTTTGCATATAGGCATATTGCCACAACAATCGCATTTCCATGCGCTGAATGTGTCTTAACCAAATATCTGCTATTGGATGCTGAACTAAAGTCACCTGCAGTTCTACCACATCGGTGAATACAGACGCGTTCCATTCCGGAGAATGCACCAGCACATCAAGCTTTGCTTTTAATGTTTCATGCTTCAGTCCCTGATATTCCTCTTGCCCGGTCAGGTAATCCTTAACCTGTCCAATCAAATCCGTGTGGATAGGATGGTGAGCTACATCATGAAACCAATACTTTGCGTCGCTGTAATCCCCTTCCATCCGATGCATGATCCCGTGCCAATAGCTTCCTGTATCGTTCGTAATATGCTGGGAGATCTCATGGGACTTGTCGAGATTTTCATTGAACAGATACAACCCTGCTTTACAGGCCAAACCATAGGGTTCTTGTTCAGGCTCCCCGCCTGTAAGCTGTTCCATGGCAAGCCGACTGATACGGATATCCATAAGAGGGTCCCACTCCTCGACCGGGTATAAAGACGGCAAATGTTCCATTAATGGCTTAACAACGAGTTCCTTCCACGTTGCCTTCTTTTTACCTGACGGCACCTCATGCACCCCTTTCTCTGGCGTTTGCCCTATTTTGCAGTCCAAATCCTTAGCTTCTATCTTACCAGAAATGAAGGTCTTTTACACACTTTTCCCCGAACCCCGATAGGCCGGGACAGCATTCTTCCCGCCAGTGCAAATCCGTCTTGTGAGACTGAAAAAATACTATCCGTGAACCTTCGGTTCTATTTCTTGATTGAGCCGGAACCAGATGTGAAGGTCATTAATCGTGCTGGCCAGCTCTGCAATATCACTGTTCAGCCTGCAGGAAATTTCAAAATTTTCTTCCTCATATAATTGAAGCTGTTTCCGCACAATTTTCTTTTCCAGGCGCTTGATCTGTTCGGGAATTGTTCCTCTGACCTGTTCCCAATACAGCAGAATATCAGAACGTTCCTCCTCTGTATAGTCTGCCCAATCTTTTTCCAGACAGGGAAGTTCAATACCCAGGTGTTCATCCATAAGAAATATGGCTGACATACGGAACCACCCTTTCTACGGTTCAAAAAGCCATGAGAATGCTAACCTAAATTTATCATGCTGCACCGTTATTTTTCCAGAAAAAAATGGCCCGAACCAATTTGGTTTTATTTTCTGCTATACTAGAGAGGCTCACAATGATAGTCATCACAACAGGGGTTTACTTATACTTATTACATGATGATGGCTGTTGTAGCCTCCTATTTTCCGCTTTATACTATAACTATGAAATGAAAGAACTTTGCATTTGCTTGCACTTCAATTATAATAGTAGATATTAGTACCTGGTATTATATTAGAAATCCCTCTCTACTGAATCGGAGGATCTTACATGAAGTATGAAGCATTCAAACGCATTATCACAGAAAGACGCAGCATCCGCCGCTTTACGGAACAACATGTGACTGAGGAAGATATCCGGGAGCTAATCGACTGTGCGCGCTATGCGCCAAGTGACACAAACTCGCAAACATGGAAATTCACCGCCGTTTTGAACCGCAATTTAATCCGGGAAATTGAACAGCTCACCTGGGATGAACTACATAAACGGGCTGCAGAAGCAGAAGATAAAGGTCTGAAGAGGGAAGCAAAGCTGCTGGTCAAGTCGTTCGGCCCTTATGCAACGGCATTTGCGGATGCCCCCGCGCTGATCGTATGCCTGGCCACTCCCTATACATCCAAGTTCCGTGAAAAAATCTTCGACCCCATTCAATTCGTGAGCGAATCCGTATGGGAAGAAGAAGGGATCAAAAGCTCCTGTCTTGCATCGCAAAATCTGATGCTGGCGGCCCATGCCATGGGTCTGGCAACCTGTCCGATGACCGGTCCGGTGCTGCTTTCCCAGGAACGGCTTAGAGAGCTGCTCCAGATTCCGGCGGAGTGTCAGATCAATATGGTCATTGCCCTGGGACATCCCCAAGAGCAGCCGGGGAAGCTTCCCCGGAAGGAAGTGGACGAAATCCTGGATATCCTCTAATCCAATCAAAAAAAGCAGGAATCTCTCCTTGAAGAGATTCCTGCTTTTGATCCTTTTTCAGCCAATACGTTCCATTTCTTCATCGCTGATTTCAAAGTTGGAATAAACATCCTGCACATCATCGTTATCTTCAAAAGCATCCATCATTTTCAGCAGTTTTTCCGCATTCTCGCCTTCCACTGCCACGGTATTTTGCGGAATCCAGCTGACGGAAGCGGAAGTGAACACCAGCCCTTGTTCCTCCAGAGCCTTTTTCACCTTTTCCAGTTCATGCGGATGCGTATAAATTTCAAAGCTTTCATCCTGGGAGGCGAAGTCCTCAGCCCCTGCTTCTAGGGCCAGCATCATCAGCTCGTCTTCATCGGCCCCCTCTTCACGCTCTGTCACCAGTACTCCCTTTTCATCAAACATGTAAGAAACACAGCCGGTTTCCCCCATATTGCCACCCCGTTTATTAAAAATCGCCCGGATATCGGCTGCAGAACGGTTACGGTTATCTGTCAGAGTTTTGACCATAATGGCTACTCCCCCTGGACCATAGCCCTCATAGTAGATCTCTTCAAAATTCTCGGAATTGTGATCCCCCTGGGCTTTTTTGATTGCACGTTCAATGTTATCGTTAGGCATTTGAATATGTCGTGCTTTATCAATGGCATTCTTCAGGGCGAAATTGGCTTCCGGATTCGGTCCGCCTTGCCTTGCGGCCACGAAAATTTCTCTTGCAAGCTTGACAAACTGATTGTTCTTGACCTGATCCGCTTTACCTTTACGGTCTTTGAAAAGTTTAAATTTTGGCATACGTAACGCTCCCCAAATTCAGATTGCATTCTTTAGTTTAACACTGCAGGCTCTCTATGGTCAAAGTCCCTAATCCGTTAGTTTCAAAAGAAACAAAGATGAGCCGCCTGTTCACCGCTCCCGTATACCAAAAAGACGGTTTTCCTTAGAGGAAAACCGCCTGTTTAGCTAGGACACTATTTATAAGAAAAGAACTTCTTTTAATCTTATAATTTAATGACGTTAGCTGCTTGAGGGCCACGATTGCCTTCAGTGATTTCGAATTCAACAGCTTGACCTTCATCCAATGTTTTAAATCCGTCTCCTTGGATTGCGGAAAAATGAACGAATACGTCTTCTCCACCATCAACTTGGATAAAACCATAACCTTTTTCTGCGTTAAACCATTTAACTGTACCTTTCAAGTGTACAACCTCCTAACTGTATCGCCATCTGTGGCGAATAAGGTTAGTATAGCATCACCTCCTCGCTAAATCAACTAGTTTTTATTAAGAAAAGTCTAAAGATTTTTACTAATAATATTTTTATATTCCGCCTGTCTTGCTTTCGGGAGAGTGTTCCTGTATGATGAGCCGTAAAACGAAGAAAAAGGGGGATGTCCGCCGTGATTAAGAAATATCAGATTTATAAGAAAGACAAATGGAACATGATGAATGTGGAAGTCCACGGCAAACAAATTGTGCTCCGCGAAATCTCCGACCAATGGGGAGAAGAGTGTCATACTTTCCTGACCCGCCCTGAGATGATGGAATGGGCAAACCGCCGGTTTTCACCGGACAGGTTTGAAGGAACCGAAGAAGAAAGGCAGGAAATCCTTGCTTCGTTTCGTGACATTTGAGCGGATTTTTTTTGTTCTTGACGAAGCCATAAGCCCCACATATAATATATAGTACAAAACTGGATATATGTTTTTCACAAAGGGGAGTAGCTGTTACAATAAAGTCGTCAGTTCGGGTGAATAGCCCCGGCTTTATTGGCAACGTGAGTTGTTAGCAAGACCTTTGCCACCAACTGGTAGAGGTCTGTATTATTTTGTGAATGCAAGAGCCTTTGCCGATGCTTTTCGGTAAGGGCTTTTTATATGTAAACAGAATAATAGGCCGACAGTTGCAGAACATAAAACAAAGGAGTGTACTTGATGGAATTTTGGTTCTCAGCAGAAACTTTGACCACCTTGTTCAGCATCATTTTGATCGACCTAGTTCTTGCCGGCGATAATGCTATCGTCATTGGGCTTGCGGCCCGTAATGTCAAGAAGGATTTGCAGAAAAAGGCCATTTTGTTTGGTACGTTGGGGGCTATAGCCATCCGTATTGTGGCAACTGTGCTTGTCGTACAAATTCTTAAAATCCCCGGACTCCTTCTGATTGGCGGCCTGCTGCTCGTTTGGATCGCTTACAAACTGCTTGCTGAGAAAAAAGGACATGAAATCGAAGCGAAAAATAACATGGTCGCAGCTATCCGGACCATTATCATAGCCGATGCCGCTATGGGAATGGACAATGTCATTGCGATAGCCGGGGCTTCTCACGGTCATACCGGACTTGTTATTATCGGATTGCTGGTGAGCGTTCCTATAATTGTATGGGGCAGCACTCTGTTTATCCGTGTAGTGGAACGGTTCCCTATCGTAATTTATGCCGGATCTGCCGTACTTGCTTATACCGCGGGTAAAATGATTGCTGAGGAAAAACTGTTCCATGATTTCTTCGCGGCAAATCCGGAAATGAAATGGACACTGATTGGCGTTATTGTAGTCTTAGTGCTAGTTGTCGGTAAATTATCACGTACAGTCGGGCATTCCGTAAAGGTAAATGCTTTGGGACAGATCGTTCTTCCGAAACATATCGGTCTTGAAGCCGATATTCTTCCCGAAGATCAATTCACGGTAAGAATGGATGGTGAAGGCAGGTTTGTCCTGGTAAAAATTGAAGACACTGATGATCCTGACAAGCTCTCATCGCCACATCATGTAGCCCAGCATGCTTAGACAGTGAACTTTATACAAGCAAACATCCAGGCTGTCCCAATTACGGACAGCCATTTTTATTTTTAACCTGTTGTCTGTAACAGGCTGACTGAGAAAACGTGCTATAATACACATAACAAATAAAACCAAAGCATTTTGCATATTCCGCCCAAACAGGAGGATTGGGTCCAATATGCAGCAATATATGCGTAATTGAGGTGTACGATTTTTGTCTACATTGTTAACATTTATTATCGTTTCGTTTTGCCTGGCACTGGTGCTTATATTAAGCAAAAATTCCCTTCCCCCGTCCATTAGGCCTTATCTTGCCATTTTCGCTCTTATTATGGTCCTTCTCTCGTTTGGATTGATTATCTATAGCTTTTTCGGTTTTAGTCCGGCTTAAAGGTTTTTCTTTACTTTTCCTGCTTCCGTTTACTTAAGTTCCGCATTTTTTTATAATAAGACGAAGGATCGGTCATACTAAGATACAATGTGTGTAACTACGCGAGATCGGAGTGTGACCCTCTGTGCGTTTGAGTCCCCTGGTTCTTACAGCTATACTGGTGTCAGCGTTTCTTCTTGAAAGCGTTACGCCTTTATCGGCAAAACCATCAAATTCTGATAGGAGGTCTACCATGAGTCAAATACCCGCCCGTAAAGATGTGCCTGAACAGGAAAAATGGAAGCTGGAGGATTTATTCGCTGACCAGAAAGCGTGGGATAAGGAATTCAATGAAGTGAAACAGCTTCTTAAAAAAGTAGACGATTTTCACGGAAAACTAAACAACGATAACGCAATCAAACAATGTTTTGAATTGGAAGACAAGATTTCCCTTCATACCGAGCGTCTTTATGTTTATGCCAAAATGAAGCATGACGAAGATGCCGCAGATCCTACATATCAAGCCCTTAGCGAAAAGGCAAGAAAATTGAGTGTGGAAGTAAACCAAGCCCTTTCATTCATTTCGCCGGAAATCTTAAGTTTAAGCGAGGACCAGCTGAGGTCTTTTATCAGCCATCCCGATCTTAGCCTGTATAAACGTACCCTTGAGGAACTATTGCGGGAAAAACCCCATGTATTATCCAAGTCTGAGGAAACGCTTCTCGCCATGACGGGAAATATGGCAGGATCAGCCAGTAATATCTTCGGCATGATTAACAATGCGGATATACAGTTCCCTAAAATTAAAAATGAAAAGGGCGAGGAAGTCCAACTGACCCACGGTTCCTATATCCAATTTCTTGAAAATCCTGACCGCGAGGTCCGGAAGCGGGCATTCCAAGCCGTCTACGAGACATATAGAAATCAAAGAAACACCATAGCAGCAACTTTAAGCGCCAACGTGAACAAAAATATATTTTATGCAAGAGCACGCAAGTACCCGTCTGTACTTGAAATGTCCCTGCATGCTGATAACATTGATCCTTCTGTTTATACAAATCTGATCAGCACCATTCATGACTCTTTACCGGTTCTTCACCGTTATTTTAAACTGCGCAAAAAACTGCTTAAGGTCGATGAGCTCCATATGTATGACCTGTTTGCTCCGCTTGTGGAAGAGTTTAAAATGGACATTACCTATAAACAGGCCCAGGAAAAAATCATCGAAGCTCTCCGGCCTCTTGGGGGAAAATACATTGATATTTTAAAAGAGGGCTTTGAAAATCGCTGGATTGATGTCCATGAAAACAAAAACAAACGCAGCGGTGCTTACAGCTGGGGTGCATATGGAACTCATCCTTACGTTCTGCTGAATCATAAGGATAACCTGAACAGCATGTTTACGCTGGCTCACGAAATGGGCCATGCAATGCATTCGTATCTGTCTGATGCTAATCAGGAATACCGCAATGCCCAATACACCATTTTCTTGGCGGAAGTAGCTTCCACTTTGAATGAAGCCCTGCTGATGGACTATATGCTGAAGCATACGACTGATCCAAAAGAAAAGCTTTATTTGCTGACTTACTATGCTGACCAGTTCCGTACCACGGTCTTCCGTCAAACCATGTTTGCTGAATTTGAAAAGATTGTTCATGAGAAGGCGGAAAAAGGCGAATCCTTGACGCCGCAGGAATTCAGTAAAGTGTACTATGATTTAAACAAACTTTATCATGGTAATGATATGGTAGTGGATCAGGATATTGAAATGGAATGGGCCAGAATCCCCCATTTCTACAACAGCTTCTATGTTTATAAATATGCTACCGGATTCTCTGCGGCGACCAGCTTTGCCAGCCAGATTCTTGAAAAAGGGGAACCTGCGGTTGAACGTTATTTAGGATTCTTGAAGAGCGGCGGCAGCGACTTCTCCATTAACATTCTGAAAAAGGCCGGTGTGGATATGTCATCACCTGAACCTATCAAACAATCTATGGACGTATTTAAATCGGTCGTGGAACAAATGGAGCAGTTAACGAAATAAGGCCCTTGGGAGAAGGCTTTTGACCTGGTCACCGCCTTCTTTACCAAGAAGGAGGTTTGAAAATGAAAGTACAGTGGACACTGGCAGGGGCATTGGTCTTTTTTGTCATCACCGCCATTTTTGCCGTCATCAATATGGACCCGGTGCAAGTGAATTTTCTGTTTACGAAGACAACGGCCCCTCTGATTCTGGTCATTGTGTTTTCTACAGTTCTGGGGGGATTGATGGTCGGCTCCTATGGGATTTACCGCCAGTACAAGCTTCAAAAGAAAATACGGATCTTGGAACAACAGCTTCCAGGATCTTATCCGGGTAAAGATAAAAATGAGCACCATACGAAACAAAATATATCGTCACGTTCCAAGGAAATAGCCTCCGACCCTCTTCCCGGAAGCAATAAAAACGATTCATTCCTGGAGTAAAAGGGAAGCTACCCCTTGACCATTCGCAAAAAACCGAATATTATATATACTCGTTCTTTTAATATTCGGTTTTATGGAGGTACAGGACCATTATGTTTCACTTAAAACAAAACAACACCTCAGTCCGTACGGAAATGATAGCCGGATTGACAACTTTTCTGACGATGGCTTATGTCATGGTGGTCAATCCGCTCATTCTTTCAGAAGCGGGAATTTCTTTTGACCAGAGCTTCTCTGCCACGATTATTGCCACTTTGACGGGAACTCTCCTTATGGGTTTATTGGCTAATTATCCGATAGCCGTAGCACCCGGGATGGGATTAAATGCTTATTTTGCATTCTCCGTCGTACAGGCTAATGAGGGCATGAGTTATCAGATTGCCTTTTCAGCCGTTTTTGTGGCAGGGATTATTTTTGTAATCTTGTCCTTGACCCCATTACGCAGCAAGCTGATCGATATAATTCCGCCCAATCTAAAACATGCCATATCGGCGGGAATCGGTTTATTCATCGCTTTTCTTGGACTCAAGATGTCCGGGATTGTGGCAGCCCATCCGACGAATCTGGTCACACTTGTAAAATTGAACTCCCCAGGTGTAGTGCTCTCTCTGATCGGACTTACGGTCACCCTGATCCTGTTTACGCTCAATATCCGGGGCTCCTTATTTTTGGGTATGCTGATCACCGGCACCGTTGCTCTATTCACAGGGCAGCTCCAATTCACGAACGGCTTCGTTGCCGTTCCCTCCCTGCCTGAAGGGCTTATTATTTCCAACCCTTTTCATGCCATCGGAGATGTAATTCAATATGGTTTGTATGCAGTGGTCTTCTCCTTTCTGCCGTTACGATTTTCGATACTACCGGAACTGTCGTGGCTGTCAGTGAACAAGCCGGGTTAATGAAGGAAGGTAAGCTTGCCCGTGCGAGGCGTGTACTGCTGGGAGATTCAGTGGCTACTATGGTGGGTGCGATGTTTGGTACCAGTCCGTCGGCCGCATTTCTGGAATCGGCTTCCGGCGTAGCGGCAGGGGGGCGAACAGGGCTTACTTCCGTTGTAGTCGCTGTCTTATTTGCTGTCTCCGCTTTCTTTAGTCCGCTTATTTCTTCCGTTTCCGGTGTCTCGGCTATTACTGCTCCTGCCTTGATTATCGTGGGATCACTGATGCTGACGCATGTGCGCCACATTAAGTGGGAACCGTTTGATGAATCGTTCCCTGCTTTCTTCGTTATTTTAACCATGCCGGTAACAGGAAGTATTGCCACGGGTATTGCCATGGGTTTCATCACATATCCGATTCTCAAACTGGCGCGCGGAAAAGTGAAAGAAATACATCCGCTCATATGTATTATTGCGCTGATGTTCCTGTATCAGCTTATTTTCCTCCCGCATTAGGACACCCGTAAAAACTCTTTCCCCCCGTCAGGGAAAGAGTTTTTTTTCGCTTACAGCAGGCAAAGAATAAGGATCGCTGTTCCTCCGGCTGCAACCGAGCTGATGATATTTACCGCATCATTATTCAGCCAGACCCATTTACGTACCGGTTTGGTAGGAAGATTACAGTGCTCCCTTCGTTCCACCAGCCTCAGACAGACCTGGCATTTATACATCATCTGCCATTTCGCCCCTATCACGGAATCTACGACAGAACCGATCAGACCGCCCCATAAACCAATCAGCAGCAGGGTATAGATCTGTTTGGAATGAAAACCGGCTGCAAAAATAAATTCACCGGCCGTTTGGGGAACCGTAAAAGGTTCCTTTCCCCATCCTGTAAGTACCCAGGCCGTCATCCCGATAAACAGACCTCCAAGCATGGAGGCCAAAAAGCCAAGCAGAGTTACGCCTCCGGATGTTCCCGGTGTTACCTCTTCCCCACCCAGGATAGTTCGGGGGTTTTTGCGGCTGAGCCCTCCGATTTCCGTAGCCCAGGTATCGGCCGTGACTGCCGCCATTACTCCGACAAAAGCCGCCCACCAAAACGGGTGAGGCCAGAAAGCATTTCCTAAACAAAGAAGCGCGGCAAGCCCGCCGTTTGCGAGTACCTGCCCGGCATCCCTGGTTCCGGATTTTTCATAAGCAGTCTCCGCTTCGGACTTCCTATCTTCTTTGATAACGGAAAGTAAAGATGATGAGACGAAAAAAACAATTAATGTACCGAACCAAGCAAGTGAGCCAAACCCGTAAAGCAAGATACCAATAAATACAGCAGCAAAGCTTCCAGATAATGTGAGGGCCTTGCGCCAATAAGCCAAACCGGCAATCAGCATGCTTCCTGCAAGTCCAATCAACCAGTCCATAGATGACAACCCCTTTCTTTTCTTTATGTATACCAAACTATCTATGCGAATATCCCTTTTTGGTCCTAAACTAAAGGGCAGGAGGGCCAAACTAAAACAAGCATAAACAGGAAATCGGATTTTGACAAGATATGCCCGCATCAAATATGCTACAATAGCAATTAGTATTAATGAATGAAAAGGTGAACAGACCCTATGAATAAAGTCCGTATACTTGACATCCCTTTCAGTAATCTGAGTATGGACGAGACCGTAAATGCCTTGCATGCCAGACTGAATGGCGGTGAATCCCGGCTTTTCCATCTGATTACGGCCAATCCGGAAATCGTAATGGCTGCACGGAAAGACGCCGGACTCAAAACGATCCTGGAAGAAGCGGATATGATTACAGCTGATGGCATCGGTGTCGTTAAGGCTGCTAAATGGTTTGGGGAAAACATCCCTGAACGCGTTACCGGTTACGATTTACTGCTCCGCCTGCTGGAACTTGGAAACCTGGAAAACTGGTCCTTTTATTTTCTGGGAGCGGACGAGGAAACAAACAGGAAAGCCGTTGAAACCATTCAACAGCAATACCCGGGCGTTATTATTGCCGGACGGCAACACGGCTTTTTTAAACCGGAGGATGAATCTCGAATTTTAGAGGAAATTGCTGAGGCCAGACCAACCTTCTTGATTATTGCTCTGGGTGCTCCGCGTGCGGAGAGATGGATTTATACCCATAAGAGTAAACTTCCCGTACAACTCGCCATGGGTGTCGGTGGCAGCCTGGACGTCATTGCCGGTAAGGTAAAGCGGGCACCGGCCATTTGGCAGAAACTGAATCTGGAGTGGATGTACCGTTTGCTTTCCCAGCCTTCCCGTTGGAGAAGACAGCTTGTCCTGCCTCTTTTCGTACTCACCTGTCTTAAAGAAAGAAAGAAGAGCAGGGCTTGAGAGACAGCCCGCTTCCCCGAAAAATGGTGCAAATATAAAAAGGAGCCGTTCTTCCGAGAGCGGTTCCTTTCTTTCCAGAAATATTAGGATTTCCGTAAATGTAAAGTGCAGGTTCCCCATAACTGTTCTCCCCACAATAGGGCCAGTTCGTCCCCATGCCTTACAGTCCCGATTCCTGCCGGGGTTCCGGTATAGATGATATCCCCTTCATTTAACCCGAAATGGGTACCTATATAAGAGACAATCGCATCCAGGCCAAAAATCATATCGGCCACGTTTCCCTTCTGTACGGTCTTCTCATTTATTTGAAGAGAAAACGTCTCATCCGTCAGCTTATGTATACCTTCAAATACATGAAAATCCGTGAGTCCTGCCGATCCGAGAAATCCTTTTGCCTCCAGCCAGGGATGTCCTTTTTCTTTCAGTTTATTTTGGACTTCTCTAAGTGTATAATCGATCCCCAAAGCGACGGATTCGATCAGGTCCTCCGCTTTTTTCCCCGGCTCATATCCGGAACCGATCCGGATCACAAGCTCAGCTTCATAATGAATCTCCCCCTTGCCTCCCGGGAGCATATGGGTATCTCCGTCCATCCATGCAACAGCATGGGAAGGTTTTGTAAAGATCATCGGTTTTTCAGGTACAGCGTTTCCAAGTTCCTCAGCATGCAGTTGATAATTGCGACCTACACAATAAATGTTTCTGATTACCGGTTTCATTTCAATTTCTCCTCTTTGCCGTTTTGTCTAAACTTTTATTTCTTGATTATACACGAACCTTTGCCTGTTTTTCCCCATAAAAAAGAGATGCCCGCAGGCATCCTTTGAAAACAGCTATTTCATTGTCTGGTATATGGGCCCGGGTACATGGATGTTTGAACGGGCTGGAAGGTATGCAGAAATGTTTTGGCCGTATGATCCTGCATGGTAGGAACCTGATATTGCCCCTGCTGATTCATAAATAGAAATACCTCATAAGCATGGTGGGCAGCTGTATTGGCTCCGTTGATTAACATTTGACGTACATTGGGGTCCGCACATTCCAAAGCCGCATGCATTTGATTTACTGCTGCATGTTTGTGGCAGGAAAGCATGGCGGAAACAATCTGATTATCCTGAAGTATCCCTTGCAGCTGTGGAGCAGCCGGGCCAGGATGGCGAAGGCCATATTGGATTTCTTCTACTTGAACCTCCGGGCGGGAAGTTTCGGGAATGATACCCGCAGCGCTGTAATCATGAGTATATCCGACAAGCTGGTTGTAATGCTGGATCCCGGCATTCAAATGCTGCTCCAGCATGGAACGGATTACCGCATTCTGACAATGCTGGAGGTACAGTTTAAAGTGGGTAATCATGTTTATTTTGTCATTCAGCACTTCATGAACTTCCATTGTTTCATGGGCTCCAAAAGGCATAGCTTTGCACTCCTTCACGGACAAATTTAAGTACTTTCCCTTTACCCTGCCCATTCTTTTCCATTTTATACAACAAGCATGCATCCACTTACTATTAATAATCCGCTTCCCAACTATTCCTTTTAAAGTTGTGTTATACTAAAAAGATTGAGATGACCGGAGTTTTGAAATATGTGCAGCCAGAAAGAAGGGATTATATGGTCAACTGGAAAGTCAACTTAACCGTGCTCTGGCTCGGACAGTTCCTGGTTATGGCAGGAATGACGATGATCATGCCATTCCTTCCTTTGTATCTGGAAGAATTAGGAATGACGGATTCCCATCAAGTGGCGACGTGGGCAGGAATTATTTTTGCCGGTAACTTTGTCACTTCTTTTTTATTTCAGCCATTTTGGGGAGGGCTCGCCGACAGGTACGGAAGAAAAATAATGCTTTTGCGTTCCGGCTTCGGCATGGCGATTGTGATGGTTCTAATGGGATTTGCCGCCTCAGCCTGGCAGCTGCTCGTGCTGCGTCTATTGAACGGAACCATTTCCGGTTATTCTCCTGCGGCGGTCGCCCTGGTTTCCACGAATACACCAAAGGAAAAAATAGGCCTTGCCATGGGCACGCTGCAATCGGGGGCTGTAGCCGGAAGTATTCTGGGCCCGTTTATCGGAGGACTTCTCGCTGAGGCCATCGGATACCGGTATATTTTCTATGTAACAGGCGCCCTGCTGTTTTTGGCCACAATGCTGACGATGACCATGGTCAAAGAGAAGTTTAACGCTTCCGAAGCAGCCAAGCAGCCCAAGGTTTCAGTCATTCAGGGATTTAGCGATATCCGGCACATTAAGCAGCTGCCGGTTCTTTATTCCGTCACATTCATGATCCAATTTGCTATTCAATGCACCATGCCGCTTATGGCGCTTTTTGTGGAAGAACTTCACGGCAGCGGGGAGATGCTTGCTTTTTATGCCGGACTTGTCGGTTCTATCACAGGATTCTCCAATATGATCGCGTCCCCTTTTTTAGGCAAGCTGTCAGACCGCATAGGGTCGGGAAAAATATTAGTATTCTGTTTATTTGGAGCCGCCCTGTTCTTTATCCCTCAGGCATTTGTTCTCAATGTATGGCAGCTGCTCATCGCCAGATTCCTTCTGGGCATTTTCCTCGGGGGTCTGCTCCCTACTGTCAATCTCCTCATCAGGACCTACGCTCCGGTCGGAATGGAGAGCCGTGTATATAGCTTCAATACGAGTGCAATGGCTCTTGGCAATATGATGGGACCTGTCATAGGAGGGGCCCTATCAGGATTATTAAGCATCCGGAGCCTTTTTATCCTTACCGCCGTCCTGCTTGGCATCAACGGCTTTTGGGCCCGCTTTTCCCTGAATCAGCCCTTCAAGCAGCAAACCCGAAAAAGTCATGGATAAGGATATCCATGACTTTTTTGACTGCCGGGAAACGCCTAACGATAAGGGGCCTTACAAAATTCTAGCAATAGCCAGTCCGTCATAGGCCGGCAAAATGGTGCTCTCTAATCTTGGATGAGAGGCTATCAGACGGTTAAAGGAACGCATAGCTTCCACGGATTTTTTCGTTATGGAGGAATCCAGGCAGCGTCCTCTCATCAGAATGTTATCCCCGATAATAACGGCCCCGGGATTGGCCAGTTCAATAGCCTTTTCCAAATAGTTCGGGTAGTTTACCTTATCCGCATCAATAAAAAAGAAATCAAATTTCACTTTTTCTTTTTGAAACTGCGCCAGACTATCCAGCGCTTCTCCGATTCGGTATTCTACCTTATCGCCAAGTCCGGCTTCATTCACATGATGCCTGGCAACTTCCGCAAATTCCTCCCTGATTTCCAGAGAATAAAGCTTTCCCCCTTCGTTAAGTCCTCTCGCCAGACAGATCCCGCTGTATCCTCCAAGCGCCCCGATCTCCAGAATTCGTTCCGCTTTGACCATATGAACGAGCATGGTAAGCAGGCGCCCATACCCTTCGGCAATCGATATTTCCGGCATGTTATGTGCCCTGATTCCTTCCTTCACCCGTTCAAGCTGTTCGTCTTTATCGTATAAATCTTCCACATACTGTTCAGCTGTGAGCTCTCCCATGATAACTTCCTCCTTATTTTGACTTTCTTCTCTACGGATATTATAAATATAATGTGTCCTTCTGGGAAATGAATGAGAAAAATGAAAAGACAAAAGGGCGAGAAAGGAACCTGAACATCATGTCTCGTATTGAATTGATTGCGACTTCCCCCATGGGGCTTGAAGCTGTTGTAGCAAGGGAAGTCCGCGAACTCGGGTATGAAGAAGTAACGGTTGAAAACGGCCGTGTTTCTTTTATAGGGAATGAGCTTGCTATTTGCAGAGCCAATCTATGGCTGCGTACAGCGGATCGGATACTCATCAAAATGGGGGAGTTTGAGGCGCGTACCTTCGAAGAACTGTTTGAGGGTACCAAAGCTCTTCCCTGGCCTTCGTGGATTCCGGAGAACGGAGAGTTTCCTGTAGAGGGCCGCTCCCAAAAATCCCAGCTATCAAGCGTGCCGGCCTGCCAGGGCATTGTCAAAAAGGCCATCGTAGAGAAAATGAAGCAGCAGTATCGGACGGAATGGTTCCCCGAAACCGGAGCGAGATACGTGATCGAAGTATCTCTGCTGAAAGATGTGGCCACCCTGACCCTGGATACCACAGGGGCAGGACTTCATAAGCGCGGTTACCGCAAGCTGGTAACCGAGGCACCGCTGAAGGAAACCATGGCGGCCGCTATGGTGCTGCTTAGCCGCTGGCGGGCGGAGCGGCCGCTTTATGACCCGTTCTGCGGGTCAGGCACTATCCCGATCGAGGCGGCCATGATCGGGTGGAACATCGCGCCCGGGCTGCGGCGCTCTTTCACGTCGGAGGCATGGGAAGCGGTCCCGGCCAAGCTATGGGACCGGGCCCGCGAGGAAGCCTACGACGCGCTTTGTGACGATGTCCCCCTGGACATCGTCGGTTCCGACCTCGATCCGAAAGCGATCGAGGTCGCAGAAGCCGCCGCCAAGGCGGCGGGGCTCGCGAAAGAGCTGCGCTTTCGCGCGGAGCCGGTCGCCCGGGCAAAGCCGAGGGGCGACTATGGGTGCCTGATCACCAATCCGCCGTACGGCGAGCGGCTTGGTGATCAGAAAGAGGTCGAGCGGGCGCTGCGTTCGCTCGGCCTGCTCGTGGCACAGCTGCCGACCTGGAGCACTTTCGTGCTCTCGCCCAGCAAGCAAATGGAGCATTATCTCGGCCGTAAAGCAGATAAAAAACGCAAGTTGTATAACGGCCGGATCGAGTGCCAGCTTACACAGCTGTTCGGCCCCCTGCCTCCCCGCCCGAAGTCTGCACCTAAGCCATAGGGGCCGAGATTGCCTCTTACCGTGCCTACTCCTTACAGTGCCCAATGTCGGGTTACTGGCAAGCCCCCTTCCTTTTTATGAAGAAGGGGGCTTTTTTCTTAATGGGATATTATTTTTTCGGTTCATTGGTGAAATAAAGGACAGACGGTCCGAATGCTCCTCCCGGCAGGCTCAAGTCTGTTTTGATGGTTCTGCCTCCCGATCCCACGGAAAAGCGGTCTAACAGCCAGGCATCTTTATATGAGAGAAAACCGGAACGAAGGAGCTGATTCTTCCACTTGATCACAAAATGGCCGAATCCTCCGGCAAGATTGTCATAAACTGTGACCTGTCTGAACTGCCTTAGATCATTCACCATCGCGAGCCGGAAACGGTAGAAGACACCGTAATTCCCATTGTTAATAACTTTCTGTCCCGTTGTAGCATCAATCCCTTCTTCGTATTCTCCCGGCAGGCTATCATTCCACTGTCCGGAAGGGGAGGAGGAGATTGAAATATAGGCATTGCCCAGGGAGAAAGGATAAGAAATAGTTCCAACCCGGTCAAAATGGGGAAATGTACCCCGCTCATGGGAGTCTCCCGCGAGAATAGGCAGGACTTCCGGCTTAACAGGCCGGTTTTGTTTATAATTGAACGTGGTTACTGTCACTTTTGCAGGCTAATGCCCCGCTTTCGTATAGGCCTGGTACTGAGCGATTCCGCTGTTTGTATAAGTGGACGGAACTTCCGTATCCCATACGCAGCTTTCACCGGGTGACAACGTTTTAAGGTACTTCCTCTGTTTTTCCGAATTAATGAAGGAAATCATGGCTTCTTCTCCTGCTACATCCGGGTATATATTGACGGCATTGCCCGCTCCTTTGACATAAAGCTTAACTGCCTCACCGGATTGATTCGTCACTGCAACGCCTACATGAGAGGAACCGCTTCCGCCGTACTGATGATGCCAAAAAACCCTAAATTCTCCCTTCACCTGATCCCGGTAAAAGGCTCCTTCCTCCTCATAGGTCTCCGGTGAATCGCTTAGAATCAAAGGTCCGCCTGTAAGCTTCAAGATCGGTTTGTCCAGATGAACAGCAGGCTTCAGGGTTTCAATCGGTACTGTGACTCTTTCCGCTGCCACTGTTCCGGTTCCCGTAATAGAAAAAATAACGGCCAGACCAAACATAAGTTTCCCTTTCACTATCATCTCCCGCTTTCCCTGTTTTTTGCAGCAGGGCCTCCCTTTAAAACCCGACCTTGTGGCTCCCATCCTTATCAGGTATCTCTACAACCTAAGTATACGATTTTTTGTTTCAATGGATTACAATTTAGCTTCTTCTTGCCTGATTAACGGGGAAGAATTTTTTCTGAGCCCGAGGCTGTTAAAAGATTGTGCTCCAAAATAGGCCCCCCGCATATGTTCCGGTGCAATCCGGTCCATAAGGCAGATGCAGGAAAATTAAAACAATTCCCGTTATGATAAAAGGAAGCGGTGAATTTCCATCGGTCAGACAAGGCCCCTCCAAAAAAACCTCCAATCGTTCCCGCAAGGGGACCGGCTCCTACAATCAGGCCGATCATTCCCGCATTAGGATTGAATAAAAGCGCGTATCTTCGACGGCATAAGAGCCTCCCCTTCCCAAGTGGTATCATTTTTTTGAGATAAAAAAACAGTCCGGACTTGTACCCGAACTGTTTTTTATGAAAGGGCTAAAGATATCAGCCAGCCCTTTATTTTTTTATGAATTTGGTTGCTTTTTCGATAGCTTCATCCTCGGTTGGTGCCGTCACGTAACGTCCGTTAATAAAGACGAAAGCACGCTTCGTACAGTGTCCGCAATAAGATTTGCATCCGATTTTGATGTTGGCACCCGGGGCCAGCTTCTTCAGCTTGGGTACGGCTGTCTTCATCTTCATATGACGGCATTTATCACAGATGCGAATATCGTTGGCCATCAGTGATCTCCAAAGTTTCCTTTGCTTGGATTCGTAATCATAAACCCTTCCTGAGGCAGATACAAATAGTCAATCATGATTCCATCCAGAAGCGGTTCATTCGGGTCCAGCAGTACGCTGATGTCTTTATCTGTTTCGACAACCACATCGCCGTTGCCTTGTGTATCTAATCCAAGGGCGTAATGGGCATGGTCTCCGTGGCGGTGAGCAACCTGTACCCGGACCATGAGGCCTTGGCTATCTTCTTTAGCAAGTTCTTGTTTTAATACTTTTGCCGCATTGCGAGTAATTTTGACTTTCATAGACACATCTCCTGAAATATGAGGTGATTATTATTATATCCTATTGTAAAGAAAGCCACCAAGGAAATCAATATTTGTAATTTTATCTGTTCTTCATTACTATGAAAAGTATGACGTTGTTCCTCATCTGAACCGGAAAACCGGTTTTGCCGGACGGCAATACCGCCTTTTTTATCTTAGCTTGCAATTACATGCTATCAAATGGTCATAATGATGGAATATACATATGATAAAGGCAGAGGAGTTGAATATTACTCATGATAACAATCAAAACCAGTGAACAAATTGGCAAGATGCATGCCGCCGGTAAAATTCTGGCCGCCTGCCACCGTGAAATCGCCAAAATGATCCGTCCCGGAATCAGCACATGGGACATAGAAGAATTTGTCGAATCTTTCTTAAAAAGACATGGAGCCACACCAGAGCAAAAAGGATACAAAGGTTATGAATATGCAACCTGTGCTTCGGTCAACGATGTTATATGCCACGGGTTTCCGAACAAGCAGCCTTTAAAAAACGGAGATATCGTCACCATTGATATGGTAGTCAATAAAGACGACTGGCTGGCGGATTCCGCCTGGTCTTACGCAGTTGGAACCATTACCCCCGAAGCACGGAAATTGCTGGATGTAACCAAAGAATCCATGTACCGGGGAATTGAGCAGGCTGTTGTCGGTAACCGTATCGGGGATATCTCTCATGCCATTCAAACCTATGCTGAAGCAGAGGGATTTTCGGTTGTAAGAGATTTTATCGGCCATGCTATCGGTCAAGAGATGCATGAAGAACCGCAAGTGCCTCATTTTGGCCCACCCGGAAGAGGCCCCCGTCTTAAGGAAGGAATGGTTATCACCGTTGAGCCTATGCTGAATATTGGCAAATACCATGTCAAAATTGATGCCGACGGCTGGACAGCGAGAACAGCGGATGGAAGTCTTTCTGCCCAATATGAACACACCATTGCAATAACAAAAAACGGCCCCGTTATTTTAACAGATCAAGAACTATAATGAGGTGTTCAGCTTGACCATATTTATTCAAAGGTATTATAGGACGATCATCGATATTTTGCTGGTCGTCCTGGCTCTTTATCTGGGCCTCCGGCTTCTTGGTTTTTTGTATAGTATCGCTGCCCCTTTGTTTTGGTCATTTGTTATTTTTCTGATGATAGAGCCTTTTGCCCGTTTTTTAAACCGGAAAGGTCTTCGCAAGGGATTAGCCACTACTATCTCTACATTTTCTTTCATTATCCTGATCCTGGCTTTTGTAACGGTTCTGGGACTGTTTCTAACGAATCAGGTAGCCTCCCTTATTGAAAAAATTCCGGGTTACGCGAATATCATTCAGCACCAAATCGCAGGTACGACCACGTACATACAAAAAAAGATGCAAAATCTTCCTCCGGATACCCTCGATAAATTTCAAGAATTTGCCAACAACTTAACGGAGACCGCAACAAAATTTACAACTGCCTTTCTGAAAGGGATTCTTGATTTCTTTAAGGGTGGTCTGCTTTCTTTCTTTACTTCTTTTTCCGGAATTATGGTCAACTTTGTAGTCGGGATTATTTTGGCCTTTTTCCTCAGCCTTGAAATCGAAAGCTGGAAGAAAGGGGCCCGCAGGAAAATATCCCCATCTCTCCTTAATACTTTTACTTTTCTAAAAGAAAATGTGGGGAAAGGGGTATCCGGTTATATCAAATCCCAATTGATTCTGGTTAGCATTACGTTTGTCATTGTACTTGTTTCCCTGATTATTTTACGGGTGGAGAACGCCTTATCTTTATCTATAATGGCCGGTGTTATTGATGTGCTCCCGCTGCTTGGGATATCGGCCTTCTTCATTCCCTGGATAATTTATCTGTTCATCATAAACAATTATCCGCTGGCCATTGCCCTTTCCATCGTTCTTGGCATAACTCTTCTTGTGCGTCAGATTATGGAGCCTAAGATCACCGGACAAGCCCTGGGGGTTTCGCCTTTTACGATGTTCGCTTTTATGATCGTTTCCCTGTCTGTTTTCGGAGTATTCGGGTTCATCATTTCACCTGTTTTGCTGATTACACTCAAAGCTTTGTATAAGGAAGGATACTTCCACCGTCTGATCCGTCTTCCCGGGAAAGATTATCCTGTAGATTGAATGAAATAAAGAAGAGTATCTTTGCCAAATGCACAAAAGATACTCTTTCTTTTAAAAAAACAAATCTGTTTGAATCAAGTTATAGAATTGATTCGTTTTACAATTGTTTCTCAATAAGCTCCAGACGTTCCTTCAACTCAGTAATTTCCAGGCTATTCAAATACAGGGTCATGGCTTTTATTATCAGTTTCCCGTCCTTCTTGCCTGCCCCTTCCTGCATAACGCAGATACAGTCAAGCACCTCATTCTTCTTTTTGGCGTGCAGGTCCAGCTGAGCCACAATTTGTTTTAAAATTTCAAGTTCCGCATCCAAATCAAGTTCCACATCTTCTAGAATAGGACTATCCTGATCCTGAATAATATCGTGGATCAGTTTCTCTTCAATCAGCGGCGGCTTCTTCCGTTCCATCATACCAAACGCCGTATCATCCAAATGGTCCAGCAAGAAGTCAATTAACTCTTCAAGTCCATTGAATGATTAAAAATCATACTGTACGAGAAAAACTGCTGGGTCACAGCATTCAGAATAAATGCCATATCTACCCCATAAGGCTTTATTTCTTCCCCATAAATATCCACAATTCTTTGGTAGTACCATAGAACGGATTGGGAATTGCACCCAGAGTCCGAATTGTCTGAAGGTTTCGTTTGAATACAGGGACGATTCGTGCATCAACATCATGATGAAGTCCTTGTTTTCCGTTAAAAACTCAAACTGGGCCAGCATTTGTTTGGCCAGTCTCTCCCTGGATGAGAGATGGGTGTCCTGAGAAATGATGTTTATGGTACTTCGCAATAAATCATAATAATATTTTAATAGGGAAAGAAGCAAATCTTCTTTGGACTTAAAGTAAAAATAAAGCGAACCTTTGGCAATTCCCGCCGTATCCACAATTTCCTGAATGGATGTGGCATGGTATGCCAGAAGCAGGATGGCGGCGCCAAATGTAATCCACTTATGATTAAGGGCCCATTTCAATACACTCTGATAGAACCCTGCCATTCTGCCTGGCTTATCATGCTCTTGTTCGCTTGTCTTTTTGCGGATTCCATTCTTGAACATAGCATGTCCCATCTTGGGCACTATTGTAATGGCAACAAGCAAAGATGCCATAAGCGCAAATACAATCGTTAAGGCAAACGGGGTAAATAATTCCCCGATAGGCCCGCTAACTGCAGCCAGCGGTAGGAAAACAGCGATTGTGACAATAGTCGAAGACATAATTGGCATAAACATTTCGCGAGTGGCTGACAGAATCAATTCTTTTCCTTTCAGACGCTCGCTTGTTAGGGACATGCGCCTGTATATATTTTCAATGACTACGATCGAGTCGTCGACTATCCGTCCGATCGCCACTGTCATAGCTCCAAGGGTCATAATATTCAAACTGATGTCCATCTGTTTCAGTACCAGAACAGCAATCAGCAGGGATAAGGGAATGGAGACTATAGAAATAAGAGTAGTCCGGATATTTCTCAAAAACAGTAAAATGATAATAACAGCAAACAAGGCACCGAAAACTGCTTTATCAAGCATCGTACGAACCGAATCCTCGATTGGTTTGCCTTGGTCGAGCATGGTGACGGTTTTGGTCCCTTCATGCTCAGATTTTTCACTTTTTGTTCCAATGGCTTTGAAATTTTCTCGGCAACTTCCTCAGGGGAAGCTCCCGGAAAGGCTGTGCTTACAGTCAAAACAGGCATTTTGATATTCGGAATTGTCTCCTGTTTCATGTGAAGTCCGGCATATAGACCGGAAACTGTTACAATAATTGTAAGCAGCCAGATAGCAAACTTGTTGTTTAACGAAAATCGGATGATTCCCTTCATTCTCTTCCCCTCTCTCTTGTATATTTTTCGACCAATTGGTCGAATCTATTTTTATCTATTTTCATTTTCCATACATTTCATTGACTGAGATTACGCATATTAATGTCCGGCCGCTTTAATACTAATAAGAAAATGCCGGAAAAGGAGCGGACAAATCGATGTCCCATAAACAACAAGGCCATGCGAGACAAAATACGACATCACGCACGTCAGATAAAAAAGACAAAAGCAAAAACAAATAAACCAGGGGGAATTTCCATGATTCACAATCTGGACAGCAATTATGATTGCTGCAATGCAGGCCAGGATTTGCATGTTCTGAAAGAGGAATTGAATGAGCTTCTTATCAAAAATGAACAAACTAAAGAAGCAGAGGAGCTTAGAAACCGTATAGAAAACCAGATTTCTTTTATTGAAAACAAATGCTCTTATCCCAAAGAACATTTTTAACTGCAAAAAGGAGGGCGGCTTTGAGGCCGTCCTTTACGGATAGTCTCGAGAAGAACGTCCCCGCTTTTTTTCTTTTATTTCTACGGAAGCCGGGTATTTGTGTTCCATATAACCTGAGAAAAAATTGGCGGCCACCATTGTAACGGCAATGTCATCAATAGGCATAAACGGTAAGAAATCGGGCAAAACCCAATACATAAGAACAGGAATAAGAAACAGAAGCTTGTCAAAAGTGGAAACGGCAGGAGAGGTCAAAAGCCGGTAGACCCGGACAAAAACATGTTTCCAATGGCGCAGTGACCACAATTTTCTCATAAAAATTCGTTCCCTCCTTTAACTGTTCGTATCCGTCAGATATTCTGCCCTTATCCGCCATCTCTACGCAATTATCAAGGGATAGGATTCCATCCTGAAAGCCTTAGCGTCACTCTCCCCTTTAATCAGGACAAGCATACTAATAGCTGCAAATCAAAAACTTTTATACAATCAAATAAAAAAACAAACCGTTGAAGATACATCATCAACGATTCAATCGATAGGATTATCAGACTCGCTTTCTTGTAAGTATACAAGGAACTCCCTGGCCGATAGCTCCCGGTACTGACATGTGGGGCGAGATACCGGATTCCTCTTGCACATTGCCGCTTGCATACCTCGCAAACAGACGACTCCATCACCCGCATCGTAAACTGCGCACTCCCTGATTCGGACTTTGCCTGCTTGCTCCCTTTTGTCTTTTTTCCCTCCATGGCCGATCCCTCCCCCATATTACTGATACAGTATACCCGGTTAATTTGGGTGCGGGCTCGGACATTGTTTTATTTACAGGCAAGCTAACCCGACATCAATTCCAGCAGGATCGCCGCAATCTCATCCTTAATCTGGTGTGTCTGCCACAGTGGAAGCGGGTTAATACCGAGCCCTGCCTCCACCGTAAAACCGGGTTTACGGAAAGTTTGAATGAACCAGTCCTTATAACCGGCATCACTTCCAGATAACCGGACACTGCGATAACCCGATACAGAAGAAAGGCGTTCAGCCCATTTCTCCGATTCTTTTGGTTCATAATCCCTGTAATTCCAATAGATCTCCTGTCCTTGTGTATGTAAAGCAACAACCGCATCGAAACAGTTCTTTTCCGTATATTCAGCAATGGCTATTGCCTCGGGTTCAGTTAACGGATTCTCACCGGGATAATCCCTCATGGAAGGGGATTCTGCGCCTCTTCTTTTCTTCTCCTCTTCCCAATGAGCCGGAAACTGATCATTCAAGTCTACCCCCGAATATTAGCTTTCCATCTTCTGAAATAAAACGATCCCTGATTAATCCGGAGAATTTCTTCGTAAAACGGATGGCTGGCAGTAATACCTTCCTGAACAAGCTGTACCCCATCGGGATTTACCATTGGAACCACGAATAAAGTTACCCCATGGAACAGGGAAGTTATGTCTTTCCCATACAGTTTTTCCTGTCTTCGGTGAGCTTCGCAGCAATCCTCCATAAAGGCCATAAGGACTAAAGATGTTATCCACTCGTTAGCATGAAAAGAAGCATTAATATGGAGGTTTCTTGGCCCTGATCCCAGACGAATCGCAGGGATCTTTTTCCCCATTACACTTCTACCAATACAAGTTTCCTCTACAAAGGAATACCTCTGCTTAAACTGATCCAGATCCTCCAGAAGTTCTTTATATCCATACTCAAGATCCATACGGACTATACGGTTTTGTATACCGGCCGGAAGATCAATTTTGCTGCCGGGCCGAAGTTGTTTCATATCTATACCGTCATTTACTTCGATCAGCTTTTCAAGGGGGATCCCGAACCGTCTGGCAATAACCAGCGGGGTCTCTTTAGGCTGTACCACATATTCCCTATTGGTCTGTCTTGGTATTTGAATGACTTCCCCCGGGACCAGATATTCGGTCTCTTTGATTCCCGGATTCATTGAAGTTAAGGAAGACAGGTTCACTGCATGGATCCTGGCAATGCGGTGCCACGTATCTCCCTCTTGAACGACATAACGAAATGACATGCTTGTACCTCCTACAGGTTTTTGCAAGATTCGTTATATAGGTATGCTGGAGGTATTGTTATCTTTACAAAAAAAACGCCAAGAACCCAAGGTTCTTGACGTTCCTAAACCAGTTCAGCCTGCCATTCTACAGGCGTTACCGTAATGTCTTCTTTCAGCCAAATGTCTGTAATTTTTTTGAACAGCACAGGGTCCCCGCTGCAGAAAAACCGGTGTTCCGGTCTGAATTTCCCCGTTGCCAACTGGTTCTGATGCTGTAAAATGGTACTGACTTCCCTTGCTGTTTCTTCAGCAGAATTGATCAGGCAAACTTCAGGTCCCATCACCTTGCCAATCACGTCAGCTAAATACGGATAATGAGTACACCCAAGAATCAAACAATCCATTGATTTATCAAGTAAAGGTAAAAGGGATGACTCGACAACTTGAAGTGCCTCCTCACCATTGAAAATTCCCTTCTCTACCATCGGGGCAAGAAGCGGACAGGACTGACTATGCACTTGAATAGTGGGAGAAATGGTTTTCAGCGTTTCCTCATAAGCGCCGCTTCGGATTGTACCATCTGTCCCAATCACTCCGATTGACCCTGTTCTGGCCATTTTAATCGCTGCCCTTGCGCCCGGGGAAATAACACCAACAACCGGTATAGCTACTCTTTGCCGAATCTCTTCCAAAGCTACTGCTGTTGCCGTATTACAAGCTATGACGATCATCTTAGGATGAAACTCTATTAAATAATCTACAACTTGGCGGGTAAATAATTTGACCTCATCTGCAGGCCTCGGTCCGTAAGGAGAACGGGCAGAATCTCCGAAATAAATGATCTGCTCCTGCGGAAGCTGCCTCATCACTTCTTTAACAACCGTCAGTCCGCCGACTCCGGAATCCAAAATAGCTATCGCTTGCTGCACTATGACACGCTTCCTTTGCCGTTAATTTGGTCGTTCCTCTCCTAAACTTACTCTTTTTAATACAAGAACAGATTATGAGTCCAGAAACCAAAACGTACCTAGGACATCATATCAAATTTGCTCGTATGTGCCAAACAACCTGCTAGATTTTTATTTCCCGTATAGACCGTCTTTTACTGATCAAGTTCCAGTTTCTTAACTAAAACTTCCTTATTGGGACGGACTATCATGAAAATAAATCCGCAAGCCCCTATCAGGGCTGCAACCAAAAACGGGCTGCGTGGAGCCAGAAGATGGCCTAAAGCTCCTGAAGCGATAGGGGCGATGGCCGCACCCATCCAGCGGACAAAGTTATAAGCTCCTGAAGTTATAGACCGCTCATAAGGGGATACTTCCATGATATGGCTTGTAAACAGGGCATTGTTGAAGCCCAGGATCAACCCGCTTGAAATAATCAAGATTACTTGCAGCCAAACCGTTTGGGTCACAAAAAGCAGGATCAGCCAAATACAGCTAAGCGCTATACTAAACGGTATGATCACTTGGGGCCGGAAACTTTCTTCCAGTCTATGAGCCAATACGGCGGAACCGGCAGCAAGAAGAATCCCCCACCCGAAAAAGACGAAGCCGAGCTGAATCGCGGATAAATGAAGTACAAGCGGTGAATAAGCCAGAATAACGAAAAATCCGTAGTAATAAAACATAGAGGAGAGCGCTACTTTTAAAAATGGCCGGTACTTAATTAACCGGAATAGCTCTTTAGTTCCGGTGACCTTTCGTTTTGCCTTCCGTTCAGGTTCTTTAACCAGAATCATAACCAGAACAAAAGCCAAAAGAACCAGCATACTCGTTGCAAAGAAGGGAGCCCTCCAGCTGTAGGAACCAAGAAGGCCTCCTAATAATGGACCGCCTGCCATTCCCAACCCCATAGCCGCCTCATATAAGCCGACTGCGTCTCTCATTTTGGGGGTTAGAGAGATCAGCAAGGTCATAGCCGTGGCCATAAACAAAGAGTTACCAAGGCCCCATCCCGCACGGAATATAGCCAGCTGCGGAATATTATTTGAAACGGCACAGAGCATGGCGAATACTGTTACAATAGGCAATCCCGTAACCACCATCCGTTTATCGCCAAGTTTCGCGCTAAGCAATCCCGCAGGTATCATCATTAGAGACAATACGAGAATGTAGGCGGTAAACAGCATTTCTACCTGCCATTCGTTCGCACCGATCTGCTCCGCGATTACTGGCAAAATAGGATCAACCACCCCTATTCCCATAAAGACCAAAAAGGAGGCAAAGACGGTTATATATCTACCGGTCTTTGTCTGTCTATCTTCTTTCTCTTGAAAATCCATATATCCTCTCATCTCCTGACGTTAACTATTTACTTTTTTACTTTTCTTTCACACGCCGTTTATTCAATCCTTTCGTAACCCGTTCAAGCAACGATTCCGCATCCCGTTTAAAGAGTTCGATCTTTTTCATCTTCTGTTCCATCATAGCGATCTGCCGCTTCAGGACCTCCTCTATATCAATCAGTTTCTGAATCCTTTCCTCTTCATCCTCGTCCTGGATCGACCTGTATTCGGAACGCTTATTCTGCAGGGTATCGTTAACCTCAATAAATTCCAGAAGCTCTTGAAGAGAGAAACCAAGCACTTCCCTGGCATCCATGATCCGGATGAGGCGTTCCACATCCTCCTCCGTATATAAGCGAACCCTGCCGTCACTTCTTTTGGGCGGGCGAATTAGCCCTATCTCTTCGTAGTAACGGATAGAACGTTTAGTCAAACCGGTCTTTTTGGCAACATCGTCAATTTTCAACCATGTCATCTTCATCTCACCTTTCGATTCCACTTTTAAACTATACACCCTACTTAACGTTAACGTCAACGTTAATTTCTTTCAAACATCAGACATATAATTGATTTTGAATTCCATAGGAACTTAGATATGCGACTAATGAAATATTTTTTCATTTCACTCAATTATTAAGGAAATATTTTATTGACAGAAGCGCCCCCTAATTTATAATGAAATTGTAAGAAATTATATGTTATCTTTATCTTTTAACGAAAGGAGGATTGTTAGCGGCATCCTTACAACTTGAATCGACATACCTGCCCCCGTTTCTATCAAAGAACTTTCAGTTGAACAGGATGGTTCACCTAAATTTAATGAATTAACTCCTATATTTGTAGGAAAGACAACTTTGACGAATAATACAGACCAGGAACAAACATTATCTACAAATAGTTTTACTAAAACCATTCAAAATTCTGTTACTAATTCTACTACACACGGATTTAAATTAGGAACTAAAGCTACTGCAAAGTTCCAAATCCCTCTTGTGGGAGAAACGGGGATGGAATTATCGACTGAATATAACTTCTCAGACACATCCTCCAAAACAAACTCGACAAGTTATGCGTATACAGCCTCCCCGCAAAATATTAAAGTACCTGCACATTCGTCTGTGGAGGTAATTGTAAATTTAAATCAGGCTAAAGCGAAAGGAGATGTAAAACTCTTATCTAAAATAAGTTCTTCAGCTAATGCAACTTTTTACTATTCCTCTGGTGAAGTATATCGTCTTAGGGGTAATCTTGTTTATTTCGCAAATCATGCTCCAGATAGAAGACTATCTCCCAATCTAGATGGAACGGCAAATTTGATAGGGACCGGTAAATACGAAGTAGATTATGGAACTGATTTTTCTGTAACAGTTAAGCCTGTGAGTAAAAACCGTATATCAAAAAGATCCGTTGATGAAGGCTACACCTATAAAGTAACTCCAGAAATCAAAAAAATAGGCAGCTAAACCGAGAAAAACCCGCAGGTCTAGACTTGCGGGATTACTTCTGAGAAATCTTCAAATTTATACTCCATTCATTTTTTACCAACTACACCCAGTTCCTTTAAGGAACTCAGTTCACTTTTCGATAGTAAATTTTTGCTCCGCCTTTAAAGCGGATAGTTAAAAAGGTGAAAATATGGCTGGAGATTAAGGCTTTCTGCAAGATGAAGAAAACCTTTAGTCGTTATTAGGTTCAATTACACTCATGTCCTTTAAAGACATGAGTTCGATAGTAAATGTTTGCCACCTGTTTAAAGCAGGTCAGTTAACAGGATATAATTTCCTCTTGAGATGAAGAACTCCTTATGTTATTCTTACAAATGTGCTAGTATACCAACCTTGAATTAAGGTTGTCACCGACTCCATTTTCTAAAAATCACGTTGGCAACTTTAAGCCTTCGTGGTTTTTTTTGAATCAACTTTTTACCAGTTACACCCATGTCCTTTAAGGACATCAGTTCTTGTCAGCAACTATGGAGTATGTTATCATAACAGTATTGGTTTCCTCATAAAACATTTTCCAATTTCAGAAAAAGAAAGCCACAAGGGTAAGTATTTTTACCAACGTGGCTTTCTTTTTTCTTTAGGAGAATGATCATATTTATGTTACCCAGAACTGAAGAAAATACTCTTTTAAACCCATCTCCTTAAAGGAGATCAGTTCTTGCCAGCTTGGTTTAGGTATGATAATCTTATATCGTTCTTGGTCTCACTCGAACAAAACCCATTGTCAAAAAAAAGAAGATCGCGAAGGCGTTTAATTCGCCAAACGTGATCTTCTTTTTTGCGCATGGATAGTACCAGATTTATGGTACCCCAGAATTAAGAAACATATCCCAAACTAATCTTTTAGTCCACTCTCCCCCTTTAAGAAGGAGAGTTCATTATTGTTATTAATACAACGTTATTCGTTAGTAATGCCTGTACTTTTGTTTAATTTATGCAGGACCAACATTTTTATCTTTCAAAACATATTTATTAAACAAATGGCGAACAAGTGGACCCATAACAATTATTTGCAATGGATAAGCAGCAATAAAATTCTTACTAAATGTAGACCAGTAATCTAACATTAGGGAGCTACTATTAATACCGTCATGAAGATACTTTACTGCCAATCCAAAAAATGACATAAAGAAAGCCATACCCATTACCATAAATGTTGACATTGCGATGATAACATTTAATTTTTTAGATTTATCTATTGGTAATTTAAATACGATTTTTTTTACCCCTGGACCAACTATAAATATATCTAACATTAATGCAATAACAAACCCTAAAATAAACTCCCCTATAACTTTAGGAATTGTAATAGAACCATTTACTCCATTTAATAAAAGATTATAGATAGTCATAACTAAAACCATCCCAAAGCACATCATTAAACCAAATTGTATGCTTTCCTTCTTACTTGTTGGCATTTTCATTATCACCTCTTTCTAACTCATGTTATTATAGCGACAATGAAAAAAACTCTGTAAGTGAACATTTTGTGAACGTACTTTTTAATTATTGGGGCACTAGGCAGATCAAAACCCACGGATACATCATTACTGCTCCTTCTTCACTGCACTCTTACCAGCACTATACAGCCCACATGAAGTAAGACCGGAGATAATACCAAACATAACACTTGTCCTTACATCACCCGGGAAGTAAACAACGCCTGCTACGATGCAGGGTAACGGAAAGAACGGGAGCCAGACGAACCGGCAGTCCTATTCCTTTCGCCATTTCAACAATCCCAACAATAACAGCAACAATGACAACATCTGTGATTTCTATATTCATAGCGTCCTCCTAAAGGCTACTCGCCAAAATGTGGTTATTCAACCATGCCAGGCTCATCAACGGTAAGGCAACGGTTTTCTATTTTAACCATCCAATTCCAGTCAGTAAACTTCCCCGCGTTCCAGGCTTTCCCCATGTTGTCATAGAGTTGTTTCCACTGCCAGTCTTCCAGTTGTAATGTTCTATTCTTTGAAAAAGCAGACAGAATGGCTCAAAAAGGACCTTTCCTCCACGAAAAAAAGATGGAAAATTGTGGCCTTCCATCGTGCCGCCTATCAAAGTAATCCGACCCGTGAGGAGGACGCCACTAAACGGATCATTGCCCCTATTCTCGAAGCTGCAGGCGTAGATCTGATACTAACGGGACATGACCACGCCTATGCCAGAACATTCCCGATGAAGGGCGGAGCCAAGACCGGAGAACAGGAAAAAGGAACGTTTATCTGATTGGAGGTTCGCCGGGTCCTAAGTTTTATCCGGAAAGACCTTATGAATACTTTGAAGCGTTATATGGAGAAGATACCCAAGTTTATACGAATACCCGGGTGACGTCAAAGAACATAAAAGTGGAAGTCCGGAATATCAGGGGGGAAATGATCGATACCTTCCTGCTGGGCAAAAAGAAAAAACATCAGCCCGAAAAAACCAAAGAAACCGAAGCTCATGAAAAAAATGGAGAGTAACCTCCCTTATATCCTCATATGCTCAAAGCCCCCCGCTTAATGCGGGAGGCTTTGAGCATATATATCTAATTAAATTTGGGAAGCCACTCTCCATGAGCCTCAATCAGATCGTCACACAAGGAGACGATGTCATCCAGGGATAATTCAGAAGAGGTATGGGGATCAAGGAAGGCTGCATGATAAATATGCTCCTTTTTGCCCGTTATGGCCGCTTCAATCGTAAGCAGCTGTGTATTGATGTTCGTCCTGTTAAGTGCAGCCAGCTGAGGAGGAAGATCCCCTATATAGACCGGGTTGATTCCACTTGCATCTACCAGACACGGTACTTCCACGCATGCGTCTTTAGGCAGATTGGTAATCAGCCCCGTATTCATCACGTTGCCGCCAATTTTGTAAGGGCGGTTCGTCTCCATAGCCTCCAGGATGTAAGAGGCATATTCATGGGAGCGATGATGTTCCAGATTTTTATTATGAACCAGATCTTTCTTCATTTGTTTCCAGCTTTCAATCTGGTGCAAACAGCGGCGCGGGTATTCGTCAAGCGGAATATTCAGCTTATCAATCAGTTCAGGATATGTCTGTTTAATAAAATACGGGTGATACTCCGCATTATGCTCGGAAGACTCCGTCACGTAGTAACCAAATTTGAACATCAGTTCAAATCGTACCATATCTCCGTGTTTTTCTTTTTGTTTTTGTTTGGCCCGGCGTTTAATATTTGGATACAAGTCCCTTCCGTCCTTTGTCACTTCAAGAAGCCAGGCCATATGATTAATACCGGCGATTTTTGATTGTACACCGGCCTCCTCCATGCCAAGCTGATGGAACAAGTCAGGGACACAAACCTGGACACTGTGGCATAACCCGACCGTCTTTACCCCACCGTAGGTATTCATAACGTTGGTCAAGACAGCCATCGGGTTGGTATAATTCAGAAACCAGGCATCCGGACAAACCTCCCGGATGTCTTCGGCAAATTCCATCATAACGGGAATTGTTCGTAAATTGCGGAAAATGCCGCCGATCCCTACCGTATCCGCAATCGTCTGCCTAAGGCCGTATTTTTTCGGAATTTCAAAATCAGTAATGGTACAAGGATCGTATCCCCCTACCTGGATAGCATTCACGACATATTTTGCTCCTCTCAGAGCTTCTTTCCGGTCCGTGCAGGCTTGAACACGGCAGGTACTGCCTGTTGTTTGCTTCAAGTTTTGCAGCATCTGTTCCGAATCACGGAGTCTTTCTCCGTCAATATCGAACAGCGCCAGCTCAAATCCCGAAAGCGATTCCGTGAGCATGCAATCGCCCAGTACATTTTTGGCAAATACCGTACTTCCCGCCCCTAAAAACGTAATCTTGGACATGACTTATATCCTCCCCGAAAAGTGATAGTTCTTCCTTGAATCAATATATAAGACCGGTGACGATTGAAGAACTGGCGGCTGCCCCCGGGTATCAATCACCGTACTTAAGCAGGAAACGGGAATGAGCACTAGCCAATTTTTACCAAAAATGAACGAGCCAAAACCCTGCTCGGCCAACCGCTGACTATTGAAGAGAATTGCTTCTTCTGTCGGCTTTTCTGATCCGCTCTATTTTTCCAAGCAATGTGAACTACCCACCACCTACGCTAACGCTTAGAGGCGGGGGCTTCTAAGGTAGTCATACCTAACGGTACAAAATTTACTTAGCTATTGAGCCTGTCCCATGCTCTATATAGGTTATGCTAACAATCGCAGCCCTTCACGTTTGATGTTGAAGGCCGCATTCCAGTCCCTGTTTACTATAAAACCACATTCACAGCGGAATGTACGATCAGAAAGGGATAAAGATTCTTTTTTCCGACCACAACAAGAGCAAGTTTTAGAAGAGGGAAACCACTTGTCGATTTTGATCAGCTTTTTTCCTTGTTCCTCTAACTTGTACTGGAGGAATGTCGTGAACATCCCCATGCATGATCAGCAATACTTTTACCGAAATTTAGGGCTTGTGACATTCCCTTCATATTGAGGTCTTCGATCACCACGCCGTCATACCGTTTCGCTAATTTTGCGATTCCTTATGTAGAAAGTCTTTTCGTTGATTGGCAATTCTTTCATGCAGCTTCGCTACTTCCAGTCCCTGTTTATGCCAACGATTAGAGCCTTTCTTTCTGCGTGATAGAATACGCTGTTTCTTCGCTAATTTTTCCAAGGCTTGCCGATAGAAACGAGGGTAATTGGCTGTCTTCCCTTCTTCACTATCGACAAATAAGCCATTCATGGAAAAATCTAAGCCAACAACAGCTTGTATTTGTTTTTGTATAGGTTGATGTTCGTTTTCAGTGAGAATAGAAACATAGTATTTCCCTGTTTTTGTTCGAGAAACTGTACAAGACTTGATGATGTGATGAGACGGAATTTCTCGATGTTGCTTCATTTTTACAAGTTTCAGTTTCGGTAACTTGATAAAGCCATCCAAAAGCATGATGTTTCCGCTGACTACATTTGTTGTATACGTTTGTCTCGCTAGCGCTTTTTTGTCATCCTTGAATTGCTCATAGGTTTCCTTTCGTTCAGCCAGCATTTTGTTGTAGACAAAACGAACGCAGCCGAAAGTTTTCGCCAGAAGTTGTTCTTATTCTTGTGTTGGGTACAAACGGAACTTATATGCCTTGTTTGCCATAACGAATCACCTCATTTCTATTCCATTATATAACAAAACGTATGTTTTGATAAAAGAAAACACCCTTCATCTCCCACCTATAGAGGAAGGAGACTTCTGGTGTATTACGTTAAAAAATGGTTCGGGCAGGGAGCCAAGCGAGTATAGGCGAGAACGGCCTTTTGCACAATATGATTGTTCGCTATAAGATAAAGAAAGTGGTTTTATTTGAGACTCCCACGGCTAAAGCCGCAAGCTGACACCTTCGGTATCACTGGGATTCTTGGGTGGTAGTCGGTCATGCATTTCTGCTAACCGTAGTTCCCCCAAGTTCAGGGCTGTCTCATCAGCCCGTCCTAAGACAGTACATATAGCATCTTAGGCTGACAGACTGTTACCATCTGCCACAGGTTGATTCATGATATTGATCGCTCCAACCCGATCTCGATGAGCGTTGAATCCGCATGAACATTCGTACCCTCTGTCTTTCGCTTTGTTCTTCTCCGCACAGGCAGGACATGTTTGAGAAGTGTAGGCAGGATTTACCTCCACAATCTTTATGCCGACTAGGTTTGCTTTGTAGGAGATGAATTGTTGAAGCTGATAAAAAGTCCAACTATGCAGATTCTTTGCGTTTTTGCGGCTTGTTCTTGCCGTCTTGCGAATATTCTCCAGTCGTTCAAGCTTGATTATGGACACATTTTCCTGAATGGCTGTATCGACAATTTGCCGACTAATCTTATGATTTTGATCTTTCATCCAACGTTGCTCTTTATTACCTGGCTTACGAATGGCAGACAATTTTTTGAGTTTACCTAATTTACGTCTGCGTTGTTGGTACTTTCTTCGTATATACTTGTTTTCTCTGCCGTTTCCAAAGAATCGGGTTTTACCCGTAGAAGTTACAGAAACAGCGGGAACTTTCAAACCAAGATCAATACCCATGATGTTTTCGTTGTTTGTTACGCTTGTAGGTACTTCTATTGAAATTTGAGCGTACCATTTTCCTGACTTTTCGATAATACGCATCAATCCAAGTTTGGCTTTTCTTAACAGTTCCATATCATCCGTTCAACTATACAACTACAACAATTGAACGAAAAATACACGCACATGGCTATTTTTTGCCCTGCCCATCCCATGAAGGGATGTTCTGGCAAAGCCGGCTTTCATCCCACGATTAAAACCGTGGGCTTTCAGTTGGAAATTAATGTAAAAGGGGGACTAGAGATGACACCTTATATTGGCATAGAGGAACGTTTTTCCGGAAAATCCGTCATGCTGCAGCTCCTCCAACCCCGGTATACGAAAGCTTACCATCAATTCCGTAATGAGAACCGGCCCTTTTTCACCCCATTTGAAGGGTTAAAGGATGATGCTTCCTTCACGCTTGCCTCGCACCAGGCAGCTGTCCAGCAGTCCGTTGAGGAAGCCGATTTGGACAAAGCTTACGGTTTCGGTATTTTTTTGCGTGCCTCCGGGACCCTGATCGGAACAATCCGGCTCAGTATGATTTCCCGAGGGGTCTTCCAGAATGCATATTTGGGCTATTCCATGGCTGAAAAATATAACGGGCACGGTTTTATGACCGAGGCTGTTAACCTCTGCCTGAATGTAGCCTTCGGAGCACTCAAGCTTCACCGGGTTCAGGCTAATGTAATGCCCCGCAATCTTGCTTCACAGCGCGTTCTGGAGAAGAACGGATTCACAAGGGAAGGTTACAGCAGGAATTATCTGAAAATCAACGGCAAGTGGGAGGATCATATCAACTTCGCTATCCTGGCGGAAGACTATCAAAAATAAAAAATTGTCTTAAAAAACGGGACCCAAATGAAGGTTGAACCGTGATCCGCAAGATGGACAATTTGAAAAAAGTGACCGTTGGACTTGTCAACATTCACTGGACACTAAGTCAGGCAAATTTTATGTTCAGCCTTCTCAAATTCAATAGGAGAAAGATAATCAAAGAAGATGATGGGCACAACCATCGTCCATGTTCATCCAAATGATACGCAGAGTTATCTGCTTATTACGAAAATAACTAGCAATAAATAACAAATACTTATAGTTATAAGTATAGTAACCATTATATATTTCAAAGAAGATCGTTTATATTTATTCTTTGAACATTGTAATTGTCTAAGTTGTGATTCTATTTCATTTATCTCTCTTTAAGCTTTTCAATCTCTCCATCATTTCCCATATCTTTACCTCCCATAAAAATTAATATTTCTCTTGTGTCTGAATCCATTTCATAACTTAGATTTCCAACCGAAGAGGTACAAACTATAAATAAAATCTGAACCGGATTTATCTACATCTTCTCCATTAAACGCTCGCCAGTTGTTTAATGAAATTGATACATCTTTAAAAACCTTCCAATATTGACAAGGCGCGTTACAGCATTTCGGCTGTAGCCGAGGCCACCGGATACACGGATGAGAAATATTTCAGCAAATCGTTTAAGAAATTGGAAGGGCTCTCGCCGAACCAGTTTCGTAAAAAGAGAGCCGGAGGATACTACATATGAAGAAAATCCCCTCCGGTCACATGCTGGTACCAGAGGGGAGATCTCGTCATTTGGAGAGCGCAGCCGTTTGCTGTTCTTCCTGCATATTCCCGGCGGAAGTTTCTTCCCCGACTGTTGGCTGGGCAGGTTCAGCCGTTTTGTCTTTTTGCCTAAAGTTGTCAATCACTTCGGAAGCTGCCGTCTTGGCTTTTCCTACCCATTCTGTAGTCGTTGTACTCACGGTTCCCGCCACTTCCTGGGTTTTCTCTGCTACGGCACCGGCAAATTGTGCTGTTTTTTCTCCAACCTGCTGGGCCTGCTGCTTGATGTCCGCCCTAAGTTCTTTTCCGGGTTTAGGAGCAAATAAAAGTGCTGTGATGGCGCCAAGCACGCTGCCGGCTACTACCCCAACCAGAATGTCTTTTGTTCTTTGTGATTTTCCCATGTTCTCCCTCTCCTTTTTTTACTCGTAGAAGTATGGTAATCCGCCACTGTTCCGGCAATGTTCTAAACTGCCGCTTTGTCTGCTTCATTCGCCCCTTTCAGAGCCCGCCAAAGCTCCGCCCCGGTCGCAGAGCACCTGATGATTCCCTGCCACTTGCCCTGCTCCTCCTTGACGGCTTCCTCCATGTAGGAGAAAGAACGCTGCACGGCATCCGAAGCATACCTCACCGCAGAAGAGGCATGATGAGCCGCGGAACTTAACTGCTCAGCCGCGCCTGTACAGGACCGGACCGTTCCCAGAACAGCTGCGGCCTCGGCGGCTGCCGTTTCAGCCGAATGAATCATCCCCGCCAAAGGTTCTTCTACTTCGGCCATCAGCTTTTGTGCTTGAGCCGCAGTCCGGCTTGCCTGCTCCAGAAAGGCCGAAGCTTTTTTCATCAGAAGAATTCCTTGGCTCAGCACTACCATCAGCCAGATCACCAGCAGCAAACCGGCTCCTGAAGCTGTTAAGGCTGCTATTTCTCCTGCTGTCATTCTATCTCCTCCCCATGCTGTTATACAGTTCGCCGCCTGGTTGTTTACTCAACTTCAAGCATGATGGGTGGCTGCCTTAATGGTTTTCCTTCTATACCGGGCGGCGGAAAACCTTCTAAAAGAACGATAAATCCATTCCTCTTGTGAAGTTACTACATTATAGGCAGACGCCCATAACTTTGACACCCTTTTTTATAAAAAAATTCCGCTCAACAAAATTCATGAAGAATTTCTCTAAATGGGATTCATTAGTTATCGGATTATCGCCCCTTAATCTTGGAGGGGTAAAACCGGTCCATAATGGTCTTCACCCGGATTATCGCATCTTCTATATCCTCTACTTTGCACACGATCGGTTCAAGGGCATAATTCTGTTCGGCATGCAAATATCGCGGATCATAATAGTATTCCAAGAGCAGCTCGACAGCCTCTTCAAAGCGGTCCGCAAGCAGATCCTGCTCAATCTGACGGGCAATCGGCGTATGAATCCGGGACTTGATCCGCCTAAAGGCACTGATGTACTCTTCTTTATGCAGGTCCGGCTTGTACTCTTCAATAATATGACGGACTCTTTGCTTAATTGGCATTCGAAGAATAATCTGCTGCCCTGCTTCCTTGGCTGTAACCAGAAAATCCGGCAAGACCACTTTGCCAATCCGCTTGCTTTCGGCCTCGACCAGAACGAAAGGGGCATCCTTCCACTGGAGGATCCCTTCCACAAACAGAGCTTCAAACGTCTTTTGGTTATTGGCTTCAAGCCCGGTTTGACCGAAGATGGACCCTCTGTGCCCGGCCATTCCTTCCAAATCGAGGACAGGATAACCTTCATCTGCAAGCTTGCGGAGCATCTGCGTTTTCCCAATGCCTGTATGTCCGCCTATTACAATACATGGCGGCAGGGAAGGTTTTTTCCCCAATGTCTCTACGACCCACTTGCGGTAAGCCCGTATTCCCCCTTGTAACCGGGAGACATGAATATCCATTAACGACAGGACCGTAGCCGTTGTCCGGCTTCTCATGCCCCCCTCCAGCAGAAGACCGCTTTTCTTCCCGGAATTTCGGCAAACTGCCTAATAAAAGCAGGGAGCTTGGCCGAAACCACTTCCAGTCCTTTTTCCTTAGCGGCCTGAATGCTGACCTGTTTATATAAAATCCCTATCTCCCTGCGTTCTTCATCCGAAAATAGTGGAATGTTCCGGCTTCCCGGAATGGTGAAGTCCACGAACTCGCTGGGAGAGCGCACATCAATCAGTTGGATGTCCCGGCGCTCCTGAAGTTCCAGCAGTTCTTGTATCGTTATGTCCTGAAACATTCGTTCCACTCCTTTTGCGTCTCACACCTGCCCCGACAGAAGGGGCAGGGTCCTTCACTTTATCGTCCCTTCCACGACGATATGATCCGGATGGTCGGCGGTGATTTCGCCGATCCTGCTCGCTTGGACGCCCCTATCCCGCAAAGCGGCAAGCAGGACGTCCGCATGGTCCGAGGATGCCGCTATCAGCAGCCCGCCTGACGTCACCGCATCGCACAGCATCCACTGGGCCACTTGGTCCAGAGCCGGGTTGAAGGTGACGGAGCCTTCCAGGTGCGCATAGTTGTTCTTGGTGCCGCCCGGCACAAAGCCCGCGTCCGCGAGTTCACGGACACGCGGCAGGAACGGCACCTGCGAAGCGTCTATGCGCACACCGACATCGCTGCCTTTCGCCATCTCAGCGGTGTGGCCCAGCAGGCCGAAGCCTGTGATATCGGTGCATGCATGCACCTCATAGGGTTCCATCGCTTCGGCCGCTGTTTTGTTGAGCGTGGTCATGACCCGAGTGACCCGCTCAATCTCTTCCCTGCTCAGCTGGCCTTTCTTGATCGAAGTGGTTAGGATGCCCACCCCGATCGGTTTGGTCAGGATTAGCTGGTCTCCCGGCTTGGCCCCGGCATTGGCCCGTACTTTGTCCGGATGTACAATCCCGGTCACTGCCAGGCCGAATTTGGGTTCCTTGTCATCGATAGAGTGGCCGCCGACAAGAGTTGCCCCCGCTTCCTTTACCTTATCGGCTGCTCCGCGCAATATATCCGCAAGGATTGACTTTTCGAGTTGACTAATTGGAAAAGCCACGATATTTAATACCGTTAACGGTTTTCCGCCCATGGCATAAACATCGCTAAGTGCATTGGCCGCCGCTACTTGACCGAACGAGTAAGGATCATCCACAATGGGGGTAAAAAAATCTACAGTCTGCACAAGAGCCAGTTCGTCGGTCAGCTTGTACACACCGGCATCATCACTGGCATCAAGACCAACTAACAGATTTGGATTGGACTCAGCAGGAGGCAAAAGCCGGAGCACTTGGGATAAATCGGCCGGACCTATTTTGCATCCGCAGCCTCCTTTGCTGGATAATGTGGTCAACCGGATAAGGTTTGCATCGCTCATTAAAATTCCTCACCTTTCATTCACCTTCATATATTGGAAAGAAACCTGCTTTGCTGGTCCAAGCAAGTCTCCTGGCAAGTATTCACTCTTTTTAACGTATCACAGTTTAAGAAAGAAGAAAAGTTAAGCTTAACGCAAGTATGACAAGATAAGGCCGCATCGTTTTTGAAAGCCTCCCTATGGTTTTATAAGGATCTCGATGATTGTCTTGTTTAAGCCGGGATAAAGCTAAAAAGCCACACCCGGCCGCAGTCTTCCCTGCTTCCGGGTAGTGGCTTTTATCGTTCATTATGACGAACCTTTTTTTTGAATTGTATATTTACAGCATTGACCGCCTTTAGCCAAGCATTCTTTACGTTCCACCTTGGCCTCAAGCAGGCTTTCAAAGAGGGAAAGCTCACAAGCGCACGCATGCTCATATTCATTGGCCACCTGAGCAATCGGGCAATTGAACTCTTTTAGTTCATAAGTTTCTTCCCCAACAGGTTCCCATTCTACCATATATCCGTTTTCATTCTGGATTTTGGCCAGAGCGGAAACTTTGTCGGATAACGTCTTTCCTTCCATAAACAGTTTATAAGAAAAGTACATTCTTTCTTTTCTTTTGTCGAACAGTTCCTGTACCCATTCTTTCCCCAAATCAGCGGCCAACATGTCAAGCAGTTCGAGTGTCAACTGTTGATATTTCTTGGGAAATAAATCATCGGCCTGGCTTGTCAGGGAATATACTTGGGCGGGTCGTCCCATCCCTTGCCGGACCAGTTTGGATTGAAGCAGACCGTCACGGTCCAAAGTATTTAAATGACGCCTCACCGCCATCTCAGTGATGCCTAGTTCCTTCGCCATGTCGCTGACACTAAAAGGTCCGCTTGTCTTCAACATCGTCAAAATGATTTTACGTGTTGACGTTTCACTATCCTGGGCCATGACTATCATCCTCCACCCCGTACTTAGTGCCATTTTACCTTAACCTGTCCGATAAGTAAATTAAGAAACAAAAATGTATATTATATCTGAATATATAGAACAACGTATACTACCGGGATTTTGAATAATTCTTTTAAATTTACTGTATCGCCGTCGGTTTCATAGAACAAAGAAATAACAGTCAGTATCCGGACCTTAAAAAATCCCTTCTTTTTCTGAAGGGATTCGAAGTTGTAGACAAAGTATGTAAAGGAAAAAGGTTTTCAGTCTCAGATTATTCCTGTTTCAATTCTTTCTTAATAAATGCTTTCACAGATTCGGTAAAAGAAGGCAAGGTTTCCCGGATTTTCGGCAGAAGCGGATGCACACCTTTCCTTTCAAGATCCATATATTCCTGAACCAGCGGCCTTCTTAGCCGTACGAGTTCCAGTAAGATAAAGGCTATGTCTTCAGAGAAAACCTGCTCCCCTTTTAAAATCTCAATAATATCCTCGTAGCTGCTGGCATCTCTCATAATAAAGCCATCAATCAGAAGACTCCCGACATCCGTTACCGTTTCAATAGCAAGGTGCAGGGCTCTTTCCTGGGCGAAATGTTCTGTGGCCGAAAGATTGCCCTGGTTCGGTGACTCTATAATGGTCTCGCAAACCTGCTGAATAGCCGGAATGAAATCCAATCTGCTATGTACCTGATCCCAATTAATGTAATACATGTCACAATCTCCTTTTCTTCGCGGGGCGTTGTCAGCATTCCACTGATTCCAGTTTATGTCTGCCCAGCAGGGGAGTCAAGTTTGCTGGGAGCGATTTCACACGATCTTTTATTGCGGGTGGACTTGCAGATTCCCTTTATTCTACCAAACCCCGCGATCTATTAATCCTGCACAGTCTCTATACAATTAAGCTGGGGATATGCGGAGCATTAATTCAGTTCATCCATAATTATTAAAACAACTTTATCATTTCTCCAGATTATGTCCATGCTAAATAAAAGCAGTGATCATTTTCTTCTATTTCTTTGTTTCTTTTAAGCAGAAGTCTAGTATAATTTGTGAAGAAGTATTTTCGTTTTGGAACAATATAATGGGGGATTGAATCATGAAGGCTGCACAAAGAAAAGATTGGGAACGGGCCCGGGAACGGGGAAAAAAATCTTATTTGATGAGGACCTGGGTACTCTATTTCGGTGTAGGGTTAACGGTACTTACTACTATTTTCGAGTTAATCAGCTCCAAAAATATCTCTCTTCCCTATGTCGCGATCCGGCTGGTTGTGTTTAGTGTTGTCGGCTTAATGATCGGGAACGGGCGATGGGAGATGAATGAACGGAGATATGAGCAGGCACTTGAGGAAGAAAGAGCCCGCAACCAGAACCGGAAAAAGACAAAGCGAAAGAAGTAATCGTCTATCTTACCGGACTTAAGCTCCCGAAATTGGGTTTTTAGCTTATCAAGAAACCCGCTTCACGCAGAAATTGGCTGTACAGGTTGATGGGGTATATCCCTCCAGCCGCTGTTGGAACCTGTGAAAAGAATGGAAATTAGCCGTATTTTCACGGGTTCCAAAGGCGGACGTAAACTTTTGCGGATGCACCCCAAACTGTTTACATAGCCATTTTCCCGTCTAGGGTTTCTCAACAGTCTGAAGCCCCTCGAAATCGGAGGCATTTTTATCATCTTTCCAAATTTGATTCAACAGGAGCAGAAAACCCTTGTTCTAATCCGCGGCTTACTTCATCCACCTGCATGAGTTGTTGCGTTAAATCATTCATAGTCGCTCCTGCAGATGCGGCTTGGGCAGAAGCATCCGGAGAATCGGTCTGCGATGACAAATCAGAGGGGGCCCGGTCGGCAAACCGGTTTGTCACTTCCTCATAAGCCTGGTGCATATTATTGTCGTACCAATCCACAGCCGGATCAACCTGCATCTTGTATACCCGTCTGACTTCTTTATGCCCGTCTGCAGAAGAAATTACTTCAGCCAAATAAGGCGTATCTTCCCCGTCCAGGTAAAACTTAACCTCCCCGCAAGGAACATCATTCCGTTGCGACATGCGTACAAACTCTGCGTGCGTAACTTGAGCCATGGGAATCTCCCTTCCAGATTATCTTTCAGGTAGAGTTTCCCCATTTTTCCCCTATTCCATAACTCTATTCCATAACTCTATTTTATAACTCTTCTTTTTCTTTTGCGGCCGGTTTTAAATTCGCCTTAGTCATACAAACATGAACCAGAAGCCAAATTAACGCAACCAGAACAATTCCAATGGAATCCACTAGAACATCTACTACATGCCCCGTCCGTCCGGGTACAAATGTCTGATGCCATTCGTCCGTTGCCGCATAGCCGACCGAGATCAAAGTCCCCAGGCAGAGCATAGGATAAAACGCCTTCCTCCATGACAGAAGAACCAGCGTAACAAACAGCATCAGCAGGGCAAACTCCGCCACATGACCAGCCTTACGGATGAAAAACTCCAGCATGTCATAAGGTTTCTGCCAGGTGACAGGATGCCCGTCATAAGTGAATGAAATATGGGGCAGCCAGGAGGTTAGCCGTTCTTCCGAGATCCAATTCTTTAGAAACGGTCTCATATCCTGCTCCTGGTAAGGCTCCGCCGATTTCATAAAAATGACAACCATCCAAATTAAAGCGGCGGCTGTCCAAATATAGGCCCATGTTTTCCTCTTCATATTTCCCTCCCTATGTTTAGGCCGACTTATTACCGCAGCCGTCTTTTTTTCTCAGGCTCATAAGAACAAACAAGGTCAAAAACAACATATTGACAAAAGCGATGATGTAGAATAATAATCCGATCAGGTAACGGTGGCGTTCCAGATTCAAACCGGACCACCATATGCAAGCCAAGACAGTCAAAATAATACCCAGGCACGCTGCCACTATGGCCGACAGTCCGTAACGCCGGGTTTTCCGCATCACAACAAGCCCCGTTCCAATCGTAATCACAAAGGTGCAGCCAAGCCATAACCAGTACAGCAGATTGCCGGACACTGTTCTCACTCCCAAATTTTTCATCATTGCCTATAGGTTAGCATGTTCCCGCCTCCCCGTACAACTTTGCCCCTGCAAAATCATTAGAAAAAAAGATAAAATTAATACTTGTCTTCTTAAAAAGTTTCGTGTATAATTTTAAATTGTCGGGCGAGAAAATGAATCCGGACAAATCCTATAAGGGGCCTTAGCTCAGCTGGGAGAGCGCATCGCTGGCAGCGATGAGGTCAGGGGTTCGATCCCCCTAGGCTCCATAGAAAAGAAAAACCCTTGAAGAATCAAGGGTTTTTCTTCTTTTGTTATTCTCTGTATTTATCGTAATTTTTGGAATTGGGGACGAAAATAAAAAGAGACGCTCCATGCGCCCTATTAATATATTTTTTGGTGCCCGTCTTTGATCTTCGAAGACTCTTCCCAAACTCTGACGATTTGAATAGTTTGGACGTTCTGCGGCTACCAGGTAATATATCCTTGCTTTTGCAGCGTGCTTGTTGAGAACCGTTCAGGAAATTGATCCTAGGCGCTCTTTCTATAGCGGTGCTTCAAGTCTGGTTGCAAAAATCGATCCATTATTTCAGAATGGTTGCAAAAGCATAAAGAGGTTCATTAATTGTGGAAACAGTGATTATCCATCTTGGGGGATAAGATGTAAAAAATAAGGGATTTAATCAACGTTACATTTACCGGAATAATACGCGTTTTCCGGCACAATCACCCAAATCGTTAAAAGACTTCTCCCCTTGATGGTAAGGAAAGCAGTCTTTTAGCTTCAGGATTGTTATAAGGCATGGAACAAAGATGCATCTCATGCTTTAGAAGCTTTTTGGTCTTCAGTTCCATGTTCAAAAGCAACATTAAATCCTGTCATACTAAGTGTAGATCCACCTAGTAACGTAATCGCCACTGCAATACATAAGATCAAATTCTTAATTTTCACCCTTTTAACACCTCTTCCATGATGTATGAGAATGTTTCCTTTTGGGAATTCGAAACATGCTTAATGTATTTTTGAAACCAGGCTGTACACAATACAGTCTTAGGATGGTTCTTGGTGGAGATAGATAAAGAGAGGCAGTATAAAATGGTTTCCAGTCCTTCTTCAAAACGGTGTTGACTAAACGCATAAATCGCTTTCTGATAATGAAATCTCAGAAATTTTTCAATCTTCACAGGGTCTACCTTATTGGTTAAAGAAGGCTCAGGGAGTCGTTCTAAGATATGGTCTATGGAAAATCCAAATGTATTGGCAGCTTTTATAATTGTGAGAAGACCGGAAAGAATTTCATTCGGATAATCTGTAAGAAAATTTGTATATTCATCAAGTACCCCCGTATTCCCCAAAAGTAATTCTACGGTATATTTATTCGCTTTTGCCCACAAACGAAACTTGTCCACTTCTTTTTTTCCCTGTTCGTCTAAGATCTCAAACCAACTAAGATCTTCATAACCTTCTATATATTGTTTAGCTTTCTCATAATGACCTTGTTTATAGTCTACTTGTTATTTCTGACTTTTCGTTTATAGTACACAAGTATCCAGAGATAAATTGAACTTCCGACAAGTGCTATAGAGAGTTGCCAACCTGTGTCATTCTCTTGAATGTAATTGATTAAGGACCAGACAAGTAATACAATTGTATAAAAACTGAAAGCAATTCTAGCTGCAAAACCAGAATGATACTTTTCCATCTCATCCATTTTTCTCATTTTCTTCTCAATCCTTTCTTAATCAAATGTCTTTAATGAAAACTTTTTCAATATTTGTATTTAGCTTTTCTGCTATACGGAATGCCAGAACCAGACTGGGGCTGTACTTATTGTTTTCGATTGCATTGATTGTTTGCCTAGTTACATTACAGTGTTTTGCCAATTCATCTTGAGATATGCATAAGGTTTTCCTTAAATTTTTTATGTTATTACGCAATAAACTCACCTCCTTATGGGGAGTGGGTAACAAAATGGTTTATAAGCCATTTTGTTAAATGAAGATTAATTATATCTGTATATGGTTTTATAGGTAATATATTACATCAACCATAACATGAACTCATCCTTAATGTCAAATATTCTTTACACTTTTTATAACCCAATTTTCCGTGTGACAAGCCTAGATTGGGAAATACTAAGCTTGGAAAGGCTAACGCCAAGCCACCTATAGCAAGCCTTGGACGGTTGAAAGTAAATTACAATGTTAGGCATAGACATCCAGATTATATGCCTTGAGTGATTAAGTAAATCCGAAAAAAAGTAAGCTGGTCTTCTAGGATATCAAAAAAATAAGATTATGATCGGTTTGATAATACCCTCTCAGTTTGTTTTTCACCTGCTTGAAAATACATGTGAATAGTTCGGAGAGTTACCAGCCAAAGACTCCAAATAAGATTGCACATATTTACTCAAAAGAATGCTATCAGCGTTACAATCTCCATAAGTTCATTTCTTCGAACTTCGGCATATATGAGCGACAGATAAACATTATCTTAACACTGATTTCAGAATAAACTGAAAGTTTTAAAAACAAAACCCATATGTATTTATTTGGTAATCAAGCTATTTACGTTCCATGCCTCAGAAATATTATTGTTATCGAGAAGGTAACTCCCATTACTTGGTTTATCCAATAGATTTATATCTCTTAACACATTCTACATTAGTTTCTCTAGAAGGGAACGTTTTTTATATTTCACAAACTGATCATATTTCCATTTTCACTCTAAAGCCCCCTAATGAACTTGGACAATAAGAGTGTGTATTGTTTATACTACAATTCCAGGCTCCAGTTATGGGAAACCAGCCGATACATGGATGAAATCTTAAGCATATGTATAGAATAGTCCAATCTTAAAAGGAGCTGTATGAATGACCCGGACAAACGTGAAAACCTTTAAACACCGAATAGGCAAAAACAGATTTATAGTGATTCAAATATTTCAGTCGGCAAATGCGAAGACGATCCATGGCAATGCCCTGGCCAGCAATGCTCTCAATGTAAAAGTGTTTAGCAAGCGCAAACGTCGTTAATTCCTTGCGGTACAAAAGATAGTTTTCCTCTAAAGGGAGGTGAAACTGTGCGGAATAAAAAATCAAAAAACCGCCATCATTGGAAAAATGGTAAAAATACAGTTAAAGTTAATCAGTCTGCACGTGCGCAAACCGGCCAGGGAGGCAATGTCTTTGCCATAAATGCTTCCGATGTAGGTGTGGTGCGTACAGATGTCAGTCCTACAAGGTAACAGGAAATGATTACTTGGGTATACAGTCCCTAATTCATCATATCAAAACGCTTCTTTCCGCTATTTCAATAGTAGAGGGAAGCATTTTTTATATCCGGATATAGAAACTTCAACCTGCTAAATTTGCTTATAAAGGTTTCCACCCTACCGCCTCACACCAGGTGATGCCATCGAACGCATCCGGGTTTTGTCCCCATTCCCTGCAGGCGGCTTGCAATTCCGTTAATTCTTTCTTCGTACACCATCCTTGCTGCACGATCGTCTCCGACATATGTTCCAGCAGTTTAGCTGCAAGATTGCCACGCTTTCTTGTTTCCTCTAAAATGCCATCTGATTCACAGCTGGCTGTAGCCTGTATGTTCGTAAAACCGGCCATTCCCAACAATTCCCGATGCCTTCTGCCGGCGTAGGGGTCCCCTCCGCTATACTTCATCACTTGCTTGAGCAGCTGAATGACCCGCTCCATCTTGTCATCATACGGAGCCATTATTAAACTGCCCTGATCATCATCCCGTACACCGATGATTCCCCCGGCTTCAGTACCCGGTTTGCTTCTTTTAATGCTTTTAACGGATTTTGAAGATGTTGGAGCAGAGCATGCATAAAAACTACATCAAATGACTCGTCTGCAAACGGCAGTTGATAAATGTCCGCTTCCTGAAAACGGACATTTGTTACATCTTGATCGCGGGCATAGGCGTAAGCCCGGTCAATTTGACCTGCTTCCTTATCTATGCCCGTGACTTGACCCGGAGCTATCAGATTGGCCAATCCGGCCGTGATTGTCCCGGGGCCGCAGCCGCAATCCAGCAAGGACATGCCCGGTTTCAAATGGGAGATTAGAAAAGACGCTTCTTTTGTGACGGAACGCCTCTGGTACGAACGGATCAACTCTGTACCGTAACCCGGGCTGTAATGCTCCCTATAATGTTCCCGCTGTTCTTCATTTGGGAGTTTGCCTGTCATAAAGTTCACTCCTTCATAAGGACTTAGTGAATTAGTGCTTACTTTTATGGTAAACGATCCGGATCACCTCTTGCAAACATCTGTTCGAAAATCCAGAAAAGAACGAACCACTTTCCCTCAACCTGAGCCAAGATATGGAGCCAGATACCTGTAAAAAGTTATTCTACTAAACAATTTTATGCCGGAATGGTAATTCCTCTTAAGCCAGTTCACATTTTATCTTTTTATATCGCCAAATCACAAAAAGACCTCCAATCCAGCCTCATGGCGTGATTGGAGGTCCCGTCCCACTTATTTTGGATCGGCTGCTTAACTAGCCGCATTCCCGGTTTCATTCTTAAACGGCCTTCTCCGCTTGCTCTTCCTTCTTTGGTTTATCCGTCATTTTTTTGGATAGGTAGATGGCTACAAAAATAGCCGAAATTCCGCCAACCAGTTTTCCGACAATCATGGGGAGAATCATCTCTTTGGCTACCCCTGCCGTAAAACCCAGGTGGTCCCCGAATACAAAGGCGGCTGAGACGGCAAAGGCCACGTTGATTGCCTTGCCTCTGTTATCCATGTCTTTCATCATTCCGAACATCGGGATTACGTTAGCCAGCGTAGCCACCATACCTGCTGCCGCAATCTCGTTCATGCCCATCATTTTCCCAAGTTTCAACAGCGGCTTGTTAAACACTTTGGTAATAACAAACACCATGCAGAAAGCGCCTGCCAATACAATGGAAATATCCCCGACGATTTTGATTCCTTCTTCAATCGGTGCAAGGCCGGAAATGATAACGATGCCTGTCAGCTGCTGAACAATGCCGGCTGCGAGCCCCAGCGTTGCCACAATCACAATAAACTGCCCGAATACCGTGAAGCCCTTGATCATTCCCTGCGGGCATTTCCATAAACCAAGCACAATCAAAGCAGCAAACAAAATAATCGGTACGAGATTGGACAAAATCATGGAGAAAGAATAACCTGCAACCAATCCTCCCAGCAAGCAGCCTAGCGGAACGGTAACAATGCCGGAAAGAACACCGGTTGCCAAAAATGTATGATCTTCTTTTTTGATGATGCCAAGTGCTACCGGGATGATAAATACAATGGTTGGCCCCAGCATGGCACCCAGTACGGTTCCGGCAAACATGCCCGCATCCGGACTGTTAGCAAGCTCTTGTGCCAGGGAGAATCCGCCCATGTCATTTGCCAGGAGTGTTGTCGCAAACATGGCGGGATCTGCTCCCAACGCAGTGTATAAAGGGACCACAATAGGGCTTAACAACTTGGCCAATACAGGTGATAAAGAAATAATTCCTACCATCGCCAGCGTTAAAGACCCCATGGCCATAATCCCTTCATCGAATTGATGACCTAAGCCGAATTTGTATCCGATACTCTTGTCAATGGCACCCAGAATCATAAAAATAACCATGAGGTAAATGATAATCTCATTGATTTCCACGGACGCTGCTCCTCCATTCTCATTGGAAGTGTTTTTTCATTTCTTCACTCGGGGATGGGATCACGGTATAATGAATAATCCTCTTTTCATCCATCGAGGAAAGGATCACTTTCATCCCTTGTTCCACGTCGCTGACACTTCCCGTAAACACGGTGAAGAATTTACCCCCGATCGCCATTCCAAGATTCATTCTTTTTACATGGATTTCACTTTGTTTCAAGGCGTTGTTTAAGGCAAATATGCCGGAAGACACCGTAGATGTTTCCAGAATCCCGATTGCTTCAACAGGCCGGGGAGAATAACGCTTTTTCAAGCCGTCCACAATTTCAGGATGAACGCCATGCAGCACAAAATCGCTTATTCTGAACCCGTTCGCTTCCGTTCTGGCGAAGTCCATGGCTTCCTGAACCTCTGCCGTATCTCCGCTGATGATGATCAGAAATTTACCCGGACAAATGGGTTTGAGATGATGTATGGTGACAGAAGATTTTTTCAGCATGCAGTCAGCCGTCTCATACCCTTTGCTAATGCTGCGCAGCTCCACAACACCGATAGCGCTACTCATGAGCCAGCTCGATGGAGTCAACAATGCCGACGATGACTGCGTCAACGGGCACGTCCGGATTGGCTATGGATGTCCGGGCAGAACTTCCTTTTGTGACAAGAACGGTATCCCCTATGCCTGCGCCTGCATTGTCTGCGGCCACAAAGTAATCACGCTGAACCGCCTTGCCATACGATAACGGTTTCACTACCAGAAAGGTCAGGCCGTTCAGCTTCTGGTCTTTTCGGGTGGCCCACAGGCTGCCCACTACTTCTCCCACTATCATAGGTTCACCTCGCTATCTTCTGTGCACATGCATCTTTTGCATTCTCAAGTAATCCTGTGCAAGAGGGGTTATGATGCTGTTACGGTCAACCACAACTGTTTTGATATTCCGGAAGTGGCATTGTTTCAGTTCGGCTTCAGTAATTACTTTTTTGGACAAAACATCCTGACAAGACGGGATGTCCTCAACCTCTGTCTGAATATCCGACTGTCCATCCTCCTCCAGACAAGCGGCAAGCAGTTCAGGAGTCTGGACTATCCTGATGCCATAGTTCTCCAGTTTGTCCGCAAATCCGGCATACAGCTTGTACAGGAGAACAGGAGCCGCCGATTTATATTTCCGGTACAAAAGCCCCTCATCCAAAGCGATAACCCTTTTCCCTTTTAAGAGCATCGTGAGTACAAACCGTTCCCGGTTTCCTGCGCTGATGCCGTTCGCGAGATTGGAGAGCAGCTGAATGCACAGTTTAGGAATAATGATCAAATCGCAATCTCTGAGCGACTCATCATAATATTGCACGTCATAGTGCGGATTCAGCATCTCCTCCAGTTCGGAAACCGGCTCCCCCGACAGGAGTACTGCTTTGGGCTTAACGGGTGGAATCGCCTCAGCTGTCTGATTCTGCCGCAGTCTTTTGTAGACTTCATCTGCCACTGCCTGAATGAGTGCTTCTCTATCCAGAGATTCCAAGTTCATTTTTTCACACTCCTGGGCCTAGATGTTCTTTTTCAAAATTTTCCCCTTCATTCCTTTCACAAAACCGCAAGCATTGGCTTCATCATAATCGATATGCATGTAGGTTTCGTAATTGGGACTTACCCGGATTAACACATCGTCAAAAATAAGCGGGCGTTTGCCTTCCACTTTGACCTGTACGATCTCCCCGTTTTTCACCCCGAATTTCCCGGCATCTTCAGCTTTTACATGGATATGGCGCTGGGCAGCAATCAAACCTTTATCCAGCCGGATCACGTTGTTGGCGGAAACAATCACGATACCCGGTGTTCCTTCCAATTGACCGCTTTCCCGTACAGGAACCTTCACTCCCAGTGCCACTGAATCAGTTTGCGAGATTTCCACTTGGGATTCCTTGCGTTCAGGGCCCAATATGACAACATTATGCAGAGCTCCTTTTGGCCCGATCAGGGTAACGCGCTCTTTGCAGGCATATTGCCCGGGTTGGGAAAGATCCTTCGCTTTCGTTAATTGATAACCTTCTCCAAACAGGGCGTCAATCGCCTCACGGTTTAAATGAACATGCTTACCGGAGGCCTCGACCTCGATTCCGGCTGTTTCTTCCTGCACCCGTTTGACTACTTCATTCACAATGCTTTCTACCAGTTCATTATTCACTTATGTTCACCTCATGAGTTGTACTGTCCGATGCGAATCCGAAACATGATAATCCAAAATAAGGAGGAAAGACGGTTCAGCGTCCGGATGATATCTTCACGCTCTGCGCCCCCGTGCTCCTTTTTAAAAGCCTGATAAGCAAAAAGTTCCGTTTCCCTTGTGAAGGTGCGCAATGAATTTATGACAACAACCGCTTCGCCCATATCGTAGCTGGGTTGAAAATGTTCCAGTCCAAAATATTTCTTAGGAAAGTGGGATTGTTCACGCAATTCTTTAGGCGTCATCCCAAGTAAATGAAAATCCTCTATACTTTCGTTTAGCACTTCACACCGTAATATTTGCCGTACAAACTGCAAAATTTCTTCCAGATCATTGACAAGCCTGTCCATGTTCAGTTTAGAACAGTTGATCTGGGCTTCCAGAATCTTCGTTTCCAGGGAGTCCAGTTTCCCGCGGAATAAAATCCGGGGATGATCTTTAAATACAAGCATGTTTCCATACAAATGGGTCATGTGTTCCGGCTTGGTTTCCAGAAAACCTCCGTACAGGGTGCGGTAACGTTTTTTTGCTGCTGCCGGTTCTTGCCCGCTGTCCAGGCTTTTGGTGATTTGAATCTTAACTTCTTTTTTCGGCTTCGTATCTGCATCAGGCTTTTTATCTGCTTCCGGCTTCGATTTAACAGGATTTCCCGTGTAACGGAGCTCAATCTGATGATCAGTCAAAAAACTTTTGGCGGAAGGAGTCAAAATCGCTCCCTTGGGGGCTTCATACACAGAAACCTCTTTTAGATTCTGGTTCCTGAAGTGTTTACGCAAATCGTTTTCAGTTATCACAGCCATGTTTTCACATCCTTCTGCATCCGGAGTTCCGGGCTGCTGACAATGGGCAATCGACAGACAGCAGGATGGATGCAGAATGCTCTGCATCCAATTGCTGCCGCACCTGATTCATCCCGGTGCTATCGTCTGTCAGAAACTCTGTACTTACTCTGCTTTGGCTTTCGGCAGAATGGCATCCACTTCCGAATGCGGTCTTGGAATAACATGTACGGAAAGTAATTCACCTACACGCTCTGCCGCTGCTGCGCCTGCATCCGTTGCTGCTTTAACTGCGCCTACATCACCGCGGACCATAACAGTTACAAGTCCGGCACCGATTTGTTCCTTGCCGATGAGGGTTACGTTAGCTGCTTTCACCATTGCGTCTGCGGCTTCGATTGCTCCTACCAAACCTTTAGTTTCTACCATTCCCAGTGCGTTTGCGTTTGCCATGATTGAATTCCTCCTAATTTATATGTTCAATTTTCGGGATAAACGTGTTTTACATTTCTGCTAAAATTCTTTTTACGATCATGTTGATCAACTCTTCTTTACTACTAAGGCTGATTGCGGATTCTTCCGCTTTTGGTGCGCCTTCCACCAAATCGTCCAGTTCCTTCAGACCATACGCCATTCTTCTGATGTTAAGCAGATTAAGCGGGCTGATATTGTCTGATGTGGAGCTTCCTCCTACTGCCCCGCAACCGAGAGTGAGCGCCGGGGCAAGAGCAGTTGTCGCACCGATTCCCCCTAAAGCTCCAGGTGTATTCACCAGCAGCCGGGATACGGGCTTCTTCAGGGCAAACTGACGGACGATCTCTTCATTCTCGGAGTGAATGATCATCGTATGTCCTGCCCCTTCGCCATTTAGAATCCCGATGCAGCGTTCGCAAGCGGCTTCCCAGTTCTCTTCCGTGTAGAATGCAAGAATAGGAGCCAGCTTCTCACGGGAGTATGGAACGTTATGTCCTACACGGGTCTCCTCGGCAATCAGCACCCGTGTGCCTCCGGGAACCTGAAGGTTAGCGAGCTTGGTAATGTGGTCTACGCTTCTTCCAACGATTTGCGGATTCATCGTACCGTTAGCCCGCATGATGAACTTGCCCAGCTGATCCGCTTCTTCCTTGGACAGTAAATAGGCACCTTGCTTTTTAAACTCGGCCACAACCGCATCCTTGCTGCATGTTTCGACAACTACGGATTGTTCGGAAGCACAGATGGTTCCATTGTCAAACGTTTTGGAATCCAGGATACGTTTCACTGCCAACGGGATATTGGCACTCTTCTCGATAAAGGCCGGACCGTTGTCCGGGCCGACACCGATGGCCGGTGTACCGGAAGAGTAAGCGGCTTTAACCATCGCTGTTCCGCCGGTAGCTAAAATTAAGGCTACATCGTTATGCTTCATCAGCTGGTCGGTCCCCTGAATAGTCGGAACGGTCATGGCGGAGATGGCTCCGTCCGGACAACCTGCTTCTTTTGCCGCTTCACTGATGATTTTCACCGTCTCCAGGATGCTTTTCAGCGCATTCGGATGGGGAGAAAACACGATACTGTTCCCTGCTTTGACTGCAATTTGAGCTTTATAGATAACGGTCGATGTTGGGTTGGTGGACGGAATCAAACCGGCAACCACTCCGACCGGAACAGCCACTTCCATGACTTTGTGGATTTTGTCGTCCTTCAGGACACCTACGGTTTTCATGTCCTTGATCGACTCATACACATGCTTGGAAGCAAATGCATTCTTGACAATTTTATCCTGCCAGCGGCCAAAACCCGTTTCTTCATTGGCCATCTTCGCCAACTTTTCACGATGCTTGTAGCCTGCATCCGCGATTGCCTTCACAATGGCATCGATTTGTTCCTGTGACATGGCGGCCAATTGGGCATGGGCTTCTTTCGCTTTCTTGATCAGATTACGGACCTCTTGAATGGATCTCAGGTCTTTATCCAATGTTTCCATCAATACTCCTTCTCTCCATTATGTTTTTTACAGATAAGTGATAAGCTTGCGCCAATTCGGAATGCTGCCGTTCTGAAATCTGGATTGTGATCATTCTAGACTGTGACCATTCCAGACTGTGATCACTCCTGGATGTTACAGAGTGTGACCTTATGAACCGGCTTTTTTCATTTTCCTGATTCGCTTGGTTTCTTTGGACGCAGGCTTTTTGCTTTTAGTGCCGGGTGAAGTTCCTGTTGATCCGGCCTGCTCTTTAACAGGTGCCGCCGGCAAATCAACCACTTTGACCTCGGTTGTTTGTTTCTTTGCTCCCTGAGCAGGCGTACCGGATGTATCATCCTTTGAACCCGGCAAACCGGCCGGGCTGGAACCCGGATTCGCTGTTGCAGGTTCCGGCTGAGCCGCAGCGGCAGTCTCATTCGCCGCAGCGGTTAAGGTGTTCGTCGCCTTCTTTTCGGCATCAGCAGGCACATCCGCTTCCCCTGCTTTCGTTTGAGATTCATTTGCATCAGCAGTACCTGCTTCATTAGCTTCTTTAGCTTCATCAGCCTTATCCGCATTCCCACTGTTTGCGGCTCCCGCAGCAGGCTGTTCCTCTGCCTGTTCGTTCTCGCCCTCCTTCTTCATGACGATTGCTTTTGTCTCCTCATGCAGTCTGGCAATTACGTGGCGGGTCAGCAGTACCTTCAGTTGTTCGGCCGTATCAGCTCCCGCTTCAACAGCAGCCTGCACAGCTCCAACATCGCCTGTTATCTTGACCGTTACCAGCCCGCTTTTGATCATTTCCAGGCCGATGCAAGTAACGCTTGCCGCTTTCAGCGCAGCATCTGCTGCGGCGATTGCCCCCAAGTACCCTCTTACTTCAACAAGGCCTAACGCATTCGTCCTCATAGCTATCTACCTTAATAACTCGTCGGATTATCTGCGACGAATTGTACGGCATCGGCAAATGCATCACACGCTGCTTTACAGGCAGATTGGCTGCCTGTCAGCAAGGCTCCGGCAAAGTTGGTTTCGGAAGGCGGGCCGAAGAAAGTAGCGATTGTTACATCAGCAGCCTTCAACGCCGCATCCAGTGCGTACATGGCTTCGAGCGGCGGGGCAATCAGATAAGCCAATGCTTCTCCCTCTTTAATGCCTGCGGTCTGGGATAAATAAGTGCCTGTACGGGACACACAATGGGCAAAGTAGGTAATGCTGTCATCCTCATTGGCACTTACAAAATGTGCTTCGTTCTCAATATAATCAACGGCGGCATTCATTCCGCTCCGAACTTCCGCGGGGCTTGGGCCGGCCAGAATCCCGATGACCTCGCCCGCCAGTTTGGTGGAAGCGTTGGCTGAACCGGCATACATACTTTTGGCGTATACAACCTCCACCTCTGCTGCCTTGGTTGCCTCGTCAAGCGCCGCATAGGTCACATCATCAATGTCTGCGGTTATGAGTCCCAGGCTTTTATGATGAGGCTGCAGTTCCAGCTTGTCGGCCATATCCGGACTTACGTTGGAAATGAGCTTCATGCCCAGTACTTTTGCATGAATCGGATCGTTTCTCATACGGGCCTCCTTGTGTTTCTATAATTTCAAATCAATCCCTGAAGCTTTTCGGTCAATCATCGTCTTGATCAGTTCGGCGATGTGCGCTCCCGCTTCAACCGCAGGAGTACCGCCTGAATGAATATTGGAAATCACGGTGCGTTTTGCTTCCGGCATACCTACCGTTGGCTTATAGGCGATATAAGCGCTCATCGATTCTGCCGTTACAAGACCAGGCCGTTCTCCAACCAGGAGACAAACCACATCGGCTTCCGTCACATCACCGATTACATCCATGGAAGGAACACGGCAATGCTTGACAAACAGGATATTGCCCGCTTCAATGTTGTACATCTTAAGTCCCTGGGCAATGGAGGGCAAAATGTCCCGCAGGTTGGCCTCAATCGCCGCGGAGCTTAATCCGTCTCCCACCATAATCTGCACTTTGGCCTGCCTTGTGGTATGCTGTTTGATATATTCGATCGTTTCAGGAGAGAACTGGCGTCCCAGGTCAGGCCGGGTAATATACTCATCCTTGTCCCGGCAAAGGGTTCCCACTGAAACCAGATTCATTTCCTTTACAAAATCCTCCGGCACATATGAGAATACGGCGTCCTGCGCAGCAGCATGGTCGGCACGGAAACGAAGAGATGTAATCGTTTTGTAGCGCGGTCCCGCACGCCAAACTCCAAGGCGGGCCGGGGTTTTTTCCTTCATTTTCAGATAACCTTCACGATCCTCCGGTTCGGGAACCAGAAGCTGCTTGCGAAGATCAATCTCCGTAATGTCATCGAGACATTCCCCGCTGTCGGCTTCTTCTGTATTTTGCTGAACTTGATGCCGGACGGGTTCGGCAGATACCGGCTCAGCCTTCACCGCATGCTGTTCAGGTTCTTGTTTGGTTGCAGGCTGAGCAGCTTCTTCCGGCTTGTCTCCAACCATTTCCAGAAGAATCTGTTCAATCATAGATTTCAGGTCTTTTTCATTCATAAGAGCTTCCTCCTCCTTTCCTTACTTGAGAAACACCGATGCGTCCCCTGCTTTTTTGGTCAATTTGCCATTTTCAATGAAGCCCATCTTTTCCATCCATTGTTCAAATTCCCGGATAGGACGGAGACCTAATAGTTCACGCAGCGTGGCCGTTTCGTGATAGCCTGTTGTCTGATAGTTCAGCATGACATCATCGCCATGAGGAATACCCATAAAGAAGTTGCATCCTGCTGTTGACAAGAGAACCGCCAGGTTTTCCAGATCGTTCTGATCGGCTTTCATATGGTTTGTATAACAAGCGTCACATCCCATCGATATGCCTGTTAACTTACCCATGAAGTGGTCTTCCAGTCCCGCCCGGATAACCTGTTTGGCATCGTACAAATACTCGGGGCCGATGAAACCGACAACCGTATTAACCAGAAACGGGTTATATTTTTTGGCAAAACCATAACAGCGTGCTTCCATCGTTACCTGATCGATTCCGTGATGGGCTTCGGAAGAAAGCTCGGAACCTTGACCCGTCTCGAAGTACATGACGTTCGGACCCTCAACCTGGCCGTTGCGCAGCACAAGCTGGCGGGCTTCCTCGATGGTGGCGGCATTAAATCCGAAGGCTTCGTTAGCTTTCTGTGAGCCTGCGATCGATTGGAAAATCAGCCCTGTCGGCGCTCCCCGTTTAACGGCTTCCATTTGCGTAGTAACGTGAGCCAGAACGCAAGTTTGTGTAGGGATGTCCCATTTTTGCCTGAACTCTTCGAACCTGTTCAGAATACGTGTGACGCTCTCTACGGAATCATCCACCGGATTGAGTCCCAGCACCGCATCGCCGATACCAAAGGTTAACCCTTCCATCAGGGAAGCCATGATTCCATCCGGATCATCAGTCGGGTGGTTCGGCTGCAGACGCGCTGACAAGGTGCCTGTACGGCCAATGGTCGTATTGGCGTGAGCCGTAATCCGGATTTTCCGGGCCCCGTACATCAGGTCCATGTTGGACATGATCTTGGCAACAGCCGCAATCATCTCAGCTGTAAGTCCACGGGACACGCGCTTGATGTCGGCTTCGGTAGTATGTTCATTCAGTATCCATTCCCGAAGCTCTTCAACCGTCCAGTTCTTAATCTCGCTATAGATGCGTTCATTCACCTGGTCCTGAATAATACGGGTAACTTCATCTATTTCATAAGGAACAGCAGGGTTACTGCGCAAATCTTCGAGCTTAATCTGAGAAAGAACCACCTTAGCTGCTACGCGCTCCTCTGAAGACTCGGCTGCCAATCCGGCCAGCGTGTCCCCTGATTTTTCTTCATTCGCTTTTGCCATAACTTCCATCAATGTTTTGAATTGATAGGTTCGACCAAACAATTTGGTTTTCAAAATCATAAAAGCTCCTCCTTCCAGGTAACCTCTAATTAATTAAACACGAGGGTTTTAATGACCACAGGCAATACCTTCCCGCTGGCAATGGGTTTGCCGATGTCGATGTAGTCTCCGTTGTCCACCTGCACACTGTCGATGCAGACAACATCCTTCTTGTAATCAAGCAAGCCGTAAAGCGTCTGGCCCAGCACCTTCGCCATATCATGATGGACAATCACGATAAGCGGGTACTCCCTTTCCATCAGTTCCGACATTCCTCTGCGCAGTCCCTTTGCGTACTTTTGCACATCGAGGAAGCTTGGATTCTTCTTCCCTTCTACCGCAATCGCTACTTTCTGCAAATCATTGTTCAGCTTGAACCAGTTCAATTTCTCGGAAATGGCAGCCGCCAGTACCTCATCGCTTCCGGATTCATCTTCCTTAGCCAGCTTTAGAATCGGGATGTTCTTGATCGGAAAGCTTTTCTCCGTATAAGTGATGGTGCTTCCGCTGATTTCTGTCGTATGGGAACCGGCCCCGACTACGGTTGCCCGGATGGTTTCGGCCGATCTTGCGACCGTCAAATTCCGGGTCAACAGGGAGGAGGCAATCGCTCTTCCCAGCAAAATCCCTATGTCCCCATACTCAAACACGTCGCCTGGCGCTTCCTGATAAATGTAGTCAGCTACCCCTCCCGAGAAAGAGATACAGGAAATGCTCCGATCCGGCTTCAACCCTTTGTTGGTTATGATAACATCGTAAAAATCGCCGGGGGACCGGATGCCTACGCTCTCCTCGAGCAACTTGACCATCTCTTCTATGACCGGGGCCAAATCGGCCGGTGTTACCCGCTGCCCAAGCTCCAGATGAAGGACTCTCCTCTCCACAAGCTGTTTGATTTTGGGTGCGATATAGGTGATCTCCTTGGTCACCCGGTCTACCTTGATTAACCGCCCCCCTATATCGAGACAGCCTGTATCAATCAGTTCACCGTTTGAGAAGAGAGCCAGATTGCTGGTACCGCCGCCAATGTCAATATTGACAATAGAGGCAGAGTGTTCTTTCGAATACGTATGGGCTCCCGCTCCTTTGGCAGCAATAATACTTTCCAAATCGGGACCCGCTGTGGCCACTACAAAATCTCCGGCAAATCCGCTCAATGACAAGAGCACTTCATTAGCGTTTTCTTTCCGGGCTGTTTCTCCCGTGATAATGACGGCTCCCGTTTGAATCTCTTCCTTGCTGATCCCCGCTTTGCGGTATTGCTCTTCTACGAAGGTCTGGATTTTGCGGGCATCAATCCGGTTGTCAGCAAATACAGGTGTGAAGCAGATATCACTTCGATAGATCACCTCTTTATCTGTAATGACCAGACGGGGAACCGAAAAGGATGAAGCCAGGTTCTGGATGTATAATTTAGAGAGCACGAGCTGCGTTGTAGATGTGCCCATATCGATGCCAACACTGAGCAGTTCTTCTTTCATCTTTTCACCTCCATGGCTTGGTAACATTTTTTGATGCAAACAAAAAGGCTTAAAGTTACACAAATTCCCGATAAACAGGAACTTATAACCTTAAGCCTCATTGCTTACATGAACTACACCTTTGTAGCCCTTCTATATATTTATTTTTTAAAAGTAAACATCACGGTTGTTCCATTGGTATTGGAACTAATGTCAAGTTTGCCTTTCAGCTTGTCTTTCACATAACTGTGAACAATGGATAATCCCAAGCTTTTATGTGATTGTTTGCCGGGAGGAAATCCTTGTCCGTCATCCGTTACGGCTACAGTCACTAAGCCGCTTTCCAAAAGCACATTCACCGTAACATTGCCATCCGTACAATCGCCAAAGGCATGCTCATAACAATTTTGCAGAAGCTCGTTGACAATAAGCGCAATCGCCACTGTACGGTCACTGTCCAGACAGATGCTTTGATTAGCCTTCATCCCGATGTGGATATTTTTGCTGTCTACAAAACACCGTTGGATATTTGAAGCGATAAGTTGAATAACGTCAAGCAAATCCACCTGGGCTTCAATTTCCTTCGATAACAGATCATGGGTAGCTGCAATGGCCAAAACCCGGCTTACACTTTCAGTTAAACTTTTTTTAGCTTCCCGGCTTTCACATTGCCGTGCCTGAATGCGGAGCAATGAAGCCACTGTCTGCAAATTGTTTTTTACCCGGTGGTGAATTTCACGGATAGCCACGGATTTGGAGACGATCTCCGCTTCCTTGTTCCTGATTTCCGTAACGTCATGCAGGATGACGCCTACACGAAAATCCCGCTCTGTGATAAACACTCTTTTGACCTGGTAATAATAGCCCGCCACCTGTACCTCTGCCGATAATGGACAAGATGGTAAAGACGAATACTCGCTCATTACTTGTGCAAAGGTAGTTTGATCCAGAGAAAGGTTGTCATAATGCAATCCCTGAATATCTTCCAGATAACCGAGACGCCGGTAGTAGAGGTCAGCCTTTTTGTTCTTCAGCTTCACAAATCCATGCTTGTCGAAAATCAGGACAGCATCTTCCAGCTGATTAATTATGGACTCGTTAAACCGGAGCATGGCGGTCAGGGTTGAAGACATTTCGCCTTCTTCATGTGGTGTTCCGGCCGAACCGAAGTGAGCTTGAATATTTTCACTTACATCCCGTTCGTAGATAACGACCCCAATGACTGCATCCCGATGTTTGATCGGATAAACAGTCTGTCTGACCAGATGATTTTCCTGAGTATTCGCTACAAGCCCCTGGGATAAGATTCCCGTCTCCAATGTCCTGAGGACTCCGGGTTCGTTTTCCCGAAGCGCCCTTTCTCCCACAACCGAACGTTTATACAGCGATTTGCCGGTTCCAGGAGGACAATGGTATACGACAATAGCATCGTTGGTAATACGGGACAAGACATCAATGAATACGTCATCCCGTTCATCGGATGATTCGAAAGACCCGGCAACTTCAATGATCCTGCCGATTTCTTCATCTGTCAGACGGGTATGCTTGCTGCAAAGACGGACAATCTGCTCCCTAACCTTAGTCATAGGAAATGACGATCGTTGCTGCAATTTCCATCATCGGACACCGCCGATCCATGCTTAATTTGCGAATCATCTGGTAGGCCTCGTCTTCGGTACAACCATTCTCTTTCATTAAAATGCCTTTAGCTTTTTCAATTGCCTTGCGCTCTTCCATCTTCTGATTAAGCTTCGTCAGGTTTTGCTCCAGTTTACGGATCTCCTTCCCTTTGGCAATCATAACCTCAACCATGGGGATCAGAGATTTCTCATCAAGCGGTTTCACCAGATAACCAAGCGCACCGATAGAGGATGCCTTTTCAATCGTCTGTTTGTCGCTGAATGCGGTCAATAAGAGGACCCCACCCGCCAGTTGCTCGGTGATAATTCGTTTTCCTGCTTTTAACCCATCCAGGATCGGCATTTGAATATCCATAATGACCAGTTCGGGCAGATGCTTTTTGCATAATTCGATGGCTTCAAACCCATCTGAAGCTTCCCCTACAACATCGTAGTCCGCTTCTTCAAGCATCGCACGAATATCCATTCTTGTAATAGGTTCGTCGTCGACTATTACAATTTTTCCATTCATGTGTCATGCACCTCATTGTTTACCGATATTTGCTTGTTATCCCGTGAACCCCGCTATTCAGTTATAAAACGGAATCAATTTCGTAAAATAACCGGTGAGCGTTTAATGGAGAAGATTTAGATAAATACGGTTCAGATAGATATATATCTAATTTATATATATCTATTTATATATATTATACCAGTTATTATATCATTTCGGATGGTGATCCAAGTTATGAAATTGATTCAAACAGCTACTCTCTCAAATAGGCCTCAAGCTCGTCCAATCCCAGATTCTCCACGGAAGAAATCCGGAAAATGGGTGAGGCCCCGGCGGCCTGCAAGTATTCCGCTGCCTTTGCAATATCCTCATCAGACTCCGCCAGTTCGATCTTGGTTACAATGCCAATGACCGGTTTGGCAAATGCTGTAGCAAAGGACGGAGGAAAATAGCTTTCTTCGTTTGTGCAATCTTGCACAAGGCCGATTACATCAGCATCAACGCTTGTAACAAGAAGCATTCTGTATAAAGAACGGTTTTCAATGCACTCCCCGGGCGTATCTATGGCTTGCTCAAAATTCTCAATCGCCTGTGTCTTTTTGTAGGCAAGCTCCTGACCGTGCAGCCGTTGACATAACGTGGTCTTACCAGAGCCTGTACTCCCGGCTAATATCAACTTCTTCATGGCAGTTTCCCCTACGTTCTCGTAATGGCAGCAGCCGAAAATCCGAGAATGTTCTGCAAACCATTCAGTACTTCATTCACAGCTGAATCAACGGATGAAACATCGCCCGTTATAACCAGGGAGCCACTGAAACGATCGACAAAACCGATCTGAACGCCGGCTGCCTTGGTTGCAATGTCCGCCCCAATAATGGAGGCTTCGCTTGGGGTTATCGTCATAATGCCAATGGCATCCTGCACATCCGTCCCCAATCCCAGCTTCTTGTAAATGTCCTTGTTGGATTGGCAATAATGTGAGCCAAGGTTACCTGTTTCCCGGGCACGTACTCCTGAATGACGCGCTGCTTTTCATCTTGCTGGTTCATCCCTTATCCCATCCCATCAAAAAAACACGTGATTAAAGCCATAAAAAAACATAAAGGCTTCTTAAAAAATTCACACGGAAATTTTAAGAAGCCTCTTCGCTTTACTTGTTATACAACACGCCATTGTGCTATCTTTATCTCATAATATATTTGATTTAAGCAAACGTTGTCAATGCGGTAAATTTTATTGATACATTTTGTTCAAAATTCCGATCACATCCGCGTCTGACGGAACACGCGGATTGGTTGCTGTACATCCGTCCTTCAGCGCACCTTGGGCAATGGCCTCCTGCATTTCTTCCAAAGTACTGTATGCAATATTGCAGTCTTTTAATGTTTGCGGCATCTTCAATTGCTTCTGCAGCTGTTTAATCGCCTGGACCAGACTGCGTACCCCGCTTCGGGAATTGGAAGCCGGCAGCCCTAAGCTTCTGGAGATCTCCGCATATCTTGCAGCCGCAGCATTGCCTTCATCTTTGCCGTATCCCGGCTTGTAATCAGCATTAAATTCAATCACATGCGGCAATAATAGCGAGTTCATCCGGCCATGGGCAATCTTGAATTTGGCTCCTGCCACATGGGCAATCCCATGGTTAAGTCCAAGTGAAGCAATATTGAAAGCCATACCGGCCAGACACGATGCGTTATGCATCTTCTCACGCGCTTCGAGATCACTGCCGTCCTTGTGGGCTTTGGGCAGATAGGCAAACACAAGCTTGAGCGCTTTTTCCGCCAGGGCATCGGAAATATCATTGGCTTTGGTGGACACATAGGCTTCAATGGCGTGGGTCAATACGTCCATTCCCGTATCAGCCGTGATGAAATCCGGAACACTCTTGACCAGTTCAGGGTCCAAAATAGCTTCTTCCGGCAGCATGTCATGAGAAACAAGAGGATACTTGATATTCTTCTTCTTGTCGCTGATGACCGAAAAAGAAGTGACTTCGGAACCGGTGCCGCTCGTTGTCGGAATGGCCACGAAAGGGATATCCTGCTGGTTCATCAGTTTTTTGGCAAAGATCTTCATCGCCTTGGCCGCATCAATAGCAGAACCTCCGCCCACGGCTATGATCATATCGGTGTTAAACGAGCTGAGTGCTTCCAAACCTTCTGTCACGACCTCGATTGGCGGGTCCGGCACGATATTGCTGAAAATGTACTGTTTGTTGCTTTCGTGCAGTCTCTCGAACAGCAGATTAATCATGCCGGATTTCACCATGAACGGATCGGTAACGACAAATATTCGTTTGTTGCGTAATTCCGTTAGCCGGTCTAACGCACCTTGCCCCATATAGATATCGGTTTTAAAAGAAATTTTATCCATGCAGGCACCTCCAATGTAAGTTTCAGGAAAATAAAAAAGAGACTTTTAAAAGAACGAATTCCTTTAAAAGCCTCTTTGCTTATATGTACACGTCATTGTGCAGCTTGCTGTCATTTGATTGTCGTCTATTAGTTTACACCCTTATTCAGTAAAACGTCAACCTGTTGTTGCTTAATGCCATCTTATGCAAAAGGCAGATGATAAAAAAAAGGGGATACACGCCATTGTGTATCACATTCTTCTTCGTTGAAGAATCTACCCGTTTCCTTGCTGTACATCCTTGTACATGTTTGGCGCCGCCGCCAGGCCATACCCCCGACAACATTGTCGGGACACCCTCTTTCCAATAAAAAAAGCCTAGAGGCGATAATCGTCACACTAGACTTCTAAACCACCACTTTCGCCTCGAAGCGGTTGGTTGCTCAAAGTTTCTAGGCAAAAGACCTGACTTAAGACCGGTATCCGGTCTATCACAGTGGCGGGACCGCGTTGGATTTGCACCAAACTTCCATTGCCTAAAACTTTTATATTGTGGCATGACGTGAATGTTACCATTCGAGAACATTATAGCATATAGAAATAATTTGGCAAATCATTTGACAAATTATTTGGCAGATTATTCGCTGTTGTCCAATTGAGGCTGAAGTTTTGGAGACTCGATAACGGAATGTCTTTTCTTGCTCATTATCCTTCTCCTTTTTTAGAAAGATATTATCCCTGTCGTATTTTTTTGCTAAAATCCTCTCATCCATAAAATTATAGCAAATTAAAAAGCTGAGAATGATAGTTTTTTCCTCGTAGAAAAATATAAGGCCCGTCCTTAAGCAAATTATGTGCATTGGGGAGGGCCCTTGTTGTAAAGTAAAACGTTTTTCTGGAATTCAGGAACGATTCATTAAATTTAAAGTCTTCTGGGCATTCTGGATATCCATTTGGATTTGTTCATTTACATTAAAGGGATGGTACATGCCTTTATTCAGCATGTAATCCGTTATTTTCTGGTGCATAGTGATCGCTGTATCCAGATGGTTTTTCAGAACTGATCTGACTTCCGGAGTAGTGGCTTCAGTTAAAGCAGTAGCCAAGATCTTTAACACCGGATTTTGAGGCAATAAGGAAATCGGATGCGATAACCTGTTCAGTTATTACATTCATACCGGTTAAATTCTCTACAGTGGTGCTCATTTTTATGTTTTCTCCTTTCTAAATATGGGGTCGGGATAATAATCCCTGATAGTCTTGAATTGCTTTTGCAGAATGCTGAATATCTTCTTGCAAAAGACTTTTAAGCGCCGGATCAGAAACCAGTCCCTGCATAGCAACCGATTTTGTCATACAGGTATTTTTAAAGGTAAGGAGCTCATGTACTTCCAATGTTTCGTGTACGGCAAGGCCTTGTTGTGCCATTATAACGATTCACCTCCTTTAAACCATGAATTTATTATCCGCCCGTGCAAATAAGGATATTCAATTTAAATTGGTAAAATAAAACATGAAAAAGCTATGAAGAAATAGGATCAGGCTGAAATAAAATTGGGGATGTTTGGAGAAGCTAATAAACAATAACTGTCAGAAAAGAGGTCAAAAATTGATGAATAAATTTCTAATTAAAGTATTGTTAAACGGAATCGTAGTCATTCCCCTGCTTATGTGGTATACAGAAGCTACTTTTGTAGGGGCAGCCACAGCTGCCGTTATTTTGTCAGTCATTGCTTATCTAATAGGAGATCAAATCGTCCTTAGGTACACTAACAATACAGTTGCTACCATTGTGGATGCCGTTGTCGCTTTGTTTTATCTTTGGCTGGTAGCCCGCTATGCCAACTGGTCATTGTCAGTAGGGGAACTGCTTACGGTCGTTATCGTACTCGGTGTAGTAGAAATCGGATTTCACCGCTTTTTAGGACAGACTTCTGTTAATAAAGAGGCTCGATAATTATTGGGAGCTTAATAAATACAGCTTCTAAACAAAAAAGAAACGAAGACTCAGTATACATGTAAAATTGAAGAAAAGTGAAGCCACTGCATGCTTTCCTGACACTTTAACAAAATCTTCTCCTCCCGCAGGTCCAGCTTTATAATTACGCCGCTGTACTCCCGGTTCTTATATATTCCATAAGTAACAACCGTGATTACTGTGCTGCTTTCAAATGCTTCTGAAAGGATTTCAGAGAGTTCATGAACGCGTTTCTCCTGTTTCTTGTGATTCTCGCGTTTCTCAGTAGCTACCTGCCGTCTATACTGCATAATTTGCCGGACCACCCATTCTTTCTTTTCCAGAGGAATGGAGCGGGAGGCTTCATAGAGAACATATTCAGACAAATTCTTAGTCACGGCAATCCCTTCCTTGCTTCATAATAGGAACATTTGTTCTCATTATAACATTTTTTCCCTTTTGTTGGGAAAATAAAATGTTATGATGAAAGTGCCCCTAAAAAATGTATTAAGGGAGGTGGTTTTTTATGAGCCATTTGGAAGTTCCCAATATATCTTGAATGTTTATTTATCGTCCGCTTCCATGTTCGTTTTTTCACAATTCTTAAGAGTAGGCAAAAGAAGCAGAGGCATGCCTGCGATAATGCCTTTTTTCTTTGATAAAATGATTAAATAAACATGGGAAAAGCCGTTTTAGGAACAAATAAGGGACAAACCCGTAAGCCCCCAAAACAATCGCCGCCCCTTGTACTCCCGTTTTCCCGCTCTTGTCAAAATTGCCGCTTAAGCCGGGATTAGCCAATCCTGCATAAAAATCCGGAATTAGTCAAACCTGCCTCAAAAGCCGGATAATCAGAGGAATAAAATTCCACAAAATAGTAACATTTTTCCCCTTTTGTTCACTAAAATAAATGTTAATATGAAAACGTTACCAAATAAATAATCAGGAGGTGGTTCTAATGAGCTAAATTAAAAATCCCCGTAATGGGCGTGAAGTTTAGTTGTTGTCCACTTACATGTTATTTTTTTCACAACCTTAGAAGAAAACAGGAGGATGATGATGAAAAAGAAAAAATGCTTCATGACAATCACTTCGTTAGCAGTTGCCGGAGTCATGCTGGGAAGTGCACTCCCCCCGGTGACGGCTGGTTCTATTCATGATCATCAGACACAATCCGCTGTGTACGGGCAGTCATCCAAAGCATGGGATTTTTCGCAAATTCAAGCAGGATACGGGTACGAAAATTGGGGAATTAAACAGTATGTACCGTATTTTGATGTGGGGGCATATCCTCAAAACCCTTTATTGATGTATGATTACATGACGAAAACAGGGACTCAAGAGGCTTTTCTGGGTTTTCTGGTTACGAATCCGCAAACGGATGAATTAGTCTGGAGCGGAAGCAATAAACCTGTTGACGTTTTACAACCAAACGGCAGGGATATGATTTTCGATGATATCCGAAGATTACGTGAGCAAGGAAAAGATTTAGGAATTGCAGTGGGCGGTGCCGGAGCAACCATGCTCCCCGAAACCGTGAAAAGTGCAGAAGATGCCGTAAAGGAATATAAAGAATTTCTTACCGCTTATGGCTTTACACATCTTGATTTTGATATTGAGGGAAATCTGACTCCGGATAAAAAAGGTCATGAAAATCGGGCAAAAGTGATTAAACAATTAAAAAAAGAATTACAATCTGAAGGACAGCCTCTGTCCGTTTCTTATACTCTGGCTTTAGGAAAGAGCGGAATTGAACCGAAGGAAGTTGCCATTATCGAACCGGCAATTAAAGAAGGGGTAGATATATCCCGTCTTAATTTTATGGCTTTTGATTACGGAGAGATCAATGAATCATTAGTGGAAACAACAATAAAAGCATTACGCAGTACCCATACGACATTAAAAGACCTTTATCAAAAATATGGATATGACAAAACAGATGCTGACATTTGGAATCTTATGGGGATTACATCCATGACCGCACAAGATGATCAAGGTCATCCGTTCACATTAAAAGATGTTCAGGCGACAATTGATTTCGCCAATAGTGTCGGGATTCCATTTTTGTCCATGTGGAGTATAAACAGAGACTCTAATGATAATAGTTGGGTACATCCCGGCACCCAAGAGGGGGATTACAGTAAAGCATTTGTAACATTCATATCGGAAGACGGAAGTAAAGATCCGTTTAAACCAATTCCAACGTACAGCTACCCTAAATATGATGAAAGTAAAAGTTACAATGCAGGAGAAAGAGTTGGTTATAACGGGAAAGCATACCTGTGTATAGGATGGGCAAATCCTCATGATAATCCGGAGGCAGCACCTTGGGCATGGAAATACCTGAAATAGCTTTGAGAGAAAATTTTATGAAGTTGCTGAATCCTGCCTTTTGAAAAATGGGATCTGAACCTAATTAGCTGAAACAAAGAAAAAAAACCGGATCAGCGTATTTTTATAAGCTGTAGAGAGAAGAAAAGAGAGAATGAAAGAATTGGATAAGGGCATTATCCCGCAGTTTCCTGTAGGGACATGTCTGCCTGGGATAATGCCTTTTTTTCTTTGGAATCTAGCAAATTTGCCTCATCCGGATAATCGACATAATAGTCAGGAGTTCCTCCGGGGTCATCTCACAGCCGTAGGCTTTCTCCACTAATGTATAGTCGTTTAGCACCGGAGGAACAATCTTGCCATCAACAGATTCATGATACATCCGGTTCAGTTCCCCGGCAAGCTGTCTCCATGTTTCCAATGGCAAATTCATCTTCATGCCCCACCACTCCGTTTCCCTGATTAGATTGGTATTCTTGTTCTCCATTTCAACACATACATCATTTATAAATTGTTCGAACGTCTTCCCGCCTGTTGCAAGTGCCGAATCCGGGTCCACCTTGCGGCCGGGATCAAGCGTTTTGTGGCTGACTATATGCTTGCGCGGGTTTAAGTCAAATTTCCTGCACAGGTAAGCAAAATACCACACGTACCGACGGTAGGCCTTCTCAAAATGGATGTGTCCGCCATAGCACAGTTCAACTCCGACCGCCGCATCATTTGCGCTGCATCCGTATAACCGTTTGTCTGTCGGAACATCGTAGCGCACGTGCCATGCTTTTTCATTAAGCGGGATAATCTCCAGGATCTCTGTATCGTCGATAAAGACGTGAGCAGATGCGCTGCGTTCTGTCATCGTATTGAAATAATTTCGGTTATTTCGGGCCGTTGACCCGGGATTCCCGGTATCATGGGCTACAAGAAAGACCGGACCCCTTAATTTGGAGCCCGGCCTTGTATTGTCCCGGATGCGGATATAGTCTTGGGTGATGGAGTATTGGTTTCCATTCAATGCTTATCCCCCTTTTCCTTTTCGGATTTTCCTTTCAACACGGCTATAGCTTCTTTCAGAAACGGAGGAATAGGCACACCGATCCGCCCGCAATTTTCCAGTATACTTACCATTTCATTGAAGATATAAAAGATGACGACCGCATCACGGAGAAACGGGGATTGTCCCAGATAAATATCAATTTTGTGGGAAATAACCACCAGGATAAAGATCGTGATTTTACGGGCGATGCCGATATATCCGGCTTTGCTTACCAGAGTTCCTTCCAGAAAGGCCGATATCATTCCGGTAATGTAATCTACAATGACGCAAAATAGTAAAATATCCAGCGCTGCCCCCCACCCTCCAAACAAATAAGAAACCGCCCCTCCTCCCGCCGCTACAGCCGGCTTTAATACTTTCTCCATGTTATCCTCCTGTTTTTGAGCATAAAAATAACGCCTTATTATTTGGCGCTAACTGATTCTGATTCTTCTTCCATTTTCCCAAGCTTCTTGCCGACTATTTCCCGGAGATTGTACAGGTCAGGGACTTCGCTGTATGGATATACTCCAGCAACCACCGCTCTGCACCAAACGTCCACACAGATACTGACTTCATTAAACATCTTTCTTACCTCCCAATGCTAGTGTTAGCTCCATAATGGCTTTATCCATATCTTCCTTTTGCTTATTCAAAGCTTCTTCCAGGTCACTGATTCGCTGCTCAGGCACTGGAGAATCTGGATGGGCTTCGGCATTCTCCTGCTCCTCACGCTCTTTTACAATGTGTTCAAACACTTTTTGTGCTTTTACCTCCAAGCTGTCGTTCTCTTCAAAAAGGTTGCCGCCAGCGTTAGCATTAATGATTTGGATGTCTTCAATTCGCGTGATCCTGCCGTTTTCGGTAATAAGAATCAGGTCTGCATCCTCCCAATGCGGATTAGATTCTAACACCTTATTTGCAGGAACTCCGTTGATGCTTTCTTTTTTGTCCCAAATGGTATATTCCATGCTTACATCCTCCTAGTTAAGAATTTTTGTCCACTTTTGACCATTGCCAAAATACATGGGCTTATAGACCAATTCGGCTAATTTGTTATAGTAATAGGCAGAATTAAATTGTATCCGTTGGCTGTACTTAATGCCTAATTTTGTTTTATTAGGTATGCTTACATCTTTCGCTGTTCCGTTTTCAAATACCAAGGAGTTAGAAGGAAATCGATCCGATGTAATACTATAAATCTCTAGTTTGTTGAGGTAGCTACCATCATACCCGTCTATTACATAGATTTTATCCCCCACTGCGCTTGAAGTTAGAGAACTCCTTGCCGTTGGCATGCTTGTTCCCACTTTCCAAGTGTTTGTGGCTGTATCGTAGATCTCTAGTTTGCTAATAAGGTCGCCACCACTCCCGCCTATAACGTAGATTTTATCCCCTACTGCGCTTGAGGTTAGATAGCTCCTTGCCGTTGGCATGTCTGCGCCTGCTGTCCAAGTGTTTGTGGTTGTGTCGTAGATTTCCAGTTTGCTTAGACTGTTACTACCATCATACCCACCTATTACATAGATCTTATCTCCAACTGCACTTGAGGTTAGAAATCCCCTTGCCGTTGGCATGTCTTTACCCGATGTCCATGTGTTTGTGGTGGTGTCGTAGATCTCTAGTTTGCTTAGATAGTTACCAACATACCCACCTAACACCCCACCTATTACATAGATCTTATCTCCAACTGCGCTTGAGGTTAGTAATCTTCTTGCCGTTGGCATATTTGCTCCTGTTGCCCATGTGTTTGTGGTGGTGTCGTAGATCTCTAGTTTGCTTAGATGACTATTACCATCCCAACCACCTATAACATAGATTTTATCCCCTACTGCACTTGAGGTTAGATCAGACCTTGCCGTTGGCATGCTTGCGCCTGTTGACCATACGGCTGTATCGTAGATCTCAAGATTACTAAGGAAACTACCATCAAACCCACCTATTACATAAATTTTATCTCCTACTGCGCTTGAAGTTAGATCGCTCCTCGCCGTTGGCATGTCTGCTCCTGCTGTCCAAGTGTTTGTGGTGGTGTCGTAGATTTCTAGTTTTTTGAGGTATCTACCACCATACCCACCTATAACGTAGATTTTATCCCCTACTGCGCTTGAAGTTAGATCATCCCTCGCTGTTGGCATGTCTGCTCCTATTGTCCAAGTGTTTGTGGCTGTATCGTAGATCTCAAGATTACTAAGGAAACTACCATCAAACCCACCTATTACATAAATTTTATCTCCTACTGCGTTTGAAGTTAGACCGCTCCTCGCCGTTGGCATGTCTGCTCCTGCTGTCCATGTGTTTGTGGCTGTATCGTAGATCTCTACTTTGCTAGAACCACTCCCGCCTATTACATAAATTTTATCTCCTACTGCGTTTGAAGTTAGACCGCTCCTCGCCGTTGGCATGTCTGCTCCTGCTGTCCATGTGTTTGTGGTGGTGTCGTAGATCTCTAGTTTGTCCCTACCACCAAACCCACCTATTACATAAATTTTATCTCCTACTGCGCTTGAAGTTAGATCATCCCTCGCTGTTGGCATGTCTGCGCCTGCTGCCCATCCAGTACCTTCGGAAAAAGCATTTGTATACACAACATGTTCAATTTCATTTTGCTCATCCTGTATCCAAAACCCCGTTTTCTTGATTGGCTCTGTAGGCTGTACATATATCGGAATATTGCCGTTATCAATGCTCCGGATTTTTGTTGCTAAGTCTTTAAATGCGTCCTCCTTGGTTGCGGACACTCCCTGGTCAGTAATGGCCTTAGCAACTTGTTCTTTCCCATCACTGACAGAGGTAAAAAGCTCGTTTATCGTAGTTTCAACATCTTTGCCACTTCCGGTTTGGATATCAGACGCAGCAAGCACCACATCCCCCGTTTTGTCGTTTACGGATTTGACGGGGACTTCGATATTGTCTACCTTCTGGTCTGTATATTGTTTAGCTTCATTCAATGTCTCAGCATCTTTCTGGTCCACGAGATTAACCGCAGCCAAAGCTTCCTTGATCCCGCCTTCAATCCGGTTGAAGTCTCTTTCTGTTACCGTATCTTCCAGCTTCCAGTCTGTCTTAGGTATATAGGCCAAGAATCACACCTCCTCCACGAATAAAGTTTGTTTGATCACGGTATCTGAAGTGATTGGAATGAATACTTCGTTCCTGCTAATCAGCTGATCATCAGATGTTTTCAATTCAATCAGGCTGATGTTGTCCATCGCCCCTTTCGGGACGATGTATTCAAGGTTGACGGTGTTGCCTGTGAATGTTTTTTGTACTTGTTCCACCTGGTAGGAGGAATTGAGATATACGGTAGCGATCTTGTCACGGGCATAGTCCGCCACTTCTTGGATAAACGAAGAAATGATCATTTTACTAGTACCTCCTTCCCTCTCTCCGCAAATGGGGTCCGTCCAACCTTCCAGGAACCCAGCTTGGTCAAGCGGCGGATGGGAGTCATATAAATATGCTCGACGATCCCTATCCCGTCCTGCAGGGAAGTTTCCTGATGATAAACGAGGTTAGCCGGCTTGATGGAATGAACGGTATGCTCGACTTCGCGGAATACGGAAGCATCATTGATTTTTGTCCTGACTTTTAACACAAAGTCCTGCGGATCTACACTGGCATTGGCACGTCCTCGCCCTATTAGATAATCCAGCCGTTCCTGCAGATACCGGATGGTGAAAGGAGGCTTGGTGGAATAGCGGTTAATAATCCGCTTTTTCCGGAAATCGAGGCTTTCTTGTTTGGGATCGGACTGGATGCCCAGTTCCGTCTCCCTCCGCTTAATCGCTCCCTCATCCGAAGACAGCACGAACTGGTTGTTTAGGAGTCGTTCCTTTTCGATCTCCAGCAGCCTGGCTTCTTCGCCTAAAGTCTTCATAAGTTCCTCGAATTCCCGGATATCCCGGTAATAATCAGGCATCAGCCCCATCCATCTATCCAACGTGAACACCTCCAAATACCGGTACTTCCTCGCTGCCAAGTTCCAGATTGCCGGCAGCTCCGTTCAGCTGTGTTCCCGCTATGTCTGCTACGCCGCTTACGGTCAGGATACGCGCCTCCAGCTGGCTCACCCGGACAATAAGCTTGTCCTCAATTTCCCAGTCTTTCCGCAAAGCAAGCAAATACTCGGATACTACGCTGTCCAGTTCCTCCCGGATTTGTCCCACGGTAACTCCCCGGTTCAATACCAGGGTCGTACTCACCTCGATTGTAACGGGGTGAACCGGAGCAATGGTTACGGCATGTCCAATGGGGGCCCAGCCAATGCCCTTTCCGGTATTCTCCACCAGGTCAATCTCCGTCTGAATATCTTCCACCAGTTGGGCCGACGGAGGTGTATAGTCACTCGCGATAATGGTGCACTTGACCGTGCCGCCGCCCTTCCAGGACGGAAATACTTTCACTCCTCCTACACCGCCGATAGACTTGACTTTACGCTGATAATCCGTGATATTTCCCCCGAACGGCTTTTCGTTCAATTGTTCGAAATAACGCTGGCGGAGGTGTTCATCCTCCTCTTCATTTTCGGCAGGGACCAAAACATCTGCCAGCTGCGCAAACGCCAGCCCCCCGATATATTCAACAGGCAGCAGCTTGCCGAAATGCTTGTTGCCAACCTCACCTGCTGCCTCACATTCCATGACATATTCTCCGGGGCCCAATCTTTCCACAACTTTAAATCCGGCATTCTCTGCGGAAAAACGGCTCTGTAAAGGAACTTCCTTCGGCAAGCCGTCCTTGTCCAGAAACACGCCTTTTCTCTTTGCATAGGTAGCCGGTTTCCGGGTAAGGCCGAAGTCCGCCACATTCCGGTCCAAATATTCCCCGGAGGCCGTACTGGCCGAAGACAGGTTCCAGTTCAGATCCAGATCGGCATAGGCTTCAGCCAAAGAAAACGCTAAAGGCGCCAGGGCATCGCAGATGATACTGCCTTCCCTTTTGTCCAAATCACCGGGCACCCGCTCCAGCATCCGCTGCAAAATCTTGTCATAGGTCTGATGTTCGTACATCCTGCTTCACCTCCTTATGCTCATCCCATTTTCCGAACAGACTGGTCACCGTGAAAGAAACAAGAACCCGGTCCTCCGAAGCGGAAAAACGGAATTCGCCGACTTCTTCAATACGGTCATCCTGCAATAGAGCTTCGGAAATTCTGCGCTTAAGCTCGGACTGTACATAAAGGGGGGCCTGGCCGATTAACCCTGTCAGTTCACTTCCATAATCGGGACTGTAGATCAGATGCTCATACCTTTCCGTGTGCAGGATTTTGTGCACGGCCTGCCGGATAGCCTCCAGTCCATCCACTCTTCCGGTGATCCTTTTTTCTTTCAGGTTGACATCGTACGTAAGGCTTGGCTGTACGGTCCGTTCATCATTTTCTGTTTGAATCCTGTATCCGGTCGGCAGCATGGCTACACCGCCTTTCCAAGAATGACAAAACTGTGGCCGCCCTGGGCACGAAGCAGAATCACCCGGTCACCCTTTCTAAGCCCCTGACGAACGGGGATAGTCTGGCCTTCTACCGTTGGCTGATATCCCGTAACATGCTCAGGGACAATCAAAAAATCCTCTGAAAGAGAGAATCGCTGATCGACACTCACTTCAAGAGGATTCGCTTTCGTTACTTCACCAAACAGGATAGATACAGGGTTGCTTGTATCGACAGCGCCAAGAGCAGCCTGCTTGATAATGTTCAGCATTATATCACCTTCAAATCTAACGTCATCGTATGGTCGCCGCCTTCAAATTTATGCGTACATTCATCGACAAGGAAATATTGTCTGATCCCCAGTTCCTTGATGACAATGGGCACAAAACAACCCGCCCTTAGCCGGATATCTCCGATAGCCGTGACCTGAATCGTCCGTTGTTCGCGGTTTTTTACGGCGATCAGATTGTTCAGGACCTCCTGGATTTGGGCACTGTTCATCTTGTCCTCCATCTTTTTAAACAGCTGAAGGCGTCCCCACCTTGCTATATTGGCACTGTCCTGAGCCACATATACGTCCCGGGCCTTGCTCTCCTTATTATCCTGGACGAGTTTAATCCGGTTATAGGTTTCCCCGTCGATCGATCTTTCATAGTCGTAATCCGTCATTAAACTGAAGTCACCCAGAATAACATCCGCTTTCATCTCTTCTATGTTGCGGAGCGTAAGCTTGCCGAAGTCGTCGTAAAAGACGTAATTTCTTGTTGTGGCAATCAGCGTTGAATCAAGCGCCTTACATATGATATCGAGCAGTTTTTTATCGTCCTCCACCAGGGAGGGAACCTTGTATCCCGTATCGGCAAGCGTACCGATTGAAAGCTGAAAATCACTGGCAATACGCCGGATTATCTCGGTAGCAGACGTGTTTTTGAACACGTAAGTATCGTTATAATTCAGGTATCTCATCTGATCATAAGCGGTGATTTTCACCTCTGCATCCGGACCGCTGCTTACTTTGAAAATATATCCGTAGAACACATTCACATCATCCAGCTTGAAACGGATCACGTCCCCATTGTTATAGCCGAAAGCCGGGCTTTGGTAGATTCCTTTTTTCAGGCAGGTGAGGGAGAGATCGGACGGTTTCCCGATCCGGCTCGTTTTATAACTCATGCTGACAATAAGCTCCGAGATATCCCATACATTCCCGTTGCGATTATCGAGAAGAATCTCTTTCATGGTCTCACCTTAACCTTATGATCGTTCCGACTTTTAATTTCTTGGTCTGTTCGTCTGTCAGCTTGTTCAGCTTCAACACCTGTTTCAGCTCACAGCCGTACTTTTTGCATACCCGGAACAGATTATCTCCCGGCTTCATGTTATAAGTGGGGGGAGTAATCCGTTCATCCACGCGTTCGGGCTTGACTTCTACCTCTGAAGGGGACGTAACCGTGACCCGGTTTGCCGAATAAAAGACATATTTCTTCAAAGACAGCTTGTATTCGATATCCCCGGGAGAACCCGCTTTTTCTTTATAATCAAAATTTTCAATGCTGACCGCCAGGTTGATATCAACCGTATCCCCTACATAAACAAAACGGATCGGCCTGTTGGTGGCCCACCATTTTTCAATATATTCAATGTAGTGAGAGGGCTGCAGAAGAATGGCATCCTGTTCTATAAACGGATAGTCCGCTGCGGGAAAAAGACTTTCAAATTCAATCCCGGACAGCTTCCGGTCCTGAATCACGTTCACTTCCCCAAGTCCCAACACGTTATATGTCTTGCCATTCCCGCCACTCTTTACTTCGATCGTCTCGGGGTTGACCGGCAGCTTGAAGCCTTCCTCCTGGTTGTTGTAGCTGAGCCAAATTCCTGACCGCATTAGGCATACACCCCCTGGGCAGCCGTGATAAATTCTTCCTCCAGCTTTTTCTCAATCCGGTCAATAATCGTATCAATCGAATATCCGCTGTTGATGTCGCCGGTAGTCATTTGAACCGTTGGAGTCAGGGAGACGAAATTCTGTATGCTCTTCATTTCCGCCAGTTCCCGCATGACCTTCAGGTCTTCACTTGAGATATCCACCTGATCCTCGATCGATCCAACTTTATCCACACTGCCCACATTCTCCAGGGATGCCGGCATCTGAGGCATTTGCGGCATGGAGGGCATTTGCGGCATCGAACCGGTATTGTATCCGAAAGAAGGCAGACCCGGGACCTTGGCTCCTCCTGAACCGCCTGAAGGAATTGCCGGGTTCTTGCTTCCGGCGTCCCATTTTCCTAAAGCATCCATATCCGGTTTCAGATCCGGCAGCTTCATGTCCCCTAACTGCTGCACCAGATCGGAGCCCGTGCTGTAGCCCTTGCTGAAAGCTCCATCCAGCGTTTTTTGTCCCATTTTATATTTGGAGAAATCAGCTACATGTTTATTGGAAGCCGGTTTCGGTATCGAATTGAGGGCCCCTTGGAGCGAGTCGCTAAGAATATGGATATTGTCAGCATCCAGTAAAGTAATGGTCGAAAAACTGGTACCGAAAATACTATTGAGCTTCTCTGCAAACCAGTTGATCCCGCTTAACACTTTATTTACGGCTGACAACATCAATTTCACGAATCCGCCGGCGAACGTTTCAACACTGCGCAGCATATTGATCATGTACCCGCCGAATACCATGGCCAGATCATAGATCAGCTTTTGAATGGCATAGACCGGGTCCACAAACAGATTGGCAAAAAACTCCCCGAAGCTGACAAGGGTATCCCATAATAAAGCGACACTGTTATAAATAAAGGCAAACAAGGCATAAAAGCTGCCCATGATCGTGCCTACGATTTGTTCCGTCGTAACCCAGCACTGCATCAAGATAAAGATGAGCAACCCGATAGCCAGTCCAATAAGCAGAATGGGCCATTGGGCCATCAACCATGCACCCGCCTGCATCATAATGGGGGCGATCATTGACCATAGCGTGACCAGGATGATGGGCAGCAGACCGAAAGCAATAGGAACCCAGTTTTCAAGCAAGATGCCGGCAAGCCAAATCACATTGTTGGCAATCCAGGCCAATGCCTGGCCAATCAGGGTCAACCCGATCATGAAGATTTGGAAAAAGGGCTCAAACGTACCGTTCTGAAGCGCATTACCGAACAAATCCAGGAGAGGAGCCAATGCCGTCAGGGCTCCTTGGCCGACCATGGCGAATTTGGCCGTCAGATTGTTCAAAATCCCCTCCCATTTCAAAGCAGGGCTGTCCAGCATCGTTTCAAAGGCCTGCTTGCCCATCCCTTGCTTTTCAAGCAGCTGATCAAAAGCCGTGATGAACCCCTCGATGTTCCCGGATTTCGCCAGATCCTCAATCTTGAATGCCTGCAAATCCGCTTTTGGAATATTGAAGCTTTTGGCCAGGGAAGAAGCATCTCCATTCAGCGCTTCCTTCAGGGCGTCAGCCGCCCCCTGGATGCCCTTGCCTCCCGTATCGAAAACAGACATTTGTCTGGCAAGCTGGCTTAACCTGCTGATCTGCCCGCTGTCTTTCGTACTGGAAAAGAACGTCAGGGTCCCGGACAGGGAATCGTTCACATCCATTCCTGTTTGCACGGCCTCCTGCCTGAATTTATCAAACATGGCAGTACCGGCATCCTGATTGCCTGTTCTGGCTATGAACGCATTCTTCATTCCCTGTTCTTCGGCAGCTCCCCCAATCGCCAGTTTGGCGAGCTTCTTGGCATTTTCCAGGTTAAAGCCGATTTTTTTGACCGTATCCGCCAGGGAGAGGGTTTTCTTGTTCCCCTCCTCCACAGCTTTATTGAAGTTCTGCTGAACCGTCACATTCTGCTGCAGGACTTGCGTAATTTTGTTCATTGACGTAAAGGTCTGATTGGAGATTGAATGAAATTGATTTAAGCTGGCTGCTACTGTTGTCATCCGTTCCACCTCCTTTAAACTGTACTGGCAAAAGATATTTTGCCTGAAAACGATAGCGTCCATAGTGCCCGCCTTCAGAACCGGAGAACCCCCTCCCTGGTTGAATCCCCGGTTCCAAAAGGGACGGGGCTGCTGTCCCAAAAGTAATCCATGATTTCGATGAATGGATCAATCCCAAATCCGTACGAGATTTGATCCTTACTTTCTTTTCATCTTGGCCTGCTGCTTCTTTTCCTCCTGAATCCGGATGTCAATCATCGCGTAGATCACGGCTTTTTCACGCTGTGACATGCGGACTAATTCGTGCGGCAGGATATTGAGTTCATGGAGGGCGTAGTAAGCGTAATTCGCTTCCCCGTCGCCCCCGAAAATTAGTTTTTTACTTCTTCTTTAAGCTCATTCAGATCCTTATCAAATCCGTTAATCTGCTGGACTTTCTCTATCAGTGCGGCATACTCGCCCGGAAGCAGCATAACCCGCAGCAGGTTTTCGGCCCCCAGGGTACCGTAAGATTTTTGCAGTTCAGCATCTTTCAAATCCGGATATACTACACTGCCAACTGCCAATTTGGCCAAGTACAGGTCACTGTTGGTTTCAGACAGATAAGTCCCGTTTTTGGCCTTCACTTTTTTCGTGGCCGCTTTCCGGTGTTCCTCGTTCTCTGCTTCCGTCATGCAGCGGATTTTCCACAGGACCGGTTTCCCGTCTTTTGTTTTGAAACGGTTCGAAACAGCGAATTCCTCCATAATGCCCGCTTCCGCATTCTGTGCATAGAACAGACTTAAATCACTCATGCCTCATTCTCCTTTTTTCTTAATTTTTAGGGGCCGAAAACGAATCCATCAGATCCACATCTTCAAACGTAAAGCTGACTTCTTCCTCCAGCACATCGCTTTCCGTATCCAGTTTGGCCATAACGACCTCATCCAAATTGACCCCTTTTAAAATAACGGTCTGCTTGCCTATACTGGAAGCCGGATCATCGTTGACGACCATAATATCGAAGTAGGTGTCTACCCCGTTCTTCATGTAATTCAGCATGATCTTACGGAAGGTGGAGGTCACGGTATAAATTGTCATTTTGCCTTCACCTGTCCAGCCGGCAGCTTTGTGCTGCACGACCCTTCTTCCGAGTGTTTTCACTTCCGCCTTGTTCTTCTTGACCGTTGCCTCCACATTTTTGGCATAAAACATCGGTTCAACTTTCCCCTCAATCGTGGCAAAAGCACGGCCTTCCTGACCGGAAATCGTATCGCGAGCCATTAAGTAGTCCATCTTACTCCACCTCTACTTGCATATAGATTTTTTCGATTGCATCCACAGGCTGCACCTGAATATGAACCACAATACTGTCTGAGTCTTGACCTGCCTCCACGCTGACATCTTTCTGTGCGTCAAAATCCTGAATGGCATTTAAACGCTGGTAGGATTCAAACAATTGCACCAGTTCTTTTTTGAACAGGTTTCTTCCATCAGCGTTATTGTCCATCTGGCCGATATAATACTGCTCGTACACCCGTTTGCTGTCATTGGCAAGGCCGTCCAGCGTACGGATGACCCGGTTTTTGGCAAAATGCTTTCCTTTCTTGGCCGTTACCGTCTGGAACGTGTTAATATCTTGCTCCACCACGGCTTTTCCGTTGTTAGCGACAAATAAAAATTCTCCCTGGCGGAGTGCTTGTTCCACTTCCTGATGAGTGTATCTTGTATCCGCATCGACAGCTCCTTCATAAGCCTGGAAGGTGAGGGATTCGTTCGCCCCTGCCGAAGCTGTGGCGGCTGCCGTCCAAACCGTAGCTTGAGCAGCATTCAGTCTGGTTCCGTCTTCCAGGATCACCCCGTTCTTCACACTGATGATGCCTTCATCATCCGCTTCCTTAAAATTAGCCATCACGGCCTGGATTTTCCTTCCTTCCCCGTCTCTCCACCGTTTCACTTGAGCGGCAACCAAAGTTTTTAAAGTTTGGCTATCCTTGCTGTCGTAAGGCAGCGCAAGGGTATGGAACTCATGAGAATCGATAGCGTTCAGAAAATCCATGTAGTCCTGATAGGTGGCCTCTCCATCCTGGCCATCCTTTAAAAAGACCGCTGCTGCCGGAGTTAATGCCGCATCTTTAGCCGGCATTATGAACTCAACCCATGCATTTCCTTTCAAATCCCCCGCTTTGCCCACGGTTTGGCGGTGTACTTCCCGGCCGTCCAGATAAGTTCGGATATCGGTCTTGGCTGTATCATCGATGTTGGCTTCCACGAAAACGGACAGACTGTTACCGCGTTTTCCCGGATATACGGCCTGTACCGTCAGATCCCCCAATGAAGCCTGGGCTTTCGTTCCTTCGTTTACTCTGTACAGTTTCACGGTTTTGGCCCGTTTGAACGCTTCTTTCACCAGCAGCATCTCCGGGTCCGTCAGTTCATATCCGAGAATCTCCTTGATTTCTTCCCCTGCCTGAAGGGTTAGAATTTGTTTGACGGGTCCCCAGCCCAGTTTTGCAGGAAAAGCTGCGGTTCCTCTTTCTCCCATGGCTCCCAGTGTTTTTTGCTTGGTCGCTGTATTGATATAGACTCCCGGTCTTACTTTGTTTTGTGCATCCCATGTTCCGCCTGCCATTTAACGTACCTCCCTGTTCAATAAATCCTCGATCAGCTGCTTGGCCTGTTCGCATGTATAAGTTTCGTCATCCTTCAAAACAACGGATAAAAGTTGTTTTTGCATTGTCGTAAATTGTTTGGACTCAAGGAATTGCGCCTTGCTGAAGACAGCCGGCTTAACGGCTTGTTTCGTTTTGCTCACGGATAGTTCCCTCCTGCTTCCATTGTTTCATTTTCGTTCCCGGCGTTTCGGGCTTCGTTACGAACACTTCCAATACCAAAACGGCCTCGACCTGATCATCCTTGAAGACCATACTCATCTGGCCCGGCCTGACCGTATACTCGCCCAGACGGATATATTCCAGATGGGCCGAAAGCTTTTGTGCCGTATCATAGGCATCTGCACAGCTTTGGGGTTTGTATTGGATTTTCACGGTAAAAAGCTGCCTGAACCGCAGCCCGACCTGCCGCTCCTGCCTGTAATCCGAAAGGGAAATAAAAAAATCACCCGGTTCCCACGGGTCCTTCACTTTCTCGTCATACAGGCCTGCATCCGGAAATGGTTCCCTCAGAGCAGCTATTACGGCATCGATCCATGCTTTCATGCCATCACTATCCAATCTCTTTCATGGATAGCTTGTTTCACCTCCTTACGCTTTCATGTTGTCTTCCTTTCTCCTGGTTCCCTATCAAACGGCATACAAAAAAGCCCCAGAGCATCAAAAGGATGTTCATGGGACTTCTTAACATGTTAGCCATCAGCAATTAATAAACCCGATTCGATCAGAGGCGGGTTCGAGGTTAATTGCTGAAACGCACGCGCCGGATATGAGGAAGTCAAAACAAGAGATGGAAACCAAACGGAAGGGACCAGCTTTATGGTTTTGTTCCGGTTATTCCGGAATACATGAGTGTTTTCTGGTGTGTCTCATTTGATTTCCATGTTATAATCATAAGCTGTAGAAAGGCGAATGACACACACATCTTCCTCAATTTTTTCTTATTTTTCCCGCTTCAATAATATGATATGAAGAATAGATGGAGACAAAAATAGCCTGATGAATTCCTCAGCAGGCTATTTATTTTTCGAGGCAGCTTTACTTATCCGGATCAAGTGGGTTGATCCTATAAGAATGAACAATAAACTTAGAAAAGCCAAACCATATGGATAAATAAAGGGAAACCAGAAGCTCGGATGAAAGTTCAAAATATCTGAATGATATCCTATTGCAGAGCCGGATGTACCGCTTTTCATAATCAATTTAACGGCGAGAGGATTAGAAGATCGGTCTTCATAAGTAACAAGTTCTTTGGTTACTGTCCCATCTTTATCTATGTAATATAGATACCAATGACGTTTGGTTAAAATTGAGGGATCCTCGTTATACTCCGTGTTTGCATTTTGAACGGCAACGGTTTGTATACGTCCCTCTTCTTTGTTCTTTACCTCCAGAAAGCCCAATATCCCCCAATACCTATATTCCGATTTGTTATGGATTGAAACCTTAAAAGGATCGATAAGTGGTTGATTATCCAATCTCACTTCCAAATGTGAGTTCTCTTCTGCAATTTTAAATATATGAGAATCGATCTGAAATTCCGGACTTGTGGGTATAATTGAGGTAATGCTATAGTTCTCATTCAACCTGGACTCAATCTGTTTTTCCTTCATGATAGAAAGTAAAGGGGGACCAGAGTAAAATAAGAGTAAACTGCCAATAATCAACATAATAAGTTTTCTATTCACCATTAACCTCCTTTGAATTCCATGTTCACATTCTCCTTCCGCTTTTTTTGAATGAATTACATTATCAGTTATACAATAAAATCTTTTTCCCGTATACTGCTGTCACTTCTCTTTCTCTACACCGATGCCCAGAGCCAAAGCCAGCTTGTAAAAAGCTTTCCAGCGTATTTTTGCATAGGTACCCTCGCTAATGGGCGGGTCAAATATCTGATTATAAACCACATAATCATACACATAATCCTGCTTCAGGTAACGTTCGCGAATCAGCAGCTGTTCCTTGGGATGAAGACGGCTGACCGCCTGATCAATCCGCTCACAATACTCTTTGCGCATAGCCGGAGTGTCCACATTATAGACGGCCACATTCGCTGTCTGGTCACTGATCCGGTTAGTAGGGCCGTGTAAACGTTCCGTATAAGAGGAAGTAATTGAAGTCTCCCTGGCTTCAAATGTGATAGTCTTGTAAATACGGTACTTTTCCAGGGCCGCCTCGACGGCTGCTTGTGTCTTCTTGCGGTCTAATTCGGGTAATGGATAGGAAATGGGAGCCATTAGGATAACCACCTTTAGTTAAAATGTAAGTATAAATAATAGATGAATAGATAGGATAGGTAATTTAAATACCCTTTTGGATAAAAAAATGAGTTCCCCTCTGTTCACGGTATTGACGTTACCATGTTTTTCAGAGTAAACTAACGGTACACTCAACGGATTAAGATAATTTGATTATAAAAGGTATTAAAAATACCGTCAAGTATTTAAAATACCCTTTCCATACGGGAGGTCGGTCCTAAGATGTCGATTGGCGAAAGAATCAGACAGCGCAGAAAATTACTTCAAATAACCCAGCTTGAAATCGCGGAACAATTGAAGATGGGGCGTTCTAATTTTGGACATATTGAGAACGGCAGGGTAACTCCCTCCAGCTCAGATCTGCAAAAAATCGCAGACATTCTCCAGACAAACGCTGACTATCTGCTGGGCCGTACAGACGACCCGTCTCCGCAAGGGGCAGCAGCCGGCCTAAAAACCTACCCGGAATGGGCCACATCCAAGGACAAACGTGATCTAAAAAAAATGCTGCAAAGTCCGGACGTCCTGTATTTCGACGGCATCGAATTTTCGGATGAAGACCGCGCCAAAATGCTGGGGGTCATGGAAACGATCTTCTGGGAAGCCAAAAAGATGAACAAAGAAGTTAATCGAAAAAGCCGGGAGAAAAAGAACAACCGCAACAACAAAGAACTCTAAGAGGCGGCTACTTCAGGAGGGATGAATTTTGGACATCCAGCGGCAGACCAAAAAGCTGTTTCGCAAATATCAAACAAACTGCCCTTTCACCATAGCCAAGATGCTGAATATTCATGTGGTCTATCTGGATCTTCCTATGAGTGTCAAAGGCTACTGCCAGCATGTGCTTCGCCGGAAATTCATTGTACTCAATCAAAATCTGGAGGAGGAAACGGAGCGGAGATTCGTGTGCGCGCACGAACTCGGGCATATGATCCTGCATCAAGGATTCAGCCATTACTTTCTCACCCGCAACACTTATTTCGTCTCCAGCAAATATGAACGTGAAGCTCATCAATTCGCTATCCATTTGCTGCTGGCAAATTGTGAAATGCAAAGGGATGAGACCATTCAGACACTGTTCAAGAGATGCGGCATACCAGAGAAAATGGAAATCTACTTTGATCTGTCAACTGAAAAGTGAGGGCATCTGAGGGATGACTGTTCTTTGCGCGTCTCTTCCGGCGCGCATTGGCGCTGCACGGCGGGTGGTCAGACCCCCACGCAGGCGTGAAGAGACATGAAGAGAAAGTCTATCCGGTAAAGGAAAAAGGTTTTGCTTCCGGCGCTGTTCGTTTCAGGGAATCTGAAAAGGAAGTTTTTCGCCATTTCCCGGAATGAAAGGCCTCTGGTTGCTGTACATTACGCTATCCCCTCTACAGCTAAAACCTTTTACCTAACAGGCAACGTAATCCGTAAATTCTTGATATCGACCGGGGCATCTAGAGAAGATGCCTCTTTTTATTTGTTTAGGGCAGCTTTTCTTATACGGTTCAAATGGCTGAAAAAATGGCTTGACCCTATTAGTATGAGCAGAAGTCCCGCAATAGCAAAACTATATGGATAAACAAAAGGAAACCAGAAGCTCGGATGACGGTTCAGAATATCCGAATAGTATCCTATTGAAGAGCCGGATGTATCACTTTTCATAATCAATTTAAAGGCAAGATAATTGGACGACCGATTTTCATAGGTAACATGCTCTTTGGTTACTGTCCCATCTTTATCTATGTAATATAGATACCAATGTCGTTTGGTTGAAGTTGAGGGATCCTCGTTATACTCCGGGTTTGTATTTTGAACGACAACAGTTTGAATACGCCCCTCCTCTTTGTTCCTCACCTCCAGAAAGCCCAATATCCCCCAATATATATATTCTGATTTGTTATGGATTGAAACCTTGAAAGGATCGATGAGTGGTTGATTATCCAATGTCACTTCCAAATGTTCTCCTCTGCAAGTTAAAACGGGTGAGAATGAATATTCCGGACTATAGATCAAGCATTAAGGTTATATACAAGTTGTTTGTAACTATCAGACCATTGTTAGATTTTGTATTGTTTGTGGTAAACATACCGTCAGGTAGTCGGAGACCTATTACAATCAACAAAATCATTAATGCAATAAGTCCAATTATTACTCGTTTGTAAAGCTTCAAATATGAATTAACATTTTCAACTCCCGGATCTATATATATTTTTTTTATATCTTCGAGATCATCTTCCGCCAAAACCACAAATTTAGACGTATATTTTCCATACAATCTTGTAATTTCATTCTTTCGTTTCTCAATATAACTGCGATTAAATAAGTATGAAAATATAAACAACAGTGCATGGAATATAAGCGCTATGATCAAATACCATCGTTCACCTTTAGATAACCCCAAAGAGGCAGAAAAAATTGCTGTAATAATTCCTATAAGCGATGTATTAATATAAGTCAGCAACTTATCTGATTCTTTTTTTAGATCTGACCCAAATTTATGTGCTTCTTTTACAACATCTTTTCGATCGTTAAAAAATTTTTTGATACTGTCTTGTATATAGGCTGAAAAATGATTCGAGATCGTTTTTTCAATTTTCGGGAGCAACTCATCTATTTTTGCAGCAGAGTCGGTCGAATTCAAATAGATTGTAAATATATTTCTGGCAATTTCAATTTTGTCGTTATAATGTTTCTCCTCGTAACAAAAACGATAGATATTAAAGATAGCTAGAGCATTTTGAACACTCAGTTCTTGCGACGGTGAAATCTCAGTTGTCTTATGTCCCCTAATTACTATCTTTCCATATTCTGACATTTTGTTTGCTATATAAAGAAGACTTGCATGAAATAAATTTTGATCAAACCAAGATTTAAAAGAACCAGTTAAGCCATCAATCTTATAGTAATTCGGTAATGGATGTCTATCTCCACCGCGAGCAACTTCGTCATGAATTTTTCTAATTAGATCAAATTCTTCCTTCGTTTTTTCGCTTAGCTTATTAGCAGATGTAATAGCATTTAATCCAATAGGGATAAGCTTTAAATACGAATTTGAGTAAGGTTTTTCAATTGGTAGATGAGTAATAATTTCTTTTTCTACATTAATACTTCGAAACAGTTCACTGTTAAGTACATTAAAATGCTTAAAAAAATATTGATTCTTGAAAAAAACAAACGTATTCTCAGACAAACAGAGCTTAACTCGTTTATTAATCGTAAGTTTTAGTTCCAATTGAGCATCTGTATTCATGAAACGGTCATTTTGTTTAAAGGCGTTAAAGTCCAATCTTCTTTCCTCATACAAAATCTCAAAACTTACATCAAAATTTCTAAAAACCTCTTCATACCTCTTCGAAATGATTCTAATCATTGGTAGCGGCACAGAGTAGTTGACAGTGAATAGACTGGGGTCCTCTGAACACTCCTGTTCAAATGACTCCAATTCCGACAAAATTGCTAAAAATGTATTTAGCAATGAATCCATAACAGTATAACTCCCTACTTAAACTTTTCTTTTAGTTCCACACCTTTAATTTTAATTATCGTTGTTACGGAACCGTCTTCTTCTTTTTTATATTCAAGGAATACCTTAGTGTCCATATCTTGAAGAGGAAATTGAATTTTAATTAATCTATCTGGGTCTGCAAACATTGCGATTGTAGGTCTTTTCTCAGCAACGAATTCAAACATGACGTTCTCTCGTTTTTGAACAAGCTTTTGCTTGAACCCATCTATTTTATTTACCCGATCAGCATCTCCCGCTATGTATGTTTTGAAAAGGTTGTCCAAGTCTCGATCCAAGTCAACATCATTTCCTTTGCTGAGCAATCGGTCTACTTTTGCGTTAAAATCAACAATCTCCAATTGTGTTCGAATAATCTGTTCTTGAATTGCATACTCAGCCAGATTAACGCTAACCAGTTCTGTCATAGCTTTGTTATCAATCAACGCTTGTGATTCCAGAAAGGATAATAGAAAATACTTAGAAACCTCACCTGTTACCTGCTGCTTGTCTAGTACTTTCAGATGGAATTCATCTTCCCAAAGAGTTGGACTAAGTTTTATAAAAGCACATTTATGGAGCCTTTCGTTTACACTAGGCAAAATATCTTCTTGAACAACAAACTTATAATTTGTACGATCAATTTGAATAGCTTTGTTAGGATCCATTTTGAGAATCGCAAGGTACGGAAGGCCAGTATCCAAATCGTTGTATAAAATAAAAATTAATGTCCCCGAACTTCTTGAACTCGAAGCTTTCATCACGTTAAAAAGTAGCTGGGTCATATTGGTGCTATTATTAATAAATAAATGATCGTCAGCAAGATCTTGAGATATTTCCAAGCAACCGAGAAAAACAGCCGCATCTTTATGCGTGAATGTACATACTTTTATTTGTTTTGCAATAACTGCATTTGAAATATGGCTAGAGAAGAACTCAAGTACCTCTGCAGGAATCTGCGATAGGTCCATGAGCTGCTGATATGTTTTCGGGCTGGCTTTGTCCAGAGCTAAATCATGGGCTATTAACTTCGATATCTCTATATTCGGCAAAATCCTACGCTCCCTTATGTAAAAAAGTACTATTTTAATGTACCATAAAGGGAGAGTATTGAATAGGATATTTTTCCATAGGGAAGAAAAATTGACAAATTCCCCTTGTTCATTCTATATCAAGTGATAATTGCAGTTCTTTAAACCGGTCTTTAAAATCGCACACACCATCCCAAGTACCAAGATCTTTTCTGAGTTGGTCGACTGTAGGCAATTTCGGATTTAAAAAAGCAAATAAAACCTGAGCACCTGCCTCTTCGTCGCTACTTATATCGACATACTGTTCCTCAATATTTTTAATAAGTGTATCGTCTATAATAACATCACAGGTGATGAACAGTTTGGCTCGAACTACTCTCGAATTCAATATTATCGTCCTCCATAATTACAGCTTATAAAATATAATTGACAATTTATGCCCCTGTTAATCATATATATTCTTGAGATCCTAACCTAGAAGACAATTTTACACCTACAGATACGAATCAGGAGAAAAATAAAACTTACTTGTAACAAAATCAAAAAACACCCCAAACATCGGTTGTCAGTCCCGAGTTTGCGGTGCTTCCGCTAGTACATGATATACTTCAAAAATAACTTTAATGCTCCCCATTGTCAAGATACGATTTTTTCAGGAATAAGTTATGTCCTCCTTTTCATGTTTTAGGTCGCGATCCCATCAATAGGGTGAGCATAGAATTCGTCGGGTCGATCACTTTGCGGCTATACTAATCGATGATGTTGAATAGGTAAATGGAACCCCGTACTCCTTCTTACTTTATTAGCATCACTCGTCTTCTTCTCAAACACCATTGAACCCCGCTCAAGGAACTACGCTTTCCAACGGCTAATCATCACTGGGCTTAATTCATATCTGGCTGTAATCTCATTGACGGTCTGCTCCTTACGGAGCACCTCTAACACGACCTTCGTCTTAAACTCTGAGGTATATCGGTTTCGTTTTTCCATAGTGTTATATAACTTATTTATCACTCTCCCGTGTCACAACTTATGGGAGCATTAAAATTGACGTATATTGGGAAACGGAAGGAGAGGGTGCAACGTTCAACTTTGAAAAGTTTCCCAAGTTCATAGAGTGGTTTACGAACTTCAACTTAAAATCAGTTTTGGAGCAATTTAGGGTGGGAAATCCGGTTCGCTACCAGTTTCTATCTGGGCCTATCACTAGCGAGGTTGTTGAGAATCCGGATGTACACGTCACTTATTTAGACTGTTCGTCAAACGACATACGGGAAATGGACAAACCGACATCATACCCGGGTTTAAACTATTTGCAATTTACAAACAAAGACTATTACGCTGTGATCCCATATTATTTACAGGACGGAACTATAAAGGGCTTTAACGGAATGGAATTGGGACAAACAGAGAAAATCACGTATATAGCAAACAATGTAATTCTTCTTATTGTCGACAAAACGACAAAAGAATAATTGAGTATAGAAGCAGGCCATGTTCAAAATGGCCTGCTTCTGCATGCAGCTTTCTCGATATTTACTTGCTTATACCAGTAATCAGGCTTCTATTATGCGGTATAACAGCAAATTGAGAAGTTTGAGGAAATTGGTTCTTCGAATCACAAAACCAATAAATCGGCAAATCAGGCAAACCTGTTTCTTGAAACAGTAGTAATTTCAATAGGAAGGGTTATACTCATTTATTTCCAAAACTTGTTTATATTTCTGGAAAATAAAGAAAAAGATCGGTATACTAGTTATGCATCCTATATTCTTACTTGACATCTTACGGAATGTACAGATGTTTTTTTATTTCTCAAGCCTCATTTCATAATGTTTCAAGCACTATGTTTGCTGTAGAGCCTTTTATATTGGAGTGATGTGATGAAAAAAGGTGCAGGTATCATTTTGCTGTTATTGGTTTTCCTCCTTTTCCTGGGTGGCTGTACATTACAGGAGGAGTATGATGAAAGTGGCCGCAAAAAGGATACTTTTATTCCGTTGAAAAGTCCCAATATGTTCACCTTAAACTTTCATGACCTGTTTGACCAAATTTTCGCCAAAATTAAGGCTGAAAATAACAAAGTAGCTGATCCGACTATAGATATCCTGTTTACTCCCGGAGGAGAAATTATGGATGTGGATTGTTCCGTTCATGCACTGATGGAATCCTCGGAGTCGGAAGATCAATACGACTTGGAGCTGTATAGAATCAGGAATAACCATAGCACCGATACAAAAAACCGGCAATCCCTTCCAGAAGCATTCTCGGCACCTTCTTCAGCCATGACGGGAATTGACGTATATCGGGAATCGGGAGGGTACTATGACGGGAGATATATGGACATGTTAAACTTTCAAAAGTTCCCCAAGTTCATAGAGTGGTTTGCGAACTTCAACTTAAAATCAGTATTAGAACAATATACGGTGGGAAGCCCGATTCGCTTTGAACTTCAATCGAAAGTTATAAGTGAGGTGGTTCAAAATCCGGATGTGCATGTTACTTACCTGGATTGCTCATCAAACGACATACGGGAAATGGACAAACCGGAATCATACCCTGAGTCCCATTATTTGAAACTTACCGATAAAGACTATTATGCCGTGATCCCCTATTATGTACAGGATGGAACCATAAAGGGGTTTAACGAAAGGCATATGGGGCAAACAGAAACAGATAAAATAACGTATATAGCTAACAACGTGATTCTTCTTATTGTCGATAAAACGACAAAAGGATAATTGAGTATAAAAGCAGGCCATTTGAACATGGCCTGCTTCCGCATACTACTCGATATTACTTGCTTATACCAGTAATCAGGCTTCTATCATGAGGCATGACACCCATTTCAAATCCCAAATCAACAAACCCGTGTGCTTCCCCCGGGATTAAGCTTGCCCATTGGTTGCTTCCGGGGAGCATTTTGGCGGTGCATAGAATCCAGTGCGGGTAGGATTCTCCCGTACTAGATGATGCCAAAATTTCGATTTTAGTTCCCGGCAAAAAGATCGCTATGATAGGAAAATCTGTGCTCATTTATTTCCAAAAATTGTTTATATTTCTGGAAAATGAAGAAAAAGATCGATATACTGGTTAAGTATCCTGTTATTTCCTCTCAATGGACTGATCACATCTTACAGAATGTACAGATGTTTTTTTATTTCTCAAGCCTCATTTCATAATGCCTTAAGCAGTATGTTTGGTATAGAGCTTTTATAATTGGAGTGATGATGATGAAAAAAGGTACAGGTATCGTTTTGCTGTTATTGGTTTTCCTCCTTTTCCTGGGTGGCTGTACATTACAGGAGGATTATGATGAAAGTGGCCGCAAAAAGGATACTTTTATTCCGTTGAAACGTCCCAATATGTTCACCTTAAACTTTCATGACCTGTATGACCAAATTCTCGCTAAAATTAAGGCTGAAGATAATAAGGTAACTGATCCTACAATTGATATCCTATTTACTCCCGAAGGTGAAATTATGAATGTAAATTGTTCCGTTCAGGCACTGGAGGAATCCACGGAGGATCAAGACAACATGGGGCTGTATAGAATCAGGAATAACCATAGAACCGAATTCAAAAACAAGCAATCCATGCCAGAAGCATTCTCGGCACCTTCTTCAACCATGACGGGGATTGACGTATATTGGGAATCGGAAGGAGAGGGTGCAACGTTTAACTTTGAAAAGTTTCCCAAGTTCATAGAGTGGTTTACGAACTTTAACTTAAAATCAGTTTTGGAGCAATATAGGGTGGGAAATCCGGTTCGCTACCAGTTTCTATCTGGGCCTATCACAAGCGAGGTTGTTGAGAATCCGGATGTGCATGTTACTTACCTGGACTGCTCGTCAAACGACATACGCGAAATGGACAAGCCGGAATCATTCCCGGGTTTAAACAATTTGCAATTTACAAACAAAGACTATTACGTTGTGATCCCCTATTATGTACAGGACGGAACCATAAAGGGCTTTAACGAAATGGAATTGGGACAAACAGAAAAAATCACGTATATAGCCAACAACGTGATTCTTCTTATTGTAGACAAGATAGAAGAGTAAATAAGCACAGAAGCAGGCCATGTTCAAAAATGGCCTGCTTCTGCATACAGTTTTGCTCGTTATTTATTTACCTATACCGGTAACCAGACTTCTATTATGCGGCATGACACCAATTTCAAACCCTAAATCCACAAACCCGTGTTTTTCTCCCTTGATTAAGTGTTCCCATTTGCTGCTTCCAGGAAGCATTTTAGCGGTGCATAGAACCAAGTGCGCGTAATGTTTTCCCGTAGTAGACGATGCCAAAATTTCGATTTTGGTTCCCGGCAAAAGATCGGGAGCCCTCTCGAAGTTTTCTTTGTAGCATTTCAAGGTTGAAGTGACCAAGAAGTGTACCTTTATGGTTTCAGGTATATCTTTATCGGATAAAAAAAGATCTTTAGCGTTCATAAAAGCATTCTTTCCATCGCTATCTCTCCATACCTCTTACCTCCAAAGTAATGATAGACAAACTTCCCCTTTCCTTCATTCGGATAATTAATCAAAGACGACTCGTCAATATAACCCGCATTCAGTCGGCCGCCGACATCTCTGAAATATACATATCGAATATGGTCATCATTACTGTCTTTACGATTAGGATTTATATCTCGCTTGCTGTAAAACGCACCAACTTGTATGCCATCATACATGGGATATTTGGCAACGAATTTCCCGTCAGACGTTTTTACCTTAGCCCAATAGACAGGAAGTTTACTTTCATCATTCGGATAGGGTCCCTTTGGTCCGTCGGTAAGCACATACGCAGAACCGTTCTTACGAATCAGATCCCATTCATTATCCTGTTCTTCCTTAATAAAGTCATTAAAACCTTCATACCGGCCTGAACGTACATTCTTATCGATCCCGATGCTCACAGATGAGCTCGGACCATATTCTTTGATTTGGTCAAAGGCCCAATCGTCCGGGAGGGGATATCCCATATTTCCGCTGTACCCGGTTGAAAGATCGGAAACAAAACTACTGACAGAATAACCTTCCTTTTTCACAAGTGAGCAGGTGTTGCGGGAACCATAAATCCCGATCCTGAAGATATTCCCGGCTTCCTTCGCATATTCATTAACTCCTTTAAAATAAGGAATGATCTTCGACTTGACCTGATCTTCCATAAAATCATAATCCACCGTAAAATAAATGATTTCGTTCCTCGGAACACCAAGTGACTTGGCGGCGGAAAATGCTTTCTCTGCATCGGCATATCCCCGCTTTTGTGTAAAATAGTTTACAATGTTCTCCTCATGCGGGTTTTCCGTGTAATACTCTCTGGCATCTTGGAAGATAACAAAGAGTCTTAACCTGGCTTTAAAAATATCGTACATCTCCGAACGCAATAGATTTTTGGCAACCCGGGTATTCTTTACGACGATATCCCCGGTCAGGTACCGGCCAACAAGTATATATCCTGCTTTTTTTAATTGGGCTGCGACAGCAGGCGTAATTCTGGAAGCACAGTCACAAACGTCGCCGGCACGGTCTGGATTCCCTGTGCTGACAAGCAGTGCCATCCACTCATCTATTCCAATCCTGTCCCTGACAGGCAAGGCGACATCTCTTTGGAATTGATGAAGAGCCTCTAGGGTTGAATTATTAAACTCTCCGTTAAACTTACCGGGATCATATTTGCTTCCATTGAAAGGAAGTGCACTGTACCGGTCATGCCCGACACAATATAAGGTGAACTGTACTAACTTGATGAACCGGGTAATACTTTCGCTGTTGTAAGCTGCACCCTTATAATCTTTTTGTGCCTTCGTATAAGGAATCTCCGGACAGCATTTCCTGGTTGTAACGCCAAAGTTGCCATTTGCGACGCCGATAGGCAAATGTTCTTCGGCCTGTAAAGCAAAGATAAGTGCCGCATTTGTTCCGCGTGAATAAATCCCATCACAGGGACGAAGACCCGTATAGTCCAAATACCTGCGGTTCAGTTCCTGCTGCATTTCCCGTATCTTGCTGTCTCCGCGGCTGACTTTCTTATATTCATCAGGGCCGAGAACTGCCTTCATTTGAAGTCCTTTTGCAGCTGTTGAGATTTGATTTTCCGATAATCCGGCGTCCTGTTGAATGGATTTCAACGCGTTTTGTGTATGTTGATTAAATACCCCATCCGTACTCCGCGGATTATATCCTTTACAGTAAAGCCCATATTGGAGTAATTTGACTTTGTTTCCTGTACTTCCGCTACCCAGTGGGTTTGCATCGCAGGCCTTGGAAGTCATATCTCCAAAGTTTCCTGTGACGGAAGAAAGCCCTAGTTCAATTTGTAAAGCGGATATTAATGCTTTCGATGTTGCTGTTCCGGGATAGCCCGTCTCTTTTACACGGATGTACTTGGAATTATTCCCGTAGGTCGAATTTAGCCATACCTGCGCGTCTAAAACTTCTTTTGACATGATAATCCCCTCCTTTTTTCATTATTTCTTAAAACTATTTTTCTATCTAAAATAATACCATTATTTAGGTATATTAACAATATTAAATGAAAAGTTCTTATTTTGGAATATCCTCTTAAACGTTTTCTCATGGATTTGCTGTTAGCGGGAACTACGTCACTGTACCCGGATTGGAAGGTCGGAGAGGCGATCTTGGATTCAGCCCACGATGCCTCCGACGTCGTTCGTCTGCCAATTGGACGCAAAATGGTCTGTTGGGGAAAGTGTTCGGACCGACAGCGCATCAAGTGGCGCTATCCCGCCAAAGTCGGAAAATGGAAATGTCCTACTCCGTACTCGCCTATCTTATTAATCCATGTATTTTTTTGAGACAACCCTTTTGCAGTTGCCATCTTCATAAAGTAAACAGTGCGCTACTTCTCCTCTGTGATTACGGTGGCATTGTAGATCGTGATTCTTTTTCCGTTTAAATCAAAGAGAACTTTATTACCGAGTTCCGTATCTTTAATGTCAAGTTTTCCTTCATACTCTTTAATCAGGTCCCCGTTGTTCCCATAAACTTTTACTGTTCTTTCCAATCCCCCCAGATTGTTGTACTGGAAGTTTTTAATCATGCGCTCCCCTGATGCCGTATTAAAAAACCAGACAATACCTCCAACGATGATCACCACAATAATCAATGTAACAATGATGCCTGTTCTGCTCTTTTTTTCTGTTTGACTCATGGCACACCCTCCTAATTTATGTATATTATTCATACGTATGGAAAGGAGGGCGCGTTTCTTAAATGATCCTTAAGATTATAATGTTCCCTTAAGATCATAACGAGCGGAAAGCGGGCCTATGCTATAATAAAGAAACAGGTGATGGACCTAAATCGAGGTGATCGCGTTGAAAGGAAGTATTTTCGCACTTATTTTTTTTATTCCCGTATGTACCCTTCTTCTTTTGAGGTTTAAAGGAGAATGGGCCCAGTTTATTATTATCAGTACGTGTGTATTTGTCGCCCTGCACATCCGTGATTATGTGAATAAGAATAAAGAAAAGAAATGAACGCAGTTTACTATTATTCAGCATAACCAAAAGCATCCGGAACATATAAAAATCCAGTCGCTCTTCCCTTCGGCTAAAGGAAAAGCAGGCTGGATTTTTTATTAGTTCTCCACCTGTTCCCTTATCATAAAAAAACAAGCCATTTTTTCAAATGACTTGTTTATACTTTCACTATGGTTCAATTGTTACAAATACTTTCCGCTGTTATAAATACTTTCCGCCCATGCTGATCAGTTTCTGCTGTTTGATGGCGTGATCCAGCTCTTCCCTGGTTAATTTCTTCTTGCCGGTGATATGATCCATGAGTTGCCGGTCTGTGACCGGTCTCATTTTTTCCAGGTTCTCTTCGGTAAAATCCTTATCAAACACGCTTCCAAAGGTAAGAGCCTTCATCCTGTTTTAACAGATGAGTTGGCCTTTTTCCATTACCTTATTCCCGTCCAGATAGACATCCGGCTGTTTGACAACACAATCAATATGTACTCCTGCCGAAACTATGCCTCCGAACGTATTATTGCTGCCGAATGCCACATGAACGGTGCCGTATACTTTCTCATCCTCCAGCACCACGCCTGTAATACGGGCTTTCTTATTGGTTCCGATACCGAATTCAGCTACAGACCGCCCGTCACCATCACCCAGAATATGAAGCAGCTGTTCTCCATCCGGTCCTTCCGCTTTCACAAGTCTTCCGTCCTCTATCGTCAACAAAACAGGACCCTGTACTTTGCCGATCTCAGCGATGGACCCGTCTACCAGCAGCTGGCCGTTTGCTGTGCCTTCCACCGGTGCAATGTACGCTTCTCCTGAAGGCAGGTTGCCTGACTCTCCCGGATTAAGATAAACGCCGGTACTGGGAACGCCTTTTCGTTCTTCCAGAGAAAACGTCAGCGAATATCCGTCTTTTTCAATGCGCGCCTGTTTGCTTGTGGTCAGCATGTCGGTCACTTTCTCCGTAAAGACCTTTACTTCTGAATAATCTGCCGCAACCGCTCCCTGCAGGAACATATCTTCCGTAATGCTCGGCATGGTCGCCAGCCGGCTGCCGGCTGCCACAGCCTGTTTGCGGGCCTGTGTATGTGTCAGGGACATTTTCGTCAGGCAAATGACCACATGGGAAGCCGCCATAGCGGATGCAACCGGAACCGGGGGTTCCTGTCCGGATTTTTCCTTTTCCTTCATGACCATAATGACGGATTCAGCCCCCAGCCTGCGTCCCGCTTCGTAGACATGCTTGGCAAGTTCTTCCCTTGAATCGTCCGCAACAACAAGGAACGTCTCCCCCGCCTTTAATCCCAGGCAATTTGTCAATAACCGTTTGCTTACTTCGATTAATTCTGGTTTCATTCTGAATTCACCCTTTTTATTAGAATCGGTCTATTTCAGACCTTTCTAACCAATCATCTCAGAGATCAGTTTGGCCATCAAGGCATTGGACAAGATAACCGGAAGACCGGAAGCTTCCTCGACCCATGCCCGCATTTCTTCCTGATAACCCATGCAGTCCAAAATAATCAGATCGGCTCCCTTTTCCTTCAATTCCCGGGATGCAGACATAAACCGCACTTTATCGGGCGTGTAAGGGGAAGAAACCGCATAAACCGGCTCTTGCTCAAATGAATGAAATTTCTCTTTCATTCCGTCCATTTGTTCAGGCAATGGTACCAATATCCCAAGCCTCCGGTTTCCGGTCATAGTACGGACTACAGGAGGAAGAATATGATCCGGCTCGATCAAGTAGGAGCGTTCCGTTGCCAAACCCGGAAATTGTCCGGTACAAAGAAGTAAAATCTGGGTAATCCCAAGGTTCTCCATCTGTTTTATTTTATCCTCAACCAACGGCTGAAGACAAGAACGGCTCATGACCACATGTTCCCCGGTCGTCAGACGGGAAGTCAGAATGTAATCTTCCTCGCCGGGAGCCATCCGCTCATCAATGTAAGTCTTGGTTAAACCGTCCAGAGCTCCCATCTGTACCAGTTCCGCACGATTCTCCAGGTACTTCTCCATAATAGGAGCCACATCCGTACGGGGTGCCTGCCCGATTGTAATCATGCCGAGTTTAACCAACAGCATCCCCTCCTCAAAAATATGGAAAAGAGCAGGGGGTCTCCCCTGCTTTCATTTAGATCAACGTTTACGCTTCTTTCCCCATTGTTTGCAGTACCTTCATCGATCCGTAAAGCTTGGTCAGTCGGGCAAACTCTTGCTCATTATAAAATTGGCAGGTTCCCTGCGTGTACTCTTTAGCTACTTCAACCGCAAAGCGTACGGCAGAAGCAATGTCCACCTCGTGGCTGGCTCCGGTTCCGCATCCCGGTACAGCCGATTGAGCCGAAACGGCAAGCCCGACAACCGGGGCGTCTGTGGCAACAGCCGGCTGAAGAATGGAATTGATATGGTATACATCATTTCCGTAAGGCGTAATATCCTGCATGGTAATCGGGAAAGTCACCGGAAGCTGGCCCGTAATCATTTCCATAATGCGCAGCAAATCCTCACTTACCCGCAAGATGTATCCTTCTTTTACCGTTGGAGACAGCGCGATGCCCTTATGGTTAATAACACGGTTTCCTTTTGTGGTATCGATGGATAAAATAGCTTCCTGCTCCGGCAAAATTTCGTAAGTATTCATAATATCCATTTCTACCGGGGAACCCATGAAATCGACAGGTTCATGAGGCTGGGTAGGCGCATCCGGACAAATATGCGTAGTTGCGATGACATCTCCCGGAAGCACGTCGCCTTTTACCTGCATATCCGCCAGTTTCAAAGCAGACGCAACCGCCCCGTCCCCGTCGGAGACGAGCCCGACCCGGCTTGGACGGGCACCGATTCCGCCTAAACGGCCGATAATTCCGAATGTAGGAGCATCTCCTCCGTTCGATTTTCCGTTAGAACCGGGAATGACGATTTTGATAAAATCCGTGCTGCCTTCTTCTCCGGTTATTTTTTGAACGGTAACGGATACTTTAGGATAATCTTGAAAAAGCTCTTTCACTTTATCTCCCGTTACATAGGCACTATCCAAAGTTTCATATACAGTAAGCGTTTGTTTCAAAGCCATGATGCATGCCTCCAGGTTAGTAATTTTCGTTACAAATACGCTTCGATAGGCTTGTGTACGATTGGTTCGATCGGCTTAAGCAAATTCTTGTTGCTCATGGTGGTGCTTAATTTCAGGTTCTGTTTGGGCACGCTGATTACGGCCAAACGTTGCTCTTTTGCTACTGCCGCAGAGACGACAGGTTCCGCCGTATCGGCATCCAGGGTCATGATGAGGTCCGGGAAGGTGGAAAGCCGCTCCCCGTCTTTCTCCAGGGTCATGTACTCGTTCCAGAACGTCATTTCATAACCTCCGATCAGGACCGTACCGACATCGAAACCTCCCGCGGTTTCCATACGAAAATCCGATACTTCCCCCACGGTTACAAGCTTACCGCCCAGTTTGGCTGCGACCGCATCGATAGCCGCTTCGCCTTTGTGGGACAGCAGAGCCTCTCCCACCTCGATAGCTTGGACGATAGCTCCCGGGGCCCCGTTTTTCTTGGCGTAGGATACGGTTACGGGATTTCGGGCTACAGCAACAAGGCCTCCCGCTTCCACTGAAGCGGAGCGGACCAAGGAAGCCGCTTTACTGAGAGAACCGGAAACGGTCAATTCCACCAGGTTCGCTGCTTTGCCTCCTACTGCCGCTTGATGGGAAACATAATCGGGCAGTTCCGATAAATTCAGAGCTCCCATCACACCGGTAGGATGAGCCCTCCCATTACAGGGATTATCGATAACGGGGATTCCTGTAAGGGCTGCCTGAAACCAGCCGTTAACGGTAGTCCCTGCTCCATTCTCGTTTGTAATAATCCCCCTGAACGTACGGCCTGTCCGTTCCTGAAGAAGTTCCAGAGCCCTTGCATACTGGATCGGCTTCACGTACTGGTCCTTGGCGGCAGGTGCTCCCACCATAGCCACGGTGACCAGCAAATCCTCATCCGAAAGCTCATCTACGGTCAGCAGCCTGGGATCTCCCGCCTCAAGGGCAAGACGGCCGAGCTCCAGCCCCTCTTTAATCCACCCGCCGCCACCGCCTCCGAGGATGGCTCCTCCATAGACGGCATAGCGGACAATTTGTTCATCAATTGTTATCGCAGTCACTTTTCAACACCTCATTTGCTAGCTTTAAATACAGAAGTAAAGAAGCTGTAGAGTGCATCTCCGGCGATAAATCCGGCGGCCAGAATACTCATGGTGGATTCCGCTTCTTTTCCTTTGATCTTAAGCACGGCAACCCGGATCAGAATCCCGCCAAGGACAGCCCAGCAAGCATTTGGAGAAACGATCAGAAGACCTGTAGCCAGCATAACCCCAAGCTGGCGGTTCGGTCCGCCAATCCATTGGATAATAGCACCCGGAATAGCCCAGATCAGCAGTTTCATCGCCACATCCAGGGAGGCTCCGGCATTAATCGTGGACGCATAGACTTTATCAATTGGAGGGACCAGATTTTGTCCGAAGAAACCTTTGTAAGTGAGCACCACTGTCAACAAGGCAACACCGAATGCAATCATTCCCGTATAGTATTGCTGCTTTCTTCCCCTGATTTCCAGCTCTTTGTCCGAACCGTTACCACGGAGAATATATCCGGTTTTCAGATCATATCCCATATCGGCAAAGGCCGGGAACCAGCCTGAATGCATAGCTGCAATACCAACTATAAGCTCATGGAAGAACGCGGCGAATGCGGCAAAAATGATAAATCCGATCAGCATGCCCGCCGACATTTTGGTCATCAGGCCGCCTAAAACAGCAATGATAACAGCAACAGCCAGATAAGCCACATAGCCAAGACCAAGTGTACGCTTAACCGATCTCATAGGAACAGTAACCGCTTCATTCTCCTTGGATGCTTCCGCAGCGGAATCCTCCCTTTTGAAAATGAGGACGGCAACCTGAATCAACGCTACGATACCGGCACCGATCATAATGCCATGGGCAATATACAGTTTGCCGACATCCAGCTGAAACAGCGGCATGGAGTACTGGTTAATCAATAAACCGACTCCGAACATAGTTAATGCCCAGATATTTCCGATAAAGGCTACCCCTAAGGCGGACATCGGAATTTTGAGTACCGATCCGATCACGCCAATCAATGCTCCTATTCCCAAAAGCCCCGCCCGTTTGCCTCCTTTATCACCGGCGAGGATAGACTCGGCCGTTGCTACTCCGGGAGCCCAGCTTTCGCGGGCCGGAAAAATCCGGGAATCAAACAATTTGTACAGCAGCGTCGCATCAATGAACATCGCCAGGGCCGCACCGATCAGCATAGGCAAAATCAGTTCGGTTTTTCCCATAATAAATGGAATCCCGATCGGGATCAGCAGACTGTTGGCCGCACCGAAGGTAGCGGAAGAAATCGAAGTCTGCATCAGATTTTGGCGATGAATGGACTTATATTTGCGGAACAGTTCCATGGGTATGCGTGCTATCAGCATAGCTACGAGTGCCCCAATAATGGAAGTGCTCGGAGTTACACCCAGCGTAGTGACGATCTGAATTCCGATAATTGCCCCCACTACACTTACGGCAAGATTTAGCACAATAGCAAAAGGTTCAAAAACGGACGGGTGTTTCTTTTCCTTTTCCATAGACATCATCCCTCTCTTGTTCTTATTGATGGACAAACAGGAACGGCTTCGTCCTCTTTGTCAGGGACGTTACCTTTTAAAAGCTATGCCTTTTTTAAAAACTATGTTCTTTTTAAAGAAACCCGGGATTCAGCAAATTGTTTACCAAAGAACGGTTGTACAGATTGTCGATGTAAATCTCCATTTCGTCTCTGCCCTTGCGTAAAATATCAAGAACATACGGCACCTTTTCTTGCGGCATCCGGTATGCTAGTCCGGCAGCAGTCAGAGACGCCGTAATCTGCCCTTGTGAGAACACCGGAACGGCAATGCCAAAAATATCATCAGAGTATTCCCCGACCGAATACTGCCATCCCTGCTTCCTGATCCCTTCCAAATCTTCAATCAGTTTGTCCGCTTCTACAATGGTTTTGGCCGTCCTGGGCTTTAACCCTTTCGAAATAATGCTCGCCTGAACTTCTTTGGGGAGATACGCCATAATAACTTTGTTTGACGCTCCAGCGTATAAAGGAGTGCGGTGACCAACTTTAAGGGAATATTTGATTACATGCACGGCCTCCGCTATTTCCACACATACCCCTTCTTCTCCGTCCAGCCAGGTGAGGAAAATGCTTTCATGTATCTCCTCCGCCATATTCTCCAAGATGGGCCGTATCACATCCGTGATTTTCATCTGTTCCTGGACAAGCCGGCCAAATCCCCAAAACTTAAGGCCAAGCTCGTATTTCTTCGTGTGCGGGTTCTGCCTTAAAAATCCCCTTTTCTCATATGTGGCCAGGATACGATAAACGATGGAATGGCTGAAACCCATTTCTTTCGCTAGTTCCCGAACTCCCCAAGACGGTGTTTCCGCCGTGAAATATTCCAGCAAGTCCAGAGAGTTTTCTAGTGTCTTTAGCATGTCATCACCCACCTGCGTCTCTATATCAGGTACAATATTCAGAATATAGGGACAATTTTCATACTATTATAAAACTTCATTCGATTAAAAAACAATGCAAATATTGTAAATTCTTAAAAATATGTTAGTTTTATTGACACTAATAATGATTTTTTAGAGTTTTACCTACCTTATTCTTCTTTCAAATCACTTTTTCTTTAAAAAGAAAGGACAAATTGTAAGTTATATTCACATTTATTCTGATATCATTCTAAAGCTTTATTGCGTTATCAAATTAAAAAAAGAACTTTCCTTTTAGAAGGAAAGTTCCGGATTGTGGACAAACATTAAAGATGACCGGTTGGTGGAACAAGGTTTAGCAGAAAATTTGATATCCACCTGGCTGCATCCGCCGTTATCGGAATCAGACCCAATCCGTGATTGGCAACGACAACAACACCATAGGCCGTTTCTCCAATCCCGACGGCCCCAAAAGCTATCTGGGCGATAGCCACCGCTCCTATAGCCACCTTGCCTATAGCTACGGCTCCAACGGATATCCACCCTGCAATAGCCACAGCCCCGGCACTGAACCAGCCCGAAATCGCTACGGCTCCCGCTGCCAGAAAGCTGCTTGCAGATACGGCCCCGGCAGAAAGCAGCCAGCCAATGGCAAGTGCCCCTAAAGATAGGAGGCCTACACTGATAGCTCCTACGGAAACCAGGCCGACCGCAATATCTCCGATTGCAATGAGTCCAAAGGCCAGCCTGGCTCTGCCTTTTCTTGTCCCCCTGGTATGAATGTTGATTACCGGAAATCCTCTCTCCGGCCACTGATAATCGATTCCCTCCCGAAAAGCATGCAACAGCTTCTCCTTTGTTCCCATCGTTCAACCTCCGTACTATTATCAATTCTTTTATATCAGTTTATCAGCTTGTATAAAAAAACCAACCTCCCCCGGTTTGAAAGCCTTCTCCGCCTTCAGACGGAGAAAAAAAGGAAAGGGGATATTTACCACTGTTTGGAAACTCTCCTCCCCTGAATGGCAGGCATAGCCGGATTTTCCTATTTCTGAATAATTTCTGCCTCTACTTGATACTTTAAGTACAGACAGGATATGAACCCCGGTCCGCTTCAAAGCGGGTAAACCGGCTTCACATCTCTGCAAGCCCATTGCCATGGCTTTCCTCCTCCTGAAGACCCTAATCGTACGATTAGGGTTTTCTTTCCTTTCATGGAACCGTATAATAGATAGGGAATAGGCTTCTCTCATCCTTAGCCTCTACTTGACCGCCTATTATCAACTTATCCTTTTGGGAGGCTAATTCATGGTTAGAAAATTCCAAAAACTGGACAGCTTGATCCTGATTATTCTTTTGATTTTCTCTGTGATCTGCGTCCTGACTCTTCATAGCGCAACTTTAAATGCCTCCTCTGAATTTGCGAATTCCGCCAATAAAATGGCCATCTTCTATGCATTGGGTTTAGTCGTAATGCTTATCGTTTCTTTTTTCGATTATAAATGGATTTTAAAATTGTCCCCATTGATTTACCTTATTTCCACAGGATTACTGGCCTTTGTCCTTATTTCAAACAAGAAGATTAATAATTCCAGCGGGTGGATTTCTCTTCCCGGCGGGCTTAGTTTCCAGCCTGCAGAATTTGCTAAGCTGGCTGTCGTGCTGATTCTCGTGGCCTATTTGCAAAAAATGAATCCCGCCGATCACCATCTGCGTTTTTTCAAGCATATCATTCCGCTCGGCCTTTTGACGGGAGTTCCGTTCGCTTTTATTCTCATGCAGCCCGACCTCGGCAATGCACTGGCTCTTATCGTTATTCTGGTTGCTGTCTATTGGGTGGCCAATATCCGTTTTCTCCACTTTTTAATAGGGTTTGTGATTACCGGAGTTGTAATCGCAGGGACCTATTACTGGTATGACCGGAATCATGATGAGATTAAAGCTTATCTGGATCAGAAACAAAAAGGGCACTGGGTTCAGCGGATCGATGCCATGTTTTTCCCGAGCAAAGCCTCTAAAGACGACTTGTATCACGTCCGGAACGCCACCATTGCTATTGGGAGCGGGCAATTTTTGGGGGAGGGGTATACGAAAGGGGATTCTGTTCAAAATCACTTTGTGCCTTATCCCTATGCCGATTCCGTCTTTGCCGTGATTGGGGAAGAATTCGGGTTTGCCGGCTCTTCTTTGCTGATCTTTTTATTTTTTCTCCTGATATACAGGTTGATGATCATCGCCATTGAATGCTTTCACAGTTCAGGGTCTTACATAGCGGTAGGTCTTATCGCCATGTTAATCTTCCAGATTTTTGAGAATATCGGCATGCTGGTCGGCATGATGCCCCTTACCGGAATTACCCTGCCTTTTATCAGCTATGGAGGGACGTCTCTGCTTATCAACATGTTAAGTATGGGGCTCATTATGAGCATCCGTATCCACAATGTCGACCCGAATCCGGGGCTCACTTTTGCCAGTACGGACAAATCCAAAAGCATGTAATATACTGTTTCAATTTGAAAAGCCTTTGGCACCCTTTCGGAAACCAAAGGCTTATTTTTAAACAAAGCGGAGGAATACAAGTCCGGTAAACAGAATTATCGCCAAAAGGACTACGCCTAGATCAACAGAGGAAAAAACCAGTGGATCACGGACTCTGAACTGCTTATCCAAACGGGTATAACCTCTCATTTCCATAGCAAAAGACAAGGCCTCCGCATGCCGGATTAATGAAAACAAGAGCGGAACCATCATTACCCTAAGATCCCTTATTCCCGGGGCTTCTTTGCGCCTGCCGTTTTTCCCGCGGGCCTGGGCAATACGTGCAAATCTTTTCCATTCCCCAGAGATCACCGGTACAAAACGCAGAATGAGAGAAGCGGCAAGCGCCAGGGCTTCAACGGGAAGTCCAATCCTGGAAAGTGCGGCCAGCCCCTGTTCCAATCCTTTTTTCATGCGTAAATAACTAACGGCAAGAGGAAGTGTCAGGCCAAGCAGCAGAACAAGCAGCAGCCTGGTTACATGCAGCAAGGTCGACCCGGCCGCCTGGAAAGAAAAAGCAATAAAAGGGTATCCCGGCTCTGGTGATAAGCGCAATCCGGCAATCGCAGCAGCTATGGCCATAAAGAGGAAAAAGGCCTTGGCACCCCGCCAAACCGGTGCCAACGGAACACGGGACAAACCGATCAGCAGAGCCGTCAGTATACCCGCTACGAGTAATCCGGAGCAGGAGCGCTGCATGAAGATACCGGCCGAAACGAGCATAAACAGCAGCCACAAGCTGCGAGGATCGATGCGCCCGATCATGCCGCCGGGGCCTCCGGCTTCGGTGTCTGGAGGCTGAAGTGAAGCCGGTTCCGGCAATGCCGTCGTACAGGCAGACTCCATGGTCGCCACAGGAGACCTGCATGGAGCGTGGAGCTGGGAAGCGATAGCCTCGGCAGCTGCCTCCGGAGCTTCAGATCCCGAGATATAGACCCCTCGGGCCTGAAGAAGGTCCTTAAGCCGCAAGCTTTCCGGCAATCCGACGCCAATGCTTTTTAGCAGCTGCGGCCGCTTCAACAGCTCATCGCGGGTGCAAGCCGTGATTAGGCGCCCGCGGTCCAGCAAGAGCACATGGTCGGCAACCGGCAGGAAAGCGTCCAGGTCATGGGTTACGATAACTACCCCGCCATTTTCCTTGCCCTTCCAGGTTGTGAGCAGCTCCTGCAACTGCCGGATCCCTTTAGCATCCAATCCCGCCGAAGGTTCGTCAAGCAGCAGCCAGTCCGGTGCAGCCGCTAATGTCGTTGCCATGGCTATTTTCCGCCGGGTGCCTCCGCTTAAGGCAAAAGGGTTCAATTCCAGGATAGCAGGGTCAAGCCCCATACGGATAAGAGCAGCTTCCGTCCGCTGCCTTTTCTCTTCTTTAGTCAGTTTCCACGGTTTCAGTGAATAATCGAACTCCCCCTTCACTTTCGTGGCGAAAAGCTGATCTTCCGGCTGCTGAAAGACAACCCCGATTCTCTTTAACAGGTTCCGGTTTACTTTCCCCCGGTGCCATAATGGCTCACCTTCGTAAGTAATTGTCCCTTCATCTGGTTTACTTAATCCTGTAAGCAAATCCAGCAGTGTAGATTTTCCAGCTCCTGTTTGCCCGGTAATCAGGGTAACTGCTCCGGAAGGACAAGATCCCGTGGCCTGTCCGATCACATGATAACTGACCTGTTCAAATTGTATTCCCATACTTCTCCACCATATCAGCCAATTTTAGAGTAGACAGAGGATAATCAGGCAGTACAATTCCCTGCTCTGCAAGTTTTTGCGTCACACGAACTGCATAGGGGGAGACAAATCCGAGATCTTCACATGCAGTCAAACCTGTTTCTTTCTGCCGTTCGTAAAAAAAAGGAATGGGGGCGCCGTCATATATCTTTCGCCCTAGATGCAAGGCCAAAACGCGATCGGCCGGATATAATTCTTCCATCCATTGGGTTATCCAAATGACCGTATGTCCTCTTTTGTTAAGCTCCTGCACTTGTTTCATTACGGCGGATCTGGACGCCTTATCAAGCATGGATGTGGCCTCATCCAGAATCAGAAGGCTGGACCCTGCCGAGATACAGCCAGCTAAAGCGAGCAACTGCTTTTGCCCGCCTGAGAGTACTCGGCATGGAGAGTCAAGCCAATCTTCCAGCCCTACTTGTTTCAAAGCGGAAAGAGCCCTATGCTCCATCTCGCGAACAGGTACGCCTGCATGTTCTAAACCAAACAGGATATCCTCATGTACCGTTTCCCCCACGAGCTGTGTTTCAGGGTGCTGCAAAACCATACGTACAACATTCCCCTCGAGCCATCCCTTATCGATTTCACCTCTGTTCAGGGGGATATAGCCTCCAATGACCTTGGCAAGCGTACTCTTCCCGCTGCCGTTATGCCCGATCAGCGCAAGCCATTCTCCCTGGCGAAGCTCCATATCCAAATCCGCCAGTATTGGAAAGGTCATTCCTTCACGTTCTATACAAATTTCTGCCTGGCGAAGACTATATGGCCTTTTCGTCTTTTCTTCCTCTTCCAACAAAAATCCCCTCCACTGCCTTTTCAAGCTCTATTTTCTATGGTAAAATCCGATTGTTAACCAAAAACCCACAACAAAAAGTTAACAAAAGATTGGAGAAACTGCAATGAAAACATCTGGATTTACTGTTCGCGGCATCATGTTTAGTGCTATGTTTGCTGCACTGCTGGTTGCACTTAGTTTTGTCAACATCCAACTAGGTATCTCCCCTGTACCTATTACACTGGTTAATTTTGTGATCATGCTCTCCGGGGCCCTGCTTGGTCCTAAGTATGGATTTTTCAGTGTATTTTCAGTAGTCTTGCTGACGGCTCTGGGATTGCCTCTCTTGCACGGAGCCGGCGGCCCGACATTACTGTTTGGCCCGACAGGCGGATTTATTTGGGCTTATCCATTTGTCGCTCTTTTCATCGGATGGATTATCCGACATGTGACTGTAAAAGGTATTGCGGGATTCCTTCTTGTTTTTTTCATCATGCTCATTTTTGGTTCCGGACTGCTGTATGTGACGGGAGTACCCTGGCTGGCCCATTCTGCTCAAATATCTTTAGGAAAAGCACTGGTTCTGGGTTGTTATCCTTATCTGATCGGAGATGCCATCAAAGCTTTTACCTCCGCTGTAATTGTGCAAAGTATTTTTTATCAGACAGGCGGACCAATTATAAAAAATTAGTGAAAAAACTAGACGGGTAATCCTATAAATCTATATATATGCTCACGAGAAGGAGGCGGGAAAGATTGAAAGAAGGATTGGAGCAATTGACCAAAGAGTTCGGGAAAACGGAGATTCCTGAACAAATTTCGGATTAGGTTTATAGGAAAAATGGGTATATAATAAAAAAGAGAACTTAAACACGATTTTTAAATGAAAAGGAGTGGAGAAACGTTGGCCCATTTATTCACCCCATATACCTTGCAGAAACTGGAACTCAAAAACCGGATTGTCATGTCTCCGATGTGTCAGTATTCAGTATCGGCCAAAGACGGAAAGCCAAATGACTGGCACTATATTCATTATGTCAGCCGTGCCGTTGGAGGTGCCGGGTTGATTATGCTGGAAATGACGGATGTGGAACCGGACGGGCGCATTTCCGATTATGACCTCGGTCTATGGTCGGATGACCAAATAGATGCGTTCGCCCGAATCAGCGACGCCTGTCATGAACATGGCGCCAAAACAGCCATACAAATTGCCCATGCCGGCCGCAAAGCAGAAGATGCTGCTATTCCTGTAGCCCCTTCGGCTATCCGCTTCAGCAGCTCTTACAAAGAACCCCGTGCCCTGTCTACAGATGAAGTCAAGCAGCTTGTGGAGAAATTCAGAGATACAGCAAAACGTGCGGTTAAGGCAGGATTCGATACGGTTGAATTGCATGGTGCCCACGGATACTTGATCCACCAATTTCATTCTCCATTGACGAACAAAAGAGAAGATATCTACGGGCAGGACCTGGCGCGATTCGGTATTGAAGTGATCCAGGCGGTAAAGAGCGAGCTGCCTTCGGGTATGCCACTCATCATGCGTGTATCCGCAATCGAATATGAACAGGGAGGATACGGCTTGGATCATATCATCGATCTCGCCAGACAATACAAGGAAGCCGGTGTAGATTTATTCGATGTATCCTCAGGAGGAGAGTCCGCTAAAGGGCCAAGTAATGGGAAAGACCCCGGCTATCAGGTTCCGTTTGCCCGTCATATAAAAGATCATGTGAATATCCCTGTTATGAGCGTAGGGAACTTATCAGACTATAATGTGGCAGAACTGACTGTAGCGAGCGGAGATTCAGAACTTGTTGCCGTAGGCCGAGGAATGCTTGGTGATCCTTACTGGAGTCTTCATGCCGCAAAGGCTCTTGGAGCCGATATAGAAGTACCCCGTCAGTATAAACGCGGATTGTAAATTTGACTATGAACCCGTTCTTTTCTATAGAACGGGTTTTTATTTTTCTCATACTTAAGAATCATTTTCACTTTGATCATACCAAATATTATACAAAAGCATAGTCCAATAGAACTATTCATCAGGTATCCCTCTTCATTTCGATTTCATTCGCTAATTTTATTAGACGAGGTCTCTCGTGTTTTGGCGAAGGTTTCCGTTTTTTATATAAGAGTCATGACAAAGCTCCTTGTAGGATTTGCCCCTTCTTTGTAGAACTTATTAGGCAGTGAGGTGATGAGCAGTGATGAATGAAATAATAATGGAGAATGCGTGGCATACCACCAAAGATATGGCGGCTATGCTTGGAATTGAGACCGTTACCGTTCGCAAATATGCATTGGCTCTTGAAAAGGCCGGCTACATCATTAGCCGGGATGATAAGGATCGCCGTACTTATTCCGATGTGGATGCAATGGCACTTCAACAGCTGTTTACATTAAGAGAAAGGTCCGGAATGACAGTAGAGAAGAGTGCGGAAATGGTAGCTTCCAGATTTTTGGCTGAACAGGCCTCCTCCCCTGCTCCGGTTGCGGCGGCGGCAGAAACCTTGCCTGCTGCTCCCTCTTCCTCTCTCCTGGATGAAGTTTTTGCACGAATGAATGAATTAATTGCCATGAACAAAGATTTATCCGACCGTGTCACGGAACAACAAAACAAGATAGAAGGAGCCCTGCAAAATAGGGATGAACGAATCACTCAGATTCTGATGGAGCTCAGAGAAACAAAGCGTGCCATAGCGGCTGCAAAAGAAAAAAAATCTGTATGGAAACGACTTTTTGGTTTATACTGATACTGATTTAATATAAAATATACTCTAAATACTTTTAAGCTTTAGATTGTTTGAAATCTCTCCTTATCATCTGAAATATTGATAAATCAAAAGACTTGTATCTGTATTAAAAAGGCACAATCTTCTGTCCTTCCTTACATCAGGTTTACACACGTACAAAACAGCCAAGGCTTCCTTTAGAAAGCATTTGGCTGTTTGTTGGTCTTGATTAATTGAACCACCCTTTTCTGTGTAGGTGTCCATTTATCTTAAAATCAGCTGTTTCTTGATCATAAATGAGGGTATTATCCCTATTTGGTGCGAACAGTGCAAGGTCATTAAAATTGTTTCCTTTGAAATAATAACTCAGCAAACCAGTTCGATCCATTTCCTTTTCTTGTGTTCCTTGTGTTGCTATCGTTTGATTTCCTTCATTTTGTGCATAAGCAGGAGGAACTATGGCATTTAAACACGTAAACGCTAATAACGTACATGTTACAACACCCGATAATTTTTTCTTCAATACTTATTTCTTCAAAAATAGCTTATTTCCCATAAATTTGTATTTTTCTGCCATCTTTTGTTATAACATAAATCTTAATTATGTTTTCATCAGTTTCTATGTGATCAAGAAGATTAACTTTTACATTGCCGTTGTTATCAATTGAATAACTGCTTCTGATTTTTTTAGTATCAAATCCGTATCTCTGAACAGTTTCAACTCTGTATTTTTTTATATCCTTCTTTAATAGTTTTATATTTTTAAACGTGACAGCATTTATATAATGTCCATTTTTTGTTTCACTGTAATCCTTGTACATTTCTTGGATTTCTTTATCCGTTATACCCTCACATATATCTATAGCCATATTGTGATCCTTATTTGTTTCCCGAATTTCTTTATCCGGTTTTATGGATGATATATCTGTAATTGTAATATCATCCCAATACACATTGGTTTTACTATCACCTTTTACACTTATTCGATCTATCGGATTTTTACCCCTATTTTTCACAAGAATATCCACTCTTTGGTATCTCTTATTGTTTAATTTGACCTTTTTACTGGCGATTGTAGAGTTTTGGCCTTTTACTTTTATTGTGGGCTCTGTATCCGAATCAGCTTTCATATACATGCTCAGATAATAAGCTTTGTTTTTATTCAACTTACTCTTGGCCTCTGAAGAGAAAATTAAACTTGTATTACGATCCGCTGATTGATATTGTTTTTTCCCTGTATTACCTCCATCCACTTGATCAGTATAAATCCAGTTTCCTAGAGGGCTATCACTTTCAGCACTATCATACAGTGAAGCCAGTTTAATCGTAAAATTCATTTTGGGTGTAAGCTTCACATCATATAATTGGTTCACATCTGCAAAAGATCCGGACGTCGCGTCTAACTGATTTTTCACTTCTGTTGCCGTATCGGTATCCAAAAATGTCATTACACTTGACTCATAGATTGGTTTTTTATGATAATATAATAATCCATCTTTTTCAGTAATTTCGGGATAGGCTAATTTTAATGCTTCTTTTAAGGATAACGATGGGGTTTTATCTTCCGGATTTTCGTAATCTTTAGCGGCTACCCTTTTTTCCGAAATATTGTTTCCTGGATCAAGTCCAAATTTGTGTGTAAATTCCCTCAGCTAGACTGTGCTACATAATGCGAGTCACTTTGGCATCGGACTTTGGCCGATCCTTCCGCCATTCCATGTACTCGGTCATGTCGAGATATTTCTTGCCGGCTGCCCATTTTTCATCCTGTTCCATCAATAGAGCACCAATAAGACGAATCACGGATTCACGGTTTGGGAAGATGCGAATGACACGTTCCCGGCGTCTAACCTCTTCGTTGAGACGCTCAACGCTATTTGTCGTGCGCAGCCGTTTTCGGTAACGCTCTGGCAGCATTAAGACGGCGGTAGCATCGTCAAATCCGCTTTCCAGCACGCCCATCGCCTTACCCGCCTTATCTTCATAAGCCGCTAAGGTCTGTTTTAATAAAAACCTTGCCGTTCCAGTATCAGGAGCATCTAGAATCGACCGTAGACGGCCATGGATCTCATCCTTCAAGGCTTTGGGTGAGGCTTCTAATACATTTCGCGTGAAGTGAGTCTGGCATCGCTGCCATGTTACCCCTTGCAGCTGCTGCCGTACCGCGCGTACAAGGCCGCCATGATCGTCGGAGGTAATGAGATCCACACCTCGTAATCCACGTCCTTTTAGAGAGCTGAAAAACTCACTCCAGCTTGCTTCAGATTCTGTGTCACCCAGCATCAGGCCAAGGACTTCACGATAGCCCTCGGTGTTTACACCAATGGCAATCATGATGCCTCGTGAGCGTACACGACCGTCTTCACGGACCTTGAGATACATCGCATCTACGAGAACAAACGGAAAGAGGCTGTCTGCCAGGCTTCGATTATTCCAAGCAGTTACGATGGGATCCAGCCGCTTACAAAGGTCTGAAACAGTGGATTTAGAAAACTCGGTTCCGCAGAGTTCTTCGGTTACTTGCGAGACTTTACGCGTAGAGACGCCGTTTACGACCATTTCCATCATCGCTAAGATTAACGCTTGTTCACTTCTCTGGTAACGACTAAAGAGCTCTGTCGTGAACTTCCCACCACGGATGCGCGGAACACTTAGTGTAATGGTTCCCACCCGCGTATGCAGCCCATGTGGATACGATCCATTCCGGTACGCTTTTCGATTCTCTGTTCGTTCATAACGATCTGCTTCCACTTGTTCACTCACCTGTGCTTGTAAGACTTGGTTCAGTACAGACTCGAGCAGCTTGGCTACACCCGCATCCTGAGAATTTCCCAAAAATAGTTGATGCAAAAGCTGCGAATCTACGTTAATCTGGTATTGAGCCATTTCATAACACCTCGTATATTTAGAATTTTGTGTCCCAACATTATTCTAACTGAGGGCTATGAATATGGCTCCTTTCATTTTTTGGAACCTAGCTTTTTACACAATTATACGGACTCAACTTGTTTCCTGTATCTACTATAATAGAAGCCGTTCTTGCCTCGATTTCTTCTGTAATCCCATTCCATTGACCGCCCTCCTTAATTTTCCCATCTGCATCTTTTATCATATACTTACCATCTGTCTGATTGGTTTCAATCTTAATAGGCTTATTATTTAAGAGATCACTTAGCTGCTGCTTATTTAACGTAATGGGATGGGAACCAAAGTCATCCATTGTGTTTATAGCGATCCCATTTTGCCCCTTTTTCGGATAACTTGCTCCTGGAGTTAGACTTAATGCTGTAGAATTGGCCTTTGCTGTAATTGTTCCAATTGTAGTATTACCTATGACAAAGCTCGTTGTAGGCTTTACATCATAGATGGCACCCGTTCCAACATTGTTGTACCGGACATTCGCATTCAAGTATCCTGCTGAAGCTGTATTGAATTGGGAAGAAGTGCCATTAGAGGATCCCCATTCCTGCGCTACTGTATCAGAATGCTGATAGTTTGCACTAACTCCGAAGGAAGGGCCCGTAAATAATGAAAAACCAATTTCAACAGAAGCTCCTACTGTATTTGAATACGACCAATTCGTAGATGAATTGGACTGAACGCTTTCGGATAAATCCTTGTTTGGAGACAGTATCATCTTTTCCATATTTACATTCACACTGGGGAAAGCAGCTACTAAAGGATTAAATGTTTCTTTGGCATTGGCTAAAGGCAAATCTCTGGCTGCTTTTTCATAATCGGTATAGGGATCTCCCACTGTATGAGCTTCGTTGGGGTTGGATACAAATTTGGTATATCCTTTCGCCGCTAAAGAGTCATCCCATTTCACAACTAGTTTATTTTTAATCGTATATCCATTTTCTTCCCAAACATCAGGGATTTTATCGTTATCTGTATCTATATCTATGGTATCATCGTCATCTATTGACTGGTCATCAGACAGAACGGATCTTTTTTTTCTTAGAGAAGACTTAGCTTCTTTATTAAAATCAGGATTCCTTACTTCTTCCTGTTGGATTGGCACCATTTGATTTTGCTTGTTGATCTTAAATAGCTTCAGTTCTTTAAAAGTTTGATTATTGCTATCCAGCTTTCCTTCGGGCTTGTATTCAATTTTTATCGGCACCAATTTGTCTTTCTCTAAATGCACGACTTGTTTGTCTGTGCCTTGGTTGGAAACTAGATGTCCATCTATCTTGATTTTCGCATTTTGGTCATCAGATAATTGAAATGTAAAATCACCTGTTTCCTTACTTTGGATCAAACCAACCCAACGAATCGACTGATAGGTTTGTTGATCCTTATCTAATAATGCATCAGCTGTTTCTTGATCATAAATGAGGGTATTATCCCGCGTTGGTGCGAACAGTGCAAGCTCATTAAAATTGTTTCCTTTGAAATAATAACCCAGCAAACCAGTTCGATCCATTTCCTTTTCTTGTGTTCCTTGCGTTGCTATCGTTTGATTTCCCTCATTTTGTGCATAAGCAGGAGGAACTATGGCATTTAAACACGTAAACGCTAATAACGTACATGTTACAACACCCGATAATTTTTTCTTCAATACTTCCATCTCCTTATTTCTTTAATAATATCGCATCTATTACATAACGTTTAACACCTTTAAAATAATCAGACAAATCATGCGATTGAAAAATTTTTACTTCAACTTATTTCCTCTTCCCCCTCTACAATATATTGTTTTCTTTCCCATCATCTTATCGCGAGGGTTCAAGCAGGAAACACAAACTCTGTGAGAACTCAAAACCTCCCGCATGACGGCAAGCAAAAAAAGTTCATGTGAACAATTCTACGAAAACAAAACAAGAATATTAACCTGATTGGATACTAGTTTTCTACTGCATAAGCATGAAACTGTTCATAAAATACGTGGAAGAATTGTTGTTATATGTATCCAGTGGCAGTTCCTAATGGAAGGGGTATCCCTGATTCGCTCATGTTTATAATATCCTTATTTTGGTAAAATACAGGTTTCCGCTCCCCCACATTCACTCTAGTTCCGTAGCTAAATGTGAACCTAAATCTTTTTCTGATGCAATGTTTTTTTATTCCACCTCCCCTTTACATTCTTCAATTGCAAATCTCTCCTTTCTCAAATAAAAGTAGAATTATTTCCCGAATATACTATTTATACCGCAAATTGTAAATACCTCTTAATGATATTTTTTAATATCGTTTCATTTTTTTCACAAATTTAGTCTATAATTATGTGCAATTTTCGTTTATAATAAATAAACAAATATAACCTTTTAATCAAAATTTTGTATATAGATATACCATCATTTTCTTTCTGTGGAAATAATAACTTATGATAAATATAACTTGTCTAAACAAGTTTGTAAACACTTGAGTAGACAATAAATCTGCTATTATAACTTCTAAGCAGCATAAAAACCAAAATGACACCTGTGAATACAGATGTCATCTTGATATAGCTTTTCTTTTAGTCGTTCGAATAGTGCCCCCCTGAAGTATGTTTCTTATCGCCTTTACATTTGCAGTTCGGTCACTCCAGGAACTTGCTTTTGCACGAAGGTTTGGATTTCTTCCGCATTCTCCATATTTAGTACCTGCTGAGCGAGCTTGTCCATGTCTTTCTTGTTCAGCTTATTAATCAGCACACGGGCCGGAAGTACAGAGCTTGCGCTCATGCTGAACTCATCCAGGCCTAGGCCAAGCAGAATCGGGATAGCCGTCAGGTTTCCGGCCATTTCTCCGCACATTCCCGCCCATTTTCCTTCTTTATGGGCAGCCGAAATAACCATATGAATCAAACGAAGTATAGCCGGATTGAAAGGCTGGGTCAAATAGGACACTTTTTCGTTCATCCGGTCAACAGCCATGGTGTATTGCACCAGATCGTTCGTACCGATGCTGAAAAAGTTCACTTCTTTGGCTAATTGATCCGCAATAACAGCGGCGGCTGGCACTTCGATCATCATTCCCACTTCCATGCCGGAATTGAACGGAATATTCTCGGCAGCCAGTTCCTTCTTCACTTCGTCCAGAATCCGGTTCGCTTCCCTAAGTTCGAAAAGGGAAGAAATCATCGGATACATCAGCTTGATGTTTCCATGGGCACTGGCCCGGAGAATAGCACGAAGCTGTGTTTTGAATAAATCCTTGCGGTCCAGGCACAGACGGATGGCCCTATAGCCCAAGAACGGATTCATCTCCTTCGGCAAATCCAGATAAGGAAGCTCCTTATCTCCTCCGATATCGAGGGAACGGATAACAACAGGCTTCTCAGCCCCCATAATTTCCGCTACATTTTTGTAAGCTTCGAACTGTTCTTCCTCGGACGGAAAGTCATTACGTCCCATGTACAGGAATTCGGTCCGGTAAAGGCCGACACCTTCAGCGCCATTGTTTCTGGCTCCCAAAGCATCCTGCGGATTTCCAATATTAGCGACAAGCTCCACATGATGTCCATCCTGGCTGATGGATGGCTGATCTTTATATTTGCGGATCTCCGCCAGCCTTTTTTCATATTTCACAAGCTGTTCCTGATAAGCTTTCAGAACATCTTCTTCCGGATTGATTATGATAACCCCTTTGCTGCCGTCGAGGATAACATAATCGCCATCCTTGATCTCTTCCGTCGCTTTTTTCAATCCCACTACAGCCGGGATTTCCATGGAACGCGCCATAATGGCGGAATGGGAAGTCCGACCACCGATATTAGTTGCAAATCCGGCAACTTTGTCCCGGTTCAACTGAGCGGTATCGGAAGGTGCCAGATCGTCTGCAATCAGTACGACCGGTTCTTCAAAATCGTCCAGGGAGCGGGATGTCACGCCGGCAAGCAGTTGAAGAACCCGGCTACACACATCTTTAAAGTCGGCAACCCGCTCATTCATATAAGCATTATCCATGCTTGCAAAAATCGTTACAAGTTCTTCGGTAACCTGCTTTAAAGCATATTCCGCATTTACTTTCTCTTCCTGTATTTTAGCTATAACCTGTCCTATATATTCTTCGTCCTGCAGAACCAGAATGTGAGTAGCGAAGATGCCTGCATGGTCCTCACCCAGTTTTTTCTCTGTATCCGCCTTAATCTTTTCGAGCTGTCCGATAGCCTCCTGTACCTTTTCTTCCAAACGGGTTACTTCCGCTTTCACTTCACCGCTTGCAAGTTCACAGCGTTCCGCCTCTACCTCCACATGCTGAAGAATAAAGGCCGGACCAATGGCGTATCCGGAAGCTGCAGCTATTCCTTTTAATTCCAAATCTCTCCACTCCTTTTGTACATGCTCTATGAAGTCCTTTTTCTATTATAACGGGTTTGATTCCCCTTTCCCACTTGGCAAAGAAGAGAAACCTTAACCAAGTTTTTGCAGGCGTCAAAACGAAAGGGCAGGAAGCCCTTAAATTAACAAGATACTTACAGTTCCTCTCTTTACAGAGGCCGTATCCGTCGCGCTTCCTGCCTGATATAGATTTTGATGATTAGCAGAGTTACAGTTTTAACATTTCTTCCTTGATCAGTTCAGATTGGGTACCAAAGACAACCTGCACACTGCCACCGCCAAGTTTCATAATACCGGCGGCACCAAGAGACTTGAGGCCTTTCTCATCCACTTTTTTATCATCCTCCAGGACAAGACGGAGCCGGGTAATACAAGCATCAATACTCTTGATATTTTCTTTACCTCCGAGCATAGGTACAATTTTCTCCGCCTTGTCGCGAAGGCTGCTGGAGCCTCCCGTTTCTGAACCATCCTGCCCATCTTCTGTGATGTCATCATCTTCACGGCCTGGGGTTTTCAGGTTGAATTTGACAATGGTAAACCGGAACAGGAAGTAGTACAGAACAAAATAGGCCAAACCGACCGGAATCAGCATGATTGGCTTCGAAGCAAGAGGCCAGTTGAGAATGTAGTCAATAAGGCCCGCGGAAAAACCGAAACCGAGACGCACATCCAGGAGTGACATAATTACCCCGGATAAACCGCTTAAAATAGCGTGAATCACATACAGGACAGGAGCCAGGAACATAAAGGAGAACTCAAGCGGCTCTGTAATCCCTGTCAGGAAAGCGGCAAAAGCAGTACCGATGAAGATGGAAGACACCGCTTTTCTTTTTTCTTTCTTCGCCGTATGAATAATCGCAAGCGCAGCGCCCGGAAGAGCAAACATCATGATCGGGAAGAAACAGGTCATGAACATTCCCGTAGATGGATCGCCGGCAAAGAAGCGGTGAATGTCACCGTGCACCACATTACCTGCCGCATTGGTAAAGGAACCGATTTGGAACCATGCGATGGTATTAATAATATGGTGAAGACCGAAAGGAATCAGGAGACGGTTGGCAACCATAAACACACCGGAACCGATGGCACCAAGACTTACTACCCAGTTTCCGAAGGAATCGAGCCAGGTCTGAACTGGCCCCCAAATCAGTCCGAAAATCAGACCTACAAATACCATAACAAGTGACGTGATGATCGGAACAAAACGTTTGCCCCCGAAGAAGCCCAACCATTCCGGAAGCTTGATATCGTGGTATTTCTTATAGAAATAGGCTGCAATACCACCGGCCAGAATACCGCCCAGTACTCCCATATCCAGCTTCATATCGGCCGGAATAAAAGCAAACGCTTTCGGAACTGCAATAAGAACTTTAGTTAATACCAGGTGAGCAATTACCGCAGCCAGCGCCGCAACCGCATCGCCGGCAAACCCAATCGCAACCCCGACAGCAAAAATGAGTGGCAGGTTATCCATAATGGCACTTCCACCGGCATTCAGGAACGGCTGAACGAACTGGTTTAAGAATCCGCCAACAGTATCTCCCATGTGGAAGTCCTTGATGTAGTCGATATTACCGAACCGCAGCAGAATAGCTGCGGCCGGTAAAGTAGCGACGGGAAGTATTAAGGATCTACCGATTTTTTGCAGAAAACCTAACATAGCTTGTATCCCCCTCAGAATTTGAAAAATAAGATAAAGATTTTATTTAAGAACGACTTCCATGATTGTGCTGCTTCCTGCGGTTACACTGCCTGTGAAGAAAGTGGATTCCTTAACAGCATCACCATTGGCAATAACAACAGGAGTGATAACGGGATAACCGGCTTCCTTGATGCTGGCCATATCGAACTCAATGACAGGCTGGCCTTTTTTCACAACGTCTCCGTTTTTCACGAGCGGTTTGAAACCGTTTCCTTGAAGCTGAACCGTGTTTACTCCAATATGCATAAGCAGTTCCAATCCAGACTCATGTCCGATTACCAAAGAGTGATAAGATTTGTCAATAATGTGAATAACCTTTCCATCTACCGGGGAAACCAGCACCCCCTCTGATGGTTCAATTGCTATCCCGTCGCCGATAATTTTCTGAGCAAAAGCAGGATCAGGAACTTGATCTAAAGAAACAGTATTTCCTGTTAGCGGAGCAGCAACTTCGACCGTTTTTTTCTTCTTTCCAAAACCAAACATGATGTAATTCCTCCTAGTTAAGCGATGTATTCTAAGTGTTCCCAGAATTACAAAAAGGCATGAGCCGAAACGGACATATAGATAAGTTTTATCTAAATATCCGCTTTCAGCTCATGCCTAGTCGAACTAGTAACACGCTAAGTTATGATATTAACGTAACATAATTATTGCTTGGAGTCAACCTGCTGAAACAAGCGAAATAAATGCATCGTTATATAACCGATCTCATCTTCAGGTATTTCAACCTGAAGCTTTTCCTGCATAATTTCGCAAAGTTTGCACGCAATTTCATACTCTTCGGGCATACCGGTTTTCAGGTTTTGCAGAAATGGATTATAGCTGGATTTGCCTTGTCTGATCCGCTCCACCGCAAAACGTAAATGGGTAATCAGCCGGATATAATCAAGAGTATCCCTCTTGATCCGGATTTGTTTCACCTTTTCAATATACTCTACCATTATCCTGATTAAGTTATTGAATTGTACCATTTCACTGACAGACACATGATAAACAGCCGAATGTATGTGCATGGCCAGGAAACCGACTTCACTCTCCGGCACCTGAACATGAAAATGACTGGAGATTAAATAAGCCGCCTGCTCAGCTAACTCGTATTCCCTGGGATATAGTGACTGTATTTCGTACAAAAACGGATTGGCAATATCCACATTATGTTTCAGGCGATAAACAGCGAACTGGATATGACTGGGAAGAGCAATATGAATATGCTCATTAATATCGGCTGTAATCTGATTCGCAATCATGGAAATAATATCTTCAGATATAGAGATTACATCTTGATCGATCTGATTGGTTAGAGTCTGCAGCTGCTGCAAGTGAGATTCCGACTCCATAACATATTTCTTCTCGATTAATGAATCCGTATTGTCAAGTTGCTGGCCTGATTTTTTCCCGAATCCAATGCCTTTTCCTGTTAAGATCATCTCCGAACCGGTGCTTGGGTCCCGGACCAGGACAACGTTATTGCTAAGGACTCTCTGGATTTCATATCCGTTTGTTTCCGCCATGATATCACCACTTTTTTGTATAGAGAAGCTTAGATTTTGAAGCCGATCAAGAATTCGTGTCCATTATAAGCTATGACTAATCAAGGGTCAATAATCATATTTTTTTAATGGTTGATTTAATTCGTATTTTCGTGAAAGAACCAACCCTGATTAATATAATTTATCCAACACAGATTTTGCAGTCTTCTCAAGTGCGGTATAAGTATGGTCCTTCTGCCTGATAGCTATTGCGGTTGATAGAATATCCATGACATGAATCTGAGCCAGTTTGGATGAAAATGCTCCGCCCTGAAGCGGAGTTTCCTTGGCTGCAGCAAGAAGTACTACATCGGCATGATGGGTGATAGGAGACCGGGCGTGGTTTGTCAAACAGATTATAAGGTCGCCGTTTGCCTTGGCAATCTGGACAGCATCCATCAGATCCTTGGTGCTTCCGGAAGATGAAATGCCGAGCCGATTCGGGGTTTTTAAGGATTCACATCTCTTTTGCCCAGTGTAACATAAATGATCTAATACGCCTAAATCAGATATCACATTTATGAATTTTTTTACAAAATATGACTTGCGGTTCCAAAAGAAAGAAATATGACAGGGGGTTTCAGGGAATGAGTAAAGCTTATTTAAACCCCGTTAGCGTTGAACCGGCTTTTATGAAATATTTTTGTCCGAAAAAATATAGAATGATCATGGGAAGCGTAAATATAGCAGAGGCTGCCATCAGCTGCTCCCATTGGGCACCGTGATCCTGAAGAAATCCCTGGAGTCCCACACTGATCGTCCATTTTTCCGAATCGTTCAAATAAATGAGCGGCCCCATAAAGTCGGTATAGGCTGCCACAAAAGTAAAAAGTACAATCGTGGCCAGTGCCGGCTTAAGCAGAGGCAGGATAATCCGGGAATAAATTCTAAACTCATTGGCACCGTCAATTTTGGCCGCTTCAATCAGCTCGTTGGGCAATGTAAGCATAAACTGCCTTAACAGGAAAATATAAAAGGGTGCTCCCAGGAAGCTGCCGATAGTAAGGGGCAAAATGGTATTAACCCAGCCAAGTTTAGCGTAAATGATATATACCGGAATCATCTGGACCTGGGGGGTAAAATCATCGTCGCTACCACTATGGCAAAAATAATATTACGGCCTTTCCATGGAATCTTCGTTATGGAATAAGCGATCAAAGGGGCAGAAAATAGCTGGCCGATGATGTTGACCCCGCAAATAAGCAAAGTATTCCCCATGTATTTGAAAAAAGGAATCGCTTCAACGGCATTTTGGTAGTTTACCCATTGGGGTTTATCCGGAAAAATGCGGGGCGGAATCTCAAATATTTCTGCGGGTGTTTTTAAAGAAGTGATAATGAGCCAAATAAAAGGGAAGAGGAAAAAACAGCCCAACAGGAGCAATGCCGCATGAGGAAGTATGGTCTTCTTGAAGATATAGCCGAAGCTATGTTTGGTTTTAGGCGAAAAAGCAGGAGCAGAAGGTACGGCGGATAAATCTTTTGCCATCTTTACTCACCTCCATAGTATACCCAGCGGGCAGAACTTTTGAGTATGGCTGCGGTAAGAATCACTACGATCACAAATAGGATCCAGGCAAGGGCAGAAGCATATCCCATTTTGATGTATACGAAGGCTTCCTGGTACAGATTCACAGCATAGAATAGCAGCGATTGCTCCGGACCGCCCAGATTGGCATCGGCCGTCTTCCCTCCTGCAAGGATATACGATTCGGTAAATATTTGAAATGCGGAGATCAGTCCCATAATAATCTGGAACAAAATTACAGGCGATAATCCCGGAAGTGTAATATGTCTAAATCTATGCCACCTGCTTGCACCATCTATAGAGGCTGCCTCATAGAACTGCTGGGGAATCCCCTGCAGCGCGGCAAGAAAAATAAGCGACCCGGCTCCGGAACCCCAAATTCCCATTAAGATCAGGGAAGGTTTGGTAAACCGGGGATCCAGAAGCCAGGCAGGGTCCGGCATATGCAGCTCTCTTAGAATCATATTGATCAGGCCGAAATCCGGATTCAGCATCCAGGCCCATAAAATGGCATTGGCTACAATCGGAATAACTGCCGGCAGGTAATATACAGTCCGGTAAAAACTGATACCCCTTACTTTAAAGTTCAGAAGCAGGGCAATCAGCAAGCTGCTGATTAATCCTATCGGCATGGATATTCCTGCCATGTAAAGCGTATTTATTAAAGAGATATAAAAATGGTTATTCTGAAATATTTTCACATAATTTTGCATTCCGATCCATTTCGGGGAATTAAACAGGTCATATTCCGTTAAACTAAAGTAAAGGGAGCCAAAAAAGGGGTAAACGGTAAAAACCAAAAATCCTATAATCCACGGAGAAGCAAATGCCAGCCCCAGCCACATATAATGACGTTCCTTCCTCGTCATTTTCCTTTTCTTTGCTGCCGTTATGCTCATGCGGATTGCTCCTTTCCATCAGGATGGCAGTATCCCGCAGGGAGAACCTATCGAACCTGCAAGATCCCTGATTTAACTACTTCTTGTCCGCCAGCGGCTGGATTTTTTCTTTGATTTGTTTTAAAGCTTCGTCCATACTGATTTTCCCTCTCAGGATAGCGTCATATTGTACCTTGATTTCATCCATATACTCATTCATGAACGGGACGATCGGGAAAGTGTGAAGGTTATCACTTTTGGCATAATTCAAAAATTCTTTAAATCCCGGCACATCGTTAAATGCGGGGTCTTCAAGTGCGCTTTTCCGTGTAGGAAGGTTTCCGAGGGCCGCGTCAAATTTGGACATATGGCTTTTCTCGGTCATCCATTTGAGGAAAGTCCAGGATTGTTCAGGGTGTTTTGCCCCCTTAGGAATATAGAAAACGGATGTGTTGATGTTGCCGACATTTTTAAGCTCCGGATGCTCATCATTATAAGGGATGGAAGTGATTCCGTAATTCAGGTTGGGCGCATACTGTTTGATAAAGTTCGGAAGCCATTCCCCGTCTATAGTCATAGCATATTTTCCCGAAAAGAACGGGTTCTGGGCTGATTGATATTTACCCAGACTAGAGGAGAAACGGTCCAGATTCTCACTGCCGTATTTATCCCACAGGTCCTTGGAAAGCTGGATGGCTGCCTTGAAACCCGGATCTTCCGGCGTTACTTCATTTTTATCCGGGTCATAAAATTTTCCGTTAAAAACATAAGCAAAAGTATACGGGTCCGTTCCGGGCCAGAGGCCAAGACGTTCCAGGCGCCCTTCCTCTTTTACTACGCTTAATTTCTCGGCATATTGTTTCATTTCTTTTACGGTTTTTGGAGGTCCGTCAAATCCCGCTTCTTTCAGCAAATCTTTGTTATAAAAAAGCATGGTAACATGCATCGCAATTGGAAGCGCATACGTTTTTCCATTGTATTGGGACGTGGATAATGCCGAAGGAATAAAATCATTCAAATCCACATTTTCCTTTTTGATATAGTCATCAAGCGGAAGCATTGCCCCCTTGACTCCCCATGAGGCCACGTTCTGACCGAATTGGGACGCAAGGTCCGGAGGATTTCCTCCTGTAATAGCCGTCAGCTGCTTTTGATAGTCACTTTGACTCAGCCCCTTCACCTGTATCTCTTTGTGTGTATCATTGAATTCTTTAATCAGTTTTTCCAAGGCATCCGCTTCCGGCCCTGTCCAGCCATACCAGAAATTCAAGGTTACTTTCTCCTCTTTGCTGCCCGAACAGCCTGTCAAGGCAAGAAATGAAAGTAACAAAAGCGATAGAACAATCAGGCTAACTTTTCTCCGCATACCGCTTTCCTCCCCCGCTGGGTTATGAATAAGTTTGAAATGGATTTTGTTATTAGGTTATTGCAGATGCCTGTACTAGATGAATGTTTTGGGAACATTTTTTTATTTGGCAATTAGCCGCTGATTTTCCCCATCCCTCCTTTTGTGCTTTTTTCCATTTCCTTCTTGTTCTATCAAACTATCCGGTTTTTCTTATTCATACATTAAAACTTTGAAAAAAAGAAAAGGGAAGTCTTAATGAAAACTTCCCACTCTTACAAATCTTTTTACTATATATCAGTTTCATTTCCTCTGCCCAGCAGTTCGTTCAATTCTTTCATGAACATACTGATATCCTTAAATTGGCGGTACACCGAAGCAAAACGGATATAAGCCACTTCGTCAACAGGGTATAATTGTTCCATAACAAGCTCGCCTATCTCCCGGCTGTCTACCTCCGGTTTGGCCATATTGCGCACCCGCATTTCTACTTCGGTTACGATCTGTTCCAGCTGGTCTACAGACACCGGACGCTTTTCACAGGCCCGGACTAATCCGCGCAATATTTTGTCACGATTAAACTCTTCACGGCTGCCGTCTTTCTTTACTACCATTAAAGGTGTTTCTTCTACCATTTCAAAAGTAGTAAACCTGCGCATGCATTTCTCGCATTCCCGGCGCCGTCTTATGGACTTATTATCGTTGGCGGCTCTTGAATCCAGGACTTTCGTACCCAGGTGGTCACAGAAAGGACACTTCATAGTTATCCTCACCCCTATCCTTTATTTAATTCGAATTTCCCATATGTTGCTTGTCATGTTCTTAATAAGATCGCACATAATACAGTTACCAACGACAAGGAGGTGAACAGACATGGGTACAGGACAATCTCGTAGCAGTAACGTATTAGTTGTTCCTCAAGCAAATGCTGCGTTGGACCAATTGAAATACGAAGTAGCTCAAGAGCTTGGTATCGTCATTCCTCAGGATGGATACTATGGCAACATGGCTACTCGTGACACTGGAGCGATTGGTGGTCACATCACTCGCCGCTTAGTTCAAATCGCCGAACAGCAACTTTCCGGTACACAAGGTAGCCGATAACAAAACCGTTGCTGACTAAGCTAAAGCAGGGGAAGAGAAGCCGTATGCTTCTTTCCCTTGCTTCTTTCCATTAATATCGGCATAGGAAAGCTCACTTTTATATACTTTTATATACTTTTTGATATTTTGTATAGTAATACAATACCTTTTGGACATAGTGGCGGGTTTCTCCAAAAGGAATATTGCTAATGCCGTCCTTTGTACCGTCCCATATTTGATTTTTCTTCCATTTGTTCACATTTCCCTGTCCTGCGTTATAAGCGGCGATAGCATACAGCATATTTCCATCGTACATTTCTTTTAAATAGCTCAGATACCAGGCTCCCATGCGAATATTGACATCTACTTTAGTAAAATCACTAAGAGGGATATTCGTTTGTTTATGAATCCATTCGGCTGTTTCCGGCATAATCTGCATGATTCCCATAGCTCCGACTTTAGATACGCTTTCCGGAGAAAAGTTCGTTTCAACACGAATAATAGCAGCAAGTACCAGAGGGTCCATATTATGCTCTGCCGCGCTTTGTTTTATTTCGTTCTGGTAGGAAATCGGGTAAATTCTTTTTCCGATAAATTCACTATTATAGAATAGTATAAACAAAAAAACGATCAGCAAAAGAGCAAAAACTCTCTTTTTTCGGAGAAATCTCATGTAAGCCCCTTCCTCTTCCAAAATTCGTCCAATTGACGTTCTGTTTCTAAGAGATCCCCTTGGTTTTCTATAAGTATATCAGCTCGTTTTTTCTTTTCTTCAATGGACATTTGAGCCCGAATCCGGCTAAGTGCCTGTTCCTCCGTAAGCTTGTCCCTCTCCATAAGACGTTCAAGCTGAACATTCTGTGGAACATAAACAACCATAACCTCTGCAAACATACCATCAAATCCGGATTCATATAGCAAAGGTACATCTGCCACTATCAGTTTGTCCGGGTATTCTTTTTCATAGCAGTTCATGCGTTCTTCCATAAGAAGCCTGATGGCGGGATGGAGGATACTTTCCAGCAGTTTTCTGGAGGCCTTATCCCTAAAAACTTTTTCTCCTAAAGCTTTTCGATTTAGAGAACCATCCGGGTGCAGGATGCCTTGTCCAAAATGTGACGTGACTTGCTCCAGTATAGGGCTTCCCGGTTCTACTACTTCCCGGGCGAGAAGATCCGCATCAATCAATAGTGCGCCGCGCCGGACAAGACTGGAGGCAACGGTCGTTTTTCCACAGGCGATACCGCCTGTTAAGCCTATATTCATATGGTTTCACTCCTCTTTAGAATCTCGGACAAAGTCCTCTCAACCGAACAGTTTGATTAATCCCATCAGCACAAGTACACACCCGGGAAGTACAGATAATCTCTTTACCCAGTTTAGATCTGCAAACCGGTACCCCGCTTTCAATCCCATGGCAATGAAAAAACCGCCGGAACAAGCTATAACTGCCGAAGTGACGATTGGGGAAAATCCAATAAGGGCCGCTCCTATTCCCGCTCCGAACGCATCCAGCGACAAAGCTAATCCGAGCAAAGTAGCCTCGTAAGCGGAAATATTCCCGGAACGGTCCACGTCTGCTACTGAAGGCGTTCGAAGAATTTGAATGACCAGACCGAAACGTTTTAGTTCAATAGAGACTACCTCTCTGCTTAGCAGTTTTCCGTTAACAGGTACGCCTAATGACTCGAATTGATTTTCAGGTACCCGGCCAGGTTCTTCCCTTCCCGGATGTTTTTGCATATAAAGCTGATAAAGTGCCCAGATACCAATGCCTATTAAAATGACCGCCCCCAGCTTCCGGGCCAGAGCGGGGCTTATCCATTCAGCCAGCCAGGTTCCAATCTGCATGGATGCAAGAATGACAAGACCCGACCATAACGAGATAATGGCAACGGATAAAAGCGGAATTTTTATTTTACGAATTCCATACATCATACCTACGCCCAAACCGTCCAAGCTAACAGCGAGAGCAAGAACGAATAGGGATATACCAGGAAGCATGTTTTTTCCTCCCCCCAGGCAACTTGATCCTTCCATTTATGATATGGAAGTGCCTAGGGGAATGTGCTTATTGAAGTACTTTCTTTCTTGTACGTTTCCTTTTGCGGGGCTGGCAGGTCGGACAGATATGAGTGCCACGCCCTCCAACCACCATTTTTACAATTACGCCTCCGCACTGGGTACATAATTCGGAAGTCCGGCCGTATATCTTCAGCTGATGCTGAAACATGCCCATCTCTCCCTGTCCGTTCACATAGGATTTTATTGAAGACCCTCCGACATCCACAGAGCTTTGCAGCGTGTGAACGATGGCTTCATGGAGCTTGCGCAATTCTTTTTTTGTCAGTAAGTGCGTCTCCGTCTCGGGATGAATACCCGCTGTATACAAAGCTTCATCTACATAAATATTTCCTACCCCAACAATGTATTCCTGGTTTAGCAGGAGAGGCTTGATCCTTGTGGTTTTATGGTGAATGGTCTGATAGAACCGTTCAAACGTGAATGTTTCATCAAGAGGTTCCAACCCCAGCTTGTTCAGAGGCGGATCCAGTTCTTCTTGTCCCTTTGGAAACAAGTGCATGGTACCAAATTGTCGTACATCCTTGTAACGCAAATCCGTCCCGTCAGTAAAATGGAACAACACATGAGTATGATTTTCTACAGGATCATTGGATAGATATACCCCGTACCTGCCTTCCATCCTAAGATGGGATACCAATACATAATCCGTAAAAATAAATTTTAGAAATTTCCCTCTGCGGTCGATCCGCTCAATGGTCTGCCCCTCCAAAAGCAAGGCAAATTCCTCTATATTCAGCGGCTTTTGGATAATACGCGAAAGCCGCACTTCCACTTGTTCAATAGTTTTTCCGACAACCAATTCATTCAGAGTCCGTTTGACGGTCTCGACTTCTGGCAATTCCGGCATCCTGACTCCCCCTAATTCATTATTTCGCTTCGTACCAGTTTTCCCCTTCATCCACTTCCACTTTCAAGGGAACGTCAAGAGCAAGAGCCTGTTCCATCACTTCCGGCACTAGCTTTTTTATGGTCTCCAATTCATCTTCCGGTACTTCAAAAATTAATTCGTCATGTACTTGCAGCAGCATTGTACTCTTCAGTTTTTCCTGTTTAAGACGCTCATCCATTTGAACCATGGCAAGCTTGATAATATCCGCAGCTGTGCCTTGGATAGGCGTATTCATGGCTGTACGCTCGGCAAAAGAACGCAGGTTGTAATTTGATGCATTAATTTCAGGCAAGTATCTGCGGCGCTGGAGAAGTGTCGTTACGTAACCCTGTGTTTTGGCTTCCCTGATAATGGAGTCCATATAATTGCGGACTCCGCGGAATACAGAAAAATACTGCTCGATAAACCGGGAAGCTTCTTTCCGCGTAATCCCAAGGTTCTGGGATAAGCCGTAATCGCTGATTCCATATACAATTCCGAAGTTAACCGCCTTGGCAGAACGCCTCATATTAGCGTCCACTTCCGCTTCGCTAACCCCAAACACATCCATAGCAGTCTTAGTATGGATATCCATATCCTTGACGAAAGCTTCCTTCAGCTTTTCGTCCCCTGAGATATGAGCGAGTACACGAAGTTCAATTTGCGAATAATCCGCAGCCAGAATATGCCATCCGGGTTTCGATGGAACAAAAACCTTGCGGATCTTGCGCCCTTCCTCCAGGCGGATCGGAATATTTTGCAGATTCGGATACTGGCTGGAAAGCCTGCCTGTCGCCGCGATGGTCTGGCGGTAATACGTATGCACCTTTCCTGTGTCCGGACGGACTTCTTTAAGCAATCCCTCCACATATGTGGATTGAAGCTTTGCCAGCGTCCGGTAATGAAGGATATCACCGACAATATCATGATAAGGAGCCAGCTTCTCCAGCACCTCGGCATCCGTCGAATAACCTGTCTTCGTTTTCTTTTGAACAGGCAGCTGCAGTTTTTCGAACAATACTTCACCCAGTTGTTTCGGTGAATTAATATTGAAAGTCATCCCTGCCTGCTCGTAGATGCGGTCCATAATAGTTTTAAGCTGGTCTGATATTTCCGTACCGAGCTGCTTAAGGCTTTCCTTATCCACCTTTATCCCGGCCAATTCCATTTCTGCAAGCACACCTGCAAGCGGGTGCTCAAGCTCATAATAAAGCTCTTGCATCCCGCTTTCTTCCAGCTTCGCTTTCAAAACCGGAACAAGGCGGGATACACGCTCCGCCTTCAAAGAAAGGTTCTCTCCAAGCAGGTGTTCCTCCGGCAGTTTAAATTTAGCCCCTTTTCCAAACACCTGTTCATCAGCAGGAAGGGAAGCCACCGAATATTTGCCGGCAACCCCGCTTAATGTAAGTGTGGATTCCGTAGGATCAAGCAGATACGATGCGAGCAATACGTCAAAAGAGACCCCGCGAAGCTTAATACCTTTCCAGGACAAAGCCAGTTGGGCCCGATGCTTATCGAATATCCATTTTTCCTTGTCCGCGTCCGAAAGCCACTGGCGGATCGGCTCCGCATTAACGGATTGCAGCGTTTCAAAAGCTAGAAAATACCCTTTGTTTCCGTCATAAAGCCCCAATCCTGCTATATCTGAATGATGGGGATTCTCTCCCACTACTTCCACATGGATAGCCTTGATATAATCTAAAACAGCTTCCAGAACGGCAAGCTGATCTTCTTTTATCACTTCAAATGGGACGGGGTCTTCCTCTTTGCCGGCTTCCTTACCTGTTTCTCCGTTCCCAAAATCGAGTTTTTCCAGCAAAGACTTGAACTCCAGCTTGCGGAACATTTCCTGAAGCTTGGGTCCTTCATAGCCCTCATAAACAAGCTCATCCCATTCTGTAGACATCGGAACTTCACGGAAAATAGTCGCCAATTCCTTGCTCATCCGGGCTAAGTCCGCATTTTCCTTCACTTTTTCTTTCATTTTGCCTTTCAGTTCATCAGCATGCTCAAGAACAGATTCAACAGAGCCGTATTCATGCAAAAGTTTAAGAGCCGTTTTCTCTCCTACGCCGGGAATACCAGGGATATTATCGGAAGAATCCCCCATCAGGCCCTTCATATCGATGATTTGTTCCGGCTTTAATCCGTATTTTTCTTCGATTTCTTTTGGACCGTAATGCTCCACTTCACTGATGCCTTTACGTGTAATCGCAACTGTCACATAATCGGAGGCAAGCTGAAGCATGTCCTTATCTCCGGAAACCAGCATAACATGCTTCTTTTTTTCGTCAGCAGCTCTGGTCAAGGTACCGATAATATCGTCTGCTTCATAACCCTCCAGCTCAAACTGGCGAATGCCGAAAGCGTTCAGAAGCTCTTTGATTAAAGGAAATTGTTCAGATAGCTCCGAAGGGGTTTTGGCCCTTCCCCCTTTATACTCTTTATATTCTTTATGTCGAAACGTCACTTTTCCCGCATCAAAAGCAACGAGAAAGTGGGTCGGTTTTTCCTCTTCAATCAGCCTCAATAACATGGTGGTAAACCCATACACCGCATTTGTGTGCAGCCCGCTGGAATTACTCAGCAGAGGCAGGGCATAAAAAGCCCGGTTTGCAATACTATTCCCATCAATTATGATTAATTTTTCCATGGTCCACCCCAATTTTTCACGTACTATTCTCATGATAGCATAGGAACCGTAAATAAAAAAATGAATCCCCACATAAACATAAGTAACATCCGAAAGGAAAATTTGTCCTTTCTAATATTTTAGAAAAAAGTTCCAAATGCGGAAATTCCTCTGTATCCATTAAATGTCGCGTTAGAGAACGGATAATCCGCTTGGACGAAAAGACGCAAGTGAAGGAGGACCCTGCATGAGCTCCTTTTTTTTCCCTCAGAAAAAGGTCGTCTTTTTCGATATGAACAACACACTTGTAGACCGAAGAAGGTGTTTTGATTTCGCTTTTGTGGACGCGTTAAGTGAATTTACAGGAAGATGGGCCCCTGAAGCCAGCACATGGACGGCCCAGGATGCTCTTCACAGTTACAAGCTGGAATGGAGCCGTGCCCGGAAAGCGGAAGATAAGCCCCCCCTATCCTCTGAGGAAATCCGTATCCGTTCCCTGAAAAAAGCTCTGGAACCCTATCCGATCAGGGTGAACGAGGCATTTGCCAAAATTTTTTTTGATCAGGTGGAACTGGCTGAAGAAAAGTACGTATCCCTTTTTCCGGGCGTTGAGGAAGTACTGAATGAACTATCAAAAAGGTATAAACTGGCTATTATCAGTAACGGAAAACGATCCAGACTGGAACGGAATCTGCGGAATCTGAAGCTGGAACGCTGGTTCCCCGAACACCTGATCTTCAGCTCGCTCAAAAACGGTCCCAGAAAACCGCACTCCGCCTTGTTTGAGGCTGCCATGAAAGCAACCGGAACAAAACCGATTGAAGGTGTTATGGTAGGAAATTCCTGGAAAAATGATATTATCGGAGCCACACGCTGCGGACTTGATGCCATTTGGATTTATCCCGCCCACGCCAAAAAAATATCCCGACGCAAGGTCGGGAAGCATAAAATTCTCATTATAAAAGCCGTGAAACAGCTTGATTCCGTACTGTAGCCAGCTGATTTTTTCTTGTTTTCCGTGCGGAGCGGCCATTTTCACGGCTTTGCTCTGCTTGGGCGTGCGGCTGGCCCGTTTTCTGGTCCCTTTAGGGCTGAAACTTACACTTATCCCTGTCCGGAACGGGTTTTAGCCGCTGCCGCCTTGGCGGCTCTTGTGCGATTGACAAGCTTATGCAGAATCAGGATAAGTCTTGCATTGAGCACTACAAGGGTACCGAGAAGAATAAGCAGATACTCGTCTTCATTGGCCTGCATGGCCGGTATAAGCTCCAAAGAAGTCACAACAATCATGAAAAACAAGGTCGGAATCCAGGCGTTTTTGTTGGTCAGTTTTACCTTCCACCAAGCAACTGCAATAGCCGCTGTCACTATAACTATAGGCAATCCTGCATATCTCCAGATACTTTCCTCAGACCGGGCGAAGTTTTCATAACGAAGAAAAACCAGGTCCGCCAGTGTCAGGAAAATGAAGAAGATTTGAATCCCGTTCCATGCTTTGAAACGGTTTTTAAGTATCCCGATCATATAATAATTAGCTACGAGATAAGCAAAAAAACCGACTACACAAACGATACTGACGGTAACTGAACCAAACAGGGCGTATCCTATCTCGCTGGTCCCTTTGGCTGCCTCATCCATAAAGACAAAGCCCGGAAAAATAAGCTTCACACTTCCCAAAAGCAGCAGGGTTACGGCAGACCCGTACAGAACCGTAGTCACACTAATATACAGCCAATTTTTAATCATCATGTTTGATCCCCAAACTTATAGATTTATATCTTTCAGAACACTCCGAAACCAATCAATAATATGAGAATAAGCAGTATGACAAATGCCGCCCACATGCCAAGTGTAACAGGTTCTTTTCCCTGTCCTCTTCTTGTACGTCCCATAATCATCTCAATGACGCCGATCATAAGAACAGCGAGGATTCCTTTGGTCAGATACTTGCCTGGAAATCCCCAATTAATCAGCATACCGATACCACTTACAAGCATGATCAAATAAAATAACCGGGCTATCATCGGGGTGATTTTTTGCCGGGTAAAAATAACGCTCAAAATGAAGAAAACAATCACAAATGCCCAGGAACCCTCATGGGATTTTTGAAAAATGTTAAACACCGTTTCCGACATCCTACACGCCTCCTGCATTTTTCTTTTTTTGGTCCAATTCATGAAACTTCCAAAGCCAATACCCTGCTGCAAGGCTAAGCAAAATACCTGCCAGATAAGGAGCGCCTGATTTCCACCCGAACAAGCTTGTTCCCAGCAGGGGGCCTGCAATACGTCCGAGGCTGTCCATAGAAGAATTCAGCCCGGTTGTAATTCCCTGTCCGCCTGTAGTGCGCTGCGTCAATAAAGAGCTGACACAAGGGCGGACCATCGCATTCCCCATGCTGAATATAGTAAGCGCCACCGTAGCTGTCCAGAAACCGGCGGATTGAAGAATCATGATAAACCCCATCACAGAGAAGAACAATCCTGTACCAATAGCCTGTTTCTCCCATTTCCGTTTGGCAATCGGGCGAATTAATCCCCCTTGAACAAGGGCATCAGCAAAACCGCTGAACATAAACATTAGCCCGATTTGTGAAGAGGTAACCTGAAATACTTCCATTTCAAAGTACTGGAAGGTGGATTCCAGTCCTGCCAGAGAGACGGATACTACAAAGGTAAGAATATACAGATAACGCAGCAGACCGCTGAAAGCTTTCCACCTGGATGAATGCGAATGTTCTGCAGGCTGTACACTTTTATCAAGAGATTCCGGCAAAACCAGCAGTGTACCTGCAAACACTGCAGTGCAAGCTCCAGCCGAAACCCAAAAAGGCAGAGTTAAGCTCCAACTACTTAGAAGACCGCCCAAAGCCGGACCAAAGATAAAGCCCAGCCCAATGGACATCCCGACGAATCCCATGGATTTCGTCCTTTCCTCATGGGAAGTAATATCCGCTACATATGCCATGGCGACTCCGCTTAAAGCTCCTGAAAATAGTCCTCCCAGGACCCTGGATAGATAGAGCAGCCAAATATGCCGTTCCGATAAAGCCAAAAGCACGAAGCTTAATGCAAAACCAAACGTGGCTGTCAGCAGAATGGGACGCCTGCCTTTCCGGTCGGACAGCGCTCCCCAGAATGGGGCAACCAGAAAGGATACGATGGAATAGATGGAAAGCAGCAGGCCGAGTCCGGCCGGGTCAACTCCTTCTTCTTGCACAAAAACCGGCAATACGGGAATGATAATCCCAAACCCTACATAGACGAAAAACAACATGATCATGATAAGTAATATCGGCTTTTTCAATGTTTCCCTTCCTTTCACAGGCAAAGGTAAACCGTATGTAAGAACAGGTACCTCCCTTAGATTCGCCAGGTTCACAGCCATCTTAACTTTAAGGATTTATGCAAGCTGATCCATATCTTTTCAGTATATATTATACATGGATCTATGAACTATTTCACAAACAAAGTGTCATAAATCTGTCGATATCTTGAATTTTTTAAAGCATTTTCTATTATATCAATTGTTTCAAAATTGTTAAATATTTCAATTTTTGAAGGATTTTGGGTTATTTATAAGAATGTATAGCTATGAAGTCTAAAAACAAGGAGGATAAATCTATGTTCACTTCAAAACAAAAGTTTGTAGCTGCAGCAACCACTCTTGCCTTAGGATGGGGAGTTACGGCGGGAATAACACCCGCTCTTGCCCATTCGGATGTGTCTCCATCGAATGATACCTCCATTTACTGTCTTGTGAAAGAAGATCGGCTGCCCTTTACCGGGTATGTCATCTCCATTTCTCACGGCCACATGCTGGTTGCAGATACTCCTACAAGAGAAGAGGCACTCTTTTATTTGGGAAGTTGGTGGGTATTGGCTTTTCAAGATAAGTTGCTAAAGGTTCCTATATCAAATCCTGCTCCTTATATGATAGGTGAAAAAGTAAAGGTATTTGCAAGAGCAATGACTAACTCCATTCCGGCTTTGGCGATTGTGCCCAAAATTGAAAGAATCCAGGAATAAAAGGCGCCTGCCTTCGCCCTCCAGCAAAAACCTTTTACTTTGCGGCGGTGAATATAGGGACTTTGTCGATAGTTTAACCCAGCACCAATGATATGCTCTCCTTTAGGTAGACAGATGAAATAAAAAAAATCTGTTCCTGACTGAAAGGCCACTGAAAAAGTCCCTCTAAAAGCTAAAAAGGTACAGGTTCCTCAAATTTTTGAGGGAGCTGTACCTTTTTTTAGTATAATGAAAGCATCAAACCGAGTAGGTGAAATGTGATGCTTCAACAACAATCCATGACTTTAAATCCCTATATAGAACTCTATAACTTGATTATTCCAAAGGATAATATTTTGCGTCAGATCAATGAATTGGTGGATTTCTCATTTGTTTATAAGAATTGAAAGAGCGCTACAGTCTGGATAACGGCCGAAAGGCAATCGACCCGATTCAATTGTTTAAATACTTGCTCTTGAAGGTGATCTTTGAACTATCTGACGTTAACATCGTCGAACGATTGAGGTACGACATGTTTGGGGTAGCCCCTTATTTTTAAACCAGTAAATAAACAAACCATCACTGAATAAATCAATGTTTGCGCCTTTCATCCAACTTCCGATGTATATCGAACAGAAAACAAGTACAACATATTCGGGGGACTAATTAAAGTCATTAAGAATGCCATCCGTGCTTACAGTTTTCGAGTCTGTAAAAGCTGGATCGATTCGAAGGGACATGGGGCACCAAGTATCCGCTTATCGTCCATTCGTGGCGCACCAACTGGGGAGAAACTCGCTATTTTTTTCAAGTACCCGTCAGAGATCCGTAAGCTCATCTTAAGACGGACATGATCGAAAGCTATCATCGCCGGTTACGCAAGGTGACGAAAGGAAAAAGCATTTTCCCTACCGATGAGCCGCTGCTGAAGATGCTATATCTCGTCATGACGGACGTCTTAAATTTATATTACATTATTTTGGGTTCCATCGAACTTTGAAACTATTTATAATAATTTCGACATATAATACTCATCTACATATATATTATTTACTAGTAATGAATTCCTTTTAACTCCTTCGATTTCGAATCCCATTTTTTTATAAAGTGAAACTGCTCTCTCATTGTGCTTCATAACAGTCAATTCTAATCGGTGTATACTATTTAGAGATGCCCATGTTTCCAATTCGTTAAATAAATCCTTTCCAATCCCTTTTCCAGTGAATTCTTCTAAAATTCCTATTACCAAATAAGTAGAATGTTTATTTTTTTTGCAAATCCTCCGTTCGCAATTAAATAGCCTACCAATTTACCATTAATGTCAGCGACTAAAATAATTGAATTTTCATCTTGTTTTACTGCTTCTATTTTTTTCATTTGTTGTTCTGGACTGAGTATCCTTTCTTCTGCCCCAAACAACATAAAATCAGATTCCCTTTCAACTTGTTTAATCAGTTCTGTAAGTTCTAATGCATCATCAGTTGTTGCTTCCCTTATTATCATTAAATACCACTCCTCTCAATTTAAAAGGTGATTGGGTGTTCTTTTCTTGAATTACGTACAGAAAGCCATAACCGTAATAAATGTCTTTTTTAATTTAGGATCTTCATAATCTTCAAACTCAGTCCTCGAATGTATTACAACATGATTATTAAGAAATTGCATGTCACCTGGCTCAAGCTTCATAACTAATTGAAAGTCCGGATTAAATGTAATGGAATCAAATAAGTCTAAGGCTTCTCGTTGTATATCACTTATTTTAACACCAAAAGCTTTCTCTGCTAGCTGTCTCGCGACAGCCGTCATATTGCCGATTCCTTTTCCCTTGGCACGATCATCTTTTTGAAATTCAGGTCGTATTGCTTTCTGGTTTTCGTTCCCCTCCAACATGATTTTATTATATCGGAATAAGGGATGTACTGTCCAAGTTCATTAGGGGGCTTTAGAGCAGACTGGTATGTCGTAAAAGTACGCTCTGTTCCCGAGAATCTCGCGACTTTAGTCATGAGAGGTTCAAAAAATGTTTGAATCAATTTCATAACTTAGATATCCATCCGAAATTGATTCGTTTTTTAAGTTTTCCCTTATCAGCCGAATCTGCCCCGAATGTAGTCTTCCGTACGTTGGTCCGCCGGATTATTGAAGATTTTCTCCGTCTCCCCATTTTCCACCAGCACACCGTTTAAGAAAAAGGCAGTTTGATCGGAAATCCGGGCAGCTTGCTGCATATTATGAGTAACGATTACTATCGTATATTTCTCTTTCAATTCTTGAGTAAGTTCCTCCACTTTCATAGTAGAGACCGGGTCCAGCGCAGAGGTCGGCTCATCCATCAGAAGTACCTCCGGTTCCACAGCCAGCAGCCTGGCTATGCACAGCCTCTGCTGCTGTCCGCCCGACAAGGCCAATGCAGACTTGTTGAGTCGGTCCTTCACTTCCTCCCAGAGGGCTGCCTGTTTAAGACTCCGTTCCACGATAACCTCGAGCTCCGCTTTTTTTCTGATCCCGTGGATACGCGGTCCATAAGCCACATTGTCAAAAATACTCGTCTGAAAAGGATTCGGACGCTGAAATACCATACCGATCCGTTTCCTTAAGGAAGCCACATCCGTATTCGATGCATAAATGTCAAGTCCGTCTATAACCACAGTCCCTGTAATGCGTACACCTTCAATCAAATCATTCATCCGGTTCAGCATGCGGAGAAAAGTGGATTTCCCGCATCCGGAAGGCCCGATCAGAGCTGTAATGGATTTCTCCGGCATATCCAAATTCATATTTTTGAGTGCCTGTTGTTCTCCATAAAACAAATTAGCATCTTTGACACTTATTTTTGTTGCGGTCGTTGTGATCATAAGTTATTTGCCTCCGGGTAATCGTTTTTGAATAATACGACTTAGTATGCCGATAAGAAGGTTAAAGGCAAGCACAACAAGCAGAAGAAGAGCTGCGCTTCCGGCCGCAATTTGCTTCGCGTCCGGTACAAGTGCCTCAGATTGAACGTACCATAAGTGAACAGCCAGCGTTTCCCCCATGGCAAATGGATTTAATTCCGGGAAATTTCGGGATACAGATAATCCGGCAGTATAGATCAAAATAGCGGATTCCCCTAGTGCACGTCCCGCTACAAGTGTTATTCCGGTAATCAGACTAGGCAAAGCTGCCGGAAACAGCACTTTACGGATAGCCTGCCAGCGGGTAGAACCGAGGGCAAGACTGGCCTCCCAATATGAGTGCGGGACGGTCCGGAAAGCTCCTTCGGTTACCCGGACAAGAACGGGCAGGTTCAAAAGGGCCAGAGCCAAAGAACCGCTCAGAACGGATATTTTCAAATTGAAAAATTGTACAAAGAGCAAGAAGCCAAACAGGCCAAAAACAATGGAAGGCACGGAAGCTAAAGCTTCAACTGAGATCCTGATAAATTCCGTCAACCTGTTCTTCTTCGCATAGACTGCCAGATAAATACCTGCCCCAAAACCAACTGGAAGCGAGAATACAAGAGACAGAAACAGGATATAGAAAGAGTTGAAGAGCATTGGCCCTACACCGCCGCCGGGCATGATATCTTCCGGAAGTCCGGTTATAAAGTCCCAGGAAAGATGCGGAAGTCCTGCGCTTAAGATCCGGTAAAGTACCCAGACCAAAAGCCCGATAATCGAAAATCCTGCCAGCCAAAAATACACTGTTGCGGCAAAGTCTGTCGCCTTGTTCCTCACTTCACTTCACTCCTTTTTGCAATAATCCGGATAGCAAGAATCAGGATTAGTGAAATGACCAGCAGTACAAATGCCATCATGTATAAAGCATTATTCCAGGCCGTCCCGTGATGTGTGTTCCCCATATCTTTCACAATAGCCGTCGTAAGAACCGTTGTGGATTCCAGCCAGGATTTCGGCAATAACGGGGAGTTTCCGATAACCATGAACACAGCCATTGTCTCACCGAGAGCACGCCCGATCCCCAAAATTATTCCTGTTATAATTCCGGGCCTTGCTGCCGGAAGGAGCACTCTCCAAATCGTTTGCCAGCGGGTGGCTCCAAGTGCCAGGGAAGCTTCCTGAAGTCCGGGAGATAAGGCACGGAGCGCATCCTCGGAGACTGACAGGATTGTTGGCAAAATCATCACGGCCAGGACGATAGCAGCCGGTAAGATACCGTAACCCGCCGTTCCGCTAATATTGGCAAGCCAAGGAACGATAACCGTCAGTCCGATTAGCCCGTACACGACAGAAGGAATGCCGACAAACAATTCAGCAGCCGGACGCAAAATCTCCCTCATCCATTTTGGAGCAATCTTCGCCATGAAAATGGCAGCAGAAACGGCTAGAGGTACAACCATCAGGATGGACAGGCCGGTTAAAGCCAATGTGCTGAACAAAAAGGAAAAGGTTCCAAACTGATTATTGGCCGGAACCCACTCCATAGAGAAAAAGAATGTGAACGGATTAACATCTTTAAACGTCTGTATACCTTGAAAGCCTACAAACAGAATAATCGAGAAAATAATACAGGAAACAAGAACAGTACTGCCTACAAACAGCCATCGCATCATTTTGTCCGTACGATGCCGGTTTTTAGTCCACGAGCTTGCATCTGATTGTGCCAATTCAGGCTTGTTATGGGTACCTGCAATAGATTTTGCAACAGAAGAATTCAACGGGTAGTCCCCCTTACTTTTCTAAGCCGAAGCCACGGTTTTAGTACACTTTCATCATAGGGGACTAGTGTAAATAGAAAATAAACGTTTTGTTAACACAGTGTTAAACCAGATAATTTTGTTAACCCCCTCCCGCCGAGTGCAAATCAATATTTTACTGGCCGGGTCCGGAAATATGAAAACCGGTTCCCAAACAGGAGAGACCGGTTTTTATAGAATGAGGATTCATTATTTAAGGGTAGAGGCCGGAAGGAATTTCAGCTGCTCTACCTGGGAATTCTGGAATTCCGCGCTCATGATGTATTCAAGGAAGGCTTTAACGGCTCCTTTAGGCTCTCCTTTGGTATACATATGCTCAACGCCGTACAGTTTGTAAGAACCGTCTTTGATCGCTTCTTTCTTGTATTCCACACCTTCGAATTTCAACATTTTCACTGCATCATCCACATAAGGAATATCTACATAGCCTATGGCACCGGTGGTTTGGGAAACCGCTGTTTTCATGGCCCCGCTGCTCTCCTGGGTCACGCCTTCTTTAGTAAAATCCTGATCCCCAAGTACAAGGGTCTTGATAAGTTTGCGGGAACCGGAACTGTCAGGGCGATTAACAATCACGATAGGCTGGTCTTTACCACCGAGTTCTTTCCAGTTTTTCACTTTACCGGAGAAGATGTCTGCCGCCTGTTGCTTGCTCAGATTTTCTACTTCCACATCCTTATTTACAATCAGGGCAAAAGGTGCAATCGATACTACATGGTCTACAAGATTTTTATCTTTGTATTCATCTCTGGCTTCTACGTCAGAATTTCCGATATCCGAAATTCCATCGGCCACGTTCTTAAGGCCTGTACCGGAACCACCGGCCGTTACATTTACAGTCACATTAGAGTTTTTCTTGGAGAATTCCGCTGCGGCAGCTTTAACTAAAGGAAGCAGAGCACTGGAGCCGGATGCTGTCACTGTACCGGATACTTCACTGCTTGCGGATGACTCCGCAGAGCCTTTTGGGCTGGATGATGCATTCGTTTCGCTTTTCGAGCCGCATCCTGCAAGCAAACTGGCAAATAATACTCCTGTTACAAGAAATAGAACAGGCTTTCTGCTCCACATCTTCTTCATCAATTATGACCTCCCGAAAAATTCAAATGATTTGTTGTTTCTGAAATCATCGTAACAAGCCAGTGTAAAATCCAAACACTCAGATTGTTAACGACATGTAAAAATGTAAAACGGCCAATTAAGAAAGCTTATTTATATTGCCTGTGAAAGGTATCACAAAAATTTGCACAAGATAATCATATATCCGGCAGGGGAGGCTACTGATGAACTACAAAAAACAAGAAAAAAAATTGATCATATTGTGTTTCGTTGTTGCTGCTGTTCTTTTTTATGCCTTTCTGAAGAGAGCTATCCCATTTTTTTCATATTTGGGTAATCATAATCATGACTAAGCTTATGCTTCGAAGTGTTTTTGCCCAGCATAAAACCCGGCACTTGCTGGTCGTTTGTTCTGGTCATCCTGCAGTTTGCCTTCGCCTTTTTCGGGTACGGAGCTGCACACCTGCCCTATCTTTTATATCCGTACATTCATATCCACGAAAACTTCGTCAATGCGGAGATGGCAATTGCCTTGATCATTGCCTTTATCGCGGGACTCTGTATCCTGGTACCATCCTTGTGGCTCCTGATGCGCCTGTTCCTGTTCGATGCGGACTATGTACAGAACAAAAGACGCAACCGCTGAAAAAAAGAAAGGGTGAGATTGCATGGGAGATTTCAAAATAAGAAGGCCGTATACAATACTTGTACACGGCTTTCATTAAAGATTATGAGATTAATCGAAGTAAACGGCTTTTCCTGTTTCAGAGGATGTGTAGATGGCCTCAAGAATTTCGGAAACGACGCAGGCTTGTTCCGGAGTTACAACAGGTTCCTTGTCATTTTCGATAGCGTCAATCCACATTTTCATTTCAACATCCGGAGCCTCCTCACTTACCCCGTCGTAGAAAGCAACGCCGCTTGCATTCAGCTCGATATGGTTGGTGAACAGTTTGCCGTGCTTTTCGCCGTTAATGCGAAGTCCGTCTTTCATGTCGGCTCCGCCTTCCGTACCGCAAAGTGTACATTTGGCTTCGTCCGCATCCAGAGCGTTCAGTGCCCAGCTGGATTCCAGTATGATCGTGGCTCCGTTTTCCATCGTGATCATGCCAAATGCGGAATCTTCCACAGTAAATTTGGCCGGATCCCAAGGCCCCCATGCGTTTGCCGCATTTTCACGGCCGGAAAGTTTATGATAAGCTTTACCCAAAACCACTTTCGGCTTATAGTTGTTCATCATCCAAAGCGTTAGATCAAGTGCGTGTGTACCGATATCGATAAGCGGTCCCCCGCCCTGTTTTTCTTCGTCGAGGAATACACCCCAAGTTGGCACGGCACGGCGGCGGATAGCGTGCGCTTTCGCAAAATAAATTTCTCCGAGCCCGCCTTCCTGGCATACTTTATTTAAATATTGGCTGTCGGAACGGAAACGGTTGTTATATCCGATTGTCAGTTTTTTGCCGGTGCGTTTCGCTGCCTCCACCATCCGGCGGGCATCGGCGGCTGTTTTGGCCATCGGCTTCTCACACATGACGTGCTTTCCTGCTTCCAGTGAAGCAATGGTAATATCCGCATGGGAGTCGTTTGGCGTACAAACATGAATGATATCGATTGACTCGTCTTTGAGCAGATCCTGGTAGTTCTCGTAAATTGCGGCCCCTTCCGTTCCATACTGTTCTTTGGCTTGGTCGGCGCGTTCCTTGATAGTATCACAAAACGCCACCATTTCTACATTGTCCAATTTGGCCAGACTCGGCATATGCTTTCCGTTTGCAATTCCACCGCAACCAATGATACCAAGGCGATATGTTTTCGACATTCTCCAAACTCCTCCTATCAGATAGGTCTTTCATTAGAAAACTTGACGTACTACAATAAAGTATAGAGAAAACCAAGAGAAAAACAATTGCTTATATGGGTATACTTATATGTGATTTTGCCATACGGAGGAACTGAAAGTGGAATTTTATAACGAAAAAATTAATTATGAAAACCCTTTTTTGTCCATGCATATTTTTCAGGCTTTCCGGGGGGAACCGTTCATCGGAAATTGGCACTACCATAAAGAAATGGAAATGCTCGTCATCCTTAAAGGGAAACTTGAGGTGTATCTGAACAACGAAATGACCCTCTTGAACGAAGGGGACATTATCTTAATCGGTTCCTCCCAGCTGCACCGAGACCGGTCCTTTCCCGGCATTGAGACCGTTTACCTGGTGCTGCAGTTTGATCTGGAGCATTATTTTGATGAAAGTACGATCCCGTATCTGAAATATTTCTCCGAAGCGGAATCGGCTTTAAGCAAGCTGAATTATATTTTTGAAGAAAACAGTGAGATCAGGACTCTCGTTGCCGAATGCGTAACGGAAATCTACCGCGAGTGGGAAACGAAAACTCCCGGTTATGAAATCGCCGTGAATATTCTAATCAAGCGCATAGTACTGGCTCTTCTCCGCAATGATACCCGGAAAAAACTGAACTACAACAAAAGCACCGACTTTATTCGGCTTAAACCTGTATTTGATTATATTGAAGCCAATATTGGCGGAAAAATTCATGTAGAAGAGGCAAGCCGGGCCGCCAATGTCAGTTATTATTATTTCGTGAAATATTTTAAAAAAGTAATCGGCATGTCCTTTATGGATTATGTAAATTACAAAAAGATTAAAAAAGCGGAGAAAATTCTTCTAACCAGGGACATCAGTGTTGCCCAGGTAGGGGAAGAAATCGGAATGCCCAATATGGCCCATTTCTATAAAATCTTCAAAAAATATAACCACTGTTCCCCCCATGAATTCCGTAAAAAAAATGCTGACCTTTAACCCGGATCAGGACAAAACACAGCCGGAAACAACTTCACCTTCCTATCCGGACGGAACATTATGAGGGCATTAAAAAACGGGATGCTGGCGCATCCGGCTTATCTATATGCAGAAAAGGGACCTCCACTGTTATTTCGGCTGGTATACAACCAGCTTATATCCTACTCCGCGAATCGACTCAATCTGAACAGATTGCTGGTTCATTTCCAGCTTTTTGCGCAAAGAACTGACATGTACGTCCACCGTTCGCTGCCCCCCGATATAATCAAATCCCCAAACTACATTCATCAGGTCATCCCGGGTAACAACGATACCCAGACGCTGGACTAGATAAAGCAGTACTTCAAATTCTTTCGGACGCAAGGGGATGGACTGATTGTTCAGCACTACTTCATACTTTTCCGGATAAATGAATAAATCGCCAACCGTGATGACTTTATCCCCCGAATGAGTACCTGTGTCCTCCACCTCTTTGTTTCCGGTTCTCCGCAGGACTGCGGATACTCTGGACAGCAGCTCTGCTACCCCAAACGGCTTCGTGATATAGTCATCTGCCCCGAATTTGAGTCCCTGAACCACTTCCTCCTCCGCATTGCGGGCAGTTAAGATGATTACCGGAGTCTTGCTTCCTTTTTGTCTCAACTTGGACAAAACTTCAAACCCATTCATGCCGGGAAGCATAATATCCAGGATAATAAGATCATACGTGTTGCGCACAGCCGCCTGGTATCCTTCTGCTCCGTCCCCGACCACATCGGTTTCATACCCTTCCTGAGCCAAGTTATAAGACAACAATCTGGATAGCGTCGGCTCGTCTTCAATTACCAGAATTTTTTGCGACATATCGCAACGTCCCCTATCATTAGGTTTGTAACTTAATTGTATCATATCAACGGGATGTAAAACGATGGTAAACCAAATGTCAACACCGTGTAAAAATGTTAACCGGCCTACTGGATTACGGGAAGTTCTATATTGAACGTGGTTCCTTTTCCTGCTTCGCTTTCCACGGAAATAGTGCCGTGATGAAGCTCCGTTAAGTGTTTGACAATGGATAATCCAAGCCCTGTCCCTCCTGAACTTCTGGATCTGGCCTTATCCACCCGGTAGAACCGCTCAAAAATCCGCGGCAAATCTTTTTCCGGAATCCCGATCCCCGTATCTGAAATACGGATACGCATCCGTTCATTATCCGGATTATCATCCAGACTTGGCACAAATTCCACACCTATGGACACTCTTCCTCCTTCAGGGGTATAGCTGATCCCATTAGACAGCAAATTGATCAAAATTTGCCGCAAACGGTCCTCATCCGCTTCGATATAAAGCTCATTTTCTACACAGCTTTCCAGGGTGATGTGCTTCTTTTCAGCTTCTGCCTTCATCATCTGGATGGAGTTTTCTACTATACTCTCCACATCTACCGGAGAAAACTGGAGCGGTATGCGTTTGGATTCAATTTTGGATAGTTCGAGGATGTCTCCGATCAGACGGTTTAACCGGTCACTTTCATCATATATAATTTGGAGGAAGGATCTGGCCATTTCTTTATCTTCCAGGGCACCTGCCATCAGCGTTTCAGCAAATCCCTTTACTGCGGCAACCGGAGTCTTGAGTTCGTGAGATACGTTTGCGACAAATTCACTACGGATACGTTCCAAACGCCGAACAGCTGTAATATCATGCAGAACGACCAGTACACCCTTGCGCTGCCCGTCCCCTTGTACAATCGGACTGACGTGAACCTCCAAGATCTGCTCCTGCGGAAAATGAAGCATAAGCTCTTCCCTGACCCGGGTATGAGTTTCAATTGCGTCTGCAAGAAGTGCGGTAAACTCAAGCTGAAATCCGGCATCCAGATACGATTTGTTCAGCAGCTCATGCGAAGAATATCCCAGTATGTCCTCTGCAGAACGATTGACTAGCGTAATCGTTCCCCGCTGATCCACCATCATGACACCACTGACCATATTTTCCAATACACCCTGAAGGCGGTATTCATTCTCCCTGATATGCTGCATCTGTATTTGCAGGTTCTCCGCCATACGGTTAATCGTTCTGGCCAGTTCGCCGACTTCATCATTCCCGGCTTCCGGTACACGGGCTGCATACTGCTGATTCGCCATTTGGCGGGCCACCCGGGTAATCCGTTCGATCGGCCTTGTTATCCCCCTCGCAATGCGGTAACAAATCAATCCGGACAACAGGAACAGGATGAGCAGTCCAATCAATAAGAAAAGCCACAATTGCCGGACGGTCCCTTCAATCTGCTGCAAGCTCATGGCCATCCGCAAATATCCTTCAGTCTGTCCACTGGCTCCCTTTACAGAAACCGCGACATACATCATGTTTTGTCTTATTGTATCACTAAAACGGACAACTGATCCGATGCCTTGTTTAGCTGCTTGATCAATTTCTTCCCGGTGAAGATGGTTGTCCATTTCCGAGGGATGTTCGTTGGAATCCCCAAGCACCTTACCGTCTGCACGTATGTAGGTTACCCGCGCATCCGTCTGCTCCTTCATTCTCTGCGTCTCTTTCGTAAATTCTTCCATCAGGGCCGTTTCTTCACCGGATTTCGTCCAATCAAACACATCATTCATCACATGCAGCTCACGAACCAGGTTCTGCTCAAGCTCATTCATATGAAATTGCTCCAGCAGCTTTGCAGCAAATACTCCTGCCATGAGGACGGCAATCCCGATCAGAATCGTGAATGTCCACGTTAATTTGGCACGGAATTTGTTCATGCCGACTCCTCCATATTTCAACTTTTACTTTTCTGCATTCAACATATAGGAAGGGCACCAACAAGTCAATTGATGTTCTGCGATTACTCCTGTCTTGAACAGTACCCTTCACAAAGAAGAAGAGATAACAAGTAGACATTCTTTCATCACTATGGAATAAAATGGTAAAATAAAAACGTAAGGCAGCCTTTGAAAGAAGGTGGAATTTCTTATGACGACCACTCCCGTTTCAGCTGTTACTCACTCTGCTGCTGAAAGAAAGCAGCATGCGCTATGCGGTCCTTCCATTCAAGTTGACCCCGGTTTTCCTTATTATCAGGGCCGTACTCCGGCAAGCATTGCTGAAGAAATACGTGTAAACGGATACCGGTCCGTGCATTATTTTGTGACTAACGAAAATAATGTAAACCGGGAACTGATTGAAGCCTTCCACAATGCGGGACTTGCAGTATGGGCACTTGTCCTTGGAAACGGAAGCTATTCGGTTACAGGGTTTCCGGAGGATTGGCCTGCCTGGCAAATGAAACTATTAAAAGAAAGACCGAATGACGGGTTTTACCTGTTCTCGCCTTTCAGCGAAAAATATGTCGCATGGAAGAAGCAGGCCCTGGCACACCTGATAGAATCGTTTCCTTTTGACGGGATTGAAGTCGCAGAGCCCTATTTTCCCGAGTGGAACGGAATCGAGTCGGGAAATTACGGGGATGTGGGTCCTCTTGCGGAAGCGGCCTTCTCCAAGTTTTACGGGCTTCCCATGCCTAACTTTGCAGACCCCAAGCATGCTTATTATTACAAAAAACAGCCCGACCTGTACGGCAAATGGCAGACCTTCCGGGTAGATGCTGTAAATAATTTTCTGAATGAGCTCATAAACGGACGAGGGGGAGTCAGGGAAGCCAGACCAGGATTGCTGGTTGCCACATGGTCTTTGGCGATAGACGCAGGGCCGGGCTCTGTTTCTTTATTGAGGGAATACCAGGGGATGGATGCAGCGAAGATGATCAGTGCCGTCCACCCCGATATCCATGTCCTGCAAACACACTGGCCGGATTGGGGCAAACCCGAATCCGTACTGCCCGGAAATTATCCTCTTAAGTATCAACCGTTTGTCGAGCAAATCCGCAGCCGGCATCCTTCCCTGCCTCTCGGCATTCAGGCCGATATTGGCTCCGGCATCCAAATGACCAAAAGCAGGACATGGCTGAATACTTTTATTCAAACCACGCAACAGATCGGATACTCAACATGGACAGCATATGAATATCATCTTGGCGGTTATATTTATGAAGAAGTACCTATCGCCAAGGAAGCCAAGTGGACAGACTCCCATACGATTCGGGTTACTTTCCATAAGAGAATCAAGGAAGTTTCCGCCAAGCAGCCGAACAGCTTTGTGATTGGTCATCAGGGTAAATCTTTTCCTGTACCCCCGAATCAAATCCGGGTGGATGGCAACTGCGTCTATCTGAAAACCAGACAGCTCCTAAAGGGAAATATATATCTTACTATCCGCAATGTTCAGGATACACCTGAACTTTGGCTTTATCATAAAGACCAGATGGCCAATACAATTTTACCGGATACACGAATTCCGGTTGAACCTTATTCAAGTGGAAATACGCCCCTGCATTAGGCGTTCATCCTCCCGTTATCAAAAAAGCTTCATGAAGGAGACGATCTCTCCCCATGAAGCTTCTTTGATTTACCGTTAATTTCAAATGGCAGTAGTAGAACATTTTTGCATTCTCATTTTGTTTATTTACATCAACAGTTGTCACTCCAAAGTCACTGACTAATAATTGAATAATTTGTTTTCCATACCCTTTTCCAGTTTTAGCAGGATCGAAAAATAACATTACTAAGTGAGTTTTATTTATAGCTGAAAACCCAATTAATGAGTTTTAAAATACAGGTTTCTTGAATGCTGCAAGCTTTCAAAAGAATCCTTTTCTACATCCGCATGAAGGCTGTTGCCGTTTGAGTCCATCGTTACAATGGCTGCAAAGCCTTCTGTCTGAAGGTGCCACATGGCTTCCGGAATTCCGAATTCCAAAAAGTCCACTCCCTCTACCTGCTTGAAGCATTCGGCATAATATTGGGCCGCTCCCCCGATAGCATTCAGGTAAACACCGCCATGTTCCTGTAAAGCCACAAGGGTTTTCGCTCCCATCCCCCCCTTGCCTATGACGGCACGAATGCCAAATTTTTTCATAATATCGCCCTGATACGGCTCCTCCCGAATGCTCGTCGTAGGCCCTGCTGCCTTAACTTTCCAGCCTCCGTCCGCTTCTTTGCTCATAACCGGACCACAATGATAAATAACGGCCCCGTTCAGATCAACCGGGGAATCATGATCCAATAAATATTTGTGAAGTGCATCCCTGCCGGTATGGAGCAATCCGTCCAGAATGACGACATCGCCCACCTTCAGCTCACGGACCTGTTCTTCCGTAAGAGGTGCCGTAAGTCTGAACTCCCGGCGTTCCGCTGGCTCCTGCACTTCTTGCTGCCTATGGGCTGAATCCGTCTCCATCGGTTTCTCGGACCCTGACCGGTACAGCCATTCCGTGATTTCCCCTGATCCGGCATCAATCCGTACACCTTGCCGGCGGTAAGCCCAACAATTGTAGGCTACCGATACAAAGAAGCTGGCCGGAAGCCGGTTATAGGCCCCGATTTTACAGCCAAGCAGCGTAACCTGGCCGCCAAAGCCCATTGTTCCCACACCAAGCTTATTGGCATTTTCCAGAATATACTCTTCCAACTTCCGCAAATCCTCATTGGGATTGATATCGTCCAATGACCGGAACAGCTGTTGTTTGGCCAGTTCATACCCGGTTGTCCGGTCTCCGCCAATACCTACGCCAATTACTCCTGCACTGCATCCTTGTCCTTGTGCCTGATAGACCGCATGCAAAATGCATTTCCGGATACCGTCAAGATCACGTCCTGCTTTATCAAGACCAGGGATATCAGCCGGCAGGCTGTACTGAATGTTTTTGTTCTCACAGCCACCGCCCTTTAAAATGAGCTTTATCTCAATGTCATCCCGTTCCCATTGTTCAAAATGAATGACCGGGGTTCCGGCACCAAGGTTATCTCCGCTATTTTCACCCGTCAGGGAGTCCACGGAGTTCGGTCTCAGCTTACTATCTTTGGTTGCACGCTGAATCGCAGCTAAAATGTCTTTTTTCATGATCAGTTGGTTCGCTCCGACGGGACAGTGTATAATAAACGTAGGCATTCCTGTATCCTGACAAATAGGAGATACATTCGTTTCGGCCATATGAATATTATCCGTAATTGTGGAAAGGGCAAGGGCCGCACGCGTTCCCTGATCCTCCATGAGTCTTGCTTTTTGAATTGCCTCTCTCACATCGGCTGGCAGATTCGTAGATGTTTCCACAATCATATCATAGACACTCTGTTGAAAATGCTGCATTGTGCTTGATACCCCTCTCGTCATTAGGCTGAATTGGTTTATTTTACAGAAAACTCGCCCGCCTTTAAGGCGCTAAAACAGTTTTCTCTTGCGTTACAACTCTATCAGACTAGCTTCCTGTATTGTATCACAGGGTGGCGGAATCTGCCTTTTTTTACTAGAAGATAAAGGAGTAATTACATGAATTGGAAGTGGCTATCCGGCACCCTGCTTGCCTCCCTGCTAGGGCTCACCCTTATACTCCAGCCTATTCAGGCTGAACAAAAGAATCCTTCTTACAGAGACCAAGTAGCGGTGCTCATGTATCATCATATTCACGACACGGACAAAAGCTCCGGTACCGTGACGACCCGGTTATTTGAAGACCAGATCCGGTACTTGAAAGACAAAGGCTATCATTTTATTTCCCTTACCGAATTTAAGGCGTTCATGAAAGGGGCCTCCGTCCCTTCCAACGCAGTACTGGTTACGCTTGATGATGGCTATAAGAGCGTATACGAGAATGCCTATCCTGTTCTAAAAAAGTATGAGGTTCCCGCTGTCAGCTTTGTCATTACGGAAACACTGGATGATCCGGAATCCTCTTATATTCCTCCTATGTCCCGGGATGAACTCTATCAAATGACGCATGAAACGGATTTCATCGACATCCAGTCCCATACCCATGCTTCTCATCGGAAGCTGGGTAACAATCAAGCTGCGCTCGTAGGCAGAGAAACTGTGGACGGGAAGGAAGAAACCAAGGAACAGTACGAACAGCGCATTCTTAAGGACGGAAAAACTTCTATTGAACATCTGAGCAGAATTTACGAACGGCCTGTAGACACGATTGCGTATCCTTACGGAATTATTAATACCGAAAGCATCCGCTTATTGAAGAAAAGTGGGTTTCAATACGGGTTTACCATCATTCCGCAAATGGCCACCAGAGACGCTGATCCGATGCGAATTCCCCGCATTAATGCCGGCAGTCCCTGGATCACACCTGAGCGTTTGGATCGTATTATTCAAAAAAGAACGATCCCTATACCGGACAGCCCGGATTTCTTTCCGCTTGACGATGCAATGAAACAGCTTGGTGGCGATATGCAGCTGGATCATCAAAAAGTGATCATCCGCTATCAAGACCGGTATTGGGTAGGTAAAATACGCAGCATGGAACTTAGAGGAACTGCCGGGATACTCCGACTTAAAAAGCCTTTACTGCTTCGCGGGGGACGCCCCATGATTTCCTGGAAAGATCTGCAAACTTTAACCCGACAACAGGCCCAGTATGATCCGGCAACCAGGCAGATAAGCTTAAGAAAACCCTTAATGACCCACTCTTCTTAAGGAGCTGTAATTATGGAAAGCGACTTTTTTGCCTACATGTACAGACTGAAACATATCGAACGTTGGAGTCTGATGCGCAATACCGAGAGTTTGGAACAGCCAGGAAGCAGACAGAAGAAGCCATCAGGCAGCTAAATATGCCTGAAGTGGAGTATTTCCTTACCCACCTTGCCCCAAGCGTCGAGAAAACACTCGACGAACTATCCATGTAGACCCGCATTTTTTATGTCATAACTTTCCGTTTTCCAGCTACATATACATGAATACAGGGCCGTTGATGACTCAACAGCCCTGTTTGTTTTGACTAAACGCTCACTACTTGGATGACATTCCGTACGGACTCTGCGGATTTATCGAGCGCCGCTTTTTCTTCCGCTGTAAGCTCAAGTTCGAATACTTTCTCAATTCCGTCTCCCCCAAGAAGGGTAGGGACGCCCATAAACAGGTTATCGTAGCCGTATTCTCCTTGCAGGAGGGCGATGGAAGGAAGAACCCGTTTTTTGTCCTTTAGAATGGCTTCCGTCATTTGGACAAGGGAAGCGGCCGGTGCATAGTAGGCGCTTCCGTTGCCAAGCAGATTGACGATCTCTCCTCCGCCTGTACGGGTACGCTTGACAATTGCATCAATCCGGTCTTGTGGAATCAGCTTATCAATTGGAATACCACCAACGCTGGAATAGCGGACAAGCGGAACCATGTCATCACCGTGACCACCCAGAACAAATCCGCGCACATCTTCCACTGATACATTCAGTTCCTGGGCGATAAATGTGCAGTAACGTGCGGTATCCAAAACGCCGGATTGGCCGATTACACGGTTTTTAGGAAACCCTAGAGTCTGATAAGCCGTATACGTCATCGCATCAACAGGATTGCTCAGGATAATGACAATACTATCCGGACAATACGTTTTTACATTCTCGCAAACTGATTTGACGATACCGGCATTGGTGTTTACAAGATCATCCCGGCTCATACCAGGCTTACGGGCTACACCTGCCGTGATAATAACCACATCAGATCCCTTGGTATCCTCGTAGTTCGAAGTACCGATAATTGTACTGTCAAATCCCTGAACCGGGCTGGCTTCAAGCATGTCCAATGCTTTTCCCTTTGTAGGGTTCTCCAGTTGAGGAATATCAACCAGCACGACGTCTCCCAATTCTTTTTGAGCCAGCATTAATGCTGTGGTTGCCCCCGTAAAACCAGCACCTACAACCGTTATTTTTTTACGACGAATGGCCATTTTCCGCTACCTCCGTAGATTAGTATTAGTCCATGTTTTTAATGATTTCACTGCCGAATTCCGAGCATTTGATTTCCTTGGCGCCTTCCATCAGACGTGCAAAGTCGTAAGTGACCGTCTTGTTGTTAATGGAAACGGCCATCCCTTTATAGATCAGGTCAGCTGCTTCCAGCCATCCGAGATGTTCCAGCATCATAACACCGGAAAGAATGACCGATCCCGGGTTCACAACATCCAATCCTGCATATTTAGGAGCCGTACCATGTGTGGCTTCAAAAATCGCATGTCCTGTTACATAGTTGATGTTAGCTCCGGGCGCAATACCGATTCCGCCTACTTGGGCAGCCAGGGCATCAGACAGGTAATCACCGTTCAGGTTGAGGGTCGCAATCACATCAAAATCATTCGGACGGGTCAGAACCTGCTGCAGGGCAATATCGGCGATGGCATCTTTTACGATGATTTTGCCTGCCTCTTCGGCCTCTTTTTGTGCCGCATTAGCCGCTTCAACGCCCTGCTCTTCCTTAATACGGTCATACTGGGCCCAGGTGAAGGTATTATCTCCAAACTCCTTTTCGGCCAGTTCGTAACCCCAGTTCTTGAAAGCACCCTCGGTAAATTTCATGATGTTTCCTTTGTGCACCAGGGTGACGCTCTTGCGGTTATGCTTGATTGCATATTTAATAGCCGCACGGATCAAACGGCTGGAGCCTTCTTTGGAGACAGGTTTGATGCCAATTCCGGATGTTTCAGGGAAACGAATTTTGTTCACACCCATCTCATTTTTGAGGAATTCTACCACTTTCTTAACTTCTTCGCTGCCTTCCTGGTATTCAATACCGGCATAAATATCTTCCGTATTTTCACGGAAAATGACCATGTCCACGAGTTCAGGACGTTTTACCGGAGACGGTACTCCGTCGAAATAGCGGACCGGACGAAGGCAAGTATAGAGGTCCAACTCCTGACGCAGCGCAACGTTCAAAGAACGGATACCTCCGCCAACCGGAGTGGTCAGAGGCCCTTTAATAGCAACAATATATTCACGAATGGCAGTTAACGTATCGTTAGGAAGCCAGCTTCCAAATTTGTTGAAAGCTTTCTCCCCTGCAAATACTTCATACCAGGCAATTTTCTTCTCACCTTTATAGGCTTTTTCTACAGCCGCATCCAGCACACGTTGAGCGGAGGCCCAGATATCGGGACCTGTTCCGTCTCCTTCGATAAAAGGAATAATAGGATTGTTTGGCACCTGCAGTTTTCCGTTTTCAATCGTAATTCTCTCGCCTTCGGCGGGCAGTGAGTAGCTTTCAAATTGTGGCATCTCTCAAATTCCTCCTATCAATATAATAAATTCCTTAAGGCAGGTTCACACCTGCCTCTCCTTATTATGGATAATGTAGGGATATAGCGCAAATCCTCTTTTACAATTAGCGCGACTCTATAGGTATGAATCTTTGATTAACAGGCCCCGTATATTCAGCACGCGGACGGATGATCCGGTTATTTTCATACTGTTCCAGGATATGGGCAGCCCAACCGGCTGTCCGGCTCAAGGCAAAAATCGGGGTAAACAAATCTCTCGGAATTTGAAGTGCGGTATAAACAGAAGCAGAATAAAAGTCCACGTTAGGCTTCAGTCCCTTTAGATTATGAATAAGCTCTTCAATCCGGATAGACATGTTATACCACTTCAAGTCGCCTGTTGACTCTCCAAGCTCTTTGGACATCTGTTGAAGATGCTTGGCACGGGGATCACCCGTTTTGTAAACACGGTGCCCGAATCCCATGATTTTCTCTTTATGTTCGATTTTCTTTGTGATATAGGGTCGAATATTATCCTCTGTCCCGATTTCCTCGAGCATTGCCATTACCGCTTCATTGGCTCCTCCGTGAAGAGGCCCCTTGAGGGCTCCAATTGCAGAAGTAATGCCGGAATAAATATCAGATAATGTTGCAACGGTAACACGGGCCGCAAAAGTAGATGCATTAAGTTCATGATCCGCATGGAGGACGAGTGCTTTGTTCAGTGCTTCCGCAGCTGTGGAATGAGGTTCTTCCCCTGTCAGCATATACAGGAAGTTGGCTGCGATCGTATCATGCCCTGCCGGCGGTAATGGCTCTTTGCCTTCCCGGATGCGAGCAAAAGCAGCAATAACGGCAGGAAGCTTGGCTTGCAATCTGATTGCTTTGCGGATATTAGCTTCCCGGCTCATATCACCAGCTTCCCTGTCGTAGAAAGAAAGACTTGATACCGCGGTACGCAAGGCAGCCATGGAATTTGTATCTTTCGGATACAGCTTCAACTGCTGAATGATACCATCCGGAATGGACATATTCTCATTCAAGTCTTTGCGAAGCTGTTCCAACTCGGACCGGTTTGGCAGTTTGCCGAACCAAAGTAAATAAATAACCTCTTCGAAAGAGGCGCGTTCTGCCAATTCATCGATATCAATACCCCGATAAGTTAAAACGCCGTCAATGATCGAGCTGATCGAAGACGTCGTAGCGACAATGCCTTCCAAACCTTTGGTTGCTGTCATTGGAATCTCCCCTTAATTCACTTGAATTTACAAAAATTGCTTATTCCCTTTAGTTCAATAATAAAGGATTTTAGAAATTCTGTGAACAAATTTAGACATAAAAGTTCATTATCAGTACAATAAACAAAGTTTGTTATACAGCTTGATAATGGGGAAAACCGCATTATATCCATTACTTCTTATCAAAAAAGTATACTATGTAAGCCTATTCACGTATGTTTTTAATAAAAACAAGAACAGGCAAATTCAGACAGTTCCGGTTCATTAGTTGAAACTGTTTTTCAATTTATTTGCATTTCGCGTGAAAATGGATACAAACAAATTTTTCTTAAAAGTATATGAAATGGATGAAATTTAAAGTAACCCGGATCCGGCTGAATCGCCGAACCCGGGCCGGGATAAATCTAAATAGGCAGGACTTCATGCGTTTTCCTGCAAAAATAAGAATAACTCTGGAGCTTCCTTATCTATACGTACAGGATTCCAGGAACGGTTAATCCATACGTGAACCGTCGTTCCTGTAACAAGGAGTTCCCCGGCAGGGTCTTCATTCTGCTGTTCCGCTTCCGCCTTTCTTCTGATTTCATAAGTAAAAATAATTTTGCTTGGAGTAAAGGATTCGATCCGCGAGTACACTGTAATGGCATCGTCGTATTTTGCCGGCCTGCGGTACCGGAGATTTGTCTCGACTACAGGAAGTAATAGCCCCTGCTCCTCCATTTTGGCATAAGGGTATCCCATTTCCCTGATAAACTCCGTACGGCCTACTTCCAGCCAAATTAAATAATTGGCATGATATACGACACCCATAGCATCCGTCTCCGCATATCTCACCCTTAAATGATGTTCTTTCCACGGAAAACTCATGGCATGACCTCCCCTAATTTCCTGTTTCTTTCTAAACTTTTAAAAAAAGAGTGAAACAGAGAAATCAAGCTCTGGTTCACTCCTTAGTTTAAGCATTTTGCTTAACCAATTAAAGCGATAAACAAACATCTTAGGGATTTATGCAAGCCTGTTTATGTCAAAGTCCGTTTGGTGTATTAAAGAACACGGGCTCTTCCTGAATAAATTACACCAACCTCCGGATAGACAGACACTTCCATACCGTCTTTCATCAAATCAAGGGCACGTTCCACCCCAACAATTACCGGAATACCCAGGCTAACAGCCACTACTGCCGCATGAGAAGTAATTCCTCCAAGTTCCGTAATCAATGCGGAAGCTTTTTCAATAGCCGGCATATAGTCTTTGTCTGTGCTGCGGGCCACCAGAATCGCACCGTCCGTCATTTTATTCAGAGCTTCCTCTGCGGAAGAAGCCGAGCATACGTTACCGGTAATGTTTTGGGAACCGATTCCCGTTCCTTTTCCAATCATTTCACCGATTTGATGCACTTTCATCAGGTTGGTGCTGCCGGAACTTCCTACAGGAACTCCTGCTGTAATGATAACGATGTCACCCAGTGATACTGCACCGGTTTTTAGACTGCTTTCCACCGCTTGCTCGAACAGTTCATCGGTTGTACTTGCATGACCGCGAAGTACAGGATGTACCCCCCAAACCAGACTGAGCCGACGCATCATACGCTCGGTTTTGGTTACGGCAATAATCGGGGATTCCGGGCGGTATTTGGATACCATACGTGCTGTAAAGCCGCTTTCGGTAGCCGTAATAATCGCTTTTGCCTCCAATTCCAATGCAGCATTGGCTACGGCCTGGCTGATGGCCTCAGTTACCGTCACCTGCAGAGCATTGGCCCGATGGAGAAAGATTTCACGATACTGCAGGGCTTGTTCCGTACGCTCTGCAATACGGGCCATGGTTTGAACCGCTTCTACCGGATATTTTCCGGCAGCTGTTTCTCCAGACAACATAACAGCATCTGAACCGTCGAATACAGCGTTGGCCACATCACTGGATTCCGCGCGGGTCGGACGAGGGTTGCGCTGCATGGAATCCAGCATCATCGTTGCCGTAATAACCGGCTTCCCTGCCAGGTTGCATTTTTTGATCATTTCTTTTTGTGCGATCGGTACTTCCTCCGCAGGGATTTCTACACCAAGATCACCACGTGCCACCATTAAACCGTCAGAAACCTCGATGATCTCATCCAGGTTTTCGACGCCTTCCTGGTTTTCAATTTTCGGGATGATTTGAATGTGGGTTGCGTTATGATGCTCCAATAATTCACGGATTTCAAGCACATCGCTTGCTTTGCGAACAAAAGAAGCGGCAATAAAATCCACATCCTGCTTAATGCCGAATCTGATGTCATTAGCATCCTTTTCAGTGATTCCTGGAAGGGCAATTTTTACCCCAGGAACATTCACGCCTTTCTTGCTTTTAATAGCTCCCCCATTTACAATGGTGCACTCAATATCAGTTTCGTTGATGCTGTCAACCCTAAGGCCGATCAGACCGTCGTCAATTAAAATGGTGAACCCTACTTGAACATCCTTAGGAAGATTCTGGTAAGTAATGGAAATGCGATTCGCATCCCCAAGAATTTCTTCCGTTGTCAGTGTAATTTTATTTCCCTGAACAAGCTCGATAGGTTCTTCCTTCAGATTGCCCGTACGAATTTCCGGTCCTTTGGTATCTAATAGGATAGCCACATTTTTCCCGGTTTCCTGCGATGCCTGACGTATGGTCTGAATCCGCTTTCCGTGTTCCTCATAGTCTCCGTGTGAGAAATTAAGACGGGCCACGTTCATGCCCGCGTTCATCAACTTTTTCAGTATTTCCAGAGATTCACTTGCTGGGCCGATTGTACAAACGATTTTAGTTTTACGCATGGTTTCCCTCCTGTGTGAATGTAAACCTGCCGATCTCCCTGAATTTCCGGTATCGGTCTTCTTTGAGCTCCTGTTCCGACATGGTAAGCAGCGGCTGCAAATGTTCAAGAAGTGCAGCTTTTATGTAATCCGCCTGCTTCTCCCAATCCCGGTGAGCACCGCCTTTGGGCTCTGGAATCGTTCCGTCAATTACCCCCAGTTTCTCAATATCTTTGGCGGTAATTTTCATTGCCTCCGCCGCATGCAGGGACTTTGAAGCATCATTATATAGTATAGAAGCGGCACCTTCGGGGCTAATTACCGAATAGATAGAATTCTCAAGCATGAGAACCCGGTTGCCGACACCCAAAGCCAGCGCTCCTCCACTACCACCTTCACCAATCACTATGCAGATAATCGGCACACGCATTGATGCCATTTCCAACAAATTGCGTGCAATAGCCTCCCCTTGCCCGCGTTCTTCAGATGCGATGCCGGGGTAAGCTCCCTTCGTATCGATAAATGTAATGATTGGACGTTTGAACTTGTCCGCCTGTTGCATTAGACGCAACGCTTTCCGGTACCCCTCCGGATGGGGCATTCCAAAATTGCGGGCAATGTTGTCTTTAGTATCTTTACCCTTTTGGTGGCCAATAACCGTGACCGGTCTGCCCTCCAGTTTGGCGATACCACCGACGATAGCCAGGTCATCACCATATAGGCGATCCCCATGAAGCTCTATAAAATCAGTAAAAATGGATTGTATATAGTCCATGGCTGTAGGCCGGCCAGGATGTCTGGCCAGCTGCATTCTTTGCGGTGTGCTCATGTTGACATACAATTCATTCTCCAATTGCTCGTATCTTTCTTCTAAACGTTTGATTTCTTCCGAGAAATCAATCTGTTTCTCCTCGCCGAACTTTTTCAGTTCCTCGATTTTGGCACGCAGCTCTACCAGAGGCTGCTCAAAAGACAGTTCACCCGCCATAATTCGCATCCCCCTTCATCATGTGCATATCCAAAATGGCTGTGAGTGTCGCCCTCATTTCCTTCCGGTGCACGACCTTATCCAACTGGCCGTGCTGAAGGTTAAACTCTGCAGTCTGGAAGTTATTCGGCAGTTTTTCCCGAATAGTTTGCTCAATCACACGACGTCCGGTAAAACCGAATGAAGATGCCGGTTCAGCCAGGATAATATCGCCAAGCATAGCAAAGCTAGCTGTAACTCCGCCAAAGGTCGGATCCGTTATGACCGAAACAAATAATCCACCAGATTCGTTCAACTTGGAAATGGCAGCACTTGTTTTGGCCATCTGCATCAGGCTGAGAATACTTTCCTGCATACGGGCCCCGCCGGAAGTTGAGAAGAGAATGACAGGGTACTGCTTCTGAATAGCTTTTTCAACGGCCCGGGTTATTTTCTCCCCGACTACGGACCCCAGGGAACCGCCCATAAAATCAAAGCTCATGGCTCCAATAACCACAGGAAAACCGCCAATTGTTCCTTCCCCAGTCACAATGGCGTCTTTCAATCCGGATCTGGACGAAGCCTTAGCCAGCTTGTCCTTATAATCAGGGAACCCCAACGGATCTTCAGATATCATCTGATCATCATATTCAAAAAGCCGTTCGTCATCAAGTGTCATACGAACGCGTTCCATCGCGTTTAATTTGTAATGATAACCGCACGCGAGGCACACTTTCAAGTTCTTCTCAAGTTCTTTGCTGTATTGAATGGTACCGCAGCGCGGACATTTATTCATTAAGCCTTCTGGAATATCCCTCTTTGTTTTTTCGGAAGGGATGGTTGCGTATTTTCGCTTTTGAAATAGATCCTTTAACACATTCACACCTCACTGGCTTCATAATCCTGCTTCGCCCGCTACTTCTAGCCTTTGTGTTCCAATACCGGAAGAAGATCAATCTGCCTTTCCCGCTTTACTTGTTATGCAAAATGGAATTCAGTACTTCCTGCACCTCTTCCACTTCACCTTCGGGAACTAAGATTTCGAACTGATTCTTCGACATGCTGACTCCCCGGACCTGAACCAGGAAACCTTCTTCTGTCAGTCTATCTTTTATTCGCTCTGCAATATTCGCTGTGGGAGCAATATAAATTACTGTCCACATGGAAAAACCTCCTACAAGTTTGCTAAGGGCCAGGGTGCTGCTGTTCTCTCTAAATTCAATTTATCTCTCTGCCTACCCCGCAACTTCAGCTTCCCGCCTCGTGTACCTATACAATGGATTAATGATACCATATGTCCACTTTTTCCCGCAACAAAACAACTCATTATTAAAGGGGACAAAACCCAAGTTAAAAGTACCATTTCCCCCCTTCACTCCATATTTATTCCTTTTATTCGACCGTTCCATGCAAATTTTCAAGGTAAACGCTTTATTTGGTTTGTTAAAAAGCCCTCCCACCCGGACCTTTTCGCTGCTTGGTCCTGGCGGGTAGGCTTTTTGTTCCTTTACTTTTTCATTTCACTCTGATGCTGGATGCTCCCAATAAGGTTTCCACTGCCTGAAACAATTCAGGTGACGGTTTTACCCGGTAAGCATCACTTAAAGCCACGGCTTTCTGATTACGTTCGTAGAACAGAGCAACCTGCAAGTGTCCGCTGTGTTTCTGCAAAAGCTGCTTCAGGGGAACCAGTTTCCCCTGTTCCTCATGATCTGGGGATATTTTGATATAGACCCTCTGGTTCTTCCCTGTTTTTCCGATTCCCGCTTCCCCGGCATTATCCACGGTTAAAACTTTTTGCCTCGAATGGCTCCCGGACTTCCCAAAACTTACCTGGCCATTATGAACAGCACCATTTTTCCTAATGTCCCCATTTTTATAAAAAAGCTGATAAATAGCCGGATCATCAGGACCGCAGACAACATCTGCCAAAAGTTTAGGCATATCTTCATCCTGGTGCTGCAGCTTTGCCTTTACAAAAACGACACGTCCTTTCTGGACAAGTGGAGCTGCCCCCTTCCATACTTTGGGGAAAAGGACGATCTCTACTTTGGCAATCCGGTCTTCCAGCTCCATAAAGGCCATCGGTTCCCCTCTTTTGGTCACGATGGTCTTGCTGGATGCGACCATGCCTGCCACAACCACTTCACTGTGATCGGGATACTCTTGCAGTTGGTAAAGCGGATCTGCTTCCAGCCTGCCCAATAGATCCTCATGCGCATCGAGCGGATGACCGGACAAGTACATTCCGATCAATTCCCGCTCGTAATCCAGCTGCTGCAGCTTAGTCAGCATCGGCACGTCAGGGACCTCTACCTCCCAATGCGGCTCTTCTACAAAGCCGAACAAGTGCAGCTGGAGATCGTCCTTCTCTTTCCTCCACTTTAGTGCCGCCTCCGCCGTATCATCAAGCATGGCCACAAGCTGGGCTCTATGACCCGGCAGCGTGTCAAACGCGCCGGCTTGAATCAATGATTCAATGACACGCTTATTGCAGATACGCAGATCAACGCGCCGGCAAAAATCAAGCAGGCTCGTAAACGTCTCTTTGCGCCGCTCCTTGAGCACCGCTTCAATGGCGCTTGCTCCAACATTCTTGATGGCCGCAAGCCCAAAGCGGATGGCTCCATTCACGGGGATTTTATCCGCCATCCCCTCCTCTGCCGGCTCGCCGGCGTACCGGGCAGGCTCCGTACCAAACCCCGGAGAAGCAACCGGAGTGAAGAGCACTCCGCTCTCATTAATATCCGGAGGAAGCACATCCAGCTTCATTCGTCTGCACTCATCGACATATTCTGCCATTTTACGTTGGTTCCCGGTTACCGCTGTCAGCATGGATGCCATGAAATGCCTTGGATAATGTGCCTTCAGATAAGCCGTCTGGAAGGCGAGTACACCGTATGCGGTCGCGTGCGCACGCGGATAGCCATAGTCCGCGAAACGGACGATCATATCATAGACATGATTCGCCTCCTCTGCAGTAAAGCCTTGGCCAAGGCTTCCCTCTACAAAATGGGAACGCTGCTCATCCAGTACCTCACGTTTTTTCTTAGATACAGCCCGGCGCAGCAAATCCGCTTCACCCAGGCTGAATCCCGCCATCCTGGAGGCAATCTGCATAATCTGTTCCTGATACACGATAATGCCGTACGTATCTTTCAAAATCGTCTCCAAGGAGGGGTGCGGATAAACCGGTTCCGTCTGTTTATGTTTGCAGGCAATATACTGCGGGATAAACTCCATCGGTCCTGGACGGTACAGGGCGAGTACGGAAATGATGTCCTCAAACCGTGACGGCTTAAGCTCCTTCAATACCCGGCGCATACCGGGGGATTCAAGCTGAAACACACCGGTTGTTTCGCCTCTGCTGAGAAGCTCATACGTTTTAGGGTCACTCTTGTCCGTCTGTGTCCAATCAACCAGCTTCCCTTCCTGCTCCTTGATCCAGGCAAGTGTACGTTCGATAATGGATAAGGTACGGAGCCCGAGGAAATCTATCTTCAGCAATCCTATGGATTCCAAATGCTCCATGGAATACTGCGTCAGGGGTGTTTGTTCAGTTCCTTCCTGGAGCGGAACATAATCGGTAAGAGGATCACGGGAAATGACAACCCCCGCGGCGTGAGTCGAAGCATGTCGGGGCATGCCTTCGACACGTTTTGCCATATTCAGCAATTCCGCTGTTTTTGGCTGCTTTTCCGCAAGCTCGCGAAGATCGCTGTTCACTTCAAGCGCATGGTCAATTGTCATGCCCAGATGGTTTGGTATCAGCTTGGCCGCTTTATCTACTTCATTGTAAGGAAGATTAAGGACTCTTCCCACATCCCGCACCGCAGCCTTGGCCGCCATGGTCCCGAAAGTAATAATCTGGGCTACACGTTCCTTGCCGTATTTACGTACTACGTAATCAATGACTTCGTCCCGCCTTTCATCATTAAAATCTATATCAATATCAGGCATGGTGATCCGTTCGGGATTAAGGAACCGCTCGAACAGCAGGTTATACTCAATGGGATCTACATCGGTAATATTCAATGCATAGGCGACAAGGCTCCCTGCAGAGGATCCCCTGCCCGGGCCGGTCATGATTCCCTGTTCATGGGCATACCGGATAAAGTCCCATACTATGAGGAAGTAATCCGAGAATCCCATGCTTTCAATAACATCCAATTCATAATAAAGCTTTTGTTCCACTTGCTTGCGGAAATCCGAAGACGGGTCATTCCACTCTTGACGGGTTCCATAGCGCCCTGAAATTCCTTCCAGGCAAAGCTGTTTCAGATATTCCGCCGCTGTAAGAGATTCCGGAATAGGTTCAAAACTTGGCAGGATAGAATGTCCTAATTCAATTTCCACCTGGCATTGGGCTGCCACTTTTTCCGTATTTAAGACAGCCTCGGGCACATGGGCGAATAAAGCGGCCATTGCTTCCCGGGTTTTCAGATAGAGCTGACTTGTCCCCATCTTCAATCTGTCCTCGTCCTCTACTGTTTTGCCTGTACCGATACAAATCAGAACATCCTGCACTTCATGATCAGGTTCCCGCACGTAATGGACGTCATTGGTTGCAATAAGCGGTATGCCGGTTTCACGGCTCAATTCAATCATACTGTGCATGACTTTCTTCTGCTCCATCATGCCGTGATCCTGAATCTCCAGATAAAAATCCTCACCAAATATAGAACGGTAACGTTCGGCGGCCTTCCTTGCGTCTTCTTTGCGGTCGTGGAGCAAATGCTGGGATACTTCACTGCCAAGGCAGGCACTCAGACAGATCAGCCCTTCCGAATGGGCTGCCAGATGCTCGGCGTCAATCCGCGGTTTATAATGGAATCCTTCCAAATGTCCAATGGAGCACAGCTTCATTAAATTACGGTAACCCGTATTATTCTTGGCAAGGAGGATCAGATGATAGATAGGCTGCTCCTGCCGATTGCCCTTCTGCCTGATAGAGCCCGTGGTGAAATAAACCTCACACCCTATGATCGGCTTGATCCCACGCTGTTTGCAGGCTTTATAAAAAGCAATTGTGCCGTACATAACCCCGTGATCGGTCAGGGCAAGAGCGGACATGCCCAGTTCCGCCGCCCGCTCCGTAAGATCATGGATACGCGCGGCGCCGTCGAGCAGGCTGTATTCACTGTGCACATGCAAATGTACAAACGAACTCACTACGTTCCATCCTCTCTGGATCCAGTTCTTAACATATTAAAAGTTTCTCGGTTTAAATCAATTTCATAACTTAGATTTCCATCCGAAGAAGTTTTATGAAATTGATTCGGTTTTTCTTTCAATTTTATCATACATCGAACACAAATTCGCCCTTTTGCTAAAGTCCGGATATTCTTCTTGAACCTCTCATGACTAAAATCACGAGGTTCTTGGGAAGAGAGCATACTTGTTAGCGTATTTCTTTACCAACAGAGGTTTCTCTTAAATACTTTTCGCTAGTTTATGATTATGCAACATACCTTTTGTGTTTAAGTCCTCAATACAGATCATATCGTGGTTTTTGATCATGTCTGTACTTAACTTATTCAGAAAGTCATTGCGTTGATTCATTACTTTTTCGTGCAAACGAGCGACTTTACGCTTTTGTTTTTGATAGTTTTTCGCTTCATATAGGTTGATACCGTTTTTCTTAGCAGCCAACGCACGTCTGGACAGCTTACGTTGTTCACGTTTCTGTGATGCCTAAGTCAATACCAATGGCAGAATCCGTTTTTGGAAGCACGTATATTTCTTCTTCACAAAGAATAGATACGAAGAATTTTCCACTGGCGTTCTTGCAAATTGTAGCATTAAGGATATTGGGCTCTTGACTTTTAGCAAACTTAACCGGTCCTAGTTTAGGAAGTTTGATATGTCCTTCTAATATAGCAATATTATTGTTTGTAAATTGGGTTGTATAGCTTTGTACAGGATTCTTTTTGCTTTTAAATTGAGGTTTATTGTTTTGCTTTTTGAAGAATCGAGAAAAAGAATCCGCCAAACATAGAAAAACACCTCTAAATAATTTTAACATATGTATCTGTTGAAATCCGATTATATAAGTGTTAGGCAGTTTATTTAGTTCAATATATCTCGGTCGATTGACATAGCTAAAGCCTATGCCTCAACCGAAGCTTGCTTACTCACGACTGAAGTCACGAGTTTGCGCAAGCTTTTTCATCAATTTCAGTCATAATGCGGACAGGTCCCCATACAATGTAGAGACAAGGGTTTTGCAAAAGGAAGGAGCACTCCGAATGAGCGACTTTATCACAGATATGATTTTGGATTTTTTTATTGCATTCGGTGTTGTGCTGGGTGCTTGTATGATGGGTGCAGTCGGATCCGTATTAAGCCTCCAGCCTCCTACGGAGAATATGCTGCTGCTTGCCGAACGGATAAAAATCTGGGCCATGGTAGCCGCCATAGGGGGAACTATTGATCCGATCAGGGTTATTGAAAGTCATGTGGCGGGAGGGGATTTATCGCCAGCCATTAAGCAGATTATGATCATCGTCAGTGCATTTATGGGAGCTCATATGGGAGCTACCGTGATCCACTGGATTGCCAAGGGTGGCGGTTCCGTTTGAAAATCCCCTCTTTTTACCGGGCCTCCCGGCTTTTACCCGGAATCGGTTTGTTTTTATCCGGAGTAATTATTGGCAGCAGCATTTTCATGGGGGTTTATCATCAAAACTTTAACTTCCTTGTTGTAGAACTCCGGAAACTGAAATCCGATAATGAACGGCTCTCTCTTGATCTGGAATCTTTAACGAAATTTAAGGACAAGCAGACTGTCATCCAGCGGGTCACCGTACATTTGAAAGATAGCCAGACACCTCCCCTGAACGAGGATATCCGCAAAGAACTTGAAAAGAAAGTCCAAAACGATATGAAGGTGGTTGTCGGGCAAAAGGTCAATAGTGTGAATGATTCTCTGGAGCTATATGAGAAACTCATTTCCGACCGGACTTATTACGGCGTCTTTGAAAAAGATTATGTCGTAAGGGTGAAGGCCATTATGCTTGTAAAAAATGAGCTTGTATTCTGGATCGCGGCCTTAGAGCGAAAACCCGGCGCTGCCGGAGCCCCTTCAGATACAGAGGAAAATAAAGGGAAAAGCCAATGGTTTTCTCCAAAAAAAGATGACCCTTTTACTATGTAAAGTCCCGTATATATAACAAAGAAGAGACCTCCAAAATCCTAACTGTAAGATAAATGAAGGTCTCTTCTCTTTTTTGGGCTGGCCCCTTTTGGGCAGCGGAAACACCCTTATCAATCCTCGCCAAATTTGTTCTCTACAAGCTTTGCAAGCGCCTCGATAGCTTTCCTGTTCCCCTTCCCCCTTTGCTTCAAGGCGTAATACTCGTCCCTTTTTGTATTATGTGAAGAATTTCCATGTTTCTTGTTAACAGGTTGTAATCAATTGCAGGGCAACTTATTTTATATTGGAATCAACAGTAGGTAGAGAAGATACAAATACGGTTCAGATTTATCTATATCTTGTACCTGTTCGGATGGAAAATCTAAGTTATGAAATTATATAAAAAGTCACTTTTCGGACAAAATCCGAAAAGTGACTTGGTCTTAACTGTTCCAATACGAATATAATCTTACATCACTTTTTTAGCGCCTATATAATATTTGTTCCAATAAGAATTTCCTAAACTATCAATTTTAACTCCATCGTCGGTTGCAGAAATAAACCGATTGCCACCAACATAAACGCCTACATGAAACACTTTACCGCCATTAGCGAAAAATACAAGATCCCCTTGTTCGGGATTCGATACCGATGTTCCCACACCATACATGCCTGAAGAAGTCCTCGGAAGATTTATACCTTGTTGCTTAAAGATATAAGTTACTAAACCCGAGCAATCAAACCCACTTGGGGAACTTCCCCCCCATAAGTATGGTACCCCAACCTGCCCTGTTGCCTTAGATACGATGGATTTTTTATCAGTTGAGGCTATTTCTTTGCTTGTAGCTGGTTCTACCTTTTTATCAGCAGATTTCTCGGTATGCTGTTTTCCCGCAGATTCGTTTGCTTTCTTAGCAGATGAGACTTGTTTATCAGCAGGTTTCCCGGTATGCTGTTTTCCTGCAGATTCGTTTGACTTCTTAGCAGACAAGGTTACATCTTTGCTTGGTGTAGTTCGTTTTGCAGGCTTATACCACGCAGGAGCATGGTATTTTCCATCTGCACCCAGAATGCCGATATTATTGTTCATATCCCATTGGACAATATGTCCAAAATGCTCTCCAATTGAACGGATATGTACATAGACACGGTCATTTTTAATAACAGGTGCTTCATCTAGGGTTATACTTCTGTTATCTACTTTTGCCTCCTGCTTACCGGACTCAAACTCAAATACATGACCATCTCCTATGAGTTTGACTCTGACTTGAGTACCATTTTGAATCATTTCAAACTCCAATTTGTAGCCTAAATTCTCAGCTACCGCTCGCAGCGGGACCATTATCGATCCTTGGTTCAAATAAGGCATAGCATCCGAAAAATTAACTAAGTGGTTATTGATCTGAACTTTAACACCGTCCGGAATAGCTGCGTGTGCAGTAGTATTTGATGCTATTAACCCTACCGTTACTAAAGTCCCTGAAAGAACCAAACTTTTCAACCATTTTGTAGCCATAAATTCCCTCCTGTACGTAGCCTCCGAGGTTAGTGGTTCGGGAAGAGGTATTCCCTAATGCACAATATTGCAAATTCACCCCACAGCATATCGTCCCCCGTACCTGTTCCTCATGTAGAAGAGCAAGATTCGGCTTTTATTAAAACAAAACAAGCTTCCTCGTCTTTGGCAAGGTTAGCATAATTAATTGGAGTCTTGCAACTTTCGTGGCCATTTAAAAAATTTTTTCCATCATAAAAAATTAATATAGCTTGTTGGCAAATTTATCCTGAGCTAATACCCTCTATCCACATTTGAGAGCGTTCATCTGGAAATCCTTTCAGATCAAAACCGGAAACCCGGTCCCGGTCCATCCAGCCTCCCCTTTCATCACTCCCTTCCCAAAAGTGTCCTTGTACTATTGACCATTCGTAAAGCTGTTTTTATAATAGTAAATATTACGATTAAAAACAAGACCTTTTTACAAAGCCAAAAGGGGATTGGAGACATCTTATGTTCAGGAACATGGCTTCACGTCCAAAATAATTGGTTTCATCAGCAGGGCGGAGACATATGGGAGGAGGCTTCACCCGGATTTCCCCGTTCCACTTTTGCCTTTGTACAGGCTGATTTAAGGGGACAATCTATACAATTCTGACTTCGGTAGTGACGGAAAAAAAGAGGGAGGGGGAAAACGTGAACATTAAACCGTTTTCTCCATGCTTTTTTTCGTCCTGCTATTCATCGCCGCTGGTTGCGGAAACGAAGTAAATCAAGAGCCAAAGGCAGAAACTGCCGGTATCTTGATAAAAAGATAGTAGCGGTCACAGACGACGGAGATAAAACATCCCGCAGCTTTCCGATAAATCGGTGAGTACGTTTCTCTCGGCTCAAGGCGCACGCCAAATCTGGAGAAATTGATGGAAGCAGCACCAGATCTCATTATCGCAGACCCAGCTCGACACAAAGATATCCAAGCAAAGCTCAACGATATTGCACCGACCATTTATATAAAAAGCTCGTCTTCTAACTATCTAGAAATATTAGATGTCTATGTATGCTAGGGGCAGCGCTTCAACAAAAAGAGACTACCGAAAAAATGTACAGGCTCATCTGGAACAAATCAAGACATTGGCAAAAAAAGCGCCTGCTAATAAAACCTCAATTGTTTCTGAGCAAACACCACATTCTGTTGGGATGTTCTAGTAGGAATTAGCGAATCGTTCCAAAATGTGGTCTATATTTAATATCCGTATGTATTCGCTACCTCTAAAATAACTAAAAGTGCTCCTGAAGTATGTTGGGGATAATCTGTGAGGAAATTCAAGAACTTATCAAGTACATCAGTATTCCCTAATAGCAATTCTACGCTATACCTATTTGCTTTTGCAATTGGCTATATTTTTTGACTTCCATCTTTCCTAAATCATCCAAATGTTTAAACCAGCTGGGGTCTTGATATCCTTCAATACATGCTTTGGTTTCCTCAACGACCTTGTTTAAATAAGGCCGCGCCTTTTATTAAATATGATTTACCGTAATAAACAACAAGATGTCGTTCGGTTTCTACTGGTGGTTCCGATCTATTGTTATTAAGTTTTCTTAACTCCTCTAGATATACAATATTCGATAGTATCCGCAGTTCTTCAGTAAACTCCTCAACCATAGACCAAAATTCTAGAGTATATGTGATAGGCCGGAGCGATTTGCCGCGAAGGCAGGCACTAAGATTTCCAATTTGGGTACCGCCCTTTTCTTCCAGTTGGGATAGTGTACATCCGGTTTCATCTATGGCTTTTTCAAGTTCGCCACGCAACGTAATTCTATTGTCCATTTTTTTCTTCCTTCTCTCTTTGCCCAGAGTACCATATAATTCCATAATACTACATTTGAATTTTTCTGCAATTTTGTACATCAATCATGACTGATGTTAAATATCGTCCCGACGATCAGACGGCATGATTTCCTTTTATTATGACCTTTAAAAAGACCTAGTAGGCATGTCTGGAGATAGGAGGACCGGTTTAAAATTATGTGAATTTATGGAGGCCTAAGAGCATATACAGAAAGAGAAATGTTTTATTATGGTAAATATGTATTTAGATGGATGATGTTTTACTTCCTTTGTAGAAAATGTAATCTGATTCCTATATAAGGGGTCAAAAATATACCAAGGAGGTAATTAAAATGAAGTTGAGCAAGATCAAGTATTTTTTGGTGTTCGCGAGTTTAGTTATGTTTTTTTCTTCAGTGGGTGCCCCTATAGCTGGAGCAACAAACATGGATTATGACCAACGACTAAAAGAAACAGAAGAAATACTAGAATTTATTGGTGAACACGCAGTGTTAACAGATGAATATGATAACATAATTGGTCTGGATTTTGATAAAATCAGAGAAAGGTATGGTCAAGATAAAGGACTAGATTTATTAGAAAAAGAAGTGAAGGAAAAAACCGAAAATAATCGTAGCGCTTGGCTAGATTGTATGAAATCTGCTTTATTGGATTATTTTGGAGTAAATATATTTGAATCTTTGATTGGTGGAGGTGTATTGACTTATATTAAAGCAAAGGCATGGAAAGAAGCAGCAAAACTTATAATAAGATATGTCCCTGGAGTAAGTGTAATAAGCTTAGTGGCAACTTTGGTATACTATAGCGGTAAGTGCGCAATATGGGGAATGAAGGAGGAAAATGGAATTGAAGGAAAACAACACGTCTATACCTAACTGGTTACTTTATATTATCCTTTCATTGGTGTTCGCATTGGTTTTCGTCTTATACCATCTTATTTTTAACAAACAAACCAATTGGATTGAAGTCCTTGTAATTACGGCTATTTTTTATGTTTGTTCACTCATTTATTTCTCTATATTTAAATTTGATAAAAAGAGTAAATAAGTGGATAAAAGAACATCAACTTAAGCTTCAGCATTGCACAAAAAAAAGACATTGGAAATAAATACATCCAATGTCTTTTTTCATCATCATTATTGATTTACCAACTCCACATTACCTAATCCGGCACCACTTTTTTCACCTATTATCCCTCTTTTATCTCAGCCTCTTCCATGACCTCATTGTTATAGGCACCAAGCAAAACATCCCGAAGCCGTTCCTTCCATTCATTCCGGACACGGATTTCATCCAGCAGTTGGTTCGCATGTGTGGCATACAAATGCCGAATGGCAGAGACATATTCCACGCATCCGCACTCGTTTATGTATTCAAGGCATTCCAGCTTATAAGTAAGGAATTCCTCCCAGGTTATCTCCGAACGGTAAAACTGATGAATGGGAGGAAAATCCGATTCATCCTCTGCAAGAAGATACAAAATGGGGAGTGTTCTTTTTTTGTACAGCAAATCGTTCTTAATATCATACCGGGTCAGATCCTGGATATCATTCTGAATCTGGCCAAGCATACCTGCGTAGACAGCAAATTGCTGAAGCTGTTCCGCCTCCAAATCGGAGACAAGATTCGGTCCTGCAGAGGAATACCCCAGATAAAAAGAGAGCCTGAACAATGTGCAGGATTTCTGCTGTACCATAGCTACATATTCCTCTTCCGTCTGAACCTTGCCCATAATATCGATGTGCTGCCCGTTAATGGCTGTCGTAATCATCCTGCTTACTTCAGAAGCACAAGGAAATGGCTGGCCCGCATACTCCTTTTTCATATTCCCCAGCTCGGCTAAAGCTGCCATAAGCATACCATTCATTACGTTCATGGCTGCTGCTTCCGGCATCGCCATCCAGACCTTGCCGGTATTGTCTTTATCCTGAAGATCATCCATAATATCCAGTCCAAGAATAAGCAGTTCCGCCAACGCCCCCAGTCTGTATAGACAAGGGTTATTTCCGCCAAACATTCTATGGATATAAAGAGTCATCTCTGACCAGATGGATGTTTCCTCGGCTTTGTCCGCTATACTCTTTTTAAGCAGCCCGTTTAAATCCGGTTCCGTAAAATACCGGTCAGTGATTTCGTTTATTTCTTTCCAAACTTGTGGATTCATTTCTGGTTCCTCCCGTTGGCGTCACACCGGGCGTTTCATTTGGATAAATTTCTCGATGGCCTGGGCCCGTGATTTTACGCCGAATTTATCATAAATTTTGCGTACATAATTATCTACAGAGCGTTTGCTCATATGAATTACCTCAGCGATCTGCTCGTTGGTCGCCCCTTTGATAATCTGATTCATAATGTTGATCTCTTCATCCGTTAAGGCGGTGCCGTCATCTTCCCCTTTACCCAGCTGAAGCTGGCGGAAAAGCTCCAGGGAAATAGCGGTTTGCCCTTCAATCAGGCAATTCACCATGTTCGTAATTTGTTCCTCGCTTGAATCTTTGGACATAATCCCGCTGATGCCCAGGCTCAACAGGTTGTTCAAAATCGGCATGAAATCAATACCCGTGAAAATCACGATCTTCAGTTCTTCATGGGTTTTCATCATACCGGATGCCACTTCAAGTCCTGTCATATCCGGAAGATGGAAATCCAGAAAGACTATGTCCGGGCGCTCACTTTTTACAAGGCTGAGCCCCTCTTCTCCGGAAGATGCAATCCCTATGACCCGGATATTTTCTCTTGCCTCCAGAATCATTTTCGTACCGAATGCCATTGCCGGATGATCATCCACGATAAGTACCGTCCATTCTCGGTTCATACTCTCACACCTTCTTTCACTGGGATTTTAATAGATATTCGTACCCCGCTGCCTTTTTCCGAGGAAATATCCATTAGGCCGTTCAAATGAAGGGCCCTGCTCTTCATCTGTTCCAGTCCCATACCTGACTTCCCGAGCACTTTGGATGCAACAGATTCGGTTTGAAAACCTATTCCGTCGTCCTCATACATAACCAGCAGTTGCCCCTTGTCTGCTTGCAACTTGATATTCAGATGATCGGCCCGGGCATGTTTCCTCCCGTTCGTAATCAGTTCCTGGATCATGCGGAATATGTGCCGTTTCTTCTCATCCTCCATCTGTTCTATCTCCTCCAGGTTGCCGGATGTAATCAATTGAATCTCATAGCTGCCAAGCCCTGATTCTATATCAATCAGATTGCGCAGAGCACCGATAAGCCCGATATTTTTAAGCATATAAGGATTCAGTTCAAAACAGCACTGCCGCAGGTTGACGTTGATCAGTTCAAGATGATTCAAAATATCCCGGATTTGCCTGAGGTCCTCCGTTTGTGTCAGCTGCTTTTGAAGGGATTTCAGCTTGCGGATGACAAAGAAGATATCCTGCATCGTCGTGTCGTGAAGGTCGGAAGCAATCCGTGTGCGTTCCTTCTCCTGAAGCTCGAACATCGTCTTTCTGAACCAGACATAGTCGCCCCCGTTCTCCTGGTTAGGCAGTTCCGAAGCCAGTTCATGCAACCGCATATGAAGTTTGCGGATGAGATACAGGTTTTCCATACTGACGGATAAATAAGTGATAATCAGATTGAGCCATTGCAGTTCTTCCCGGTTCATATAAGTATTGGTCTTTTTCCTCGTAAGTACAAGGTAACTGTTATACTCTTCATGTTTATTTATTTCAGCTACCGTATACCCCATTTCATTCCAGCTTCTGTTATTAAACTGATTCTCTACCTCTGTTGGATCAATCATTCCTTCACCGATCACTTCTATATCATTCGGGTATTGTATGACAAAGGCAGCCCCATGAACCTGCAGAGTATTTACAATATCCACAAGCACGATTTCTTTCAGTTCCCGAAAGCTCGTAATGACTTCCAGATCCTTGGCGACTTTTTTCAGTGCAGTCTGAAGATAATACTTGCGGGGAAACATAATTTTCTCAAGTTTCGTCGCCAGATATTCTAATGAATAAATCAGTACGGACATGACCAGCAGGATCGTAATAAAGGTCAGCAATATTTTTTCCAGATGAGTGTCTTTGTACAGTAATCCTGTGATCACAGCTGTTAGAACAACACTGGGAATAATCGAAATTATCGTGGTATAAAGCAATCTCCGTAATATAATCTCAATATCGTAAATCTGCTTGGACAGAATCAGATAAGCAAACGACATCGGAAAAAAGTGGACAAACCAGCTATTATAAAATGAGTATCCGATCTCTTGCTGAAAAAGCACCTGAGGCAAAAAAGTTAACCCTACAACCGGGAAAAACGAAATAAACAGGGAAAACATCACCGTTCTTAAAATCATGGCAAGATAAGCGTGTGTCTCGGCATATCTATAATAAATACTTATCAGGAGCCAGAAATTCAGGATCAGTCCAATCAAGAGAAAGACCGCTATAGCGATAAAATTGGCTTGATAAGTACCATAATCAGCATTGGGTAAAAACAAAGAAAAACGCAGTACGAAAATCACCGTCAAGGTCGGATACAAAAAACGCAAATAACCGTCCTTGCAATGAACGCCTGTTTTTTCTCGAAAAAATTCGATAAGAAACTTTAGAAAAACAAAAGGGAGTATAGGCATGAAATTAGAAATTAATACTTTCGCGAGAGTATCTCCCCGTTCCGAAGCCCCCACGTTCATATAAAGCAGAGCAATATTGATAAATACAAGGGCCAGCAGTCTTGCGGACTTCGATTTTCCCGCTTTTTTCATCAGCAGAAGAGCAAATCCGATGGAAAGTAATTCCGCTAACAAATAGATAAAACCCGGAGCTACCGGATGGGGAAGATTACGGGTATCTACAGAGTAAATTCTTCCTCCATCCCTTTCAACAACGATATTACCGGCCTGTTCAATTCCCTTCCATTTCTTCACGGTAAAATAATCGCCCGGCTCTTGTCCGTCAATACTTAACACAATATCGCCTTTATGTACAAGATTTGATCCTTCGCTTTTCTTTTGGAACTCGTTAACTTGCCACTGCCCCTGTTCATTTTGGAATACCACAATCCCCAGGTAAGGGTAAGTAAATGTGATATAAACTGTCCAAATTTGCACAACAAGAAACACAGGGATTAACCATCTTATATATTTCATTAATTTCATTAATTTCAAATCTCCCTTTGAAACTAGGTATTATTTGGTATATCATAGGTACAGGTACCTATGTATAGGAACCAAATTTCTAAGGTGAGGTGTAAAGTATGCAAGCTACCATTCTTTGGTCCCAAGATCTTAAAAGTGCAGTCAAATCGCTTAAATCCGGCTTAAAACAAGAGTCTTTGATTCTTACATCGATGGAACAGCAATCCATTACCAAAGCTTTCGCACAAAACTCCGGGATAAATGAAAGAAAAGGAGTTCGTCCACCAGGCAGTTGGTATTAATCCTTATCTTCATCTTATCAGAATGTGAAAAGAGATTGCATATTGGCTTGTGCTAATATGCAATCTTTTTTTGTACGACTACACCCTGTTGCGCATATATGTAATAAAATGTGCATGGAAGCGAAATACATTTACGCTGAATAATGGCTCCCCAAAAGATAATATAAAAGTAGACATTCTTATACAGAATTAACCATCTTAATAAACGGGAGTGCAATTATGAAACAAGTTCATTTTGATCAGCTGTTTGACGATGTGTGGAATGAAACATTAGACGAATGCATCCATGCAATTGAAATTCCAACGCGAACTATTCATTATTCACTAGAGACCGTTCTTGAGCATCTGGAAGCCGGAGAGCAGACTCTTTAGTCTTATCAAAAACAAAAATACCTTTATACAGAAAACCTCTGTAACAGAAGCAGGAGGTTTCTTTTTTTGTGTACACATCTTTTGACTGCCAATTGCAAATGGATGTAAAAATTTGTACAGTTACATTATCAAAACCATCTTGGACCCTATCTTTTGTACGCAAGGAGGACATTTACATGGAAACTGTTCAAATGTTTCTGTTCATCGCTATTGTGGTGATGCTGGTCATTTCTGTCTGGTTCAGCCTGAAATACCGCAGGGAAAAGGACCCGGTAACACGGGGCCTAAATGCGGCACGCATGAATATCGCCATGGGCATCATGCTCATTATTATTTCTATTACCCAGTTGTTTTTCTTTACAGACTCAATTACCCGCCGCATTTTTGGAACGGTCTGCCTGCTGCTCGGTCTGTTTAACCTGTTTGCAGGCATCCGGAATAACGGTCATTACTCCCGCTTAATGTCTAAGAACGATCGATAACCTGAGCCGTCAGCATAGCCTTACATACCAGCATCTGCTGATGATGAATGGATACGTCAATCTTTACAAATTTACGGCTAACTTCAAGCAGCTGGGGCTTAATGATAATTTCACTCTCAATCTGGACAGGCTTGATGGAGTAGATTGAAATATTATTCATGACCAAGTCCCCGCGTTTCACATCCTGAACGGCCCGGAAGGCGGCTTGCGTGATCAGCGTATGAAGAACGCCTTCCGATACCGTTCCAAGATGATTCGTCATTTGCGGGGTTATCACTCCTTTGTACAAAAGCCCGCCGCTTTCATCCCTGCTTTCCTCAAACCCTGTACAGATCAGATCTTCGAATGTTTCGCCGTGCTGAGGCTGCTTTTGAATATACTGCATTGCCTTGAGTACGTCATTACGGCTGATCACTGCAAGCATCTTTCTGTTGGAATCCACTACCGGGAGCAGTTCAATAGCTTCCCAAACCATCGTATGAGCCGCCGAAGCTATGGAAGTGCTCGGGTATACGGTTAGCGGGTTACGAGTCATCAGCTTATCAACCGCTTGATCCGGATCAGCCCCCACCATATCCTTGGATGTGACTACTCCAATTACCCGGTTCCACTCATCCACTACAGGAAAACGGCTGTGTCCGGTCTGTTCCAGCAAGTTCTTCCAATCATCCGGCGTGCTTGTCGCTTTAAGGGAGTAGACGGGAGTATGAGATGAAATAATATCCTCTACCAGCATGATTTTCTTTTTGATAAGACGGTCATAGATAGCCCTATTAATCATGGAAGCTACCGTGAAAGAATCATAACTGCTGGAAATGATCGGAAGGCCCATTTCGTCGGCCAGTTCCTTAATCCCGTCTGTGGTTGTAAACCCTCCTGTTATAAGGACGCCCGCCCCCTGTTTCAGGGCCAGTCCATGAGCGCCTGTCCGGTTTCCCACAATCAGTAGGCTGCCCGGTTCAATATACCGGACCATGGCATCAAGCTCCATCGCCCCAATAACGAATTTGTTCAGCGTTTTTTGCAAGCCGTTTTTGCCTCCGAGCACTTCCCCATCCACGATATTGACAACTTCACCGAAGGTCAGCTTGTCTATATTTTGGCGCAGTTTCTTTCCTACACGGACGGTTCCGACACGCTCTTTCGTACTGACAAGGCCCAGGTTCTCCGCCTCTTTGATCGCCCGATAAGCAGTACCTTCGCTAACTTCCAATTGATCGGCAATTTTGCGAACAGAAATTTTGGTGCCTAGCTTCAAGCTTTCAATATATCGTAAAATCTGTTCATGTTTAGTCATCGATTGCGTATTGACTTGATCCATCTGTTACACCCCAATTTCCCAAACTGTAACACTTTATTAAATTATATTGCCAGAAACGAAAAATAACAAACAAACGGAAACGGCCGCCATCCTTAAATAGACTGGCGACCGTTTCAACAAAACGTTCCGAATGATTGATGCATATTCCCATTCCTTATTTGCGAAGTTGAAGAATTTTGCGTCTCCCCTGTAGCGTTTGTTCCGTCTGCCACTTCTTCATTCGCTGCACACGGTTCATCTGTTGTCTTCTCTCCTCATCCACCCCAAGCAGTTCATGAAGATGTGCCGCCACCACAAACAGGGCGAAACATACCCACACCACTCCGAAAAGGGTCGGCAGTGTAAAACCCTCTCCAAGATTGAGTTTCGGCAATGCGTAGATCAGCATCCCGACAGCCAGACTCATGTAAATTACATTTTTTAGCCCCTTCAAGTCTTTCACGCCCCCTCTTAAAGAACTCATATTTGTTTTTATTCTATGAACAAACTAGGACAAATATGATGATTGTCATTGAGAGACTGTCATAATAATGGAGAGGAAATGTTCAGTCTGATCAGACTTACCTGAGCATATCGACAAAAATACTCATCATGGCAATGATCACCATAGCGCTTAATCCGAATATTCCGAACCATTTCAGAGTCTCGGGCATAAATTGCAAAGATTTTTTCGTTCTTCGCTCTTCGAATTTCTGAAGCTCCAACCATTCCTCTTCCAAAGACCTCAGACGCTGCTTACTGCTCCGATAAGTCGGTTTCGCTTCGGACCTTGAGATACGAAAAGAAGAATGCAAGGTTTTCATAATAACGCTCCTTCGATTAACTTCTATTGGCTTAAAAAGGAAATATTTCCTAAATACATTATAGGGATTCTTCTTGGAGATTGCAAATTATCCTTTTCCAATTTTCTATAATCTTCCATTATTTGTCTAAATACTCTTACCATAGATAAAAAAAACGATTATAATAGAATTTACATATTTCCCCTTTTAGAGAAAGGTACATTCATATGCAGATTACTTATCATTATTTGCGTTTGCGGAGTTCGTATGAACATGTGCCCGATAAAGTCCCACACCGAGTCACTCTTGATCAGATAGCAGGAGTCCTGTTCTGCACGGAACGGAACGTGAAGCTGCTGCTGAAAAAAATGGCGGCTCACGGATGGATTGAGTGGAAACCGGGACGGGGCAGGGGGCATGCCTCAGAAATTACGTTTCTTATTGCCGCTGAAGATGTACTTGCCAAGGAAGCGGCCGATATGGCAGGCAGAGGGGACTTTACGTCCGCCATGGAGCTGATCCAGCAATTCGGCGAACAATATGCACCAAGGAAACCGTTTCTTGAATGGCTGTTCAGCCAATTTGGCATCAAGAGCATCGAACAGGAGAAAAGCCGACTGGATACGCTTCGTTTTCCCTTATTTGGGCTTATTCATACCCTGGACCCTGCTTATGCCGTTTACGGAAAAGAATGTAATATTTTGCAGCATTTATTCAATACGTTGGTCCGGTACAATGAAAAAAGCAGAAAGCTTGAACCAGAGCTGGCTCATCATTGGGAATCCGATGGGCAACAGAAGATTTGGACATTCTATTTGCGCAAAGGAATCTACTTTCATCATGGCCGTGAGATGACAGCGGGCGATATCAAATATACTTTTGACCGTCTTAAACATCCAAAAGTCGCATCTTACCATAGCTGGTTGACAGAAGAGATAGAGGATATTTTGATTACAGGACCTACTACTATCCAATTTCAGCTGAAAGAGCCCAATTGTCTATTCGACCATTTTCTGTCTTACCGGGCTGCCTCCATTGTGCCGGAGGAAGTGGTCCGGGGACAAGGAGACGACTTTGCCCGCCACCCTGTAGGGACGGGACCTTTTCAGATAGAATTGCACAATGAGTCTGCTTGCAAACTCAAGGTTTTTGAAAATTATTATGCGGAGAGGGCCCACCTGGATCGAATTGAAATCTGGTTTCTTCCTCTCAATCTTCCGGTTTCTCATCCTCCCTCATTTTGGGGGCATCTGATTATTTATGAAGGAAAGCAAGCTCAAAGCAGTCTGATGGAGCAAAACGAGACCGGTAATTGGCGCAGTACCAAAAAGATACTGTACGACGGATGCAGTCTTCTTGTGTTCAATCTGGGCAAACAGGGGCCCCAGCAGCATCCCCTTTTTCGAAAAGCGATGCATTCTCTTCTTGACCGTGACCTTATGGTGAAAGAGCTTGCCGGCAACAGAGTAAGTGCCGCTTCAGGCTTCAGTCCGGAACTTGGCTGCGGGCAGAAATTCCCGCCGCCGGACCCGATACAAATCTGCCGCCTCCTGGAGGAATCCGGCTATCAGGGAGAGCCCTTGCACCTTCATACGTTATCTCACCACGAGGAGGATGCCGAATGGATTAAACGGCGGTGCGAGTTTTTTGGGATTCAGGTTGAACTAAAGTTTGCTTCAATTGAGGATATGCTGAATCCCTCCTCCTATATACAGGCCGATATGGTTTTGTATCAGATTGTGCTGGATTCCTACCTTTCCATGATGGAAATCTTCCGGCAGTCCAATGGATATGTCCGCTCTTTCATGGACGCTGCGCTGCTCAAACAAGTGGATCAAATCCTGCAGCATCTGATTCAGGAAAAGGATGAGAATGCCCGCCTGCAAAAGATGCGAGAATTGCAGAGCATCGTTACACAGGAGCATGCAATTCTGCTGCTTCTTCATAAGTCGTTTCATGTAGCCTTTCATCCATCCGTGCAGGGCGTTTCTGTAAACCGATACGGGTGGGTCGATTTTAACAAGCTTTTTTTAACGTAATACACCAGAAGTCTCCTTCCTCTATAGGTGGGAGATAAATGGTGTTTTCTTTTATCAAAACATACGTTTTGTTATATAATGGAATAGAAATGAGGTGATTCATTATGGCAAACAAATCATATAAGTTCCGTTTTTACCCAACACAAGAACAAGAACAACTCCTGGCGAAAACTTTCGGCTGCGTTCTTATCTACAACAAAATGCTAGCTGAACGAAAGGAAACGTATGAGAAATTCAAGGATGATAAAAGGGTTTCTTTTCTTTCACAATAATGGCCGGGTTTGTTGTAACCCCCTGAATGGGAAGAAACCCGCACAATCTCTTGATGTCTTGAATATTAGCAGAATCTATTAATATCTCCATATCTTATCCGCTCCATGTTTATTAATGCATGACTTGTCCGTCTGTCACGTTAACAGATTGCCCTGTCATATAAAAAGCCTGGTCTGAGGAATAGAAAACAACCGCATTGGCTACATCTTCATAGTGGCATCCTCTTTTGAGAGGAACTTTATCTTTGTATACCTGAACAACCTCATCTTCCCGGATGCCCAGTTTCTTCGCATATTGTGGAATCAGACTTTGGAACATAGGAGACTCCAGCAGGTTTCCTACCATAATCATATTTACACGGATTCCATAATCAGCCAGAATGTTGATAATGCGCCTTGGATTCAATTATCTGAGCAGTTGGTTTCTCTTTATTCCGATCACCTTCACTCCATTCAGGTATTTTTGTTTTCAGAAGGGTCTGCTTTTCTTCAAGCTCAGAAGTTGATAGGTTCACCCGCTGCAACGACGCTGCTCGTGGCAGGTGTATTAGGATTACTTATCATGATTCCTATTATCGCTCTGTTTATTGGTTTTTTAATATTTCCGTTGATTCAGATCTATTTGTTTCCGCTTATTACGAAATTCAACTTTATCCATGAGTATGAAATCGGGACGACAGAAGAAGAAACAGGCATCTCTTTTTGAATTGTTTATTTAGACATTTTATCCAATGAGACGTTATCTATTGAAAAGCAGATAGCGACTTTTGTCTTTATCTTTCTTTTGGCCATTCCGTTATATTTTATATTGAATTTTTTGAGTACAGTCTTGACTTCGATTTTTATGTGTTTTTTTAATAAGCATTTTGTTTTTCGTAAAATGTACCTTGTCATCCTTGTCTATAATGCTTTTATCCTACTAGTGAATAGTATTGCTCTATTTTGCGTCATAACGTTAAATTTAGACCACTATTTTGTTATAACGCAATTGCTTTCTTTCTCAGTTAGTACATATTTTTTACGCCTTCTTTATCATGGAATTGTTCATTATGCGGAGGGGTCTGAAAAGGGAGCTTTGGCGGTTACTCTTTTGTATTTGCTAGTAACTGGTATGTTTGTCATTGGAGGATTCCTTAATGGTTAAATTGCAAGTCTCTCAATTATCATTTCAATATGAACAAACCGATGAAAGCGGATCGCTGCTCAAGGATATTAACTTTGATTTAAAACAGGGTGACCGGGCATGTATTCTCGGCAAAAATGGGAGCGGTAAATCGACGCTACTGAAGCTCATTTCCGGGCTGATTCCTTCAACATCAAATGCCATTTTGTTAAATGACCATGTTCATCCAGGAACGAACCGCTTTAAGAAAATAGTTGCATATATCCCTGATAAACCGCTTGTATACGATGCACTGACGGGTCTTGAACATAAGGAATTAATTCGATCTCTGTGGAGGCTTCGGAAAGAAGGGAGAGCATTATATGAAGAAAAATTTCAAGATCTTTGCCGCTTTTTTGACTTGACACATGCACTTGAAATGCCTGTGAAACATTACTCTCTAGGTATGAAGTATAAGCTGTTTTTAAATTGCATGCTTGCGAGGTCGCCAGAGTTTATCATTCTTGATGAGCCATTTACTTCGCTTGATGAAACATCACAAAAACAATCGATTTCCATGTTGACAAGTACCTTTTCCGAAAAATGTGTACTGTTTACCAGCCATCAACGCTATCTGTATACTGAACTGGGCAACCGTTTTTTTCAGCTTGACGATGGGAATCTAAAGGAGATTGAGCTTTGATGAAAACTTATTCAATCGTTGTAATTGCCATTAGCCTGATTGCCATTATGGTTGTTTTCGTTTTGAAGTTAATTGGGGCTCTTATTGGTAAAATTATTCTTGCAGTCGCCGTAGCCTTCTTGATTACTTCATTATTCCGATTGATCAGTCTATCAAAAAGAAAGCATTAGCTGGTGAAGTGCCCCTCTTATCATTCATCGGTTTACTTAGGGGAAGCTCTTTTTATATATGGATTCATGTCTCCATTGGGGATGAATTGAGGACGGAATCTACCCGGATTGTCAATATTCACTAGGATACGAACAGATAAGAAAAACCCTATAAAAACCCCCACTACAATGTCTGTGGAGGTTGGGCAATGTGTTCCTTCTAGTGATCACAAGACGTTTTGCTTACTTCCCATTCTTACTTCTGCAAATTCACCAGTACCCGGCCGCGGATCCTGGAAGCAAGTATATCTTCCAGTGCTTGCGGCAATTCCTTCAGTCCAACCTCCCGGTTAACCATGCTTTCCAGGCCCGCAGGCTTCCAATCACCGGCGAGCCGCTGCCACACGCGCTCGCGGACCGGCATCGGACAGTATACCGAATCGATGCCCAGCAGATTTACGCCGCGAAGAATGAACGGGAATACCGACGTACTTACTCCGTTTCCCGCGGCCATTCCGCTTAGCGCAACAGAACCGCCGTACTTGACCGTGCTGAGCAGGTACGGCGTCACCTTGCCGCCGACCGGGTCCACAGCGGCGGCCCAAAGCTGCTTCCGCAGCGGCTTCTCATCCGCTGCAGTGAAGGCTTCGCGTGGCAGTACCTGCGCCGCGCCCAGGCTGAGCAGATACTCATGCTCAGCTTTTTTGCCCGTGCTGGCGTGGACCTCGTAACCGAGTCCTGCCAGCATGGATACGGCGTGGCTGCCCACGCCGCCTGTAGCCCCTGCTACGGCTACAAGACCCTGGCCGGGGTGCAGCCCGTTATCTTCCAGCCGCTGTACCGACAGCGCTGCTGTAAATCCCGCCGTGCCGAGGATCATGGCTTCCCTCATAGTCAGCCCCTTCGGCAGCGGTACCACATAGTCAGCCGGAATACAGGCTATCTCACTGTAACCTCCGTATCGGCCTGTCCCGATATCATAGCTTGTTGCGATTACCTCATCGCCGGGATGAAACCGGCTATCCTTCGAGGAGAGGACTGTGCCTGCCAGATCGATGCCGGGTACGATCGGATAACGGCTGACTACCCGGCCATTGGCCGAGGAGGCCAGACCATCTTTATAGTTCACTGAAGAATAATCAACGCGGATTAGTATTTCCCCCTCCGGCAGGTCTTCCTGCCCGAGCTTCTTCAAAGACAGTTTCACATTCTCCCCTTCCTTATAAGCCACTAAAGCATGAAAAAATTCCATACATTTTTTCCTCCCTTTCCAGACCGTTAAAATGAAAGACCTTCTATCTATTATCAGTGCAGGTTCTGCTTACCATCATTACCTTCTTGCACTCATCTCATATCAACAATCTAAATACAAAACCCCATAGGAAGCTCCCTGTTAATATCGTAGGGGTTTCCTGCGGGCTCTCACATCCCGGTTTTATTGTTCGTCAGCAGCCTTAGAATCACGGATTAATTCCTCTACAGGACCAAAGGTGATCCTCTGAATGTCATCCATCAATACGGTAAACCCCTGTTCTGCCGCAAAATAACGGCTGATGGCCGGATTCATGTTCAGCACTTCATATAACTTCTCTATCTTATCTGCTTCTTCCTGATTCATTTCTTCCCCGGAAAACATTTTCGTTTGCAGTTCAAACTGGCGCTGTCTGAAATCGCTCAGCATCCGTTTTGTATCCGGGTCGGCATCGGTTTCTTCCTTGCACCTTTTATATTCCCTGAATTCCTGACTTTCCTGGATGGCCCTTGCCAGTTCATGGGCTTTATCATGCACATTCATTCTGCTTTTCTCCCTTCCGTGTGGCTCGTTGTATAGGTTTATTCTATCTCATTGCTGCAATAATAAAAAGACGGATTGGAACAAACCGATGAAGCCTCCAAGCAGAACGCCGAGCCATGTGATGGCCCGGAATTCTTTACCGGACACGCTCAGCAAAATTTCTTCAATCCGTTCAATCGGGAATTTCGAGACTTGCGCCTCCACTACCGCAGGAAGTTCAATCGCCTCAATCACCCGTTCGAGCCGGTTTTCTGCCAGGCGGAGGAACATATCCACCGCCTTGGGAATAGAGGCCTTCAGCACTTCACGGTACGGTTCCGTCAGCTGCGGCAGCTTCATACTGCCGAGAGAGTCCAGCCACTTCCGGATCGGAAGGACCGTCTCAATATGCTCCAGCAACTGTTCAAACGGTTCTTCACCTGCGAGATGCCGTGCCGCTTCAGCCAGGGTCATACTCTCCAGGCCGGCAAGACGCCCGTCAAGATGAACCTGGATTGTAGCGCGAAACGATTGCGAATCCAACTGCTGGAAGAGAGCGGCCTGTACTTTCGGAAGCAGTTTGTCTTCATCGACGAAGAAGCCGGCAAGTGCACCAAGGAATCCTCCGGAACGCTGTGTCATCCGGCTGATCATATGCCTTAGCAAACGCTCGCCCCGCAAAGACATAAGCTCCGATTTCACTTCCTCCGCCAGCAGATCGGCCATACGGCCCGCAAGCTTGCTCCTCTTTTGTTCATTCCAACCCGGAACGAAAGACTTCAGTTCCTTAGTTCCCACTCCCTTGTCCATCCAGAGCCAGGCTGCCCCTTCCCGGACTTTGGATTGGAGCCAGTCTTTCAGCCCTGCTTTGAATTTCTCTATCTGTTCGGGAGATTTCCAGGCCAATATCCATTCTTCTAACGTTTCTTCCCTGCTTGTCCATTCCTCCAGCCAATCTTCCAGTTTACGGATCAGCTTTTGACGGAAATCCGGACGCTGAAGAGATTCATTTAAACCGGCCGAGGTAACCAAATATTCGCCTACCACTTGTCCGAGAGATACAGCAATTTCATCTTTTCGTTTCGGAATTAATCCGGGAGTAAAGGGGATTTTTCTTCCTCCTATATAAACAGGTCTCCTGGGATGAAACAGCATTTTGATTGCCAAGTGGTTGGTAATTCCTCCAACAAACCCGGCAACCGCCATATTGATCATAATCATAAACAACGGATTCATGGGCTTTTCCTTTCTTTCCCCGGGTATTTACCCTGGCACCAAGGGATATATGTCCTCATATGATGGAGTAGTTAATGGGTAAGACTCATAGCGTAATCTGCCACTGATGCTGGTAAGGAGATGACAGTATGAAAAGAACCATTGTCAGTATTTTTGCACAAAGCCCCAGCATCCCGCTCGATGATCAAACCTTTATGATCGGCCGGAACCTCGTCAAAAAATGGAAAATCCCTGTAAATCAACCCATCACCTTACGCTTTGGCTCACTTACGCTAAATGGCAAGGCGGTTGAAGTTCAGGGGCTGGACGGTATCCGCCTCTCCTCTTCCGTACTGGAGAAGCTCGGATTTCATCAGGGAACTGCTTTATGCCTGAAATACAAGTCCTCCACACAGACTCTTCTGTTGGGTCCGCTTATCGGGGTTATGATCAGCCGGGTACACGACGGACATACGGAGCGGTTATTTGGCTCTATTACCTCGTTTTGCAAGGAATTGCACCAAGCCTGTGAGCAGTCGGGAGCTTTTGTTTATTTCTTTACACTGGACGATATTCACGCTTCAGCTTCGCGTCTTAAAGGGTGGACGTATAATGACAGCTGGAAATCGAGGCATTTCCCCATACCAAATGTCATTTATAACCGGCTTACTTCCCGAAAATATGAAAATATGCCAAAAGTCCAGCAATTTCTTGAACACGTTAAAACTCAGTACAACACGGACATTTTCAACGAAAAATATTTAAATAAGAATGAAGTATTCGATGCACTAAAAAAAGATGCACAGCTTCAAAGTTATTTACCCGAATCTTACCTCTTTAAAAATTATCAAATGTTAAAAACGATGTCCAGCAGGCATTCTATCCTGTTTCTCAAACCGGTAACAGGCAGTCTTGGCAAAGGCATTATCCGAATTAAACGTGAGGATAGCGGAGTTTATTCCTGTTCGTTCAGCAGTCTGTCCGGGACGCGCAAACAAACTTTTTCCAGGCTTTCAAAGCTGTTTAACAGAATTTCCGGAAAACTCAAAACCCAAAACTACCAGATCCAGCAAGGCATTCATCTTGCCACGGTCCATCGTAAGCCTCTAGATTTCCGGGCCCTTGTACAGCGGGATTCTCAGGGAGAATGGTCGATCACTTCTGTAGTTGCCCGGGTTGCCAAAGAGCAGCATTTTGTCTCCAATGTTGCCCAGGGAGGTTCCCTCAGCAAAGTGAGTGAAGCACTTGAACGCTCTTCATTAAGTCCGGACCACCGGGCAGAACTGCCTGCCAAAATGCGGCGTGCAGCCTTGGACATTGCAAAAGGAATTGAAACTTTTATTCCTGCACACTTTGCCGAGTTAGGGGTTGACCTGGCTGTTGACCAATGGGGTAAAATCTGGCTGCTTGAAGTGAACTCAAAACCGTCCAAAAACGATAATACACCTTTGGACGGAACGGTGCGAATTCGGCCATCTGTCCGAAAAACTGTCCAATACGCCAGATTCCTGGCGAAATTTTAGGCGGCTATATGAGTATTTCTATTCAATCCTACCTGTCACTCGGTATTTTGGCCACGGATTGTGCTCAAGGTGTTCCCACAGGTGATGAGTCTTTCTACCGCAAACTTATCCGGGAGGGAAGGCTGCTTGGGCTTACCGTATTTGTGTTCACCCCCACTCTAATAGATTGGGAGCAGGCCACAACAAGGGGGTTTACTTGTCTGCCGGAATGCGGAGGGTTTATTGAAATAAACTTTCCTCTTCCCGGACTTGTCTACGATCGTTGTTTCAACCGGGATGCCGCCGGATACCGGCTTTACAAATATACCGTATCCCGTCTGAGGAATACCCCCGGGCTTCGTTTTCTGGGAGCCGGGGTGAAAGGCAAATGGGAAGTATACCAACTGCTCAAGGAAGATGAGCAGATAAGTTCTATTCTTCCCCAAACGATCCGATATCGAAACCTTACCCAGCTTCTCAGGCCACTGGATCGTGGAAAAATCTTATTTTTCAAGCCTGATGGTGGCAGCCAGGGAAAAGGGGCCGTCCGGATCCTGAAAGATAAAAAAGGCTTTTATTATCTAACGGGCAAAAATACGGAGAATAAATCATTTTCCCATTGGTTTCATACGGCGACCGATTTTTCATCCTTTGTCCGGACTTTCGCAGGAAGGAAACCGTATTTGATTCAGCCCGATTTGAATCTGACCGCCTCGGAAGGTATACCGTTCGATATCCGATCCCTGATGCAGAAAAATGAGCACGGACATTGGGAGTTAACTGGTATGGCAGTACGGACTGGTGAACCGGGCAGTCCAACCTCGAACCTTCATGGTGGAGGAAAGGCCCGCGAGGTTCTGCCTTTTCTGACCGCTCACTTTGGAAAGTACAAAGCCCGGCAGTTAGCGAAAGATGTGGCTGGTTATTCATGGCGTATTGCCGCCGTACTGGAAAAAAAGCGGGGGAGAATGGCTGAACTCGGCATTGATTTCGGCATTAGCCCAGATAGCCGGATTTGGCTGTTGGAAATTAACTCCAAGCCCGGGCGTTCCGCATTCAGGCAGCTGGGCAACCCCAAAATATTCCGTAAAGCTGTGGCCAATCCGGTGCGATATGCCGCCTGCTTAGCCAGGCACTCTCGTGGTCAGCAGCAGGTTCCGCTCCCGCCCTGCTCTATCACCACCGTTCCATTAGATCAGCCGGAATGGGACAATAGGCATCTAGTTTAGGAGGGTAACGGAATGAGTTTGACTACATGTACCATCCATGCTACACAAAAACCAGAAAAGGTGGTTTATATATCCGGAGAGCTCGGTAAAGCTCTTCAAATAGCAAAGACGAAGCGGATCTCCATTTCCATTGGACGCAAATCCGCATTCATCCCGGTCCGCTGGATTAAAAAAGGAGGAAATCATCTGTATTTACCCTCCTCCGTAATGAATACCCTTAAGCTTCCTCACATTGGTTCTTGCTTAATAACCGCTTCTGATAAAGAACTGCGCCTAGGTCCTTTAATAGGTATTTTAACGAACCTTTCATCTCATGGCACAAGCACCTCCCCCTTCGGCAGCAGAACTTCTTTTATCAAGCAGCTTATACAGATAGGTGCAAAAAAGTCTTTTTTTATTGTGTTTTCTCCCAAGGATGTAAATTGGCAGCAAGAGACCATTAATGGTTACATGCTCCAATCAGATGGGGGATGGGTACGAAAAACGGTTCCTTTACCTGATGTTGTTTACAACCGGCTGACCAGCCGAAAAGCGGAAAAACAAGTTTATACCGAAGATTTCAAGCAGCATTTTGTGAGCCGTAAAATTCCGTTTTTTAACTGGAGCTTTTTTGATAAATCCGATGTTTACAAGCTGCTTGAGAATGACGAAGCCAGCCAATATGTCCCCGATTCTGTGATGGATCCCTCTGCCGATCAACTGAATGAAATGCTCGATAAACATAAATTTATATATTTGAAACCTACGGCCGGGAGCTTAGGGATTGGTATATACCGAATTACTTATTCTCCTCAGCGGGGATACTTCGTCCGCTACAGGCAGGACGGTAAAAACGTTCTCTTGAGATTCAAGAAATTCGAAAACCTGGTCAAAATGCTCGGGGTAAATAAAGGACGGTTGAATCGTTATGTAGCCCAGCAAGGCATCCGGCTAATTGAAATTGATAACTGTCCGATCGATTTTCGTTTTCATATGAACAAAAACGGTTCTAATCATTGGGTCGTATCAGCCATCGGAGCTAAGAAAGCCGGTAAAGGCAGTGTAACCACCCATGTCCGCAACGGCGGGCAGCTAATGACCGCTGAACAGGTTATGAGACAGGTATACGGAAACAGAGGTGACCAAATACTGCAGTATGCCAGAGACACAGCGGTCCGTATAGCAAACTCTCTGGAAAAAAGTTACGATCATCTTCTGGGTGAGCTTGGATTTGATATCGGGATTGATCAAAACGAGCGGATCTGGATGTTCGAAGCAAATGCTAAACCCGGCCGTTCTATCTTCAAACACCCCCATTTAAAAAAAGAGGAACAGGATACCCTTACCAATGTATATGATTATAGTCTCTATTTAAGCCGTTTTCGGGCAAGGAGGGATGGCTGATGGAGGCCTTTACTTCTGTTAAACCTGTTCCGGCATTGGGGATTTTGTCAGTAGCTCATCCGAAACGGCTATTCATGGGAAATCACCAGAATTTTATTGATTTAATTCAGACCGGCAAGGAACTGGGAGCTGAGGTGGTCGTGATTACCACATCCGATATTCATCCCGGGGCCAAACACATTCTGGCTTATACTTATGATTTCACCAATAAGTCCTGGACCCGTAAAGTCATTTCGATGCCCAAAGTCATCTATAACCGTATCCCAAACCGGGATACGGAAAAACATCCCGATGTTCAAAATACTTTAAATGCCTGTATCAAAAACAAAAAAATGATTGTATTCAATCAGGGTTTTTTTGATAAATGGACACTATTTGAATGGTTGAAAAGCAGGCCTAGCCGGATTTATATTCCGACTACCAAAAAATTAACGTCCAAGCAGGTTCTCGAAACGGTCATCCAGCAGCATCCGGTTGTTTACCTGAAGCCTGTGCAAGGAAAAGCAGGCAAAGGGATCATGAAAATAGAACGGGTTACCAAGCCAAGTAGTCTGGTCTACCGCCTCTCAGTACAAAAGGAAAAGAAAACACAACAGTCTCTTCATCCGTCTGTGGAAAGGCTTTGGGCCAAAATTGAAGGAATCACGGAAAACAACGACTACATCATTCAACAAGGTATTCAACTGGCCTCCTATAAAGACCGCCCCTACGATCTCAGGGCATTGATTCAAAAGACATCCAAAGGCAAGTGGAGTATTACGGGAATCGGTGCCCGAATAGCCGGAAGGGAAAGCATCACCACCCATGTACCCAGAGGGGGTTCTATTGACAATCCGATTAAACTGCTGATAAAAGGATTCGGAGAGCAGAAAGCCATGCGGATCCTGAACCGGACCAAACGTGCGGCTCTCGAATTGGCCCAGCAGATTGAGAAAGCCTCTAGGCAGAAACTCGGAGAAATGTCCATGGATCTGGGGATTGATATAACAGGGAAAATATGGTTTTTCGAGGCGAATTCAAAACCTATGAAGTTTGATGAGCCGGATATCCGCAAAAAATCATTGGAACGGATAATCCAATACAGCATGTTTTTAACCGCGAAACAAAAAAGAGGTTGATCCTAATGGCAAACAAACAACTTGGTGTCCTTACGGTTCAGGTTCCGACCAAAAGCCACGAAGAAATAACCTACTACCGGAAATTAAGCTTGCATGCAAAATCATTGGATTTGGAAATTATTGTATTCCACCCTCTCGACGTGAATTCCTCCGGGACGACGGTGAAAGGTTGGATCTACGATTCCTCCCAGAAAAAATGGAAACGGAAAACATGTCCCATGCCTCCGCTGGTCTATGACCGCTGCCGGTATAAAGGGAAGGAGAACTATGCCATTTTGAAAGCATTCCGGAGTAAACATAAACATATTCAATACATGGCAAAGCCACTGACCAACAAATTAGAAATGCATAGGCTGTTAATGGAACAGCCTGAAATCGCTCCGCATTTACCGGCAACAGCCGGTTATTCAGGTCCCGGCCAAGTCCTTCAGTATACCGGCAAATATGACATGGTCTACCTAAAACCCAAAAACAGTACGGGCGGACGCGGAATACTTCGTATTGAAAAAAAGGGCAACCATATGTATGAATTGCAGGGAAGAAAACAAGACCGGACAATTCTTAAGGTTCAGCGGATTGGGAAGAAACTGCTTCCAAAAAAACTGCGGCAGCTTCAAATCAATGAAAACTATATTATCCAGCAGGGCATTAACCTGCGTCTGCCTGGAGGAAGAGTACATGATTATCGGCTTCTTCTGCAAAAAAACAAGAAGGGAGAATGGGAAGTAACCGGCTGCGCCGGACGGATAGGTCCGACCCATAGCATTACCTCCAACCTGCACGGCGGAGGGATGGCTGTTCCTATGGAGAAACTGCTTCTTACCCGGCTTCAAAGCCTAAGAGAAATCAATCGGATCAAGCACAATATGTCTCGTATAAGCACGCAGGTTGCCATTTTTCTGGAGGGAAGATTCGGTACAATCTGCGAGCTCGGTATCGACCTGGCCGTGGATGAGAGAGGAAAAGTCTGGTTGCTTGAGGTGAACCCGAAGCCTTCCAGAGAAGTCTTCCGAAAAATCGGGGACATGGATACTTACCGAAAAGCCATAACCAACCCCCTTGAATTTGCTATCTGGTTAATGGAGCAGCCAAAGGCCTCCGTCCACCTTTTTATTCCGGATGAGGAAGCAGAACCCTTATCTGAAGATAACGATCATGAAGAAGAGGGTATCGATTATCAGGAAGCTGAGATTAAAACGATGCCGGATGAAGAAGTAAGTACCGAATATCAAGAAGCTGAGGTTAAAGCCCTGCCGGATGAGGGAGAAACTTCCGGACTGCAGGTAGCCAGAATTAAGGCAACGCCGGACGGGGAAGACGCTTCCGAACTTCACGAAGCAGAAATTAAATCGATACCAGACGGGGAAGTTCTTCGAGATGACGAGACGGACAACGATTTAGCCACTGTAAGGAAAGACGAACAAAAGATCGCATCCTCATGATCTGAGGATCTGCGATCTTTTGTTATGCCCTTACCCGAAGTTTACTCTTGCTTTTCCTTTCCTTCCATTTGATGAAAGCATGTGCGGAAAAAAGGAATAAGAGCGGAAGCAGCGGTATTGCATAACGGGACAAAGGAAAATAAACCATATGCAGGATGGACATATAGGCAAAAAGCAGCAGCAGCAAATCCGCTCTACGATTCTTCCGGGCCAGCCATATCCCCACAAAAGCAGCTAATACAAGAAGTTCATGCATAATAACGGGAACCCAAAGCGGGATATCCATGAGAGGAAGCCAATAATAAACATCCCCCAAAAAACAGCAAATTTGCCGATTGTATACCAGGAAGCATACAAAAGCGGCTTGCTTTGGAAACCATCCGCTATTCTTGCCTTTGCCCACCTGACATCATTTTCGTCATTAATCCATAGATTATCTACTCTGGGCCAGCTGCGCATTTCCTCAACGGAAGGAATATGATACGGAAATGATCCCAGCAGCAGGGGACTTCCTCCAGATTTGGTAAGCGGAATAAACGTTCCGCCTGAGACTTTATAGTTACGTATCCACCAGGGCATCAGACAGGCAATAAAGAATACAGCCGTTACGCATAAGCATGGAATCAGCTTTTTCCAGGGAACCAGCTTCCGGTACATGATGTACAGAAGAAACAGACCGGGCCATAAGGCAATGGTGGGCCTTACATAGAGCGTGGCTGCCCAGGCAAGACCAAAGGCCGCTGCCCACCCCATATTGGGAGATTCCACGGCTTTCATCGCAATATATACGAGCAAAAACAGTAAAAACGTAAATAGTGCCTCGGTCAGAATCAGATTGGATACATGCCAAAGCGGAATGTAGAGTACTGAAAGAATCACTGCAATGAGAGCAGTCCGTTCATCAAAGACCCTCCGCCCAATAATAAACAACAAATAAAAAGATGCCGTAACCAGAAGTGTTTGAACTATCCGGATTGTCTGTTCGAGTACAAAGCCATCCCCAAGAAAACTCATAAAAAAAGCAATAAATGCAGGATACGCGGGGTAATAAACACAGTAGGGCGGGAAGGATCATTATAAGTAAAATTACCTGTTTCCAGCCATATTTTAGCTGTCTGAATATACTGTACGTCATCGGAATCCAAGATAAACGAAGAACCCTGACTCAAAATAACGATTACTTTGATTACAAAAGAAATAGCAAGTACAAGCCAAACCAGCTTGACTGATTTCGATATTTGTTTCAACGTTAGCTTCCTTTCAGACTATTGGGATCCGGATAAGTTTTCAAGAGTATTTGGAGGATAGACCAATCATCAAGACTCCAATCAAAATAACCAGGCAGCCCAAAATTTTCAGCGGAGTAATTGATTCATGGAAGAAATAATATCCGCCGATGATAGCAAACACGTAGACGATGCTTTGCATTGGGTAGGCAATACTAATATCTACCCTGTTCAAAATGTACATCCATAAAACAGTGGCAAATCCATAAATAAACAAACCTCCAAGCACAAACGGCGAAAACATTAGCTCGATAATACTGCGGATACTCTCAAACGGATTTACTTTACGGGCCAATCCCACTTTCCATAGAAACTGTCCCGATACCAATAAAACCGTATTCAGCAAAATAAGTCCAGCGTTCACAATGTTCATAATTCAGCTCTCTCTCATTTCTCCAGAAATTACTTGTCGTTCCTGTTGTTCTACCTTAGCCTTTAAATCCTTGATTTCCTTGTTCATATACGCATTTTCCTGAACCAGAATTTTAATGATCTCCTGGTGTTTGGATAATACCGTCGTCGTATGCACCAATAAGCTAAGCGCCACAATGATCACGATGAGGAACACAAGTGCGGGCATATAGGCCACGCCGATCTTGGAAGCCAGTTTGTTAAGCAAAGGGATCGCAATAGCCGTGGCAAGGCCCAAGAGGCCGATCATCATCCATAAGAAGGCATAACGGTCCCTTAGCCTGTGTTTGCTTGTGTAGTAAAAAATTTGGAGCAGAAAAATGACAGCTACTCCAATGCTGATAGCTCGAATCAATGTATAAACCCCTTCCTAGAAACTTCTCCGTATAATGGAAAATAAGGTAACCTTCAGCATGTAGTAAACCGATCTCATGAAATTAATAGAGGAGACCCCGCCCTGCCGGTTTTTCATCTCGACACTGATTTCTTTGATACGGTATTTTTTGCGGGCCATGCTGACCAAAATCTCTACTTCCGGGTAATCAATGGGATAATACTGGGAGAATTCCTTAATGATCTTGCGGTTTACAATCCGGTATCCTGACGTCGGATCTGTAATTTTATTCCCTGTCAAAAGCCGGATCAGCAAATAAAAATAATAAATGCCGATGCGGCGGGAAACACTGCCCTTGTAAGAGCTCTTCTCTACAAACCGGGAACCGATGACCAAGTCATACTGGGACTTCTTTATTTCTGCAACCAGCTTATCCAGATCCTTTGGATCATGCTGTCCGTCTGCATCAAGCTGAATAGCGTAATCATAATGATGCCGGTAAGCATATTTGTATCCGGTCTGCATGCTGGCCCCGATCCCCATGTTTACAGGAAGATGAAGACAGTTGAACTGGCGTTCATTTAAAATTTGGGGTGTCCTGTCCTTCGAGCCGTCATTGATGACAATATAATCGTAGGAAGAGTTCTGAATGACGCTCTCAACCGTTTTTTCAATCGAATCCTCTTCATTATAAGCCGGTATAATGATGAGCACTTTACTTTCTTCTGGCATGTTCAATCTCCTTTACACTATAAAAGCAATGATTCCTAGGATGACCTTGTTTCCCTTCCTATCCTAAGTATAATAGATATGAAGTAAAGAAAAAAGGAGAGACTCCGCTATTATACGTTCAAGTAAACTTTACGCATTTATTTTATTGTTGTTTGCGGCAGTTGTATTATTTGCGATCACTCGGGTAGAAAACTGGGGATGGACCAGCCTGACGGTTATCGCGGCGCTCTTTGGTGTCCGAAAAGACATGAAGGGTAACCTAACCTGGGACCAGTTTCTGCCTCCAGGACTTATTGCCATTACTTTGTTTTTTCTGATCTATAAGTATGCAAATCCGCTGTGGCATCAGGTCATCGGCTGGCAAACCCAATATATCCAGCATATCTTCCAATGGAACGAATTTTTTGACCGTATCCCATTGAATGATGGGGCTATCTTCCGTTTTTGGCAGCCGGAATGGCTTACGGAATATATGAAATGGGTCTATAGTTACGGCTTTGCCTTGTCTTACTGGATCTGTCTGATCTATTCCTTTTTCAGTAAAGATGTGAAGAAACTGCTTCGTTATGCACTTGCGGGTTATTTGCTACAGGTTCCTCTTATTCTTCCGTTTTACAATACGATTCTTCTTCAAGAAGTCTGGTATGTACATGGAGTCCCGGACATGCTTCAGCGCATGCTCACACCGGAAGAGGCTTTTACGACAGCCTGGAACTGCTTCCCCAGTATGCACACATCCATTGCTTTTGCCGGACTTCTACTTTCAAGAAGAGAAAAAAACCCGTGGTTTCGCCTAGTTGCCGGTATTTACTGCGGATCCATCATCTTATCTACGCTATACCTTCAGATTCACTGGGTGCTTGATGTCATCGGGGGAATGATTTTTGCTTATTGCTGCGTCAAGCTTGCTGACTGGATTATTGACAGCAAAAAGGTAACAGGCTGGATCGGGTCATGGGAGCGGCTCGGTGTTTACCTTAGCGTAAAATTTGGAAACAAAAATCATTCCCTTTCCTCTCCCGGTAACCGGAAAAAAGCTAATGAAGAAACAGGATAATAAAAACTTGGAGGCCGTATCAGACATACGGCCTTCTTTAATTGATGAAACCACCGGAAGCATCTTTGCGTATAAATTGTTATACATAGGCATTTTTACTTTACCGAAAAGGAGGGTGGATATGCTTTCTTTATACGGCATCCTGTTTGGTCTTGGCATGCTGCTGGCTCTCCTCACGCTTTTATTCGGGGAAGTCCTGGGCCATCTGTTAAGCGGATTGGATTCCCTTTTTTCTCATTCGCTCCCTTTTCTCCAGCCTGTAATACTCATCGGAGGGATAACGATCCTCGGGGAACAGGTCTGCTTCTAGAACGTTATACTTCTCTTGATGCCCTTCCCGTTTTTTTGCTCTCTCTTCTAATGACACTCCTTTTATCTATCGCGCTTTATTTTTTGTATGTTAGACCGATGAAAAATTCTGAAACTTCAATTGCTTTTTCCATTTTTGATTTACAGGGAAGTATAGGAGAAGTCCTTGTCCCGATTCCGGCTTTTGGATACGGCGAGGTACTATTAAAAGCCGGTGGAGGAGTAACCAACCAGATTGCTGCCAGTTTTGACCGCAAAGAGATTGCCGGAGGAACAAAGGTTGTGGTAGTTGAAATCAGGGAAGGCGTACTCTATGTATCACCGCTTGACTAAGATTTCATCTTACTAAAATAAAAGAAAAGGAGACCTGTCCATGGAAAATGTGCTGGATATGCTTCTCATCCCAATTATTATTGTTGGAGTCATTCTTATACTGGGCATAGCTTTTTGGGCCCGATACAAAACCGTCAGCCCCGATGAAGCCATGATTGTAACGGGTTCTTTCCTCGGAACCAAAAATGTCAGTGAAGACGAATCAGGACGCAAAATGAAGATTGTCCGGGGTGGAGGAGCCTTCATCATCCCTATCTTTCAGCAGTCGCAATTTCTTTCCCTTCTTTCCCACAAACTGGACGTAACAACGCCTGAAGTGTATACCGAACAAGGGGTCCCGGTGATGACCGATGCAGTGGCCATTATCAAGATCGGAGGCTCTGTAGAAGATGTTGCCACCGCCGCAGAACAATTCCTCGGAAAACCGACCCAATCCCTGCAAAGTGAAGCCCAGGAAGTACTGGAAGGCCATTTGCGGGCCATTCTCGGCTCAATGACCGTTGAGGAAGTATACCGCAACCGGGATCGTTTCGCTCAAGAGGTACAGGGAGTTGCCGCCAAAGATCTGAAAAAGATGGGTCTCCAAATCGTTTCCTTTACAATCAAGGATGTCCGAGATAAACACGGTTACCTGGATGCACTTGGTAAGCCACGGATTGCCGCCGTTAAACGTGATGCCGATGTTGCTGAAGCGGAAGCGATGAGGGATGCCCGGATTCAAAAGGCTAAAGCGGAAGAGGAAGGCCAAAAGGCCGAACTGCTGCGGGATACGAATATCGCCGAAGCAACCAAAGAAAAAGAATTGAAGATAGCGGCTTTTAAACGGGATCAGAATACAGCAAAAGCAGAAGCAGACCTGGCCTACCATATTCAAGAGGCACGCTCCAAACAAAGTGTAGTCGAGGAGCAAATGCGGGTGGAGCTCGTGAAAAAAGAACGGGAGATTGATTTGGAAGCCAAAGAGATCCTTCGGAGGGAGAAACAATACGACGCTGAGGTCAAGAAGAAAGCGGATGCCGAAAGTTATGCCGTTCAGCAGGCGGCTGAAGCGGAAAAAGTCCGGCGCCTGTTAGAAGCCGATGCCTTACAATACCGCATCGAAGCTGAAGCCAAAGCTCAAGCTGAACAAAAAAGGCTGGACGGGTTGGCTGCTGCAGATGCAGAGCGCGCCCGCGGGACCGCAGAAGCAGAAGTGATCCGGCTGCGTGGGCTGGCCGAAGCCGAAGCCAAGCAGAAACTGGCCGAGGCCTTCGAGAAATTCGGTGAAGCGGCTGTCCTTGATATCATCGTAAAGATGCTCCCTGAGCTTGCAGGCAAAATTGCCGAACCAATGAAATCGATTGAAAAACTGAGCATAGTGGATACCGGTCATGGGGAAGGAGCTGCCCGCTTGAGCAATTATGTTACTTCTCTTATGGCTACAGCTCCTGAAATGCTTAAGAATGTATCAGGGCTTGATGTCGAACAGTTGATCAAAGGATTGACCCAAAAACAGTTGTCACCTCAATCCTCTGAAAAAGAACAGGAAGTGCTCACCTAACTTCTATTGAGACTCATTAGCAGGAAGAGGCTATCCGTAAACTTAAAAACCAGGCAATGCCAGGATAGGCCCTGCCCTGCAAAACGGTACACAGGAACCTGGAACGGTATCAAAATCTATGCGGACTCTTTCAAAACCGGTTCATATCGGATCGCTGATAAACAAGACAGCACCTGTTCCCCCAAGGAACAGGTACTGTCTCTTATTTTCTATTGATAGCTGACCCCAGTCTTGGCTTCAACTACATTTTGAATCATCATATATACATCCCCGTTGGTAAGCTGCTGCTTGTTACTAATTCCCTGGAGCGTTTCCGATTTAAGCAATTTTTGTTTCACCAGTTCGTCAGCTGCCCCATTCTGATTAACCTGTGTTCCAACCGCTGTTCCCAGCATATAAGCCGCTTGATCTGCAGTTAACGGGGCAGTCTTGGGATCGGTAAATGCCTTTAACAAATCCTGTACATCCCCGCCCTTCAGCTCAGGATGAAAAGACTTGATTCTGGCAAGCTGGTTAGCCAGGCGGGCAGGATTAGAAGGCTTATCCAGTTGGAAATCAAAATCATGAGTAGCGTGAGCCATATTCATACCAACAGCCGCTTTCAAGCCAGGATAATCCTTATGGGTCGCGTAAGGAGGAAGTTCAAAAGTTTTGGGTTGTAAATCCATTCCCTGTTCCGTCAATCTTGCCTGCAGAGTGCTAATGGCTTCCTTCGATTTGGACATCTCCTGGAAAGTAATCCCCTGCTCTTTGGCCAGTTTCACCGCTGCTCCTGCCGCTTGACCGGTTGCCATACCCGTCGGGATGACACGCGCACTGCCGTGGGCCATGGAATCGAAGCTGGCGGAACGCCCCACAACCAATAGTCCGTCTACATTCTTAGTCACTATAGAACGGAAAGGAACTGCATATTGAAGAGGCTTAAACATTTCCTCTCCACGGTGTTTATAAGAAGTACTTTGAATATCCACCCGGTAAGAGCCAAATCCGATACGGTCCCATTGATCGCGGTTATCCAGCAGATCTACGATGCTTAGACGGTACTCCCCAACCAGGTGACGGGATTCACGCACATACAGTTCTTTGGCAACGTCTGCAATGGTGGCATCTTTCAGTTCAGGATATAACTTTTTCATATATTCCAGGACATGAGGGAGTTCTTTTTTCGCTGTCTCAAATGCTCCGGCAACGGACTCCTGATTCAAAGGATCTACTCCGAACAGCTGCATAGAATTGATCAACAGAGTGCCGTCATTTTGCCGCCCGATGTTAAGTCCTCTCATTCGGACTTTGTTCTTGTCCGTAGTGGGATAATCCCACATCTTACCCATCCCCCAAATACTGTTGGCGTCATAGAAGCCCTTTCCTGCACTTTGCTGCAGCTTTTTCCAGGCTTCCTCGCTTACATTCCCCAGCTTAAAGACAAGGGTAACTGCCATTCGGCTGTTCTTATCTCCCATGTCTTCCCTGCCAAAGGTGAAGGGTGCCTTTGTTTGTGCGGCGAAATCAGCATCTTGGGTAGCATCAATAACAGCATCTGCCGTTATCCTTTGGGAAGATCCGTCTTCTTTGGTTACTTCAATGCCCTGAACCAGCTGCCGTTCTCCTTTTTCCTGAAGCAGGGGTTTGACCGACTGTGTCTTTATGAGCAGATCAATGTTACTTTCTTTCTTTACCATTTGATAAAACTCATTAGCCGCTACAGTCGTATCGAAGGAAGTCCCCGACATTTTCTTGTACCATTCCTGGAAAATGCCTTTATTGAGTACCTCATATCTTCCTCCAACTTGTTTCATTTCCGGCGCATAGTTCAGATCAAGGCTGTTTAAGCCCCCGAGTGTCATAAGACCACCCAGAATATCCCGGCCCCGTCCGTCCACCAGCAACGTTTTCATCCCGTTTCTGGCAGATGAAACAGCCGCAGCTACCCCTTCGGGGTCCGTTCCAATAACTACAGCATCATAATGGTCCTGAATGGACTTGGACGATTCTACCTGTTTCAAAACCAGGCCTCTGGATTTTGCTGCCCCGTCCTTTTCCCAAAATCCCCAAACCAGACCCAGAATCAGGGTAATCAGCAAACCGATTATGATTTCTTTATAGTTGATCCAAAGCTTTTGTAACACGTTTTTTTTCCCTTTACATATGGTTACAATAATCAGGTTCAGGTTCAATATTGAATCCGGTCTAAATTAAACTCTACGGCCTGCAAACCGCCTTGCCGCCGATTGTCCTGCCCAGACAATCACGGCCGCTGTAGTAATCATCAGATAAGGCATCATTGGAATCGTATACCGAGCCTCTGAAATAAAGAGCAAAGCCACACCCAGCATAATCAGGAAATTCACGGCAAGAAAACGGACTGATTTATTGATGAACATGCCGATCATGCTGAAGAAAATTCCTGCATATACCAGGAAGAGATGGAAGCATTTCAGAAAGACTCCGTAAATATTCCCCATAAAATTCGGATACGGACCAAGGTAAATATGATGAATGAACATATCCTTGAACTTGCCAACCGTGAACCAGCGGATCCATAGCCACGGGTCTTCCTTAAGCCCCTGCTTGATTCTTCTCAGCCCTTCCCCAAACTGGTCATCGTAGTTCACTTTGCTCCAGTCAATAGTCCCCATATGATAAGGGTCAGTCCCCCGAGAAAGGGATTTCCTGATCCTTCTTTGGAAAGTAAAATAACTTCGTGGAACGTCATATAATTGCGAATCCACCAGGGAAGCATCGCTACAATAAACATGCCGACACCCCAGCTGATCTCCTTCAGGCACAGCCTGCGCTCCTGGAACCAGAGGAAAACGTACGGTACCGGGGCAACTACTATACAGTTCGGCCGGATCAGGACAGATATACCCAGCAGCAGCCCTCCGATCAAGTGATCCCATTTTTTATTTTCCTGGATAATACGTACCTGCATATACATCAGTCCCATAAAGCAGGTCAGAAAGAGAGTCTCCGTTAAAATAAGGGAAGCCATCCATACATACGTGCCGTAAAAAGCGGCGAACAAAGCGGCTATCCATCCTGTAGGACGATTGAACAGCCTTTTTCCTATTAAATAGATAAAAGTAATGGCACCCAGACTGATAAAGGCCTGAATGACCCTTACGATCATATGAGTATGCATAATATCACTGTATCCGAAGATTTTAAACACAACATACAAAAACATAGGAAAACCGGGGGTTACATACGTGTTCGGTTTCGTATCCAGGTACCCGTAAACCCCGTCTTCAATCATCTGGACGGTCATGGTCGTATAGTTCTTTTGATCCCATTCAACGGGCTCATACGTTTCATTCAAGACATAATACAGCCTGAGAAACAGTGCAAACGCCAAAATGAGCCAGATAGCTGACTTTTTGACTCTTTCCGAGGTCATAATAACAAATGCTCCTCCTTTATGTTCTTTAGCAAAGCTTATTTATGCCTATATCCGGATAAGCCGGGCCAATTCCCGGAAGTCCTTTATACGGATATCAGCATCCTCCAACTCTTTGGGATCACCGAAGCCTGCAAAATCGCAACCGATCACCGTCAGTCCGTTCTTATGTCCCGCTTCCACATCAGAGGAACGGTCTCCTACCATAAAAGCATCCTGGACATGATTCTCCTCAAGCAATAGCTTAACCAGATCGACTTTGGATTTAGTCCTGTACTCGCCGGCGCTGTATATCTTTTCGAAGAAAGAAGAGATTCCTCTCATGTTCAATACACCTTTTACATAAGACTCCAGACCGTTGCTCGCTACAAACAGCCGGACTCCGGCATCCTGTAAACGGGTCAAGGTTTCCGCAACTCCTTCATACAGGACTCCCCTACCGGATTCCAGTCCTGATAGTTCATGATAAGCGAGTAATTCGTTCATCCTGTCAATTTGTTCAGGTGTGCATCCCGGCAGCAGGCGTTTCCAGATTTCATCCATCAGCATGCCAAGAGTACCCAGAACTTCGCGGTCCTCCGGTACCGGACCTTCGTATCCTGTTTCTTGAATCATTTGTGTCAGGGAAACATGGAAAGCAGGCAGTAGAAGCGTTTCTGTTTTAAACAATGTTCCGTCGAGATCAAAAATCATGGATTCCGGTTTCTCTACAGTCATAGTATCTCTCCTTTTATACAATCAGAGTTAGCATGTCAAAAATACAGCGTTTTGTCAAATAATCGTCTTTATTGCAGCAAAAACACGGTTGAACGGCGGAAAGAAATCACGTATCATAGAAATGAAAAATATTTTCCTATTAATAAGGATTATTTCAGAAAAAATTTCCAAAAAAGGCGGGTTGCGATGTCCGGTATTTTACATGCGTTGGAGCAAAATAAGGAAAACATGAATCGTCAAGAACAGGCTCTGGCATCCTATATTGTAGAACATGCCCATGAGGTGGTAAGCATGGGGATTACGGAACTGGCGGAACGCTCCCAGACAAGCCCTGCTACAATCTCTCGTTTTTGTAAATCACTTCATTTTCAAGGTTTTACCGACTTTAAGTTGAAACTATCCGGCGAACTCGCAAAGCAGCCTTCCGAACATTCCTATCAAGATATCGTTGCCGGAAATCCACTGAGTGAAATTGTATCAGCGATCGAGGCCAATCATCTTCGTTCGATTGCGGATACTACCCAACTAAATGACATAAAGCAGCTTCAGCAGGCCGTAAGCGCTCTTAAGAATGCCAGGCAGATCGACTTGTATGGTGTGGCTACCTCCGGTATTGTCGCCCAAGATTTCTATCAGAAACTGGTGCGGATCGGAAAACGTACATCCGTTTTCTCGGATCCCCACATGCAAATTACCTCCGCTTCTAATCTGGGCGAAAATGATGTGGTATTCGCCATTTCCTACTCAGGTGATACGGAAGAGACAATCCAGGCCCTGAGATGTGCGAAGGAACGGGGGGCTGTAACGATCAGCCTGACTAAATTCGGAACTAATCCTTTGGCTAACCTTTCCGACATCCGGCTGTTTGCTTCAACACTTGAGGAAGGGATGCGCCGGGGAGACATGGCCTCGCGTATTGCCCAGCTACATGTGATTGATATTTTATTCACCAGCCTGGTGAGTGAAGAGTTTGATGAACTCATCCCCCGTTTGGAACGGAGCTATCAGCTTGTAAGAAAATACAGAAACAAAGGGAGAGAATAACGAATGATTATTTATGTATTTAAGACACAGGAAGAATTGAATCAAGTCGGAGCCGGGCTGGTTACCAGCCTCGTCCAAATGAATCCCCGTGCCGTATTGGGGCTTGCAACCGGTGGAACACCTATCGGCATCTATGAGGAAATTGTCAAAACGTATAATAAAGGCCTGGTCAGTTTTAAAAACGTCAGCACTTATAATCTGGACGAATATGTCGGCATTTCCGAAGATCACCCTGAAAGCTATGTTGCCTACATGAAAAAACATCTCTTCGATCTGGTTGATATTCCTGCTGAGCAGACTAATCTGCCAAACGGTAGAGCCAAAGATCTTGAGAAAGAGTGTGCGGAATATGATAAAAAACTGGAGAAAGTAAACCAGGTAGATCTGCAAATTCTCGGTATCGGTCATAATGGACATATTGGTTTTAATGAACCGGGACATGAGCTTATCAGTGGAACTCATGTGGTAGAATTAAAAGAAGAAACCCGCGAAGCCAATGCCCGTTTCTTCAACTCTATTGACGAAGTTCCAAAACAAGCAGTTACGATGGGGGTTGGCACTATCATGAAAGCCAAAACTCTTGTGCTGGTTGTCCGCGGTGCAGATAAAGCAGAAATTGTCCACCGTGCCCTAACAGGTCCGGTTACTACTGAAATACCGGCGAGCCTGCTGCAAATGCACCCGAACCTTATTGTGCTGCTAGATGCGGAAGCCGGGAGGTTATTTAAATGAGTTCCAATGAACTGACTATCAAAAACGCTGCAATCGTAACGGAAAAGGAAGTTATTGAGAACGGTACGGTACTTGTTAAGGATGGAAAAATTGCCCGTATTCTGAAAAACGGAGAATACCCGGAAGCACAAGGCAACGTAATAGATGCCGGAGGAAGCTGGCTTCTGCCCGGCTTCATTGATATGCACATTCATGGCGGCTACGGAGCTGATTTCATGGACGCGGATGAACAAGCCTATGATACGATTACCCGCTTCCATGCCAGCCAGGGAACGACTGGTCTATTGGCAACCACGATGACGGCTTCCAAGGAAGCCATTGAAGATGTACTTGCCGCTGTGGATGCCTATCAGCGTAAAGGAATGAAATATGCCCAATTGCTGGGGGTACATTTGGAAGGTCCCTTCATTTCCCCAAAATGGCCAGGTGCACAAAATCCTGCTTTTATCGTGAATCCTCAACTGGAATGGATGAAAGAATGGACAAACCACTATCCGGGATTAATCCGTATGCTAACCCTCGCTCCGGAACGTGAACATGCCCTTGAAGTGATCGAATTCGTCCGCAGTCAAGGCATTGTTGCCGCGGCAGGACACACGGACGCGGATTATGATGCCGTCGTAGAAGCAGTTAAGCATGGTCTTAACCACGCTGTCCATACATTCAATGCAATGACTGGACTGCATCACCGTAAACCCGGTACGGTCGGAGCCGTGATGACGGAGGAGGCCATCGTAGCCGAACTGATCTCAGACGGTATTCACGTGCATAAAGCTTGCGGCAAACTGCTGGTAAAAGCTAAAGATCAGGACAACTTCATCATGGTAACCGATGCCATGTCCGCAGCCGGTCTGGGTGACGGCATGTATCAATTAGGCGGCCAGGATGTGGTAGTTAGAGATGGTGTTGCCCGTCTTAAAGATGGTGACAGTCTTGCCGGAAGCACACTGACTACCATCGGCGGCTTCCGCTTTCTTGTCCGGGAAATCGGGGTATCCGTACCTCAAGCCAGCCGGTTTGCCAGCACAACTCCAGCCAAACATATGGGTCTGGATGACCGCATCGGGTCCATTGCAGAAGGAAAAGACGCGGACATGCTGCTTGTCAGCCAAAACGGTCTGGAACTTCAACAAGTTTGGATCAAAGGAAATCAATTGCCTGCCTAATCCCATCCTTTATTATGAAAAAAGCCCTGTTGACCGGCACATCATCGTGCCGATTAACGGGGCTTGCTGCTTTTTATACGGGTTGATCAGGGGAGATCTGTAAGCATAAACTTCGCACCTTCCGAAGAAACGATGCTGAGTTCATGCTCTTCCGTAATCCTGGCAGAATCTCTTCTGGCCAATACGGTATTACCATTCAGCTTCACGCTTCCTTCCAGCACAAAGAAAAAAATACGGCGTCCCTTCTCCTGTACAAAATCAACGGCTTGGTCTGGCTTAAGCTCAGATAGATAGATTGTCATATCCTGATGAATACGGGCAGAATGCTCAAATTTATGCTTGGATACCACTGGCAGCAGAGTGTTCACCATTTTATGCGGGTCAAATTTGGACGTTTCGTAAGACGGTGTCAGGTTTTCTTCTTCAGGTAAGAACCACATCTGCAGTAAATTTACTTCTTCTGCGGCGGGGTTGATTTCAGAATGCATAATACCACTGCCCGCTGACATGCGTTGTACCTCTCCAAAACTGGTAACCGCCTTATTTCCTAGACTATCCTGATGCTCCAATTGTCCCTTCAGAACAATAGTAACAATCTCCATTTCCCTGTGAGGATGCATTCCGAAGCCTTTGTGACCCGCGATATAGTCATCATTCAACACTCTCATCGGGCCGAAAAACAGGTTATCCGGGTCGTAATACTCAGCGAATGAGAAGCTAAAATCGGTTTTCAGCCAGCCATGGTCAGCGTGAAAACGGGACGAAGCAGGATATACTTGAATCATGACCATCATCCTTTATATAAAATTTATTTTAGTAAGTTACTTCTATTTTTATAGAAACAGAAATTGATTAAAATTGCAACCTTATCTGAAGGGTTCCCTCCTTTTTCTCCCGTCTATACAATAGAATCCATTTTTGCTTCTCTTTCACCCATTCATGGACAGAAAATTCATGATAGAATTCCAAGCATACAAACTTTTCTTCTTACATATTTATCCAGTAAGGATCATCTGCTCAAACAGGCCGGAGAGCAGGGGCTCGTATCCAGCCTTTACCTGCTTCCTATGGATATTACCTGCGAACAATCCATCCGGTCGGCAGTTAAAGCGGCTATAGACAAATTTGGAAGAATGGACGGGTCGTCAACAACGCGGGAATTGCGGTTGGTGGCTATGTAGAAGATGTTACGATGGAACAGTGGAGGGACAGATGGAGGTAAATTTCTTTGGTACGGTAGCCGTCACCAAAGAGGTATTGCCTTTTATGAGAGAGCAAGGGCGGGGGAAAATTGTTCTGATCAGTTCTATAAGCGGGAGGGTAGGATTTCCCGGTCTGGCCCCCTATGCAGCTTCGAAATTTGCATTAGAGGGATTTGCCGAATCACTAAGGCACGAAGCGAGTCCTTTGGGCATTGATATTATATTGATCGAACCCGGTCCCTTTCAAACGGGAATATGGGAGAAAAGCATATCCTCTGCTCAGGATAGGATTGCCCACAGCTGTCTCAAAAAGGAGACTGCCCGTCTAGAAAAAGAAATTCGAAAAAGTGCAGCCTCCGCAGGAAATCCAATGGACGTTATTGAGATTCTTCTCCAAAGTTTACGTGCCAAACATCCTAAGCTCCGTTATACGGCGGGAAAAGGAATTCGCCCGACTCTTGCAGCCAAGGCATTTTTCCCCTGGCGGCGCTCTTTTGAAAAAATCGTCCAAAGGATGCTGTCTAAAGATTAAACCATTTCATTTTGTAAAAATGCCTGTGATCTTTTTAATCAAATCGTGCCCAATGCACAAATACGGTTCAAATTTATCCACAAATAAGAAGGGGATCAGCACTTATGGTTTTTGATTTTTATTCTTTAAAACTTCTATCGCCTGCTTTAACCTATCTGGCATTGGAAGTCCAAGCCGGCCATAGTTTTCGGTGATAGAGATTAGTTCGTTGGCCAAGTAGAAAAAAACAGAGGCATTCATCACAACATTTGTTTTCATCAGTAGATCCAGACGATGGGCCAGAAGTATGACCAGTAAAATAAGACCTTTTCTAGCCAACCCCCAATAGCCGGTATTGCTGTCCAGACCCTTCCCTTCTTTTATTGAAGCGGCGATACCTGTTATATAATCAATAGCAATGGTTAAAAGAAAGAATGAAAGCAGATCGGACCAGCCGCCGAAAGCATACGTGATAATTGTCCCTAGAACTGCTGTGCTGCTGCTGAATATGAAAAGGCTCATCGGGTTTCGCCTCCTTTCCCTATCAGTCTATGAAACTCTATTAAAAAGGGAACGGCGTCACCCATGTCATTTTTGTTGTCAAGTTGTAACCATTTGCCTGTACGGCTTATTCTATAATGAAAACAATAAAACAAAGAAGAATATCTGAGTTTTTCTGGGACAAGTAGAAATTACAGTTTTTACTATTTCCGTAGTGCTTTTTTAGCGCCCCAAGTAAGACCGGTATTTAGACTCTATTATCTATCAAGAAAAACCGCCTCCGGACAATGTCCGAAAGCGGTCTGACTCTCTAACTCGTTCCAATATAGGTATGTCCTTACATTACTTTTTTAGCGCCTACATACACATTTTTCCAATAACTGTTTCCTAAACTATCGATTTTGACTCCATCACTGGTAGCGGAAATAAATTGGTTACCGCCGATATAAATGCCCACATGGAACACCTTACCGCCGCTTGCGAAGAAGACAAGGTCTCCCTGTTCCGGGTTGGATACGGAAGTTCCCGCAGAACTGTACATGCCTGAAGAAGTTCTCGGAAGAGTAATATCCTGTTTATTAAAGATATAAGTTACAAACCCAGAGCAGTCGAACCCGCTTGGAGATGTTCCTCCCCATTGGTATGGGACTCCGATATACTGTTTGGCTGTAGATACGATTGCTTTCTTAACAGATGAGGCTGTATCGTTGTCTGGTACTGCAGGCTTATACCAAGCCGGAGCATGGTATTTGCCGTCTGCTCCAAGAATACCAATTTCATTGTTTGCATCCCATTGGACAATATGTCCAAAGTGATCTCCTATAGAGCGGATATGTACATAAACACGCCCATTTTTAATAACAGGTGGAGTGCGCAAAGTTACGCTTCTATTATCTACCTTTGCTTCAACCTTACCGGATCCCAATTCAAGCACATGGCCGTTTCCTGTGACTTTGACCCTGACTTGAGAATCGTTATTAATCATTTGATGCTCCACTTTATAACCTAAATCATCGGCTACTGCCCGAAGAGGAGTCATCAATGATCCTTGATACAAATAAGGCATAGCATCCGGAAAATCAACCAGATGGTCGTTGATCTGAACTTTAACCCCGTCTGGAATAGCTGCGTGTGTAGTCGTAGCGGATGCAAATAAACCTGTAGTTACTAAAGCACCTGAAAGGACAAGACTTTTCAACCATTTCGTGGACAAAAACATTTCCTCCTTATAGCCTCCGAGGTTAGTTGACGGGTTCGGGAAGAGGTATTCCCTAATGCGTAAATCTAGCAAATTCACCCCAGTAAATCGTCCCCCGTACCTGCTCCCTGATTGTGAAAGAGCAGGACTCGGCATCATATTCTTATAAAAGTACAACAAATTTCCCTGTTGAAAGGTTAGCATAATTCATCAGAGTTTACAACCCTGCCGCCTATTAAAAACTTTTATAATTCGAATCAATTTCATAATACAACTGGTGAGCGCTTAATAGACAAGATATAGATGAATACGGTTCAGATTTAACTACTTCTTGTAACCGTTCGGATTGAATTCTGAGTTATGAAATTGATTCATTGGCTCGGTCCGCATAAAAAAGATTCCGCTTACAAAAACTATTCTCATTAAAATCTTAGAACGGAGGCGGTTTCTAATGGAAAGTAAACCTGGTATTGTTTGGATTTGTGTCATTTTATTGACGTTTATAGCCACCGGATGCATGCCTTCCAGTTCTCCTTCTAAATCCGTACAGCCACCTGCCGGTACAAAATCCCAGGATATAATGCAGGAATGGACCGAACAGCAAACCAAATACACCCCCGTCCTTGACAAATATCCGCCCGGTCCGATTCCCGTCCCTACTCTTCCGGTTTCGCCTGTTCCGAAGCCGACTCCAAAACCTAAGGGAGAGAGGCATGAAACTAATAAGCCGTCGCTGCCGGTACAAAAACAATCGGATAAAGCGGGGAAACGATCCGGTAAACAATCTGCCCAGCAAAAAAAGCTATCTTTGGGGGAATTGAGGCGAAAGTATGCAGAAACATTCATTCTCAGCGGCCCGTCCAGGCAAAAAAACATAGCCCTTACTTTTGATGACGGGCCTGACCGCCATTTTACGGTTCAGGTTTTGGATATCCTGAAAAAATATAGGGTACATGCAACTTTTTATTTAGTTGGAAACAAGGCCAAGGCGAATCCCGATATTGTAAAACGTATTGTCAAAGAGGGGCATACGGTAGGCAATCATTCTTATTCCCATCCTCTTCTGACCAAAATGAGTCTCCGGCAATTCCAGCAGCAGGTAGAATCAGCGGAACAAATTTTACTCAATTTAACCGGTTATTTACCTAAGTGTTTCCGCCCTCCCTATGGTGCCATTAATGAAGAGCAGCTTGTTTGGGCGGCTTCCAAAAATTATCTGGTCACAAACTGGGATATTGATTCCCTCGATTGGAAGGGACTTTCGTCAGAACAGGTTTTGACAAATATATGGAGTCACAGACACCCGGGGGCTATTGTCCTCCAACATTGCGGGGCAGGGAATGCAAATCATGATTTGTCCGGCTCTGTAAAGGCACTTCCCCAGCTTATTGAGAAACTTGCGGCCGAAGGATATCGATTTGTTACCGTACCGGAACTTCTGAATATACCCTCTTCCCGGTAATAAATAGAAAAATATCATTCCAGGAAATAACGACCCAATTTCTTTTCAGATATTCCGGAACGAATAGCGCCGAAGCAAAAATCTTTTCCCTTTGCATACTTTGTCTGCTCAATGAAAGGGACTCCCCAATTTACGGGAAGTCCCTTTCTTACTGCCGGCAAAGCCTTTGCATTCATTGTTACGGGGGAAAAGGTTTTAGCTGGAGAGCGTTAGCGGGTGCCTTTCATTCCGGGAAATCACGATACAGTATCTTTCAAATTTCCTGGAATGAACAGGGCCGGAAGCAAAACCTTTTCCCTTTATTTATTTTAAAACATACAATTGGATTTGCTGAACCCCAAAATTATTTACGTGTTTTTTTGAACCCGGGATGTAAATATCGATTTTATTCCCTTTAATCGCACTGCCTGTATCGACAGCTTTGGCGATCATTCCTTTAGCAGGAAGTCCCGGGAAAGAATAGCCTGTAATGTATACCGTTGAACCTAGCGGAATAACTTTAGGATCAACCGCAATAGTACCCAAAGTCAGCTTGTTGCCGAAAGAATCAACACCACCCCATGGACCGTTTTCACTGGGATCACCGGAATAAGCGGTAGCTTTCATGTTCACCATTTTGCTGTAATTTACTGTCTTGCCTGAAGCAGTGGTCAACGAGTTGCCGCTCGCAGCTGTTTCCTTGTTATTAGGTGTCTTCGCTTCAGGTTTGACAGCTTCTGTTTTGGCTGCCGGTTTGGCAGGTTTAGAAGTTTGCTGCGGAGCTTGCTGGTTTTGCTGGGAGGGTTGCTCCGGTTTAGAATCAGTTGCTGGTTCCGCCGTCTCCTGTGAGGCCATTTCTACCTTTTTAGGTACCTTCAATTCCATGCCCTTGGTCAGTTTTAATGGGTCGGCGTCTATATTAATAGCCATAAGCTCCAAAGCATCTACCCCCAGACGGTTGGAGACATTCCATAATGTATCATCTTCCTCCAAAACCACCGTATCATGGTCAGCCGTGGTAGAAGCTTGTCCTTTAATTAACTCTTGAAATTCTTTTCCGGGGTTTATCGCGTAGGAACCAAGCACATCCTGATAGGATTGGGTAATTTGGGTCACTTTGGCTCCTTCCGTCATCTGTGCGCTAGTGGGAGCCGTAAATCCAACCAAAGTCAGCAAGGCAGTTGCACTGGCAATACATGTTTTCACGTGCTTCATACTAGTTTACTCCTTTTGTTAAGATAGCTCCATTTCTCGAATAGCCCAGACTTCCATCTAAACTGGTCTATTAAACGATCAACAGTAGTTTTTTGATGAAGTAGATTCATTCTATGATCGATTTCTATTTTCCGTTCCAAAATAGGTTTCGACATTTATTCATATGCCCGGATTGCGGGCTCTCTATTTGCTCTACAAACTATCATATGTATCTACCAAAAATAAATAACTATAATATGGAAAAAAAGCTTCTGAGAAAAAGCTGAGGAAAGGGAAAAAACTAGTGGTATCAATAGTTTGAACGAACTATTTTTACAAATATGGGGGGAGTTTTATCAGAAAACTTACATGGTCCCCTCATGATTTACTCATTTTTCTCATCCTTTCCCCATGTATTTTTATTCAGAGTTGATGAAAAAAGATAAGAAAGCAGTACCCTTTTATGCCAACATTACTTTCAGAACGATTCCACTTTAAAGTCACACGATTGGCCTTTATATCTATTGTTTGTTACCCTGTTGTATAAATTTTTTTTACTTGGGATCATTATTTATTTTGGACACATACTATCTTAATCATCACTTTTCTCAAGGTTGCAATTTATGCCCGACAGTCTTAATTGAGATGGATTGAATTTGGTTTTTGTCGTAAAACTCATATGGAGAAAGATCACAAATGCTCGAATGAATTCGTTGCTCGTTGTAAGACCGAATGTACCCGCCAACAGCCCGGTAGGTTTCTCCGTACGTCTTAAATTCGTGTCGTGCCAAACACTCATCTATATTCGGCGTTTTTGGCTGAATTTGTCAGCAAGTGGGGGACCCGGTATGCGAAGTGTTCCCGCCGCCACGCCAGCAAGGACATGAGCCAATTTTTTCGCCTTATGCGATAAGCGTCCATGAGCTTCTGTCAATGGAGCATATCATTTAACTATGGTAAAAAAATATGCCAACCATTGTGCAGAAAGGGGCGGCCGCTTGATGAAAGGAGTTATTCTTGCCGGAGGATCAGGTACCCGGCTAAAGCCGATGACCCGGTTTCTTAATAAGCATCTCTTGCCTGTCGGTCCTTACCCGATGATTCATTATGCAATTTCCAAAATGGCCGAGGCGGGAATCCGTGATATATTGCTCGTTACAGGAAAACATTCCGGCGGGTTGTTTATGGACTATATCGGCAGCGGCCGGGAGTGGAACGTCCGTATGTCGTTTAAAGTGCAGGAAGAGCCGGGAGGCATCGCTCAGGCTCTTGCCTTGGCGGAGGGCTTCGTTAATCCCGGGGAAAAATTCGTTGTACTTCTCGGCGACAACCTGTTCGAAGACTCGCTGACGGAGGAATTCGCCCGCTTCAGGGAGCAGCCCGAGCAAGCCCGCGTGTTCTTAAAAGAAGTTGAAGAACCCCGCAGGTACGGAGTGCCGGTCATGGACGGCTCGCGCATTGTGCGGATTGAGGAGAAGCCGGAATTGCCGAAATCGTCCTACTGCGTGACCGGCATCTATATATACGGCGCCGGGGTGTTTGACATCATCCGAACGGTCCGGCCTTCCGCGAGAGGCGAAATGGAAATTACCGACGTGAACAATATGTATGCGGCCTGCGGCATGCTCTCCTACGACATTCTGAGAGGATGGTGGATCGATGCGGGAACCCACCTTTCGTTCAGGGAGGCTGCCCAAAGAATGGCAGGGGAGGCCACGCCATGAGGCGGGTCCTTGTAACCGGCCGGATGGGGTTCATTGGCAGCAATTTCGTGCGTTACTGGCGGGAGCGCCATCCTGCGGATATCGTCGTCAATCTCGATCTGCTGACCTATGCGGGCAATATGCGTAACCCTGGCCGATCTGGAAGAGGGGCCGCACTATCGTTTCGTTTGCGGTGATATTGCCGATGCGGACTTTGTCGCCAAGGTGATGGCAGAAGCGCAGATCGATACGGTCGTGCATTTTGCCGCCAAAATCCCACGTTGACCGCAGCATTGCGGACCCGCAAAGCTTCGTCAGAACAAATGTTCTTGGCACGCAAGTGCTGCTGGAAGCAGCACAACGGCAGGGCGTCACCCGGTTTATTCAAATTTCCACCGACGAGGTGTACGGTACGCTTGGGCCGGAGGGGCTCTTTACGGAGACGACGCCGCTTGAGCCCAACAGTCCTTACTCGGCAAGCAAGGCGGGGGCGGATCTGCTTGCCCGCGCGTACTTCGAAACGTACGGCTTCCCCGTGATCGTCACCCGCTGCTCGAATAACTACGGACCTTTCCAGTTTCCGGAGAGGCTGATTCCGACCCTCATCACCCAGGCTAGCCGCTTCCCGTATACGGCGACGGCCTGAACGTGCGCGATTGGCTGCATGTACACGACCAATGTTCCGCGGTCGAGAGGGTGATTGAGGCGGGGGTTCCGGGGGAGATATACAACGTCGGGGGCAGCAACGAAAAAAACGAACCTGGAGCTCGTTCACCGCATTTTGCAGGAGCTGGGCAAGCCGGCCTCGCTGATCGAGTTTGTCCCTGACCGGTTGGGGCATGACCGGCGTTATGGGATCGATTCGGGTAAAATCCGCTCGCAGCTCGGGTGGAATCCGGCATGCCGGTTTGAACACGGCATTGTGCAAACCGTGCAATGGTACGTGAGCCACGCGGCATGGTAGCAAAGCATACTGGATGGGACTTACCGTCAGACTAATCAGGCCGGGACGGGAGGGCACGTCGGATGAGAATCGTCATTACCGGAGCGGGAGGACAGCATGGCAAAGATCTGGTGGCGTACTTGGTCCGAAACATGACATCGCCGCGTTGACCCGGTCCCAGTTGGATGTGACGAGCATGCAGGCGGTGAGCGAGACGATCGCGGGGGCACGCCCCGACATCGTCATTCATGCGGCTGCCTATACTCAGGTTGATCAGGCAGAGCGGGACCCGGAGACCACATATATGATCAATTCGTTGGCTCCCGTAGTGTCACGCTTGCCGCAAAGAAGGCGGATGCGAGGCTGGTCTTTATCAGCACGGACTATGTTTTCGACAGGAAAAAAGAAGGCATCTATGCCGAATCGGACTGTACGAATCCGCTCAGCGTATACCGCAGCTCCAAACTGCACGGAGAGAAATTCGTCCAGGTGATCTGCGACAACTACTACATCGTGCGCACCTCGTGGCTGTACGGGAAGTACTGCAGCAATTTCGTTACCAACTTTCTTTTGTTGTCATAGTAGTTAAATTCTCCTCAAACTAGGTTAGTTTCAGTCTACTTGACCTTATTTTTTCACAGTAGCTGTTTATCATAAAACCTTTTTGTAAAACCCAGAGCCTTCGGCTTGCCGTCCCGGCATGGGCTACCTTATTTGCTAAAAATCCTACGCCATAATTACGATCTTTTGAAATTCGGTCCAAATGAGGATATACGGCTGAATATAAGCTTCGGCGGGCTGGACATATTCTGTACAGATGAAAGAAAGCAAATAACCCCAAGAAAAGGGGCCTTGGGATTATTTGAATTTAATCGGAAACCGCAAGAGCATTGAAGCTTTCGGGACCTACGCGAGTTGCTACAGCTATACCAGTTACGCTGACAAAAGCCTGATAAGTCAAGAAGCCAGGATTCGGAGGCAGGAAGTCGGAACCAGTAATTGTGATGACTTCTGTGCTAAAAGTGGCATCACCGAGCAGAGGTAAAGTATGGATCGCTGTATAAACAGTCGTTCCTACTCCTGGTCCGCCCACTCCTCTGACAATTTGAATGATAACGGATGAAGCAACAGTAACAATCGCACCTATTGTAACGGTGGATTTAAATTGTACACGCAAATTCGCTCCTGCACCTGCTGTGATTAACCCCAACGTTCCAAATAAGACTGGAATACTGGTAACAAGAGTCAGCGGAGCTCCAAATGATCCTGAGTTTTGAGAGATCTGAGCGTCTAAATAAGTCGGCAACATTTTCCCCTCCTCTCATAGTTGATTGCTATATTCTATGAATCTTTCACAGTTTTGTTTGGACATTTTGGTAGAAATGGAATACAATCCTTGGATCTTGATAACAAAAAAAGACGATTCATCACGCCACCTTCAGATGTGGGTGAATCCTCGCCTTAGAGGAGGGTTTAATGAATCCAAACTTATTATATAAGTTGAACGAAAGAAAATAGCAATCAAAGTCGCACGCACAGCCGGTCAATAATGGCATGAGGATGCTTCATGATTTCATCCATAAATTGCCCGACACGCAGACGGATTTCGGAAACGGCCGAATAGAATACGTTATTGATCACACTGGACTTGAGCCATTTCCAGAGTCCTTCTACGATATTTAACTGAGGGCTGTATGGAGGCAAGTACACAAGCTCAAGCCGATTTTTTTGCGCTTCCAGAAACGGCCGAAGCAGCTTTGCATGATGAATCCGGGCATTGTCCAAAACCAGAGCCAGTTTCCCTGTTGGATAAGTCGCCATGACCTTTTGAAGAAAGGAAAGAAACGTTTCAGCGGTGTACTGTTCATCTTCTTGCCAAACGATGTGTCCCGTTTCATAGTCAACCGTGGCCAGCAGTTTGACCCCACGATGCTTGCCCGTGGTTGGAATGATGCGTTGCTTCCCGCGAAGGAACCAGGTCTTCTGAATCGCCTGGTAGTCCCGGATCATCGACTCATCCTCGAACAGCAAGTGATCAATCTCCTCGTTCAGTAGCTTTTTTTCAGTTCAGGAAAGGTCGTTTCGGTGAAATGGCGTTGTTTCTTGGGATCTGCTGCTGCGAGCGTGTAGGTCGGTTTCGTATAGCTGAGCCCTAGCCGCTCCATGACCTTGGAAATGCCTCGGAGCGAATAGCAATGGCCCCATTCGCGTTCCACGTACGTGGCAATCAGTTCAAGCGTCCAGTTGTGCTTTGCCGTAAAGCCGACCTCATGGGGAACCGAATAGGCGACGGTTTGTTTCAAGCGATCCTGCTGCTGCTTCGTCAACCGAGTAGGAGCACCTGAGGAATGCTTGATTTGCAAGGCTCCCAGTCCACCGTTCTCGTACGTATGAATGTAACTGCTCACCGTCATTCGGTTTCGATTCAAAATGTCAGCGATCGCCTTCATGGATGTGCCTTTCAAATGCAAATAGATCGCTTGGTAGCGTTCATACATTCGGCGCTCTTTGGTTTGTTGCATGGCTGCCGTTACTTTTGCCAGTTCGGTATGTTTATCCATTGTCATCCCCACTTGTCTATTCTTGATCTGTTTCTTATTCGACAAATGGTTCCTTTTTCCTTGCCAAGGTTTGCTAAGAATATTGATTCAACTTATATAGTAGCATTTGTGAAAAATAAATACTCTCCTGCAGCGTTTCTCCAACGGCGAAATGAAATTGCAGATTTTCCCCCTCTTCACATGTAAACAGTCCGATTTGTATTCCTTTTTTAAACCATTCATAAACAGCCAGTTTTGTATTGGACGATGTAACGAAAATAGTCACATATAATCTATTAGCTAATTCGATAGTCATTTTACTGTCCAAGTATATTTTTCTATTTTGATTTTTCGGTAAAATAACGATTTGTTTTCCATTTTGCCAACCATACATTTTTTTTATATACGATTTTCCCTGCCGTCCCCAGAAAAAGTGAAAAACAAAATGTTTATCATCTTTTGTTTTTTTCATATTGACTTGCAGTACCGGAAGAGGATAACCCGTTAAATATTCAACTTGCCAAGTTCCCATGTCGCAGGAAAGCAGTTTTAGAACATGGCCTTTCAGATTTTTATCAGTAATTTGTATGTCTTGAACCCGGGGGTGTTCTGACATGGATTGAAAAACCAGACCTTTATCATTGAATGAATACGGAATATTATCAGGAATCATTAAACCCGGCAAAAAAATACATCCGTCCAATGAAGGCTTTGCTTTTCCAATCTCTTTGTCTTTATAAGCAACATTGGTAATTGCCCCCTGCCGCTTCCCAATTTTTATATCAAACCTGTTATTTTGAATAATATAATGCTGCTCTTCTTCCGTATGGATGATTTTTTCCTCTACCCAAATGGCGGCTGCACCTGACGGCAGAGCGGGTACATGTTTACTCTTTACTATATTCGCGTATACTTCTTCTACCTTTTCTTCAACCGTATAATAATGGGTTTTGCTCATATATTTGTCATTCGGGCCCTTCCCAAATATCAGTGCGGGCATCCATCTTAACCCGTATAATACACGTTCTGCCGTTCCTTCCCACATCATTCCTACTGTCTTATTTTGCTCTTCGAATACGGTATAGTTCATCCGGTATTCTTCGTTTTGAGCAGGTAAATCAAAACCATTCACATATTCAAAGTCATGCAAGGAAAACGGTTTTTCCCCGTAGATCATAGGAAACTTTATATCCTGCGTTTTCAAAGGCACGGTCATCTGAGCGGCATAAAGCATGCACCAGGGATAGATCTTTATTCTTTCTCCTGATTCGGCATAATCTTCTATTTTCAATGTTTTTTCCGAGAAAAAGGAGATATGTCGTTTCAAGCCTGTCTGCTGGTGAAAGATGTGAACACTGTCTTCCGAATGCTTGACCCATATAAGATCATTCAGCTTCGGTTCTTTCACGCCATTACAAAAGGGATAATCCAGATCCGGCCAGGCTTCTTGAGCTAACAGCTGTCCTGTTTTAAAATCATACAGATACATACATCCTGTTTTTTTATTTACTTTAGCACTTATATACATGCTTTCCAGGATCAGATGCTGGTCATCCTCGTATGTGTTGCAGTGCCCGTTTGTATGGACGGGAACTTGTATACTTGCCTTATCCGAATCGTTGTTTTGCCGGCCCGCGGCAGAAATCAGCAGGTTGGCAACTCCTTTAGTTCGGGCGTTTAATTCGAGTTCATGCATGACTTTTGAGCCGGATTCAACAACAAACTCTTCAGCTGGTTCCAAAACCGCCGCATCCAATACTTTTGGATTATCAGACTGAACTTGCAATGTATACATCAAATTTTCGCCGGAATTATTTTTTACGGTGACAGGGCAGATACTTTCCTTGCCGCTTAATAATTTGGGCGGTTCCTTCACATACACTTCCAAAGGAGCTTTAACGGTTACTCCAAAAAAGATATCCAGTTGAAAATCCTTTGTGTTTAACTTTGTAACCAGTTCACCTTCAAAGGTTTCGGTTAATTGGACTACATCTTCCCATTCATATAGCTGATCCGGATAAAAGGATCGGTTTGTTTCCGAGATGGTTTGTTTACCCAAAAATGCCGAGATGCCGGCTGTGACAGCTTCTTTAAAGTGATGCTGAAACACGTACCGGACATACACTTCCTGTCCTGCTGTCAGATCGTTGCCTTCCTTGATGCAGCTTGTAAAGAAAACATGCTTCGTTTTTACCTTTGTCATTTTTTGGCTTTTTACATCAATCCAGCCATTTACCTCTCTTGAACCAAGATCAATGGAATACTTGACCGTTTCAATACCATTTTCCAATATGGCATTACTGTTAAGATTCCGCATGGACTGTACCGGTTTGACCGTCTTCCATCCCCTTGATACCAAGGCTTCCTGATCGGCCGGTTGGAAAGCTTGCAAAAAATAACGGATTAGATACGGCAAATAACTTCGTAGATTTAAATAGCCGTCGTAATTTATGTAAGACCTGCTGGTCTGATAGAGCCCAACCCGTTTATAGAGAGACATGGCCAGCTTATCTTCCGGGTTCACTTCCGTATCAATGTATTGGATACCTTGCTGAATCAGTCTCCGGATAGCATAGGTAAAAAATTTGTCCGGAATACTTCCCGAACGAAACTCCGGGTGAATTAAAAAGTATCCGGCCCATGTTGCATCCGGTTCCGCCGCTCTTTGGCTTGACAAATTCGAGAATAATAACGTTGCAATGATGTCCCCTTTATACTCTGCTGCAAGATATAAATTGATTTTCCGTTCTTGAAACAGCTGTTTGATATCCTGCTCAGTTAACGGATACCCGTACTGGACAGGCCCGTACTGATACTTATTGTAAAATTGCGCCAAACGGTAACTGTCACTCTCTGTACATTCGCGAATGCCGATAGGCTCATTAGAAATCATACCGGTTCAGCCCTTTTAGATACTTGAATGCTTCCTTCCGCCACTTTCTTATTTTCCACGTACGCCTGAACTTCCACTTGGGAAATGAATCCTAATGACCGTCCTATTTGAACATGTAATTGCAGTTGATCTCCGGGTACAACGGGTTTTAAAAATTTCATATTGCGTAGAGATACTAAATATCCTACATATGAACTCGGGTCTACTTCCAACTTTTCGCCATTCATTTGACTGCCGTTTTTCTCCAATTCCCCTGTTACATAAACAACCGCTGTCATTTGAGCTAAAGCTTCAATAATGAGAGCTCCCGGCATAATCGATTCTTTCGGAAAATGGCCTTCAAAGAAAGGTTCGCTAATGGTCACATTTTTAATGCCTACTCCCCGTTTTCCCGGTTCCAATTCAATGACTTTATCCAGTAAAAGAAACGCCCACCTGTGGGGCAATAAATCCCGAATTTGATCTGCGGTTAAAACTGGCCTCACTCCACATCAACCCTCCTTGTTTTCTTCAATGAAATCTGCAATTTTATTAATAGAACCCAGCACTACCATATTTTCATCATACAAAGCTATTCCAAACTCTTCTTCGATAGCCAGTAAAAGCTCTAATGCATCCAGTGAATCTATTCCTAATCCTCTTCCGAATAATGGCTGGTCATCCGTAATAAGGTGCGGTTCAATATTCAAATCTAAGCGGTTTATAATAATTTCTTTAATTCTATGGGTTAGTTGTTTTCTTTCTTCAGCTTGGGTTTTTGTTTTTTCATACGTTAGCATGTCTCTATACCTCTCTTTAGCTTATTTAAATTTCCTCAAAGATTGAATCAATTTCATAACTTAAATATCCATCCGATATGAAATTGATAGATTTATACAATTTGTTATTATCGGGAAGTACATTAAGAGTGAATCAGCCCGCCGTCGATCGTATATACTTTTCCTGTAATATAGCTTGCATAATTTGAACATAAAAATGTGGTTAAGTATGCCACTTCCTCAGGCTCCCCCATTCGTCCAAGCGGAACAAACTTGAGCATTTGCTGCAAAACTTGCTGATTCATGCTTTTGATCATATCCGTTTTAATATATCCGGGTGCAACAGCATTGACGCGGATACCGTATTCTGCAGCTTCCAATGCCAAGGTTTTTGTTAATGAAATAATACCTCCTTTGGAAGCGGAATAATTGCTCTGTCCTTTTGCTCCCGCTATTCCGCTTGTGGAGGTTACGTTTAAAATAACCCCGCTTCTTTGTCTCATCATGATTTTTAATGCCTGGCGGCACGATAAGAATGTCCCCGTTAAATTTACATCCAGCACGCCGCTCCATTTTTCCTTGCTCATTATCGCCGCAAATCCATCGTTGGTCACACCCGCATTATTTACAACAATATCTATTCTTTTTTCCTGAGAGTGAATCTGTTGAAATAAATCATGAATAGACTGTTCGTCGGAAAGATCTGCCTGAACGGCAATTCCTTTACCGTCTTCTTTTCCTATTTCTTCCGCTACTTCTTCGGCCGCATGCCGGTTGCTTTGATAGGTAAAATAGACAGTTAGCCCATACCTGGCCAAATCCTTCGTAACCGCTTTCCCTATTCCCCTTGATCCTCCCATTACCAGCGCTACTTCATTCCCGTTAAACATCTGTGCATTCCCCCTTCCATTCTTTTTTCCATAATTCGGCCATTTTCTTCAGCTTCATAGGGGTTTCTGTAGAAAAAACGGATATATTCTGCTGGAATAACCAGCATAGCTTTGTTAAAGTATTTCCCGGACCTACTTCTATAAAATGTTCTATTCCGGCATCCAATAGTGCATTTATAGTTGTCTCCCATAGAATGGTTTCTGTACACTGAAGCTTTATATCTTCCAAAATAGCCCCTTCATCAACTGTTTTTTCTGCCGAACAGTTAAGAATAATAGGAATACGGGCCCGCTGCATAGGAAATGAATGTACATACTCCATGAACTCTGCAACCATTTCGCTCATTAAGCGGGAATGGAATGCTTGACTTGTGGCCAGCATTCTTACTTTTACGCCCGGTAGCTGGGAGATGTCTTTCTGGAATTGTTCCACATTGGCACTGGCACCGGAAAATACAACCTGTGTCGGGGAATTATAGGCCCCGATGTCAATTTGATACGGTTTGGCTTCCTCAATAATCTGTAAAATCTTTTCGCGTGTATTTGTCACAACCCCGAGCATGGACCCCGGGATCTTCACTTGGCTCATGGCTTGTCCGCGTTTACGGACAATGCGCAATGCGTCATTGAATGGTAATACTCCAGCCTCTACTAAAGCCGAGAATTGTCCGAAACTGTGCCCCGCAACCATCGATGCCCTTATATTCATGGATGCCAAAACCCGGGATATCCCTGTACTCACTGTTAAAATAGCCGGCTGTGCTACACTTGTCTCAGTTAATTGTTCCATCGGGCCGTATAAACATATTTTTTTCAAATCAAATCCTAATGTATCATTTGCCTCTTCAAATAACGGATTGAAAATCTCAGGAAACTTATCATAATAGCCTTTACACATACCAACGGTTTGTGATCCCTGACCCGGAAAAATAAAAGCAATCATGTAACTCCCTCCTCGCAAAATAATTGAACCATGTTTAACAGTTTTTCCGGCAGCCGGTATAACATTTGGCCTTCCGCAGTTGTTAATACATGCTTGGAAAACCCTTCTGCCAATAGGACACGGCCTTTTTTTCTAAACAGCTTATGATCAAATTCCAAATAAGCTTTACTCTTATTTCTCAAATAAGTCTCGACAATAACAATATCGTTAAATACGGCCCCCTTTCTGTATTTGCAGCCTATATCAATGACAGGAAAATAATATCCTTGCCGTTTTATATACCCTCCTATTTCTGAGTTCTGCAGGAGTTCAAATCTCCCCAGTTCAAACCAATGAAAGTAATGGGAATGATGGGCGACTCCCATAAAATCACATTCTCCAAACCGAACTTTGATTTCAACTTTTACCGGATTCAACTGCTTCACCTGCTTTTGGCGGAAACATGAAATTTCCGTATAGATATGGATAAAAACAAAATCCCCATGCCCATTAATGCAGCGGCTGAACCCAGAACAGCTGAAAATCCTTTATTGTAAATTAACAGGTCGTTAAATCCCCCCATTGCCCAGGCCGTAATGGTAATGTGCGCCAAATTCTGCATCCATTCCGGTTCGATATATAACGGCCACCATCAACCGCCCAAGGCAGACATCGATAACACGATTAAAATGGAAATCCCGTTAGCCTGTGATCTGGACTTGCAGATGGAAGCCAGCAGAATAGCCAAACTGGAGGACGCAAATGCCGTGCAAACTACTAATAGGGCTAATGCCAGAATGCTCTTTCCGAGCCACATGCCAAATACAAAATGGCCTACACTGAACAGCACGGCACATTGAACAATAGCCGTAATAAAACAAGATAACATTTTCCCCAAAATGATGGACAAGGAGTTTACGGGTAAAGTAAGAATTTTCCTTAACGTTCCATTCTCCCGTTCTTCTACAAAGGCACCTGCTGCTGATGCTGTTCCAAGAAGCACAAACATAACCGCATAACCCGGTACGTTGGATTCAAAGGGAGTGGGCTTATGTTCACTTTCCTCTGCTAATTCCTTCGACTCTACTTTCATATTCAACTGCGTTTGTGCAGAGGCTTGCTGCTGATCCGCTATCCCTTTTTCCAAATCCGATATGATTTGGGTAACGGCATTCGAAACAATGCTTGGTATGATGCGGTCCACCTTATCTTCAATTACGATAATTTTAGTCTCCATGCCCGAATAGGCATGTTGTGTAAAGTCTTTCGGAATGATAATGGCGGCTTTTTTGGTTTGAACCTCTTTTTTTGCCTCTTCTTCGGTATACGGCTGATTTGTGCCATCCGCTTTATAAGTTTCTTGGATGTCCAGTGCCGGTATATTTTTCAATTCTTTAACGACTTTCTCTGCTAACTCGCCATGATCTTGTACAACAATCGGAATTTTGAATTTCTCTGTCTTGCTGTCAAATACATTCGATAAAGCAAAACTTGCAACAGCAATAACAATGATTGGAGTAATGAATAAATAGATAAGACCAGGGATATCTTTTAGCAGTATCAATAAATCTTTCTTGGCTATGTACCAAGATTTCATCTTATCCCCTCCCCATATTTGTAATGCCTATCCCTTATGTTCAGGTCCATGCCATTCTTTGGCTGTAATGGAGGAGTTCAAATTGCCGGAGAACCCGTTGAAATTGTTCATCCCGTTCATCCCGTCTATCCGCCTCTTCCGGCTTTCTTACGGGGAACATGCCGCTGTTCTTCCATTCAAGCCCTCAATGTTTTTCCGGTCAGATGTAAAAAGACATGTTCCAGATTGGAGTTTTTCACATTTAAGGAATCAATTTGGACCTCCTCCTCCTGAGCAAGACTCATTACTTTTTGTGTGACCGCAAAACTGTCTGCACATTGAATCATGATTTTTTGACCCATCTGTGTAAAAGACTTGACCTCTTCAATCGATTGCACTTTTTCAATAAAGCTTAGGGAGGTATCCTCCATGACAAACTCCACATCATTTTCCCCATATTTTTTTATTAGGTTTTTAGGAGTATCTAAATCCAGAATCTCTCCTTTATCGTAGACGGCTACCCGGTCGCAGAGCGTTTCTGCTTCTTCCATATAATGAGTCGTATAAATAACGGTAATGCCCAGATCGTCTACAAGATGGCGAATACAGCTGAAAATATGATTTCTTGATTGGGGATCAATTCCGACTGTCGGTTCATCTAAAAAGACAACTTTGGGCTCATTTAACAAACCAATCACCAAGTTAATCCGTCTTTTCATTCCGCCTGAAAAAGAATCAATTCTCTTATTTGCCCAGTCTTCTAATTGGGCTAACTGAAGCGCTTTTATGATTTGGCTCTTTTTTCTGCTCCCTTTTAAGCCATACAAATCCGCATAGAAGGATAGATTGTCATATGCCGTTAAAGTAGGATACAAGGCTAAATCTTGAGGTACAATACTGACAACTTTTTTTATTTCGTGCCGGTTTTTGAGCAAATTGTACCCGCAAATTACTCCTTCCCCTTCATCAGGCAGCAGCAGTGTCGATAATATAGATATAAGGGTTGTTTTTCCTGCCCCATTCGGTCCTAATAACCCTATAATCTCCCCTTCGTATATGTCTAAATGTAAATCTTTAATAACCTTGTAATCGCCGTATGACTTATTCATGTTTTTAATAGAAATGATAGGGCTCTTGCCGTCCATATCTTTTCCTCCTTTCTAGTTCTGAACCAGAACCCGATTTTAAGACAAATTCGGTGCAGACAAGTGTGGGTATGCTCTTGATGCCGGGCCCCCTTTCAATAACAAGTCAAGCAGTAACGCTTAAACTTGCAGGTAAAAAATGTTGGTATAAACTGCGGCTTCAATTGGAAAAGGAGTGATCCAATTATGAGAAATTCTACTTAGAAATTTCTTCTAAGTATTATCTACCGTTATAATACACTTTTGCAGAAAATAAGCCAAAAAATTCAGAATTGCACTTTTTTTCTTTAATTTTATGCAAAAATCTTTTCTTTAAAGATGCCGGGAGGTTAGAAAATGGTACAAAAAACAGAATTATTGTATAATTTAATGTCAAAGGAGGGGAAAATAATGTATTTTTTTAACGAAAAGTTCAAAAATTTATCACTGAATTTAGAGACGGTAAGCTTGATCGGGAGAATTAATTATTATAAAGGATGGCTGGAAGTTTACGAAAAAGAATTTCCATGCATTTTGGAAAATCTGCATAAAGCAATAAAAATTCAACAGACACAAGATTTTTTAACGATGCATAAACACTTGAAAATAACCGGTAAAAGATTAAAAGAACTGTTTGCTTATAACAAAGCGCCGAAAACTGCTATAGAAGACGAGATATTGTGCTGCTATGATACATTAACCCTTATTCATAATAAATTTAAACATATATCTATCCAGCCAAGTTTTATTTTAGAAATTCATTTTCAGCTATTTAAATATGCTTCATCAGATAGCGGAACATGGAGAAAGAAAGAAACGGTAATTCCCGATAATCCACAACTAAAATTGCCTTTTTTTTTGTTGTCATCAACCAGTATCTTCTGTAAAAATACCTACATACATGGAACAATTATGCCGGGAATATAATGATTTAATAGAGGAAGGAGTAATTGATCCTTTAATATTAATAGCCCATTTTATTTTCCATTTTATTTGTATCTCTCCCTTTGAATATGGAAATGAAAGAATAGCCCGACTGCTTCTTTATCTCTTGCTTTTGAAAAGTAAACATTCCTTGGTGAAATACATTTCATTAGATAAATTAATAAAAAAATACAAAACCGAATATTTTGAATCACTAAAAAAATCTTCTGCCAACTGGGATTTTCAAGAGTACAATATAACCTTCATCTTACATTGTCTGCTTAATATTATTTTTGAAGCCTATACATTGCTGGATGCCGATTATCAAATGAAAAAAAATAAAAGTGATAAAATTAAAGTTTATATTATGAAGCAGGAAGCACCTTTTACAAAAGAAGATATACGAGCCGTATTTGCTGATGTGTCACAAAGTACAATTAACAAAGTGTTTGAGTGTCTCCAGAAAGAAAACGCCATAAAACTCCTCTCCCGGGGACGCAATGCAAAATGGATAAAAAACACAACCGAATCCATTTCATAAAACAACTGGTGAGCGTTTACAAATTATGAAATTGAGATAACCGTCTAATCATGAGGCAAGAGAAGCGGATAATCCGTCATCACGACACTGCTAGAATACGGTCCGTTTGTGCGGCAAACGGCATTCCAAAGACTACCCAAGCCCTGGACAACAAGAAGCAAACTATGGAGCCCTTTCGCTTCCCAATAGGAAGTCGGAAGGCTATTGTCCCCTGCGTGGCTGAAATTATCCTAAAACAAAAAAACTACCCTCCTTCACAATCAGGAAAAGCAATTTCACAACGCAGCGCCACTCTTTTATCCATTTTTTGACTCACTCCACAAGAGTCATTAAACCATAATTATCCATCTCCCAACAAAACTATTGAAAGATAAACATCAAATAACCCGACCTGGACCTTATTTCCAGCATCGGGTTATTCCTGCTTTTTAAGTCTTATGAAACCATTACTTTACAAATATCATTGGTGAATTCTACAGGATCGCTGACCGGCAATCCTTCAATTAAGAGAGCTTGATTATACAGCAGATTTGTATATAGATTCAGCTTCTCTTTATCTTTTTCATAGGCATCCTTTAAGGATTGGAAGACCTCATGATGGATGTTGATTTCCAGTACTTTGTCCGCTTTTACTTCCTGATTGTTCGGCATGGCGTTAAGTATTTTTTCCATCTCGATCGTGACTTCGCCCTCTGTTGAGAGGCATACCGGATGGCTTTTCAGTCTCTTCGATGCCCTGACGTTCTTCACTTTGTCCGCCAGTATATTTTTCATAGCTTCGAAGAGGTCCTTATTATCGTTCTCTTCCGCACCAGACTCTTTTTCGTTCTCATCCGGTTCAATGCCCAGGTCTCCGCTTGAAACAGATTTAAATTCTTTTTCTTTATATTTCATGAGCATCTTGATGGCAAACTCGTCGATATCGTCGGTAAAGTACAGGATCTCATATCCCTTATCGGCCACCAGCTCTGTCTGCGGAAGCTTCTCTATTCGATCGATTGATTCTCCGGAAGCATAATAGATATACTTCTGATCTTCAGGCATTCTCGATACGTATTCATCCAGGGTAACAAGTTTCTTCTCCTTGGAGGAATGGAACAATAACAAGTCTTGCAGCACTTCTTTATTCATTCCGTAATCGCTGTATACCCCGTATTTGAGCTGTCTGCCAAAGGAATTATAAAATTTCTCATATTTCTCCCTTTCATCCTTTAACAGGCTTTGCAGCTGGCTTTTGATTTTGTTCTTGATGTTTTTGGCGATCAGGCTTAATTGACGGTCATGCTGCAGCATCTCCCGCGAAATGTTCAGAGACAAATCTTCGGAATCCACCATCCCTTTAACAAAGCTAAAGTAGTCAGGAAGCAGGTCCGGACATTTATTCATGATCAAGACGCCATTGGAATAGAGCTCCAGTCCTTTCTCATATTCCTTTGTGTAATAATCAAACGGCGTATTTTCCGGGATAAATAAAATGGCATTATAGACTACGGAACCATCGGCACTGATATGAATATGCTTGAGCGGCTTATCAAAACCGTAACGTTTTTCCGTATAAAAATTCTCGTAATCTTCTGCCGTAAGCTCGCTCTTATTTTTCCTCCAGATCGGAACCATACTGTTGATAGTTTGTTCTTCCTGATATTCCTCAAGCTCATTTTCGTCGTCTTCTTTAGGCCTTTGCCCTTTTACATCCATCTTGATCGGATAGCGGATAAAATCAGAATATTTTTTGATAATCGCTTTTAAACGGTACTCTTCCAAAAATTCATCATATTGTTCTTCTTCGGTGTTTTGTTTCATTTTCAAAATAATCTCCGTACCTACCGAATCTTTCTCCCATGGCACAATGGTATATCCGTCGGCACCCTTAGATTCCCATTTAAACGCCTCGTCGCTGCCCAATGCCTTACTGATAACCGTCACTACATCCGCTACCATAAATGCGGAGTAAAAGCCGACACCAAACTGGCCAATAATATTGTGCCCGTCTTTCTGCTCATTCTCATTCTTGAATGTGAGTGAGCCGCTTTTGGCGATAACCCCCAGGTTGTGCTCAAGCTCCTCTTTCGTCATTCCAATACCTGTATCGGAGATGGTCAATGTTCTGCCAGGTTTATCAGCCGCTACTTTTATGTAATAATCTTCTTTATTGAATACCAATTGTTCATCCGTTAATGCTTTATAGTAAATTTTATCAATAGCATCACTCGCATTAGAAATAAGCTCTCTTAAAAATATTTCTTTTTGCGTATAAATCGAATTAATCATCATTTCCAGCAATCTTTTGGATTCTGCTTTAAACTGTTTTTTTGCCATAAATAAATCTCCTTTCAATTTGAAAATAAAGAACCGGCAATTTCTAATCGGTGTAGTAATATAACTAAGAAGTCGTTAAATTAGAATGTCACACTGTTAGCACTCCAATCTTTAGAGTGCTAATCCTTACTTTTATATAACATATACTAATTTTAGATGTCAATATATTCGTCATGAAAGAGCCTATTATGATGGATATCTGATCTTATTTCAATTTTCTTAAACAAGCAGGCGCTTATAGCGGGAAACGGGTGGTCATAACAAATAACATTTTATTACGTTTTCTCCGTGAAGTGTCAATTGCTGACGTGAACAGCTTCTGAAATTCTTCATACTTTCCCCCCTCCGAATTATGTTTTCGTCAATTAAGAAAATCCAGGAAAATAATTTCGATAAAAGAATGGTCATTTCCTGCTAATAAGAAATACCTAAATACGTCGTATTTGTAACGAAATGTGGAATTGCAGAAAAAAAGCTGCTCTCTCTATAATCGTTTGTACCAGGACGAACCATTTGAAAGAGGCAACTAAAAAGGAAGTGGACCACTGATCGAGTTGGTAGGATATAATGAAACCGGCATAATTTACCCTGATGCGAAAATGAGAGATATAAGATTCTGGTCAATATAAATCCAAAAGAAACGACGATAGGCGAATGTTTTTTTAATATTATCTGTTTCGATTAGTCTGTCTCACCAAACAGTTCAATCGTTCCGCTTTCCTTTCAATTACGAGTTCATCTTAATAACATTACTGGATTCATATCTCCTAAGTCCGAAGTAGAACACCATCACCGATATAACACAGATGATTAGCGCATATATCGCCAATTTGACAAACAAATCACCGTTTAGATCTCGTACAATCTCCACCGGGAACGCACCGATTAAACCAGCGGGAACAATCGTAAATAATAACAGACGTACAAAGCCGTCAAAAATGCCGTTCGGATACATCGAAAACGTGAGTAGCACCATGTTTGCCTGTTCTGCAAGTACATTAGACTTACCTAACCAAAAAGCTAAGCTTCCAACCAATGAGCAGAATGCGACGAAAATCAGTGCTACCAATACACTGCAACCCATCCAGAGAACAACAGCCTGCCACGTAAACTTTTTTGCAAATAGAAAGGCTATCACACCGAACGAGATATCACCCAAGGCTGCCACTGATGAACGTGAAATCAAGGCATACAGCATCACAGGACGAGGAAAAGATAAGTAGGTATCCATTTGTCCCATCGTGATCATGTTATTCAAGCGCGTTGCATTGCCAAAAATAGTTAGTGCAATGCCAAAGCCAGTAGTGACTGTAGCGAAGAGAAGGTACATCTCTGTCATACTCCAGCCCTTGATAGATTCAAAATGTTCAAAGAATAAGAGCCAAAATACAAAGTAGATCGCGTTATTTATAAACATAAATACAATCTGAATGATGAAATTGAATCTATATTCCATTGCGGAGGCTAAGTTCATTAGCCAAACTGACTTCAAAAAGCTCATTTCGCGAATAATCCCTTTGAGCATGGTCCTATCCTCCATTTAACGTTACTTTGCGAATACCGTTCCGATATACAATCGTCAACAGAATTACAAACACCAAACTCCATAAGACTTGGAAGCCTGCCACCTCCCAAAATCCGGCCCAACTAAAGTTAACAAACAGCTTCGCGGGAGCATAGATAATTAACCCGAACGGTAACAAATTTGCGGTCACCTTTAGCCAGCTTGGAAAAAAATCTAATGGAATTAAAACTCCTCCTAAAATGAATAAAATCTTCTGATAGATAAACAAAAAACTGGATATATCCTCCATTTTAAAAGCGAATAATCCTATTAGAGCACTGATGCAATAATCTAGGATCAACGCCAACAATATGGTGAGCAGGACAGGCAACAGGACCCATGGTTTGACAGGTATCAAACCGATCAAATAAGTAACCAGCATGCTCCCGGCGATAAAATTGATAACCAAACGCAAGAACGTATCCCCAAGCCCGTTAAAAAAGTGATACATAAGATAACTGTAAGGACGGTTAATTGAATAGGCTAGCGAGCCATCTCGCACTTCTTGTGCAATTGTCTGTGCCACCGACGTTTTACTCAGGATTATCGCCTCTGTAATCACCAGATACCAGATTGTCTGGATCAAAGTCATACCGGCTGACTGCTCTTCCCCGCCATAAGCGGTTTTCCAAAGTTGGATAAAAATATACAATATCATAAGGATGAACGTAGTTCGATAAACTAATTCACCGACATACGTTAAATTACTACGCAAATTCGTGAGAGTCACTGCCACGTATTTATCGACTTTACGATTGAGCCTCAATGGACATCGCCTCCTTCTCGTTATGCAAAGGTTGGGTGTTATAGATCGTGCGAATGATCTCCTCCATTGTCGGGTCATCTACGTTGAAGTCAGACACAGCATAACCATCAATTATTTGTTTCATGATCTGTGAAACTGAATCCGATCCGGTATTAACCCGTAACTTCACCGAATGCTGCGTGCTTTTGATCACTTCAACACCAGGGAGTGCGAACTCACCGTGTAAGGGCTCTGAAAACCGAACCTCGATGTTCTTATGCGTCAGGAAGCCTTTTTTTAGTGATGAAAGGGGATCATCAAATATGACCTCTCCATTATTTACCACAATTACTCGCTGACAGATGCTCTCGATGTCCCCAGCGTCGTGACTTGTTAGAAAAATAGTTGTTTTGTTAATTTCATTCATTGCGAGAATCGCTTCGCGAATCTGTTGTTTTGCAATAACATCCAAACCGATCGTTGGTTCATCAAGAAACACTAATTCAGGCTTATGCAAAAGGGAAGCTGTGATCTCGCACTTCATTCGCTGTCCAAGACTGAGTTTGCGAACCGGTGTGTTCAAAAAGTCCTGAAGTTTGAATAATTCAATCAACATATCGGCTTGTGCACGAAATTCTTTTTGATCCAACTCGTAAATCTTAGCAAGTAAATTGAAAGTATCTAGCGGAGGGAGATAATACCATAATTGGGCTTTTTGGCCAAAAACTGTACCTATGCGGTAAGCAAGTTGCCTTCTTTGCTTCCATGGGTTGAGGCCTAGAATTTCAGCTGATCCTGAGGAAGGGTATAGTAGGCCAGTCAACATTTTGATTGTAGTTGACTTCCCAGCACCATTGGGACCAATGAATGCTAGAATTTCCCCCTTTTCTACACGAAAATTGACGTTCCGAACCGCATCAACCGTTTTGTATTTCGGATTTAAAAGCGCTTTTAGGCTCCCTTGCATTCCAGGCTCCTTCTGTTTAACCAAGAACTGCTTGTTCAAATTGCTTACTATCATTATACTCATAGCCTAGGATTAAACCCCCATTCATGTACGGGTTGTAACATTACATCAATTTCGATAATCATTTGACGGTACACTACTGTATGGTTCCGCCATTCCAACGACAACGCGACGTTCTCCAGTAAATGGTGTACGACCATGAGCCATCAGCATATTGTCAAGCATCAAGATGTCCCCTTCCTTCCAAGGAAAAAGAATCGTCTCCTGTTTGTAACAATGACGGACCTCATCCAAAACCGAATCTTCTATAGATGAACCGTCACCATAGTACACATTGCGAGGCAAGCCTCCTTCTGAATATTCTGCTAATAGAAAATCACGAGTTATCTTGTCCAAACTGGAAATATGAAATAAATGCGCTTGATTAAACCACACCATCTCGCCCGTCCTGGGATGAACAGCAATAGCTTGACACACCTGATACGTCTTCAGTCGATCGCCCTGCCAAAAGAATTTTATGTTCTGTTCCCAACAAAATTGCTCGACAACCGACTTATCTTCCGTCTGAAATACATTTTGCCACGGCAGGTCCACTTCTTCTCCATAGTTGCGGACATACATCACCTTTTTTCTTTAAACATCTTTCTTATACTTGGATCAATACGCTCATATACTTTTCGACTGTCCGCGAGTTGAGTTTCCCCTCCTTTTTTTGCAGTTTGTACTGCATAAAACCAAATTTTTAACGGCCAATTGGTTGTGTATGACATTTCATTATGCAATGGAATGTACTGGTTCGCAGGATATCCGGTTGAAGTGTACGAGAAAACGGGTTCTAAAGCTATGCACTTAATTTTGACTTTGAATTCTGAAATTTATCATCGCGAACATCGGTACGATGCGCAATCAGCTTCAATAGACTTCGATTTAGAAACTATCACCCGTAAATTCTATCTGAGACTCCATCGATTCGCTTCTACGGAATTTGCATAAAATAAAAACTCCAAATCGCACACATGAAATTTCTTTGAAGTTGTTATCGCTATAACTGAAGATCCCTCATTATATCAACGATAAAGATAACAAATTCTGTTTCAGTAAATTTAGCATATTAAGACAATTTACGGTCGATCGAAACAATATATGACAAATCCTCCTCTTTTTGTTGTTGGTAGATTATCACAGGTAATTTTAAGTTTCAATCCAAATATTTGTAATTAATGACGTGATTTCGCTATAATGTCATCTTAAAGCCATTTCGAAAATGTCGCTTAGTTCAGAGATTGAAGTAGAATTGAAAGATGTACTTGAAATGGAGAGAAAATGATCGGAGTTTATTTGACGAATAACGAGGGCTTCAGTGTAAAGTAGATTCCACCGACTCTTTGACGAGTTTTCTTAGATGATTAATCTATTTTAATTATGGCTCAACATCAAAATCAGTGCTTGACAACTACTTCATATCCGATGACAGTTGCATTCAAGTAGAATGCCAGCTTTATAATGACTTCGATTTCGAGTGAAGTAACGTTGACGCTGAAAGGCCTTAATTCGGTTATGACGGCCTTCTGCGGTTGCATTTGTCCATCGACACTGATGGTAATTCACGATTTCTTCTTTCCAATTCCGCATGCTCGATGATCTTCTCGATGCTTTCGTCAGTAATCACCTCGACGTCAATAATCACGAATAGGGACGCGAATCGTCTCGCGTCCCTATATCTCGTTACCAATAATCCACTAAAATCACTTATTCAGGGAATTATCGGAAACTACCATAATCAAATTAATATTTTTTTATTATTCCCGTAACTTTACTTCGGGGTACAGTCGGATCATGATGTACAATGTACGCTTTAGAGAATCGGTCGAGGTACGATTTCTCATGGGATTTTGGTGTAAGTATGATGAGCTTTCGCTCAAGCTCCCGTCCATAAAGATCGAAAACCTTCAACTTCCGCTGCTCGTCCAAGGCGCTGTCGAACTCGTCTAATACAATGAATCCCGGGGTCGTTTGCAAATTTTGCAGTAGGGCGAGTGCGAACAGCAGGGAACTCAAGGATTCCTCGCCGCCGGATACACCCTTGCCGACTTTGCCGCCGCGAGCCTTAACGCTGACATCTTCCAGAGTTCCTCTGTGTCCCTCCTTGCGCGCTTTAATATACAGATTGAAATGTGTCCGCCCCCGACGATCCTCAAATTGATCCCATTCAATTTCTCCCTCGAATTGAAACAAACCCATATAGGATTTGAAACGCTGTTTTATTTCGAGAACTCTCATGTTAATCGTAGTCTCCAACTGGTCCTTCAGTTGGCCGGTACGTTCTTGGTCCTGCTCGAACAATACGCTCGTCCGTTTATATTCATCTTGATGACGTTGATATTCCTTTTCAACCACCTTATAATTTTCCGGCGCCTCTGGGTCGATACCCGTTTCATTTCGGGCATGGTTGAATTTTACTTTGCCTGTTTCAAGGTCCGAACGGATTTGAGATAAGGAAGAAAGTTGGCTTGGGTTGACTGACTGCAAACTATCCCCCCTTGCCACTTCGTTGTAAATATGCGGAGCTAACCGCTTAAACTCTTCCAATTCCTGAATCGAGCTCACATACCCTCCCTTCACAGTGTCAAGAGAGTCGATTCTTGACTGCAGTTGATTATGAATCTGGCGCAACTTGCGTTCCTCGCGCTCCTGTTGATCCTGGATGTCCTGCAGCTCACGCTGCTGCTTTCGAAGCTCCTTCTCTAAATTGTCCAGTTGATCCTCACAATTCTCATGCTGATGTTCCAGTTCTTCATGCTGCCCACTCAAGCTTCGAAGATACCGCTGCTTGGCGTTCAGATCTTGATATTTCTCCTTCTGCTGACCAAGTCTCACATAAAACTCGGCTTCTCCCTTCAGCTCGCCCTGATCGCGTTCCAACTTCAGCCGCTTTTCTATAAGCTCTTTTTGAACTTTTCGCAACTCCCGTATATGCTCCACAAGTTCTTCTCGTCTCGCTGTTTCCTCTTCCTGTTTTATGACTCTACTGGCCCGCTCATGCTCCCTCGTCATAAATGCCTCTGCTTCCCGAACCAAATGAATGATGCTGTTTAGCTCTTGCATTCGTTTTGTATCTTGCCGGATCGATTCATCGAGTTCCTCCAGCTTCAGCGACAGCTCACGAATGCTCCTCGCAACTTCCTCCTTGCGGGCAATGAGGGCACGTGCGCTCAAAATATAACGGCTTTGTTCCTGTGGCCCGCGAATCCCCATCGGATCTACCAGAACACCATGTTCAATCCGAATGTCACCGTCCTTAAAAAACTGCTCAACCCACCACAAAGCTTTGACTGCGTGAGGAAACACTTCCTCATCCAATCCTTCCTTTACCCGAAGTTGAAGCGGCATAAGCTCCGTCACCGAACGATCAGGCACCACCTTGCGCAGCGGAACATGGTACAGGTCATTCGGAACGGCAACCATATGTCCATCAAAAAATATCGTGTACTTGATGGAGTTAAAGCGCTCTTCTGATTTGAGCTGCGCGGAACCATCCAGCTCCACCAGTTCACGTAATGCATATGCCCGGATCCCTCTCGAACTGAAATATGTCAAAGAATCCATTTGCCGCCGTGACCAATCACGCTCATCTTCAAGCCGGGCAAGCTCCTCTTTTAAATCACGAACGCAATTTAAATGCTCATGTCTTTTATCCTTAGCGATAAGAAGCGATTGTTCTAGCCGATTCAGCTCTTCCTGAACATGATGACTGCTTACAAACTGACGAAGCCGTTCCTGATGCTCGGTCTCCTCTTTCTGATCCCGCTCGATTAAAGCCTCCAGCCTGGATATGACTCCTGTAAGCTCTTGATTTCTTACCTCGCTTTTCTCAATCTCAAAGTTCAGCTTAGTATCTTGCTCCAACGTATCGTTCAATTGCAAGGTAACGTCGGTCAACTGCTGCTTTACTTCGTCTTCTGTCCGTGTAATGCGTTCCTTCTCTTTGCTGACTTCCTGCAGCTCACGTTCCAGCTCGGTTATGGCCGTCTTGGTTTCCTTCATCACGATATCCAATGCCTGAAGCTGTTCATCACATTGAGACAGTTCAGCTTTTAACTGATCGATCTCCTTCTGAAGAGCCGTCATCTTCACGTTGACTTCAGCTTCCCGCCCCTTCATTTCACCTATATGCTCCTGCTGTTGTTCTTTTTCTAGCTCAAACTGCTCAATTTGACTATTCAGTTGCTCTTGTTCGCGTTTATAATAGGCTTCCAGTTGAAGCAGAGAATGTGCATACCATTTTCCACCTTCAAGCAATCGCTGCTGATTATCCTCATACCGATCCAGCTCAGATTTCTTGATCTGTAACCATTGCTTTTTATTTGCCACATTGCTTTCAGCCACACGCAGTGTCTCCTGCGTCTCCTTTAACTTCTCCATACTCTCTTCCCAGTTACGCTGCACCTGATCGATACCATGCATTTCTGCAAATATCCGAAACCGCTCCTCAGGATGCATAACCGCAAACTGATTGACCTCCTGTTGATACCAGATAAGATAAAACATATCCGGATCGATTTTGTACTTATATTGGAGATCCTTCTTGTAAGCGCTGAAATTATATTGGCGGTCGCCAGAGGTATAACGAATTTTCTCCTCCCATTCCTCAGGATCATCTCCGGTGGAAATGATGAATTCCTTCTTGACGGGCTGTCCTGGCTCCTGAAGGATGGAAAGTGAAAACTCAACATAATCCGGAGCATCGATTCGTGCATAGCCCTCATTCTTAAAAAGCAGCCGGATTTGTGCCTTCCAGATTTCATCCGGGGCCAGATTGCGCGACCTCAAGCCTTCAATATCTACCTTGGAAGAATACAATACGGCCCCCATGCAATACGTTATCGTTGATTTTCCAGAACCATTCGGCCCAGTAATAAGAACATGCTCTTGCTGATAAGATAAATCCATTTTTGTACCCTCATAGTCTCGAATGCCACTAAACCACATTTTCCTAGGTATCATTGCCTTTTACTCAATTCCTTCCTGGTACAGGTTATATCGCTTGAAGAATTTCAGTACTTCTTCTTTGTTCAATTGATTGGACTGGCTGAATTCGACCGTACGGCGTAAAAAGGAATCCGAGAACATATGTACCCCAATCGCTGTAAGCTGATATGCCTTCTCCTGAGAATTCGTATCGTATTCTTCTACCGCTCCAATCTTCTTAAGTGGATCAATATTAAGCAACAGGCGCTGGTTCGCTTTCGTAGTCTCATGGCCAAACGCATTCAGCAGCTGGTCAAAGAGCGTGAATTCATGCTGTAGTACCTCCTGCTGATAGAATATGAACAAAAGAATCGCCAGGCTTTCCTTTGATAAAGTACTGCGGGCGGCTCTGGCCGGAATTCTCATCATAGCAACAACCTGATCACGTTTTTCATCATAAATAACTTGGAAATAGCGGCTTACTGCCTGATTGACTCTTTGTAAAAATGAAAAAAATTTCTCATCTTGTTCTGAAATCCGCAGTTGCTTCTCGACCTCTCTTCTCGACAAACCAAAGTTCCCGGCACGAATCGTCGCGGAGGACGAAAATAAAATATTCATGAATGTCAGTTCCTCTTCCTCAGTCAGCATACCTTTTAATGATTGCATGATGTTGAGAGGGGTAACATTGGGACTTTCAGCATATCCAACGTTATCCGCACGCCGTTCTAACGGACTGGAAAACTCTTCATGCTTTCCAGTAATTTTTCCTGCTTCTAAAAAGCTAATGTCCTGTTCAGACATCTTCCTTGTTTCCTCCATTCCCCTGAGTCTCGGTCTGGTCTGAACGTACCCGGCTGTTCCGTTTCCTAACAAGCTGATATCGATCATCCCGGCTCATCCATTCCCACTTTTTCTCGTAAAGCGGCTGATCGATAGTTACGCCCTTTGAAGCCTGATCGATCATCAATTTCTTGTTACCGACCAAGGCTGCAATAGCAGTCAACGCATTGATGGCATCACCCCATTCTGCAGAGGTTGCTTCGATCATCACCTGCTCCATCGGCGCCACTTCGACTTGTTCCATATATGATTCAATGGCATCAGTCTGAATCATCGATTTCGTAAGCATCCACTGTGATTCCCCCATCAGCTCGCTCAATTGATCAATATATATTTCCTCTTCCATATACTCCACCTCCGTCTCTTCTTCCCTTAACGGATTAATTACAGGTTCATACGTTTCCAAGTAATGCACGGATTCACGAATAGCATTTGCCGATATAGGTGCTGCAAACTTAACGGGTACCCATAATCCATCTGCTGATTCCCCTTTATATTGATTCTGCTCCATAAAGCTCATAAGCTGATGAGCGTTCGGAATATCCGATTCCAGTGGAGGATCATACATCCGCAAGATGAACTCCCTTACCTTTTCAGGATTAATGGTCGATAAGAGCACAGTTTGCTGCATCGTCGTAAACTTCAAATATTTATTGATCATCCCGATGCTAAGATTCGTTCCCTCCGCAAGAACAGCCGTACCTTGCTGCATCAGATTACTAAGAACGAGGCTATCTTCCAACGTCTGGAACTGGCGAAAACGCTCCGTAAGCTTCACCTCAAGTTCCTGCATGAGTTCATGGATAATTTCAAGTTGCGGCAAGGCGTTGCGGTCGGCAAGCATCTCCAGTTCCCTCTCATACATCAATTGAATGGCATTCTCAACATTTCTAATCATGCTGGCAATTTTATTGCCGCCAGATATTCCGTGATCATCATAGGCTTCGCTGAGCTCCGCATCCCGTCTAGCCTGAAACAGTGAACGCCCAATATCGTCATGCATGTAATAAGCAAGTGAATCGTTAGCCAATCGAATAAGAGCATCCATCATCCGTTTTCCGATATCTCTCATCTTCAACTGCCTTGATTGCTTGGAAATCCAGTTGTATTTGACGAGCACATTGATAATTTGCTCTACCTTTCTCCTGCTTGGCGGATCCGGATCGCTATAACGGTTCCTATAGCGGTAATAAAGCGTATCCGAATTCTCGATCTGGTCGTCAAGCCCAAGCGCTTCTTCATTAATCAATTGAATAATCCGTAAAAACTTCAAAATTTCAGCAGGTGTTTGGAATGCATTCTGAGATCCCAGATCACTCAACACTCCTGATAAATAAGATATATCCCTCATCGACTGAAGCATTTCGGGTGAACATTCGTTATTCTGGAAAATCGATATTAATTTATTATCCATCGTCTCCAATCCTCTGCCTTCCCTAATATCAATTCCTGCTCCAGACAAACTTCCTGAAGAAGAGCCCCCATATACTGTTGATATTCTGACCAATTTTTAATCACCTTGTGATCGTGACAAATCCATTTCAACGTAAGAGGATACACCGAAACCGCTTCAACCATTTCTCCCGCAATGAGAAGACCATCTTTATCGTAGTCGCTCCAGAAGATCGCTTGACGAATGCAGCTGTTTTTGAGCAAGTTATGGATGAATCTTTTATGTACGCTCCTAAGGTAACCATCTACACATACAATCAGCGAGCCTGTTTCCCGCAAAAAATTACGCTCAGCAGACAACCTTGTTAAAATTCCTCGATTTTCGACCAGCCACAGTGTCGTTGCATCCGTACTGTACTGATCCTGTGCGATAGAAAGATCCGTCAATGCATAAACAGGACCCGCCTGAAAGCACGACCGTTCCCCCCTCAGATGTCCCGCAAAATATAAAGGTATTATTTTCCCAGGGCTAATCATCCCCAAGATTTCTACCGATTGCTTACTCCACTCCTCTAGAACACAAATAAATTCTTCTTTGTAATCATCAAATGCTTTAGATCCTCCGATCCCGCCATAATATTGCGCACCGATTTCTTTCCAATCGAACAACTCTTTATGATTGGATATCATAATGAATGCTAACAGAAAAGTTAAACATTTGATTCTCTTTAGCGCACTCCAACTCGAAGGAAACAAGTCTGATTCGGCCAGTTCTTCAATCTTCCAATAAATGCTGTCTGATACATGATGCGTGAGCGAAGATAAAAGAACTGCACGCTCTTTATCATCAAAGACCAGCCCTCTTAGCACCTTTTGGGCATCTAATTGATAGCTCGCAAACTGTCTTATCTTCTCCTGATGTTCTCGATCCGTTTTTTTCTGCAAATATACAAATAAACGGTAACCCATCCGATAGTGAACTCGTTCTATCGTTTTCCCGTCTTGCTTAAAGCGCATTTCCTTCATAATCCATCCCTTATTAAGCCACTCAAAGGCTTGTAAATCATCGAGAATCGCCCGCTTGCCAAGAGTCCATTTTAACAAAGGAATGTCCGGGATTTGTGCATCCTCTTGCGCATAGGCATCCAGTGATAGAGTTAAAGTACCAACTCTCCGGAAGGTACGTGCTGTTTGTTTTACGATATCGACATCAACCAAAGATATAATCCTGGTATAATTTGTATCCAATTGCTCGCCGTTCTTTAAGATATATTGCGATATATATGAAAAGATGTTTTCTATTGCGCTCATTCAAATCCCTCACTGTATCCGTTATTTATTAAAATCTCCTTCCTCTTAAAGTTATTTTTAACAATAAAGTGGTAGAGTTGCAGGAGAACAATATGGGTATATGTCTATTATAGCTATATTCACGACCTGCTTAAGACTTTATGTTCGAACATAATCTGAATAAACCATTGATGTTCTGATACACTGATAAAAGTTATGATTCGGCAACACTCTGTCTGGCAGATAACTCATATACAAAATATTTCCAAATCCACTTATACTTCCCCGTCAAACTCAGCATCGTAATCATAGTTGTATTCGTTTCCGGTTATGTATTCAATGAGTTCAAAATACGCATCATATAAGGGAGAATGGTGTGTTACCATAAGTCAATCCTACTAAAGATGCAACCAGCCGTGAAAATTTCCGTTAATGATAATTATTTTCCTAACATTTCTGTAACTACTTTAGCTACTTAAGTGGCTTGTTATTGTTTAAGCCTATTATAACAAAAGTTCTCTGACAACAGATTGCCAGAGAACTTTTGTTCGATCTACTATTCAACGAACGCGGTATTCAACAAGGACGCGCTGGAGACCATTAACTGTTAAAATGAATGATGAAAAAAGATTTTAGGTTAGGGATTGAACTTATATTCCCGTAACTATAACAGACTAAATGACTATTTCACAATTACTTTTGATTGTCGAAACGATATTCATGATTTCTTTTGCATCGTTCATATTATCCTTAAACAATGTCGTGATACTGCCTAGGCTACGAAAAGGCTCTTCCATGAAGATTCGATTATCCTCAATCATGCCATTCGCCACAATGTAATCCACGATAAGCTTCACAAACCGAATTTGTATTGCATTCAACTTCTCCTCTTTCAAGAAGGCACTGAAAGCCTCGTTCACCGCGATACGGTCCAGCCCCACCATTCTGCGGACTAATTTGCTTACCGGGGTATCTCCGAACTCCTTCTCATACTCCAATCGGCTGCCTAGCTCTTCCCACAGGATTCGCTCCAACGTCTGGAGATCAAATCTGGTGAGCGGCTTGTTATAACGAAGCTTGTAGATGGCCAGTTCATCCTTATGTTCTTTGAGATAGTGCTCTACCTTCTTCTTATAGTCCTTCAGGTTGTTTGTATTGTAGATAGCCCTGCTCTCGCGGGTTTCGATGATTTGATCTTTGAAATCGGTATAATAAATTTTCTGTTTACCCTTCTCGATAAACTTAATCAACTCTCGCAGAGCAAGCCGTACTTCCTCCAATTCCAGCACATCTGCCTGCTGCCAGAACTCGTCGGTTTGTACCTTTTCAATTATGTATTTCTTCTCCATTACTTGAGGAATGGTTCCTAGCTTACTAAGCGCTTCAGCGGTTTGGACAATACTCCGGATGGGTTTCGTCGCATTTTTTTGCTGCAAGTACGCTAGATCTAGGGTATAGATTAATAGGTCGAAACGCTTGGCCAGCTCGTCATCTTGGAGAGGGGGAATGAGCGGAGCAATATGTTCCTTGATCTCCGCCACGCTCGTGGCGCCCAAGCTCTGCCAGGCATCCTTATTCTTATAGATCTCCACATACCGCTGTTTTAATTTCACACGGAAACTCTCTTCATTTAGATCCCTTACGGCACCTAAGAGATCACGAAGCAGGTCGTCCCGGTAACGGATATAATCCTCTTCTTCCTGGTACTTCAGGTGTTGAAGTTCCCGCACGATATCCAGCTTGACATGGAACAGCTTCTCTGTCAGACTCACGCCAATTTCGCCTTTCAGCCCTTTCGGATTCGCCCGAAAAAAATCGAAGTTATTACAGAAATCAAAGATCAGGAACTGCTCTTTATCCATCCCTACGCCGAACAGGTCTTTGCACAATCTTGTCCCTCTGCCAATCATTTGCCAAAAATTGGAATTCGAACGTACTTTCTTGAAGAACACGAGATTAAGTACCTCCGGGATATCAATCCCTGTATCCAACATATCTACAGAAACCGCAATTTGCGGGAATTTGTCCTTGGTACTAAAATCATCGATAAGCGAATCTACATAGTTAATACTGTAGTCGATTTGTTTAATAAAGTGACTGCCACATTCAGGGTATCTCTTGTTAAAACGCTCGACGATCGCCTGGGCATGACGACTACTTTTGGCGAAGACAATGGTTTTCCCGAGCTGATCCCCGCCCTCTACCCGAAGCCCCTTTTCCATAATCTGATCCAGCACCATATCAATGGTATTCGCATTGAACAGCCACTCATTGATCGCTGTGTTCGCTATAGAATCGTCTATGGTTTCGTCATCCTCGAAGGTCTTCTCAAACTCTTCCTTCTCTTCCTCACTAAGATCATCATAATGAATACCGTCTTCCATAATTTTCGATTTGATCTCGATCGTCCGGTAATCTACCAGATATCCGTCTTCTACGGCTTTCTCCAGCTCATAAGCAAATGTCGGCACGCCGTTTTCCAACTCGAAGATGGAGTATGTATTCTTATCAATCTCATCTTTAGGCGTAGCCGTCAGTCCGAGCAGCATGGCGTCGTAGTATTCGAAAATATCCCTGTACTTCTTATAAATACTGCGATGGCTCTCGTCAACGATAATCAGATCAAAATGCGCGGGAGTAAACAGCTTCTTGCCATCCTGCCGTTTCGTCTCATCAATAGCATTCATCATCGTTGGATATGTAGAAAAGATCATGCGGGACTGCTCCGGATTGTCCTTGTTCTCTAGCAAATTACACAGCGAAAGACTGGGAAGCAAATTGCTGAAATTATGTTTGGCCTGCTTCACCAGTGTCCTACGATCGGCTAGGAAGAGAATATTCTTCACTATGTTCTGACGCATCCATACATCCACAATAGAGATGGCCGTTCGCGTCTTGCCGCTGCCGGTAGCCATAACGAGCAGCATCTTTCGCTGCTTGTTCGTTATGGCATGACATACATCCATAACCGCTTGCTTCTGGTAGTAACGGTTGGTGATCTTCTCATCAATCTCCACTGTAGTAAAAGGAAGCTTGCTGCTCCTCCGATCTACCATGAGTTGCAGCTCATCCTTCGTAAAGAGACCTGAAACTCGCCGCTGCGGATAACCCTCCGCGTCGTCCAACAGGTTGATTTCAAAGCCGTTTGTCATGAAGATAACCGGCCGCTGCCCAGTCTGGTTATGTAGATAGTCTGCATAGAGCTTGGCTTGTTGGGAGCCGACGATTGGGTCCTTCCCGGTCTTCTTGGCCTCGATGACGGCCAGCGGCCTGCCGTTGCTGCCATAAAGGACATAGTCAACAGACCCTGCACCCGTAGTAGTAGGCATCCCTTTAATGGGTACCTCGGTCATACAGTCGCGGCCCATCTCCCAACCTGCCAGCTTCAGCTCCAGATCAATATATTTAGATCTGGTCTCTGCTTCGCTGAACGCATCCACTTCAAAGTCATAGCCCTCCGTGCTAGCTATGCGATGAGCAGTCATCGCTTCACGTAGTGCCTCATTCTCTTTGCGAAGTTCATCCAGTCTCTGGTCCTTGGAACTCAACCTTTCATAGAGGTCCTGCAACTCCTGCGGTCTCGTACGCTTCTCTTGCCCTGTCCGCAAGAGTTCCTCGTCAAAGTCCGGACAAGTATACGCTTCGGCGTAGCAATAATCTATCCAACGGACGACCTCATGTAGATTGCGGAGCGAGAGTACAGCCTCATCCCTGGCAATAGAAGCATTTGTATGAACCGCCGTGTTTCCCAACTTGATGATATACTTCATTAGCGGAAACAGCTGTGGATCGATGATCTGCCGGAAGGTCGGTTCATGAATGAGACTGGAGATGTTATCTTGATACGGGATCGTCAGTTCATTGTCGAATGTATATACCCACTTTATAGCTAGCTCCAGCGCCCTCCTTGCGAGAATAGCACAAGTTGCAGGGGACACGAGGAGACTCTTCTCGGCCTCTACGGCACTATCTGCGAAGGACTGAAAGGTAATCTTCTCCATTAAGAAATCGAAGTTCGTACTCATGGACATCCTCCTAGAATAATTCGCCTTTGAACGCCCGCTGCATTAGTGCTTTGAAGTTATTCTCAAGTTCGGTTAGGCTTTGTTGGAGTCGTAATTTTTGTTGCTCTATTTTTTCTACTTGTTCGGCGAAACGGTTTTGGAGGTGGATGGGCGGGAGGAGAATTGGTATTGCGTTTATCTTTTTTAATGTAAGTCTCTTGATTGCTCCTCCTGCCATATCCTGCAATACCTTTTTTTTCACTTGGTCATTATTAAGATAACTCACTAGATATATGCTCGATAACTTTGTTATATCTGTTTTAATTAATTCTAAACTTGATAACATACTAAATTCAAAATCATAATGATTTATACATGCAATTCCGGTTGTAGCTCCATCCTTAATATATAGTACATCTCCTTTTTCAGGATTGCATCGAGCAAATATTTTCTTGTGATCTTCCAAACTAATAAACGTAGGAGCATTGTAGAAATCCAAACTACCACTACCTAAATGTTTAGCTGTAATATAAGGGACTCCGTTTTTGGTATTTTCAGGTGAATGATGAGTACCGTCTGTTATTTTTAGTGAAACACTCCCCAACGATTCCAAAGTGAATTTATTATTAAGTACCGGATCCCCAAACATATCATAAAACAAGCCTTTTATCAGTTTATCACAAGCCTCGATTTGTTTTTTTCTTTTGTTTATTAGTTCTTGGGCTTTGTCCAGAATAAGTACCGTCTTCCTCTGAGCTTCTATATTCGGTAAGAGTAGAAAAATTTCATTTATATCTTTGACAGAAAGATGCTTCACTGTTACAAATGATGTTTTATCCTCTATTTTCTTTAGATATTTCGGTAGAATGTAGTAAAGATAATCATCTAGAAGTATTTTTTCATTAAGACTCTTTATTCTGCAAACCCGTTGATTAAGTAATGCTTTTCCAGTCGACCATTTTCTAACGCTAAAAGTTCCATCCATAGATATTAAAATATCATTATTTTCAACCAAGTACTTTTCATCGTATTCTCCAGAGTAATAGGTGCTAATGCTTCCACTCGTAACATCCCTAATCCTGATTATTGGTAGGCCCTCTTTTTCGTTAAAATAACTCGATTTAAACGCATATCCCGAATCTATGTGAACTAAACCACCTAATTTAACTTCGTCCACATTATCACACTCCAATCATACCTACTAACTCCTCTAGCCCCGCTTGAATTTCCTCTTCCAATTGCTGAATCCTTAATAGGATCTCGCGGGGATGATCATAGGTGACTTCTTTATATTCAATCTCTTTATATTTATTGATCGACAAGTCATACCCGTTATCCCGAATCTCCTGTACATCCACCAAAAAACTCTGCTCAGTTCGTTTTCGTGTCTTCTCTCCCTGCAGATTTTCGAAGCGCTCCACAATATCTGGAATGTCATTCTGCTCGATCTGCTGCCTTTTGTCATCCAGCGAGTATCCGTCCGCCTTCATATCATAAAACCATACCTGATCCGTACCGCCTGCTCCTGTCTTCGTGAAGATGAGAACAGCTGTGCTCACACCAGCATAAGGCTTGAATACTCCACTTGGCATGGAAATCACCGCTTCCAGCTTATGATTGTCCACCAGTTCTTTACGGATTTCCTTATGTGCCTTACTACTGCCAAACAGAACGCTATCGGGGACGATAGTAGCGCTTCGGCCCCCAAGTTTGAGGCTTCTTAGAATGAGAGCCAGGAACAAGAGCTCGGTTTTCTTTGTCTTCGTAATTTTAAGCAGATCCTTGCTTACCGCATCATAGTCCAGCGAGCCTTTAAATGGAGGATTGGCAAGAATCATCGTATACTTCTCTTGGTCGCCATTTTGCTCGGAAAGGCTGTCCTTGTACTCAATGTTCGGTTGGTCCACACCATGCAACAGCATATTCATCGCGCCGATACGAAGCATGGTCCGGTCCATGTCGAAGCCATAAAACATATCTTGGTTGAAGTGCTTTTTCAGTCCCGCATGTAAAAACAAATCCGCATGATGCTCTTTTACATACTCTTGTGCAGCCACAAGAAATCCGGCACTCCCCATTGCAGGGTCAGCAATCACATCGCTGGGACTTGGCTTCATCAGACGAACCATCATCTCAATAATGTGCCGCGGAGTGCGGAACTGTCCATTCATTCCAGCTGTGGCTACTTTAGATAGGAGATACTCATACAGATCTCCCTTTGCATCCCGCTTCTCCATGTCGATCCCGTCGATGCCATCAACAATTTTCGTCAACATCTGGGGCGTAGGGATTTTGAAAATAGCATCTTCCATATATTTGGAATACGCAGAATCGCCGTCTTGATGCAAATTCTTGATGAATGGAAAGATTCCATTCAGCACCAAATTGTACATTTGGTTCGCTTCCATATTCTTGAACCTGCTCCAGCGCAAATCCTGTTTATCATTAGGAAACATTCCTTCGTATGTTAGACCCAAGAAGGCTGCTTCATTTTCCTTCCTTGTTTCTATATCGTCCAGCCCTTTAATGAAAAGGAGGTAGGTAAATTGCTCAATGACTTCGAGCGGATTCGTGATTCCGCCTGTCCAGAATGTCTCCCATATCTTGTCCACTTTATTTTTGATTTCACCTGTAATCATAAAGCCCTCCAATATTTTAAGTATCTATTCATGTGCCATAGTAAGGACTTATGACAAATCGCTATCTTGGGAATATCTCGTTCATTTCATGTATTCATCCTTCTCTATTATCGCTTTTAGTATAAACAATACACACTCTTATTGTCCAAGTTTATTAGGGGGTTTTAGAGCTACCATTCCTCACCAATAACGCCATACACTCCACATGAACCGTATGCAGGAACGTTCCTCCTCTAATTATATACGATTTTAATCAAAAAACCTTGATTTTATAAGGTTTTTCTCTTTTCCCTTTGCCTTCTTTACCCTTAATTCTAACTTTGATGTACATTCCATCCCCAATTCGTCCCCAAGAGGTTCTTCCTCTTCTATACTTTGTATCTTGTTAAATAAAACAAACCTGTGTTAGAATGCAATTAGAAGCATATACTAAAAAAGACCGCAGACGCTGTAACGTCCACGGTCAGCAATAGCCGCGCTATATGTTTGCGGTTGGCTTAGAAGGAATTACGACAAATAGATCGCACTTAACCTTTCCTCGGTGGGCGATCTATTTCATCTTTTGGATAAACGTCAGAAGCGCCAGAATAAACATCCCGAATAGGAACATTAATTGAAGAGCTTGAAACGTTTCCATTGGCATCACCCCCTTTCCAGGGGATTAGCCGACCGCCCACGTATAAGCCACTATTGCTTGTACTATTGTACCACATATTACCTTTTATTTATATGTAATTTTAAAATCGCTTGCAGCCCTTTTAGGGCTTTTTTTATTTAGAACAAATGCTACTTTCTCTAAGTCTATCTCTAATGGTTTTATATGGTAGTTTAATTCAAAATATCGAACCACAACAATCCGTTGACCCATTGAGTTATATTACTGAACATTCAAAAAATCCTTTAGGAGATAACTTAAATGTAAATGATGCCATTTCCATGTTTAAAGAAAAATTCAACAAAAAAGTATTTCTTCCAAATACCATTCCCTTTAAACCGACAGATACAGGCGCTTCTCTTAGTGAACATGCTAAGACACTAACAGTAAGTTACTTTAACAACAAAACAAATGAAACTCTTATTGTGACACAAATGGTTAATATCAAGCCAAAAAATGGTGAGAAATTCAGCAAAACCCCACATGAAACTGAAGTTGAACTGAAACATAGTACAAAAGCGAAATGTCTTTATAAAGCTGGAAAACCTGACCATATTCGCTTTATTAGAGATGATATCATTTATTTCATAAGCTTCAAACAAAATCGGAATATTACGATTAATGAATTAGTTGAAGTTGCAAATTCCATGAAGCAATTTCCTTGAATTAAAAAAGGGTCTGTCAAGATTTATGTGTAAACTTTATTAAAAGTAGGAAAGATACTTTTGCCTTTCGTCACTTTCCGAAGCTGACGGTGGTAGCTTTCAATCATATTGGTTGTGTAGATGAGTCTTCGGATCTCCGGCGGGTACTTGAAAAAGGTAGCCAGTTCTGCCCAGTTATTTCGCCAAGACCGGATAATGAGCGGGTATTTACTACTCCATACCTCTTTAAAACGATCCAGTTCCTAGAGAGCAGCTTCTTCGGTAGAAGCCTTATAATTTGGTTTTAAATCCGCCGTGACCTTCTTCAAATCCTTGTAAGAGACATAGCGGGTAGAATTCCGGATCTGGTGAATGATACATTTTTGGATTTCCGTCTTGGGATAGCTTGCCGTAATGGTCTCCGAGAACCCATTCAGGTTGTCCACACACGTAATGAGAATGCCCTGGACGCCACGATTTTTCAGGTCACCCAGCACGCTGAGCCAGAATTTAGATGATTCGTTTTCACCGATCCACATCCCTAGCGCCATCCAAATCGATGCCAATGACCATGTACGCCGCTTTGCTATCGATGGCCCCGTCCTGTTTGACCTTGAAGTGGATAGCGTCAGAAAGACAACCGCGTATACGCGTTGCAAGGGGCAATTCTGCCATCCTTCTACTTCTAAAGGTACATTGGACAATCGCTTACGTCATTCGCTTAAAAATCAGGTGTTTTTCATGCGCAATTGAAGAACACAAGGCACTATATCCGGTTCGGCAAGACGAAGAAGCTGGTAACCTATTCCGGAAAGCCCCAGGAATAATCCAGGTGTTTCGATATGCCGGGGAGTACCGCAAACCTGTCCTTGACCCAGCAGCACTTGATCAGAAACAAAATCCGCGTAATTAAACGCCTGCTCCGTCCACTTTTGCTCATTCAGCTGCTTCCCTGCTGTATAAAGAAACTCGGCATCCCCCATTAGCCCGTGGCATAAGCAATACGAGGAGTAGCTTCCATCTTGAAATACAAATTCTGCTGCCTGTGCCACTTCATGACTCATTTGAGGATGACCAATTCCCCATTCGTTCCATAAAGCGAGCTGGGCCATCCCAATTCCGGTAACGCCGTTGCACCAATGGCTGTCACAATACTGGTTATTTTTATGTTTCCGATTGTCAATCCAGCGTTTGCCTAACACATCATACAGGCTGTTCTGATAGTTGAGCGCTCCTAATGCGGCTTCTTTAAAGTGCGATTCTTCTGTAACATGGTAAAGCTGACCTAAGGCATAGCCGATACCGATAACACCATGTGCGAGTCCGCCCAATGGAACATCATTCCATTTAGACTTCCATGTGTAAATCCCCTCGACCCGATCGGCATGTACGCAGAGATGATCCCCATATTTCATGGCCAGCTCCAGAAACCGATCATCTTTGGTTACGCTGTAAGCTTGAACTAACAAAACGGCTAGCCCTGCGGAGCCGCCAAGGAAATCATAGGAATCATCAGGAGTCTCAAGGTTTTTAAGCAGGTCAGCAATCTTCTCTGCTTCCATGTTCCATTCCTTCACAGGCTCAATGATGGATTGGATCTGGAAGACCGGATATAACAGTGAAGCCGTGCCCCAAAAACCGGAAGGCAGGATTTTTTCATTTGTATTTATTTTTAGTGCCCGATTCATCGATTTGATGGACAGCTCTTTATAGTCACTTCGTCCGGTTATGTTCGACAAATAAGCAAAAAAGAGCGCCACCCCGGCCAACCCGTCATACAGATTTTTAGGTATCTCCTGGATCCCCCAACCATTCTTTCCCGTAACCAAGGTAAGCCATGATGCTTCATCCTGCCCAATCACTGCGCGGCTTTGGAGCAGTTCACCGATATGCTCTGCCGCTTCCAGCCACTTCTCCTTTTTCCCGTCATACACACCCTTATCTTTATTGCTTATAACTTCCGTATATTTGGGTACTGTCCCTTCACCATCTGAATGAACCGTATAAAGGGAAGATTTCATTAAACTAACCTGGTAACGGATCTCTTCCGGAGTCAGACGCTCCAGGCGGCTCAGTACAAGATCCATGGAAGATTCCTTGAAAACATGAAGAATTCGTCTTCCTCTGCTGTCCCACAAGTGCAGAGAATCCGTGAAGGTGGTAAATAAGGGGATGTCCCCTTCCAATAAATCCTCTCTTTCCGAACGAAGGATCTCGCTGCTTCTTATCGGATAACCCCATACACTATCAATAAACATCTCACGTTCAAGCTGATGTCTGGTGTAATCGGGATGATTCGCTTCCATGAGCAAATTCGAATATTTTTGGGTGCTTCGTACTATGATGCGGATTGGCGTGTGCTCAAAGGTATCTTTAATTTTCTGACGGATGAGTGGTTTGCTTCGGCAAACCAGATAACAGACATCAGAAAAGCCCTGTAAGATATGATGTTCATAATCACTTAACTGGATTTCCTGATTTTGCAGGGTGACCCGGTTGCTTTTCCCATTGATCATGACTTTTTTTCGAATGACCCTCATCTCGTCCGTATTAATATGTTCCATTTGTTTAACGTCGAAGGGAGTTTCTTGCTCATTCCCTCCCAAACCGCTTAACTCCAGCCCTTTATGCTGTTCCGTACCGAATAAGTGAACGGGTAGAAGATTGCTCCCCATGACGGTTTCCGTAAAAGCCACCTTCAGGGCAACATCAAAATGATCGTCATGTAACAGTCCCGGCCTGTTATGGAAAATTGTTTCCAAATCAATCAGCTGCGGATGCTCTCCTTGGGCAATAACATTCTCATAATGGAAGTCGATTCCCCTTAATAAATAGGCAATTCCTACTAGAGCACCATAACGGTAAAAGTAACGTTCCACTTCTTTGCGGTTATGACAGGTCTTATACTCCACCAGCTCTTCCCAGCCATACTCACCCTTAGGTAATATATGGTGGAACTTGAACCGGCTCTTTAAACCCAGCTCGGCGATGAACGCGGATATTTCCTGGAATTTTACGGAAACCTCCAGGTTTTTAGGCTTATATATAAGAGAATTCCCCCCCGTAAAATGGAAGCACATTACGCTATTGCCCTTCTTGTGACGGTCCCCAATGCCAAGTGTAATCTTCTGAAGCTGCGCCTGATTTACAAATGGAAAATGACTGCGTAATTCCGGCATATCATCGCGGAACCGGTTCATCGCTTCTTTGAGATTATTTACTGTGTACAGGGTACGAATCGATAATAATCTTGCCAATACTATGTATTCAGAGTAGAAGCTTAGTAACATTTCTTTGTTGCTTAATGTTCTTACAAAGGAATGGAATCTTTCCTTCGAATCATTTCCTTCCAACTGATTCAATAGCTTGGCCACGTTTAATTCCAAAATAAGACTATATTGGGAGAACTGCATTAAATCCAGCGTCAAGCCTTGGGCGAAATCCTGAATAAAATCATCTTGAACCACTTCAATTGTCATCTCAGCGAAAAATGACCTTATTTCCTTGCACGCCCACACGACAAATGGATAAACCGCTACTCCTAGATGGTTATTATGACCCGGCAGTGCGTCTTGCTCATAACCGCTCATTGCAGCGGAGTACACCTTCACCCAATCGCTGTCACCATAATATCGCTGTGCCTCGGCTTCAATCTTCAGGTCCAAGGAGGAGACAAAGCAGTTAAATTGATTCTCGGTCAGGCTTTCCGTTCTCAGACGCTGTTCAAAAAGTTCCGGAGATGGAAATCTGCTTTTCCACCTCTTTGCACGCTCATTCCATTCCGGTTGTACCAGATTCACCCCGCCGATTCTTTCGAATAGCTCTTTTCTTTCTGTTAAGGATAGAGCCCCATCCATCGGTATTGTATATAAATTGAGCTTTGAATTCATCTACCTTTCCAGCCTCCTATTTGAGCTGATATGAAAAATAAGTTGTGCCGGGTTACAGCACAACTGTTGAAGCCATGGATATCACATTCAGGATACTTAGATTAGCAGCTGGTTACAGAAATAATGATCGTTGAGGCAACATAACCGCAAGGTTCAGAGCTTGCAATAATCCAAGGAGTGGCAGGAGTAGTTTCAGCTTGCACATCCCCAAGATTCAGATCAAAGGGAACTAGAGCTTCTCCGGCCGGATGAACAGGAAGATTTGCGAAGTTTGAACAGATTTGCGGATTCTTCCAAGCTTGAACAATCAGTTCATTATTCAATAGAATCACTCCTAGCTTATAATTTACTTATATTCATGACTTCAATTTATATTTTAAATCACCCCAACTCTATTGAACACTTCGCAAAATTACGTTTTTTCTAGAATAGAAACGTGGACAGCACTGAAACGGTGTATAATATAATTCCCGCAGGCAGAATAAATAATAGAGTAGATAACTTGCGTGCCTTCTTCATTTGCTCCTTCGGCAAAGGGTGAATTTTGAAAAAGCTGGAGTAGATGTAACTTGACCACTCCGACTTGGCATATTCCCAGAGAATAAATAAGATAAACAGCGGATACAAAAATTTAATCCATACGGGGACAATGGCATTTGGAATCAAGGAATATACCACGATTTGAAGATACCTGGACAGATTCATGAAATTTCTGCAGTACGATTTAATAAAACATTCTATCAGCACATGGCTTGCATTTCTTACAGAGAACAATCTTGTGGAACGTTTAAAAATCCAGGGGGTCTTTTGGCTTCTGATCAACGGCACATGTGGTACCGGAGCAAATAAAAATACCAAGGACAACGAAAAGTATTTGTGGTTCAACTGGTAATCGACATCTTTAAAAAAGGTTCCTTTCAATCGCAAAATATACAAACACTGCAAACCGACAACTAATGCCAACAGCGTTAAATAGAAAAACAGATAGATGTCCGCATGCATGGAAATTAGCTTGATTCCCCAGATGTAGAGGAAGAAATCCATGACGAACATGACAACATATACAGCAGCCTTGGCAGGCAGATGTTCCATCTTGATATATAGAATATATCTCATTAATGCATGATAATATTTCCACAACAAGACCAAAACCAAAAATTCAAATACCTGCGTAATATTAATTAGTAAACATTGAATAAACAGAGGGAGTAAATAAACGAACAGCAACACAGTATGGGTGGCATATTTCTGCAGCGAATAGTACAGACTGATTGTTCGAAGAGAAGTGATAAGTGTACGCATTCCCAACAAGAAAACCTTATCCGCCTCCTCCACGGCCATAAACAGGTTCCCGAACCAGCAATACAGGAAAAGCCAACCACCGATTACCCGAAGCTGATGGACTTCCAGAAAAATTTGTTTCGAACCCCACCATGAAATCCAATTGAATAATAGCAAGAGGGCGATAGGAAGCAATATGTATAAAGATACTGACCAATCATTCGCCAGCAACCAGACCTTTCTCTTGAACTGCCTGTATTGTTTCAAGCGATAACGATATATCGTGATGCTGTTCATAGATCTTATCCTTTCTCCCACAATAAATTGAAACAATCAAGTAATGAGCCGTCTGTCATATTCGCAGTTGCCCGAAGATCCTCAAGACTTCCCTGGGCAACGATGGTCCCATTCGAGATCAGGATAAATCTATCACATATTTTTTCAGCTGTATCTAATACATGGGTTGACATCAGGATCGCCGCTCCCCTCTCCTGCTCTTCTTTCAAAAATCGTAACAGAAGGCTGGTAGCATGAGGATCCAACCCAATAAAAGGCTCATCAATTAAATATAAGTCTGCTTTAACCAGTAATGCGGCAATGATCATACTTTTTTGCTGCATTCCTTTTGAAAAACTCGCAGGTAATTGATGGACGACAGCTTCCATCCGGAAATCCTGGAGCAGCCTGGAAACCCGTTCCTGCCATTCGGTTACCAAATAAGCCTTTGCAATATATTCCAAGTGTTCCCATAATGTCAGACCTTCATAGAATATCGGATGTTCGGGTATATAGGTGTAGGTTTTGTTTGTTTCAATCTGGATCAATCCTTCATATTCTTCTAAAAAGCCTAATATCAGCTTCATCGTCGTACTCTTGCCGGCACCGTTCGCCCCGATTAACCCTACAAACTCCCCCTGCTTCACATGAAAATCAATATCGTGGACAGCCGTTTCCTTACCGATGTAACCAGCTCTTCGAATCTGAACAGATAAAATACTCAATGGACTTCCCCTTCCTTAATAAATCAAACGCAAAGCTTCATAAGGTTGGACCAGATAAAATACGACCCCGTTATGTACTAATCTTTTGGAGGTCCTCCTTAACAGATGTATAATTTGCCCTTTGTTAAGCTTTTGTCGGCGCTTCTCCAACGCCTGCGATTGAATCAAGCCAATAATCCCCGACATTTTGGCAGCAGCCAGACTGGTTCCGGTCATAAACTCATACCCTTGGTCGAATTTCACCGCTTTACTTTGCGGGGTTTGATCCAATTGAGCGGGATATGTAACGACACACATCGACCTGAAGTCAGGCTTTCTTTCCTTTTTCCATGATGGCCCGAAGTCTCCGGCCGGTACAGCATAGTTATTGCCGGAATTATAATTGGAATAATCGGCCAACATGCCTTCTTTGTTCGTCGCTGCGACTGAAATAACATGCGATAGCCCTCCAGGCACATGACAGTATTCACTTTTTTTAGAGAGAAACATGCCATGTGTCCCCATGGAACCCACAACGATAATTCCTTTCGATGCTGCTTTCCTGATGATTTGGTTGTATTCCCTGATTAGACCTGCATCAGATTCGCCAATTGTTGACTTATAGGAGCCTAAGCTTAAATTAATAATATCATTCCGGTCATCGATGGCCAGATCTATGGCTTTAATCACGTCAGAGGAGTGTCCGCTATTATTGGTTTGAATGATTTTATAGGGCACAATTCCTAAACCTGGTCCAATGCCGAGAAGCTTGCCTCTGGCAGCAATCGCCCCTGCCATCATCGTGCCATGTCCCGAGAGATCCACGGTTGCAGGCATATCATCAATAAAAGATTTTCCTTCTGATACGATGCTATGAGCCAAATCCGGATGATTTCGATCGACACCGCTGTCAATAATGGCGATCTTTATCTCTTTACTGCCAGGCTGTATGTTATAGGTACAACCTTGACGTGTAAGCAGTTTCATAGCCCAGGACCATCTATGGTAATACTCCGCCTGTTGAATCATTTCGTTAAGATAATTCATGACTCGTTTTCACTCGCCATTTGGGACTTCCGTTTCATATCCTGCAATTCGATCAAATGCAGATGGTAAGCTATAATACCAAGACCGACACGAGTGGAAACATCCAGCTTCTGCTTCAGGTTCGATATAATTTCACCGACTCTGCGTCTGCTGATAAACAGTTGGTGGGCAATCTCTTTGTCGTTGTACCCGCATGCTAGTAGACATAATAATTTGGTCTCCCGTTCACTTAGCTTTTCAAACAAAGCTGTAGTATACATAACACTCATCCCCTAAGGCCCGCCTTTTATCTAGTAAAATTGTTAATATAAACCATTACATATTGTATAATAATTATTATTTAAATGTAAAGTATTATATTTAGTTTCCATTAGCAGTTTCTTAACTGTACTTGATCCGATTCCATCTTGGGAGTGTAAGATTTGTTATCATCATGAGTTATGGAGTCGCTTGCTCTCGACTCCTCACGCATGGAAAACGTTTGGCAAAAAACGCGTGGAACTGTCACAAGCTGACGAACACACCGCCTTGCAAGAAGGGGATATCATCAATCTGGATGATACCCGTGGCCCATCCCTATACCAAGACGCTACCATTTCTCTCCTGGCTCTATGATCACTCTGCCAAAACCTATGTATGGGCCATGAATCTGGTTGTCCTTCAGGCAATTTTGCAGACGGGACTTGGCCACGGAAGCATCACTACAACAATGAACATTTATGTAAACGTTCTTCGAACTGCGGATCAGACAGCTACTGATAAATTCGAATTCTTTTTTTATCTGATGCTGCACAAGGACAATAACAAAGACGCACAGGTATTACCTGGCGTCTTTGTTTATTTAGGGTAGAGACCCGACCTATTTTTACATCAATATTACATCAAGCCTGTTTTCCGACTTCTGTATCACTAACTAATATTTTCAATTTGTGTACATTAAAAAACTCAATAAACATAATAGTTTTACTGAACTGTACCATCCTTCACCAACAAAGCCACCGATTCTACGCGAACGGTATGCGGGAACGTTTTTCACTTAATTACATACGAATTTAATCCAAAAAACCTTGATTTATAGATCTCTTGTCTATACGTAGATACATAAAATAAATATGAGAAAAGATAAAAAAATTTAGGAGGAAACGAAACGCTACTTTCTCTAAGCCTGTCACTAGTAGTTTCCTCCCTCTTGAGCAGAGACAAAGCTGTCTTTCCATTATCCATCTCGGCTTGTAAAGGAGTCCCATATTCCAAAAGCAGGCCGACCAAATCTTCATTGTCCTCATGATAAATGGTTCGAGGTCAAAAATTCCGGTTTCCTAATTCCTTGGGGGAATAAATAAAGGAGGAAATATTGTTTTCATAAAACTACATAAAACTACTAATTTCGACATAATTTTTAACCGATAAATATATTACATCATTTTATTTAGTTGGAGGGGAGATTAAGACATTGAATACAAAACGAACATGGAGATACTCTATCAAAATCAAGCTGATCATTGCTTTTATGATGATCTCATTAATCCCGGTGATTACCATATCAATAATTACGCAAAACATCACCAAGAACAATACCGAGAACATAGAATTGGAGAATATGTCGAATATAACCAAAATTACTGCTCAGAATGTAGATGACTGGTTTCAAAAACGTATTTCCCTTGTTGAAGAAACGATCAAGAAGCATCCGGAATTTAAAAAGGGCGACAAGGATCAGATTCTCTCTATTTTAAATACAATTAGTGGAATTGATAATGAAGTGGAATCATACTCATATACAGATACAAATGGAGTAAATACCACAGTTGCCGGACAAGTGACCGATATCAACGACCGGAACTATTATAAAAAGGTAAAGGAAACTAGAAAGCCTGCTGTCAATGACTTTCAGTTCAATAAACATACAGGCTCTCCCAGTGTGGTCATTGCGGTACCTTTAATGGACGGGGACGAACTTATCGGAACCATTCAGAGTAGGGTCAATACGAGTACCCTCATGAACCTGGTGAAAGATATTAAAATAAGAGAAAGCTGTTTCGGTTATTTGCTGTCCGCAAATGGGGTCTTTGTTACCCATAATGACAAAGAATATGTCGGGAAAAATATATCTGAGATCCTGAAACCGGCAGCACTGAAATATTATCAGGACGAAGTATTAAAGCAAGATCATGGTTATGGAAAGTACCTTTCCTCAAAGAATTCGGGCCGTCTTATATCTTACCATACCATACCGACAGCCAACTGGAAAATGGTCATTTACGCTCACGAAGACGAGGTCTTTGCTCCGGTCAATAAGATGACAAAGACTACTACCCTGCTTATAATTATTGTGGGTGCCCTGATTCTTCTTATCTCTATAGTAATGGGACGCTTTGCCGTAAAACCGCTGCTTAGCCTTTCTGCCACGATTAATCGGGCAGCTCAGGGTGATCTGACACCACGTCTTCAGGTGAAAACCAAGGATGAGGTTGGACAGATCGCGAAAGACTTGAATCAGATACTGGGTGCCATGAGCCAGATAATCGGACAAGTCCATCAAGCCTCAGAACAAGTTGCCGCTTCTTCGGAGGAATTGACGGCTATTTCCGTAGATTCCGTTGAAGCTCATAGACATGTAACAAAGGCCATCGAACAGGTGATGCAAGGCTCAGAGACCAAGGTGCAAAGTGTCGAACAAAGCTCAACCGCAATGGAAGAAATGGCCGGAGGCATACAGCGGATTGCAGAGTCTTCTTCTACCATTTCCGATTCGATGGTCCGGACCGCTCAGGAAACGAAACGCGGCAATGAGGCGGTTCAGAAGGCTGTAGGCCAAATGAGGTCCATTCACCAGTCCGTTGAGACTACTTCTTCGGAACTGTATACTCTTGGTGAGCACACCCAGCAGATTGACGAGATTATAACGGCAATCACAGCCATTGCGGAACAAACGCAACTGCTCTCGCTCAATGCTTCTATTGAGGCAGCCAGAGCCGGTGAAGCAGGCCGGGGCTTTGCCGTTGTCGCAGAGGAAGTAAAGAAACTGGCTGAACAGTCGGCGACTTCCGCGCAACATATTGCCGGATTGGTCGGACAGATCCAATCCGCTACGAAAAAAGCCATTACTACGATGAACCAGGGCGTATCCGAGGTGGAGAAAGGTTCTTCTTTGATCGACACGGCAGGAGCTGTATTTGAGAAAATTTCCGCAGCAGTGGAGGTCATCTCAGATCAGGTACGTGAAGTATCGGCGGCTACCGAGCAAATGTCGGCAAGTTCGGAGGAAGTCAGCGCAACCTTGCAGGAAGTGGTGCAAATCTCGCAAAATTCCTTCGGCAGTGCCCAATCTATTTCAGCGGCTTCTGAAGAACAACTTGCTTCCATGGAAGAGATCTCCGCATCAAGCCGTGCCTTAAGCGAGATGGCCCAAGAACTTCAGGAAACCTTAACCAAATTTAAAGCCTGAAATTTAGCTGGACAATAAAGATAGTTGCTCTAGTTCATCTAAAAATACGGCCCCAGTGACGATGTAAAATGTACCCTATAGAGTAGACACTTAAAAAAAGTCTACCTATGGGGTACTTTTTTGTATAATTAAGAAATAAAACAAGAGAAATACAACATGGAGACGGAGAATGTCACAAGAACAAAGAAAGCGAAAAGATGAAAAGGATGAGACAGTGAAGGAGATAATCTTAAAAGCCTTCCTTTTCAAGGGCCGCAAGAAAGGGGCACGTCAAATCAAAATGACTTTGTCGGGTCAATTTAATGTTGTCTATAATTTAAAACCGGTTAAACTCCCTAATTGTGGACACTGACCTCTTATTCAATTGATTTTATAAAATTTCTCCAAATTGCGATTTATTCTGGAGTTTCATACCTTTATTGTCTTTGGCTCCACAGCTTTTTTCCTGACCGCATCCATGTATTCGTAAGGCGACATGTCGTAGATGCTACCGTGGATGCGATTGTGGTTGTAGTTATGAATAAAGCCGTTAACGATTTCATACGCCTGCTTATAACTTTCAAATTCGTGACGCTGATAACACTCTATCTCTAGAATGGCATGAAAAGACTCGATATGAGCATTCTTGTTAGGAGTCTTCGGCGGTATACGTTCGTGGACAATTTCGAAGCGCTCACAGGCCTGTGCAAATCGATGGCTGATGAATTGCGGTCCATTGTCTGAGCGGATTACTGGTTTATTTGCTTTGTCAAAGAGCTGGCGCTTCATCAGTGCCTCTTGTGTAATTTGAACAAGATCCCTGGACTCGCAGGACAATCCATGGTGATACGTGATAATCACTCGATCAAACACATCTATGATGCTCATCAGGAAGAAGAAGCGGTGTTCACCTGCCTTAGGATGTCTACATTTTATCTGGCGCTAACGGACGCAATACATTCATTTGCTTGCATAAGCGATATACTTTTTTCTTGTTGATCACGAGTCTATGCTGGCGCCTCAAGACTTTCGTCAGCTTACGGTATCCATAAGCCGATGTGTACTCGTCGGCCAGCAGTTCCATGATCCATTCACAAATCTGTTCATCGCTAACCGGCTTTCCATCTTGTGTACATGAATAACCAGGCGCAGCACGAGAGAAATGCAATTCCCCTGCTGAATATACTTTTGGGCAATAGCTATTTTATCCGCAAGTGTGGGTTCGTTTTTTTTACTAGGTCGCGGAGGATTTCCCTCTCTAAGCATATAGCTTCTTAAGCTTTTCATGCTCTTTCGCAAGAGTCGCATAGTCAGCAGCCGTTTCGGTCTGCCCCCAGTACTTTCGCTCAAAAATGAGAAAAAGTCTGACCCTTCCTCAAATCCGTACTCACACATTCTTGGAAACCAGTCTTTATAAGCTGTCTTTACTTCCAAGGCTTCATGTAAATCACGACCGAGTACGGTTGGTCGTTGATTTTCATAGTTGATTTTTACTAATTCGTCCATACGAATTACCTCCTGCAATATAGTCAGAGAGGAAACCCTTCTACCTAATAGCCACAGGAGGTAATGATTGTTGAGGATTTTGAAAAAATTTATTTAATCTTTTTGATAAAACTGACACTCATAGCCATCAGCACTAAGTAACAGGCCATTTGCCCAGCTTGGTGTCCTAGCCATCTGTTCACAGATAGCAGAAAATGACATCCTCATATCCGCCTCGATGATAATTTCATCGTGTACATGAGCCACAATGGAACAATTCTTTAATGTCTGCATGGCATGATACAAAATGTCACGACTGATTGCATGAACAATATTCTCTACAAATTTTGGGCCATAGCTTTCGATTCTTTCCCATTTCTTCGTCCCACCGACACCTTCGTAAGTAACCGACTCACCGCCGAACACGTTCTCTCCCATACGAGGTTTTACATAGGCAAGCCGTCTGCCAGAAGGAAGGACAATAAAGAGCATCCCACTTTGATATATAAATTTAATACCGTGTGTCTCTGTGGGAGTTTTTTGCTTAACACAAACTTTTACTGCACGGTCAACATCCCACCATAGTTTTGTGATGTTGGAATTAGACTGTCTCCAAGCAGTTACAAGCGGTTGCAGTTCCTCTTCTTCAATTCCCATCTCCAAAGCGCCCATTGATTTTAATGCTCCAACAGATCCTCCGTAACCCAGGGCTAATTCAGCAATTTTTCCTTTCTGACGAAGATGGCCATTCACACCATGCTTTTCAACTGCTACATTAAACATCTGAGAGGCACTGGCACAGTAAATGTCACCGCCATTTTGAAAGAGCGTTCTCCATTTCTAAATACTCGTTCCGTGCTTCTAATTCTTTGATCCGAAGCTTGAGTCGTTCATGATCATCCAACTCTTCCGCAGGCTTGTTACGACCGCGATTGTCCTTGAGGGCTTCCTCACCGCCAGATTTATATTTACGAACCCATGCGTACACCTGTGAATAAGAAACATCATATTTCTCCATGGATTTCTGATAATCCAGATCGTTTGCGATCGTATACTGTGCAATTTCAATGCGTTCTTCGAAAGTGGTTTTACGTCCTTTGTTCATACGAGATAGTCCAATTCCTTTACGAGTAGATTTTATTTCTACCCCATTAGTATACTTGGAGATCATCTCGTCAAAACACTTTTACTAGAAATATGATACTTCTTTGTCGCCTCTCGTATAGAATGACTACCGGATAATACATCTCTGATTGCAGCCAGCTGCAGATCCTCTGAGTAAGCTTTACATCCTCTGGATTCCTTTAATCCGTCAAGACCATCTGCTTTATACTTCCTTACCCAATCTGTTACCGTGTTTTTGTCTATTCCCAGCTGTTTCGCCTCATAACTTGGGTTTGTCTCATTCTGAAGACATCGCTTTACGACACGTAGCTTTACCTCTAAAGAAGTTGGACTCCTTTTGGACATTGTAAAAACTCCCATCATTGTAGAGTAGATGTTTTTGTTTTTTCTACTGTCTACTATGAGGGGAGCATATCAGAGAGCAGTATCCAAGTGGTCTATTTTGTAACTAACTCCGAGGAAGCATTCCGTGAAATGACTGCTGAAGTAAAAGTAAATAACTCATATCAATTATATCGCGATTATATCGATAACTTTGTGTTAGGAAGCAGGAGGGATTCATAAATGAGAGATATATTATTTCTTTTTCAGGAGAAGGCACTTTCTGAGCTACATGATAAAATCAACAAGGCGCATTTAATGTGGAGTGAACGCGACCCACAGATAATTTCCTTTTCTGCGCCTACGGGTTCAGGAAAAACGATAATTATGACAACACTTTTTGAAGATATATTATATGGGAGTGCGGACAACATTGGAGAGCCAGATTCTATTTTCATTTGGCTATCCGATTCACCTGAGCTTAACGAGCAAACAAGGTTGAAAATTGAAAGTAAATCCGATAAAATCCGCGTCCGTGATTTAGTGACAATAGATTCAACCTTCAATGCAGAGTATTTTGAGGGTGGCTGCATTTACTTTTTGAACACTCAAAAACTTGGCTCAGATAAACTACTGACAGGTATATCTGATAAGCGTCAGTATTCTATCTGGGAAACTCTCACTAACACTGCTAAACGTAATCCAAAAAAGTTTTATGTAGTGATTGATGAGGCACATAGAGGTACCTATACATCAGTTCAAGCAGAAAACAAGGCACAATCCATAATGCAAAAATTTATTAAAGGCAGCAAAGAAGATGGCCTTTGCGTTATGCCTCTAGTTATCGGTGTAACCGCAACACCCCAGAGATTTGATAACTTGATTGCCGGAACGACATCAACGGTTCAAAAAGTTATCGTTCCACCAGAGCAAGTACGTGAGTCTGGTCTTCTAAAGGATAGAATCATCATTCATTACCCAGATATTCAACTAAGTGCCGATATGACCATGTTTAAAGGAGCGGTAGATAATTGGCGCAAGAAATGTGATCACTGGGAGTCTTACTGTGAGCGTGAAGGCGAAAAAATGGTAAACCCTATACTTGTTATTCAAGTTGAAGATGGAAATGATCGTATAGCAACCCAAACCGATTTGGGAGCTTGCATCGATTTACTAGAAGAAACGCTGGGACGCATGATTCGTACCCCTTTGGCAAGAAGGATTTCTTCCGATGCTGAGCTTAATAGTGTCAGCCTATTCCTTCCATATTTTGATGAAGAAACAGTAAAGAACGTTGTTAATGCTCTACGTGACAGTGAAGCGATTATGCCGACAGAAACAGGAACTAATAAGGAGCTTGTTACACTCGGACGGAACTTAGAATATTCTGATGTTTTTGATGCGATGGATAATCTCATCACCTATCAAATAGATTCAGCCCGTAAGCAGGCGCCACTTAAATTGTTAATACAGATTTCTCGTGCATTGACCATGGACGGTATTGACTTGGAAGCCCAGAAGACTGTCAAAAACGCAGTTCTATCAAAAATGGATGAGGAGATTTCACGGATAAAAGAAAGTGGAGACTTTGACACCCGAGGAGCGTCAATTACTGGTTTTGCTCTTGGCACACTGATATTTGAGTATGGAGACAATGCCTATTCCTTTGATGAGGCAACCCAGACTATGACCGTATCAGAATTTGATATTTCACGACATTTTGAACAAGCCGGTAGATTGTTGGGAGAAGGATTACACAAGGAATATTGGATTCGCCATAGTACCCGTGATCATATCGATGTAAAAAAAGAAATTATCGTTCTTACAAATGATACCGACGCAATGGAGAGGATAAATGACTATGCAGAGAAAGAATTCATTACACTGTACGAAAACAACAAGCGATCCATTGCTAGACTTAACGAGGCACGAAAGAATGTCTATGAAAGATTAACTAATGCTTCTGCACAACCGATATCTGTACCATGGATATTACCAGATTCAATCGATTTTTCTGTACCAGATAATAGCATGAAATTTGAGCAGCACCTTTATTGTTCTGAGGATGGCACATTTGAAACATCATTGAACCCATGGGAAAGCGGAGTTGTTACAGAAGAGCTCAACAATGGTGCTGTATGCTGGTTACGTAATCTTGACCGCAAAAAGTGGTCACTTGAAATCCCTTACGAAATCAGCGGTGTCACCACTTCTATGTTCCCGGATTTAGTGGTTGTTAGATCTGATGCACAAGGTTATGTTTTTGATATTCTAGAACCACACGATCCCAGCCGCAAAGACAATTACCCTAAGGTAGTGGGTTTAGCAAAATTCGCAGAGAAGCATTGGGATATATTTGGCAGGATTCAGCTTATCCGACTAAAAAAAGGTGTAGATGGTCGTGAACATTTCTATCGACTGGATATGGGAAAAACAACGATTAGGAATAAAGTTCGTGGCATTACATCAAACGAGGAACTTGATAGAATTTTCGATACAGATGCTGTACGAGAAGACTAAATAATACATCTATCCTGTCTCCTCAACCTCAGTAAAAAATCTAATCTGTCAACTCAACCCTATCGCTTTCAGGGTAGTTGATATGTTTCCTCGAAGAATAAAAAAAAGGGTTTCCCGACATTAGCGTCCTCGGCAAAGTTGCCGAGAGAAAAATGCAATGTCAGGAAATCCTTTATTTATCAGCATTTGTGTAGCCTTTATTTCTCAACCCTTGACATCAATACAACACACTCAACATGCACCGTATGCGGGAACATGTCCACCGGCTGCACCTCCACGGTGCGGTAACCGCCGTCCTCCAGCACGCGGAGGTCGCGGGCCAGTGTCGATGCGTTGCACGACACATACACCACCCGTTCCGGGCGGAGCCGGAGGATCGTGTCCAGCAGAACCGCGTCGCAGCCTTTGCGCGGCGGGTCCACCACGATCACGTCCGGGCGTACGCCCGCCCGCTGCCAGCCGGGAAGGACCTCCTCGGCCTTCCCGGCAGCGAACTCCGCGTTGCTGACTCCGTTCAGCTCCGCGTTGCGCTTCGCATCTTCGATCGCCTCCGGCACGATCTCGACGCCGTATACCTTCCTGGCATGTTTCGCCAGGAACAGGGAGATCGTACCGATGCCGCAATAAGCGTCCACCACGGTCTCTTTGCCGATTAGCCCGGCGTATTCCAGTGTCTTCCTGTACAGCACTTCCGTTTGAACGGGATTGACCTGATAGAACGAGCGCGGCGAGATGGCAAACTTCACGTCGCCGATATAATCATAGATGACTTCACGGCCCCACAGGACCTTGGTCTCATCCCCAAAAATCACGTTCGTACGGGCCATATTGATGTTCTGGCAGATGCTTTGCACGGCAGGCAGCTTCTCGCGTATTGCGGTTATCCATTGCTCTGCGTGAGGAATCCGCTTCCCGTTTGTCACCAGCACAATCATTAGCTCTCCCGTACGGAAACCATACTTGACCACCACATGGCGGAGCAATCCGGTGTGATTCGTTTCGTTATAGGCGTTTATGCCTAAATGGGTTCCGGTCTCCTTCACTATCCGGACCACATCATCATTTTGCTCATGCTGGATAAGGCATGTCTCCATATCAATGATACGGTGGCTGCCCTGGGCGTAGAAGCCGCCGATCAAACCGCCTTCTTCCTCACCAAAAGGAACCTGCGATTTGTTGCGGTATCGCCAAGGCTCGGACATACCCAGAGTAGGGTGCACGGTTACACCTTCACCATCCCAAACTCGAGCGATTCTAGTAACCCGCTTATCTTCTGTTTCTCCATGTTTGTTTTGAAGTCCGATATTTTCGGCTTTCCCAGCATTCCCGGCGTTTCCGTCATTCCCGGCTTCCACAACGTTCCCAGCATTTCCATCATTCCAGGCATCCCCGTCCATCCTTGCTCCATCCATCACCCGCAGCTTTCCAATCCGCTCCAGGTTGTCCACGACAAGCTGCCGCTTTACCTTAAGCTGCCCGTCGTAGCTGAGATGCTGGAGTTGGCAGCCGCCGCATTGATGATAGATAGCACAAGGGGGCTGTACACGGCCGGGGCTGGGCTCAAGTACACGAAGCAGCTTGGCGTAACCAAACTGCTTTTTGACTTTAAGTACCTTTACCTCGGCTTTTTCACCGGGAAGTACTCCACGGATAAAAAGGGTAAAGCCGTTCACACGGCCTACCCCTTCCCCGTCGTGGCCGATGCCTATTACTTCCGCGGTATAGATGCCGTTCTTCTCCACCGGAAGCTCTTGCTTGGCCGCGCTTATATGTGATTTTGCAGGACGTGTACGGTCCTGGAATTTCCGCGGGCGGGATGCCCGGCCGCCGGACCGTTGGTTCGGTTTCATTGTCTTCTACGCACTCCTAGTTGTTTTAGTTGTTTCGTATATGTGGACTTACCCGATTCATCGACAAAAATTTTCAGATGAGACTGAAGATTTGTAATCACGGCGGGAAGCGTACCGCCCAGTTCACCGTCCAGGTTGAGCTGCACATAATCCGGCGATGTGATCTCGAGCTCCCTGGTCTGGAAGTAGACAATGTTCGGGTCCGCCAGATGATCGCCCCGCAGAGCCAGGGTGGCAATGCGGATAAATTCTGAGAGGTTGCATTTTTTCAGAACAATCACATCGAACAGACCATCGTTTAGACTGGCGTCAGCCGCAAGCTTCTCGAATCCGCCTACCGAGTTGCTGTTCGTGATCAGGAACAACATGACATCTTCCTGAATCGTAATCTCTTCACAACGAAGGTCCAGATGGATCGGCTTCAGACGCGGCAGCTTTTCCAGCCCTTTCACATAATAAGCGAGCTGCCCCAGCACTGTCTTCAGCTTGCTTGGGACTTCATAGGTCAGTTCCGTAAAAGAACCGCCGGCTGCAATATTAATATAGTAACGGTCATTCACCTTACCCACATCAATGTCTCTGGTAAACTGTTCTGTAATAATATCACAAGCCTGCTCCAAATTCTTCGGAATTCCAAGGGCACGGGCAAAATCGTTCGTTGTCCCGAGCGGCAAAATGCCGAGCGGAGGCCGCTCAGGTTTTCCGCATAAGCCGTTGATTACCTCATAAAGAGTACCGTCTCCCCCGGCTGCGATCACCACATCAAACCCGCGGTCTACTGCTTCTGCTGCAGCCTTTGTGGCATCTCCTTCACCGGTTGTGGCATGTGTGGAAGTTTCCAGCCCTCCTTCTTCCAGGCGCCTCAGTACCTCGGCCAGTCTTCGTTTCATTTCCTCCCTGCCGGAGGTTGGATTATAGATGAGTCTTGCTCTTTTGGTCATTCCCTGATCACCTTTACCCGTTATATTAAAAATCCGGACCTGTTCATACAGGAACCGATCGAATTTATATCCAGAAGCATATTGCAATAAATGAGAGATACACGTAGCTGAGAATATTATTTATTTTTAAATAGCATTCTTAAACAGCACTATATCTGTGATCGAAAATGTTCCGATTCGTCTATAAAAGGTTCAATTTGCCGCTCAATCCAGCGGGATAGGAAGGGGCTAGGCAGTAGAGCTTTACCGTTATACCGGTAGGATAGTCCCTCTAATCTTTCGGGAATCACAGTCCCTGTGAAATAACCTTCACTCAAAAAAAGCGGCGCGATCAGCACCGCATGATCCGGACAGTCACGCTGCCAGCAGATTACCTTCTTCCTAACTTCTTCCGGAAGCAAAAGAGCATAGTCAACTACGACAAAGCCGCCGACCTTCTTAACCCTTTCCGCCAGAAGCTTCATTCCTTGTCTCCAGCGTTCTTCGAAGCCCGGTTCATCACTGCCGTGAGCAACCAGAATTACAATCTCCTTTTCCGGTTCATCGGACAATTCACCCATCCGTTCGACCAGAAGCTCTGCTATTTGGGGATCGTCATCGATGGGCCGGGTTATGCGAACAGAAGCTTCTCGTCCAAAAGGTACCAGGTCCGTTGGTCTCTCCGGCTCTGCCTTGATACCGAGTGCATAGCCGATCTCATCCAGATGCGTACTTCCTGAAGACACGAAAAAAGGGACAGCGATGATCTCCGTCACACCCTGTCTCTCCAGCTCTTTGATGCCATCCTGTATGGTTCTTCCTTCCACTATTTCCAAAAAAGCCGAAAAAATCGGCACTCCAGGCGGTACCTGAACAGCCCGCACCGCTTCGTCCACAAGGAGGACCCATTTAAGGCTCCGGAAACCATGGCTGATCACCAGAATACCCTGCTGCCTCATACCTGTCCCTCCACCTGTTTCATTGATATTCTCATGCTAACCAAAGTAGCATCCGTTGTCAAACGGAGAAATAAAGAAAAGATCCCTTTCTAATAACAAAAATCCCGCTCTATATGGAATAGAGAAGGATTTAAGCTCCCGAAGGAATTATCCGGAATATTTATCGATTATTTTCCAAGCCGGTCAAGCGTCATGGAATAACCGTCATTACCGTAATTCAAGTTGCGTTTGACACGGGAGATTGTAGCGGTACTAGCCCCCGTTTCTGCTTCGATCTGATTATACGTACAACCTTTTCTCAGCATTCGAGCCACTTCAAGCCTCTGGGATAGAGATTGAATCTCGTTAACTGTACATAAATCATCAAAAAACACATAACATTCTTCCTGGTTTTTCAAGGTCAAAATGGCCTCAAAAAGCTGGTCGATTGCCTTGTCATTCAGCTTTTTCAGCTGCATGTCATCTACCTCCGGCTTATTGTGAGTTTCTTCGGTTTTGCTGCTTATACAAGCTCAATCTATAAATTCGACACTATCTATTATAACTCCTTTCTTCACAATATCAAAACGTTAAAATTTTTATGCGTTAGTGAACTAAATAATACCAAAAGCACGATAATCCGGGCGTTCGTCCATACCAATCATTTGCCTATCACATACACTGTACTAAAATCTAATCATAAAAGGGTTGTGAAGCGAGTGACTTATCCTTATTGGCCTCCACGAAACGGCTTCCCCAGAAACAGAGGGTTGCCCGAAGTACGTATAGGCAGCTTTAATCCGCAGCCAGGCTCCTTTTCTCCAGGTTCTTTCCTGCCTGAATCTTTTTCAGGCCCTGGCCCCGGTCCTGGTCCTGGTCCTTCTCCTGGTCCCGGAGGTTTCTCAGGTCCTCCCGCTCTTTTTGGCGGAGGCGGGGGCGGAGGGATTACTTCGGAGGCGGAGGTCCGCAATTCCCGGCACCGGTTAATCAGGGAGCTTCTCAGTCAGGAAAAGCCTCAGGCGGCGGTTTTAACATGGACCAGATCAAGTCCTTTGTAGACCGGATGGGAGACATTGACGGGATCGTAGGCACGGTCGGTAAAGTACAGAAGATTGTTTCAAGTTTTCAGCAAGTTGCCCCTATGCTCAAACTCCTGTTCAATTCTTTTGGTTCCAAGGCCTCCACTAACAATAAAAGAGAATTATCCGGACAATCTTCCAGGAGGCGTAAAAAACGGGGACTTCATTCCGGACAATACCGGACCTATAGGCCTTATAATTCCAAAAAGAAAAAAAGAAGACAACGGTCATACAGATAGTAAACTCTAATACACCAAAAAAGCAGCCATCCGGCTGTTTTTTTGTTCAAAGGAATACCGGGGACTCATGCTGCCCACGCAATCATCTTTCTTCGGTTAGCCGTTTTCATTGTTCCTCTTGAACAACAAATTAATCTTTTCTCCTATTTCAATTTACATGTATGCATCCGATAACAATATATTAAGTTGAAAAATATCCGGGTACCACATGGGCAAATTAATTTGCCAAAATTTAATGATCCCTCTTTTGTGTTTATTCTTGGAAAGTAACCCATGCATATTTTCATAGATTTTACATATAATGGATATTAAAGCTTACTTAAGGAAAGGCGGCTTATTTATGGTCAACAAATGGATTACTCTGCCGGCAGCAGTTCTTTGTGCCGGTTCACTCCTGCTTTCAGCCTGTAATGACGGGAGCCCGGTATCTGTTTCTTCTGCTCAGCCTGCACCTACCACGGCTCCAGTACCGGCTCCGACACCGAAATCGGAAGAAACGGCTCTTACAGCTCCCCTTACCGGGCTTCCTGTTAAACAAAAAGTGGACAAACGTCCTATGATGGTGATGATCAATAACCAGTCCCAAGCAAGACCCCAGTCCGGGCTGACTCATGCGGATGTACTGTACGAAGTGCTGGCCGAAGCAGAGATCACCCGGCTTGTTGCCTTGTTCCAAAGTAATAAAGCCGATGAACCGGTCGGTCCTGTCCGCAGCATCCGCCCTTATTTTATTGAGATCGGGAAGATGTATGACGCCATTCCTGTTCACGCTGGCGGAAGCCCGGATGCCTATGCTATGCTTCAGAACGAAAACATCCAGGATATTGATGAGATTGCGAATGCAGGTGCCTACTTCTGGCGGGAAAGTTTCCGCAAAGCTCCCCACAATCTGTACACCAGACTTTCCAAACTGGATGCGGGAGCAGCCAAGCTCGGATACCGGCAGACTTTGAAATCGGCAGCATCCCCTGTTTTTGCTCAGGTTAAAGAAACTCCTTCCGGAGAGCCGGCTGCCAAGGCGGAGATTACCTTTTTGCTGAAAAATTATACGGTTTCTTACAAGTATGAACCCTCTAACGGTACTTACAAGCGGTCCATCAACGGAGAACCCCATATCGATCTAAACAACAAACAGCAGCTGGATACTAAAAACGTGATCATCCTGGGTGCGGAACACAAAGTGCTGGACAACGAAGGAAGACGGGAAGTAAAGTTAACCGGTACAGGTCCCGCATACGTCCTGCAGCAGGACAGGCTCATTAAAGGGGAATGGCAGCGCAGCAAGGAAAACGAGTTGTTCAAGCTTAAGAAGGACGGGAAAGAAATTCCTTTACTGCCGGGAAAAAGTCATTACCTGATCGTCCCGGATAATCCTTCCTTCGAATCTCATGTAAAGATTACAGCGGATCAATAAAAAATATGAATGAAATAAGCATAGGCCCCTTCTGTTTCGGATAAGAAAAAAAGGGGCTTTTTGCCGTGTGATATACTGGGGACATGAAGGAAAGGCAGGCGATAGCGATGAATAAACAAACCGTACAAAAGAAACCGGAAACCTGCGATTATTCCCTGCTTTTGTTTGATGGTGCGTGTAATTTGTGCAGTTCAGCCGTCCAATTTATTATCAGAAGAGACCCTGCCCGCCGGTTCCGTTTTGCTTCCCTGCAGTCTGAAACGGGCATACGAATGGTTCGGGAATTAGGGCTTTCCCGGGAGCTAAATACCCTCGTATTGATTGAAGGCGGCCGGGGCTATACGAAATCCACCGCTGTCTTGAAAATTGCCGGTAACCTCCGCCAGCCTTGGCCCTGGCTGAAAATCATATGGATTATCCCCCGTTTTATCCGGGATTTCGGCTATATATGGGTTTCATGTAACCGATACCGCTGGTTTGGAAAAAAACATCAGTGTATGATTCCAACTCCGGACAACAAGGAACGTTTTATAAATTGGTAGAAAAATTCCCCCGGGGACGGCCAGCATAAAAAAAGCAGTTTATGATGATCAAACCTCATAAAGGAAAGCTCCATATCGGACTGGCCTTATCCGCTCCCGTAGAGCACCCTAAACTCCTATCCCCTAAAGGGCTTGGCGCAAACGCCCGCATCACTCGGCAATTTATTATCGGAAGCAGGGAAGACCTGACTCCCGACTTGTGAGATTTGATCGAACTGTCTTACCAGGAAAACGAATCCGTAATACCACCATCGTAATAGCTTGTATGCTAAAAAAATCCGGATAACCGTCCCATGAAACGGTAATCTGGATTTTTATATCGGTTTTTATCCGCTTTTACGGGCAGCAGCTGCCTTTTCTTCATCAGTACGGGTCATCCACTGCTTGATAATTAAAGAAGTGGTCGGATGAAGGGGCGGCAGATCATGCATTTCCCTCCATTCAATTTGACGGCTCTGTACTTTGGACTCACACTGGGTTCCGCTGGATATCTCCGTACAAAAAACACCTACAACCTCCTGCACCTGCTCCCCTTCTCCTTCCGGGGCTGGAAGTTCTGGTGTACAAAATACCTTCCATACTTCAAGTTCTCCGGCATGAACCCCCGTTTGGGCTGCCAGTTCCCTTCGTGCCGTTTGTTCCAATGTTTCTCCCCGTCTGGCGGCTCCTCCCGGAAGCTCCCACACATCCGAACCCGGCTTTCTGTACAGGAGAAGTTGTTTCGAGTCCCGTATAACAACAACAGCGGCAACAGGAGAAAAGACGAGTTCTTCGTTCCCCCCTGATGAAGCTCTTGTCCGGATTCCATTCATCCACATCCTTCCTTTGGCATAGAAGCATCGATTTACGCGTCTATAAGGTCTGGTCTTGCTGCTTACAAGTTTTACTCATTTAACAATTTGTTCATTATTCACAATATGATTTTTACATAAATTAGAATTCCTGATGCTATCATAACAAAATGATTCGGGCATTACCAATCGGCCTGTCCTTGGTAGTGCTTATTACCCGATTTTTTTCCTTTTTTCTACTATTGATGCCTATCTCAACCTGGATTACAATTAATATGTAGGATTCCAAACTATGTATATAGCGTTTCAGTATGGGATACTACTATATGGAATTGATTAAACCCGGTATGAAGGGAGCGTGGAATCAAGATGTCCGGCTTGTTGGCTTGGTTAGGTACACATTGGCTTTCTTTGATTCTCATTATTGGCTGTATAATTGCTTTCCTTTATGTAACCTGCCACAAAGACAGTCTCCAAATTTATGAAGATGAAAACAGTACCAAGACTCCCCCGGCTGAAGCCGACCGGGAATCTTGACCATCCCCGCTGCTTATCTTATTGAGACTTCCGGCTGTGCCGGGAGTCTTTTGTATGCAGACAATATATGCCGCAAAAATAAAGAAGCAAAAGTTTTAGTTTCCGGCACTCTTAATCCCGGGAAATTTGAATGATATTTAATGGTGATTTCACGAAATTAAAGGTGCACGCTTTCACTTTACAGCCAAAAACTGTTCATCTAAAAACTGACTTGATCACCTTTCGGTGCGCAACCAGCACCTCCCTAGATCAATCTTCCCCCTCCTGTTGATAGCAGAAGTTGCATGCGGAAACGAAAAAGAGCAAAATAGAACCAGTAATCCGGGTAACCATTTTCGTCATCACGTTTGTCATGTGATATTCAGGCAGTTTCCGGCAACGGGAAATCCGTCACTTGGCTTGAGAACCTGTTTATTCGCCGGGGACGTTCTCTGATTACTTCTCAATGAAGGATGGAACTTTTTCAAAGACTTTGTCGACAGTCTGAGGAGTCCGGCCTCTGCAACAGGCCGGACTCCTTCAAGTACCTATATGTCCCCATTCACGGATTTCGCTATTTTCCTGCCCTATTCTGCCCTGGAAGCAATGACTTCACAGGCTTTTTTTGCAATATCTGTCCGGTAATGCATTCCCTCAAACGAAATATATCCCGCTTGCCGGTAAGCATTTTTTCTGGCTTCTTCCATGGAATCCCCCAAAGCAGTTATCCCAAGGACCCGTCCGCCGCCAGTAACCAGATGACCGGCTTGCAGTGCAGTTCCGGCATGGAATACAAGGGTCTCTTGTACCTTATCCGCTCCGCTAATAATCCGCCCTTTCGGATACGAACCAGGGTATCCTTCCGACGCCAGGATCACACAGACTGCGGATTGTTTGCTCCACCTGATTTCCACATCAACAAGACGCCCTTCCAGAGTAGCCTCGATGATATCCAGCAAATCCGTTTCCAGACGAGGAAGTATCACCTGCGTCTCAGGATCACCAAACCTGGCGTTAAATTCGATCGTCTTCACACCCTGTTCCGTCACGATAAGTCCCGCATACAGCACGCCGCGAAACGGGCGCCCTTCCTTCACCATGGCATCCGCAGCAGGCTGGAGAATATTCCGCACCGCCTCATCTACCGCTGATTCGGGTATATGAGGGACGGGGGAATAGGTGCCCATGCCTCCGGTGTTAGGACCGCGATTGCCGTCAAAGACCGGCTTGTGATCTTGGGAAGGTACCATCGGACGGACTGTGGAGCCATCTACGAAAGCGAGCAGAGACATTTCTTCACCCTCCAGAAACTCTTCAATAACCACCTGACTGCCCGATTGGCCAAAAGCTCCGTCGATCATCATATGCCGGATAGCCTGTTCGGCTTCTTCCCGTGTACGCGCTACAATAACTCCTTTGCCTGCGGCAAGACCGTCTGCCTTCACTACGATAGGAAGAGGTTGTGTCCGAACATAGGAAAGGGCTTCTTCCGCATCCTCAAAAGTACGGTAAGCCGCAGTTGGAATACCGTATTTATGCATCAAATCCTTCGTAAAAGCTTTGCTGCCTTCAATAAGGGCAGCACGCCGGTCAGGCCCATAGGCACGGACTCCGCGTTCTTCCAAGTAATCGACCAGACCACCCACAAGAGAATCATCCGGTGATACAAATACCAGATCGATCTTCTCCTGCTGTGAGAACTCGGCGATACGCGCGAACTCCATTTCTTCTATGGGCACACACTCGGCCAAGGAAGCAATCCCCCCATTGCCGGGTGCGCAGAACAGCTTGGTGATTTTCGGACTTTTGGACAACGACCAGAGCAGCGCATGCTCACGGCCGCCCCTTCCTATCATAAGAACCCGCATACCATCCGCTCCTTTTGCTCAATGTTTAAAGTGACGGACACCCGTCATAATCATGGCAATTCCATGTTCGTTCGCTACACGGATAGATTCCTCATCCTTAATGGAGCCGCCCGGCTGGATAACCGCTGTGATTCCCGCCTTGGCTGCCAGCTCCAGGGTGTCTCCCATCGGGAAGAAGGCATCGGAAGCGAGTACGGAGCCCCGTGCTTTAGCCCCCGCCTGTTCAATGGCGATGCGGGCGGAGCCTACGCGGTTCATCTGTCCCGCACCTACCCCAATCGTCATGTCGTCCCGGGCCAATACGATTGCATTGGACTTCACATGCTTCACGACTTTCCAGGCGAACAGCAGCTGCTTCATTTCCGCTACTGTTGGCTCACGGTCAGTCACAACTTTAAGGTCACTTTCACTCAGCCCGTAAATGTCACTATCCTGCACCAGAGTTCCACCTTCAACTGTCGTCAGAATACGGCGGGCCGGTTCTGCATTTCTACTATCAAAAGCCCCGAGAGAAAGCAGGCGGATGTTCTTTTTCTGCGTCAAGATATCCAGTGCTTCCTGTGTATACTCTGGCGCAATCACAATCTCCAGGAAGATTTCATGCAGAAGTTTGGCTGTTTCCCCGTCAATAGCGCGGTTGGCTGCCACGATCCCCCCAAAGATGGAGGTAGGGTCGGCTTCATACGCTTTCCGGTAAGCTTCCAGAATAGTAGTTCCAATTCCTGCGCCGCAAGGATTCATATGCTTCACCGCAACAACGGCGGGCTCCCGGAATTCTTTCAACAGTTGCAGAGCCGCATTCGCATCTTGAATATTATTGTAAGAAAGCTCTTTACCGTGGATCTGATCCGCATTGGCCAGATTGCTGGACCGGGATAACGGTTTGCGATAAAAAGCGGCCTGCTGATGGGGGTTTTCCCCATACCGGAGGTCTTGTACTTTTTCAAAAGTTACCGTTAGCTTCTCAGGAAATTTTTCTCCGGCCTGATCCTGTCAAATACTCGGCAATTAACGCGTCATAAGCTGCCGTATGGCGGAATACTTTTGCCGCTAACTGTTTTCGGGTAATGAGTGTGGTATCCTGGTCTTTTTGGATTTCTTCGATCACTTTGCCGTAATCTGCCGCATCCACGACTACGGTTACGAACGCATGGTTTTTGGCAGCGGAACGGAGCATGGCAGGACCGCCGATATCAATATTTTCAATGGCGGCCTTATAAGCCACATTCTCTTTGGAGATTGTTTCGGTGAACGGATATAAGTTTACGACGACCAGATCAATGTAACCAAGTCCCAGGTCCTTCAAGGATTGCTCATGCTTTTCATCGTTCCTGACTGCCAGCAAGCCGCTATGCACAGCCGGGTGCAGGGTTTTCACCCGACCATCCAGAATCTCGGGGAACCCCGTCACTTCAGAAATGCCTATAACCGGTACTCCCTTGTCTTTAAGCAGTGAAGCTGTGCCTCCCGTAGAGATGATTTTAACACCGGCCTCCGCCAGTTGTCTGGCAAATTCCACAATGCCCGTTTTATCCGAAACGCTGATTAATGCCCGTTTAATAGCCACGCCAACTTTCCTCCCTGTGTAATTGTTCAAGATATGAATCATTCCTAATGAATGGCCTTCCCTATAAACAGAAATGGTTCTTATTTTGGATTTCCTAATCAGAACGATACGGCCATTGTGCCTAAGAGAACAGTCATTTTAATAAACGGTTAAAAGCTGAATAATAAAAAGGATTTAAGGGCCAGGAATTCTTCTTCCCTTCCTTATCTTCTAACCGGGCAGACAGCAATCCAGCTTTACCTTTCTGCCCTCTAATCGTACCCGGTTTAACCGGAACTGTTCGATGACCCATGGCAGAAGCTTATGCTCCACCTGATGAATACGCTCCGCCAAAGTTTCTTCCGTATCATCATCTCTGATTTCAACTGCCTTTTGGGCAATGATCGGACCTGTGTCCATCCCTCCGTCCACATAATGAACGGTGACTCCTGTCCATTTTACCCCATATTCCAAATCATCCCCGATGCCGTTAACCCCGGGAAAAGCCGGGAGCAAAGACGGATGAATATTAATTAACCTTCCATAAAAAGCATCTACCAGTGTATTCGTAAGCAGTTTCATATATCCGGCCAAAACAACCAGATCAATCTCCCGGTGTTTCAATTCCTGAACCAAAGCCGCTTCATAATCAGCCCGGGTGTGATAATCTTTCGGGCGAAAAGCAAAAACAGACACTCCTGCCTGCTCCGCTTTGGCCACTACAGGTGCACTGGGACGGTCGCACACTAAAAGCGCAAGTTCTGCCTGAACCGTTCCCTTCCGGACAGCATCGGCAATAGCCTGAAAGTTGGAGCCTCTCCCGGAGGCGAAAACGGCAATCCGGTAACTGTTCATTCTAACTCCTCCGGCCCTGCAAACTTGACTTTACGGTTTCCTTCCGTAACCGTACCGATCCGGTACATCTTCTCGCCAAGCTTCCCGGCCAGCTTGAGAGCAAGACCGCCTTCCTCAGCAGGAACTACCAGTACAAGCCCGATGCCCATATTAAACGTCGTATACATATCACGCTGGCTAATTTGGCCTTCGCGTTCAATAAATTGGAAGATGGGGTGAACCGGCCAGGAACCTTTCATGATGGATGCATCCACATCCTCGGGCAGTATTCTCGGGATGTTTTCAATAAACCCTCCGCCTGTGATGTGAGCCATACCTTTGACGGTGAGCTCCTTTACAAGCTTCAGTACCGTTTTCACATAGATGCGCGTTGGTGTTAACAGCACGTCTCCGAGTTTGCCCCGGAGTTCCTCCATATGCTCATCCAGCGAATACCTCTTGTCTTCCAATAAAAGCTTGCGGACAAGGGAGAAACCATTGCTATGAAGACCGCTTGAAGGCAGCCCCAGTACCACATCACCGGGACGAATTGCGGAGCCGTCGATGATCTTGGGGCGATCTGCGATGCCTACTGTAAACCCTGCGATATCATAATCGCCATCCGCATACATCCCCGGCATTTCGGCTGTTTCGCCGCCTATGAGGCCGCATCCGGCCTGCACACAGCCTTCTGCAATTCCGGCCACTATCTTCTCAATTTTCTCCGGAACCACTTTGCCGCAAGCCAGATAATCCAGGAAAAAAAGCGGTTCTGCTCCCTGTACCACTACATCGTTCACACACATTGCAACCGCATCAATCCCGATCGTATCATGCCGGTCCATGGCAAAAGCCAGCTTCAGCTTGGTGCCGACCCCGTCTGTGCCGGAAACGAGCACCGGTTCCTCATACCGGTCTTTCTCAATCGAGAACAGACTACCAAATCCGCCAAAACCGCTCAACATTCCCGGGCGGGACGTTCTTAAGACATGCCGCTTTATCCGTTCTACCGCCTCATTGCCTGCGGCGATATTGACTCCCGCTTGTTTATAAGCTTCCGACACTTATGGCTCACTCCTAACTTTTGGTTGCATTATCGGCAATCGGCCAGAAAACCTTACATCAACGGCGCGCGTTGCGATGCTGAACAGCGGGCGGTCAGACCCCTATGCCACATCCCGCTGTTTCCTTATCCTGCTCTTCTGCCCTGGCCTTGCCTTTGTATTGTTCCGTACCATCAGATTCAAGAGAAGAGGATTTACTTGGGAAACTGCCCGGTTCCCGGCCCTCTCCATGAAGGGAGGTCGGATATTTATTATCAAAACATGCTGTACAATAGCCTCCTGCTTCACCTTGCCCAATAGAGGACAAAAGCCCTTCCTTGCTCAGGAAATAAAGGGAATCGGCATTGATGGCCTTGCGGATCTCCTCTGTACTTTTTTGGGCGGCAATCAGATCTTTCCGGTCTGGAGTATCAATACCGTAGAAGCAAGGGTTTTGAAACGGTGGAAAGCTAATCCTTACATGCACTTCAACAGCCCCTGCTTCCCTCAGCAAATTTACGATCCGGAGGCTGGTTGTGCCGCGGACAATCGAATCGTCGATCATCACTACCCGCTTGCCTTCCACTACTTTGCGGACAGCGCTTAGCTTCATCTTGACCCCCTGCTCTCTAAGCTCCTGGCTCGGCTGAATAAAGGTGCGTCCCGTATACCGGTTCTTGATGAGTCCAAGCTCGTAAGGAATACCTGTTGCTTCGGCAAAACCGATAGCCGCGGATATGCTGGAATCCGGCACTCCCGTCACAAGATCCGCTTCCACTGCGGCTTCGACCGCAAGCTGTTTCCCCATCCGTTTTCGCGCGGCATGAATGTTGATCGCGTTAATATCACTGTCCGGGCGGGCAAAATAAATGTATTCCATTGCACAGGTTGATTTAGGCTTCCGGGGAACGGACTGTTCCACATGCATGCCTGTATGGTCCATTACTACAATCTCTCCGGGTTCCAGATCCCGGATATAAGTCCCTCCTACTGCATCAAAAGCACATGTTTCCGAGGCAAAAAGGTAGGCATCCCCGAGCCGCCCCAATACAAAGGGCCGTAATCCGTCCGGATCGAGGGCGGCAATGAGTTTATCCTTGGTCAGGATCAGGAACGCATAAGCGCCGGTTACTTCGTTCAGGGCTTCTTTGACAGCATCCACAATCGAGTCATGCCGGGAACGGGCTATTAGGTGAGCGACCACTTCCGTATCGCTGGTCGTCTGAAAGATAGAACCCTGGCGTTCCAGCTTTTTTCTTATTTCCGCCGCATTTACCAGGTTTCCGTTAGTCGCAATGGCTAAATCCCCTTCTCTATATTTAAACACCAAGGGCTGGGCATTCTTGAGATGGCTCTCTCCGGCTGTGGAATAGCGCACATGGCTAATAGCCGAGGTTCCCTGCAGGGACCGGAGATTTTCGCTGTTGAAGACTTCCTTGACCAGACCCATTCCGCGGTAATAATGAAAGTTGTCTGGACCGGCCGTGCAGATGCCTGCACTCTCCTGACCGCGATGCTGTAATGCATGAAGGCCGTAATAGGCTAAAGAGGAAGCTTCGGGGTGCCCGAATACCCCGAAGACTCCGCATTCTTCACGGGGCTTATCCCTCCACAGGCCATCCTGTTCATTCACACCTTCGTTGAAATAGTCTCCCTTCCACAAAGCTTTCGGATTCAGTTCATCAAACATGGAATCGCATCCTTCCAAACCGCTGTGAGCCGCTCGACGGGCTGATCGACCACCGGTTTACCTTGGACTTGGATTTATAATGCTGTTCCTGTGACTATACCTGCCCTCTGATAAGGAACCTGGCTTTCTTCCAAATGACGCATCAGCTTTTCTGCGTGTTCAGGAGAAGAACTGAGCAGAATGCGGGACTGGCTTTCGCTAAAGAGCAGGTGATCCGGCCTAAGCCCGCTTGAAAAACGGACGCGGGCACCAAGACCGCCGCTGATGCAGGACTCCGCAAGAGCTACGGCAATTCCGCCCTCGGAAAGATCGTGAGCCGACGCAACCCATCCTTGTTGAATAGCGCTAAGCACGGCGCTTTGCAACTGTTTCTCCACATTCAGATCAAGTTCAGGCGGACGCCCTTCCGTCACTCTGTGAATGACATATTGAAATTCACTGCCCCCAAGCTCCGCTTTCGTCTCTCCAAGAAGGAAGATGATATCTCCTTCGTTCTTGAATCCCTGAGTCGTGATATGATCCGTATCGTGAACGAGTCCCACCATGCCCACTACCGGAGTCGGGTAGATCGCACCTTTGGCGTTCTCATTGTATAAACTTACATTGCCGCCGATAACCGGCGTATTCAATTCCCGGCAGGCTTCCGCCATACCGTCTACCGCCCGTTCCAGCTGCCAGAATATTTCCGGCTTTTCCGGGCTTCCGAAGTTAAGGTTATCCGTGATAGCAAGCGGTTCAGCCCCGGAGCAGACAACGTTGCGGGCCGCTTCGCATACGGCAATCCGGCCCCCTACTTCGGGGTCGAGATAGACGTAGCGGCCGTTGCAGTCAGTCGTCATCGCGAGCGCCTTGCGCGTACCGCGGATCGTGATGACTGCCGCATCGGAGCCCGGCCGCACAGCCGTGTTTGTACGCACCATATAGTTATATTGGGCGTACACCCATTCCTTGCTTGCCACTGTCGGCGAAGCAAGCACCTGTTCCAGCGCCGCGTTCAGATCCGTTACCTCCGGGTAACGGGTCGTATCGATCCCGGCGCTGGCAGTGTAATAAGCCGGAACCTGTGACGGCTTATAGTATACCGGGCACTCGTCGACCAGTGCCCGGACCGGCATATCCCCCACGATTTCCCCGTGGTGGATCAGCTTCAGACGGCCGTCATCGGTGACACGGCCGACCTTCGCACAGATCAGGCCCCAGCGTTCGAAGACCGCTTTGGCCTGTTCCTCATGCTGCGGCTCCACAACGAACAGCATACGCTCCTGCGACTCGGACAACATCATTTCGTAAGGGGTCATGCCTTCCTCCCGCTGGGGGACCTCGTCGAGGTTTAATTCCATGCCGCCCCCGCCTTTACTGGCCATTTCAGCACTGGAACAAGTGAGTCCGGCTGCGCCCATGTCCTGGATGCCCAGGACGATGCCGGAATTAATCAGTTCCAGACACGCCTCCAAAACCAGCTTCTCCATGAACGGGTCGCCTACCTGAACGGCCGGACGCTTGGCTTCAGATTCGGCCGTCAGTTCTTCCGAAGCGAAGGTTGCTCCGTGAATCCCGTCGCGTCCTGTGGCAGGCCCCACATAGAACACGGGATTGCCGGCCCCCTTCGCTTCCCCTTTTTGAATGCGGTCGTGACCGATAAGGCCAACGCACATTGCATTTACGAGCGGATTGCCTTCGTAGCTTTCATCGAACATGACTTCCCCGCCCACCGTAGGGATACCGGTGCAATTACCGTACCCGGCTATGCCTGAGACCACATGTTCGAATAAATATTTCACCCGGTCATTGTCCAGCTTGCCGAAACGTAAGGAATTCAGCACCGCTATTGGCCGGGCACCCATGGAGAATATATCGCGAATAATCCCCCCACACCGGTCGCAGCCCCCTGATAAGGCTCAATGGCAGAAGGGTGATTATGACTTTCAATTTTAAAGACAACGGCCTGCTGATCTCCGATATCCACGATTCCGGCGCCCTCTCCGGGTCCCATCAGAACCCGGGGACCGGAAGTAGGAAAGCGGCGGAGCAAAGGTTTCGAGTTTTTATAGGAACAATGCTCAGACCACATGACGCTGAACACGCCCGTTTCCACATAATTCGGCTTGCGTCCAAGAAAGTTGCAGATAAGGCTGTATTCTTCATCCGAAAGGCCCATCTGCTTGTAAATCTGCTGCTCATGAATCTGTTTCGCGGTTGGCTCTTTAGCGGATAGCTGCTGTGTCATGTTTTTCCCTCCAGGCGTTCAAGATCGAAGTAAACATGCGTTTGCCGTCAGCGGAACCGAGTAATTCGTGCACGGCACGCTCCGGATGCGGCATCATGCCGACGACGTTGCCCGTTTCATTGCAAATGCCGGCAATATCCTCTATCGATCCGTTCGGGTTGGTTCCCGGTGCATAACGGAACACAATCCGGTTTCCTGCCCGCAGTTCTTCCAGCGTCCGCGGATCGCAGTAATAATTGCCTTCCCCGTGGGCAATGGGAATCTGAATCACCTCACCTTGTTTGTACTCCCTGGTAAAAGGGGTTTCCCTATTTTCCACTACCAAAGAGGTTATCCCGCAGCGGAATTTCATAGAGTTATTGCGCAAAAGCGCACCCGGAAGCAGGCCGGACTCAAGCAAAATCTGAAATCCGTTGCAGATGCCCAGAATAAACTTGCCCTTTTTTGCAGCTGCCGCAAGAGCGGACATGACAGGTGCAAATCTGGAAATAGCTCCGCACCGCAAATAGTCTCCGTAGGAGAAGCCACCCGGGAGCAGGATACAATCATAAGCGCTTAAATCCGTCTCCGTGTGCCAAACATAGTCCACGGTCTGGCCTATCGTATCCTCAACCGCTTTATAGCAATCCACATCACAGTTGGATCCTGGAAATACGAGAACAGCAAATTTCATTCGTTACCCTCCCAAGCTTTTTCCAAATAGAATCCGGTTTTCACAGAAACGGGACAATTGGACCGGTATCCGATTAATCGTTCAATTCAAAACGGTAATCTTCGATGACGGTGTTGGCCAGCAGCTTTTCGCACATGGCTTTGACACGGTCTTCAGCTTCTGTCCGGTTTTTCGTCTGCAGATCAAGCTCCAAATACTTGCCGACCCTAACTTTGGCCACTTCCCCAAATCCCATGGAATGGAGAGTGTCTTGAACAGCATTTCCCTGCGGATCCAGCACACTTTGCTTAATGGTTACATAAACAGTTGCCTTCATTACGGTTTCTTCCTCCCTCAGGTCCCTTGCCCGGGATCAACAATTCCATTGTCTTTTCACTGTTATACGGGTCTTCCCGCTTATTGCCGCTTAATCAATCAGGCGTCTGGCAATATTTTCATACCGTTGGGCCGTATCCGCCACCACATCCGCCGGAAGCTCCCCGGGCTCACTGTTTCTATCCCAGCCGGATGCTTGCAGGTAAGTGCGGACAGGCTCCTTATCCATGGAATCGATCTCGATGTCCAGACCATATTTCTCTTCTGCCCAGAAACGGGATGAATCGGGTGTAAACAGCTCGTCAATCAGAATGATCTGATCCCCGACAAACCCGAACTCCAGCTTCGTATCTGCCAAAATAATGCCACGCATGTCACAGAATGTATGGGCCAGTGCATACAGCATGATACTTTTGCTAAGCAGTTGATCCGTTAGCTTATCTCCCAGCCAGCTTCTCATTTCATCCAAAGTAATGTCTTCATCATGGTCCTGGTCATTTTTTTTCGCCGGGGTAAAGATGGGGTGCTCCAGAACCTGATTTTTCCGCAGTCCTTCCGGCAGCTTCTGGCCATTTATCATTCCGGTTTGTTCATACTGCCTCCAGCCCCCGCCCGTAACGTAACCGCGAACTACGCATTCTACGGGAATGCGGGTTGCCTTCTTGACCACCATAAAACGGCCCCGCAGCTTTTCCGGTTCATGAATGATATCCTGAATCCGGGAAAGGTCAGTATGGACCATATGGTTTGCAATCGCCATTTCAGTAGTACCAAACCAGAATTCGCTCAGACTGTTAAGCATGCGTCCCTTGCCGGGAACGGCAGGACGAAGCACATAATCAAATGCGGATATCCGATCGGTGACAACCATCAGGTAATGCTCGCCCAAATCGTACAGTTCACGAACTTTTCCTTTATGAACAAGCGGTGCCTTAACAAGACCCTCTGCCGAATATAATGCTTCATTCAAAGCCATATACACCTCTCCCATTCCCGATATCAAATTCGGAAGATTGCCTATTTCCACCCGAATTTATCGGTTGTCTGAATTAGTTCAAACCCAAGCGTTCGAAAATCGTATCTACATGCTTCAAATGCCAGCTTGGATCGAAGCATTCGGCTATTTCCTCCGCGGTCAGCACTTCGGTAATGGCCGGAGTCTGTTCGATGATTTCACGGAATGAGCGCTGTTCTTCCCAGGCCTGCATTGTCTTCGGTTGAACCGTATCGTAAGCCTGCTCGCGGCTGAATCCTTTATCGATCAGTTTGGTCATCACTCTTCCGGAGAAAGGTAACCCGAAAGTCCGCTGCATGTTCCGCTGCATGTTTTCCGGGAAAACAGTGAGGTTTTGAATCGTGTTGCCGAACCGGTTCAGCATATAATTCAGCAAAATTGTCGCATCAGGTAAAATAATCCGCTCTACAGAGGAATGGGAGATGTCACGTTCATGCCACAGAGGCACATTCTCATAAGCGGAGACCATATGACCGCGAATCACGCGGGCCAGACCGCAAATATTTTCACTGGTTATCGGGTTGCGTTTATGAGGCATCGCTGACGATCCTTTTTGTCCTTTTGCAAACGGCTCTTCGACTTCGCGGAATTCACTTTTTTGCAGCCCGCGAACCTCGGTTGCGAATTTTTCCAGGGAAGTGGCAATCAGGGCTAGTGTAGCCATATACTCGGCGTGACGGTCGCGCTGAAGAGTTTGTGTAGAGATAGGGGCCGGTTTAGTGCCCAGGCGTTCACAGACGTATCGTTCTACGAACGGGTCGATATTGGCGTATGTTCCTACCGCTCCGGAAATTTTCCCGTACTGTACACCGTCGGCCGCAAAGCGGAATCGCTCCAGATTTCGTTTCATTTCCTCATGCCATAGCGCCATTTTCAGACCAAAAGTAGTAGGTTCCGCATGCACGCCGTGTGTTCTGCCCATCATAGGGGTATGTTTATACTGGATTGCTTTCTCTTTTAAAATCCCGATGAAGCGGATCAGGTCCTGTTCCAAAATTTCGTTGGCCTGCTTTATCAGATAGCCAAGAGCCGTATCGACAACATCCGTAGAAGTAAGCCCGTAATGCACCCATTTCCGTTCATCTCCCAGACTTTCCGATACAGTACGGGTAAAGGCAATTACGTCGTGGCGGGTTTCCTGCTCGATTTCATAAATGCGCTCCAGATCAAAAGAAGCATTCTCCCTTAATTTACGTGCGTCCTCTTTAGGAATTACACCCAGTTCAGCCCACGCTTCACACGCCAAAATCTCAACTTCCAGCCAGGCCTTGAATTTATTCTCTTCTGTCCAGATACGTCCCATCTCGGGTCTCGTATAACGTTCAAGCATTATGTCTCCTCCGTGTTCTTTCATTAAATTCTCTTTGCAGGTCAGCCGCTTGCTTCCCTTCTTTTCGTTACTGTCCCCAAATGCCTGTCTTCTTCATCCAGCTGAAACAGACTTCCGGTGAGGCTCCGATCAGATTGAGATGACCCATTTTACGTTTTTGTTTGGCTTCATGTTTTCCGTACAAGTGAAGCTTTATTTCCATATCCGGGTCCGCAGGCAACCGGTCAGCCTGACTTATCCATTGTATCAGAGGTTGCAGGTGCTCTCCCAGAATATTTACCATGACTACAGGTGAAATTAAATCGCTCGATCCAAGCGGCAAATTGCAGATGGCCCGGATGTGCTGTTCGAATTGGGATGTCCGGCAGGCTTCCATCGTATAATGACCGGAATTATGGGGCCTGGGTGCCAATTCGTTCACGTAAAGTTCTCCATCCCCGGTATAAAACAGCTCTACCGCAAGCAATCCCACAAGCTCCAGCGCTCCTGCCAGTTTCATAGCTATTTGCTCCGCTTTTTTTAGTGCATCCCCAGGGATCCGGGCCGGTACTACAGACGTATGGAGGATATGGTTTACATGTGTATTTTCCGCAACAGGAAAAACTTTGATCTCCCCTCTTTGATTTCGCGCTGCAATAATAGAGAGTTCTTTGGAGAAGGGAACGAAAGCTTCTAGAACAAATTCATGATGTATCCGGCTAAGCTCAGTGAATGCCGGTTTGCTTTCTTCCAGATTCCGGATCATCCTCTGGCCCTTTCCGTCGTATCCGCCCGTTACCGTTTTGAGAACGGCCGGAAGGCCAAGCGCCTCTATAGCTTCCAGCAGTTCCGGGTATGTTGTTACTCGCCGGTAGGGCGCTACCTTCACTCCTGCCGCCTCGATGGCCTGCTTCTCCCTAATCCGGTGCTGGGTCAGGTAAAGCAGGCGGCTTCCCTGGGGAACATGACTTTCCCTTTCCAGAAGTGCTGTTACTTCGGCATTTACATTTTCAAATTCGTACGTAATTAGATCTGCCGAATGGGCGAGTTCCCTGGCGGCTTTCCTATCTTCGTAAGAAGCGGTTATTTGGCGGTCGGCCACCTGGCTGCACGGGGCATCCTCAATAGGGTCCAGGGTTACGAAGCGGTATCCCATATTCCGTCCGGCTAATGCCATCATTCTCCCTAACTGGCCTCCACCAAGGATACCTATTGTGCTGCCCGGTAAGGTAACAGAACCGGATTCGCCTGATTTCGTTTTTATGGGTGCTGCCATTTTTTCTGTTACTATTTCCGGATGTTGTCTGGTTTCAAATGCATCCGTATTTATAAGATAGCTGCCGGATTCCAAAGCTTCTTCACGGGTTTCCGGTTTTAAGCTCATAATAGTCCACTGCCTTTCAGCACTTGCTGCCGGGTCCGTTCTCTGCTCTCCCTAACCCTGCAGCTTATTTCCTCATCAAAAGCTCCCAGGATTTGAGCCGCCAGCAGTCCGGCATTGGCTGCTCCTGCACGTCCGATAGCCACGGTTGCTACGGGGATGCCGGCCGGCATTTGTACGATTGAAAGCAGAGAATCCAATCCGTTCAAAGCAGAGCTTTTTACAGGAACACCGACAACCGGAAGTTCCGTCTTGGCGGCAACCATCCCGGGCAAGTGGGCTGCCCCTCCCGCTCCGGCTATGATGACCCGCAGGCCTCTTTCTTTAGCCGACTCTGCGTAGCTGAACATGAGATCAGGCGTACGATGGGCAGAGACCACCTTTTTTTCATAAGGGATGCCCAGTTCATCCAGAATTTCACATGCTGTTTTCATTGTCTCCCAATCCGATTGGCTGCCCATGATGACTCCGACTTTGGCTGTCATTCTCATTCTCCACTCCTTTTTCCATAAACAGCAAAGTGCTGCTAAATTAAGAAAGTCCAGAGATAAGAACCTGGTTCTCATCTTCTGGACTTGGAGATGTCAAAGTAAGCAGGAACGCCTGGCCAGCGTCTGCCGTACTTATCTTCTCGTAGTCCAAAAATTTACGGTTTCTGGGTAGAGACTTTCGGGCCATATTCCCGAATTTATACGAGTTTTCCTATATGAAATTAATGATCAAATGATGGGAATCATCTTAATAACTCAGCATTATCCAAGATAAGATGATTGGTTCATGAAGTAAATAATAAAGCGGATTTATTTTCTCCGACAGGTTCAGTGTAACAGGTACAAGAATACATTGTCAACAAATAAACGAACAATTAAACCAATATACCATTTATTGTTCGTTTTTAAAATGAAGAGTCTTATCACTGGTCTGGCTTGAACCGTGGGGATTCCGGCGCTTCCCCGTTTTTAAGGCGAAGGTTTTGAAATGTTTTATAAGTCGTTTCGCAGGCATCCTGAAAAACTTGGGAATGTACGGGGCTGAATTATTACTCTCTACCCACTAACAAATTAATTTCTTCATAGGTGATACTCTTATTTTTATTATCTCCAAACTTATGAACAACAGGTGTAGGGGTTTGATTAAAATTCATACTCAAGCTTTGATTGGAATAGTGTCCGGCAGGATCAATGTAATATTTAAATTCTATTATTTTTTCAATATCTATATCTGCATACGCAATTCCCTCTGTTTCTGCTGGGACCATATCGCTTATTGGTTCTCCATCTGGTCCGTAGATACAAGTATGTCCACTCTTAAATGTATTGAAGTACTCTTTTTGTTCCGGTGTTAAACAAATCATGTTTTTCATTTTTTCTGAGTATATTGATGAGGTCATTAAGACGAAAGTTTGAGTTGATATTGCATAATATCGACTTGAAATTTCGTCATCAAAGTAACCCGGCCAAGAAGCTACATGTACTTGCTCATTTTGCGAGTTCATCGCAAGTAAATCTAAGGGTACTTGATGCTCCCAACACATAAGTCCTCCCAAATTACCAATTTGCGTTTCAAATACAGGCATTAAGCTTCCGCTTCCATCCCCCCAGATAAGTCTTTCAGCAACAGACGCTCGCATTTTTCGATGTTTTCCAATTAAATCCCCCTTCGGGTTAAACCATAATTGTGCCAAGTATAAAGAGCCTCCGTCCTTTTCACTACAAGAAATGCATACGTAAGTTTCATTTCTTCTGGCTGCTTCACTTATTTTTTGAACAGCTAAACTAGGAATTTCAACAGCATTTTTATATAGTGTCTTATAGAATTCCCTTGTATATTCTGGATGTCCGATAAATGCAAACCAAGGATAACCGGGAAGAAAAGCTTCTGGAAAAGCGACCAATTTCGCACCATTAGAGGCAGCTTGATCAATTAATTGACAAGATTTTTCAACTGTTGCATCTAAGTCTAAGTATATAGGTGCAGCTTGAACAGCTGCAGCGCGATATTTCGGGTAACGATCCATAGAAATACCTCCTAATTTTGTAATAATTTAACTATAATTTAATACTATCATATACATTTCTTAGGTTAAATCGTGGTTTGTTAAATATTTTAGAACAATAGTATCCGACCGCTTTTAAGCTGCTATCCCCCAAGGTGAGAAAATTACATACACAGCAATCATCAGAAGCACCATGACCACTGTAAATGCTTTGGCATGCTTCCATGGCGTCAAATCAACTTTGCCTGATTCATACAGTATGAAATCCTTCTCATGCGGTTTAATCTTCCCGACAATAAGCATAACTAGGATGCACACCGGAAACAGCACGCTTAAAATATACAGGAAATTGATCGTACCCAAATAAAACTTCGAGAGAGTATATAGTACGATATGTACTATAAGCGCGATCTTCGGAGCAATGGCCGGAACCTTTTTGCTGAAGAAACCGACGACTACCGCAGCAATAATCGGGATATTATAAAACCCGAACATCTCCTGCAAGTAATAATACAATCCTGAAGGCGCATACAAAATAAACGGGGATACGATTACAGCTATTGCACCCAGTATAACGGCAAAGATTCTACCTGCCTTTACAAGTTCTTTTTCAGAGGCATCCGGTTTAAAAATCGGTTTATATATATCTAATATGAACAAAGTCAAAGAACTATTGAGTGCCCCGTTAAAAGAGCTTAGAATGGCTCCGAAAAGAACGGCTGCAAAAAACCCGGATAATACCGTAGGCAGTACTTCAATGACAAGAGAAGGATAAGCCATATCCGAATTGTTCAGAGAGTTATTGAACAAATGATAAGCGATGATGCCATGCAGTACCAGGTAGAAGGCTCCGAAAATTTTGAACATGCCGGCGTACAGTACGCCTTTCTGCCCTTCTTTCAGGTTCTTCGCCCCCAAAGTCCGCTGAACGATAGCCTGGTTGGTACACCAATAGAACAGGTTATTGAAGAGCAATCCCGCACAGATGGTCACCCAGGGTACAGGAGAAGAACTGTCACCGATCGAGTTCAGTTTTTCGGGATTTTTGTGCAGCAAAGTATGCATACCGTCCATGAAATTGCCTCCGCCAAGCGCGAATAATCCCAGAATCGTAATAAGCATTCCTCCGACAATCAGCCCGACTCCGTTCAGCGTATCCGAAAGAGCGCAAGCCCGTAAACCGCCCAGTACGACGTAGGCTATACCTGTTATGCCGATTGCAAGAGAGACAAACAGAATAATAGTGAAATCACTTATACCGAATAGGTCGGAAATATTGAAAATTGTATTCAGTACGAGCGCCCCGGAATAAAGTACCGTAGGCAAATAAGCAACGGCGTAACCGATGAGGAATAGCACGGAAATAATCTGACGGGTCCGTAAATCATAACGCTGTTCCAGAAAGTCCGGAATCGTCGTGATCCCCGTTTTCAAATATCTCGGTAAAAAGACAAAAGCCATAAATATAAGTGCGATTGGAGACGTCACTTCCCACGCCATGACAACCATGGATGTGGCATAGCTTTGCCCGTTCAATCCAACCATTTGCTCTGTGGACAGATTGGTAAGAAGAAGAGAGAAAGCGATTACAACTCCTGTTAGACTACGTCCGCCAAGAAAGTATCCGTCCGAGCTGTTCAAGTTGATGCTGCGCGTTTTGTACCAGGAATACCAGGCAACGATCCCGGTATACAGCAAAAAGGTAATGACGGTAATATAGGTCATGGAACTCCTCCTTCTCCATGTATAAGGAAATCTGTTTGCTTAACCTGCCTTGTGCGGTAAAATTCCCTCCGTTAAATTGCTCAACTTGACCAATTCACCTGTTTCAAACGATTCCTTGCATGCATACCCGAGGGCTGTTGACAGCATTCCATCCTCCACTTTTACTTCCGGCTGCTGGCCTTCCAGAATAGAACGGATAAACTCATGAATTTCATCCAGGTAAGCTTGCTCAAATCTTTCCAAAAAACCGTTTGCACATTCGCGTACTACACCCCGGTCATCCATGATCGCCACTTGATTTTTTTCCGGTACTGTACCAATGCGCAGCGTACCATGTGTACCAATGATTTCTGTTTCAATATGATAGCCATACGAGCAATTGCGTCCGGCCACAAAAACCCCCATTTTATTTCCCCCGAATTTAACCAGAGCAGCACCTGTTTCAGCATCCAGCATTTGTGCCAGTTCCGTATATCGGTGAGAACCCCCGATTGCCCAGACCTGTTCCGCTTCATTACCTAAATACCACCGGGCCAGATCTAGATCATGAATCGCCATATCGAGGAACAGGCCACCGCTATAATTGCTTTTTGCAAATTGCAAAAATCCGGGCATAGCCTGAGCAGGATCGAGTCCGTAGCAGCGGATGAGTACAGGTTCACCAATCGCCCCTGCTTCGATCTTCCGCTTGGCATAAGCATAGGATCTGTCATAACGGCGCATAAAACCGAGCATAAACACTTGCTCCAGGTAACGGTGTACCGCTTCTTGTACACGAAGCGCTTCCTCCATGTACAGGCCAAGCGGTTTTTCACTAAATACATGAAAACCTGCAGCAAGAGCCTTCTCAATTTGCTCACAGTGATAGGAGGACGGTGAGGCGATTACAATCGCATCCAGTTCTTTATTCTGCAGCATCTCCTCATAATCGGTATAGCCGTAAGGTACCCCGAGCTGTGTCTTGGTTTCCGCGACCTCTTCCGTCTTTATGCTGCAAACCGCTGCCAGCCTGCAGTTAGGAATACGGAATGCCAGATTCTCCGCATGCTGGCGTCCCAACCGCCCCAAACCTACCAGTCCTACCGATACACATTTGTTGCTCCCCATAATAAGTCAGCCTCTTTTCTCCTGGTTTATATGCCTGCTTGCTGTAAAATATAATCCCTTGCCTTTAACGCGTATTCGAATGGATTCGCTTTGTCAGGGTCCTGTTCCGCTTCTACGATCATCCATCCCCGGTAAGAAGCGGCGGATAAAGCTTCGAATACCGGGACAAAGTTTACGGTACCGTCTCCCGGAACGGTAAATACTCCTTCCCTGACCGCCTGCAGAAAACTGAGCTTTTCCTTCCGCACGTGAATTGCGATATCATGACGAACATCTTTCAGATGGACATACTTGATCCTGTGCATATAGCGGGTCAATATTTCCAAAGGATCTTCACCCGAAAAAACAAGGTGTCCTGTATCATAAAGCAATGAAACCAAATCCGGATTCGTACCTTCCATCAGCCGGATAATTTCCTCTGTCGTTTGAATCCCAGTTCCCATATGATGGTGATATACAATATGCATATCTTTTTCCCGGGCCAGTTCTCCAAGAGTATGCAATCCGCTTGTTAAGCGCTTCCAATCTTCATTGTCAAATATTGGCTTATTATCGAAAACAGGCGTATTCATATAGCCTTGAATACTGTGTCCCTGCTCGGATATAACAATCACATCCGCTCCCATCTCGTGCAGGAAATCGCGGTGTTGAATGAACGCGGACACTGTCTCTTCCAAGGGCTTTATTGTTAAGAAAGCACTGAACCAGGCACTGGCCACCTCCAAATTACGCAATCGGAGCTTTTCTCGCAAAATGCTTACATTACGCGGATATTTATTCCCTATCTCCGTCCCTTTATAGCCTGCAAGTGCCATTTCGCTCACACATTGCTCAAACGTATTCTCCCCGCCAAGTTCGGGCATATCGTCGTTCGTCCAAGCGATTGGCGCAATTCCGATCTTCACGCTTCCTGTTGCAAACATGCTATATTCCTCCCTTTGGCAAGGGCCGGACTGCCCATGTTTTTATGTTTATACAACCCGTCCCTGCCAATAACCCTTATTTGTTTTTTCCTGTTTAATAACGTCTTGCTCGCTGTAGGATACGATGGCGTTCTTCCCTCGCCTGGGCGATTTGCTGTTTCGCTGAAACTTCCGCTACGCCGACATTCCACCAGGTTCCGTAGCCTTTCGTCATCGTTTTCGGCAGTATTTTAATGTCGATAAGCGTAGATACCGTCTGCTGCTTTGCTGCTGCTATTGCCTGCTCCAATTCCTCGAGTGTACGCACTGTATAGGTCGCTACACCGTAACCAGCTGCACTCCGGGCGAAATCGATGCTGACAAGCGGCCCGTCCAATTTGCCTGTCGACTTGTTCCGGGCTCGGAATTCGGTACCGAAGCTGCCCATGCCGTTACCCATCTGCAGGTTGTTAATACAGCCGAATCCGATATTATCAAATAACAGCACATTGATCTTCTGTCCCTCTTGGATACTTGTGACAAGCTCGGAATGGAGCATCAGATAGCTTCCGTCACCTGAGAATGCGTAAACTTCCCTTTCCGGTTCCGCCATCTTCACACCAAGTGCCCCCGAGATCTCATATCCCATACACGAATACCCGTACTCCATGTGGTACGTATGCGGTTTCTCCGCCATCCACATCCTCTGTAAATCCCCGGGAAGGCTTCCCGATGCACCAACGATAACCGCATTTTCTCCAAGCAGCCTGTTCAACGCCGCCAATACTTGCGTCTGGGTCAAGAAACTTCCTGAAGTCTGCGCATATTCAGGCAGAACTTCATCCAAATGCCCTGCAATCTCGGGAGTAAACGTCATTTTATCGTATTGGATTCCGGCAAGACGTTTCCATTCCTCGTTCCAGTTGGAGCGTGCATCCTCGATCTCTGTCTTGTAAGCGGTAGTGTATCCGATAGCTTCCAGACGCTGCTGCAAAGCGGCAAGAGCTGCTTTGGCATCCGCTACTACCGGTGTCGCATCAAGCTTGAATGCCTGAAACTCCGATACGTTCACGGTCAAAATATCTGTCCCGGCAGAGCCGAACAGTTCCTTTGAACCAGTAGTAAAATCGGTAAACCTTGTGCCGACTCCGATAATGAGATCCGCTTGTCTCACGATATCATTCGCTGCCGCATTACCGGTTACGCCGATACCGCCAAGGTTAAGCGGATGGGAACAAGGTACGGCGCTTTTGCCCGCCTGGGTTTCCGTAATCGGAATACGGAAGGCTTCTGCGAAAGCTTGCAGAGCATCACCCGCCTCGGAGTATCGCACACCCCCGCCACATATAATAAGGGGTTTGCGTTTATACGAAATGAGCCGGACTGCATCATCAATCGCCTGCTCTGTCGGCGGACGGCGGTCTATACGATGAACCCGTTTCTTAAAGAATGATACCGGATAATCATATGCCTCTGCCTGAACATCCTGCGGCAGGGCAATGGTTACAGCACCGGTATCCGCCGGGTTCGTCAGCACGCGCATTGCCTGAATCATTGCCGTCATGAGTTGTTCCGGACGGACGATACGGTCCCAATATCTGCTTACCGGACGGAACGCATCATTCGTTGACAGGGTAAAATCATTCGGCTGTTCAATCTGCTGCAGTACCGGATCGGGCTGGCGCGAAGCGAAAGTATCTCCGGGAAGCAATAATACCGGAATCTGATTGGCCGTAGCAGTTGCTGCTGCCGCCACCATATTCGCAGCACCGGGACCTACTGACGATGTACAGGCACAAATCTCCTTGCGCCGCTTCTGTTTGGCGAATGCCGCTGCAGCATGCGCCATTCCTTGCTCATTGCGTCCCTGATATACTTCAAGACTGCCGCTGTCCTCTTCAAGAGCCTGGCCCAGTCCCAATACGTTTCCATGGCCGAATATCGTAAAGATGCCTTTGACGAAACGATGTTCCACACCGTCAAATTCGACATACTGCTGGTTGAGAAATTTGACCAGCGCCTGTGCCATAGTTAATCGAATTGTTTCCAAGCATATCCCTCCTTACCAGCGTGTTGTAACCATCTTTTTGCGTGTATAAAATTCCACTCCATCCGTTCCGTTGGCATGTAAATCCCCGTAGAAGGAATCTTTCCAACCGGAGAACGGGAAGAATGCCATCGGCGCCGGCACTCCCACATTCACGCCCAGCATGCCTGCGTCAATATTTTCACGGAATTGGCGCATATAAGCTCCACTTTTTGTAAAGATGCATGCACCGTTTGCAAAACAGGATTCATTCGTCCAGTCAATCGCTTCATCAAGACCTTTTATACGGACAATAGAGAGCACCGGGGCAAAAATTTCATCCTTCCAGATCTTCATCTGCTGTGTTACGTTATCAAAAATGGTTGGCCCTATAAAGTAGCCTTCCTTGTGTGACTCAGCATCCTTCCGCCCATCCCTTACCAGACGCGCTCCTTCCTCAATACCGGATTTAATGTAGCCAATTGTACGCTCCTTATGGGAGTCACGGATAACAGGACCAAGGAAGACGTTTTCCTGGGCCCCGTTCCCTATGATTAGCTCATCTGCTGCCTCGGTCAGCTTAGAAATCAATTTGTCTGCAACAGTTTCCTGTACCAGCACCACTGAACAAGCCATGCATCTCTCCCCGGCAGAACCAAAGGCGGCATTCATAATTTGGGTTGCGGCCTGATCCAGATCGGCATCTTCCATCACAATCGAGTGATTTTTCGCGCCCGTCAACGCCTGTACCCGTTTCAGATTCGCCGTTCCGCGTTTATATACATATTCGCCGACAGGTTGTGAACCAACGAAGGAAACGGCCTTCACTTTCTTGTGGTCAAGCAAACCATTTACCACATCATGGGCTCCGTGTACGATGTTGAGTACACCTGCGGGCAAACCCGCTTTTTCCATCAGTTCTGCCAGACGGCAGGTTAGCAGCGGTGTGCGTTCTGAAGGCTTGAGCACAAAGGTGTTTCCACAAGCAATAGCAAGAGGGAACATCCAGCATGGTACCATCATAGGAAAGTTAAAAGGAGTGATTCCGCCAACGACGCCGATTGGATAGCGGTACATTCCCGATTCGATATTTGTAGCGATGTTAGGTAACTGCTTGCCCATCATAAGCGTCGGAGCCCCTGCCGCAAACTCCACACATTCAATTCCCCGCTGTACCTCACCATAAGCTTCTTTGCAATTTTTTCCGTTCTCTAGGGTGATGAGATTCGCCAGTTCGTCCCAATGCTCAACCAGAAGCTGCTGATATTTGAACATGATGCGGGCCCGGCGCGGAACAGCCGTACATGACCAAGTCTGAAACGCCTTTGCAGCCGTTTCAACCGCCTCATTCAGTTCTTCTGTGCTGGACAATGGCACGTGAGCAATAATTTCACCCGTTGCCGGATTATAAACAGGCTCGGTTTTACCCGAAGTCGATTCCTTCCATTCCCCGCCGATATAGTTTTGAATAATTTTTCCTATTGCCATCTTCCATTTCTCCTCTCTCTATTCCCATTTATTTTTTATCGGGGTTTTCATCCTGCTCAATCGCTTATACTCGCCGTTTGCAATAAACGAATCCAATTCCTCCCGTGTAGGCATAGCCTCAGAGCAGCTGTGACGGGAAATAACGATGGCAGCGGAAGCACTGCCGTATTCCATCGCCCGCGGCAGTTCCCAGCCTTGCATCAGACCATAGATCATAGCAGAGGCATAGGAGTCTCCTGCACCGAATGTTTTAAGGACCTTCGTTTTGAAAATACCGCCTCTATATGCATTCCCTTCTCTTGTGTAAGCGATGGAACCTTCCGAACCATGCTTAATAAGGACGACTTTAGCATGATGTTGAAACCATTTTTCAGCGGTTAGCTTATCATTAACCTGGTGGCCGGCGAATTTCTCCATCATGTCGAATTCTTCCTGCGTACCAATAATGAAATCGCTTTTTTCCGCCGCCAGCTGATAATAGATTGAAGTTTCAGCAACATTGTTCCAAGTGTAAGGGCGATAATCCAAATCAAAGAATACGAATACGTTATGTTTGCGAGCATATTCCAGTGCAACAAAAACCGCTTCACGTGAAGGACTGGCTGCTAGTGCCGTTCCAGAAATAAGCAGAGCCTTAGATTGACTGATATATTCCTCGGATACTTCATCCGGTTTCAGCAGCAAATCAGCCACATTATCCCGGTACATCAAAATACTGCAATCGGTCGGACTTTTGATTTCGGTAATAGCAAGACCGGTTATAGCCCCCGTATTATCCACCGCTAACTGTGATGTATCAATTAATTTTTCTATCAAATATTGCTTGATGTAACGTCCCATCTGGTCATTCGCCAGCTTTCCGATAAAACCGCTCTTTAAGCCAAGATTGGCTGCCCCGACAGCGATATTCGCCGGGGACCCCCCAACATACTTAGTAAATGTTCTCGTCTTTTCCATAGGCTTGTTGATTTCGTTCGCATTTAAATCAATACATAGTCTTCCGACCGCTATTAAATCCAACTTCCGATTTACCGGAAATGTTAATGCACTCACGTCTGTCAGCACCTCCGCCTGTTTTGCTTCAAACTTTAATATGTAAAGCCTCAAGTAACGTTAAGTTGATATTGCAGGTTTGTGCAAAATGGGTTAAGCGCTTACCTTATGGCTAATTATAATCACATTTTTTCGGGAATGTAAACGCTTTTTTAAATGAGTTTTAAAGTTCTTTTTTTCACAATTATCTATTCTTACATATTAGAAATGTTTTCTTTATTATTGAATTTTCAGCCATTCGTCCTATTTTTCACATAGTTTTCTTCTTGCTAATAATTCTATTATCACGTATAGTAAAAGTGAGTTAAGCGCTTTCCCTAAATTGAACAATTTGACGGAAAGCAGGGATGTTTATGCTTCAAGTTGGGATTATCGGTGCGGGACGAATTGGAAAACTTCATGCAGCTAATATTCAGCAAATGAGTCATGTACGTGTACGTGCCATTTCGGATGTATGTATTTCAGGGCTGGATAACTGGGCTTCTGAATTAAACATCCCCGTTATAACGAATGATTACCGTGACTTATTAAATGACCCGGATATTCAGGCAGTTTTTATCTGTTCGCCAACCAGCACTCATGCTTCGATCATTCAAGAGGCCGCTGAAGCAGGTAAACACATATTTTGCGAAAAACCAATTAGTTTCTCTGTGGAAACAACAAGACAGGCTTTGGAAGCAGTTGAAAAAGCCGGAATCAAGATGCAGGTCGGCTTTAACCGGCGTTTTGACCTTAATTTCAAAAAAGCACGGGATGTTGTACAGGCGGGCACGATTGGAATTCCACATTTGCTGCGCATAACATCCCGTGACCCTGAACCGCCTTCACCTGAATATGTGTCCAAATCGGGCGGTCTGTTCATGGATATGACGATACATGATTTCGACATGGCCCGTTATGTCATGCAAAGTGAAGTGGTTGAAGTCTACGCACAGGGGGCCAATCTGATCGACCCGAAAATTGGAGAGTTAAACGATATTGACACAGCTGTGATCAACCTTCGTTTTGCTAATGGTGCATTAGGTGTTATAGAAAACAGCCGCAAGGCAGTGTATGGCTATGATCAACGTTTGGAAGCTTTCGGTTCAAAAGGGTGTGTATCTATAAACAATGAACGCCCGTCTACAGCCGTTGTAGCAACCTCTGACGGAGTAGAGATGGATAAGCCGCTTTTTTTCTTTTTGGAACGGTATACACAGGCCTATATCCAGGAAGTTCGGGACTTCGTCCGTTCTATCCTATTTAACGAACCTATCGTATGTAATGCCAACGATGGATTACAGGCTGAAAGAATAGCCCGGGCGGCAAAAGAATCACTTGTTTGCCGGCACCCCGTTACTCTTGAACTCAAAACACCGGTTATAAACACATAAACAATAAAATAGAGAAATTTATGATACATTCAGTAAGGAGGTTTACAAATGTCTAAATTAATGGTCAAACCCGAACCAAGAGATGAACATGGAAAGATTATATCCGTAACGCCCCAAAATGCGGGATGGAGATATGTCGGTTTTGAAGTGTACTCTTTGTGCCCAGGAGAGACCTTGCAGCGGGAGACGAAGGATCAGGAAGCCTGCCTGGTTTTGTTGAGCGGGAAAGCAACAATTAGTACAAAGGAGCAAACGTTCGGCCTGTTCGGACAAAGAATGAGTGTATTCGAACAGATTCCCCTTACTCTGTTTATGTGCCTAACAATGACTGCTATACAGTTAAGGCCGAGACGCCATTGGAATTGGCCGTTTGCTTAGCACCGGGAAAAGGAACCTATCCAGCCAGGTTAATCGCTCCTGAAGATGTTGGTGTTGAAACGCGGGGATCCGGAAGTACTCAGCGGCATATTCATAACATATTGCCCGAGCAGAAAGAGGCGGACAGCTTGCTGGTGGTAGAAGTATTTACACCGGCGGGACATTGGTCGAGTTATCCTCCGCATAAACATGACCGCGACCGTTTACCGCATGAATCATATCTGGAAGAGACCTATTACCATGAAGTAAATCCTGGACAAGGCTTTGTTATGCAGCGCGTTTATACGGATGACCGCTCGCTTGACGAGACGTTAGCCGTTCCTAACCGGCATGTTGTATTAGTTCCCGAAGGATATCATCCTGTATCGGCTCCTCCAGGTTACGATTCCTATTATTTAAACGTAATGGCAGGTCCTGTCCGGACATGGAAATTCCATAACGACTCAGACCATGAATGGCTATTTGCCAGGTAGATTGGCCAATTAGATTGTTAAGTTAATTGGAAAGTGAAATATGGGAAATTTTCATCTTATTAGCAGAACAGCAGGATCAAAACTTGATCAAACAGTCTAAGGAGAATGGGGATAGTCCATTCTCCTTTTGTTGTCTATAATGAATAAAGAAACATAAGTAATTATGGAATGAATGCAGGTAGAGGAGTAAGAGATGAAATCAACCATTTATGACGTTGCCAAATCAGCTGGTGTCTCCATCGCCACTGTATCTAAAGTAATCAATCAAACCGGAAATATCAGTGAAAAAACACGGGAGCGTGTTCTTCATACCATGAAAGAACTTCAATATCAGCCAAGCGTTGTAGCTTCCGCGCTTACCGGAAAAAAAACATCCACCTTTGGGCTGCTGATCCCGGACCTCGCAAACCCGTTCTTCGCGGAGGTTGCCCGCAATCTGGAGGATCAGGCCCAAGCTTCCGGTTATAGTATCGTCATGTGCAGTACTGATAACAAGGACCGCAAAGGCCTTGAATATATCTCATTGATGCAGCGCAAGCAAATCGATGGACTTATCGTTGCCTGTCAATTTTCAGATTGGTCATTGTTCCGGGACAGTATTGCCGACGATTTTCCGGTAGTCTTGTTTTCTAAAGATATCCCATCCTTATCTATGCATACAGTTACCGTCGATGATTGTAAAGGCGGATATCAGGCCATTCAGCATCTCGCTTCCTTAAATCACATCCGCATCGGTATAGTCACGGAGGATAGTCCAAGTGGCGACTACCGTTTGCAAGGAGCAAAGCAAGCTATGAGTGATGCCGGGATTCCTGTTATTAACGATTGGATTGTAAGGGTGAATTCTTCTATTCAGGAAGCCTTTGAAGGAACATCACGCATATTTGCAATGAAAGAGCGCCCTACAGCTCTATTTGCTTGCAATGACCTGCTGGCCATAGGTGCCCTGCAAGCGGCTCAACAATCAGCACTGCGTGTTCCTGAAGATTTATCCATCATCGGATTTGACGATACGATTCTGTCCAAAATCGTGATACCCCGATTGACCACAATTTCTCAACCGATTCAAGAAATGGCAAGGGAAACGGTTCAACTACTGCTGCGCCAATCCGAAAAGCCTGATGTGCCAAAACAAAAGATTGTTTTTCACCCTCAATTGGTTCTAGGACTTTCCTCGCGGCTTTTAGAACAACAATCTTAATGTAGATATTGATTGGTTTCGATTTTAAAAACATAAGGGAACGATTTTATTTTTGGCAAATCAACCAGTTGGAATGAAGTCCTTGTTATTACGGTTATTTATTATGTTTGTATCTCTATATTATTTGTTCGTAATAAAACTGGTAACAAAAAGAGTTGATAAATGATTCTTAGGACAGGTGACTTTCACTGTCCTTTTTTCGTCGGGGATTTCGGTAGATTGGCTTATCTTCCCTTATGCTGGTGGCCGGAAAACAATTCTGGACAATCTTTACCATAAGAGTAGTTGGTTTCTGATATAGTTCTATGTCTCTAGATGAGAAAAATCGGAGCCATAGGAAATATAATTAGTTGTAAGTGTAGACATAAAACAAAAAGCCTCCCTGAAACAAGTCAGGAAGACTTCTTGTTGCTTGGCAACGTCCTACTCTCCCAGGACCCTTCGGTCCAAGTACCATCGGCGCTGGAAGGCTTAACGGCCGTGTTCGGGATGGGTACGCGTGGTTCCCTTCCGCTATCGTCACCAAACCGGATTTTTCGAAGCATTGCTTCTTCGATCAGACTGCGAGAAAATATCCTACCTTAGACTACCATTTTTGCGAAGCAAAATATGACCATTCAGATCGGATTTTTCGAAGCGTTACTGCTTCGATCAGGCTGCGAGAAAATATCCTGCCTTAGAAAAGGCATGCAGCTTGAACCAGCCTCTTGCACCCTGAAAACTAGCAGCGAAGCAAAGTGTACTTAGAACAGTTGTTTCTTTAGGATAAGCCCTCGACCGATTAGTATTGGTCAGCTCCACGCATTGCTGCGCTTCCACCCCCAACCTATCTACCTCGTCGTCTTCAAGGGGTCTTACTACTTGGGAAATCTCATCTTGAGGCGGGTTTCACGCTTAGATGCTTTCAGCGCTTATCCCTTCCGTACATAGCTACCCAGCTGTGCTCCTGGCGGAACAACTGGTACACCAGCGGTACGTCCATCCCGGTCCTCTCGTACTAAGGACAGCTCCTCTCAAATTTCCTGCGCCCACGACAGATAGGGACCGAACTGTCTCACGACGTTCTGAACCCAGCTCGCGTACCGCTTTAATGGGCGAACAGCCCAACCCTTGGGACCTACTTCAGCCCCAGGATGCGATGAGCCGACATCGAGGTGCCAAACCTCCCCGTCGATGTGGACTCTTGGGGGAGATAAGCCTGTTATCCCCAGGGTAGCTTTTATCCGTTGAGCGATGGCCCTTCCATGCGGTACCACCGGATCACTAAGCCCGACTTTCGTCCTTGCTCGACTTGTAGGTCTCGCAGTCAAGCTCCCTTCTGCCTTTGCACTCTTCGAATGATTTCCAACCATTCTGAGGGAACCTTGGGGCGCCTCCGTTACTCTTTAGGAGGCGACCGCCCCAGTCAAACTGCCCACCTGACACTGTCCCCGAACCGGTTCACGGTCCCGGGTTAGAACTCCGATACGATCAGAGTGGTATCCCAACGCTGCCTCCACCGAAGCTGGCGCTCCGGCTTCTTAGGCTCCCACCTATCCTGTACAGATCGTACCAAAGTCCAATATCAAGCTGCAGTAAAGCTCCATGGGGTCTTTCCGTCTTGTCGCGGGTAACCTGCATCTTCACAGGTATTAAAATTTCACCGGATCTCTCGTTGAGACAGCGCCCAAGTCGTTACGCCATTCGTGCGGGTCAGAATTTACCTGACAAGGAATTTCGCTACCTTAGGACCGTTATAGTTACGGCCGCCGTTTACTGGGGCTTCGGTTCATAGCTTCGGGCCTTAAGCCCTAACCACTCCCCTTAACCTTCCAGCACCGGGCAGGCGTCAGCCCATATACTTCGCCTTGCGGCTTCGCATAGACCTGTGTTTTTGCTAAACAGTCGCTTGGGCCTATTCACTGCGGCCCCCTCGAGCTATTCACTCTACCGGGGCACCCCTTCTCCCTAAGTTACGGGGTCATTTTGCCGAGTTCCTTAACGAGAGTTCTTCCGCGCGCCTTAGAATTCTCTTCTCGCCTACCTGTGTCGGTTTGCGGTACGGGCACCTGCACCTGGCTAGAGGCTTTTCTTGACAGTGTGAGATCAAGACCTTCGCTACTGCTATTTTCACTCCCCGTCACAGCCCGGCTTTCATCGTGTGCGGATTTGCCTGCACACCAGCCTCACTGCTTGGACAAGCACTTCCATCAGCTTGCGTCCCTACCCTACTGTGTCACCCCATCGCTCATAGCGGTGTTTGGTGGTACAGGAATTTCTGCCTGTTGTCCTTCGACTACGCCTTTCGGCCTCGCCTTAGGTCCCGACTTACCCTGAGCGGACGAACCTTCCTCAGGAACCCTTAGGCTTTCGGCGGATCAGATTCTCACTGATCTTTTCGTTACTCATACCGGCATTCTCACTTCCAAGCGCTCCAGCTGTCCTCACGGTCAACCTTCTATGCTGCTTGGAACGCTCCCCTACTGCCCTTAATTAGGACCCATAGCTTCGGTGGTGTATTTAGCCCCGTTACATTTTCGGCGCAGAGTCACTCGACCAGTGAGCTATTACGCACTCTTTAAATGGTGGCTGCTTCTAAGCCAACATCCTGGTTGTCTGTGCAACTCCACATCCTTTCCCACTTAACACACACTTGGGGACCTTAGCTGATGATCTGGGCTGTTTCCCTCTTGACAATGGATCTTAGCACTCACTGTCTGACTCCCGGGCACCGAGTGGATGGCATTCAGAGTTTGACTAGACTTGGTAACCCTTGGCGGGCCCCGCACCCAATCAGTGCTTTACCTCCATCACTCTAACCCGAGGCTAGCCCTAAAGCTATTTCGAGGAGAACCAGCTATCTCCGAGTTCGATTGGAATTTCTCCGCTACCCCCACCTCATCCCCGAATTTTTCAACATTCGTGGGTTCGGGCCTCCAGTGAGTGTTACCTCACCTTCACCCTGGACAGGGGTAGATCACACGGTTTCGGGTCTACGCCTGCATACTTCCAAGCAATACAAAGTATTGCTACTTCGTAAGCTTATGCTTTGCCCTGTTCAGACTCGCTTTCGCTGCGGCTCCGGCTCTTCACCTTAACCTTGCATGCAAGCGTAACTCGCCGGTTCATTCTACAAAAGGCACGCCATCACCCTGATTTCCCGAAGAAAATCATAGGGCTCTGACTTCTTGTAAGCACACGGTTTCAGGTTCTCTTTCACTCCCCTCCCGGGGTGCTTTTCACCTTTCCCTCACGGTACTGCTTCACTATCGGTCGCTAGGGAGTATTTAGCCTTGGCAGATGGTCCTGCCGGATTCCGACGGGGTTTCCCGTGTCCCGCCGTACTCGGGATCCACCTTGGAGAGAGCAGACTTTCAGCTACAGGGCTGTTACCTTCTGTGGCAGGCCTTTCCAGACCTCTTCGCCTAATCTG